>CAKORX010000017.1 GCA_934101645.1 uncultured Bacilli bacterium | reverse complement strand
TTATAAGGGATTTAATAGGATTTTCCATAAGTCGGTTTATACCAGTTGATACTCGTTGATGGTAAACTTTTTGTATCTTCGTTCATTTTTTTATTTTTTCTCATTTCTCTTTTTTGGTGCATATCCATTATTTATCACTTCCTTTTTATTTTAATTTTTTACCATAATATTCAACATCTATTTCTGTTCCATCTGGATATACTTCTTTAGCATTTTTAATATGTTCTACAAATCCATAATGTTTATATATCCCTTTGTTTCTTATTTCTTCAGGTTCTACTCCTAATGTTAATACAGTATAACCTTTACTTTTCAAATCTTCTTCCATAAATTTATACAATTTAGAAAAATATCCTTTTCCCTCATATTCTTTGTTAGTTCTAAAAGCAGTCAAGTATGCAGTTGTATCATCTACTAATTTATTACTATTTTGAACAATATCGCTAGTTAATACAGCAGTAGCTTCACATATTATTTGGTCATTAATTATTCCATAGTAAGGAATAATTTTACCATTTTTATAATTTTTAATGTTTTGTTCTTTCCAAATAATCCAATTTCCTTTTTTAGTTGCTACCGATATTTCATAATCCCATTTTTTATTCATTTCTTCAATAGTAGCAATTTTACATATATAGTTTTTCATCACTTTTACCTCTCTGCACTATCAGATGTATTCATTATTTTTCGCCTTTACTTTCATTTAAATATTTATTGTAAAATTCATCCATTGAAGAAATATATTTTTGATCTTGTATAATTCTAAATTTTTCATATTCTTTTTCTGCTTTTTCTACTGCTTCTTTATGAGATATACTGCCACTATTATTTAATATTTCTTTTCTTCTAAACTTTAATAAATCATCAGTTGCATTTATCCAATCCTTCATTGTCATAACATGTCTTTGTTTTGCTTCATCTTCAGCAAATACTAAAAACATATTTGTTAAATCTTTTAAATTATTCATTTCTTCTTCGTTTAAATAATTTTTTGCAATAATCACATCATATTTATATATTAAACCATCAGGAGAATTTTTCCAATTAGTTAGTCCCATATGTTCTTTATCTGAGTTTGCTCTACTATATATTAATTCGGCTGCAGTATGTCCGCTTATAACATAATGCAACTTATTTTGAACAATTTTAAAGAAAGTATACGCTTCATCTGACTTTGGATTGTAATCAGTTGCTGTAGCAATAAATAAATCAGTGATTTTTTGGTATGCCATTCTTTCGCTAACTCTAATTGTTTTGATACGTTCTAATAATTCATCAAAATATTTCGTATCATATTTATTTCCATTTATAAAACGTTCATCATTTAATGCAAAACCCTTTGTCATATATTCTTTTAATATTTTTGTTGCCCATATTCTAAATTCTGTTGCTTTTTTGGAATTAATTCTATACCCAACTGCAATTATAGCATCTAAACTATAAATAGTTGTGTTATAGTTTTTTCCGTCATCGGCAGTTAACGAGCATTTCTCGGTAACTAATTTTTTTTCTAATTCTTTTTCTTCAAATATATGTTTCAAGTGTAAACTTATATTATCTGTAGAACATTTAAAAACCTTTGACATTCCTTTTTGTGATAACCATAAAGTTTCATCTTTATAAATAGCATCTACTATAATATTTCCTTCACTATTTTTATATATAATTAATTTATTGTCTTCCATCAATACTCTCCTTTCCTTTAGTTTTCCATAAGTCATACACTTATCAATTTAAATTAAAATTTTATTAAAAAATGTCCCAAAATGTAAAAAGCATTTAGTAAAAATTCTTTTATTT
>CAKORX010000016.1 GCA_934101645.1 uncultured Bacilli bacterium | reverse complement strand
GTCTCCTGTAAATTACAGGCTACAATCCTCTAATTAGAAACTATTTATAAACTGTCCAACTTTTGGGGTTCAGTTCATTTTGATCATCTTTTTAAATATTTTATAAAAGTAGAACTTGCAAAAGTAGGTGAGATTGATTTGTTAATACCTAAATAAACATTTATTTTTGGAATATCTTTGTTAATTTTTAGTTCTTTTAAATTGTTATAATTCTTTTTTGCCAAGTCAATTATTGTAAAACCAATGCCTAGTCCAATATTAGTAAATTCTGTAACTAGTTCTTGACTTACAACTTCCATTTTAGGTATTAAAACTGTATTATTTTTTAAGGCAATACTATTTAGGAATTTTCTACTGTTAGAACTTTCTTTTTGCAAGATAAGGGGGTAGTTATTTAAATCTTCAAAAGCATTGATATCATCTTTGAAATAATCAGGATTATAAATAAATCCTTGCTTTAACTGGGTTATTTTTTCTAAATGTAAATTAGTTTCCTTGATATTACTTTCATTAAATATTACAAAATCAAGTTTCCCCAATTTTAAATCATTAATTAAATTACTTGTTAAATCATTGGTAATGTTTATTGAAATATTAGGGTAGTCTTGATGAAATTTTTTTATTGCATCTAATAAAATTATTTTTGTGAGTGTTGTTGAACAACCAATTTTAATTTCACCTTTAGATAAATCTTTAAAAGAAGTAAACTCATTTTCAGCATTACTGATAAGTTCTAAAGCACCTTTAACATATTCATAAAACATTTTTCCTTCATTTGTTAGCTCCATACCTTTGTTACTTCTTAAGAAAAGTGTTCCACCAAGCTGGTTTTCTAGTTTTTTTATTGATTGTGATATTGCTGGTTGTGATATATGAAGTTCTTCACTTGCTTTTGTCATATGTTTATTTTTAGCAACAACATAAAATACTCTATATAATTCTAAATCTACATTCATTATAAGCACTCCTTATATATACTATAACATAAATATATTTTACTTATCAATAAATAAGAAATAAAATATTATTGAAAGGAAGAAATTTTATGAATATTGAAAAGTTAAAAGAAGAATTTATTAATTTAAAAAAGGAGGAACTAGCATATCTTGATAATATTGCAAAACTAGGTTATCAAAAAACATTCTCTCAAGAAGAGAAACTAAATATTTATCGAAAGTTGAAATTTTATGAAAATGAAAATGCTAAATTTTATAAAATTCTTTCTGATATTTTATATAAAAGTAAAGAAGAAAATATGGACAAAGTACTTATTGAAATTAAATTAAAAGATGACTTTTTTAATAAGGTAGGAGATACATTTAATAAATATAAATATTTAATTTTAAAAAGATATAATATTAATTTAGATACTAATAGTTATATATTAACAGTTAAGGATATTATTGATGAAAGGTATACTAAATATCGTTATTCAGATTTTGATTATTTATTTAATAAGCAAGAACTATTTGAAAAGCCAATTTATATATTTTTATATTATGATGATCACTCTGACGAATGTTTATTACCTAGTGATTCAAATTTAGTTGATTATACTACCGGAATTTATATAAATTTAGTTTATGGAGATAAAAAAGAAATTTCAATAAAGAAAATATATGATTTTGAAAAAGATAAAATTATTATAAGAGTTACTTCATATGTTGATGAGGTTGAAGTAAGAGAAATTTTTAATGAAGAACTATTAAACGAAAATAATAAAACTTTAGAGGACTGTGCTAATAGTACAATGATTAGAGTAAATAAGTTAAATTATTTAAGAAGTCCAGAGTACAAAGAAAAAATGTTGCTAGAAAAAATAACTAAACTTTATGACAAAGTAAAAGGAAACCTTACTAAGGAGGATATATTATATAGTGGTGATTTTATTAAACTTATAAGAGAGTTTTACAGTCTACCTAATAATAGGACTATTACAAGAGAAAAAATAGTTAAAAATGGTGGCAAAGATTCGGTTATAATAGTTGCAACTGATAGTAATGGTGATTATATATTAACTTTTCAAACAAGAATAAATGATAAAATAATAGCGGAGTTTCCTTCGGGTTATATTGAAAATGGAGAAGATGTTATTGAAGCAGCCAAAAGAGAGTTAAAAGAGGAAACTGGGTATGTTTCAAATAATATAACAGTACTCGATGAATCTTATTATTCTGTAGGTATAGATAACTCGGTTTGCTATATTATACGTATGAAAAACTGCGTTAAAGCATTTAATGTAAACCAAAATGAAAATTTGACATATGGGATATTTACTGAAGAACAGCTTAAATATTTATTAAATAATAACATTATGTGTGGTGCTATAAATAAACTTGCGTATTATAGTTTACAAAATAATGGTTGTAAAAGAACACTTAGAAATGTAAAATAATCGTAAATAATTTGTATAATAAATTTAAGTATTATTTGTAAATATATTAAGTTTTAAAATAGTATATTTGATTTATGATTTATTGAAATTAAAAACTCCATTCATCCTACATGACCTTTCAAGTGATAAAGGTAATACTTTTGATTGTATAGTGTTTTTATATGACAATATCATTTTTAATAATTATTGTCGTTGTTAGTATGTTACTAGTTTTATACTAAACTATTATTAATAATGAATAAATTTTAAAGTTATAATTTAAAGATAAAAAATCATCAAATTAATGATATACTTATATATGGTTAAGTAATTAATAAATAGTAATTTGAAAGTGAACTAATAGTATGTTTAATATTAGATAAAAAATTGATATATTGTTCTTGGATGGTG
>CAKORX010000015.1 GCA_934101645.1 uncultured Bacilli bacterium | reverse complement strand
TTCCCAATTAGAAATTAGTTAAAAGATGGTGCCAAAGTAGAATATAAGGCATTTAAGAACTACTATGTTTATGAAATGGTCCTTATATTGTTATTAGCAATTATAGTTATACCGAATATTATACTGACAATAAATAATATGATTCCATTTAATATAACAATCATTAGTACACTTTTAATTATTATTGTAGCACTTCCTATTATAGTGCTTGATATAAAGAGCGATTTAGATATTAAAAATATACATCAATATTATTTAAAGGAAGAGAAAATACCAGAATACAAAGACAATACAAAAATTTTAAATGTATGCTTGATAATTAGCATATTAGTTTTAATTATTTAGGCAATTATAACAATACCAAATATTACAAAAACGGAAAATTTAAGTGAAATTGAAAACACATTAGTCATTACTACTAATAAGGGTAATAACATTGAAACGCAATATGAAATGTTTGATGGATTTAAAATAAAGATTCCAAGTGAATTTAAAATAATGAGTGATGAATTTGTTAATGTTAAATATTCAAATAAAAATGCACCATCACTTATTTTTAATTCTTTTGTTTCTATATTTAACATAAATAAGGCTCATTTACATAACAAAAAAACTAACTATTTCTAGTTAGCATTTATTACTCTCAGAAGTTAATTTTCCGAGTTTCCTATCAATCTGGAGCAATAAAAGTTGATGAAAAGTTAGAAAAATATATTGAAAACTTTAATGTGTTAAATGCTTCTGGATCTCTAAAACTTACAATATGTTCGTTTAAAGATGATTTATCTATTGGGATTTCTTCAAAGCATGTAAATAATGATATTGTCAAAAACTTTTGCCGTTTTTTTAAAGAGAGTGGCATAAATGGAGTTATGAATATCAGCAAGGAGGAAATATGAGAAAATGTAATAAATGTAACATTGAATTTAATGGCAATTTTGAAATGTGTCCATTATGTAATTCTAGGATGACAGGGAAAAAAACAGATAATGTTTTTCCAAAAATAAAAACTTCTAATCCTACTTTACTTTATAAAGTTTTATCATTTGTTTCCTTTGCAATAGGAGTATTATTTTCATTTACTGAATATGTAATATCCAAGTCTTTTTATATAAGTAAATTTGTAGTATTAGGATTAGTAACGAATTATATATTAGTTAAATTTATTTTGAAAAATTATAAAGATGTTTTAAAAATGATGAATAAATATTTTTGGATTATATTGATACTATTTTTTATATGGTTTCTTACAACTAAAAGTTTAATTATAACAACATATTTAATTCCTATACTATGTATTATTATTTTTGTTTTCAACAGTATAACAATGCTAGTTTTAAAAAATTCATATATTATTAAGTTTGCCAAAACGATATTACTTGATTGCCTTATTGGATTGATTCCACTTATTTTAGTAGTATTTAAATTAACAACTTTTGAAATGTTCTCTTATATTTGTGCAATATTAGGATTGTTGGTTTTTGTTGGTTTGCTTATCTTTTGTAAGGAAGATATTATAGAAGAATTTAAAAAAGTATTTAATTTTTAAGGAGATGAAAATATGGCTTATATAGAATTTAAAAAAGTAGATAAAGTTTATCAAATGGGAGAAGTAGAAATAAAAGCATTAAATGACACTTCATTTGAAATTGAAAAAGGAGAATTAGTTTGTATATTAGGTCCAAGTGGTGCAGGTAAAACAACTTGTCTTAACATTTTGGGAGGAATGGATACATTAACTGCTGGGAAAGTCATAGTTGATGGAGTTAGAATAGATAAGTTAAAAGATAAAGAACTCATTAAATATAGAAGAAATGATATAGGTTTTGTCTTTCAATTTTATAATCTTATTCAAAATATGACAGTATTAGAAAATGTGGAACTTGCAGTTCAATTATGCAAAGATTATTTAGATCCTAACACTATTTTAAATAAGGTGGGATTAGGAAAAAGAAAAGACAATTTTCCTGCTCAATTATCTGGGGGGGAACAACAAAGAGTCGCTATAGCACGAGCAATCGCTAAAAATCCTAAATTACTTTTATGTGATGAGCCAACAGGTGCTTTAGATTATAAAACTGGGAAACAAATTTTAAAATTATTAGAAGATACTTGTCGAAAAGAAAATATGACCGTAATCATTATAACGCATAATGCTGCTATTTCTTCGATTGCTGATAAAATAATTAAGTTTAAAAATGGTGGTGTTGATGAAATTATCATAAACAAAAATCCTAAAAGAGTGGAGGATGTTGAGTGGTAAGATGAAAAATAAACTATTAAAACATATTTTTAAGAAAATAAAAGATAATAATAAAAGATTTCTTTCCTTGTTTTGTATGGCTTTTTTAGGAGTAGGTTTTTTTGCAGGAATTCAGTCTTGTGGACCTGATATGTTAAAAACATTAGACAATTATTATGATGAAAATAATGTCTATGATATTGAAATTATTTCTAATTTAGGATTAACTAATAATGATATAGAAGAATTAAAAAAAATAAATGATGTAAAAGAAGTAATAGGAACTTACGCCAAAGATACCTATTTAGTACTCGATAATAAGGAGTTTGTTTTAAGAATTATAGGACTTAATGATAATATTAACAAAGTTTATTTGAGTGATGGAAAACTTCCTAGTAATAATAGTGAAATTGTTGTTGATGAATTGCTTTTAGAAGAAAATAATTTAAAAATAAATGATACCATTACAATTATGAATGAGAAAAAGAAAATTGTTGGTACAGTTATTAGTCCGATATATTTTTCAACTGAAAGACCTACAACTACACTTGGAAATGGCAAAGTTAATTATTATGCTTATGCAAATGAAGAAGTAATCAAAGAAGATGTATTTACCAATATCTATATTACAGTAAAACAAGCAAAAAAAATGGTAACAAATAGTGATGAGTATTTGGCTACTATTAGTAAAGTAATTGATTCTGTAGAGAATATGAAAGAAGAAAGACAAGATGATAGATATAGCGAACTTTATGGTGAAAAAATATTAGAAGCAAATCAATATGGAATACAGTTAGATGAGAGTAATTTTATTAAGCCAAAATGGTACATATTTGATAGAAATGATAATGATTCGTATAAAGAACTTATCAATGCTAGTGATAATCTAAACAAATTAGGTAATGTATTTCCAATAATATTCTTCTGTGTAGCCATTTTGGTTAGTCTTATTTCTATGATGAGAATGATTGAAGAAGATCGAACTGAAAATGGGACTTTAAAGTCATTGGGATTTAATAATTTTCATATAACATCTAAATATATTGTATTTTCACTATTAGCGACCATTACTGGTGGTATTTTAGGAATATTGATAGGGTCTATTTTAATCCCCTATGTTATTTGGAATGTTTATAAAAAATTATTTTTTATACCAAAATTTATATATGAAGCAAATAATCTTTTTAATTTTATTGGGCTTTTAATATGTGTATTTTGTATTTGTGGAACTGCAATATTTATAAGTATAAAGAATCTAAAAAATGTACCTGCTAATTTAATGCGACCTAAATCTCCAAAGAGTGGTAAGAAAATACTTTTAGAATATATTCCATTTATTTGGAAAAGATTAAATTTTTCTAATAAAATAACCGTTAGAAACATATTTAGATATAAAAGTCGAGTAATAACAACGATATTTGGAATTGCCGGATGTACTGCTTTAATATTAGCAGGATTTGGTCTGAAAGACTCCTTAAAAGATGTTACAAATTATCAGTTTGAACATATTTTAAATTACGAAAAAATTATGATGTTAAAAGAAAATACGAATTATGATGTGATAAAGCAAGAGATAAAAAATGAAAAATCTATTCGTAAAATAGTAGAAACTAACATTGATAATATTATAGTTGGATATAAGGGTAATACTGAAGAAGTGACAATGGTCGTTGCAAATAATAATGAAGAATTAAAAGATGTAGTAACATTAGATAGTGTTAAAGATAAGGATAATACAAATTTAATTCCTAGCGATAATTCGGCAATTATTAGTGAAAAGACAGCAACTCTTTTAAATATAGATATAGGAGATAAACTTATACTATTTGATGATGAAAATAATAAATATGAACTTAATGTAGAACATATTATAAAAAACTATATTAACCAGTATTTATATATCAATAAAAAAACTTATGAAAATACATTTAAAAATTATAAAATAAATTCTTTTCTAATAGATTTTGATAATTTAAATGAACACGATAGCAATGTATTTGATGAAAAGTATATTAGTAAAAATGAGATAACTTCTATTATAAATAATGAAGATATAAAAGAAAATATCAATAGTATGCTAGGTTCTATTGATTCTATTGTGGCAATTTTAATTATCGCAGCAGCATTACTAGCCTTTGTCGTTTTATATAATTTATCGAATATCAATATTAGTGAAAGAAAAAGGGAAATTGCAACTTTAAAAGTATTAGGGTTTTATCATAATGAGGTAGATAGATATATTACGAGGGAAAATATTTTATTAACTATTATTGGAATTGCTATAGGTTTATTGTTTGGATCATATTTAAGTCATTTCATTATATCTACTTGTGAGCCAGATTATATAATGTTTATTAGGCACGTTGATATATTAAGTTATGTTATATCTGCTTTGATGACTATATTTTTTACTATTATTGTAAATATATTTACACATTATAATCTAAAAAAGATAAATATGATAGAATCACTTAAAAATGTTGAATAAATAATGACAAAGGAATTATAAATTACAATTTAATAATTTAAATAAATATTAAATTATATTGACTCTCCCCTTAGAGTAGGTTGTATAAATAATTTGAGGAGGCAAGATATGTATAAAATAGGAGATTTTTCTA
>CAKORX010000014.1 GCA_934101645.1 uncultured Bacilli bacterium | reverse complement strand
ATGATAGTTAAGATGGAAATGCCTAATCCAATGCCTTATTCATCAAACTGTAATGTTTCCTCTTGCTGGAGATAAAATGAAAAAAGAAAAAAATAAATGGAAAACCATATTTTGGATAATGCTTGTAATAAATATTTTAATGATATCAAATCAGTTATATATATTTTATACTTTAAATCATCAAGAAAGTCATACAGCAAAGTCTAGAGAAGAAATATGTGCAAGTGACAATGTAATAAATTGCAGTGTGTGCGTAAATGGAGAAATGAGTTGTAACTATATAGATAGTGCTGGATATGCTGATCCAGAAAAGTATTTAACTTGTCCTTGTGGAGGTAGTAATGAAGAGTAAAAGAAATTGGTATAAGATTTTTTCTATTTTGCTTATTTTGAATGCAATTTATCTATTACTATTACTTATGACAAGTTTTACTAATTACAAGCCAGTATTATACTTATATCCAACAGAAAATACAAATATTACAGTTAAGTTTGAGCATCCTAAATATTTGACAACAACTTATCCTAAATATAATGATGGTTGGAGTGTAAATGCTGATGCTAATGGTAATTTATATGATGAAAATGGTAAATATTATTATGCTTTATATTGGGAAGAAGATTATCATAATAAACCTTCCTTTAAAGAGGGATTCTATGTCGAAAAAGATGATGCAATTGAGTTTCTCGAAGAAAAACTATCAATAATTGGTCTTAATGATAGAGAAAGAAATGAATTTATAATGTACTGGCTTCCAATACTTGAAAGTAATAAAAAAAGTTTAGTATATTTTGAATTAACTGAAAGCAAAGAAAAATATAATAAATTAATTATAGATCCAAAACCAGATAGTTTATTAAGAATTACAATGCACGTAAAAAAGATAAATAGAAAAATCGATATAAAAGAGCAAGAACTTTCTACATTTAATAGAGTTGGATTTGTTGCTGTTGAATGGGGAGGAGTAAGGTATTAAAATGGAAAAAGGAGAAAAATTAAAAAAAGATGGTTGTAGAAATACCTTTTATGCATTGCTAGTTTTGAATATGATTGTAACAGCTTTAATTTTTATTGCACCAAATTTTACTCACAGAGGTGGAGGAAGAACATATTGTCAAGAAGCAGTTAAATGTGGAAAATGCGTAAACGAAATGAAGGAGTGTCATTATTATAATGATGATATGACTATATCTAACGATACAATTAGGTGTGAATGTGAGGTAGAAAATGAAAAATAAAAATATTTTTTATATAATAGGTAGCATTATATTAGTAATTATTTTACTTTACCAAATTGCCTTACTTTATGCGTCAAGTAGACCTGCTATAAAAAAACCAGTCCTGTATTTATATCCAACAGAAAATACAAATATTACAGTTAAGTTTGAGCATCCTGAATATTTGACAACAACTTATCCTAAATATAATGATGGTTGGAGTGTAAATGCTGACACTAATGGCAATTTATATGATGAAAATGGTAAATATTATTATGCTTTATATTGGGAAGAAGATTATCATAATAAACCTTCCTTTAAAGAGGGATTCTATGTCGAAAAAGATGATGCAATTGAGTTTCTCGAAGAAAAACTATCAATAATTGGTCTTAATGATAGAGAAAGAAATGAATTTATAATGTACTGGCTTCCAATACTTGAAAGTAATAAAAAAAGTTTAGTATATTTTGAATTAACTGAAAGCAAAGAAAAATATAATAAATTAATAATAAATCCAACACCAGATAGTTTATTAAGAATTACAATGCACGTAAAAAAAGTAAATAGAAAAATTAATGTAAAAGAGCAAGAACTTCCTACATTTAATAGAGTTGGATTTGTTGCTGTTGAATGGGGAGGAGTAAGATATTAATCTTACCTCTTTTTATTTTAGTCATTTTTTTATATAATTATAGTATTATTAAATGGAGGATTTATGGATAATAAGAAAGAATATATAAATAATGAAATTGATACTAAAAAAAGGGAAAAATACTTATTAAAAGTATTTAAGAAGATATCAATCTATGGTTTAGTTATAACATCTATTATACTTGTAGGTAATGGAGTTGATCATTTAATTGAATCTTATTGTTTAATAGGAGCGGATGGTCTATTTATTATAGCAAGTGCATGTAGTTCATATATGCTTAATAATACTGAAAAAAAACTTAATGAATTATATGAAAAGAAAATCGAATTAGATAGTGAAAATAATAATAAAATTGATACTAATGAAAAATATGAAAAGCAAAAAGATATATCATATAATTATGATGAAGATTATACTTTAAATAATGACTTAGGCTTTACCCGAAAAAGAAGATTGAAATAAAATTACCTCTTGGCATAATCACTATATAATGATTTAATTATGATGAAAGAAGTTAAATTTGCCAACTATTTCTAAATTTTATGGCATTATAATTAGAATGTATTTTCAGTAAAGTGAGTATGGAGAACCTTAGTTCTCTTTTTATATTGACACTTATTTTACTGTAAAATAATAATATAATTTTTATAGGTAAATATGCTAAATAGAAAAAATGTAATGTAAACTTTTAATGATTATATTTATTTTATATAAATAGTTTGTTATAATTAAGATACCTAGTTGATAGTTTATAGCGTATAAAACCGACTAAAGATAGAAATAAGGGAATCTAATTAGGTTATGGTGTAGAATGCTTATTCATTAAGTACATAAGAATCCTAAAATAACTTATGTGATGCCCACCTGCGAAGAGCGCGGGATTTTATCTAGCATAGACTAATCTTACTGGGTTTTTTAATAGGAGTATGTATGAAAGAAAGATTAATAAATTTGTTTGGAGAAAATAATTTAGAAAAGATTAAAAATGCTCACATCCTTTTAGCGGGAATTGGTGGAGTAGGTTCTTTTTGTTTTGAAACATTAATTAGATGTGGAGTAGAAAATATTACAGTTATTGATTTTGATACTTATGAAGAAAGTAATTTAAATAGACAATTATATGCAACAATTGACTCACTTGGTAAAAAGAAAATAGATACTGCTTTAGCAAGAGCAAAAAGCATTAATGAAAATGTAAACATTGAAGTTTTAGATACTTTTTTAGATTTTAATTCAGACTTTGATTTTTCTTCATATGATTATATAATTGATGCATGTGATAGTGTTCCGGCAAAAGCAAATCTTATAATAAATGCTAAAAAATATAATAAGAAAATTATTGTTTCTTTAGGAATAGGTAATAGAGTTTGCCCTGAACTTGTATGTAAAAGTACCTTAAAAGAAAGTTTATCTGATCCACTTGGTAAAAAACTTAATCATTATTTAATTAAAAAATGTGATTTTTTAGATAATGTTAATGTAATATGTTCTAAGGAAAAACCAATTAAAAGTCAGCCAATTTCCTCATATGTATGCACAACTTCAGTTGCAGGAATATATTTATCAGACTATGTAATAAAGGATATTATCAATGGATAAGATAGAAAATATAAAAAATCCAGATTTTCTAAAAGATTTAAATAATGATGAACTTGCTACTTTAGGAGCAGATATTCGGGAGTTTATTTTAGAAAATGTTTCTAATACAGGAGGACATTTATCCTCGAATTTGGGAATTACCGATTTAACTATTGCGATGCTTAAAGTGTTTGATGTGAATGTTGATAAAATAATTTTTGATGTTGGTCATCAAACATATCCATATAAAATTTTAACAGGTAGAGCAAAAGATTTTAAAAACTTAAGAAAATATAATGGTCTTGAGGGTTTTCAAAAGAAAAGTGAAAGTAAATATGATGTTTATGAAGCAGGTCATAGTTCTACTTCTTTATCAGCAGGCTTAGGTTTTGCTTTAGCAAGAGATTTAGACAAGAAAAATTATAATGTTGTATGTGTTATTGGCGATGGTTCTATTTCTAATGGACTTTCCTTTGAGGCATTAAATCATATAGGAAGTTTAAATACAAGGCTTATTATAATTTTAAATGATAATGAAATGAGCATTTCTAAAAATGTTGGCGCTGTTCATAATTTCCTAGATTCTGTAAGAGCAGGTAAAGGATATAATGATGTTAAGAAAAACACTAAAAGTTTTTTAAATAAAACAAAGTTTGGTAAAGTGTGTGCTAATGCCTTAAATAGTGTTAAAGATAACTTTAAAATGTTATATGTAAAAAAGGGCAGTTTATTTACTTCTTTAGGTTTTGAATATTTTGGACCAATTGATGGTGAAGACTTTAATGAAATGATTAAGTATTTGCAAATGGTTAAAAATATTAATAAGCCAGTTTTACTTCATGTTATAACTAAAAAAGGTTTTGGTTATGAACCTGCAGAAAATGATGAAACTGGTTCATTTCACGGAGTAGGACCCTTTAATATAAAGGATGGAAAACCTAAAGAAATATCAAATTTACCATCATATAGTGAAATAATGAGTTCATATGTATTAAATTATGCTAAAAAAGATAAAGATATAATTGTTATTACACCTGCGATGGAAAAGGGATGTAAACTAAGTATTATAAAAGAAAAACTGCCTAAACAGTTTATTGATGTTGGTATTAATGAAGAACATGCTTTAGTTTTAGCTTCTTCTCTTGCGGAAAATGGTAAAAAACCAATATGCTTTATTTATTCAAGTTTTCTTCAGCGTGGTTATGATGAAATTGTCCATGATATTGCGAGAATGAATGAACACGTAATTATGTGTATTGATAGAGCAGGTTTTGTATCCTCAGATGGTGAAACTCATCAAGGATTATTTGATGTGCCAATGCTACTTCCTATTCCTAATATGGTTATATCTATGCCATCGAGTCCTAAAGAAGCTGATAATCTTTTAGAACTAGCATTAAAAACTGACAAACCATTTGCAATAAGATATCCAAAAATAAATTTAAAATATGATTTTCAAAAGAAAGAAGATATTGTTTTAGGTTCTTGGAGTGTAATTGCTGCCGGAGAAGATGGTGTAATTATTACATATGGTGATTTTGCAAGTAGAGCACAAAATATTTGCGAAAAACTTTCTAAAGATAATATAAATCTTACAATTATTAATGCTAGGTTTTTAAAACCAATAGATGAAAAAATGCTTACCAAAATACTAAAATATTATAAAAAAGTATTTATTTACGAAGAGAGTATGGAAGGTTGTAGTTTAGATAGTATAGTTTTATCATTTGCAAGTAAAATTAATAGTAAAAATGATTTTTATGTTTATAATATTCCTAATAAATTTATGTTTACTGCCACAAGAGAGGAACTTATACAATTAAATAATTTAGATGAAGAATCAATTTATAATAAAATTAAAAGTGAATATAAAAATTAAGAAAAATGTATGAAAATGACATTTTTACGAAAAAAATATGTAAATTTTATTATTTAAATACGCATATTAAGTTATGCAGTTAACTATTTACATAGACTGCTATGTAAATAGTTATTAAAAAAAGAAACTAGAGGGCTTACTCTAGTTTTATTTTTTGTTTATAAGAAATTCACTTAATTTTTCTGGACTTTTTTTATAATCAACAATATCATTAATAAGTGATATAAGTTCAATATTTATATTTTTCTTTTTTAAAAGTAGCATAACAG
>CAKORX010000013.1 GCA_934101645.1 uncultured Bacilli bacterium | reverse complement strand
GGTAGAAAAGATAAATATGTTATAACACAAGAGTGTAAAGATAAAATCAATAGTTTTATCAGCCAAGTAGAAAATACAAATAAAGAATATAAGAATATTCAAAAATTATCAACAACTCTTACCAATGTTGACTCTAATATTAAAGAAAACAATAAGAAAATAAAAATACTTACTGAAAATAATGAGGCATTGGAATTACGAGTTAAAAGTCTTACTGAAAAAAATAAGTTAAAAGATAATGAAATTGACGAATTAAAAGAAGAAAATAATTCTTTATTTGCAGAACTTAACTATTTTAAAAATAAGTTTATAAGACTTATTCAGTTTATAAAAAACAGATTATTTAATAGAAAAGATAGAGATAAATATCGTGATTTTTCAAGAGATTTATACGAACATGGTGTTATTGAAGATGACACAATTAAAGATTTGAATGAGACTTATAAATTCAGTAAAGAACACGATTCAATTAAAGAAAAAGATGATTATAATATAGAAATTTAATATTTAAATAATATCATTGATACTAAAAAATATAAAAATTCACATTATATGTGGTATAATATTATATAGATGGAGGTTTTATTATGATTAAAGAAACTGTTAAGTATCCTGAATTTTCTGAAATTGATTTTATAAGATTATATTGTGCAATGAATTTTAAAAATGGTTGTTCTCCAATCATAAAACATAATGAATTAGAAAAAAAGTTATATAGATTTTATTCATTACCTGAATTTAGAGATTTATTTCAAGATATATGTCCTAAAAAAGATTATACAAATCCAGAAAACAGTTATTTGAATTTGGGAACTGCCTTGAATACAGCTCAATTAGTTGGACTACTAATACCTATACAAAGCACTGGAGAAATTAGTTCGATTATTTCTTGCAATGATAAAATAGCACAAGGAATAATATCAAGTACTGATACGGAAATGGTTAATAAAATGTCTAAATTATTTAATTTAATGCTTGACTTTGATAGCAGTTCAAAAGAAAATCACTTTTATCAAACATCTGATGCTGGATTAGTATCAGATAAACAATTTATTGATGAGCAAGTAGAAAGTTTTACTAAGGCATTAAATTCTCCTGTTATGCCAGAAATTCAAGAATCAGGACCGGTATTAATTAAAAAAAAGAATAAAAACGCCAAGAAATAATTGCCACTTTTTTCATTTTTTGATAAACTATATTTAGTGATTGATATTTATATATCAATTCGTATATTGGAAAAAAGTTGTAGATACCTACGACATTGGCTCCATGAGATAAAATCGTCGCACCAATGTGACGTTAGATTTAAGTCAACTAGTAATAGTTGATTTTTTTATGTTTTGCGAAAAATTATTATACCTGCTGAAACTGACAATTATTTAGAAATGAAAAGGCACCTAAAAAAATCAAGGAGGTCTAAATAAAGCCTAATAACAATCTGCTCTACTAGGTAATGATACAAAATAAACAAAAGATATTGTTAATAATTTAAAATTATCATTTGTTAGAAAAGATAAATATGTTATAACACAAGAGTGTAAAGATAAAATCAATAGTTTTATCAGCCAAGTAGAAAATACAAATAAAGAATATAAGAATATTCAAAAATTATCAACAACTCTTACCAATGTTGACTCTAATATTAAAGAAAACAATAAGAAAATAAAAATACTTACTGAAAATAATGAGGCATTGGAATTACGAGTTAAAAGTCTTACTGAAAAAAATAAGTTAAAAGATAATGAAATTGACGAATTAAAAGAAGAAAATAATTCTTTATTTGCAGAACTTAACTATTTTAAAAATAAGTTTATAAGACTTATTAAATTTATAAAAAATAGATTATTTAATGGAAAAGATAGAGATAAATATCGTGAATTTTCAAGAGATTTATATGAACATGGTGTTATTGAAAATGATACGATTAAAGAATTAAATGAAACTTATAAAATCAGTAAAGAACATAATTCGGTCAAAGAAAAAAATGATTATGATATTGAAATATAATCATCTTTTTAATCAATCATTATCTGAATTCGTATATTAAGCATTAGATAATTTTTCTTTATATAATTTAGATAAATTGACCATATTATTTGCAGATTTACAATTACAATTACTGCAAGTGCATTGATTTGCCATAACTGCATCTTTTTTCTTTAATTTTTCTGCTATCTTTTTATAGTTTGGAAATTTCATTTTTTCACCTCCTTTAAAATTTATATAAAAATCTGACTATAACCAGAAATTTATACACAAATAGTTTCTTCGGAAATATTATTTTTTTCTATTTCTTCTGATGCCAAATAATATTGTAACAATAACCATTTCAAACTTTCTTTATAATAAATGCACGTAGCCCTATCTAAATCTTTTCTATCTCCAAACAGTGCTTCTGATTGTAAAGGACATCCTCCACCGCAAACGGAGATTGCAGGACAATTTTTACATTCAGATTTATCAATCGTATACATCTCTAGCCATTTATTATTTTTTTGATTATTTAATATCGTATCAATATCATCTGTTATTATATTTCCAACTATTGTATCAGATGATCTAGAATCACCTTGACATATACAAACGCTTCCATTTGGCTGTACTGTTATTTGATTTAAACCAACAGCACCACAATTATGAAATTTAAATTTTTTATCTAAAAATAATTTTAATTGTTCTTTTACTCTTTCTTCATCAACATTAATCGCATCTAATTTTAGATACATATTTAAAATAAAATCTGACATTTTTTTATAGAATTTTTCCCACTCATTTTCACTAACATAAGTAGAATAATGATATAAATTCCAAAATATATTTTTTATTTTTAAATCTTTAATCCATTTAAATACTTCTTCTTGATTATCTAAAACATCATTTGTTACCGTAGCAGAAACACAATAATTACAGTTATATTTATTTAACAGTTTTATTCCTTCAACAGCACTATCATAAACACTACCACTGCCACTTCTGAAAACTCGGTTTTTATCATTTATTCTTTTTGGTCCATCTAATGAAATACCGATTCCAATTCTATTTTCCTTTAAAAATAAAATTTCCTCTTCACGAAGTAACGTTCCATTTGTTATTATGGTTACTGCTAAATCATTTTTAAATTTTCTTATATATTGGATTATTTTTTGTAATAATTCAAAATTTGTTAATGGTTCACCACCATAAATTATAATTTGTGCTTCTTCAACTTTATTTTTGATAATCTCATTTATAAATTTATCAACTGCTATTTTAGCCGTCGTAAAATTCATTTTTTGGAAGCAATTATTAGTTATTGGATTATTTTCTATAAAACAATATTTACAAGCTAAATTACAAAATGTAGAAATATTCAAATACATTATACTTAATTGTTTGGATTGCTTTTTTATTGCATTTGCTAAATCATTATACACTTCATCAAGTATAGAATCATCTTTAACATATATTCCCAATTCAAGCAATTGTTCTTTTTCTTTGTTATTCACATCAATTTTTTTAATTTTAACAAGTTGTTCTTTATCAACAAAAGCAATTTGCATTAAAATACTATTAAATAAAGCATACTTTCCATTCATAATTTCAATCCAATGTGCATAATTTGATAATTTCATTTTTTATCACTCCTTTTTATAACAACAATTTGTTTTCTACTATTAAACTTGTAATTTTCATTATTATAATCTCCTAAAATATTAATGATTTCAAAACCAAATAAATTAAATAAATTTAACAATTCTTGATGAAAAAATATTCTTACTGGTAAATTAAACTTCATAATTTTACCATTAGAAAATACATACTTTTTTGAATAATTAATTACTTCTGTATCATAATCATAATAATGTTTTTCATACAACTTACACATCTCATTGTTAATAATGAAGTGATTACATAATTTATATTTTTTTTGTTCTGACATATCGTTTATATTAGGATTAATAATATCAATTATAATTATCGTATTACTATTACTAATTTTTTTTATTCCAGTGAAGAACCGTTTTAAATCATCTAATGTGTATAAATAGCAAAAAGTATTAAAAGGCAATATGATTAAATCATATATAGTATTAATATTTATGTCTTTCATATCCTGGTTAAACAAATTTCCTTTATACCAACTATTTTTTTCAATGAATTTATTAATAATATTTTGAGAAATATCTAATCCATCATATTGTGAAACAGTATTCGAAAGTAATTTTATTAATCTTCCATTACCAATACCAATTTCTAAAACTCTTGCTGGTTTTATTTTTTTTATCCAATGGATCCAAAACGAAAAATCATCATCATAGTTTGCAAATTCGTTGTTATAAATAAAATTATTATCATATATATTTTTAATTTCGTCATAGTTATTCAATTTTATCCCTCACTTTTAATACATAGATATTTAAAGCAATTGTAATTTCATTAATCATTTTATCATAATTGTAATTTTTTGATAAAGGTGTCATATTAATCAAATTTAACATTGATTCTTCATTTAACTCTTTTCTTTCATTTATTGTATATTTTTTTAAAATAATATAATTTTTGTCTATATTTTTTTCAATTTGCAGTTCATTTTCATATTCTTTAATATGTAAAAGTTCTCTTAATTCGTATAAATACTCTTTTTTCGGAGTAACTTTAATTATAATTCCATTCTGTTTTAATATTCTATTCATTTCTTTTTCATTAGATGGGGATAGAATATTTAGTATAACATCAACGCTTTTATTCTCTAATGGCATATAGTTTAAATCCGCAACCAATGGAATAAAATTATTTTTAACATAATCTGTTGCGCATTCAACACCGACTTTGGATATATCTACCCCAATAATAAAAGATTGACTGTTGTTTATTAAATTTAAAATCATATTATCATGTGTACCATCACCACATCCCATATCGACTATTACTTGTGAATTACCTTTTTCTATAATTATTTTCGATATTAGTTTGTGTAATTCATAATAAAACCCTTTTTTTATAAATTCCATTCTGTTTTTGAATAAATTTATATCATAAATATTATCAATCCTCAATTTATTTTTTTTTAATAATGTAAAATAGCCTTTTTTTGCAATATCATAGCAATGATTTTTTTCACAAATTAGAGAATTTTTATAAATCCTAATATTACTATGACATATTGGACATATAAAAATATTTTCAATTTTTTCATTAAGCAAATTACTTTTTGTATATTCAATTTTTTTTAGCATATTAATCACCATCAATTTGACAATATTATATCACTTTTTCGTTGATATTTAAAGAAATTTGTTGAATTTTATATAATTTTATGGTAAGCTGTATTTAGTGATTGATATTTATGTATCAATTCGTACATTGGAAAAAAGTTGTAGATACCTACGACGTTGGCTCCAGATTGATAGGAAACTCGGAAAATTTACTTCTGAGAGTAATAAATGCTAACTAGAAATAGTTAGTTTTTTTGTTATGTAAAGGAGTTGATTTCATGTTAAATATAGAAACAAAAGGATTAAAAATAAGTGATGGTGCATTCTATTTGGATATTTAACATTAACAAATTCATCACTCATTATTTTAAATTCACTTGGAATCTTTATTTTAAATCCATCAAACATTTCATATTGCGTTTCAATGTTATTACCCTTATTAGTAGTAATGACTAATGTGTTTTCAATTTCACTTAAATTTTCCGTTTTTGTAATGTTTGGCATTGTTAAAATTGCCTAAATAATTAAAACTACTATGCTAATTATCAAGCATACATTTAAAATTTTTGTTTTGTCTTTGTATTCTGGTATTTTCTCTTCCTTTAAATAATATTGATGTATATTTTTAATATCTAAATCGTTCTTTATATCAGGCACTATAATAGGAAGTACTACAATAATAATTAAAAGTGTTCTAATGATTATTATATTAAATGGAATCATATGATTTATTGTCAGTATAATATTCGGTATAACTATAATTGCTAATAACAATATAAGGATTATTTCATAAACATAGTAGTTCTTAAATGCCTTATATTCTACTTTGGCACCATCTTTTAACTAATTTCTAATTGGGAA
>CAKORX010000012.1 GCA_934101645.1 uncultured Bacilli bacterium | reverse complement strand
TTTATTTGTTTTTGTCATTTTTTACTCCTTCTTCACTTTATAAAGAATTAAATATAAATATTTAAAGTGATAAAAACTATTTATATTCTACTATTATTTATTGCATTCTCCTTTCTATTTTTCTTAACTTAAGCATACTAAAAAAGCAAAAAAAAGTAAAGCAAAATCGAATTTGCATTTGCAAAATTAATTTTGC
Source organism: uncultured Bacilli bacterium (assembly GCA_934101645.1). Taxonomy (GTDB): domain Bacteria; phylum Bacillota_I; class Bacilli_A; order RF39; family UBA660; genus UBA6448. The sequence continues at coordinate 6,821 of CAKORX010000012.1, read as the reverse complement.
GTCACTTTTGCATAAAATTTTTTACTGAATTTTCCATAAATTCTATATAATTTTTATATTTATCGCAATCGCCTTTTAAACAATCCATTTTTTTATTTTCTATATTGTAAATATATTGTATGTCGTATGTATTATTTTTAACAAGAGATATATTTACAAAAATATTATTAACTTTCAAATCATAATCTATAAAACCATAATTAAAAGTGTATAAACAAGAATTAGTTACAATATCATAATAAAATGTCCCTTCTTTTGTTTTCTTTTCAAATCCATCTTTTGTTTGAGTAAAACCATTGTCAAGTAGTTTTTGAATTATTTCTTCTTCATTAATAGTTTCTTCTTTAAGATTATTTTTATCATCAGAAATTCTTTTAGTTTTAAAAATATGAAATTGATTATTTTCTTTTATAAAATTGAATTTGTATGTTTTTGTAAAATTTTTATCAGTAATATCAATATATAAATTATTTATATCAAAGTTTTTATCAAAATATTCTTCATAACCTTTTTCTTCGGTAAATGACAAATTTTCTGAATAATTTCCCTCGTATAAAATTTTATTTTTATTTTTAGACTTATAATATAACTTAATATTTATATCATAATCTTCATTAAATAATGAACCTAAATATAAAAAATAATTACTATTTGTTTCTATAAAAATTGTATTAGTCATTTGATAATTAATATTACCTTTATAAATTGCGATTTTATTTTTCTTTATATTTAAAATTAACAAAATAAATAACATTACAAAAAATAAAGTAATAAAACTTAAAATAATATATTTACCTTTTTTCGTAGGAATTTTAAAATCTAAATATTCAGATAATTTAACTAAATCATCTTTATGAATATTATAACCATCTTTTTCCCAATTACTAACAGTTTGTCTCGAAACAATCATTTTATTTGCAACATCATCTTGAGTTAATCCTTTTTCTATTCTTTTATCTCTGACTAACTTATTATAATTTGTCTTCTTTTTCATACAATCCCCATAACATTAGTATAATAATTTAATCTTAAAAAAGCAAATAGTAAGTGCAAAATATATGTAAAGTTTATTGATTGCAAATCAACTTTCTGTTGTCATCATAATTGGAAGTGAAACTAAAGCGGGTGCTGCCACCAAACTATTATTGCATAAGAAAGTCAGGTGGTTATAATGAGAAAAGACACCAAGGAATTTTTCAACTATATAATAATTATTATTATGAATATTATACTATTACTTAATGCAGCTGCTTTAATGGTACTCATCCTAAAATAAAAAAAAGCGCCTCAATCTATATTTACGTATAGACTGAAGCGTTAGAACATTTATTGGCAGCACTCGCAAAGAATTTATGGGTAGTTTCCTTTTTATTATATGTAAGTCTTTTTCTTACATACTTAATATAGCATATTTTTTACTAGTTATCTTTTTTAAATAAATTTTTAATTTTTGTCCATAAAGATGTTTTAGTTTCTTTAGTAGAGTTTTCTTTAATAGTATCTTTTTGTTTTTCACCATCGACTACCATAATAAACTTAGTTTCATCATTATTACTTAAATGTTTATCTTCAATAGTTTTATATTCTTTAGCAAGTTTATTAAGTTCATTTAATCTTATTTCATACTCTTTAACATTATCATTAACAAGACTAGTTATAGCACTAATACCTTCATTATTATATTTAGTAATACCATTATTTAATAATGATGCACCGTTATCAAGTTTTGTAATAGCATTTAAAAGGTCAGTTAATGAATTTTTTGTACTTTCTAATGCTGCAGTTTTAACTTTGTTTGCCACAGTAGTTGCTACATTTTCAGAAACACTTCCAGCAACAGATTTAGCAACATAAGTAGAAATATTTGTACTTACATCTTTTGCAGATACCTGGCTTGCATTAACCACTATACCAAGTATAGTTAAAGTATCTTTATGTGAATAAGCAAAAACTTTTTCTTCATCAGTAAGTTCTATATTATTTTGCATTTTAGTCATTATAGTTAAATAAGTATTTGAATTACCTTCTTCATTAATTGAGGCTAAATAATTTAAAATAGCCTTTTTAACAGAGTTTGTAACAATAGTATTTACATTTTCATCCTTCGAACCTATTACATTACCATTTTCATCAGTAATAATATTTTCTTTCATTTGATTTAATGTACTATTTATGGCAGTTTCTTTAATATAGGAAACTTCACTACTTGTAAGTGCCTGTGAAGAGCTATCTAAAGCCGAAAGTGAAGTATTTAAAGTATTTTTTAATAATGTTAAACCATCACAAAGTTCTTTTGAGCCAGCGTTTATTTTATCGATTCCCTCTTGAAGATCACCTACTTTATCATAGATAGTACTTATTTTAGAAAGATTAAAGTTTCCATCACTTATAAGTTTATTTGAAACTATGTTATACATTGTTGGAACTTCAAATTTAGTGGTATCATAAGTAATAACTAAACTATCTAAATTAATTTCATTTATATTAAGGCTTTCTCTAAGTCCTGGAATTGAAAGACCAACAATTACATCTTTATTACCATTTGAAACAACTTTTCCATTATTTATTGTTACATTTTTGTTATAAGTACTATCAAGCATAGCACCATACATAATCATAAATGGTGTATAAATATTTGCACTTTTTCCATTAACATTAATAGCTTTTTTTGAACTATTTTTATAATTAATAGTAATTTCTACTTTACCACTTTGACCTAAAATATCTTTAGCATTAACCTTTTTACCATTTAATTTATAAGTTATGTTCATGGAAATTGGTAAGTTTTTTTGATATTTACCTTCATAATAAATATCATTTCCATTACTCATCCAAGTTAAATTATTTTTATCAAGTGTATAAGTTTCATTACCATTTTTATTTATAATATTTTCTAAGCTAGAATAATCTATAATTTCATTTTTACCTTCATTATTTTTAAGTATTTCTGAAACTATGATATTTTTAGTTTCACCATTATTATTTAAATGAGCATAAACTGTTTCATCTTTAGTAAGAGCATTCGCATTTAAAGGTAAACTAACAAGTAAACTTAAAAGTGCCGCACTTACTATTTTTTTATTTTTAATATTTTTCATATTATCATTTCCTTTCTTTCTAAATATTAATTTATCAAATGTAAGAAGTACTGTTGGAAGTGCTAAAATTACAACAGCCATACTTATAAGAGCTCCCCTTGAAATTAATGTACAAAGTGATGAAATCATTTCAAGTTTAGAGTAAATGCCAACGCCAAATGTTGCCGCAAAGAAGCATAAACCACTTATAAGAATTGAGGCACCACAATAGTTAAGTGATTCTTCCATAGCCTTTTTCTTATCCATATTTTTTCTTTTTTCTCTATAAGTTGTAGTTAAAAGTATAGCATAATCAATTGTTGCACCAAGCTGAATAGTACCAAGTACAATCGGAGCAACAAATGGAAGTGTAACACCACCAAAGTATGCAATACTCATATTTATAAATATAGCAGCTTCAATTGTAATAATTAGTAAAAGTGGAAGAGCAAATGCTTTTAAACAAATAACTAATATTATAAATACACATACTATACTTGAATAATTTACATTATTAAAATCAGTATCACTTATTTTTATTAAATCCTTCATAAGTGGACCTTCACCGGCAACTATAGCAGTTTTATCATATTTTTTAACAATATCATTTACTAATGTAATTTGATTATTTATTTCATCGCTTGCAACTTCGTAGATGCTGTTTACAAGTACCATTTGGTATTTACCACTTTTAAATATTTTAAGAAGTTCATCTGGAATAACATTTTCAGATAACCCTAACTTTTCAAGTTCAGAAAGTGATAAAGCAAAATCGATACCATCAACATTCTTTATTTCTTCGATCATATTTGTAACATCACTTGATTTAACATTGCTATCTAATATAATCATTTCTGGACTTACAATATTAAATTTATCTTTTAACACTTTATTTGCGCTAATACTTTCAAGAGTTTCTGGAAGAGTTTTGTCCATTTTATAATAAACATCTATTTTAGAATATGCAAGATAAGCTGGAATAATTAAAAGTACAAATATAATAAATATTACTTTATAACTTTTAACTATAAAATGATTTAATTTATCAAATACTAAATTTATTTTTTTATGTTTAGTTTTTTCTATATATTTATCAAATGTAAGAATGAGTGCTGGAAATAAAAGTAGTGTTGATATAAGACCAATTAATACGCCTTTTGCCATTACAATACCTAGGTCTTTTCCAAGTGTTAAACTCATAGTGCATAGTACTAAGAATCCTGCAATTGTTGTTAAACTACTACCAATGACTGAGGTAAATGTTTCTTCAATAGCACTAGCCATTGCTTCTTCTTTAGATTTATATAATGCTTTTTTCTTTTCAAAACAGTTATACAAAAATATTGAAAAGTCCGTTGTTACACCAAGTTGAAGGACTGCCACTAAAGCTTTTGTAATATAGGAAATTTCTCCGAAAAAGATATTAGTTCCCATATTTATTAAAATTGCTATTCCAATATTTGCAAGAAGTAAAACTGGAACTAAATATGAATCAAGTGATAACTCAAGTACTAAAGCACATAATATTACAGCAATAATAATATAAATAACTATTTCTTCATTAGATAAATTCATTGTATCAAGTACCATTGAACTCATTCCACCAAGTTTTATTTTATTACTAGTAAGGTTTCTTATTTCCTTAACTGCATTTATGGTTTCTTCGGAGGAAGTACCACCAGCAAAAGTAATTAAGAAAATATCTTCATCATCACTATGTAAATATTTTGTAACACTTTCAGGAAGCATATCAATGGGAATTACCCCTACTGCATCATAAAGTGATACAACTTTATTAACTCCTTTCACATTTTTAATTTTATCCTCAATATTCATTATTTCTTTTGAGGACATATTTTTTGCTACCGCAATAGAATATGAACCCATTTCAAAATCATCAGTTAATATATTTTGACCTTTAATAGTTTCAATATCTTCGGGTAAATAAACTAAAATATCATAATTTACTTTAGTTAGGTTCATACCTATAAATGATAAAACCATTAAAATGCCCGTTATTATTAAAATTAGATTTTTATGTTCACATATTTTGTTTGCAAATTTTTTCATACATCATCTTTCCTTTCACACAAAGTATTTTATTACAATGGTTAAAAAAATAACACATACATATACTTAAGATTGTATGTTAAGCAACATTTTGATATATTATGTATATTTTTAACCAACATTTTGTTATTTATCTTTTATTTTGATTAATAAAGTGATATACTTTAAGCGGTGAAAGAAATGGAAAAGAAAAAAGATTTAAGAGTTATTAAAACTAAAAAAATGATATATACCGCTTTAGTGCAGCTTATGAAAGAAAAAACATTCGAAGAAATTAAAGTATCTGATATATGTGAAAAAGCTTTAATTAATAGATCTACATTTTATGCTCATTATGAAGATAAATATGAACTTTTAGTCGATTTTATTAAAGATTTAAAAGATGAATTTTCTCAAAAACTAGAAAATAATAAAGCTCTAAATATAAAAGAATATTACCTTGAACTTATTAAAATATTTTTAAATCATGTTGAGGATAAAAAAGATATATACTCCTCGATTATGATTCATAATAGAAATAGTATTATGATGGATATTTTACTAAGCGCAATTAATGATGATATTTTAAAAAGAATTAGTAAAGAAAATTTTACTGATGGAATTCCCGCAGAAATTATTGCAAAATTTTATGTAGGTGGAGTTCTAAATCTAGGATTTGAATATTTAAACTCTAATGGTAAATATTCTAAAGAAGATATTATCTCATATATTGATAAACTTATTAAAGAAGAAAAATAAAAATGCTACCTAAAGTAACATTTTTTTATTCTTCATATTCTTTTACACGAGTGTTAACGCCATTTATAACTTTATATTCCCTATGAACATTTTTATTTATTTTATGAAGTATTTCTTTTTCTAAATCAATACCTAGTATCTCACTTATTCCTAAAAGATAAATTGCAACATCTGCAAGTTCTTCGCCTAAATCATTCTTTTTTTTACGATATGCTTCGTAAGCCTCTGCCATTTCTCCATACGCTAAACAAAATTCTTTAGAAATATCAGTTACATTAAATCCCTTATTAACTTTATTTTCATAAACCTTCTTTTGAAGTTCTTTTAAATCTACCATTTTTTACCTCCGTATAAACAATTATAACACGATTTACATATTTTTCTATAAATTTGTAGCATATTTTGTCTTGTTTTGTCGAATCGCTTGCAATGCTAAATTATGTATGTATAATAACTACTTGAACGTGCAGGAATGGCGTTACCTTTCCAACAGTTCAGAGGGTTTTGGATGTAATTTTGCATCTTTGATTTCAATGGAGAGGAGGAATGTGTGTGAAAAAGAGAACGTATGAAAGACTACTAATCTGGATCATATTATTTTGCTTGGTTGTAACAAATCAAGACAAAATAAGAAGCGTCATCCGTAGTATAATAGAATTCATCATTTGCTTATTGCAACTTTTGATTTCTAGTATATAGGATAACGCTATCTTTGCAAAAACTTAGGTAACGTGATATCTTGCACGTTCACCTATTTATAATATAACATTTATTTATATATTTATGCAAGATGTTTATCTTGTATTTTTTAATAAAAATAATTTATTAAAAAATAGACTAACTACTAGCCTATTTTAAGAGTTTAACAATTTCGTTAACATTCTTTTTAAAGATAATTGTATCAATAATATTACTTATTGCATAAACCATAATTAC
>CAKORX010000011.1 GCA_934101645.1 uncultured Bacilli bacterium | reverse complement strand
CCGACTGGACCACAAGGAATTCAAGGTGAAACTGGTCCGACCGGACCTCAAGGAATCCAAGGTGAGACTGGACCAACCGGACCTCAGGGGATTCAAGGTGAGACTGGTCCGACCGGACCTCAAGGTGAAAGCGGAGAAACTCCAGTTATTACAATAGGAACGGTTACAACTGGCGATCCTGGAACGCAAGCAACCGCGAGTATATCTGGAACTGCACCAAACTTTGTACTAAATCTTACTATTCCACAAGGTCCGACTGGACCAACTGGTTAAAGGCTAAATGCCTTTTTTTCTTGACAAAAAATTTTGAAATTGTTATCATATCATTCATGTATAGGGGATGTGTTTAATGCTAGAATTACCAAAAAGGACTGAAAAAGTCAGCAAAAAAATAAAACATGAATATTCATATTCAGAAATTTTAAATCAAAAAGTACAATTAGATCAAGTATGGCAAATAGTTTTGTCAAAAGAAGATTTAGACTTGGATATGACAGAATTAACTCAATTATTAAATAATAGATATGTTGAGATTTGGTGTATGGATTATGACAGTGTTGTATTTCTTGGACATTTATTAAAAAATATAGTTTTAAATAGAAATAGAGTATATTTAGTTGATGACGGAATGCATTTAGATAGAAGTTATATTGATTTAACAAAATTAAATAATATTAATGTATACATTCCTTTAACGTATTTGTTATGGGGTGTCAAGTTTAATGGAGAAGTTAAAACATATTCTACTACAGGAAAATTTCAAGGAGAACATATTACATGTGACTCCGCAAATTCAAACAGAAAAATTTCTGAAGCAGATTTATTAAAAGTACGCAAAATATCTGAAATGCTTGAGAAGTATAATCCTAAAAATGATGCAGAAAAAGTTATGCTTGTATCAGATTATATTCAAAGTAGAACACAGTTTATTGAAAGTATTCAAACATCATCTTCTAGAGGTACATTTATAACTCCTGACATTACTACTTGCGAAACTGGTTTAGTAGAAACAGTTGTTAATGATGGTTATGGGGTATGCGTTGGAATTTCTAATCTTTCAACATTACTATTAAATAATGAAATATTTCAAAGTGAAACGGAAACAATGATAGGTAATGGTCATGCTTGGAATAGAGTTCTTATAGAAGGAAAATATTATTATTTTGATAGCACTTGGTGTATTACTAGAAGTGATAATCCGTGTGAAGATGGATTAATTACATTATCTTTTCAAAGAAAATATTTATTATTCGGAAAAAATACTGCTTTGAATATTGGTTATCATCAAGCAACAAATATAAGTGTATATTCAAATGGTATTTTGTCAGAAGATGATTATAATAAAGCATTTACATACTCACAACAATTTTCATATAACCAAAAACCAATGTGTAGGTCACTTAGAAAAAAAGGTTAAGTTAAAAAACTTGATCTTTTATTATATTTATGGGAAAAACTATGTAAAAACAATTGTTACCTAATATACTGGGTTAAGCTAAAATGGTTAGACTTTAATAATAATTTGTGATATACTATTTTATAGTAGAAGGGTTGATTAGTGTTTTTATATGTCATAAATAATAAAATACTTTTGGACTAAAAATTATGTTATGGGAGAATGTATGGACTTAAATTTTAAAATGCGTTATCAAGATTATACAATAAATGAACTTAAAACAATTATTAAAGAACTTAAGTTTGAACTTCAAAATGAGAGCAATATCAATATAGAGTATTTAAAACAAAAATTAGAAAATTTGGAGTTACTATTAAACGAGAAAATTGATAAAATTAAAAATAAAGAAAGTAAAACTATAACAAATTCTAATTTAAATGAAGAAAATTATATATCGAAAATCTGCGAGTTAATAGATATTTCTGAAGAAGACATAAATACAAATAGTAAAAAGCTTGATGATATTAAAGCAACATATTATTTTAATCCAGTAAGGGGAGGAAGATGCATCATTGTTTCTGAAGATGGTTCATATTTACTTGCTACTTCATTTATAAATTATCATAAATATTTACAAGATTTCAAAAAAGGTTTGAGAAATGGTAGTTTTAATGAAAATGACACGTTTGATGCAGATTCAAATCCGGAATTACTTTTAATGCAAGCCGAAAAATTAATATTTAATGAACCTAAAAATTTAATGAAAGCTAAAGAGTTGTTATTAAGTATTGTTTCCAAAGCATCAAAATTTAAAAGTACGGTAGATAAAATTTATTTTAGTTTTAATGATGTAGTAGAATTTGCTTTATATAATAATATATATAAACCTATTAAAGAAGTTATTTGGGTAAAATCGCCATATACAAAAGCCTATACTTATTTAGCACATATATATAATGAATTCGAAGACTATGCAAATGCTATTAAAATGGCAGATTTAGCAATAAAATGGGATGAATTTAATGTTTCTGCCTTATTTGAAAAATGTGATTCTTACAAAAGATTAAAAAATGTTGGTAGATTCAAAGAACTACTTGATATAGTGTATGATAAAATTTATGATATTAAAGATTTAGCACGTTTCTACAGAACTTTTGCTTATTATAATGTTGAAATTAAAAATTACGAAGTTGCTTATGCACTTTACCTATTTAGTCTTAAATATCAAGATAATAAACTTGCCAAAAAAATGATTGAATATATTGATGAAATACTAAATAGAATTGATTATTCTATGTTGGAAAATGATATTTTAAATATTATGGAAAAAAATGGTATTCCAATTGGTCCAAATAGAAAAAATATTGCAATGTTAACTTCTTTATATAATGATAATTTATTTGATAATCCAAAAAATGAAGTTATTTTAGCATCAAAGTTATATTCATTAACTAAAGATAAAAAATATACTCCATATTATGAAAAAATTGATAAAGAAACAGGACTTTCTGTTTTAATACCTAGAGGTTGGAAAGAGAGTAGAAATTCTAAAAATACTATTTTTACATACCAAACATTAAATGGTTCTTTATTTAGTATAAGTAATTTAGGCAAATGTTCTAGTGATAATTTTAACGAAAAATATAAAGAAAGTATTAATAGTTATAATATTTTTAAAGATATTATATTTGATTTGATATTAGAAAAGGACGTAAAACTGAAACTAGTTCAGGGTGAAAAGTTATTTAAAATGGCATTATTTAATATTAGAATAAATAATAGATTAATTAAAATGGCTTATTATTATTCGATTATTAATAATTACCTAATATCTTTTTCTATTAATTTGGATGACAATATTGATGCTGATGATAGTGAATTCGAAAATCAAATTAATATCCGCAATATGATGTTTATTCTTCAGAATATTTATGAAGTTTAATAAAATTTTTTAAAGTAAAGCAAAACTTTACTTTTTTTATATGCAAATAATGTACTACGTGATACAATATATTTAGGGTGAAGTGTATGGGTGCAACAATGAAAATTAGTAAGGATATGATTTTAGATGCTGCATTTTCTATTACTAGAGAGTCTGGCATTGAAAAGGTAAGTAATCGTGAGATTGCTAAAAAATTAAATTCCTCGATTAGACCAATATATTATCAGTTTACAAATTCCGAAGATTTATTTTCTGCTTTATATAGAAAAATAAATGAATATTTTTATAATTATATACTGTCAAATATGACTGATACATTACCTAAATATAAACAAGTTGGTCTAAATTATATAAAATTTGCTAAGGAAGAGAAAAATTTTTACTATGTACTATTTATTAGCAAAAATTGCCATTTACAAACTTTTCATTATAACGATAATAATTTTGATAAAGTAAAAGACTTTATTAAAATAAGTACAAATTTATCGGATAAAGATATTAATGAGTTTCATTTTAGAATGTGGACATTTTGTCACGGACTTGCTACTTTGCTCGCTAGTGAAAAAATAAATTTAACTGATGCACAGATTAATAGTTTAATTTCAAAAGAATTTCAAGCTTTAATGTTACTTGAGGATAATCCAAATAATAAATATGTTTTAAAGGAGGTAAAATAATGGAGAATATCATAGAAATTAAAAATTTAACAAAAAGTTATAATAAAAAGAAGGCAGTTGATAATTTATCTTTTTCTGTAGAAGAAGGTAAAATACTTGGATTACTTGGACCAAATGGTAGTGGTAAAACAACAACACTTAACTGCATATTATCACTTTTAAAATATGATAAAGGCACTATAAAAATATTAGGCAAAGAAATGAACCCTGATATGTATGAAATTAAAAGAAATATAGGAGTGGTTTTTCAAGACGTTGCTGTATTTGATGAACTTACAGTGTATGAAAACATTGATTATTTTTGTGGACTTTATATTATTGATAAGTCTACTAGAAAAAAGTATATTAATGATGCAATTAATTTAGTTGGACTTCAGAATTTTAAAAAATATTATCCAAAACAATTATCGGGTGGACTTTTAAGAAGATTAAATATAGCTTGTGGTATTGCTCATAAACCAAAAATTATTTTTTTAGATGAACCAACTGTTGCAGTTGACCCACAAAGTAGAAATAATATTTTAGATGGTATAAAAAAATTAAAAGAATCTGGTGATACTATTATTTATACTACCCATTATATGGAAGAGGTAGAACTTATTTGTGATAACATTATTATTTTAGATAAAGGAAAATTATTAGCTCAAGGTACTTTAGATGAACTTAAAAAAATATCTAATATTGAAGAAAAAATAACAGTTGAAGTAAATGATTTTGATGAAAAGTTAATTGATAAAATTAGCGATAAAAAGACTGTTTACGAAGTTAAGTATGAAAATAATTTATTGATTGTAACTTATACGAAAGGTGAAGATAATTTAGGAAAGTTAACAGAATTATTGAAGGAAAAAAATATTAAGTATAATAAAATATTTTCTGAAAGACCAACTCTTAATGATGTTTTTCTAGAACTTACTGGAAAGGATTTGAGAGACTAATGTTTTTGCATAATTTTAAATATAGTTTGAAAGTGCTTTTTCGTAATAAGGGATTACTTTTTTGGACATTTGCTTTTCCAATTATTTTAGGACTTCTTTTTAATTTAGCTTTTTCTAATATAGAAAATAGCGAAGAATTTAACACCATAGAAATTGCTATAATTAATGATGAAGTTTTCTCTAATGATGAATATTACAAAAAGGCTTTTGAGTCTTTAGTAGAAAATAAAATTTTAAATGTTACATATACTTCGAAAGAAGAAGCAAAAGATTTACTTGAAAAAAAGAAAATAACTGCTTATGCTGATGGAGAAAATTTGGTTATTAATAGTAATGGAGTAAATGAAACAATTGTTAAATATATTTTTGATGAGTTAAAAATTAATAAGGATGCAATAAATAAATCTGTTGAAAATGAGTTATATAATAATATTAGTAATAGAGAATATGAAATTGATTATGAAATCATTTATAGTAATATTATTAATAAAATTAATGAAAATAAAGTAGCTATAAAGGATAATACAAGTAATAATTTAAGTTATACAATGATTGAATATTACACCCTTATTGCTTTAGCGGCACTTTACGGTGGAGCAATTGCCCTAAATATTATAGATAAGTCTCTTCCAAGTACTTGTAGTGTTGGAAAAAGAATTAATGTTAGTTCTATAAAAAGAGGTACTCTTATTTTAAGTGGTCTTTTAGCAAGCTATATTGTGCAAATAATTGGGATGATTATAGTATTTTTATTTACTATATTTGTTATTCATGTAGATTATGGTAATAATATTGGTATGGTTATTTTAGTGGCACTTTTAGGATCTCTAGCAAGTTTATGTTTCGGTGTAATGCTTAGTTCTTGCATTAAAACAAATGAAAGTACTAAGTCGGGTATTTTAATTGCTTTAACAATGCTATTTTCTTTTTTCGCAGGTATGACTGGTATTTCTATGAAATATATAATTGATAAAAATATTCCTATAATAAACATTATTAATCCATGTAATATGATGGTTGATTCATTTTATACATTATATTATTATGGCGTAAATAAAAGACTGTATTTTAATTTAATAAGTTTAATAGTCTTTTCTATATTAATGGTATTAATTTCATTAAAAACTTTAAGGAGACAAAAATATGATAGTATTTAATACATTTTGGAAAATAGTTAAAAAAAATAAAGGGTTAATTATTTTATATACAGTTATGTTGGTAGTTTTTGGCGGAATGAACTTTAAGCAAAGTGAAAAAGATAATAATTTTTCAAGTTCAAAACCTGAAATTGTAATTATAAATAATGATGAAAATGGAATACTTGCAGATAATTTAGTAACTTATTTGAATAATAATACAATTGTTAAAGATAAAAAAAGTAATGATGATATTTTGGATGCTTTATTTTATAGAGATGTAAATTATATTATCGAAATTCCAGAAAACTATACTAACGATGTATTAAATAATAATAATCCCAGCATTAATATTCAAAGTACAGGTAATTACAGTGCAGCTTTAGCACAAATGATATTACAAAAGTATTTAAATGTCCAAACTATATATAGTATAAATGAAAAAGATGCAAATAAGATAGCTAGTAACATAAATAATAGTTTAAAAATTGATACTAAAGTTAGGGTGAACTCTACAGTAGATACAAATGTTACTTCTAAAGTATCAAGGTTTTATAATTTTGCTAGTTACTCATTAATGGCTGTAATTTTATTTGGAGTATGTTTAGTTTTATCAAGTTTTAAGAAAGAAACAATTAATAAAAGAACCTTAGTAAGTAGTATGAACTATAAAAAACATAATTTTTTATTAACTATGTCAGCATTAACATTTGTGTTTATAATATGGTTGGTCTATGCAGTTTTAGGATTGATTTTATTAAAAGATTTAGTTTTAAATATAACAGAAGTTTTTTATTTAATAAACATGCTTTTATTTTCAATGACTACATTATGTCTTTCATTTATAATAATTAATTTAACTACGAACAAAGGCGCTATAAATGGAATAATTAATGTTATATCTTTAGGACCTGCATTTTTGTGTGGTGCCTTTATTCCCACAATATGGCTTCCAAAAGTTGCCCTAAATATTGCACATATTTTTCCTGCTTATTATTATGTGAATACAAATGATTATTTAAGTAACTTAGAATCACTTAATTTAGAAAATTTAAAACCAGTATTAAACAATTTCTTAATTTTAATTATCTATGTAATTATATTTATAGTTATTAACAATTTGTTAACTAAAAAAAATGAAACCTATTAACAATGGTGTTAATAGGTTTTTATAATAAAATTAATTAAATCTTTAGCAGAATTATTATTAATATATTTTTTTTGACATTCAATCATTTTATTTGATTTTTCAGGTATTAAAAGCTCATTAATTTGTTTTAAAAGCTCTTCATTGTTTTGACATTTTTTACTCATGCCATGCTTTTCAAAAAAGGCAGTATTATAAGTTTCTATCCCTGGAATAGGGAAAACATGTATTAATGGTTTTCTTAAGGAGGCAATTTCAGTTGAAGATAGACCACCTGGTTTTGATAAAACTAAATCTGATGAATAAATTAAATCATTAATATTGTTAACAAATCCTAAAACAATTATGTTACTATTATTTTCCTTTTTTAATTCTTCATAAAGTGATTTGTTAGAACCACATACTACAATTATTTTAATATTTTCTTTTAAAAGTAGATTAATACTATTTTCAACATTGCCAAAGCCCATACTTCCTAACATAATAAGTATAACTTTTTCATTTTTAATATTATATTCTTGTCTAATATTTTTTGCATTATTAATAAAATTACTTGATACAGGAATTCCAAAGTTTAATAATTTATCTTTATTAATACCTTTTTCTATAAATCTTTCTTCGAGACCTTTTTGCATAACAAAGTAATCTGGATTTGCTTCTTCCATAAAAGGGCATGGTTCATAATCTGTTGCTACAAAAATAAAATTAATTTTTTTAAAATTTTTATCTTTATTTATAGCAGTAAGCGCTAAAGCAGGAAATAAATGTGTTGTTATGATCAAATCATAATTATGGTCCGTAATAAAATTAAATAATTTTTTCTTATAAAAAGAATTTACTAAGTAAACAGGACTTTTAATTTTTGTTTTACTATACATTTCTCCAATTTTATAAAAGTTGCTAAACATTTTCCCATTATTTCCAAGTGTTTTTAAATATACTTTAGACGATAAGTCTTTTGCTTTTTCATTTACTATATCAAAAAAATCATAAAAAGCGCATTCAATATTTTGACTTTTTAATTCATCTTCAATGTAATGTGCACATGAATTATGTCCACCACCGGTACTACATGATAATAATAATACTTTCATAAATTTTATTCTCCTTTTAAAATACTTTGATAAGCTGCACTTCGTAAAGCTTCAATACGGTCTTTGTAGTCTAAACTATTATCTGGATAAATTGGTTTAAGTACTTTTGCATGTATGCATTTTTTCTTTTTATAAAATTTTTGTATGCCTTTTGACTCTTTAAAAGTGAACTTTATTGGCTGAATGGGAACATTTGCCTCAACTGCCATTTTAAACGCACCATATTTAAATTCCCTTATATTTTCATAATATGGCCATAAAGAACCTTCTGGGTACATATGCAGTATTTTACCTTTTTGTAAAACTTCATTAATTTCTTTATAAAATTTTTCTTTATGCTTCTTTTCTTTTGGTATTGGAATTGCATATAAGACTTTAATTAAATGTCTGACAAATGGAATTTTAAAGTTATCTTGAATTGTTGGATAATATACTCTCGCAGGCATATTTATTAATCCTATAAATGTACAATCTAGGTAGTGAATGTGATTTGACACACTTACAAAACCTGAATCTCTAATAATATTTTCTTTATTTTCAATTTTAAATCCTAAAAATATTTTGTCAAAAATATATAAAATTAATGCTACAGGAAGTATTATAATTGTGGAAATTAAATTAAGTAGTAAATTATTTGATATATATTCATAATAATCATCGATTTTAAAATCAAGTATTGACCAAGAATGACAAACATGTTCATCGCTTTTTAAATTTTCGTAATTAATATTTTTCATGTTTAAAATTATATCATGTTTTTATTTATTTAAAAACTACATTTTTTAGTCATTTTCTTAAATATGTTGATTAAATAGTTGAAATTTTAAGGTTTAAAATATATAATATGAACGAAAAAGGAGGGTTTATGAAAAATCAAGTATTTTGTACAATTGTTAGTGTTGATTGTGCACATAATGATCCAGTGGATATTAGATGTGGAGGCCCAGAATATTTAGGATTTGATTTTGGTGTTAAAACAGAAAACGTTGATGAGATGATAAAATTCATTCAACTAACTTTAGAACAATTTAATGTTCCTTGTATAAGTATTACAAAAGCAACTGTAGGTACACTTCCTGCGAATCGAGTTTGGAATAAACATATGATTGTTGCAGAAATATTAAAAGATAAAGAAAAAATAGTATTTGCGTCAAAAAGATACGGCGGTAGATAATATGTTATTTGTACAAACAGCCACTGATTTAGGATATAGTTCTTCACAAATTGAAATTTTAAAAAATAATTATAAATTGATTTGTTATTCAGATGCTGCATTAGAAAAAAGTATTTTGAATGTAAATAAACTTTTATCATCGTTTGGTTATACAAAAAGTGACATAATAAAAATGACTTGTTCAGCGCCTATAATATTAGCTTTAGATCCACAAAATTTAGCTGATTTTTATAAGGCTTTTTTGGCGCTTGGTTATACACAAAAAGAAGCATTTAATATTTTTAAAAAGTGTGCAGGTATATTTACGTTTAATATAGAAAATATACAAAAAAAACTTACGGCTTTAAAGACTCTTGGATATGATGAGGAAAGCATTCATAAAATGACTTGTGATACGCCAGAGATTTTTACGTTAAGTGTTGAAAATATATCCCAAAAACTTTTAGATTTATGTAGTTTTGGGTACTCCAAAAGTCAGGTGTTTAAAATAACAAGGTCATTTCCTTCATTATTTTGTATTTCTATGAGGTATATTAATTATAAATGTGAAGATTTTTTAGACTTAGGTTTTACTAAAGAAGAATTTATTAAGATAACTAGTTTAATACCATCGATTATATGTTTAAGTCAAGAAACTATTCTATGTAAATTAAATTCTTTGAAAAATTTTTCATTTACTGATGAACAAATAAAAATCATGGTGTTGACGTTTCCTGGTATATTAACATATAGTGTCGAGAATATTTCTCAAAAGATGGGATTTTATGATATAATGAATTTGCTTGATAAGATTTATAGTAATCCAATGTTATTGATGCAATCAATTTCTTTAAGCAATGCAAGGATTGGATTTTTTAAATCGAATAATATAAATATAGATAAGTCTAATAGTCGGTTATTATTTTTGGGAAATCAAGCATTTATGCAAAAATTTGGAATAACAAAAGAAAAACTATTAGAATTATATGGTAAGAAGAATAATTTGGAGGAATTTGATGAACGAACTACTTAATTTTGATTTATCTGAAAATACAATCAAAGCTATGATTGAACAAAATGATGAAATACAAAGTATTACTGATGAAGAGGTTATTGATAAAGAAAATTTGTTAAGAAGTGTTAATTGTAGTGAAAAGCAAGTAATCAATATAATAAGTAGTAATGTTAACTTTTTAAGTGCTGATAATAATGATATAATTGAGTTATTTAATACACTTACTAGTTATGGATTTACAACCTTAAATATATTATTTGATGCTAATCCGTATATATTAAATTTACAAAGTTATGAAATAAAAAATTACATTAATAATAGATTAAAAAATAATGAAAGTCTTAATATAATAGTGGATGATTTAGATTCGAATCCAATATTATTTAATGAAATATAAGGGGTAAAATATGAGTTTAGAACAATTATATATAAGTTTAGGATATACAAAAAGTCAATTTGAATCAATAAGAAATAGTTATAGTAATAAAAATTATAATGATGATACATTTTATAAAAAAACAATAGATATTTATAATTATTTTATTAGTTTGGGTTTATCTCGCGAAAATTTTATTAAATTTTCTGTGTCATTTCCTACGGTATTTAGTTTAAGTGTTAATAACATTAATCAAAAAATAGCTTATTTTAAAGAAAAATTTCATTTAACAAGTGATGATATAAAGCAAATAATACTTTCATATTCTAAAGTATTTACTATTACACCAGAAACGATTGAAGAAAAAACTGCTCTTTTCCAAAGCAAAGGTTATAAGCCTAGCCAAATAGAAAAATTATTTAAAAATAATGCAGAAATTTTTGCCCTTGGAATTGATAATATAAATAGCAAGTTTGATTTTTTCTTAAGATTAGGATTTATTCCAAGTAATATAATTAAAATTACTTTAGATAATAGTTCTGTATATACTTATTCTACGGAAACTCTATCTGAAAATATAAACTTTATTCTTTCTTTAGGGTATTCAAAAGTTGAAATGGTTAAATTGGTTACTGGTATGCCACGTATACTTGCTTTATCACGTGAGAAAGTTAAGGAAAAATTTGACTCTTTAAAATCAATTGGTTATACTGAAGAGCAGATAGTTAAAATTAGTAAAGGTTATCCAGGAATCTTTAGGATGAGTCAAGAACGTGTTAAACAAAAAATTGATTTTCTTATAACTCTAGGATTTTCTTATCAAGATGTTATAAAAATGTCTTTATCTTATCCAAAAATACTTGGTATAAGTGAAGAAAATATGTCAAATAAAATCCAAGATTTAGTGAATTTAGACATAGATTATAATGTTATATTAGCGATGGTCAAAAAATTTCCACCATTACTTGCATTAAGTACAGAAAATATTTATAGTAAATTAGGTGTATATAAGTATATTGGTGTAACTAACGCTATTTATGGTAATGCTATGTGTTTGATGCAATCTGCAGATCATGCCTATGCTAGATATTGTTTCTTAAAAGAAAATGGAATTTTAATTACACCAGAAAATTATAAATTATTATTTATAGGAAATAGTGAATTTAGTGCTCGCTTTAAGATTTCTAAAGAAGAACTTTTACAAAGGTATAGAATGCCTAAAAATTTGGGTGATAATAGAGAATTTTAAAGTAAATCTTTAAATACTATTGAAAAGTAGGGTAAGTGTATTATATATTTATTATAGTAGGAGTATAAGATGTATAATTTAGAAAATGATGAAATAATTTTATATGAGGGTAATGTAAACTTTCAAAATGCAAATAAAACTATTAAGTTTACACTAACAAATAAAAATATGCTATTTGCAAAAGAAAGAGGCTTATTTAATAAGAAATTTAAAATTTATGAAGTTATTCCCATAAGTAATATAAAAACTTATAAAGGAAATGTTCAAGTAAAACAAAAAAAGAATAATATTACAATAGAGACACTAGACAAAATGATTGATTTTACGTGTCCAAGTGCTATTGAAGGTCAAAAGATTGTAAATGACATTTTATATGCAAAAACTGGTAAAAATATAATTGAAAGAAGTAATAGTAAAATAAAAAACACTTTAAAAAAAATTAATGATTCAAAAGAAATTATTTTAACTATAGCGGGAATTGTTATACCTTTACTTCATAGACGTAAAAAATAAAATGATGTCAATTATATGTTAAATTTTTTAAAATACATATTTGACATTATTTTTTATTGATATAATTATTTATAAATTGGATGTTTTTATGCCACAAGAATTAATAAACTTTTTCAATAATAAAAATATTAATGATGATTTTATCAGAAATTTAATACTGGAATATGTAACTATCCATGTAAAGATTTTTGGTAATGTTATTTCATTTGATGAAATAATCGATAGATTAAATGATAATTTAAATTTTATAGTGTTAGTGAATCCAAGTAAATCATTTGGTACATTAGTAGGACAATATGAAGGATTTGACAAAAATACAATCACCATGTATTTTACCAGACAAGATTTAGAAAGCCCCTTGCTTCGTGAAGAATATATAAAAGTATTTTTTCATGAGCTTACTCATAGTATTTATACAATTAAGCAAGAAGACAAAAGTGAAAAGCAAATATTTGGTACCTACATTAAGTTGGACGATGGAACAACACCCATTATAGATGGTAATTTTGTTTATATGGAAGCGATAGTAAATTATGTTGCAAGTCAAATATATGGTAAAAAGAATGGTATTTACCCTGCACAAACTAGTAATATTACAAAACTAGCGAATTTACTGGACAAGGAAAAAATCATAAGAAGTGCTTTTGACTCAGAAGAAGAAAACTTTAAAAAATGTTTTAGTGCTCTTTCAAATGGAGCTTATGAATATTTTACAGAGGGAATGAGCTGGCTAAATACACCCGGAACTTATAGTTATCATGCTGGTAGTAAAATAATGACAAACTTTTTCCAAGGGATAATACCTGTAAATGTAAGAACACATGGTGAATTTAAAAATTTAGATAATAAAATTAAACCACTTAATATAAAACAAGTAAGTTTTGAGCATGATAATATTTATAAAAGACAATAAATATTAATAATAAAGTATGTCAAACTTTTTTGGAAAATATTAATCTTTACCAATAAGTTGCATTTCTTGTGAAAAATGATATAATATATTGCACTTAAGGGGAATATGACTATGAAAAAGGGGAGAGATATTAAACCACTTGATGAAGAATTAACTTTAGTGCAACTAAGAAAAAAAGAAAAAGAATTTAAGAGTAAAATAAATATTAAAGGCAAATTAAGACATTTAATGATAACAACAATTGTTGTTTCTGGGGCTGCAATTGCATTACGAATTTCTTCAACACCAGAAACGTTGAATATTGTTTTAATAACAGTTTTATCCGTTGGTGCTACCATGGCAGGAGTAGATATAATTAAAACAGGACTTGATTTTAGAAAACGTGTAAAAAAAATTAATTCTGTTTTTGAAGAAAGCAAAGAAAAAGAAGATTTAAGTAAAGCAATTGTGAAAGGCCTATCAACTACTCCTGAATTACAAATACTTCAAGAAAAAGAATTTTATAGTACAAAAATGAATGACTATATTACTTATGAAGAAAATAAAGATGAAAGTGGTTATAATGAAGCTCTTAATATTCAGCGAAATAGAGCAAGTATAAGACTATGTAATCCTAATGAAAATTGTATTTTGTCAAAAGAAGAGGCAGTTGCTAAGGTCATGCATGAACTTGATGCTTATTTAGTAGGGTTAGAGTTGCCACCAATTCAAATTACTGATAATGAATGGGATATGTTTTTTAATGCATTATATGATTTACTTTGTAAAAAAAATGCTACTGAAGAATTCTATGATATTGCTGCAATGTTATGTAGAATTACCTTATCAAATAGTTTAGTTTATAACTTTGAGTATATTTGTATAAAAGATTTTATTGAAAGTTTTGAATATTTGGGAAGCGAGTTTGGCTTTTTTAGTGTATCATTAAGTAAAGGTGAAATTTCTAAATTCAAAAAAGGACTTATAGAAAAAACAAACAGTGAAAAAGTAATTTCTTTGAAAATAAATAGGAAAAAATCACAAGATTTATCAAATTAATAATACCTAATTGGGTATTTTTTTTATGTTAATATTCATTGCTTGTATGTAAAATTTATTTATACTAAAATGTGTTTAGGGAAAGGAAGAATTTATGTTAAAAGAAAATATTAAAATATTAAGAAAACAAAAAGGTTTATCTCAAGAAGAATTAAGCATTAAATTAAATGTTGTAAGACAAACAATTTCAAAATGGGAACAGGGTTTATCAGTTCCTGATGCAGAAATGCTTATTGCTATATCAAATGAGTTTAATGTATCCGTAAGTACTTTGCTAGGAGAAACTATTGAAGAAGACAAAAATAATGAATTAAAGGTTATCTCAGAAAAACTGGAGGTAATTAATAATAAGTTATATTGTGATGGAAAGTTAAAGAAAAAAAGATGGCTATATTTTTTTATAGGCATTTGTATAAGTATCTTGATTGTATTTTTAATGCTCTTTTTCCTAAAAAGTTTTTATATTAATTGGGACTATACTGATCCTGAAATGGCTACATTTGGAGCATTATTTCATGGTTTTGAATGGTTATTTATTAGAATTGCTCCAGTAATTTTTGTATGTTCACTATTTGGGATAATTATGGTTAGTAAAAATAAATAATATGGTAATAAAACTTAAGATATAGTATAGTTTTCATTAAAGGAGTATTTAAAATGAGTAGATATATTGAAAACATTGGTGAATCAATTAAAGATTATTTTAATATTTTGGAGCGGTTTAAATACATCTTACGAACTTGATCTCTTTCTATATACGATTATACATCATTTTTCTTTAAATAACAAATTTTAATAATTATGGATAATTTTTTTATGTCTACCCAAAAATATTTTACACCATCATTCATATACTTCTTAAAAAATAATTGTGAAATTGTGGTATAATTATATAAGAGAGAGCTTAGATTTATTTTTTAGAATGGAGTGGTAGGTGATAAATATTGTGAAAAAAATCTATATAATAACAGGAGCAAATGGTTTTTTAGGCAATAAC
>CAKORX010000010.1 GCA_934101645.1 uncultured Bacilli bacterium | reverse complement strand
AACATTGTTTGCGATTTGTTTGCAAGAGAGAAATATTTATAATAACAAAAATACTATAAATATTATAAATATAATAGATTACCAAGACGCTAAAGCCTTGAAATATCAATAATATTATAAATATTATAAGTATTATAAATATGGGAGTTCCTACAACTTGCGGCAGCGGAAAGAAATACAAACAATGCTGTGGTAAATAGTCCATAAAATAAGGGATTGTGAGATTTAATAGGACTAAAAAAAGGTTGAAAAAACCTCAAATGTTTGTAATTTGTTTGTAAATCACAAAAAAAGATAATGCTAATAGTACCAATAATACCATAAATAAAAACTGTTATTAGTCTAGTAAATAAAGTAATAACAATAGTTATGATAATATAATAAATACTATAAATACTAGAAAATATAGTTCATGTGGCAGCGGAAAGAAATATAAGCAGTGTTGTGGTCGATGAGCTCACAAAGCCCCGTAAATAAAGGGCTTGTGGGCTTTTTGCATGATACAAAAAAATTGTGTTTTTAGACCAAAATACCACTTTAGATACCTTTTAGATACCCTTTTTATTGTACTTTTTTAGTAAGAATATCTAAAAAAATAATAATTATGGTATAATAATTATGAAAGGAGATGATATTATGAATGAAAGTATTTCTTTAGAACAAGCAATTGAAAATATTCAAAATTATGCAATAAAATCAGTTTACCCAACCGTAGGTGCGTTTAGTGGTTCAGTGGATATTACAAAACACCCAGAAGCTTATCCTTTATCACCTAGAATTCTTAGCCAAGTTCCAGATGAAATTTTAAAAATATATGGTGCTGAAAGAGGTGCAAGAAAATGGAAACAACTTGCAACAAGTATTTTTAGACTAACATTAGTAGCTGATGTTCGTGTTGAAGTAGCTAAATTAATGCGAGACATTTTAGAAATGTGGGATGAGGAACGCAAATTTATGTATAAAGGAAAAGACGGAAAAGATTATACATCCTTTGAAGCTGTTAGATCAGCTGATGAATTTTATACACAGCATGAAAATCCTACAATTGAAAATGGAAGAAGTAGATAAAACCGTAATTTAGAATAGGTAATTTTTTCAAAATGTGGATACCTTTCTAGATACCTTCACAAAAAGTATTGTTGCAAATCTTACAAAAAATTTGCATTTCTTACAATAAAATTGCAAAATATGCTGAAAAGTTGTAAGAACTTACACCTTGTGGAAGCGGGAAAAAGTACAAAAACTGTTGTGGTAAATAACCTCACAAACCCGCATAAAATAAGGGATTGCGGGTTTTTCTATGATTTCACATTTTGAGTAATTTTTGTAGTGTCCATTTTCTTAGATACGTTTTAGATACGTTATAAAAACCTTGCAAATCCTTATAAAATAAGGGTAAAATGTGCACTTAAATTTTAAATTCAAATTGAATACAAAACGTATCTAAAATTAGAATTTTATAATTTTATTGAGTAAATTTAAAATAAATATTTTATATTTAATGGTATAATATAAGTAGGAGAAGATAGTTATGGATGTAAATAATTTACAAGTTAATACAAATATAGTTGGTGGATATTTTAGTGCGGAACAAATTGACCTATTATCTATAATACAATGTAAAGATAGTGGTGAACTAATTGACTTTATTATTCACTGTGACCAAATAAAACATAATTATAGCAAAGAAGATTTGGAAAAAATGATTACCATGCCATTAGATGATTTTAAGAGACTGGTATTTAAAAGTTATCAAGATACTATGGTATTTCATGATGCAGATAGAGAAACTAAGATAGAAAATAAACTTAGACATTGTGGCATTCAAAAAAATGATATAGATATAATCAAAAATGCAGTATCAAGTAATTCACCTGAAATTATGTCTTGGTTAAGAGAGTTTATTAAAAATAAATATCCTACTAATTATGAAGAAATATTTGATATGAGTCATCATTTTGTTTCTACAGAAAGAGATCAACTTAAAACAGATGATTTATATGAAGAAATGGTTTTGTTAAATAGTAACTTAGATAGTTTTAATAGTATGTTAATAGGATCTGGAAGAATATATAATGTAGTAAATGATTTATATGATGAGAATAATCCTGATAAAAGATTTGATTTTTATTTTGCAAAAAGAGATTTAGATTTTGCATATCGAAATGGCAAACAAGTTAGATATCATTCATTGTTAGTAAAAGATGGTATGGAAAGTCTATTTGTTGGAAAATCAAAAGAAAAAATATTAGAAATTATAAAAGATTATGTTAAAGAAAGTATTAATTTTATTAATGATTATAATTTGAATCATAGACTTAATGTTAATGGACAAGATGTACCAGTAATAAATGCAGTGGATTTATTTAATGAAATAGTAAGTTTTGAAAAGAATGCTAATGGAGAATATTTTAATATTTGGGAAAGTAAATATGGTATAACTATGGATGAACTTCTACCAGCTTTTGATTATGCTTTACAACATAAACCTGATGGCGTAAGTTTCTTATATAACGAACCATTCTTAGAAGATGATGAAAGAAGAAAAAAAGTGCTAGAGGTGTTAGGGGAAATTGATTCTAAAAGACCTGGATTAATTGATACATTAGGTTCACAAATGCATATAACAATTGGTGAAGATGAAGATAAAATTAGAAGATGCTTTGAAGATTTTAGAACTTTGCAAGAAAGAACAGGAAAACATATACAAATTACTGAATTTGATATGTCACTAGGAAGAACTCAAATACCTAGAGTATTTGGAAATAATCCCGAAGTAACCCTAGAACAAGTTTATGAATATAAGCATCAAAAAATTGGAGAAATATCAAGCATTATTAGTGAATCGGGAGTACATCTAGATGGTATATCATATTGGTCATTAACTGATGGTATTGATTGTAATTTAGAAAGAGTAAGATCAAATTATTTAGCAGATGGAAGTATCACTGATATTCATCAAATTCCAAGTGCTTGTGGAGGTTTCTTTCCAACACATAAAAAACTAATTGAAAAGCAAGAATTTAGTCAAGCGGAAGCACAAAATTTTGAAAGTGCTGAGCCTTCTCATATGCATAGATAAAGAATTACTTAAAAATTGTAAAAATTTCAATAATAGCAAATTTTAGATACGTTTTTAGATACGTTCTGCTAGGTTTGCCGAGCGCTACGGAGTGCTCCCAAGTGCAACCGAGAGCTGAATTAACGCGCCAAGTGCTCCCAAAAGCTCCAAAAATCCCGAATACAAAGGGCCATGTGGCAGCGGAAAGAAATACAAACAATGTTGTGGTAAATATCTTGTTTTATATACATCTGTGCCAGAGATATAATCTGCTAACATTTATTAAAGAAAGTATTAAATAAATATGGAGGATTATAAAATTATGGAATTAAAAGAAAAAATAAATCGTCTTTTATGCTTAGAAAAATTCAAAGATTTAAATGCTAGACAAAAGCAAGTAGTAGGAGAATGTATTTTTGCTAATTGTTTAATATTATCACCCGAAAATGTTGAAAAATATTTAGATATTATAAAAAACCATTTAGTGACTATAATTGATCTTGGTGAGGAAAATTATGTGAAAGATAATAATGTTTATAATGGAATTGTGGAAAGTAGTGTAAGTACCTCGATTGATGCTGCCGGGATGATATTTCCATTAAATTATAAATTAAGATACAAAGAATTTCTTACACCATTTGGGAGGCTAACTAAATCATCATTACACGAATTTGGGCATTTGGTTGTTAAAAAACAAAATATCAATTTAACGGAAGGTAGAAATACAGTTGATGGTGAAGTTGAACTGGATTTAGGTGGATTAGTTATTAGCAAATCAATAAAATCTGATTATGGTCATATGATTAGTGAAATTCTTAATGAATTAACTACATTTTTAGCATTTAAATCTTATTTATCTTATCAAAAGCCCAATCAAACATCAGAGGATAAAATGAGATTATTTGCTGAACAATATGGATTTCAAATCGATAAAAAGCAATTACAACATTTGCAAATTCTTACAGAAGATTTTTTTGAATCATATACTGAGGATGCTTTAGCACATGACGTTTTACCTGATGGTACTAAAAATATGTTTAATCCTTTGTATGTAAAATATACCCCACTTGTGCGAGTAATTATAAGAGCATTTCAAAATCCATGTTGTTCATTTAATGATTTTAAAAAATCTTTTGAGGAAGGTAAAGGATTAGATGCATTGAAAGATGGAAAACCAATAAACGATTTATTGTATGGTTATTATAATTCAACTTTTTATGTAAAAGATTTATTTGATAGAACTTTAGGTATAGAAAATGCATGGGAATCTTTTTGCATGACATTTGACTCCCATATGATGGAAAGTATAATTGATATTGATTTTGTTAATAATACATTAACAACTTTTTATAAATTTTATTCAAATAGATTATTACAGGCATTTCGTGATGGTAAAATTAGTCAAGAACAAATGCAATTTAATTTAGATGATTTTTCTAAAATTTCAGGTAAATGTCAAGAATATTATATTAATCAAAGAAAATCACTTAATATTTAAAATATTTCATTATGTTTTTAATTATTAATATAGAGTAGTAAAGCTGTAGCAGGAGTAAAATAAAAATGATTATATTTGTAATATTATATAAATAAAACAATTATTATCAATTATGCAAATGAAAAAATTCATAAAAATATAATTTATGTTATAATAGTTAAGTTTTACTTTGTATAAAAGTTATAGAAATAATTATTTATTAACAATATAATTTATATTTAAATTTAAATTATAAAAAATTTGAACAAAAGCATTTTAAAAGAAAAAATAAATTAATATATATATTTTAAAATATAGTGGGTGAGGTTATGTATAAAAATGAAGGCTATCTAAAAAAAGAAATAATGAATCAAAGTAGACATTTATTTATGTTTGGATATAATAGTCAAGATAGAAGCAATTTTTTAAAAAGTCTTGAAACGGATTATCCCTATACAGCTGATTTTTCTAAACCAATTGCACTATATTTTGATTCGTTTGGATTGCCAAAAGCAGAATTAGATATAAGAAGTATGGATATTTATATGCTTCAATCAATGTGTCGTGAATATTTAGCATTCTTAGTTGCTAGTAAAATTTTATCTAAAACAATTAGATTTAATGATACTAATTTGGATGATAAATTATCATGGTTAATAAGTTTAACTAATATAAATAGAAATCCAAATTATGCTGAAATAGTTTCTCCTTTAGATTTATTGAGGGAATTTAATGTTACTAGAGATTTTTATTATGAAAATTATATTAAATATGTTAATGGGCTAATTGAAAGCATTCCTATAGATGATGTTTCTATTCCATTTTTGGATTTGGAAATGTTTGTTAATCAATATAAAAGGTGTATGAATATGCAAACATATTTTGGAGTATTATTTGATAAAAAAAGTGAGTTATCTGTTTTTTCAATACAAGCAATTAATAATTTAATTGGAGCAAGAATAAATAGTGATATATCTGTGAAAGTTGCAGTTGAACCAGATAATTGGGAAACATATTGTGGTGTTAATGGACAATATATAGAACCAATTCATGATTATGGTATAGTTGAACTTGATGATTCATATGGCACATATACTAGAAAACTAATGAAAACAAATAAATAATCAAAATATAAATTTTGCATTGAATTGAAAAATCATTTATTGTATACTTGATATGAAAGTAGAGTAGTTTAATGAATAATAAAAATGTACTTATAATGATACTAGTTTTAATAATAATTTGTTTGATTGGATATATTTGCTATGATAAATTAATAATAAAAAATGATACCATAGAAAATATCAATAATGTTGTAGAAAATAGTAAAAATGATAGTCAAAAAGATATTGTACTTCCAAAAGATAAAATAGCATTTTCTATTGAAAAATATAATGATAAAATTCTATCAATTTTATATGTTGTTGGTGATGATGGAAATTTATATTATTATTTAAATAAAGATACTTCAAAAGATCTAGAAAAAGATTATTTATACTCATATAATAATACCGATTTTGATGGCTCTAAATTTATGGAAGAAAATCTTATTAAATATAAAGATTTAAATAATATTAAAAGAATTGAGGGAACAAACACTATTTCAACTGGAACAGCGTTTAACCTTTTAGTTATAACCAATGATGGTAAAGTTTATAATGTATGGTACGATTATAATCAAAATATTTTTGTTCAAAATGTAATAAGTGATTTTTCAAAATACAACGTTGATGAAATAATTTATTATAAATCCGCAATTGGATGCATAAAAGGAAATAATTGTATTAGTAAATTTAAGATAAAAACAAATGACGGGAAAATTATAGAAGATACTATTAATAACGATTAACTGATTTTACTAAAAAATAGTAAAATCTTTTTTTGCCATAAAAGATTTTTAAATATTTAATCATATGATATAATTGTTTCGAAAATCTGATTTATAGAAAAATTTAATATCATATAGTTGATGAAATTATAAAAATAAGAAAAGGAGTAACTTATGAAAAAGTTTTTAAAATATCAAGAAGAGATAGCAAATCTTCAATATACAATAAATTTATTATTATGGGAATTAAGAGTTGTAGCTCCAAAAGACTCTGAAACTGATTTGATAAATTTAATTTCTTATCATGAAAAAAGATTGTTTGAACTACAAACTAGCATAGAATATTACAACTTATTAAATGGTGTAATTAATTCTCAAGAGTATAAAAATTTATCTATTGAAGAGCAAAGATATATTCAAAATTTGTTAAAACAATATCAAAAAAATAAAAATGTACCATTAGATTTTTATGAAGAATATTCAAAAGTTAAAGCGGTTGCTAATGTAATGTGGAGAAAAGCAAAAAATGCAAATGATTATAAAATATATGAACCTTATTTAGATAAAATAATTAAATTAACAAAAACATATTATGGATATATGTATCCTGGTGTAAATAATATTTATGATGCTATGTTAAGTAACTATGAGTATGGTGTTGATAGCAAACTTTTAGATAAATTATTCTCTGAATTAAAAGATGGTATTATTGGACTAATTCCAAATAATGAAGAAAATACAAAAGAACCATACTTTGAATATACTAATCAGCAATTAATTGACTGTGCAAACTATTTGTTAAATTATATTGGATTTGACTTAAATAAAGGTGCTTTAGGTATTTATCCACATGGTTACACAGAAAAAATGAGTAAAAATGATATAAGAATTGCTTTTAGCTATACAAATAACCCAATAGATTTTGTTACAACGATTATTCATGAGGGAGGTCACGCACTATTTGAGCAAAATATATCTCCGATTTTAGCAAAATATGAAAATGTTACTGTGGAAAATTTGTGCGCACTTCATGAAAGTCAATCTAGATTTTATGAAAATTTTTTAGGTAGAAATAAAAATTTTTGGATTCCTATTTATGATGATATAAAAAATATTTTAAATTTAAATTTTACTTTGGATGAATTTGTTTCATTACTTAATACGCCAAAATGTAATCCTATAAGAACATCTGCAGATGAATTAACATATTGTATGCATATTATTTTAAGATATGAAATTGAAAGAGATATTTTTAATGGCAAAATAAAAGTGTCTGAATTACCAGAGATATGGAATCAAAAAACAAAAGAATATTTAAATATTGAAGTTCAAAATGATAGTGAGGGATTAATGCAAGATGTTCACTGGTCAGAAGGAGATTTTGGCTATTTTCCATCTTATTTACTCGGATCAATTTATGACGGAATGTTTTTTGAGGCAATCCAGAAACAACTTGGTAGTGTTGACGAACTATTAAAAAATGGCAAGATAAAAGAAATTACAGATTTTTTAATAAAAAATATTTATATTAATGGTGGAGCATATACATCTTTAGAAGTTATAAATAAGTTATGTAGAAAAGAAATTTCTGTTAAACCATTAATTAACTATTTTAATAGTAAATACGGCAACAATTAATAACCAGTTTTTTGTGTTATAATATTCCTAAGGAGTTAATAAAATGTTAAATAAAGAAACCTTTGTTAATTATGTTCATGAAAATTTTATTGGTAAGGCAAAAGAAATATTATTAGATCAAATAAATTTATTTTATGATGATGTGCAAGAAATAGAAAAGAATAAGTATAATGTAAATGATGCTGTTAAATTAAAACAAGGTACATTTTTGCATGGTATTTCCGGAGAATTAGAAAATTTTAACTTTACCATTGAACATGGCTTTATATCAACGGATTTTACGGTAAATAAAAATATAAATAAAATAAAAAATAGTGTAGGCTTTTGGAATATTCAAAGTGATACATTATTAGCGGATTATATAAATAATTATAGTGGTTTTACTATTTCATATTTAATTGGGCGTGGCCCTGAAGCAAAGACTATAAGTGAGTTAATCCCATTTCATAAATTTGATGAAATTACTGAACAATTAAATAACGATGAGAATGTGTGGTCTTATAGCGGTGAACAAACAAAAGAAGTTCGATTTATTCCAAGTTTAGTTTCAAATAAAAGGCAGATAGCATTTATTTTAAATATGGAATCTGATTATGCAAAAAAACTTGCTTATAATGATGTATGGAATTTAGACTTTGATGAAGAAATATTAACTCAATTTTTAGATTATAGATATAAAGAAAAATTTATTAATAATGATAGAAAAAATAGAAATGCAATTACCACTGATAGGGAATCTGCAATAATGTTTGGTTTACCGATAAGTTTAGTAGAAGGTGTTCTTATTGGCAGAAAGTTTGAAGCAAATCAAGAAGCTTTAGAACATATAAAATCTAAGTTACCAAATTGTTATATATGTAATTTGGATGGTAAAGTAGTAGTGGGTAACAATCAAAAAATATAATATTTAGAAACGGGTGATAAAATGGGAATAGTTGAAAGCGTACTAGATGCTTATAGATTTAAAGATACAATAATTTACAAAGAAAATAGTGATTTACAAGAAAAGTATAATGCTTTAAAAAAATTATTGCAAGAATATGGCGATAATGATGATTTATTAAGTGAAATGTACACAGTAAAAAAAGGACTTGCTGGAGAGAATGAAATATCTTATCAATTAAAGAAATCTAATATCGGGATGTATGTTTTACGAGATATTAAAGTTGAATATGATGATATGACAGCTCAAATTGATTATATTGTTATTACTCCAGTATTTACATATTATATTGAATGTAAAAATCTAGTTGGGAATGTTACTGTTACAGAAAAAGGCGATTTTATTAGAGAATTTGTTATAAATGGTAAAAAAATAAAAAAAGGTATGTATTCTCCTTTGAGGCAAGTAGAAGCTCAAAGAGAAGTAATGAGAAAAATATGGGAAAGTAGAATTTCAAAAATAAAAAAGATGTTTGCATCAAAGCATTTTGATTATTATCAGAAAGTACTAGTCGTTGCTGCAAATCAAGATACAATACTAGATACAAGTAAAGCACCAAAAGATATAAAATATAAAGTATTAAGAGCGGATGCATTAGTAAGACAAATTCAATATGATTTAGACCATAGAAGTGAAAATGATTTATATAGTTCGAAAAAAAATATGTGTTTGACAGCTCAATATTATTTAAACTTAAATGTAAAAGATACAGTAAATTATTACGATTATTATAAAAATAAGTATTTAAAAAATCAGGACATAATTAAAAACGATGCTTTGAAAGAAAAACTTATTAACTTTAGAAAGAGTAGAGCGGTAGAATTAAAAATTCCAGCATATTATGTTTTTACTAATGATGAATTAGAATTATTAATTAAATATAGACCAAAGTCTCTTGATGAACTTTGCAACTTGAAAATATTATCTCCTGTAAAAGTTAAGACACATGGAAAAAACATTATTGAGGAAATAAACAATATTAACAAAGTTTAAATAATCTTCATAAAATATAATAAGGTGTTTTATAGATAGTTTAACTGTAGTTATTTATACAAGCGATGAATTAAAAACTATTTTAGATGGTAATAATAGTTATACTTATATATATTTTGAAAATGATATTACTTAACAAGTGGTATAAACATTTTTTCAACAAAGACTAATATAACTATAGATGGAACGTATGAAAACTCAAGATACACTTTTACAGATATGAAAAATTTAAGCGGTTCTAGTGCAATAAGTGCAGCTAATTCACGTTCATTAAATATAGTAGTTAAAAATATGGATATTACAGGGTATAACTATTATGGAATTATATATGTGCCTGACTCTGCAAATTATCAAAATGTAATTGTTGAATAAAATAATATAACTTACGTAGGTTCACAAATAAATTTTCATCCGTTCGGTTTAACTAAATTTATTAATTCTAATATTACAATACAGGATAATTATGCAGCGGGAAATGAAGTTGCAGAATGCAATAAGATTGAAATAGGTGGAAATACAACAATATTACATAAATCCACTGGTAATTCATCTTTTTGGTTTGGAAATTCTTCACCTTATTTTAAAATTTTAGAGGATGCTGTTGTATCATTTACAAGTAATTCAAGAGAACTTTTATATGGAGTTACAAATCTTTCTTTTATTCTCGAAGAAAATGCAACTTTAACAATAATATACATGTTTTTCCTTTAGTATGATACAATATAAATGGTGGTTTTATGAAGAAAAATAAATTTATTATTATATCTTTTTTGACAGTTATTTTTGGAGTATTTTTATTAATACCAACTAAATTTTTACTAGTTAAATTAAGTGTTTTGGATATTAATTATGATAATTTTTCTGAATATCAAGCAAAGGAAGAAAATAACTTAATAGATAAACTTAATAATTATATTGGAAAAATTGAAAATCAAGTAGAAAATCATGTAACTAATTATTTTCCTTTTTACAATAGTTTAAATGAATCTTATCAAAAAATAGATTTTTATAGTAACAGATTTTTTTATCACAATGTTCCAATCAAAAAAAATAGTGATGGTGAATATATTTTTTATAATAAGCGTAATGATTTTTATTATTTACTTAATAAATATCCTAAGTTAGTATTAGATGATAAAGTAAAAAAACAAGTTAGATTTTTTAACGAATTATCGGAAAAAGATATTGATATGTATATTTATTTACCTGTAAGTTATGAGTATACAAATCTTATTTCAGATAATTTGAGTGGTTATGTAACATATTTTAAAAATAATTTAAATGATAATATACATATTAAAGTTATGAATATTAATAGTCTTGAAGAATATAAAAACTTTTATTATAAAACAGATCATCATTGGACAATTAATGGTGCTTTAAGTGGATATTATGATATAACTAATATGTTAAAAGTCTCTAGTCTTGAAAATCTAACTATTGAAGAAAAAAAAGATAAAAAGTTTTATGGGTCAATGGCTAAAACAGCTTTGAATGATGTGACATATGATTATATAAAAGATGTAACAATTAATTTAAATTATGATGTTTTAGTAAATGGAAAATCTGCACCAGAGATATTTAAACCACGTAAAATAAGACTAGATAGAAATTACAAATATTATGATTATTATGTTCAATATTTTAATGGTCAATATGGAAATGTAATATATGATTATCATGATAACACTAAGGAAAATCTTCTTATAATCGGTGACTCTTATGTATGGCAAATAGATTATTTAATTGCTTCATCATTTAATAAAACACATGTTATTAATTTAAGATATGATGAATATAAAAATAATAATTTTAATTTAACTAATTATGTTAAAGAAAATAATATTCATAAAGTACTATTTTTATATGATAGTGGTTCAACTTTATTTGATGAACTTAATTATAATCTTGAAGGGAGGATTAAATAATGGTTTTTTCTAGTTTAATATTTTTGTTTTTATTTCTTCCCTTATTCTTAATTTTTTATTTTTTATGTAAAAAAAGAAAATCTAGGAATATTGTTTTATTAATTTTTTCATTATTATTTTATAGTTATGGAGAACCAGTTTATGTATTACTTATGATATTATCCATAATAGTTAATTATTATATAGCTATCATTATGTCAAATAGTAAGAAACGTAAAGCATTACTTATAGTAGATGTTATATTTAACCTGGGCTTACTATTTATTTTTAAATATTCAAACTTCTTTTTAAGTAACATAAATAATTTATTTCATTTAAATAAAACTTTTTTAAATATTAGTCTTCCTATAGGAATAAGTTTTTATACATTTCAAATATTAACATACGTAATTGATGTTTATAAAAAAGAAGTAGATGTTCAAAAAAGTATGATTAATTTAGGCTGTTATATAAGCGCTTTTCCTCAATTAATTGCTGGCCCGATAGTTAGATATTCAACTGTTAATGAAGAGTTAAATGATAGAAAAGAAAATTTTAATGATTTTGCAGGTGGAATAAGAAGATTTATTTTGGGGCTATTTAAAAAGGTTGTTATAGCTAATGAAATGGCTTATGTATGTGACACGCTTTTTGCTTCGGATATTTCTGCACTTGGAGTTTTAGGCGTAATAATTGGAAGTATTTGTTTTACATTTCAAATTTATTTTGACTTTTCAGGTTATAGTGATATGGCTATAGGTCTTGGAAAAATGTTAGGGTTTCACTATTTAGAAAATTTTAATTATCCGTATATTGCTAGAACAATTACTGATTTTTGGCATAGATGGCATATATCTTTATCAACATTTTTCAAGGATTATGTATATATTCCTTTAGGTGGAAATAGATGTAATAAATTAAGACATATTTTTAATTTACTAGTTGTGTGGCTTTTAACAGGACTTTGGCATGGAGCAAGTTGGAATTTTATTTTATGGGGATTATATTATTTTGTCTTTTTGGTTTTAGAAAAATATGTATTTAAGAAAATAGATAAGATGCCAAGAGTGCTTGGACATATTTATACGTTTACTATAGTTTCTTTTGGATTTATTATTTTTTATTTTACTAATACTAAAACACTTTTAACCGTTATCTCAACATTATTTGGAGCACATGGACTAGGTAATATAAATGTTTTATTTCATTATCAAGTTTTAAAAATTAGAACTATAGTTATATTTATTTTAGCAATTTTAGCAAGTACACCTTTATTTAAAAACTTTTTTACTAAAAAGACATTATTTAGTGATATTATCATTTTCATACTCTTTTTAATAAGTATAATAAGCATTTTAGCCTCAAGTTATAATCCATTTATTTATTTTAGATTTTAATTATGATAAACTATTTATAGTAGGTGGCTATGAAAAGTAAAGTTAAAGATTCATTTATAATGGGATTTGCAATATTTTCTATAATTTTTGGAGCAGGAAATATTCTTTTTTCTACATATATAGGTGCCTTAAGCGGCAGTAAATGGATTATTTCTTTACTTTTCTTTTTACTTTCAGATTTAGGACTTGTAACACTAAGTGTAGTAGCATTAGCTAAAACTAATAATGATGAAGATTTAATATATGGAAAAATTGGAAAAATGCCATCGAAAATACTTGACGTGATAATGCTTGCTTGTATGGGACCATTAATAGCAATACCAAGATCTGCTGCAACTTCATTTTCAATGTTTTCTTTTAAAAGCATGCTAGTTTTTTCATTAGTATATTTTACTTTGTTATTCATTTTCTCTTATAAGTCTACAAAAGTTGTCGATTTAGTAGGAAAATATTTAACACCAATTTTATTAATAAGTATTCTATTATTTATTTTTGTTGGTGTATTTAAAAATGAAAATGTATTAGTCAACAAATTATCAACAATAGATTCAGTAAATTTAGGACTGCAAATGGGATATCAAACTTTAGATATTTTATGTGTAAGCTCACTTTCTTGCATGATTTTTAAATATATGAAGATTAAGAAATATAATAAAAAAGAACAAAAAGTATTAAATATATATTCATTTTCAATAGCGATATTTTTATTGATTATAATTTATACTGGCTTATCTTTTATTGGCGCAAAATATGGAAATTTTGATTTTAATGAAAATAATTTGTTATTAACAATATCTAAAAAAATATTAAATAATGGAAGTATATTTTTAAGTATTATTACTTTTCTTGCCTGTTTTACAACTGCTGTTGGATTAACTTCGTCTGTAGCAAATAAATATTCTCACCTTACATTTGTAAAATATGAATACTGGGTTATAATAATATGTGTTGTTAGTATGATTTTATCTAACATTGGCCTTAACAATATTGTTAACTTTGCAAGTCCAATTCTTAATGTAATTTATCCTTTAATAATTATTTTAACTTTGCTTTCATTTTTTAATATAAAAAATACTAATGTTCACAAATTTTCCTGTGCAAGTTGTTTGATAGTAAAAATTATTTGCTTAGTATATAAGCTTTTTGGCATTCCAGTTTTTGTAAGTAAACTTCCACTATATAATTTAAATTTGGAATGGGTTATCTTTGCTATAGCGTTTGCTATCATTGGTAGTTTGTTTAAACCTAAAATAGGAGTATGTAATGAATTATAAAATTAAGAATATTATTGGCGCATGCTTATTATTGATAAGCCTAGTAATAATTAAAATATTTTTTGGAGGTTTACATTTTGATAATCTTTCAAAAGAAATATTTGAGGAGCTAACTATACTACTTATAGTAAGTTTTGCATCAATGATAATACCATTAATCATTAGATTAATAAACAAAAAAAGAATTAATAACAAAAAAGGAAAATTAATATGTTTAATTAATAGTTTAATAATATTTATTATATGCTCAATTCCAAACTTAATAACAATAATAGAAAATAAGCCAACTAATGATTATTTATCTTTTGATAAACTATTTTTTGCTAAATTATTAATTTTTATATTTGCTATTTTAGCAATAATATATTATTTTATTAATGTGTGCTTTTTTGTTAGCAATAAGAAAGAAACTAATGAAAGAAATTAAATATATTAATATAGGAGAATAATTATATGAAAGAAAAACTAATTGAATTTCAAAATAGATTAATTGAAATTGGGAGGTCACTTTGACATTGATGGCCTAAACGAAGAAATTAATTTGTTAAAAGAAAAAACTAACGAACAGAATTTTTATGATGATGTATCACTTTCTACTGAAATATTAACAAAACTTAGCAAGCTTCAGAAAGAAGTAAAAGAATATAATTTTTTGAAGGAAGAAATATCAGATGATTTAGAACTTGTTGAGTTAGTAACTGATGATGAAATAGATAAAATTAATGAAAAACTAGAACAATTAGAATTAAATACATACTTTAATGGTGAATTTGATAGTTTAAATTGTTATATTGAACTTCATCCTGGTGCCGGTGGTACTGAAAGCTGTGACTTTGCTGATATGCTCTTAAACATGTATTTACGTTTTGCTGAAAAAAACAATTTTAAATATGAAATTATATACATGCAAAAAGGTGAAGAAGCAGGAATTAAAGCCGTAAATGTTAAAATTATTGGAGACAATGCTTATGGTTTATTAAAAAATGAGAGCGGTATTCATAGACTTGTTAGAATTTCTCCATTTGATTCAAATTCAAGACGCCATACATCTTTTGCGTCTGTAAATGTCACACCTGAAATCAAAAAAAATATAAATGTCGAAATTAATGAAAGTGATTTAAAAATTGATGTATACCACTCATCTGGAGCTGGAGGACAAAGTGTAAATACTAGCAATTCCGCTGTAAGGATTACACATTTACCATCTAAAATAGTTGTTGCAGTCCAAAATGAAAGAAGTCAATTGCGTAACAAAGAAATTGCTATGGAAATATTAAAAAATAAACTTTATTTACTAGAACTAAGCAAAAAAGAAGCACTTGCAAGTTCGCTAAAAAATAATGATAGTATTAATTTTGGAAGTCAAATAAGAAGTTATATTCTAGAACCATATAAATTAGTTAAAGATTATAGAACTGATTATGAAAATTCCGATCCAGAAAAAATTTTAAATGGAGAAATTCTTGATATGCTTTTATATAATTTAAAGAGAATTAAATGAATTACGATTTTATAGTTAACAAAGAAAAGCCTTTAACAAAAGATTTTATTCCGGATAATTTAATAAAAGTTACTGGCCCTGAAACTCCTAAAATTGATTCAGGTTATAAAACATTCTTAGAAAAAGAAACCTATGAAAACTTTCTTTTATTTTCACATGCTGCTGAAGAAAATGGAATAATTATGGTTGTGGATTCTGGGTATAGGCCTTATGAATATCAAGAAAAAATTTTAGAGTATAATCTAGCTATTAAAGGCCTTGATGCCTATAAAACTGTGGCTTTGCCTGGCCACTCTGAACATCAAACTGGTTTAGCTCTTGACTATGCTTTAATCATTGATGGAAATTTATGTGATGATTTTGATGAGAGTTTCTGGCAAGTAAAGTGGATTTTAGATAATGCTTACAGATTTGGTTTTATTTTAAGATACCCGAAAGGTAAAGAGAATATAACGGGTTATAATTATGAATGCTGGCATTTAAGATATGTTGGATCAAACGTGGCAACTATTATGCATGGAATGAATATTGAAACGTTAGAAGAATATCATCTTCGAAAAAAAGAAATTTTTTCAAGAAAACGAAGTAAAACTATTGATTAACTGAAATATTTTGATATTATATTAATCGTATGAATGATGTTATTAAATTTTTAAATTCAAAAATTAGTGCTGATGATACTATTATTGTAGCTTGTTCGGGTGGACCGGATTCAATGTGCTTATTAAATTTAACAAAAAGTATATGTAAAAATATTATATGTGCACATGTAAATCATAATGTTCGCAAGGAAAGCATTTTAGAATATGAATATGTGAAAAATTTTTGCTCTTTAAATAATATTATTTTCGAAGGCTTAAATATAACTTTTGATAATGAAAGAAATTTTGAAAGTAATGCTAGAAAAAAAAGATATGATTTTTTTAATGAATTAATGGAAAAATATAATGCTAAATATATTCTTACTGCTCATCACGGTG
This sequence comes from uncultured Bacilli bacterium, assembly GCA_934101645.1. Classification (GTDB taxonomy): domain Bacteria; phylum Bacillota_I; class Bacilli_A; order RF39; family UBA660; genus UBA6448. The sequence goes on along the minus strand of CAKORX010000010.1, from coordinate 13,834 downwards.
ATGATTTGATTGAAACAATATTAATGAGAATAACTAGAGGTAGTAAGCTTGCTGGATATATTGGAATTAAAAAAGAAAACAATCATTATCTAAGACCTTTGCTTTACTTAACTAAGGTAGACATTATTGCGTATTTGGAGGAAAATAATGTTGATTACTTTATTGACAGCACCAATACATGTGATACACATGTTAGAAATAGATATAGAAAAAACATATTACCTTTCTTAAAAAAAGAAGATATAAATGTACATAAAAAATATTTGAAATTTAGTGAAGAACTTGAAAAATATGATGATTTTGTAAATGGTTATATAAGAAAACTTAGTGTTATAAATAATAATAAAATTAATATAGATAAACTTAAAGGTGAAAGTAGTTTTATAAAAAGAAAAACAGTTGAACTACTGATAAAGAATATTCAATCTACATTTGAACTTGATGTAAATGATAATACTTTGGAAGAAATTTTAAAATTAGTTAATAGTCATAAAAGTAATTTAAAAATCAATTTAAATAATGGCTTTGTTGCTCTAAAAAAATATAATATATTAATTATAAAAAAAGAATTAATAGCAGATAACTATTGTATTACTTTTGATGACTATTTTGAAACAGAAGAATATATAATAAAGAAAGTTCCTGAAACTGATAAAAGTAGTAATTATGTGATAAGACTTAATTCCAAAGATATAAAATTACCTCTTATAATAAGGACTAAAAAAACTGGTGATAAAATGGAAGTTAAGAATTTAGGTACTAAAAAGATTAAGGATATTCTTATTAATGAAAAAATTGATATTGAAAAACGTAGTAGTCAACCAATATTAACTGATAGTAAAAATAATATATTATGGATACCAGGTATTAAAAAAAGCAAATTTGATGTGGGCAAAAATGAAATTTGTGATATAATACTCTTATGCGAAAGGAAAGATGACAAATGAAAAATGCAAAAAAAGGTTCTTTTTTTAAGAATTTAGGGCCATATTTCGTTCTTGGAATGATTTTGGCATTAATAATGGTAGTTTTACAATTTCAAGGAAGTGTTGTTAACAATTTATCAACAGGAAAACTAATGAATGCACTAAAGAACAATGAAGTAAAAGAAATTATAATTACTCCGAAAAGTAGTGAATCAATATATTATGTTGAAGGAAAGTTAAATTCATATAAAGATGGTGAATCATTTAAAACTAAAGTTATAGAAGATGAAGTTCCACAGATAATTGAATATATTCAAAAAAATGAAATTAGTAAATACGATACTAATAAAGATCCGGGTTCTTCTACATTCTTATATATTGTAGTAAATGTTTTACCCCTTATAATTGTGGTTTTTGTTGCTTATTCATTATTTAATAAATTAGCTAGTTCAAATAAAAATTCAATGGATTTTGGACGTAGTAAAGCTAGACTTAGTGATGACAAAGATAAAAAATCATTTAAAGACGTTGCTGGTCTTAAAGAAGAAAAAGAAGAAGTTGAAGAACTTATTGACTTTTTGAAAAATCCTAAAAAGTTTCAATCTATGGGTGCTAGAATTCCTAAAGGTGTATTATTAGTAGGTCCTCCGGGAACTGGTAAAACATTACTTGCTAAAGCTATTGCCGGTGAAGCAAATGTTCCATTTTTCTATATAAGTGGTTCAGATTTTGTTGAACTATTTGTAGGAGTTGGTGCATCAAGAGTAAGAGATATGTTTAAAGAAGCAAAAAGAAACGCACCTTGTTTAATCTTTATAGATGAAATAGACGCTGTTGGTCGTCAAAGGGGAACAGGTCTTGGCGGCGGACATGATGAAAGAGAACAAACATTAAATCAACTTTTAACTGAAATGGATGGTTTTGGTGCTAATGAAGGAATTATTATTATTGCTGCTACAAATAGACCTGACGTTCTTGATCCAGCACTTTTAAGACCTGGAAGATTTGATAGACAAGTTACTGTTTCTTTACCAGATGCAAACGAAAGAGAAGCAATTTTAAAAGTACATGCACGTAATAAAATTTTATCAAGTGATGTTAAATTAAGTGCTTTAGCAGCAAGAACTCCAGGATTTAGTGGTGCAGATTTAGAAAACCTATTAAATGAAGCAGCACTACTTGCTGTAAGAAGAAATAAAAATAAAATTACAATGGAAGAAGTAGATGAAGCAACAGATAGAGTGTTACTTGGACCTGCTAAAACAACAAGAAAAATTACAGATAAAGAGAAAAAACTTGTATCTTTACACGAAGCTGGTCATGCAGTTATTGGTTTAAAATTAGAAGATGCTGAAGTAGTTCATAAAATTACAATTATTCCTAGAGGTATGGCTGGTGGTTATACAATGATGCTTCCTAGAGAAGAAAAACTATCAATAATGACTAAAAATGAATTATTAGGTAGAATTACAGGGTTATTGGGAGGCCGTGCTAGTGAAGAACATTTCTTACATGAAATGTCTACTGGTGCATCTGATGACTTTAAAAAAGCTACTGCAATTGCAAGAAGCATGGTTACTGAATATGGTATGAGTGAGCTTGGACCTATGCAATATGAAGAAAGAGAAAAAAATGTATTCTTAGGTAGAGATTATGCTAAGAGTAAAGACTTTTCTGATCAAGTTGCTTTAGAAATTGATAGAGCTACAAGAAAAATTATTGATTCATGTATGGAAAAAGCTAAAAAAATTATATCTGACAATGAAAATTTAATTAGTTTATTGAGTGAAGCATTAATGAAATATGAAACTTTAAATAAAGAACAAATTGATTATATCGTTGAAAATGGTGTGATTCCTACAGCTGAAATAATCGAAGAAACTGATGAAGAAAATAAAATTCAAACAATAGATGAGTTAAAAGAAATAGCTAAAGAAAAGAAAATTAAAAATTATTCTAAAATGACTAAAGCTGAGCTTGAACAAGCAATTGATGAAAGTGAGGAAAAATAATGGAAACAATTTTATTAATTGTATCAATACTATTAATTGTTATAGTACTTTTACAAAGTAATAAGGCTTCAGATGCAGGTAGTATAATTACTGGCGGAAACGATGCATTATTTCAAAACATGAAAGAAAGAGGAGCAGAGTTATTTATAAGCCGAATGACTTTAGTACTTGGAATAATATTCTTTGTTATTTCATTAATATTATTTTTAAAGTAAAGCCAATTGGCTTTTTTTTATGGAAATAATTGAATTATGATTAAAGGTAATATATAATAAAGATATGAAAAAAAATAGAAATGGATTCACATTAGTTGAAATATTAGTTGTACTATGTATAATTGCTGTTTTAGGTATATCAATAGGATTAAGTACAAATAAATTAAGTGAAAATACTAGAAACTCTAATAATGAACAAATTTTAAAAGCAGTTTTAAGTGGAGCAAAAGTTTATTGCCAACTACTAAGTCATAAAAGGGACTGCACTAATAATCATCCTATAAAAATTAGTGAATTAATAGATGCAGGTGTTTTGGATAAAAATGTTCTTAACAAAGTTAATCCTACAATGGCGGATGAAACAACAAAGTTTAATACTAATGACCAAGTAATAGTAAAAATAGCAAGTAATGAAAAAGATTTTCAATATACTTGCTACGATGCATCCAATACGCCAATAAATTATAAACTATCTACAATTGATGGATGCTCAAAAGCTGTTGTACCTTGTGAATGGGGAGTGTGTAAATGATGAAAGAAGAAATAATAAAAAAACTAAATGAAGCTAATAAAGGCTTAACTTTAATAGAAATAAATGATTTATTAGGATTAAATTCTGTAGAAGAATATAAAAACCTTCAAAAGGAAATTACTAATTTAGTTGCTGAAGGCATTATCCATAAAAGTAAAAAAGATAAATTTATTTTAATGGAAAAATGTTCCTCTTTATTAACAGGAATTATTCATATTAATAAAAATGGTAATGGCTTTGTTGATACAAAGTTTGATGATGATACTTTTGTTCGAAGAGAAAACTTAAATGGTGCTGTTGATGGTGATTTCGTTGAAATAGATGTTCAAAATGATGAAGGCATTGTTGTAAATATTTTGAAACGAGACATTAATTTTATTGTTGGTGAAATGGTAAAAGGCAGAGATGGCAAACTTCATTTTGAATTAGATGATAAGAAAAAGAAAATTAAGGTATTATTAACAAAAGAAACTTCATCTCATTTAGTAGAGGGCCATAAAGTTTTAGTAAAAATTTGCAAGGAGCTAGATAATAACTTATATTTGGCTGACGTTATAAAAGTGCTTGGACATAAAAATGATCCTGGTGTTGATATTATGACCATTGCTTGTAAACACGAGATATTTTTAGATGTTTCTGATGAAGTAAAAAGCCAAGTTAAAAATATGGCAACATATGTTGCTAATAACGAACTAAAAGGTAGACGTGATTTACGTAATGAAATGATATTTACAATTGATGGAGATGATACCAAAGACATTGATGATGCTATAAGTGTAGATTTTGAAAATGGAAATTATATTTTAGGTGTCCATATAGCAGATGTATCTAATTATGTAAAAGAAGGGTCACCATTATATAATAGTGCGTATGATAAAGGAACTTCTGCCTATTTAGCAGATACTGTTTTACCAATGCTTCCTCATGAACTTTCTAATGGAATATGTTCCCTTAATGAAGGCGTTGATAGATTAACAATAAGCTGTTTAATGACTATAAATCCTAATGGAAAAATATTAGAGCATGATATTTTCTTATCCGTAATTAATAGTAAAAAGAAAATGACGTATAAAAACGTTAATAAAATTATTATGGAAGGTGTTGTTCCGGAAGGATATGAACCATTTGCTGAAAAACTTAAATTAATGCAAAAGTTAGCACATATTTTAAGAAAAGAAAAAATCAACCGTGGCTATATTGATTTTGATTTAGATGAGGCTAAAATAATTCAAGATGAAAAAGGTGTTGCAATTGATGTTGTTAAAAGGGTTCAACTTGAAGGCGAAAAAATGATTGAAGACTTTATGATAGCTGCAAATGAAACTGTGGCAACACATGTATTTAATATGGATTTACCATTTGTCTATAGAATTCACGGCAAACCAAATGCAGAAAAAATCGAAGATTTTATGAATTTCTTAAAAATTTTAGGTTACAAACTTGACATATCTTTAAATGATTTGACACCAAAGAAAATGCAAGACATTCTTGAGATATTACATGATAAAAAAGAATTTGAAATTTTAAGCGATATGCTTTTAAGAAGTATGAAAAAAGCTGTTTATAGTTCAAATAACATTGGACACTTTGGATTAGCAAGTAAAATATATACACATTTTACTTCCCCAATACGTAGATTTCCAGATTTAATGGTTCATACTTTACTACATAAATATTTGTTTGAAAATAAAATAGATATGGATACAGTAAGATATTATGAAAGTTATTTACCTGACGCTTGTGAGCATGCAAGTAAAAAAGAAGTTGATGCTCAAAGTGCTGAAAGAGAAGTCCTTGATATGAAAATGGCGGAATATATGGAAAGTCATATTGGTGAAGAATATACAGGAATCATATCTGGCGTAACTAATTTTGGATTTTTTGTAAAATTACCGAATTTAGTAGAGGGATTAGTACATATTTCAACTTTAAAAGGATTTTATAATTATGTTCCTGAGTTACTATCGTTAGTAAGTGAAAATAATATTAAATATTCTCTTGGGCAAAATGTTAAGGTAAAAGTAGTTGCTGCTTCAAAAGAAAATGCTACTATAGACTTTGAAATTTGCGAGGAAAAAGATGGAGATAAATAATAAAAAAGCATACTTTAATTATTTCGTTGAAAAAGAAATTGAATGTGGAATATCCTTATCAGGTACAGAAATTAAGTCAATTCGTAAAGGATCATGTAATATAAAGGATAGTTATGTAAGAATTAAAAATAATGAGGCTTATATCATTAACATGTTTATTGCAAAATATTATGAAGGAAGCATTTTCAATCATGATGAATACAGAGAAAGAAAATTACTTTTACATAAAAAAGAAATATATAAATTAGGTAGTGATGTAACTCAAAATGGATATACATTAATTCCTTTAAAAGTATATATTAAAGGTTCACATGCAAAAGTTTTAGTTGGAGTTTGCCGAGGAAAAAAACTTTATGATAAAAGGGAAAGCATAAAAAAACGTGATTTAGAAAGGGAGAGTAGAAGATAGTATGAAATTAAAATTATCAAAAAAAACTATTATAATTGGCTCTATTGTTTTAGCTATTTTAATAATTGGAATAGTAAGTTTTGTGGTTATAAAAAATAATAAAAAGTCTAATATAGATAACACTAATAAAAATGAGACAATAAAAGATGAACCAGAAAGCAAAAAAGTAAAAATTGTTAACGAAAATTCAACATCAAGACCATATGCAGTGATGATTAATAATATTAGCGTTGCAAGACGCCTTCAAAGTGGTCTTCAAGATGCATATATTGTATATGAAATTATTGTTGAAGGTGGTATAAGTCGTTATATGGCACTATTTATGGATCAAAATACTACAAGAATTGGTTCGATAAGAAGTTCCAGACATTATTTTTTGGACTATGCATTAGAAAATGATGCTATATATGTTCATCATGGACAAAGCCCTCAGGCTCAAAGAGATTTTAGTGCACTTAGTATTGATAGAGTTGTTGTTGATAATAGTAAAACTGGTTGGAGAGATACTTCTCTTAATGTATCTAGTGAGCATACTTTATTTACAAGTATTGAAAAATTAAATAATGGCTTAGGAAATTTACGTACTACTAGAAATAAAAATTTGTTATTAAATTATAGCGCAGATGAAATTGACACTTCCAATATTGAAGATGTCTTAGATGCTAATAAAATCAGTTTAGTTTATTCAAATAGCACAAAAGTATATTACGAATATAATAGTGGTAATAAATATTATCTTAGAAGTACAGAAATTGGACCACACGTAGATTATGTTACTAAAGAACAATATCATTTTAAAAATATTATTGCATACCAAGTAGGTAATACAACATTAAATGACGGTGAAAATAAGGGAAGACAAGAAATCGATAATGTAGGTTCTGGCAAAGGGTATTATTTTACTGATGGAAAAGTTATTCCAATTAAATGGAAAAAAGAATCTCGAAAAAGTCAAACTGAGTATACTTTGATGGATGGAACAGCGTTAAAAGTAAATGATGGAAATACATTTATTCAAATTGTTCCTACATCTGGAAGCATAAGTTGGGAGTAATATGGAAAATCTATTAAAAATGGTTAGTGATTATTACATTGTATTTATTATTATTTCAGCATTACTTGTTTTAGCATTAATAGGATATATTGCTGATAAAAATGTTAATAAGGATGTAATTATTAAAAAGAAAAAGGAAGAGAAAAAAGTTACTATTATAAATCCAGAATCTGCAAACAATGTTGCTCCTGCAGAAAACGTTAGTAATCAACCTAATAATCAAATATAGGCTGATTTTTTTATACGATTATTTGTTCCACTTTCTATTTTATTTTTTTTTTGATATAATTATTTTTAGTTAAAAGGAGATATTAAAATGAATTTATCAAATATATGGTCAATTATAACCAAAGTAATAGATATTTGCTTTGTTTGGATTGCTTTTTATTTTATTCTAAAAAATGTTAGAAATAATACAAAAATGGCTTTAATAGTTAAAGGAGTAATTATCATATTACTTGTAAAATTTATAAGTGATTTACTTAATTTATATACTGTTGGAGTAATACTTGAATATGCAATTGAATGGGGACCACTCGCATTAATAGTAATATTTCAACCTGAAATACGTAGCGTATTAGAGTCTATTGGTAGAACTCAACTACTCGGAAGACACAAGGTTTTGTCTATGACTGAACGTGAAAAAATAGTAAATGAAATAATGAAAGCTATGGATTATTTTAGAAAAAATAAAATAGGTGCTTTAATAGTTATTGAAAGAGAGGTTTCATTACAAGAATATATAGAAAACTCTACGAAAATATATGCGGATATTACTGATGCATTATTAGAATCATTATTTTATCCAAATTCTGCGCTTCATGATGGTGGAGTAATAATACAGGGAGACAAGATTACTTGTGCTGGTTCTGTATTTAAAACAAGTATGAATCAAAATTTATCAAAAAAATTAGGCACTAGACATAGAGCCGCCTTGGGTGTAGCTGAAGAAAGCGATGCACTTGCTTTAGTTGCCTCTGAAGAAACAGGTAGAATCTCTATTGCAAAAGATAGCGAACTTCACTACAATTTAACTAATGAAGAATTCCGCTCTATGCTATTAGATGAATTAAGCAATCGTCCTGAGATATTCTTTGATGCCAATGATAATGACGATGATGTGGAGGATTTAAATGCGTAAGTTTTTTAAAAAATTATATAAACTTATTGATGCTTTAATAATAGTTCCAATAAGTAGACTGATATATAATATTCAAAAATCAATTAAGAAAAATGGAGGATTATTAGATAAACTATTAAATAAACCAAATTTTTTAATATTCCTATCTTTAGCACTTGCTATTGTATTATTTTTGCTTGTAGATTCAAAAGCTATTTCTTTTGTTGAAGATGAAGCAGAAGTAATTAGTAATGTACCAGTAATTTTAAAATATAACCAGGAGGCATATGTTGTTGAAGGTGCTCCGAGTTCGGTAAATATTATGATATCTGGTAGAAAAAGTGATATATATTTAGCAAAACAATTAGGCGAATATGAAGTTACTCTAGATTTAACTGAATATACTGCTTCAGAAAATGCATATAAAGTGTATTTTACATATGCTAAGTCAATTAATAATTTAAAGTATAATTTAGATCCATCATATGTATCTGTTATGATTAAAAACAAAGTTAGTAGTGTTTCATCAGTTACATATGAACTTATCAATCAAGATAAATTAGATTCTAAACTTAGTGTAAAAAGCGTTGGCCTTTCTAAATCTGAAGTTGTTGTTAAAGGAAGTGAAAGTGCTCTTAAAAAAATTGCGTGGATTAAAGCTCTTGTCGATTTAAGCAACCCTGATTTTACAGAGGCTGGTTCATATGATATTGATAATATTTTACTTGTGGCTTATGATAATTCCGGAAAAATTTTAGACAATATTGAAATTGTTCCTAGTACTTTAAGCGCCACTGTTGTGCTTGATAGTTATTCTGCAAATATACCAATTGAGGTTAAAACTACAGGAAATTTAGTGTCAGGAAAAAGTATTGCTAAAATATTAATAAATAATAGTAATGATTATTCAATTACAGTTTATGGCAATGAAGAAGAAATTTCTAAAATTAAAAAGATTCCAGTTACAATAAATGTAGATGGATTTGGTAATGATAGTGCAAAAACATATAATGTAACATTAACTAAACCAAATGGAGTTAGGTATATGTCTGCATCAACAATCAACATTTCATTAACATTTGGTACGGAAGAACAAAAAAATATTGATATAACCAATATTTCAAAGAAAAATTTAGGAGCAAATTTAAATGCTAATATAATTTCTGATTCTGCGATTACCGTTACTTGTAAAGGCGTTAATTCAGTTTTAGATAAATTACAAGCAGATAATATTTCAGCATATGTAGATTTATCAGGTTTAGGTGTTGGTGATCACGATGTTGAAGTTAAGATAGATAACAACAATCCACTTGTAACTTATGTTGTTTCATCAACTATTAAAGTAAGAATTTCTCAATAATAAAAAAACATGTATTTCAAGTTTGAAGTTACATGTTTTTTTATTATTTATCATCGCTTAATCTAGTGAAAAATAATCCGATATTAATTAGTCCGCATATTCCCACTAAAGCATAGATTATATTTGGTACACTAGACGTAGCAGAAAATAACGTTTCTACTAAATTAAAATTAAAAAATCCAATAAGGCCCCAATTTATAGCGCCAATAATTGTAAAAATAAGTGTTATTTTTTGAAATGTTTCCATAATATCCTTTCTATAATTATTTTTCCCATATTTTTAAAACTTATTCATGAATATTTTAATTAATAAAAAATATATTTTAATAGAAAAGGAGAGTAAAAAGTTGAAGAAAATCTTTGTGCTATTTGCTAGCATATTATTATTGATGGGGTGTGGCAAAAAAAGTAATATTGATGTTGCAAAAGAGTTTACAAATAAATTAGATAAGGTTAAATCATATAAAATTGCAGGAAATTTAGAAATTCAAAATGATGAAGAGATATTTAAGTATTCAATAAATGTCAATTATTTAGAAAAAAGTTATTATATGGTTGAAATGGTTAACACATCTAATGAACATAAACAAATAATTTTACGAAATGATGAAGGCTTATATGTAATAACACCATCATTAAATAAAAGTTTTAAATTTGAAAGTAGCTGGCCAGATAACTCATCTCAAAGTTATATATTATCTTCGATAGTTAATGATGTAAATAAAGACTCAGAAAAAGAAATTCAGAAAAATGATGAAGGCTATATAATCAAAACTAAAGTAAACTACCCAAATAATGAAGAACTTAAATATCAAAAAATATACCTAACAAAAACGTTTGATTTAAGCAAAGTAGAAGTTTATAGTGACAATGATATCGTAAAAATTAAAGCTGAATTTAATGACATTGATTTAAAAGCAGGATTGGATAAAAAAATATTTAATTTAGATAATTATATTAAAGAAGAATGTACTGATTGCGAAAATACTGGTAGTAATGATAAAAAAACAATGAGTAGTGTTGATAGTGCAATTTATCCACTTTATATGCCGTCTAATACATATTTAAAAGATTCAGAGGTTATTAGTACTGATGATAATTCTAGAGTAATTTTAACGTATTCTGGAGAAAAAAACTTTGTATTAGTGGAAGAAGGTGCAGTAATAAATTCAAGTCATGAAATAATACCTGTATATGGTGAGCCCATAATGTTAAATGATACAATTGCGGCACTATCCACAAATTCAATGTATTGGACATCAAACGACATAGATTATTATATGGTAAGTGATGATTTATCTATTTCAGAAATGGTTTTTATAGCAACTTCACTAAATAATTCCAAAAAGGTTAGTTCAATGAAATAGGCTATTTTAAGCCTTTTTTGTTGCAAATTAAATTGCTTTTGTTATATAATAATTTTAGGTGGTTAAGATGTCAAATAAAAAAACAAAAAAGAATAATATAAATGTTGCAAGTGATGCTGATACTGATGTATTTCGTTTTCTAATTATTCTTGTCGTAATATGTGCTTTAGTAATTGGACTATATTTTTTGAGCAAGTCATTAGTTAATAAAAGAACTAATAATGAAACAAATACCAATACAAATGTTACAATTGATTATGATTTAACAAGTGTAGGCACTATTTTTAATAGACCATATAATGAATATTATGTAATGGTTTATGATGGGGCTGATGATGATGCGATGTATTATTCAGCATTGATTACTAAATACAAGAAAAAGGATAATGCTTTAAAGATTTATTATTGTGATTTAAATAATGACCTAAATAAAGAATATAAATCAGAAAGTGGAAAAGGAAATAAGGATGCTAAAAATGTTAGCGAATTATCTTTTGGTAAAGTGACTTTAATTAAAGTTAAAAATGGTAGTATAACAAATTATATCGAAGATATAGAGAAAATAAAAAATATTTTAAATTAGAAGGGTTAAACCTTTCTTTTTTTTTAAATATTTGATATTATTAAAATAGGAGATAGTATGAAGAAAGGCTATGGATTAATAGAAATAGTAATAATTATTGTTGTAACATCAATCATATCTGCTCTTGCAACAGGCGTTTTAATCACAAAAAATTATTCAACTGATGGTGGATATTCTTATGCACAACTTGCAAATGATGAAAATGTACAAGATTTTTTAAACGTATATTCGAAAATTGTATCTCAGTACTATGAAAATGTTGATAAAAAAGCCATTATAGATAGTGCCATTAGTGGAATGACTAATTACTTAGATGATACATATACAAGTTATTTAGATGAGGACAAAGCAAATAACTTAAAAACCGAATTAAATAAAACTTATGTTGGCATTGGAATTGTTTTAAAAGATAATGTGGTTGTGAATATTGTTGAAAATTCACCGGCTTATAAGGCTGGCATAATGTCAGGCGATAAAATCATCAAGGTTAATGGTAACGATGTAGAAAACGTTTCTAAAGAAGAACTTGCAAAAATGATAAATGAAAATTCTGATGGGGCAAATATTGTTGTTGCGAGAAATAATGAGGAACTTGAATTTAATAATATTAAATCAGAAACGCTTAATTCCCCTAGTATTACATATAATATAATTGAAGATGGCATTGCATATATGAAAATATCAATTTTTTCAAATACATTAAGCCAACAAATTAATTTCGCAATTACCGAATTAAATAAAAAAAATATGAACAAATTGATAATTGATTTAAGAGACAATACAGGTGGATATTTAGAACAAGCATATGAAAGCGCAGAATTATTTTTAGAGAAAGGCAAAGTCGTATATTCTTTAATTGATAAGAGTAATAAAATAAAAAAAGTAAAAGATGAAACAGATACAAAACAGAGTATTCCAATTGTAATATTAGTTAATAACAATACCGCTTCTGCTGCAGAAATATTTGCTGCAGCTTTAAAAGATAGCTATGGTGCAATTATTGTGGGAAAAACTTCTTTTGGAAAAGGTAAAGTTCAGCATACTTATTCGCTTGATAGTGGTGGGCTAGTAAAATATACATCTTCAAAATGGCTTAGACCAAGCGGGCAATGTATAGATAATATTGGAATTGTTCCAGATTATGACATAGATAATGTAGTTAATCAAGATGAAAATGGTACCAGTACATTAATTGATAACCAATATAATAAAGCTATAGAAATATTAAAGAGTCAGTAAACAATTATTTGATTGCTGATTTTTTTTATATTATAATATGTTTGAGGTGAAATATGAAAAAAGGAGACAAACTAACTATTCATTGTTATAAACACAATGGCAAAATTGATAGAATAAGTGGTGAAGCTGTAATATTAGATGAAACAGAAGATTATCTTGTTTGTGCAAATAATAAAGTTAAATTAACTGAAAATGATGGAAGAAGCCATCGAACTAAAGAAATAGCTATATTATTTTTCTACAAAAAAAATTGGTATAATATATTAGCACAATTGAAAAAATTTGGATTATTTTATTATTGTAATATTGCATCACCATATATAATAGATGGTAATATTATTAAATATATAGATTATGATTTGGATTTAAGAATTTTTCCAGATGGAACATTTAAAGTTTTAGACAAAAATGAATATAGGTATCATAAAATAACAATGAGATATTCTGATGATATTGATTTAATAGTTCAAGATAGTTTAAATACATTAATAAAGATGAAAGAAAATAATGAACCACCTTTTAGAAAAGAAGTAATTGAAGAATATTATAATATTTATAAAGATATTATAAAAAAAGAGAAAAAAGAAACGGAATAATAATAAAGGATGAGCATATTATATTAATGAAAACAGCATAAAATGGTAAAAAAACGACAAAAAATGCAAAAAATTAAAAAAAATTAAAAAAAATTAAAAAAAATTGAATTTTTTTGTTGACATTGCTCATTTTGTTTGATATATTACTATTGCACTTGAGAAAAAGAGGTGCGAAATGGTCTTTGAAAACTAAGTAAAAAAAGTCAATTTGAGTAGTCTTGATTAAACTAAAATATCATAGATTTTAAAATAAAATCTTTTTTATTGAGAGTTTGATCCTGGCTCAGGATGAACGCTGGCGGCATGCCTAAGACATGCAAGTCGAACG
>CAKORX010000009.1 GCA_934101645.1 uncultured Bacilli bacterium | reverse complement strand
AGGTATCAGGGATAGCAAGTAATATGTAATGAACTAGGTCTTAACGAAGAGGAGAAATAGATAACTTCCAGTTTGTTTATGCGAAGCGGAGGTAGCAACTTATTGATATGTTTCCACAAACCGATAATGTACTGGACATGTTTTCGCAAACCAACGAGTTAAAAAAGAGAGCAGTTCAGACGTCTCAACGCACATTGAATGTGTTTTAGTACTACATCGAAAAAGCTTTGAAAAATAAAAAAAGAGTAAATAAATTTAAGAAGGTAGATTATGAATTTAATTTTTAGTATTATGGGTTTAATTGGGAGATTGTTATGCTCAATAGGTGATATATTATTTGATTTAAAAGGAAAAGATAATGAGAAACTAGGAACATCAAAAAATATTGATAGCAATTGGAGCAAAATGGCTGAGTGGAGATTCGGACTATCGATAATTTGAGCTATGTTTGGCATAGTTTTAATAGGCTTTGGTTTTTATGCTGTATTATGTATACAAGCAGTAATATATAAAAGAATAACTAATAATGGTAAAAGCAATTTTGAAATAGCAGATAATACTTTGGAAGGGTATTATAAGGCAATACTACCACCATTTTTGTTATTATACTCTATATTAATGATTACGGATATATGCATAATAGTGGCGGTTTTAATGGGCTATTTGGGCGTTCCTAAATGGATGGCTTTATTAAATTCAATAGTATTTTTAATTATTGGTGTATTATTTAGAAAGATTAATCCTGATAAATTTCAAGATTTACCAGGTATTATAATGCCTAGTTTAGGATTAGCAATGACTGGAGTAATTGGAATTGTAGCATATTTAGTATAAAAAATAATAATAAAGCATAATTTTATTTATTAGTAATATAACTATGTCATTGTTATTTTTGAAAAAGTGTAATTAAAAATGGTGATCTCACCATAAAAGGGAACTGGAAACTAGAGAATGTACTCTAGTTTTATTTTGCAAATTAAAACTTAAAAAAATAAATTTTTTACATGGCATAGTAAAAAAATGTCAAAATATACAATTTAAATGTTATAATTTATTTATAGGTAGAGTATGATTAAAGAAATAATGAATATTTTAAATAATATAAAATACGGATATGTGGATATTAATGGAAAAATTCATTTTGATATTGATGAAAATTTCTCACAAGTTTATAAGTTACAAAATCCCAAAGAAACTTTAAAAAATGGTGTTGGTGTATGCTGGGATCAAGTTGAACTCGAAAGATATTTATTTGAAAAAAATAATATAGAATTTAAAACGTATTTTATTGTTTATTATGATAATGATAGTTGTCCCACTCATACGTTTTTGATATATAAAAAAAATGATAAATATTTTTGGTTTGAACATTCTTGGGAAAAATATCGTGGAATTAGAAAATTTAACTCAGAATATGATGCTTTAAAAGAAATTAAAGAAAAATTTATAAGTACGCAGCTTAATAATAAGTGTAATTATGAAAATTTATGTATTTATGAATATTCAAAGCCTAAATATGGAATAAATGTTTTAGAGTTTTACCATCATTGTGAAAAAGGTAAAAAAATTATAATTAAATAAAAAAATTTTATAGTTAACGTTTTATTAATAAAAAAAATATAATATTATATATTTAGACTATATAAAGGTAATGTATGAGATGAATTTTTACTATTAAAACTTGAAAGGAGAAATAAATGAAAGATTATATTGGCAAAATGCTTAATGTAAAAATTGATAGGCCCTTTGGTAGCAAGCACCCGAAACATGGTTTTATATACCCAGTTAATTATGGATATTTGCCTAATACTGTAAGTGGCGATAATGAAGAAATTGATTGCTATGTTTTAGGAGTTTTTGAACCAATTAATGAGTTTTATGGTAAATGCATTGCAGTCATTCATAGAACTAATGACGATGATGACAAATTAATTATTACCGATGGAAAAAATTATAGTGATGATGCAATAAATGCCCTAGTTGAGTTTCAAGAAAGATATTTTAAACATATTATTATAAGAAAAGAGGATGAAAATGAGTAAATTTTGTATGATAGAGACTGCTTTTGATAATATTTCACAGGTTAATAAAGTAGTTGATACTTTACTTGAAAAAAAACTTGTGGCAAGTACTCATGTTATTAAAAGTGATAGCAGTTGGAATTATAAAGGTAAAAAAGAAAGCAATGAAGAATTTTTGCTTCAGATGAAAACTAAGACGAAAAACAAAGAAGTTATATATGAAATTATCAAAAAGATACATAGTTATGAGTGTTTTGAATTTGCCATTTATAAGATAAATAGTTTAAATGCAGAATATTTGGGCTGGCTTGATAAAGAAATATGGTAGATAATGAAAAAGAAGTTTATTATTGGAATCACTATATTTTTTATTTTACTATTGTTATGTGCATTATTTATTTGCTTAAATAAAAATTCAAAAAAAGAAGAGAAAAACGAAAAACATTTTGATGAAGTTATAACGTCTTATGTTATTTTAGATATTAATCCAAGTATTAAAATAGTCCTTAATAAAGATATGATGGTTGTAAATGTAACTGCCTGAAATGATGATGCAAAAGAAATTATTAATAATGATTTTAAAGAAAAAACTTTTGAAGAAGAAATAAGTATTCTTACAAATTCATTAAATGAAAAAAATTATTTAAATGATTCGGCAATAATTATTTCACTTGAGAATATAGAAAGTCAAAAAGTTGAGGATATAATAAATAAGGTTTTTGAAAATGAAAACATATCATGTGAATTAATTATTCCTAATATTACGGAAAGTTCTTGGGTTTTAGCAAAAAAGTATAATATTAGCGTAGGTAAGGCTGCTTATTTAGAAAAAGAAATTGCAGAAAATCCTAAACTTTCAATCGAGGATATTAAAGATCTTTCAGTAAAGGAAATTAAAGAAAAAATCGAAGAAATAGTAGAAGAACCTAAAAAAGTAAATATTGAAAATAATACTCCTGTTACACCATCAAGTAATAGGCCTTTAGATGCACAAGATAAAAGTGGCGCTTGGTGTAAATATAATAGTTCTAAAGTATTTAATGATACTTTTGATTATCCTGAAATGATAGGTAATAATAAAGCAATGCAAATTGGAAGGTCTTATGTAACAAGTATTGATTCAAGATATATCACAAATGATGGCGCTAAACCTTTAGATGATACACGTGGTTCTTACTGCAGAATATATGAATATAGCGCTAATAATGGAGTAAATAAATATTATATTTATATTGACTCAGTTACCGGAGAAATTATAGGTTCTAAAACAGATGTTATTCCTGCTCCAAAGGTTTCTAAAGAGCAAGCAATTCAGATTGGCTTAAGTTATTTTAATTTAACTGATACATCAAATTGTGAACTTTTTCCACAGGTTAGTTATTCAGAAAGCAGTAATAATCAAATGAAATATACATTTGCGGCAAGATGCGGTGGCATTCAGTATAGTTTATCAATAGATGCTGTAACCGGTGTAGTTTGGGATGCAATAACTTGGTAATCACTATTAATTTAGTGATTTTTTTATTTTAATAAATTTGGTAAAATATTTATGAAAGAGGGTATACTATGTTAATGGCTGTTAAAAGGTGCCTCGTTTTATTTTTAGGAATATTATTACAATTTGGATTTGCTATTATTTTAAGATTATACTTTGAAAGTCATATTTTTTTAATAAGCATTTTATATAAAATTATAAGTGTTTTTATTGTCCTTAAAATTATAAAGGATTCAACAAGACTTTCAAATGATGTTCCGTGGATAATCTTAATTTTATTATTTCCTATATTTGGAACTATTTTACTTATTACGCTTGGAAAAAGTTATTTAAAAAGTAAGCTTTTAAGAAATATTTTCAAATATGAAAAATACTATAATAATTATCTTATTCAAGATGAAAAGATTATGAAACGTATTAATAAAGAAAATATTGATGAATTAAAATATCTCATTAACACATCAAAGTTTGTATCTTATGAAAATAGTGAAATAACTTATTATGATTATGGAGAAAAGTTTTATCCGGAATTATTACATGAATTAAAATATGCTCAAAAATATATTTTTATGGAATATTTTATTATTAATAATGGAGTTATGTGGGATGGCATTTTAAATATTCTAAAGGAAAAAGCTCAAAATGGAGTAGATGTAAGAGTTATATATGATGATATGGGAAGTGTTGCTTGCCTTGATAAAAACTATCCTAAAATACTAGAAAAATATAACATTAAATGTTTAACTTTTAATAAACTAAGTAGCTTTAATGGAGTATTTTTAAATAATAGGGACCACCGAAAAATGACGATTATTGATGGTAAAGTTGCTTTTTCCGGAGGCGTAAATATATCTGATGAATATATAAATAAGGTGCAAAAACATGGAATTTGGAAAGATAATGCGGTTAAAATAAAAGGCGATGCTGTATATAACTTTGTTATTATGTTTTTAACAATTTATAGTGCACTTACTTTAAAAAAAGAGGACCCTTTAAAATATAAGTATGAAGAAAAAAACTTTCCAAGTGATGGTTTGATTTGTCCTTTTGGGGTAAGCCCCTTAAAAAAAGATTTAGTTGGTGAAGATGCTTATATAAATCTTATAAATAACGCTAAAAAATATTTATATATAATGACTCCTTATTTAATAATTGATAATGATTTATTAAATAGTTTGATTAGAGCCTCAAAAAGAGGGGTAGATGTAAGAATTATTGTTCCTGGAATACCTGATAAAAAAATTGTATATACACAAACTTCATCATTTTTTAAAGTATTAATTGAAAATAATATAAAAATATATAAGTTTTCAAAAGGTTTTGTTCATTCAAAAGTATTATTAAGCGATGACATATCTTCGATTGTTGGTACAATCAACTTAGATTACAGAAGTTTATATCTTCATTTTGAAAATGGTATATATTTATATAAAAATAGTGAGATTAAAAAAATTAAAAATGATTTCGATAATACTTTTAAAGAATGTAAATTAGTTACTAAAAAAGATGTAAAAACTTCATTAATAAAAAACATTTATGAAGCTATATTAAGACTTTTTGCTCCATTATTTTAACTATATGATATAATAGGGTTATGAATAGAGTAAGTAATAATAAAAGACTTCTTTTAATTATTGATGTGCAAAGTGATTTTATCAATAAAAATACTAAAGATTTGCCTAAAAAAATAGAAAAAGAACTTACAAAAAATAGTTTCGATTTTTATGGCTTTACCATGTTTATAAATGATATTAATAGTTTGTTTTTTACTAAACTTAATTATGAGGGATGCATGGATGAAAAAGGAAAGTGTTTGTTAGTTAATAATAGAAATTATCCTATATTTAAAAAGAATATATATTCAGCACTTAATGGTGAACTTAAAACTTTTATTAAAGAAAATGGTATTACTAGTATATATTTATGTGGAATTGACACTGATGCTTGTGTGCTTAAAACTGCTTTAGATTTATTTGAAAATAATTATAATGTTTTTGTAATTGAAAGTTTGTGTATGAGTCATTCGGGAAGAAAAAATCATGACTTTGCTATTAAATTATTAAAAAAATTAATTGGCAATGAATATGTAATTAAGGAGTATAAATGAAAGAATTTGAAGAGTTATTTGAATCATTTAATAATTTAGGATTAAACTATAAACGAAAAAAATATAATGATGAGGTAAAAAATATAAGTTTAATTTTAAGTAACATTTTATCTTTATATGATAAAGTTTTATATGAGGGCCCCTCTGATTATAATTTAGAAAGTAGTAAAAATTTAAATGAAGAAGAATTATTAAATATAAGTTTTAGAGATATATATATTTTAAAAGCAGAATTAGTTTTACTTGAAAGTATTTTAAAGGGAAATAAAGATTAATATGAAAGAGTATTTAGAAAATTTAAAGATTAAATATAACTATGATGATAAACTTATGGCTTTTTTAGAAAAAGCAATACCTGCAATAATTAAATTTTATGGTAAAGAATATGAACCCCTTATTTTAGAGGCAATTGAAAATTGTGAAATACATATACAAGACTTAAAAGAAAATACTGATGATTATTTAAATTCTTATTTTAATACAAATAAAAAATGGAAGGTTCCTTTTGTAGCAGGAGCTTTTTATCATAAGGAATTTAGTGTAAATGGTGGTCTTACAGCCAAAAACATTGTTTATATTCGAAATAGCCGTTATATGCCATTTGAATATAATGAAAATAAAATGGATTCAATTATACATGAAATTTGTCATTTAGTTAAAGGCTATAAAAAAGAAAAATTAATTAATGGAAAAATATTTGATTCTTCAGGGTTAATGAAGGATGTTTATACTATTGACGGCGAAAATGAAATAACTGCTTTAATGGGACTAGAGGAGGCACTAAATTGTATTGAGACTGCACACATTATGGAAACTGTCACAGGCCATTACGAGGCTAGAGGTTATAAAACCAGTGTAAGGCAAGCAGAACTTCTTTATAGATTTGATGATTTAATAAAAGTAATTAGACATTCTCAGTTTACGGGTGATAATGCTTGGATAGATTATCTTGGAGTAGAAAATGCTAAGTTTTTAGCGGATAATTTTGAAATTTTATCATCAGCTTGTTTAGTTCCATATCCCAAAATTAATACTCCTGAAAAGCGTGAGAAACTTCATGAAAAACTCTTAGTTGCTCATGAAAATATTATGAGTTTCGTTAAAAATTATACAAGTAAAAAAAATATAGATAAGTTTGAGACTGCATTAGAAAATGCTGATAATAAAATTTATGAAATGGCATTTCAAATGGCTCAAAATGTACCTAGTTTATAGTGAGACTTTATGAAAGTACCTTTAAGATTTCAAGTTACAGAATTTGATTGTGGAACCGTATCTTTACTAAATGCATTTAGTTATTTATTTGATAGGGAAGAACTTCCTGCATTACTTGTGAAGAAAATTAATGAATACACTTTGGATTGCTATGATGAAGATGGCAATTTAGGCAATGGTGGCACGAGTAAAAATGCAATAAATGGGTTAACATCATGGATAACAAAATATGCAAATGAAAATGATTTTGGTGTTTCATGTAATAGATTAACTAAGGAAAATGTAAATTTAGAAAATATAAAATTATGTTTAAATAATATGGGTGTGGTTTTAATAAGGTGCTATCAAACTGAGGAACATTATGCAATAATAACTAAAATTAAAAATAAAAAAGTATATATTTTTGATCCATATTATTTTGACAAAAGTTATTACGATAAAGATAAAGATGTAAAAATAGTATTAAATAAACCATTTACTCATAATAGGATTGTTTCTCAAAAAAGAATTTTTTCAGAAAATCAAAAAGATTTTTCTTTATGAATAATTAAAAATAGAGAATGCGTTTTAATAAATCGGAGGTAAATAATGACAAAAGAAGAGTTTTTAAATAAGCATGCTGATGCCAAAATAAATAATGTAGCATTTTTAAATGATGACGGATTTCGTGATTTTACTGAAGAAGAATTATTAAATTTATGTGCAATGTCAACCAATAATGCTAGTAAACTTTATATGTATATTTATATGTACGATTATGAGGTATATTATAAAAAAATGCTTATTGAAATAGCAAAAGCCTTTCCATTATTTTTTGATATTACAAATATAAATGATGTTAATAATAGTAATTTTGATGATAAAAAGTTTGAGCATGGAGTTATATATTCTGAATATGAAGATCTTTTTAATAAAGGATTAATAAAAAATTATTCACTTGATTTTAAAGATATTCATGATATACAATTTTTTAATGCATTTTTACAGATGAAAAAAGAATACCGTAGTAGTGGCAAACTAGATGAAAAAGTTTTAAGTGCCTTAAGAGAATTTTTTAAAAATAAAATAATTAAAGAAGAATCTTTTAGCGAAAACATTGACAATAAAATAAATGAAATTATTGGTTATTTGCTAAGTGGTGATATAAATCTTTGCAATGCTATAAAGTATAATTATAGTTCTTATAAAGAAATTTTAGTTGAGGGCAAATATAAAGATAAATTAACTCAGTTTGATAAAAACTCTTTGGATGTACTTTTAGATTTAAAACCAAAGCAAGTAAAAAATTTAATTACTAAAATTGAGGGTGATTTCGAAGATTTTGCTCATTATCCAAGTAGTAAGCAAATGAGATTTGCTGTTAATTTAATAGCTATGTTTGGTATGCAAAATGCAGAAAAACTAATTAATTTATTATCTAAAAATGAAAAAAACTTTCGCAGAGTTTTTGATAGTTTATATTATGTAGATTTACAAAAAATTCATTTAGAATCTGGCAAAATAATTTATGATGGAGATTTTATAGAATTTTTCTTTAGTCCAAATGGACTTTTAAAACATATTATAGATGGTGATTATGAAATATCAGAAAATATTGGCACAATATATGCTAGCTTTAGTGAATACGAAAAAAGATTTAAAACTCAGCATGTCCAAAATAGGATAGATTTTTATAAAAGTTTACTTCAAAATGGTATATTAAGACCTTTAACGCCAGATTTATATCCTCTTGAAGGTAATATTATTAATGAATGCGTTGATAATAAACAATTTCAATCACTATCTGATGACAAAAGCATTGTTCAAAATGTAAGTGATGAATATAAAAAAATGCGTCATAATTTTACAAAAACTATTCCATATGTAAGTGGCGAAAAAAATGGCTACTATTATGAAACGCTTGCTGCGGATGATCCTAATCTATTTATTATGGGTTCAAAAACTAATTGCTGTTTTAAAATCGGTGGAGAAGCTGATGCTTTTGTTAGATACTGCGCTGAAAATGTAAATGGTCGAGTATTAGTTATAAAAAATAGTAAAGGTAAAATATGTGGTATGATTCCTTTTGTTAGAAATGGAAATGTATTATTATGTAATTCTATTGAATCTACATCTGCTAAAAATGTTGATGGTATGAGACCTATATTTGAGGTTGCAAGTAAAGCTTTCGAAAATATTATAGATATTTCCTCAAGAAATGAAAATGTAAATGAAAGCATAACTTTAGTACTTATGGGAAACTATAAAAATCAAATTGAAAAAATTGGTGGTTATGAACCTATGCCAATGGGACTTATTGATTTTGAAGCTTTAAGACCTTTAGATGAAGGACCTAATATGTATGCAAATATGGGTGGTTATGATTATCAAAACTATATAATTGCTAAAAGGGATGAATCTGCAGTTTACACTACATCAAGTTTTCATCCAACAGCAAGATATTTAGATCCAAGAAATGAAACTAAAGAAATAGAAAAAGAATATATAACGATGGATGATGCAAATACAATAAATAAAATATACTACGAAAAAACTTTTGGTACTCTAGATTTATCTCATGCTTTAAAAATTATTTATAATAAAGACTTTTTTATTTTAGTTAATGATGATTATAGTATTATCTCAAGTATTGTGGGTTCAGACCCAAGAGCACTCGAGGAATATACAGAATATTTAAGTTTAGAAAAAGAATATGCAAGTCATTTTGATAAAGATGGTCATATTAAAGAAGAAGCTTATTATAGATAATGCAACTTAAAAGTTACAAAAAACAACTTAAAATTGGTTTTCTGCAACTAGGGTTACATGGTAAAATTTTTTGTAAGAGGTGAGAAAAATGAGTTTTAGTGAAAAACTTATAAAGTTAAGAAAAGAAAATAAATTATCACAAGAAATGCTTGCAGATAAACTTGATGTATCAAGACAATCTGTAAGCAAATGGGAAAGTGGACAAACATATCCAGAAATGGATAAATTACTTGCTATGTGCAAAATATTTAATGTAACTCTTGAAGAACTTACAAATGATGAAATTGGTGTGTTAAATGCTGAAAATAGAAATACACAGAATGTTATCGAAAGTTTCTTTAGTTTTATAAAAAAGACATATAATTTTTTAATAAATAATAGTTTTAATGAAAATATTAAATGTTTTGTAATTATGACGTTTGTGTTTTTTGCACTTCTTTTTTGCAAAATTCCAGTTAATCTTATTGAAAGCCAAATAAGAAATCTTTTCACGTCTATCGGAAATAATCATTTTATTATAGTATCTTCATTTTTAACTTTTGTTATTGAGGTATTTTATATAGCTTTATTTATTATTGTATTTGTTTATATTTTTAAAATAGCATTTTTAGATAAGAAAAAAGATATAAAGCCTATAGTAGAAAAAGAAACAAAAGAAGAAACCAAGATTGAGGAAGTAAAAAACGAAAAAAGAGAAAAGAATAGTAATTATTCATTTATTGATTTTTTATCAAAAATAGTTATATTTTTTATTAAATTTATTATTGCATGTTTTACATTTCCATTTTTAATTACAATAATATTACTTTGTGCATTTTTATTCATTATATTATATTTAGTAATAAAAGGAATAAGTTTCTTTGGCGGATTTATAATGATTTTATCATTTATTATTTTAAATATCTTATTAGTAGAATTTTTATTTGATATTTTATTTAGCAAAAAAGTAGCCTTTAAAAGAATGCTTATAATTCTTATAGCATCTTTAGCATTTCTTGGAATTGGAGGTTCTATTGCTACTTTAGAGGTATCAAAAATAAAGTATTATAACAAAGTAAGTGATAAGTATGAACTTAAAAATTATAATTATGATGTAAAAATGAATAATAATCTTGTTATTAAAACAAATTCTAAAAAAGAATATTTTATAGATAATAATTTAAATGATATAAAAATAGTAGTATACACTTATCCAAAGTTTATTAATGTTAATACGAAAAGTGATGAAAATGTATTTTATATTAATTTAAAAGAATTTGAGGAACTCAATTTAAAAGATATAAGTGATGATGTATTAGAAAACTTAAAACATAATAAAGTATATAGTTATGCATTTTATAGTAATTCTTATATAGAAATTTATGCAAATGAAAAAAATATTGAAAAACTAAAAGAGAATGAAGATAAATATAATAATGAATTAATTATAAAAAGTAATAATGAAAATTTAAAAGCATGTTATGATAATTATGATGAAATAAATGATGCTTATTTAAAACTTCAGGAAAAATATGAAGATTTAAAAAAAGATAATGCTGAATTAGAAGATAAAATATCTTATTATGAAAATTCACTTAAAGATATAATAAGGTAATGTAAATAATTTGTTAAATAATCTTTCAGAAAATAAAAAGAGATGTTATACTTTTATCATAGGAGATGATAAAATGTTTGTAGGAGAAAGTCCAATACACATAAAATGTGAAAAAGAGGATATTGCACCATTAGTACTTATGCCAGGAGATCCTTTAAGAGCAAAATATATTGCAGAAAACTTTTTAGAAGATGCAAAACTTGTAACTAGTGTAAGAAATATGCTTGGTTTTACGGGATACTATAAAGGCACAAGAGTAACTGTTATGGCAAGTGGAATGGGAATGCCGTCAATGAGTATTTATGCATTTGAACTAATTCACTATTTTGATGTAAAAGAAATTATTCGTATAGGTACATGCGGAGTAGTTGATAAGTCAGTTAAAATACCAGAACTTATTTTAGCAGATAAAATATTTAGTGAATCTAATTTTGCTTATTCATTTAATGATTATGAAGGTCATATAGTAATGCCTTCGAACGTCCTTAATGAAAAAATTATTGAAGCAGCAAAAGAAAAGGGAATAAGTCTTCATGTAGGAGCAATTACAACTGCTGATGTATTTGGACCATATGTAGGTATGGATAGACTTTTAAAAAGAATACCAGAAGATATTCATCCTTTAGGAGAAGAAATGGAAGGTTTTGCTTTATGTCATATTGCAAATTCAATGGGCGTACAAGCAAGTGTTATAGCAACTGCTGTTGATTCAAAATTTTCTGATGTTGTTTTAACTCCTGAAGAAAGACAATGTTCACTTAATGATATGATTAACTTAGCTTTAGAATCAATTATCAAATAATAAAATATAAACTCTTCATAAAATTTCGAAGAGTTTTTTAATGCATATTTATATTGATTTCAAAATAATATTCAAAATTGATATCTATTTTTCACATTATACTTATGATACATTTTTATTGTAATTATCATAGAGAGTAATAGTTTTAGAAAAAAAGTCCATGGTAATTATAGGAGAAAAAGTAGTATGAAACAAATAAATAAAGAAAATATTATAACCGGAGTTATTTTAGTAGTTATAATTGCTCTTTTTTCTATAGCATCATTTGCTTTTTTAGGAAGTTTTAAAAAACAGCTTAATAACGTTGACGTTAATATAATCGCTGAAAACGTAAATAATACATATTTTAATGTAACAAATAATGTATCATTTGCTTTAGATGTAGATCCCTCAATGATGAGTGAAGCTAGTAATGGCACCTATGTTGCAGAAAATACAGCAACACTTGATGTATCAATAAATCCCGCACTTAATGGCTTAAGTGTTAAATGTACTTATGATATTATTTTTGAATATGATTCATCATCAAATATATATGGAGTAAGTCCAACACCAGTAACAAGTGGAGCAGATAAAGAGCTTACTTTACAAATAGTTGGACCAAATGGGACAAGTAATTATTTCGAAGAAAAAAACTTTAATTTAACAAGTAGGTCAAAAACAGTTGTAAGTGGAGCAGAAATAATAAACTCAATATCAGGAATGCCCACAGCTCACAGATGGAAATTTTAAATAGATTTTATAATTTAGATTTAGACCAATCGGCACTTGCTAATAAATCATTTAAAGGAAGATATTATGTAGCAAATGTATCATGTGATAAATATGAAGATAACACAATTTATTCATTAATTAAAAATAGATATAAGAATAATGACACTTATGTAAAACTATATAGTGAGTCTGATGCAAGCACTTATGCAAATCCAGTATATTATTTTAATGGAGCGGTAGAGGATAACAATGTTCTTTTTGCTGGATTTTGTTGGAAGATAGTAAGAACTACAGACACTGGTGGAGTAAAAATGATATATAATGGAGTACAAACTGATGGTTCATGTAATAACAGTGGCACAGCTTCACAACTAGCAAGTACAAAAGCATTTAATAGTACTTACACTTCACCAGCATATGTGGGATATATGTATAATACAGTTTATAAAAAATTAAGTACGAGTATGTCATCACAATCAAATATAGTATTTGGAAATAATTTCACGTATGCAAATGGAACATATACACTAAGTAATACAAAAACAGTAGTAACATGGTCAAGTGGCTATAATACAATCAATAGTAATCATTATACATGTTTTACTACAGGAACAACATGTACATCACTTTATTACGTATATTATACAAGTTCAAGTACTGCAGCTTATATAACGCTTACAAATGGAAAATCAGTAGATGATGCATTAAATGAAATGTTATATGCAGATGATGTAAATGCAAAAGATAGTACTATGAAAACATATATAGACTCATGGTATAAAGACAAGATGACAAGTTATACTGATAAACTGGAAGATACAGTATTTTGTAATGACAGGACAATGTATAACCAATCAGCAAATGGATGGAATCCAAATGGAGGAAGTACAGCAACAACTAATTTATATTTTAAAAATAATAGTACAAATTATAGCTTAGCATGCACAAATGAAACTGATAGATTCAGCATGAGTAATAGTAAAGCAAGACTTAATTATCCTGTTGGGTTATTGTCCGCACCGGAGGTATATTTAGCATATAGAAATGCCAGTTATAGTACATATTATTTGAATACCGGCAATATGTACTGGCTTGCTTCCCCTAACTACTTCTACATCTACAGCGCCGTCGGCATGTACGTGGACACCGATGGTTACATGAACGACGACTACAACGTCGTCTACGATGGGGGCGCGCGTCCGGCTGTTTCCTTGAAGCCTGGCACTGTGTATGCCTCAGGAGATGGGTCATATACAAATCCATTTGTGGTAAATTAATAATTAATCACTTATTTAGTTAAGTGATTTTTTTATGCAATGAAAAAGTACTATGAGATTATTTCATAGTACTTGGATCTTGACCATTATAGTCTTCGATTTCTACACATGTTGTAACATATGTTGCACGTCCAGTTCTTTGATATCCTGGAAGATATTTATCTTTGCTATATTTATATTCTGGATTAGACCAAATAGGGTTAGTTGTTTCTGTAGTTGTTCTATAACATGTTGTACCATCTAAAGTATAGCCATATGGACAACTGTATCCAATAAATTTACTTTCTTCACGATAATAGCAAAGTGTTCCTTTAAGTGTTGCTTTTTCATCTTCACAATAGTAAGTATCTGAACTTTTTACAAGTTTATAACATTTAGTTTTTTCTTTATCTCCTTCTTTAGTATAACCATCAGGACAATAATATACTTTTTCTGTAGTTGATACTAAAGCTTTTGAAACTTTTAAGCACTTACCATTTGTTTCAGTAAATCCAGACGGACAAGAACTTTCAGTTTTTCTAATTAAATCAGTTTTTATATAACAATCGTTACCATTTCTTGTATAACCTGCAGGACAATGACTATCACTTGAATAAATTAAATCAGTTTTCTTATAACATGTATTACCACTTCTTGTATAACCAGAAGGACAGTAAGAATTTGATGATGTAGTAGGTCTTTTTGCAATGTAACATGTATTTCCATCTTGAGTATATCCAGAAGGACAAGTATAAGTAGTAGAGCCTCCGATAGGAGAAGTGTAAATATAACATTTACCATTTTGAAGTGTTCCATTTGAACATGTATAAGAAACAGTTCTTCTGTAAATAGCATAGTTATATGTTGTAACACCTTTAATAGTGTTTGTACCCATTAAAACTTTCTTTTCAGTATCAGTTTCATAAGTACTTTCAGGTTTTGTAGTAGAGTATTCTCTTACTGGGTTACCCCATGGAGAATATGATTTTTTTGGTTCTGTAGTCTTATAACATGTAATATTATCGCCACTACCACTTTGTGTATATCCAGAAGGACAAGTTTTACCAGTTGTATTTTTAATAGGTTCAGCATATTTATAACACATACCATTACTTAGAGTATATCCAGAAGGACAACTTTCAGTTTCATCAGTAATTAAGTCTGCATATTTATAGCAAGCATTATTTTTCTTTTCATATCCAGAAGGACAATAGCTTTCAGATTCTTTAATTAGTTCAGCATGTTTATAACAAGCATTTCCTTCTCTTACATAACCATCAGGACAAGAAACTATTTCTTTAATGATTTTTTCACTATATTCATAACAATAGTCACCCATTAAAGTACCTTTTTCACAGTATTTAGTTTCTTTACCACCAGAAATTAAATAATCTGTATATACTTTATGATAATCACCATCATTTTTCTTAGCATCAGTAACTTTTGTAGTTCCTTCAGACCAGTTTTCTTGTGCATTTGTAGTATCATTAGTTACTCTTTGACAAGTACCATTATTTAAAATATAACCTTCGGGACAAGAAATATTATATTTTACAAATTCATAAGTATATTCAGTTGTACACTTTGTAGGTACTTCATAAATATTACAATTAATTTCATCACCACAATCGCAACTACCAGTTTGAATTAAATTATCTTTATTATTACCCTTTATAGTATCTTTAATGTTTCCGTCTTCTTCTTTGATAATTTCACCATCATTATTTTTTATGATAGATTTAATACTTATTTTTTCGATTAAGTTGTCAGATACATTACCACATACTAAATTTGACTTTACTTTATATTCGTTATTTGCAGATCTTGTTGCAGAAATATAACTAAGATTTTCATCACAAGTAGTTTTACCATATTTAATAGTTTTTGATAAATCTTTTTCAATCATTTCATCTAAATAAATGATTGTTGTATCGCCAACATCTTCGGGTAAATTATCTTTAAAATATTCTTTAGCAGTTTCTTGCATTTTTTCAAGACTATCACTAAAACTATTATTTGCATTAATAGTATTATTATTTTTTGTAATTAACCAAAATATTATGAAGATAATAGCCACTAAAGCTAAAATACTTAATAATACATTTAAAATTTTTCCACTTTTATTATCTTTCATAAATATATCCCCCTATCTAGAAAGTGATTTGTCTATCATAAATTCATCGGCATAAATAGAGTAGAATGAGTAATCTACATTACCAATAGATAAATGATTAATTAATTCTTCGATACATATATATCCATAAGTTCCATCGATTGTATCTCCTGTATAACCACCTGGAACTGAGCTGTTTTGTTGAACTTCTCCATAAGTTGGACCCCATCCATGATTTGTAGTTAGATTAAGTGATGCTTGCATGTTTTCGTTAAACATACCAAGCATTAAATAATACTGACTAAGTGGTGATGATGGAGTAAGTGAGAATGATTCAAATTTTCTTGCTGTAATTTCATTGAATAGTTTAGCGTATAAAACCTTTTGACTTTCGTTTACATCATTTAATTTTTTAGCACAAAGTTCATAAACTTTGTAAATATTATAACCATTGTCTTCTTTTAACTCATCAAAGTTTGCAATATCAAGTTCATTACTAGTTATACACTGAAGCATATCTTTAAGTTGAGCTTCTGTAATATAAATATCATCTTCTTTATTTTCAATAGTTACTTTATCAGTACCTACATACTGAGTTAAAACTCCTAAATCTTTATTTGCTTTATAAAGTTCTTCGCGTGAAGCAAAAACTCGATTGTCTTCTAATATGTCAAAGTTTGCAAGTTTTAATGCAGTAATAATATCTTCTTTAGAAAGCACATTTTCAGGAAGCATAGCTTGAAGACTATCTGCATAATTTGAAAGCATTTCTTCATTGTTAACGTCTAAAGTAACTACAGGTTCTTCAATTTCTGGTTCCTTTGTTTCTTCTTCAGGTTCTTTTACTTCAGTTTGAGTTTCTTCTTCAGTTTTTTCTGGAATAGTAACTTCAAGTTCATCATCTTTTTTGTCATTATCAATAACTTCTTCAATACCTGGAGTATTATCTACATCATTTCCAGTTTTAATACTTTCTGCAATACTAGCTTTTAAATTTCTATTTTCTTTTGCAAGTGAAATAATTATTGCTAGGGCAGTTACAGTAGCGGCACAACCACCAAGTAAACCAAGAAGTTTTTTATTATTTTTTTTATCAGTAACATCTTCATATTCAACATCTATTACATCATCATTTTTCTTTGGTGGAACAACATGTGTTGAAATATTAATGTTTTTAAATTCTGCTAAACTATTAAGAATAGCGATTTCTTCACCTCTATTATAAGCTTTTTGTCTAGCAAGATTTAATTTGTAATAAAGTCTTGAATATCCATCAGAGTAACTATTAAATAGTTTAATATCATCATCTTTAGCAACAGAAACGATATTGTAGTGCGTTTTTGTGGCTTTTAATAAGTCCAATAAACTGTTTCTAGTTCTATCTGATAAATCTTGACGTTCTAATAATGTTTCGAGAATTTTTTGACACTCCTCGATAAGTGCTAGTAAATCACGTTTATTCATAACCAAAACCCTCCTTTTTGATTAATTGCCGCTTATTCTAACACAAAAGGCCTATATTGTCAAACTAACTTTGCCTTTTTTTGGAATAATTTTATATAGAATTTTAGAACTATAAATGTTAAAATGAATTTATGAAACAAGGAAATATAATACCACTTAAAATAACAACTGAGTATTCACTTTTAAAAACCCTAATTAAGATTGATGATTTAATTAGTTTTTTGGTATGTAATAATATTTCTGCATGTGGTATTTGTGATGATAACTTAAATGGTTTAATGGAGTTTTACTTAAAATGTAAAAAGAATAATATTAAACCAATTATAGGACTTGATGTAGTTATAAATGATATGCATATATATTTGTATGCTAAAAACTATAAAGGCTATCAAGCTCTTTTGAAGATTGATTATCTTAAAAGTAGTTTATCACTCGATAATATTTTCGACGAAAATATTTTTATAGTTTTACCTTTTTCAAGTATTGAACTTTACGAAGAACTTAAAATAAAAGATAATGTATTTATTTCCTATGAAAATGAAGCAGAAAAGAAAAATGCTTTACTATTAACCGATAAAATTTTATATATAAATAATATTAGATGTCTAAAAAAGGATGATATAAGTTACTTAAAATATTTAAAACTACTTAATAATTCTTTTATGTATTCTGAAAATTCTTATTATAAAAATTCTAATGAGGAAGATGAAAAAATTCTTAATTCATTTTGCAATTTGATAAATTTACAGCTTCCTTTTAATAATAAATATATTCCTAAATATGATTGTGAAAATAGTGAAAAATATTTAATTAACTTGGCTTTTTTAGGACTTAAAAAAAGACTTAATGGTAAAACAGATGATGTTTATTTAAAAAGACTTAATTATGAACTTGATATTATTAATAAAATGGGTTTTGTAGATTACTTTTTGATAGTCTATGATTATGTTTTATATGCTAAGAAAAATAATGTTTTCGTAGGACCAGGAAGAGGATCTGCTGCGGGAAGTTTAGTAAGTTACTGTTTAGGTATTACAAATATTGATCCAATTAAATACAATTTACTTTTCGAAAGATTTTTAAATATTAATCGTAAAAAAATGCCTGATATTGATATAGACTTTGAAAGTGAAAAAAGACCATTTATGATTGAATATGTAAAAAATAAATATGGTTTTGATAAAGTAGCAGTGGGTCTTACTTTTAATAACTATAAAAGTAAACTTGTTTTAAGAGATCTTGCTAAAGTTATGAATATTGATAGCGATTTATTTGAAAAGTTTATTAAAAATATTGATAGTGGTAAATCACTAAAGGAAAATTTAGAAAATGAAAGAGTGAAAAAGTATATAGAATTATATTCTGATATAAAAAATTTATATAACGTTGCTTTTCATTTAGAAAATTTAAAGAAAAATACTTCCACTCATGCTGCAGGAGTTATTATATCAAGCGTAAAACTTGGAACAATTATTCCAATTTCAAATGAATCAGGTCTTCTTAAAACTGGCATTGAAATGAATTATCTTGAGGATATGGGCCTTTTAAAAATGGACTTTTTAGCACTAGAGAAACTATCTATAATAAGCGGGGTACTTAAGAAAATAGGTAATTTAAATATTGATAAAATTTCTTTAGAGGATAAGAAAACTATTGATATTTTTAAGTATGCAAATACAGATGATATATTTCAGTTTGAATCTAGATATGCTAAAGATGTACTTGAAAAAATTAAAATATCTTCATTTAATGAACTTATTATTGCCCTTGCACTTGTAAGACCCGGAGCAAATAAACAAATAGATGAATATTTAAAAAATAAAAATAATAAAAATTTAGTTATTGATAGTAAACTAGAAAGTATTTTAAAAGAAACTTATGGAACAATCATTTATCAAGAACAAGTTATGAAAATATTTGAAGTAATGGGTTATTCTTTATTTGAAGCAGATGAAATAAGAAGTGCAATGTCTAAAAAGAAAGATGAGTTAATTAATAAAGAACATGATAAATTTATTGATGGAGCAATTAAAAATGGTTTTACTTTAGGTTTTGCAGAAAATTTATTTTCAAAAATAAAAGAGTTTGGTGGTTATGGATTTAATAAATCGCATAGTACTTCTTATGCTATGCTTTCTTATCAAATGGCATATTTAAAAGCAAATTATTTAAAGGAGTTTACTTTTTATCTTTTGGAAAATAATAAAGATACCCAAAAATGTGAAAGAATGCTTAATGATTTAAAAAATGCTAATTATAAAATTTTAAAGCCTAATATAAATGTTTCAAAAAATATTTTTGTAAGTAAGAATGAATATATTTTGCTTCCTTTAAATATGATAAAAGGCGTTAATGATGATATAACAGAAAAAATTATTACAAAAAGAGGCGAAGGATTTAAGGATATTTATGACTTTTTTCTTAAATGCTATGATTTTATAAATAAGGATATTTATACATTTTTAGTCAAAGCCTCAGCATTAAATGCATTTAATTATAACAAACAAACTTTAATTAATAATTATGATTTACTTTATAATTATGCTATGCTTAATGATAGTAATTTAGCAAGACCACTTATTAAAGAAAGTAATGAATATGATGAAAATATTTTAAGAACTTTTGAACTTGAAAGTTATGGCTTTTATATAACTAATCATCCTTGCAGTACATATAAAAATGTTATAAAAGTAAAAGATATTGAAAAGTTTTTATTTAAAAATATTGATATGGTTTTACTTGTTAATAAAGTAAAAGTAATTAATGATAAAAATAATAAACAAATGGCTTTTCTAGACTGTGAAGATGAAACTTGTAAAGTTGAAGCGACTATATTTAGCGAAACTTTTAAACAATGCGGTAATATAAATAGTGGCGATATAATTTTAACAAATGTAAAAGTTTCAAAACGATTTGACAAAATTAAAATAATAATTAATAATATAAAAAGAAAGTGAAAAGAACATGGATAACGAAGTACAAAGATTTTTTAATAGTATAAAATTTTCAAGTGACCTTTTTGAGGGGGTAACTGTAAAAAAAGTAATATATATTAAATCAAAGATGATTTATGAAGTAGTTTTATCTTGCCCAAATATCATTGAAAAAGTTGAGGTAGATAAACTATTTTCTGCTTGTAAAAATAAAATAAAAGGCGAAAAAGATTGCTATGTAACTCTTTTATATGAAAATATTAATTTTGATTTATTAGAAGTTTATTTAAATCAAATAATATCTTCTTTTTATAGTGATAAACCTTCGATGAGTGATATTAGAGTCTCTGTTTCAAGTAATGGAAATGTAAATATAATTACACATTTTCCAATTGAGAAAAAACTTATTGAAAGTGATATGAATTTAATATTAAATGAATTTAAAAAATATGGTATTAATGATTTAAATATAACTATTGCAGTTGATGATAATATTACTAAAAAGGTTAAAGAAGAAATTGAAAATGAAAATAATGTTGATGTTAAAGTAAAAGTTTCACCAATGATTATGGGAGCACACGTTGATGGTGAACCTACGAAACTCGTAAATATTACAAGTGAAGCTCGAAACCAAATTTTTGAGGTATATGTTTTTGGTGTTGAAACAGTAGAAAGAAATGGTAAAAAAGGATCATTTTACATAAATAATTTAAAAGTATCAGATAAAACAGATAGTTATTTAATGAAAATAGTAAAATTTGATGCTGATGAAAACAAAAACATTATGGGCAAAATTAAAACTGGAGATTGGATAAGAGTTTTTGGCAGCATTAAAATGGATGATTATTTACATTCTTTTATAATTGAACCAAGATCAATTGAAAAAATTGCTAGTAAAGATGTTTCTATTAAAGATGATGCTCCTGTAAAAAGAGTCGAGCTGCATGCTCATACAATGATGAGTCAAATGGATGGAGTAACTAAAGTTGATTTAGGTAAACATACAAATGAACTTGTAACTAATGCAATTAATATGGGTTATAGAGGCGTTGCTATAACAGACCACAATGGTTGCCAAGCATTTCCTATAGCGTATCAATTAATAAGTGGATATAATAAAAAAATCGAGGATAAATCAAAACATTTTAAGGGTTTATACGGAACTGAACTTACTTTAGTTGATGATGTTGTAAAAATTGTTAAAGACCCTACGGATGCAGATTTAAAAACTTCGTGTTATGTAGTATTTGATACAGAAACTACTGGTTTTAATGCTGCCTCAGGCGATGTAATGATTGAAATTGGTGCTGTAAAAATCGAAGAGGGCGTAATAATTGATAGATTTGATGAATTTATAAATCCAGGCTTTCATATACCAGATAATATTACTGCTTTAACTGAAATATCTGATGATATGGTTAAAGATGCCGATACTGAGAAAAATGTTACCAAAAGATTCTTAGAGTGGGCAAAAGACTGCCCAATGGTTGCTCATAATGCTAAGTTTGATATTTCATTTATTGAAATGGCTATGAAAAAATATAATCTAGGGGAGTTTAAAAGTACAGTAATTGATACTTTAGAACTTTCTCGTTCTTTAGATAGAGGTTTTGCTAGACATAGTTTATCTGCTTTAGTAAAAAGATATAATGTTCCTTTTGATGAAGAAAGTCACCACCGTGCAGACTATGATGCTGAAGGAACTGCTTTAGTATTTCATAAAATGATTGATAAACTACTTAATGAGAAAATAACTAAAATTAGTGAACTTCAAAATCTTGTATCTACAGAAGAATTATTTAAATTTGGTAGAACTTATCATTTTAATGCAATTGCAATTAATAGGGAAGGACTTAAAAACTTATTTAAAATAATATCTCTTGCAAATACAACTTATTTATATAAATCACCACGTATTCCAAGAAGCAAATTAAATGAACTTAGAAAAGGTTTATTAATTGGTAGTGGTTGCTATGAAAGTGAAGTTTTTATTGAGGCAAGAAGTAAAGCAAGTGATGACCTTGTAAGTATAATTGGCTTTTATGATTATGTTGAAGTTCAACCACCTGAGGTGTATGGTCATTTAATTCAAACAGGTGATTTTAAAAATGAATATGAACTTGAAAATCACTTGAAAAAAATTATTAATGAAACTAAGAAAAATGGCAAAATTATTGTTGCTACCGGAGATGTACACCATTTTTCTAGAGAAGATAAAATATATCGTGAAATTATTATTAATCAAAAAGTACCTGGTGGTGGAAGGCATCCACTTGCCAAAAGTAATATAAAAAATATTCCTTCGATGCATTTTAGAACTACGGAAGAAATGCTTAATGATTTTAGCTTTTTAGATAAAGATTTAGCATATGAAATTGTTGTTGAAAATACTAACAAAGTTCTTGATATGGTCGATGAAATTGAAGTTATAATTGATACTCATGGAGTTCCTTTTTCGCCAAGAGTAAGAAGTGATGATGGTAAAAGTTATTTGGATTGCAAAAGGGTAGTTACGGACCTTGTATATGAAAAAGCTGCTTCATGGTATGGCAAAGATTTACCATTTAATATCGAAGAACGTATTGCCAAAGAACTTTATGGTGATATCGTTTATACATATTGGAATGAAAGATTAAAACTTGAAAATCCTGATATTAGTGAAGAAGAACTTACTAAACAGACATTTAAAAATCTTCATGAAACAATAATTGAGGGTTATGATAAAGTAATTACTTTAATAACTGAATACGTTGACAAACATTGGAGTGAGGAAGATGGCGAAAAAACCGAAGAAACTGTAAAAAAGAAAGTTAAAAAATCTTTAGGAGGAATTATCGGTGGAGGATTCGACCCAATTTACCTTATTGCTCAAAGACTTGTTAAACACTCAAATGATGAAGGCTTTTTAGTAGGTTCCCGTGGTTCTGTTGGATCAAGCTTTGTTGCTACGATGATGGGTATTACTGAGGTTAATCCTCTTCCGGCACATTACAGATGTTTAAAATGTCAAACATCACTATTTAATGATGATGACGGTAACGCTTTAGGAGCAACTTATTCTTCGGGATTTGACCTTCCTGATAAAAAATGTCCAAACTGCGGAGAAATGCTAAAAAAAGATGGACAAGATATGCCATTTGCAACATTCTTAGGATTTAATGCTGATAAAGTTCCTGATATTGACTTAAACTTTTCAGATTTAAATCAAGCAAGCGCTCATGAATATACAAAAGTCCTTTTCGGTGTAGATAATGTTTATCGTGCTGGTACAATTGGTACAGTTGCTGAAAAAACTGCTTATGGTTTTGTTAAAGGTTATTTTGAAGATAAAGGTATTTTAAATAAAAGTAGTGTTGAAATAGAGCGTCTTGCAATGGGATGTACTGGCGTTAAAAGAACTACAGGTCAGCATCCTGGAGGAATTGTTGTAGTTCCTGATTATATGGAAGTATCAGATTTTACACCTTTCCAATTTCCAGCAGATGACCCAGAAAGTGCATGGAGAACAACTCACTTTGATTACCACTCAATTGAAGAGGACCTTTTAAAACTTGATATCTTAGGCCATTCAGATCCAACTCAGCTTCGTCTTATTCAAGATTTAAGTAAAACTGATGTATCAAAAGTTCCTTTAGATGACAAAGATACAATGTCAATATTCTCTTCGACTAAAGTTCTTGGAGTAACTAACGAAGAAATTATGTGCCCTACAGGAACTCTTGGAATTCCCGAATTTGGTACAAACTTTACAATTGGCATGGTAGATGAAACTAAACCTACAACTTTTGCTGAGCTTGTTAAAATCGCAGGACTTTCTCATGGTACTGATGTTTGGCTTGGCAATGCTCAAGATTTAATAAAAAATAATATTGTTCCTTTTAAAGAGGTTATTGGATGTCGTGACGATATTATGGTTTATTTAATTTATCATGGTGTTAAACCAATAAAAGCCTTTAAGATAATGGAATTTGTTCGTAAAGGTAAAGCCTCAAAAGACCCAGCTACATGGGAAGAACATAAGAAAACGATGGTTGATGCCGGTATTGAAGATTGGTTTATAAATTCATGTCAAAAAATAAAATATATGTTCCCAAAAGCCCATGCTGCAGCATATGTTACAAGTGCATTTAGAATTGCTTGGTATAAAGTTCATATGCCAGTGTATTTTTACGCATCATGGTATTCTACTAAAGCAACAGCTTTTGATATTGAGGCTATGATTGATGGTTATGATGCAATAAAAGAAAAAATTATTGAAATTAAAAATAAAGGCTATGAAGCAACTAATAAAGATAGTGGTACATTAGAATCTTTAAGTGTTGCACTTGAAATGGCTGCAAGGAAAATAAAAGTAGCACCTTTTGATTTATATAAAAGTAAAGGTATGACATTTGACGTTTTAGATGATAACACTTTAATACCACCATTTATTACAATTGATGGTCTTGGGGAAACTGTTGCTAAAAATATAGAAAATGAAGCTAAAAAACATCCGTTTATTAGTATCGAAGATTTTCAAACTAGATGTAAAGTTTCTCAAACTTTGATTGATAAAATGAAAATGATGGGTATTTTTAAAGAAATGCCAGAAAGTAGTCAATTAAGTCTATTTTAGAAAGGAGTAAATATGGATAGTTTTATACCAGATATGTATTATAAAAGTGTATTTGATATAAATTATAAAAAACTAAAAAATATGAAGATTAAGTGTATTGCCTTTGATTTAGATAATACACTTGCTTCTTATAAAGAAGATGTTCCTGGAAGAGATATCAAGGAACTTCTTAATATGCTTTCAGATGATTTTAAAATTATATTATTTTCTAATGGTACAAAGAAAAGACTTACACCATTTAAAGAGATATTAAACTTAGATACATCATATAGCTCTCGTAAACCATTTAAGAAAAAATATTTAAAGGTAATGCGTATATATAAATTAAAACCGGAACAAATTGCCTTTGTAGGTGATCAACTTATAACAGATATTTTGGGAGCAAACAGGGTAGGAAGTATAAGTATATTAGTTAATCCTGTTGGGGCTTATGAACCAATAACTACTAAAATAAATCGTTTTTTTGAAAAATTCATTTTAAAAAGACTTGCTAAAACTGGAGTTTTAAAAAAAGGAGCATATTATGAGTAAATGCGTAGGATGTGGAGTAACTCTTCAGTTTGAGGATGAAAAAAAACTTGGTTATGGAGTTATGGGCTCAAATTTATGTAAAAGATGTTTCGATTTAAAACACTATAATAAAAATGTTGATTTGATTAACTATATTGATAATGAAAATCTTTTAAAACAAATAAATGAAAAAAAATTATTTACTATATTTTTATGTGATTTAATATCTCTTTCTGACTTAACAATAGATTTATTTAATAAAATAAAAAACGATAAATTATTTGTTTTAACTAAAGTTGATATGGTTCCAAAGAATATAAAATATAGTAGTTTAATTAAAACTATTAATGAAGTTTATAATGTAAGTCCAGTGCTTTTTTCTTATAAAAACAAAAAACTTATAAATGAACTTAAAAACATTATTTTAAGTAAAAAAAATGTGATTATTTCAGGTATAGTTTCATCGGGAAAAAGCACCCTTATAAATACACTCTTTGAAAAAGATATTACAACTTCTTATTATCATAATACAACTCTTGATTTTATTAAAATTAATTATGAAGATACTATTATTTTTGATACTCCAGGGTTTGATACAAAAATTATTACTTCGAAAAGTAAAAATATTTTAGTAGAAAAAATAGTTAATTTAAAATGTGGGTATGAAATTAGTTTAAATGATATTTCATTTAGTACAAAAAATGATGTAAACTTTGTTGTTTTTATGCCAAATTCTGTAAAAGTTAAAACTAAGAAAAATATAAATGAATATAATGAAAAAGTAATTATTCCTAAAAAAAGTGATTTAGTTTTCGAAGAGTTTTTTATATATTTTAAAAATGATGCAATAATTTATTTGAATGATAAAAATTATGTTGTTAGAAAGTCAATAATAGGTAAGAGTAATGAGTAAAATTAGAGTAATGGATGAAATACTTGCCAATAAAATTGCGGCAGGTGAAGTAATAGAAAAACTTGCCTCTATAGTAAAAGAACTTGTTGAAAATAGTATAGATGCAGGTAGTACCAATATAAAAATAGATTTAAAAAATAGTGGAATGGACGAAATAAAGGTTATTGATAATGGATCTGGTATGGATGAAGAAGATGCAAAAGAATGCTTTTTAAGACATGCAACTTCCAAAATATATAAAGAAGAAGATCTATATTTTATTGATACTTTAGGTTTTAGGGGTGAAGCACTTGCCTCTATAGCGTCAGTTTCGGAAATTAATATGCAAACTTGTGATGGGAAAAGTTCAACCTATGTTCATATAAAAGGTGGGCATATATTAGAGTGCAAGCCTACGCAGGAAAGGTCAGGAACACTAATAA
This sequence comes from uncultured Bacilli bacterium, assembly GCA_934101645.1. Classification (GTDB taxonomy): domain Bacteria; phylum Bacillota_I; class Bacilli_A; order RF39; family UBA660; genus UBA6448. Next base: position 12,321 of record CAKORX010000009.1, on the reverse strand, counting down.
GTGTAACAAATGTTTTTTATAATACTCCTGCAAGGCTTAAATATTTAAAAAGCGAAGCAAGTGAACTTGCAAGTATTACTAATTTTGTAGAAAAACTTGCTATATCTGAAAGTAAAATTGCTTTTTGTTTAACTAATAATGATAAGGTTTTAGTTAAAACAAGTGGAAGTGGTAATTTACTTAAAGTTATTCACGAAATATATGGAGTAAATGTTTCAAGTAATATGCTGGAAATTAAAAATAGTAATAATGATTTTTCTATATATGGATATGTTTGTAAACCCCATATTTTAAAAAGTAATAAAAATCATATGATTACATTTATAAATAATAGGGTAATAAAAAATTATGATATTAATAATGCTATTGATGATGCTTACTATACATATAAACCTGAGGGCAAATTTCCTATTGTAATTTTAAATATTGAAACTGATCCTACAGTAGTTGATGTAAATATTCATCCCACAAAACAAGATGTTAAAATTTCTAAAATAGGTGATTTAAAAATTCTTATAACAAATACAATAAAAAAAGTACTATATGAAAATTTACTTGTAGTAAAACCTTTAGAAGATGAAAAAACACAGACTGAATCATACGAAAACAATCAAAACTTAATAAATAATTATGATATAAATTCTATATTTAAAAATAGCAATGAAAGTTATAATGAAGAAAATAAGGATACTGAAAAACCGAGCCAATATTTTATGGATTTTGAAGAAAAGACTATAATAAAAAATGCAGAGTTAAAATCACTTAAACTTTATCCTGTTGGACTTGCTTTAGGAACTTATATTATAGCTGAAAATGAAGATGGTATGTATATTTTAGATCAGCATGCTGCTTATGAAAGAATAAACTATGAAAGATATATGAAAGCGCTAAGAGAAAAAACACCAGTTAAGGTTGGGCTTTTAGTGCCTATTACTATTGAATTTCCGGCATCAGAATATTCAATAATAAAAAGTAAACTTGATGTTTTAAGTAGTATAGGTATTGATGCAAGCGAATTTGGTATAAACACACTTATTATAAAAACTCATCCTTCATATTTAAAAGAGGGTTATGAGGAGGAAAGCGTCCGAAAAATAATTGATATTGTAATTAACACCGATAAAGAATTTGATAGAGTTAAATTCGAAGAAAAAATAGCTATAACTCTTGCTTGTAAAATGAGTATAAAAGCAAATCATCATATTTCGATGGAAGAAATGTCCTATATACTTGATAATTTGGTTAAATGCGATAATCCATATAATTGCCCTCATGGAAGACCAACAATAATTAAATTTAGTATTTATGATTTAGAAAAAATGTTTAAAAGAGTTATGGATTAATTGTGTAAAAAAAATGTCTATAATATTGCTTTTGTTATAAATAATATTTATTATTATAGTAGTGGGTGGTATGATGAAAGAACTTAAAAAAAATTATCAATATGATAATGGTTATTTAATTGATGTAGATGTAAAATCTGATATGTTAAAAGATAATTCGAGTGAGGTTTTAGATAACTTGTTTGGACAGTTTCCTTATACAACTGATATAAATGCATTAATGTATATAGTAAGTGCTCTTACAAAGGGAAGTAAAGAAAACGAAAAACGTCTTACTATAGTAAATAATGGTGTACTTGAAGCTCTTGCTATTATAAAAGACGATATATTAAGTAGTTATTATTCTGAAAGAAGCAAAGATGGTAATAAACTTTATGAAACAAAATATAGTTTAGAAAGTGGCTATAATTTTAGGATATTTGATAGTAAAAATGCTCAAGATATAGTTGAAAAGGAAGTATCTACGGTAAAAAATTTATCTAAACAATTTATTTTTCCAATGACAGATTTAGAAAAAACAATAATAGGCGCTTATAAAGTAGTATTTGATGAATCGCCTGATTTTTCTGTCGCCGATAATAGATGTAAATGTACGTATTTAATGTGCATATTAAATTTACTTAGAATACCTATTGATGGTCAAATGCATTTTGATATTTATAGAGAATATATAGCCTCTGATGAACTTACACAGATTTTTTCAAAACTTGCTCCATTTGGTAGTCTAACAAGTGATTTAGTTTTACCAGAAAGACTTTTTAATCAACTTACAATTATTGCTCCGTTTTTAAATATTAATCCAAAGCGTTTGAGCGAGTTTGCAATGGCTATGAGTAAACAAAAATATATTGGCACTACGCCAAGTGAAGAAGATAATAATCTGATGTGTCAAGTTGAAAGTGCTTTAGGTAGATAAAATTATTATATTATGGTATAATTTTACCGAAAGGGAAGATTATGAAATTAGACTTAAGTCCTCTTAATTATAAAAATAAGATTGATATAAATAATGTTATTTCATACGATTCAAATTTTTTAGAGGGCAGTCCTATAAAAAAACTTGATAATGTTAAGTATGACGGCTATATTACGAGAAATGATTTTGATGAATATAATGCATATATTCATGTAAATGGTAATATGACAATTTTGGATAGCGTTTCTTTAGAAGAAATAAATTATCCATTTGACTTCGAAATAGATGAAGAAATAACGGATTTTATTAAAAATTCACAAAATTGTCTTGATATTATGGAGTTTTTGTGGCAAAATATTGTATTGGAAGTTCCAATTAGATATACTTTGTGTGATGCAGATAATTTGAAAGGTGATAATTGGTGCATGATAAGTAATAATAATGAAGGTGGTGAATAAATATGGCAGTTCCTTTTAGAAGAACAAGTAAAACAAAAAAGAGAATGAGAAGAACTCATTTAAAGAAAGAAGTTGGCGCACTTACAACATGTCCTAAGTGTGGAAACACAATTCGTCCTCATAGAGCATGTACTAAATGTGGAAATTATAATGGTAAAGAAGTAATTACCGTTACTGAAAAAGAAGAAAATTAGTTGTAAAAAACTGTAAAATTTTTTGTGTAAAGTAAAAAAAGTAAATTAATCGTTTACTTTTTTTTATGCTTATAGTATTATTATGGTAGACAGTGGCAAGCTGTGGAAGAAAGTGGGGGATTAAAATGCTTATAGGTGAATTTCATCATAATATGGATGAAAAAAACAGAATAGTCATTCCTACGAAATATCGTGAAGAACTTGGTGATTCATTTGTTATTACTAGGGGACTTGAAAACTGTTTATATGCATATTCAAACTCTGAATGGGAAAAACTAGTAAGTAAACTAAGCACTCTCCCATTTAATAAGAAAGACACCCGTATTTTTGCCCGTTCCTTTTTTTCAGGTGCTTCTGTTTGTGAGTTCGACAAAAGTGGTCGAATAAACATTACCTCCCCATTGGTTAGTTACGCCGGTTTAAAAAATAAATGTGTTATTATCGGCGTAAATGACCATCTTGAGATATGGGATGAAGATGCTTTTAATCATTTTTTAGATGATAATGCTTCCTCACTAGAGGATATTGCGGAGAATTTGTTCAATGAAAACGATACATTATAGTGTTTTATTAAATGAAAGTATTGATGGCCTAAATATCAAGGATGATGGAGTGTATGTTGATTGCACCTTGGGTTATGCAGGACATTCTAAGGTTATCTTAGAAAAGATTAAAAAGGGATACTTGTACGCCTTCGATGAAGATGAAAGTGCAACAGAATATTCACAAAACGCACTTGCATCTATAGGTGATAACTTTAAGATTTTTAGGAAAAACTTCGTTAACTTAAAAGAAACTTTAAAAACGGAAAATATTAATAAAGTTGACGGAATATTATTTGATTTAGGTTTTTCCTCACCACAAATCGACGAAAAGGCCAGGGGGTTTTCCTTTATGTTAGATTCATTTTTAGATATGAGGATGGATAGAACTTCAAAATTAACTGCATTTGATGTAGTAAATACTTACAGCGTAGATAAACTTACAAAAATATTTTATGAATACGGTGAAGAGAAATTATCTAAAAGTATTGCTACAACTATATGTAATGAAAGAAAAAATAAAGAAATTAAAACCACATTTGATTTAGTGGAAATAATTAAAAAAAGTACTGGTTCAAATTATTTTTTTAAAAATCATCCTGAAAGAAAGATCTTTCAAGCAATTAGGATTGAGGTTAATAGTGAACTTGATGTTTTAGAAAAAACTCTTCCTGATGCCATTGAATTACTTAATCAAGGTGGAAGAATATGTGTTATTACTTTTCATTCACTTGAAGATAGAATTGTAAAAAAAATATTTAAAAAATATAGTGAGCCAGATGAAGTTGTTAAAGGAATGATTAATATTCCTGATGAATATAAACCAAAAATTAAGATAATAAATAAGAAACCAATTTTGCCAAGTGAGAAGGAACTAAGTGAAAATTCACGTAGTCACAGTGCAAAATTAAGAATAATAGAAAGGATATAAGATGAGAAAGAAAAATGTCAAAAGAGTTAAACTTCTTAAAGGTGAAAAATTTATGTATTTCATAATAATTCTTTTACTATGCCTTATTCCAATTTTAAATGTATATACATCAAGTATGGTTACAAAAACTAATATAGATGTTGAAAAAATAAAGAAAAATATTGCTAAGCAAGAAGAAGAAAACGAAAGCTTATCAATGCAAATAGATGAACTTGCATCACTTGATAATATATTTAATGTAGCAAAGGAATATGGCCTTTCTTATGATAATTCAAGTATTATACAAGTTAAATAATTATGAAGAAAAGAATTGCTGTTAAACCTAATAAATTTGTTTTGTTTATAGTTGTTTCTTTATTATGCCTTGCAATAGCAAGGCTTTTGCAGGTTTCATTGGCTACTAAAGTTGATGGACTTAATTTAAAAAAATTTGCATCTTCGAGAAATACAATAACTAAAACTCTTCATGCAAAAAGAGGAACTATTTATGATAGCTCAAATGATGCCCTTGCAATAAGCGTAAATTCATATACTTTAATAGCTTATTTAGAGCCTTCGAGAACTACGAATATAGATAGCCCTCAGCATGTTGTAGATAAAAAGCTTACCGCTCAAAAACTTGCCCCTATACTAGGTATGGAAGAAAGCGAAATTTTAAAATACTTAAATAAAAGTGCTTATCAAGTAGAGTTTGGTGCAAAAGGAAAAAACTTAACTGAGGTTGTTAAAAAGAAAATTGATGATTTAGAACTTCCGGGTCTTGATTTTATTGAAAGTACTCAAAGGTATTATAAAATGGGAAGTTTTGCTTCTTACCTTGTGGGATATGCTAAAACTCATGATGATGGTAAAATTGTTGGAGAGCTTGGCATCGAGGGTTATTATGATAAAACTTTATCTGGTAAAGATGGTAGTGTAACTTATCAAAAAGATGCATATGGATACATGCTACCAAACAGACCATACTATAGGACGGAGGCTCAAAGTGGTAGTGATATATACTTAACAATTGATAGCAACATTCAGCTTATAGCGGAAAATGCCTTAAAAGACTTAAAAGATAATTATAATTTTGATTTTGCTATTTTTACAGTAATGGATGCTCATTCCGGAGCCATTGTGGCTTCGAGTACATATCCAACATTTAATCCAAATGATCTTAATACATTAACTAATTATTTAAATCCACTTGTTTCATATACATATGAACCTGGTTCTACAATGAAAACTTTTTCTTGGGCAACTGCTATAGATTTAGGGTTATATAATGGTGAGGAAACTTATGAATCTGGTTCGATTCCAGTTGCAGACGTTGTAATTAGTGATTGGAATAAAAAAGGTTGGGGGAAGATATCTTACGATACAGGATATGCATATTCTTCGAATGTTGGAGCAACACTTTTAGCATCAAAAATAGGAAGAGAAAAACTTGCTTTATATTATGATAAATTTGGCTTTGGTAAAAAAACCGGTATTGAGCTTTCCGGAGAGCTAAAAGGTGACATGTCCTTTAAATACGAAAGTGAGGTTGCAACCGCATCATTTGGACAAGGAATTACAGTAACTCCAGTTCAGCTTTTACAAGCGTTTTCTACAATAACAAATGATGGTGTAATGATTAAACCTTATGTTGTTGAAAAAATTGTAGATCAAGATGGTAAAACTACTTATGAGGCACAAAGAACAGAACTTGGTAGTGTTATAAGTAGTGACACTGCTAAAAAAATGAGGGAACTTATGTATAAAGTTAACTATGATAGCCTTTCTAAACAGTGGCAGCCAAAAAGTGTATCAATGTCTATTAAAACAGGTACTGCGCAAATAGCTTCTCCAAGTGGTGGATATTTAGATGGAAAATATGATCAAATTTATTCAGTGGCGGGATTTTTTCCAAGCGAAGAACCAAAATATATAATATACGTTGCTGTAAGGCAAATCGAAGCAACTCAAGTGGCGGTATCTAAAATGGTTACTAAAGCAGTAGATGAAATTGCTTCTTATGCAAATCTTACGAGTAATGTTAAAAACTCCGAAGAGCAAATTATTAATCTTGAAAATTATATGTCAAAAAAGGTAAGTGATGTTGTAAATAATTTAACCAGTAAAGGAGTTAATGTTATTACTCTTGGAACTGGTAAATATGTAATAAATCAATATCCTTTAAAAGGCATAAGTGTTGTAAAAAATGATAAAGTATTTATTCTTACAAATAAGACTGACTATGTAATTCCAGATATGACTGGTTGGAGCATTAATGATGCGCGAACGTATGCAAATCTTGCGGGTATTAATATTACGTATGAAGGCTATGGATATGTAGAAAGTCAAAGTATCGAAGCAAATACAGCACTTACGAGCGATATGACATTACATGTTGTATTAAAACAAAAAAGTAGTTAAAATCATCTAAGAAAGGGAAAAGGTGCAATGAAAAAAATAAAAATTTTTGTGTTAACAATAATATTATTTATGCTTTTTACAAATAATGTTTCTGCGGCGTTAGTAAGCTATAGAAAGATTAATATTACTATAAAAAATATAAATCTTCAGGATACAAACATATCCATCCTTTTTCCTATAGATTATATAAAACTTATTTTAGACAAAGACAATATGTCAAAATATAGTGTTTCAGAAGAAAAACTTGCTGATATAAATGAGATTACAAAATATGTAAATGAAAAAAACTATTTACAAGCTTTAAAGATTGATAACAGTGGTGATGTAAGTATAAGTGCTATCGAAGGCTTAGATGGGAAAATTGATGATAATTATTTTTTTTATAAAAATAAAGAATATATTAAAATGAATGTTTCTGATACTATGAAAGATGAAAATTATGACAAATCTCGTTGGCCTAAAAATTCTGTTGTAATTGATAAAACTATTAATGTAAATTATGATAAGACAAATATAAAAGTTTTAATTGAGGACTACAAATTAAATAAAGAAACAATTATTAATTTAGATAAATATAAATATGAAGAAATTGAAAATGCTTATGATAGCTATATTATGAATGTTAACTATACTTATTCAATTAAAATAAATACTCTTATTATAATATTTTTATTCGTTATTATATTATTGCTATTTTTTGCATATTACTATATTAAAAATTACCTGGGTTATAAAAATAAAACTAAAAAGTGACTTTCGTTTATGGACGAAAGTTTTTTTTTAAATAAGTTTAAAATTTTCCATTGAAAAAAAGTGAAGGAAACGGCAAAAATTTTCAATGAAAAAAATTACTTGCAAAAATATGGAAAAGTAGTTATAATTAATTCATAAGTTTTTACTTAGTTTGGACTTGTTTTCCGAAGAGCCTTACTCAGTTTAAACGGATAATATATAAAGGAGGAAAAGAAATGTTAAAGAAAGAAGAAAAAGCAAAATTAATTAAAGAATTTGCTAAAAATGAAAAAGATTGTGGTTCTGCTGAAGTTCAAGTTGCAATTTTAACTAAAGAAATTAATGCTTTAACTGAACATTTAAAAGAACATAAACATGATTATCATTCAAAACGTGGACTTTTAATTAAAGTTGGAAGAAGAAAAAAATTACTTGAATATCTAAAGAACAACGATGTTAAAAGTTATCGTGAAGTTATTAAAAAATTAAATTTAAGAAAATAGGCACTAAAATTTTTTAGCGTCTTTTTTTTAGGAAAGGTAGGAAAATGAAAAGAGAATTTAAATTAAATTTTTTAGGAAGAGATTTAATTGTTGAAACTGGTGAGCTTGCTAAACAAACTAATGGTTCTGTTTTAGTAAGATATGGTGATACTGTAGTACTTTCTGTATGTGTTATGGGTAAAACTCCAGTTACTCAAGATTTCTTTCCACTTCAAGTGTTATATCAAGAAAAATTATATTCAGTAGGTAAAATACCTGGTGGATTTATAAAAAGAGAAGGTAGACCTACAGATTCTGCTACTCTTGCAGCAAGACTTATTGATAGACCAATTAGACCTATGTTTGATGAAAATCTTCGTAACGAAATTCAAGTTATCAATACAGTGCTTTCTGTAGATCAAGATAATAGTCCAGAAATGGCTGCAATGTTTGGCTCATCATTATGTCTTGGAATATCAGATATTCCATTTGATGGACCTGTTGCGGGCGTCATGGTAGGAATGGACGAAAAAGGTAAGTTTATTATTAATCCTACTGCTGAGGAAGCTGAAAAAAGTAAACTTGCTTTAACTGTTGCAGGTACACATGATGCAATATGTATGGTTGAAGCTGGCTGTAAGGAGCTTTCTGAAAAAACTATGCTTGAGGCTTTAATGTTTGCTCATGAAAATATTAAAACTTTATGTGATTTCCAAAATGAAATTATTAGTGAAATAGGCAAAGAAAAAGTAGTACTTGAACCTGCAACTATCGATGCTGAAGTTGAAAAAGCCGTAAGAGATTATGCAACTGATGATATGCTTTCAGCAATTCAAATTAAAGAAAAACTTGAAAAATATGCAAAGATTGATGAAGTAAAAGCTAATACTATTGCTCATTTCGAAGAAGTTTACGCTGAAGATGAAGATTTTGGTAGCAAGATGAAAGATGTTGCTAAAGTAGTTGGTTTAATTGAAGGAAATGAAGTAAGAAGACTTATTATTGAAAAGCATATTAGACCTGATGGCAGAAAGATGGATGAAATTAGACCTCTTCATGCAGAAATTGATCTTTTACCACGTACACATGGTTCAGGACTTTTCTCAAGAGGTGAAACTCAAGTTTTAGCTACTACAACACTAGGTCCACTTTCAGATCATCAAATACTTGATGGACTTGGAATCGAAGATACAAAAAGATTTATGCTTCATTATAATTTCCCTAACTTCTGTGTTGGTGAAATAGGAAGATATGGCTCACCAGGAAGAAGAGAAATAGGGCATGGTGCTTTAGGAGAAAGAGCCCTTGCTCAGGTTATTCCTTCAGAAGAAGAATTCCCTTATACAGTAAGAGTTGTATCTGAAGTACTTGAAAGTAATGGTTCATCATCTCAGGCTACAATATGTGCTGGATGTTTATCATTAATGGCTGCGGGCGTTCCAATTAAAGCTCCAGTTGCAGGTATTGCTATGGGACTTATCTCTAATGGCAAAAAATATACTATCTTAACTGATATTCAAGGCCTTGAAGATCATATGGGAGATATGGATTTTAAAGTTGCTGGTACTAAAGAAGGCATAACTGCACTTCAAATGGATATAAAAATTAAAGGAGTTACAAAAGCCATTTTAAAAGAAGCTCTTGAGGAAGCTAAAAAAGCTAGAATGAAGATTCTTGATGTAATGACTAGCGCAATAGACACTCCTAGAAAAGAACTTTCTAAATATGCTCCAAAGGTTGAAAGTTTCATGATTAATCCAGATAAGATTAAAGATGTTATCGGTAAGGGTGGAGAAATGATTACTAAGATTATTTTAGAATCATCAAATGTAAAAAGCGTAAATGACAAAGATGCTGTTAAAGTTGATATTGATGATGATGGAAAAGTAATTATTTACCATATGGATAAAGAAGTAATCGAAAAAACAAAAACCATGATTGAAAACATTACAAAGGAAGTTGAAACTGGAAAAATTTATAATGCTAAAGTTGTAAAAGTTGAAGACTTTGGTGCATTCGTAGAACTTTGGCCAGGATGTGAAGGTTTAGTACATGTATCTCAGCTTGACTCTAAAAGAGTAGAAAAACCTTCGGATGTTGTTTCTGTAGGGGATGAAATTATGGTTAAATCACTTGGCTATGATAATAAAGGAAGATTAAATCTTTCAAGAAAAGAAGCTTTACCAAAATCAGAAAAAGCAAGTGAAGAAAAAGAAACTAAGGAAGCAAAACCTAAAAAAGGCTTGTTTGGTAAAAGTAAAAAATAATAAAAAAACCTAGAAAACTCTAGGTTTTTTGCTTTTTTGAACAAAATATAGTATAATACCCTTAATTTTTAAAGGGGGAAATATGGATAAAGAATTAATTATTTTAAAAGAACTTTTACTTATTTATTCTCGAATGCTTAAAACTTCTGATGAAAGAAAATATTTTGAACTTTATAAAATGTATTTACAACTTCTTGTAAAGCTTGGCACTAATAAACCTGTATTTGAAGAAAACCAAAAAAAATATACAAATGGTAATTGTTATTCATACGCTCTTGGGTTAAGTAATCCAGATGGTGTATCTAATGTTATAATGCAAACTGGTATGAATATTGGCTATGTTGGTGGAAGTTTAGTAACCTCAAATGATCCAGAAAAATATTTATATGGTATTCAAAAAGACTTTGAAACTTTAGAAGTAGATTTTTATGATAGCGCTATTGGAGAAGAAAATAAACATGGTGGGTATAAAATAGCTTTTTATGTTTCACCAAAAGATTTTCATTTCATTAGACAAAATATAGATGGTTCTTGGTCACATAAAGTAGGATACTCAAAAGTTATTGAGATGGTTAATGAACCGGGCGAAACATTTGAGGGCTATAAACGAGTTAAAACTTTAGAGATAGTTAAACCTGTTTTAAAATGAATTTAGGTTATAAACCTAGATTTTTTTTATTTTTCTTTAGTTTTTGTAAAAGAAATGATATACTTATTTTAAGAAAGATGGTAATAGAGGTAAAAATGAGAAAAAGATTCAAAGGATTATTGGGATTCATTTTAATACTTATAATAATTGCTTTGCTTTTAGGAGTATTTTATTTTATATATAAAAAAGTTAAATCTAAAGATGGGGAAATAAAAATAACAGATAACTTATCAATTAATTTTCATGATGGTCATGTTATAGAATTTGAAAAAGAATATAAAACTTCGATAACAATAATAAATAATGGAAATAGTGATGAATACTATTATATAGAGCTTATTAATCCAAATAATGAAAATGAAATAGATTATACTTTAACAGACAATAAATTAGTAAATATAAAAGATTCTTTAAATGATTATAATAAAATAGTATCAAGTTATATTCTAATTAAAAGTGGAGAAGTACAAAATTATAATATAAGTTTAAATTCTAAAAATGAAAATATAAGTAAAATAGAAATAAATGTAGAAAAAGAATCACTAGAAAATAATACTTTTGCAGAATTAATAATTAAAAATAATCAAATTAAAGATAGTGCATTAACAAGTGTTGGAAAAGATATTGCCACAACTAATGAAGGACTAATTAAAACTGTAGATGATTATGGCTCTTCATATTATTTTAGGGGTAATGTACAAAATAATAATGTAGTAATAAATAATTTAAACTTTAAAATTGTCAGAATTAATGGAGATGGTAGTGTAAAACTAGTTCTTAGTTCTACAACCGGAGAATTAAAAAAATATTTAGATGTCGGAGAAAATTATTATTACAAAGACTCAATTATTAATACATATTTAAATACTTGGATAGAACAAAATTTAGGAAATTATACTTCTTATTTAGCAACGCAAAAATATTGTAATGATGTACTTTTAAATGATGATACATTTTATGCTTATACAAGGATTATGGAAGATAATATACCATCTTTAGTATGTTTAAGTGAGAAATTTTCAAGTAAAGTTGCACTTTTGACAGTTGATGAAGCTATATATGCAGGTGCCACAGTTAATGATGATAATACTTCATTTTACTTATATGATAGCTCTATAGATACAGATACTTTTTTAATGAGTAGTGCTACGAATAAACTTGACATCTATCATCCATTTGTCTTAAGCAAAGATGGTAAAATACTTGATAGCATACCATTTAATTACCTAAGGGGTGTAAGACCCGTTATTACAATAATCAAAACTGCTCAAGTAAGTGGTGATGGAACAATTGATAATCCATATAAATTAATTGAATCATAAAAAGGTAAATAAATTTTTACCTTTTTTAAATGTCCATTTTTTAGCATATATTCGGCATCAAATTTTCTTAAAACATATACATTTA
>CAKORX010000008.1 GCA_934101645.1 uncultured Bacilli bacterium | reverse complement strand
AAAGTATATTCTCCAGTTAAATCAGTTGCCGGAGTCATTTCACCACTACCACCATTAGCGTCAAATGTTACTGTATATGTTGTAACAGGAATAACTTCCCAAATAGCATACACTTTTACATCTTTATCCATTGTAACTTTAGTAACAATTTCACCATCTCTAGTTAAAGACCATCCTTTGAATTTTTTGCCATCTGGTGCAGTAAATCCATTTTCTGGTAAAGTATATTCTCCAGTTAAATCAGTTGCCGGAGTCATTTCACCACTACCACCATTAGCGTCAAATGTTACTGTATACTTGTTTTCAATCCATTTAGCATAAAGAGTCATACTATCAGTAATCGGTGTGTTGAAATCAAATTTCTTACTGGATGTTAAATCTTCATACCATCCATCAAAAGTAAATCCTTCTTTTGTTGGTGCTGGTTTTGGTTCTTCTAATTTTTCTCCAGCATTTACATTTTGTGATTCAACTGATGATCCATCATTTGAATTAAATGTTATAGTATAAACAACTGGTGTTCCATTTGCTTTTCCTAAATCAACAGTAACATAAGCACCCCAAGAGTACTTTTGTACTTTCACAGTTGAAGTAACATCTTCACCATTATAGATAACTTTTAAATCTGAAGCAAGTTGATATCCATCATTAGGTTTTACATTGAAATCATATCCATAATTTGTCTTGCCATCATTTACTGCAGTTGGTGTTTCTGAACCAAATCTACTCCATAATCCGTTTTGCATTTTATATGCCCAGTCACTATTTGTTCTATCAATAGTAATACTATCAGTAGTAGTTCTAGGATTAAATGATGGTAGTGTTCCTACTGAAACAGTTCCATATTGAAAATCTCCAGCAAGTCTAATCTCATTGATAGAATTTGCAGGTTCCCATTTTGCATAAAGAGTCATATCAGATGTAATTGGTGTATTATTAAAGTCAAATGGTATACTGAATGTATCGTCTTCATACCAACCTCTAAAAAGATATTTATCTTTTGTTGGTGTTGATGGTGCTTTAATTTTCAATCCACTTACAACTTCTTTTGGTGCAATTTCTGTTCCACCGTTTGAATTGAATGTTACAGTATGAGTAGTAGGGTTTTTTCCTATTGCTTTTCCCAAATCAACAGTAACATAAGCACCCCAAGGATACTTTAATATTTTTACAGATGAGGTAACTTCTTCTTCATTGTAAAAAACCTTTAAATTGGAATAATCAAGTTGATATCCATCATTAGTTTCTACACTGAAACTATATCCATAATCTGTTTTGCCATCATTATATGCAACTGGTGTTTCTAAACCAAATCCACTCCATCCTCCAGATTCCATTTTATACTCCCAGCTACTATTTACTTTATCAATAGTAATACTATCAGTAGTAGTTCCAGGATTAAATGATGGTAATATTCCTGCTGGAACATTTCCATATTGAACATCTCCAACAAGTCTAATCTCATTGATAGAATTTGCAGCTTTCCATTTTGCATAAAGATTCATATCAGATGTAATTGGTGTGTTGAAATCAAATTCCTTACTGAATGTTGAATCTTCATACCATCCATCAAAAGTAAATCCATCTTTTGTTGGAGCTGGTGTTGGTTTTGTTAATTTCTCTCCAGCCTTTATATTTTGTGATGCAACTGATGTTCCACCATTTGAATTAAATGTTATAGTATAAACAACTGGTGTTCCATCTGCAAATTTAACTGTTATTGGACCCCAATAAGCATTAAGATCAGAAGTATTAAGTTTTGCTGATCTATCAGCAGTTGCTTTTACACCAGCATCAGAATAATATTCAACAACAGCATTTGCATCAATTACATCATTAACAGTTAAAGAAGAAGTATTACTAAGTTGTCTATATTGATTTTTATCAGCACCTTCAGCACGGTTTAAAGTTATACTTTCCAAATAAACTTTTTTAGCAGCACCAGACCAAAATAAGTACTGATTCCCATTAACATTAGAATTTTTTATAATGAGATTTTCATAATTTTGCCCATCTTTCATACTAACAACGGTAGTAAAATTACTATTTTTTACTTCAAAATCAACCCCGTCAATCTCAAAATTTACCTTTTCTGCATCACGAATAATTGCTCCACGCAATAAAACATAGGTCGATGCACCAGTATGATTACCAATAATTTTTGCAGTATTACTATTGGCAGAATCAATCAATTTAATATCAGCATCTGCATAATACCAAAAATTAATTTCTTTACCATCTGGTACAGTTATAGTGTGACCATTTAAATCAAGTGTTTTTGACTTGTAAATAGAGAATGTTGTATTATATTCGCTTGATAGTTCAATATTCTTATTAAGTCTAACTATATCTGTTGTTTTATCATTCATCTTTGTTACTAATGCACTTGAATCATCAACAAGTGCAGTTGTTGTTTCTGCATTTACATTAGTTAGTCCAATGGCGAAAACTGATACTAATGTAAATAATATCGTAGTTAATTTTTTAACTACATTTTTCTTTTTCATTTTTTATCTCCTTTCTATATAATTATACTATTTTTTCACTTTCCTTAATAGATGAAAAAAGTCATATTATTCTTGCAAAAAATATGACTTTTGACACATTTTAAATATTTAATACCTTAATTTACTACGGCTACACAATACACTTCTAATTTTTGTCCTCCAACAGTAGTTGCAGTAATTGTAGCAGATGAGTTGGTTGTAGCATTTACTTTTCCAATACAAGTAGTATCATTTGTTGTAACACTTCCTGAAATAGTTCCACTTATAGACCATTTAACACTTTGATTTGATTTAACAGTAAAATCATTAGAGCCAGTATTAAAATATCTATTTTTATCATTTTAATTATTTTTACTCTTTTTTACTGAATACTTTTTTAATATTAATTAATAACCCTCTTTATATCAACAAAGAATTTTTGTTCTGCTTTTGTTTTTGCGTGTAATCTTACATCACCACTAACTCTACTAATAGCACCCGTTGATGCTACAATAGTATCAAAAGTATAACCACCTTTTACAGATGTTGATGTTTTACTTATAAAATCATTATATGTATATTCATAGCTTACTGATGAAGTTAAAGTTACATCCCAAGTTACATCTTGATTTGCAGTTACATAATAATCATTACTATCTCCATAAAAAGAAGCATATTTACTATAAGACTCTCCTTTTGATGTTAATTCTAAGTCTTTTTCATAATAAATTGTTTGCTCAGCAGTAGTTCCACTTGGTGTTTTTGCATAAACTTTAATTGCTGCACCTTTTGAACATGCACCATTATTTTTAGCTGTAATAACTCCAGTTTTAGCATCAATACCCATACATAATGTATTACTTAATGAGTATGTAACATCTCCTGTAGCATTTTCTACTTTTGCGCTCGCTTTTGCTGTTTTTATTCCATTATAATGAATTGTATCTCTTGATAAGCTTAATGTAATTTTTTCTTGTTTAACTTCAATCGTAGGTTCTTCTTCCTTTTCTTGTTTTGGTGTTTCTTTCTTCTCCTCTACTTTTTTCCATTTAGCATATAAAGTTGTATCTTCACTTAGTAATGCTTTATCATAAATTGGTCTATCATTAACATCAACCCAACCTTTAAAAGTATAACCTTTATAAGTAGGATCTTTTGGTAGTGTTAGTTCTGTTCCTTTATTTATAGTAATAGCATCAACATTTGATCCACCTTTACTATCAAAAGTAACAGTAATTGTTTCAACCACTCCCTCATACACTGCTTTTAATTTGGTATTTTTATTAATTTTAGTTTTAAAGTCATAAGGTTTATCTGCTAAAACATCTTTTCCATCTTTTTCTTCTAAAATTAAATACCAATCAATAAATTGTTCTCCTAAATCTTCTTTTGATTTAACATCTTTACTATTAATGGTTTTATTGTATTTAACATATACTGCTTCTTCTTTTGTACCATTATTATAATCAAATGTTACTTCAAATTTACGATTAAAGAACCATAATAAGAATAAAATAATTATTAATAGCAATAGACCAGCAACTATTAAAATAATATTTCTTTTCTTATTATTTGTAGAAGTTTTATCTTCTTTTTCTTTACTTTTAGTAATCATACTATTTCCTCCTGATAATATTATATATTATTTTAATATTTTAAAATAGATGAAAAAAGTAATACAAATTTAAAAAATAATATGACAAAAGTAATATATTATCTATTAAAATGATTGTTTTATATATCAAAAATTTAAGTTTATTGATATAATGTTTATATATTCTTGAGGTGAATATTATGGTAAATAAGAAGAAAATAATGATTATTGAAGATCAGGCACTGCTTAACAATATGTTAAAGAATACTTTATCAAATGATTATGATATTGTTTGTACCTGTACTAGTGCTAAAGATATGATGAATTTATATAAAAAATATAAACCTGATTTAATATTAACTGATGTAGTTACTAAAGAAGGTGCTAATGGTATAGAATATGCTAAAGAAGTAAAAGATAAATTTCATAACAAAGTAAAAATACTTGCTATTACTGGAATTCCTGAAATTACATTTTTAAATACTGCTAAAGAATATAATTTAGATGGACTAATATATAAAGACACAGATAGTGAATCATTACTTTTTAGTATCAGTCAAGTTCTAAAAGGATATACTTTATTTCCAGATAATTGTATATATAATGAAGAAAGTGAAAAATTTAAAGATCTTTCAGATAAAGAAATTAAAATAATAAGATGTATATGTGAAGCTAAAGATAGAGATGAAATTGCTGAAGAATTAAATATAACTTTAGGTACTTTAAAAAATTATATTTCAAATATTCTTACTAAGCTAGAATTTGATAACATAACTAAACTTACTATATTTTGTTTAAGTAATGGATATATTATTCCCAATCAAAAATAAAGAAGAAATATTTTACTAAATTTATTTCTTCTTTTTTACGCCTTTATTATTAATTTAAAATTATTATCAGTTATAACTTTTAAGCTACCATTTATATTAGATAATTTCTTACGCATTCCTTTAATTCCCTCATTTTCAAATATAACACTTTTTGGTTTATTACCATCATTTGTTATAACCATTTCTATATAATTATCATGAGCAGTTATAACTACTTTTATATTTTTACTATTAGCGTGAATAATAGCATTAGTAATAGCTTCTCTTATTATTTCAAAAAATACTATACCTTTTTCTTCATCTATAGGTAAAGCACCAAAAACTTTAACATTTATTCCTATAATACTATACATATTTATCAAGTTTTTTAATTTTTCATTACTATCTAATTTTGAATTAAAATCTTCATAAATACTATCTAATAATTTTAATATGTTATTTATATCCTTATTTTCTTGTCCTAAATATTTATCAAACAAAGCAAGTCTATATCCTATTATATCGTGATATTCATTTTTAAGTTTTAATAAGTTCTTTTCTCTTTCTAATTCTTCTACATTTTTAATAGCAAGTAATAATTTATCATTATTTTCTTTAATTTGTTTATTTTGTTTCTTTTCTTCTTCTTGTAAAGAATATAACTCTGTTATATCTATTAAAGATACTTCTTTATTATCATATATATTTAACATATATACTTTATCATTATACTTTAAAAGATAATTATTATTTACTTTCTTAAAACTACTTTTTATTAAATTATTTATAAAGTCTTTAGTAATATTTAGCCCTTTTAAAATATCTGAAAATAAATTATTTATTAAGATAATATTATTATCATCTAAAAACATTATTCCTGTATCAGATGCATCAATACCTTTTTTAACGGATAAAACTGATATATATTCATTTTTATATAATTTTTCATATATAAAACTAACCAAAATATAAATTGATAATAACAAAGATAAATACATAGTTGTTTTAGAAATATCAAGTAAATTAAAATACTCTAATATAACCATAACTATTAATATTAATAATTCAAATATTTTTTTAATACTTGATACATCTTTTCTTAAAAAGAAAGTAGATACTCTAACAACTTGTATTAATGTAACTATAATGGTAATTATAAGTAATAATTTCATTTTATAACACCACCTTTTATAACAAATTCTAGTTCTATATCTGTATCATATATTTTTTCTTTTATCAAAACACTAGAATCTATTTTTATTTTATTCTTTAAAGACTTATCAGTATCTATAATAACTTTTAGTTTAACATTCTTATTTTCTTTAGAAATAAATAATACAATAGATTTATCATTACTACTTTCTATAAGTTCATATACAATATCATATAATAAAGACATTATATTACCATTTATTGTCATCTTATTATTAATACTAATAAAACTTTTTATATTAGCACTTTTCATACTATTTAATAATTCATCTAATAATGTTTTAATTCCATTTTCATTATAAGAATCTCCATTAATTTCAGATATTATTAACATACTTTTCTTCTTACTATATATAATTATTCTTTTAACTTTTTCAAAATCTTTTGTGGATACATCTTTCTTCTTTAATATTTTTTTAATTTCATTTCTTTTTTCAGTTAGTTTTAATTCAACTTTATCTACAACATCTTTTCTTATTTGCATTTCATATAATTCTTTTTTAGTTTTTTCTTCTAAAATTATACTTTCTTGTTGTTCAAGTAATTCTTTCTTTTGTTCATTTATTTCTTTTTCAAGTTCAAGAATACTAGATAAATCTTTTTTTAAGATAACATAACTATCTTTGTTCTTTTTTATATCATAAATAATATTTTTATCTTTATATGTTTCTTTTACACTATTATTATTTATATCATCTAATATTTTTTTAGGAATATCATCAAACACATTCGTAGTATATTTAGTTTTACCATCCAATGAAATAATAGCCATATTTAAATTAGAATTAGAAAATCTGCTTTTGTATTTACTATTATTAGGAATTAGATTTAGATAAAAAGCAAGTTCAATGCCTACACAAATTAATGCACTATTAACAATGGACATATTTATACCTCTTACATAAGGAACATTTAACACATAAAGAATTGTGTATGTAAGACCTAGTAATATTACTATAAACGGTAAAAATCCTTTTATATCTTTTTTTATTTTCATTCTATAAATTGCTAAATCTATTAAACTTTTGCTAAATAAATAAAATATCCAAATAGATATTAAATAATATCCTATAAAATGTTTATATTCATCAAATAAAACCATTCCTTTAACAAATTTAAATACTAATTCATGAAAATCATTAGTTAGAACAAGAAGTAATAAAAAGCAGGAAATTAAATATATAATATTTTTCTTTGTTTTATTCATTTTGCCTAGTAAAGATAATGAACTAATATAATATAGTGTTGGAATAAAAATCAGTGGTAAATAATATAAATACCAACACATTCTTTCTGTTAATGGGGAAACTGCAATACCTTTTATAATTCTTATTAACATCCAAAATACAATAAGTAATCCAATAAGCAAAATATATCTTCTTGTTTTTTTATCATATAATTTATAATAAAGTCTTATTGTCCAAATGGTGAACAATATAGCAAATAAAAATGTAATAAACTTATTCATAGTATTATCCACCCCTTTTCTTAAAAAATAAGTAATAGTTAATACTATTATAATATATTTTACAAAATATTTAAATAATGTTATCAGTTTTTAGGTAAAACAATGACTTTTAACTATAATTTTGTTAGAATATATTTGGTGATAAATAGTGAATAAAAAAATAAAATTATACTATCAATAATTATAATCATTTCTTTATTACTATTAATTTATTCTATTGTAAATATAGTTATTTGGAAAAACGATTCTAATAAAACTAATAAACAAATTGAAGATATACAAGAAGAAATTAAAGTTACTGAAGTAATAGATACAGAAAATACTGAAATAATAGAACCAGTAGAAGAAATACAAAAATATAATCCTTATTGGGATTATATAAAAATGAATATGATAGATATTAACTTTAATGAATTAAAAAACATCAATAATGATATTAAAGGTTGGATTAAAGTAAATGGTACTAATATAAATTATCCTTTCGTGCAATCTAACAATAATAAATATTATTTAACACATAGTTTTGATAAATCTTATAATTCAGCTGGTTGGTTATTTCTAGATTATAGAAATAATATAAATAATAATAAAATTCTAAATCATCATATAACTCTATTACCTTGGCATCTTTGTTGGTAGTTAATTTTTTATAATTACTAGTGTTAATATTATAAGAACGATTGTTTATTTTTCTACTATCCTTTACATGATTTGAAGTATAGCTCAAACATCCTTTTGGCTGTTCCAAATCAAGTTCTGGATGGTATATATTACCATCATAGGCAAAATCATTGGTAGTATAGACTTCCATAATATCTAATGATTTAATACCATTTAAGGGGTAATTAAAGAACTTAAAAATGTTCTTGTAGTAACACCAAGATTGCAAGAATTTTCAACTACTTCAAGATATGTTTGCACTCCATGACCACCATGTTTCCAGCAATGAAGCGTTGCCCCATCCACATTTATTGAGCCACTATCTACAAAAGTATCCTTAAATAAATCAATTGTCTTTTCTTCAATCGAAGAAGTAAGGGTTATAATTTTAAAAATGCCTACCATATTAGTTATAAAATAAAAACACTATAATTAAATTTAGTTTTTTTATTGACAGAAATATACTTTTGATTAGTTATGTATAAAATTTCTTTTTGATTATCTAAATCTAAATATATGTTTAAACATAAATTATTTCTATCATCATTAATTTTAACAACATTTATTTTATTTAAAAACTTACTTATAACTTTATCAAGTAAATTTGTTTTTAAATCATTTTTTAAAACCTTTTCAAGATTATTTAAATTACTTTTTTTAGAAAAGTCCATTTCATTTAAAAATATATTTTTTTTGTTTTCAAGTAAAAATTTCTCTTCATTAAGTTTTTTAAATCTACTTAAAAGTTCCTCTTCAGAAATTTCATTTATTGCAGTTAAATTTAAAATCACGTCTTTTTTTGTTTCAATTAAATTTAACTTTTTTTCTATATCACTTATTTCTTTATCATTATTTAAATTATTATATAACGTAACTACATTTTCAAAAACATTATTATCTTTATATAGTTTTTCAAATATTTTGTTAAATATATTATATAAATCTTTTTCTAAAATAATTGGGCTTTTGCAGCCCTTAAGGCCAAATTTCATATAATTACTACATTTCCATGAAATACTTTTTTTACTTTTTGATCTTTGAAACAAAGTATGATGAGCATCACAACAGATTTTCGAAGAAAATGGATATTTTAAACCGCCGGAATAATTATTACTGGATTTATATTTTTGGCTCCTACTTTCTAAAATGTTATTTGCTTTATCCCATAACCTTTCTGAAACAATTTTAGGTATGCTTCCATCAGTGCACTTATATATAATTTGATTACTTATCTCATTTTTCTTTCTTTTTTTAGTACGATAATCAATAACTTCATATGTTCCCGCTCTATAAAAACCTTTGTATTTTGGATTAGTAATAATTTTTTTCAATGTATCTTTGTCATATATATTGCCATTTGCGTTTTTATAACCCAAACTTGCAAGTTTTTTTGAAAGTGATAATAGGCCATACTTTCCCGTAGAATATAAATTAAAAATTGTATTTATAAACCCAACTTTACTATTATCGATTACTAATTTGCAATTACATTTTGTATAGCCAGTTATATTCGAGGAACCCAAAACATGTCCTTTTGCAATTGCCTGTCTATGTCCAAACTTAATACGACTTGATAATTTTTTAGATTCATCTTGTGCTAAATTAAACATTATATTTAAAATTAATTCAGAATTTGCATCAAAAGTATTTAAATTTTGATTTTCAAAATATATTCCTACATTTGCATTTTTCAAAATTCTTATATAGTGTATACTATCCTCGAGATCACGAGCAAATCTTGATACTTCCTTAGTAATAATCAAATCAAATTTGTTTTTTTTAGCATCAATTATCATTTTTTTAAAACTTTCTCTTTTATTAATTGTAACTGCAGAAGCACCTTTTTCAATATACCCTTCGACATATTTCCAGTTTTTATTACTTATAATATAATTTTTATAATAATTAAGCTGACTATCTAAAGAATTTAGTTGCTCATCAGAGTCTGTAGAAACCCTTACATAATAGCATACCCTAAGTGGTATATCATATAGTTTTTCTCCATGCATTATCCTTTTAGATATCTCTTCGAAGCTCATAACTATATACTCTCCATACCTTTTAAATTATTTAAAATTTTTTCATTTACTTTAAAAAATATTTCCTCATTAATAACATTTTTTTCATACAAATACTCATTAATAATTAACTGCATTTGTAATTTAAAATTTTTATTATTTATCATATCATTACATTTTATTTTCAAAATAAAAAAATAGACTATTTAAGTCTATAATTTTGGTTCGTCAGTTTTTTCAGCATGAAGAAGTGATGTAAGTTTTTGCATATTGTACTCGTTATAAAAAATACAGTCTTGAAGTTTTCTAAAATTAAATAAAATCCAATCTTCCCAAGCCTTTGCATCAGCATTGCACGCTAAATTATTAACAAGTGCTCTATATTCTCCTCTTACTGAAGCATATTGCCTTGTACCATATACAAATGGCAATGAAAAATCTAAATTTAGTTCTTTATTTAAAGCCTCCCATAAACCAACAGTCTGAAGAAGTCTTCCATACCTAGTATTGCCATCTTTAAAAAGTTGAAGTGTTGCTATAAGGCCATGAACAACAATTGGTTTTATTATATTCATATGCTCCGCATTTTCTGGAATATTTTTATTATAAAAATCTAAAAATGCCTTAATAGCACTATCAATATTTCGATAATCAATTGGAAAGTAACAAATTTTTCTTTCTGTTTTCAAAGTTTCTGGATTAGTTACGTATTCACCAACAAATTTTAAGTTATCCTCACGTAAACCTTTTTTATTCTGACTCGAAGAGCCGGTAATTAATAAATCATGAAAAGAAATAAATTTTTCTTTATCTAAAGGGTTACCAACATTTTGCATTAATTTATCAATAGCAAAATCTGAATTCATTGTATAATATAATGATATTAAAAATGAATCTTCTTTTTCAATAGACTGATTATCAATTATATCTGACTTTCTTAAAGCTGATAAATATTTTTCTTGAAAATCTTTACTATAACCTTTTAAATCACTTGCAAAATCACTACATAATTCTAAAGTATATAAAAGCTGGTTTTCAACCTTTTCACTTATTTGAATATCTTTTAAAGAGTCAAACAAACTAAGTGAAACTATAGGAACTTCTCCCTTTCTCATTATTTCTTCGACTTCTTTAATAGCTTGTTCTCTTGTAATATTTTCCATAAATTTCCCCTTGCAGTTTTATTATAGCACACATAAAAAGATAAGTAAATTTCCTTATCTTTAGTAAATTTTTTGATCTTTTTTATTTTCTAGTTTTCTAGATAATGGCTCTTCACTAGCAGTTTGTATAAGGCTATCTAAAAAACTATTTATATTTTCTTTATAAATTAAGAGTACCTTTTTTACTGCGTCTTTTACCTCTTCTTCTTCAATACCTAAAAAGTTTGCTATTGATTCTGTAGAAAAATATTTTCCATCAACATATCCTAATCTTAACGAAATAATAACAGCTTCTTTTACTGTTAACGCACTCATCATTTGCATAAAAGTTGGCGTTCTTAATAATTCGAGAATTTTATTACCATCTTCTCTAGTTATATCATTATGTTTATGTATTTCTTTGTTAATTTCTGTTTGAGGAATTAAAGGATTCTCTCTTGTTTTAGTTATTTTTTGAATTGGCAAAGTTGCTGATTCTTCTAAAGTATTACTAGAAAGCAAATTATTTTCAACTTGCAAACTGGTATTTTGAATTGGTTGCACATTTTCGGCTTTACCTTTTTTACTATTATTATTTAATTGCCTTTTTATTTTAGGAATTAAAACACTATAAAATTTTGTAAACGCTTCAGGAGGCATTTTCGTTTGAACTGGCATTTCTAAATTTTCACCATATCTTAGAACTAATAAAGCTTTATCTTCATCAGATAGTTTTGATAACACATCATCTATTTGCTCTTTAGGATATTCATATAAATATTCATATATTGATTGTAACCTTTTCATTTTTCTCTTTCCTTCCTTACAAGATGAATCTACAATTTCTCTAGTTTCTAACTCTTTTCTTAAAATTTCTACGTTTTTAGATACTATTTTTGACACTAATGATTGACTAATATGCAGTTTTTTAGCTATTTGCCTTTGAGAATAAACCTTGTCATCATAAAAGCCAAAACGAAGTTTAATTATTTCCCTGTCTTTTTCGGGAAGCCCTTCTACTAACTGCCTAATAATTTCATTAATTTGGGCATTTTCATAATCCATAGTAAAATCACTACCATCACTTAGTTTATCCTCTAATTTTAAATTTTTACCATCTTTACCTTGAAAACTTATGTCTTCCAAACTATCAACGTTTGTTTCTGATTTTCTGTTTCTTTTTTTTAAAAACATAAGAATTTCATTTTCAACACATCTTGAGGCATAAACAGAAAATTTTATTCCTTTTGATGGATCATAAGTATTTACTGCTTTTATTAAGCCAATATTTCCAATTGACACTAAATCTTCTTTATCATAATCTACATTAAAAAATTTTTTGGTTACTATATACAAAACCAAGCGGATATTATGAGTAACTATTTTATTTTTTTCCTCTTGTGAGCCATTTCTTGCTTCTTCAAATAACTTTTCAAGTTCTTCCTTTGGTAAGGCTTCTGGTACTCTACGCCCGTCATCAAAAAATTTACTTTTATGCATTATCCCCCACGCTTTCTTAAGTTAAAACATTTATTAATGTAATCTCATTATAACATATTTTTCTTTTATATCAAAATGGTAGGTGCATTTTTAAAAGTAGACCCTGGTTCATAAGTCATCCATATCGGTAAATTTCGATTAATCGTTTCTATATCATAATCTTTATAATTATTTGGATTAAATGAAGGCCTTGACCCCATTGCTAAGATTTCTCCACTTTGAGGGTCCATAGCTACAATCATGGCATGTTCCGGTGAGTATTTACTTACAATATTATCAAGTTCGCCTTCCACGACTTTCTGAAGTTCTAAATCAATTGTTAATCCTATTGTTATTCCATCTGTAGCACTTTCATAAACCTCTGCCATTTTAAGTCTATTTCCTCGTCCATCAGAAAAATATTTTATTGAACCATCTTCACCTTTTAAATATTCATCATACATAAGTTCAATGCCACTTAAACCTTGATTATCAATTCCTACATATCCTAAAGTATGTGAAAGTAAATCGCCGTAGGGATAATATCTTTTACTTTCTTTAAGAAGATATACTCCATCAAAGTTTTCTTTTTCAATTTGACTTGCTATATCATAAGAAAGTCTTCTTCCCTCAGGATGTACTCTTTCAATCGAAGTATTTTTACTTACATGCTTAAGCATATCTTCATATGAAGATGATAATATCTCAGAAAGTCTTTTTGCAACTTTTTCTTTATCTTTAATTTGTCTTGGAACTAAAACAAGTGATGTCGTAGTAATATTATCTGCCAAAACTTTACCATTTCTATCAACTATCTTACCTCTATCAGCTTTTATTGGTAATTTTCTTGAATAAAGGTCATCAGATAAATTTTTAAGTTTTTTGTAAGAAATAACTTCGGTATAAAATACTTTGAAAATAACTAAAATTAAAATAATTATTACAAATAAAAAAATATATCTAATTCTAGTATGATTTTTATAATAAAACATATAATCACCTATAATAAATATATTTAACTAGTTTTAAATAAATACTTTTGACACTTAAATCTTTCTTTGAAAATTGCCATCTATATTAACGCCTTCATTAATAATGATAAATGCAGAACTATCATATTTACTAATATCTTTTTCTAAAATAGATAACTCATACTTTGAAAGTGCTACGTACGTAATATAAGTAGTAGAGTTTTTATAACCACCTTTGCCTTTCCAAAAAGTTGCATCTCTTTTTAAAGTCTCTTTTATATATTTAATGATTTCTTCTGGATCATTTTTCGTAAAAATCATAGCGGTTGTACATATATTTTTTTCGTGATTTTTATCTACAATAAACGAAGCAAAAATTGAATATAACATTGAATATATCATAGTATTAACGCCAAAAAATATACCACTTATAATATATATAACTGAATTTATATATAAGGAAATTTTTCCAACTCCTGCACCGTTTTTATTAAGTGATGCTATTACACCAATAATATCAGTTCCACCACATGACCCACCAGTGGAAAAAATCATACCACTACCAATTCCCGCAAGAAGGCTGCCAATAAGAGTAGATGTTAAAAAATCAGTTATAATAGGCTCTTTTGGTATTGGAATAAACGATAATGCTATTGTTTGAACTGCTACACATAGTAAGGTTCTTCTTAAGAATGTATCATTAACCTTTGTATAAGCAAGCACCAAAAGTGGAATGTTAAAAAGTAAATTTAAAATACCAGAGATGTTAAAAGTTGAGCCTAAAGAAAATAGTTTTATACAAAGGGAATTTAAAAGTTGTGAAAGTCCTAAAATTCCGCCATTAAAAAGTCCTATTGGTCTAATAAAAAGGTTAATACCTATAGAGTATATAATAACGCCCAAAATTGCCTTAAAAAACTCATTATAATTCCAATCATACATTTTTTTCATAAAGTTTACTACCTTCCTACTCTTATACATTTATTATAATATACATAAAAAAAATATGAAACTAAAATGTCTCATATTTTAAAATTTTTTTATTTTATTTTTCTAGCTTCTAAATAAAATCTTTTATCATAACTATGGCCCATACTGAATGTTTTTCTAGGAAGAGCACCATCCAAAATTACAGTTTTAAATAAATCCTCTTTTGCCATAGCATCAAATATAATACCAATATTATTTTCTTTAGAACCAAGCTTTTTTGTAACATCTTCACCATGAATATAATCTATTGAGCCTTTATGGTTACTTAAATATTCATCTAAGAACATTTGAATTGAACCAACAGCAATATTAGACTTTGGATTAGTTATATATAAATCTTTTACTTCATTAGATGTAACAATTGTAAATTTTTGACCATTACCATTTTCATTTATGTCATAATATTTATATAAATTTTCAAGTAGATCATTTACATCTGTATCAAATACAACACGATGAATTGCCTCGAATTCTAGAGCACTACTATGAAGATTTACAAGTTCTACTAAAGCGTATCTTGCAGGGCTTTCTAAGGCTTTATCTCCTTCAGTTTCTTTTAACTTTTCGTAACATGCTTTAGCAGTTGCAAGTGAATGATTTCCATCACCCATAGCAAATAATAAAACTCCTTTATCAGAAACATTATATTTCTTTTCAAAATAAGATTTATCTGCCAAAGCCTCTAAAGAAGAAATAACTTCATTAATTGCATCATTACCTAGTTTATAACCTTTTATATGTCCACCATTTTGCATTAAGTCAAAATCATAAACTACGTCTTCTTCTGTAACTTTATTTTTTAAACTTTCAATTATATTTTTCTTTTCATCGTCAATTAAAATCATAATATGAGGAAGTTCTAATGATGCATTTTCTCTTACTTTCATTCTCGGTGGAATTCTTTCAATTACAGTTTTTTCAGTAGCTCTAATTAATGTTTGAGAACCTTTTTCATAAGAATAATCTTCAAGGTCAACAATTCCCATTAAACCTTCACGTACTTTTCCATCGTTTTGAGTTCTTTCAAGATATATCATTGAATCATTTAATTCGGTAAATATATCTTCTTTAAGATAATCCTCCATAGTTAAATTAATTTTTTTAATTCTTTCAGAAACATTTTCATCATTTAAATATATTTCTGGAAGAGTAATTCTAAGTGTTGATGGTGCATCTTTAACAATACTTTCTACTTCTTCCCAATATTTTGGTTCTGATGTATATTGATCACAAGCTACAACGCTCCATTTATGCATATCAACATTTTTTGGTATTAAAATATTACCAGCCTTAAAAGGTACTTTCATTTTTTCATCTCCTTACATTAAGTATATCATCAAAGCTTTTATATTGCTAGAATAAAATTCTAAGGATAAAAAATACCATTTATAGCATCAAAAATTATATTAAATAGTTCTAAAATAGTAAATATAATATAAGACGCACTTTTAAGTTTTAATAAAAAACTTACTTTAATTTCTTTGAATATTTTATTTGCATTTTTAAAATTTATAATTAATAAATATATTAATATAACTATAGATAAAGTAACTATAATTATTTTGGCTATAAGTAAAAATGAATCGCTACTTATATTTAAAACCGAAATAAAATTTGTAATAATATGAGCAATTATCGAAGGTAAAATCGATTTATATTTTATTGCAAGATTTGCAAAAATAATACCTATAAATATACATGGAATGGCTTGAGTAAATGTTCCATGAAATAGTCCAAAAAATATCGAAGATATAATTATACTTACGTATTTACCATATTTCTTAAGTATTTTTAAAATATAACCTCTCATAATAATTTCTTCAAATATTGGTGCTAAAATAACTAAATACATGTAAGATAATATACCAAGTTTTCCATCCGAAGATAATGGATTATAATTCAAAAAATCCATAACGTATTGCCAAACTATCCAAATAAATCTTATTAAAATTATTGAAATAGTTATGTCTAAAATAAGATTTAATATATTTGTATTCTGAATTTTTATATCAATCTTTTTATTCCATTTTTTTAAAAATATTCTGTAACCTACATAATATGTATAAGCTGTTCCTACATATAGGCCCAATTCTGATAAAAATAAAGTTAGACTTTCATTATCCGTTAGATAACTTAAAGCATAAGTAAGTAGTTGAGAACCAAAAGTAAAAAGCGCTCCAAATACACAAAAAAACAATAAAAATCCGGAAACCCATCTAAATTCTTTTAAATAATTTCTTTTTTCTTCTTTCATACTACCTCACTCTAAATGATTTTGTCCCTTTTGTAACAATTATATAGTAAAAAATAATGCTTATTATAAATAATATTAAAGTCGTTATAGATAAAGATAATAAATTAAATCTAACTTCATAATCAAATAAAAAATATGTAATAATCCAAATAACACCATCAAAAGCTTTGGAAAATTTATTTACTACAGTTCCCTCAAAAGAGTAAGGTTGAAATATGTAATAACAAAATAAATAATACATCGAATAAAACATTGATAATATAATTGGTAGTAAACATAAAACCAATACTTTTGAAAAGTTCGCAGTAGGATTATACATTAAATAAAATAATATTATAATAATGCTAAATGCAAGCGAAGGAACTAAGTTTCTTTTTACTGTATACTTTAATCTAAGCATCATATTTTCTTTAATACTTGCCTGAGAACGGTAAAAATTATAATTAATTAAAAATCTATCTATATCCATAAAACATGCATATAAAAAACTATTTGAATATAGGCATAAATAATATACTATGATAAATAAAACATAATTATAATTAAAAATTAAATCAATTATATTTGTTTCATTTAAAATTTTTGGTAAAAACAGACTAATTAAACATATAACAAGCGTAATAATATAAAGCTTTTTGTGATTTCCAATATAGTTTTTACTATTTCTTTTTATAAACATACTAAATAAGTATTTATACCCAGTATTTTTATCATCTTTTTGATTTATATCATATATTTCTTTATTTGATCTTACCATTATTTTTTCTTGGTTAGTTACATTATTAATCATTCTTTGTTTAATTATAAAGTCTTCATTCAAATTTGCTTTATATAATTTATCATAATTAAAACTTAACACTTTTCTAAGTAATACTACCGAAACAAGAATAATTATAAAGCCTAGATATATCATTTGTTTGTTTGGAATATAAATGTCTAAAAAATACATTATTACAGTAAAAAATGTTAATAATACAAAAACTATAATTTTTAAAAAATATTTATTTTTTAAGTAGTAATTATTGTTTTTAATCCTTTCTAAAAATATATATTCAATAATTAATTTTATTCCAATAGCACTTATAAACGTAATAAATACAATTAAAATATTAAGATGTAAAAACTTAGAAATCAAAAGCATTGGTAAAAGTTGATAAAATATATTTGAAAATATAGCATATTTTATTTTATACTTTCCATACCTGTTTGCGTCAAATCTTAATAATCTTAATAAATTGTATTCTTTTATTGTAAACTTTGTAATTTTATTAAAAATAGAGTCTATAACTACATATAAGAAAAAATAAAATATAAACATATTCTTGGCGTCTTTAAATAAAAAAATAAAAACGGTGCAAATCACTAAATATTTTAAAACTTTAAAAATAAATGATAGTGAATAAAAAGCTAAATTAATTCCACTTTTTGCTTCATATTCACTTACTAGATCCTCATTAAAAAAATGAGATAGTATAAATGCATGAGATAAATAATATATAAACTGATTAACACTTATATTTAAATTAAATTTTTGAATAAAATTATGAAGTTTAATATCATTTTTCATTTTTTAAAATCTCCACAATTTTATCTTCAAAAGATTTTGATTTAACAATTTTTGAATCAATTAATTCTAGCTTTTTGTTATTTATAATTACAATCTCGTCACACATACTCGTAGCAAGCTCTAAGATATGTGTTGAGAATATGATAATATGATCATTTTTTAAAGTTTTAAATATGTCTTTTATTTCCTTAGCAACTACAACATCTATTGAGGTTAATGGTTCATCTAACAAAATAATTTTAGGTTTTGAAATTATACACATTAAAATCTGAATTTTATTTTTCATACCCGAAGAATAATCTTTAATTAATTTATCTTGATCTTCTTTTGCAAAAGAAACCATATTAAAGTATTCATCTATTTTATTTTTCTCTTCAATTTTATTTATTTCCATATATGTTTTAATAAATTCATAGCCAGTTAGAAATTCAGGAAGCATTGGACTAGTTAGTACAAAGCCTATGTCATTTGAATTAATTTGAATATCATCAATATAAAATTTACCTTTTTTGTAATTAATTAATCCATCTAAACAATTAAAAAATGTAGTTTTACCACTTCCATTTCGACCTAAAAGTCCATATATTTTGCCGCTTTCAAAAGTAAAAGATACATCATCTAAGACTAAATTGTTTCCATAATCTTTTGTTAAATTTTCTACTACCAATCTCACTACTATCACCTACAATAATACTAACATAAATATTTAAAATAAGATAGAAAAACAAATAAAAAACTTCATTATTTCGAAGTTTTTTTGTAAGTTAATAAATCTATACTTGTTAAAATTGCAATTGATAAAAACGCACCACCAATTACATCACTAAAATAATGTGCTCCAAGATATATCCGAGATATACCTACTAAAATAGGAATAATAGATAAAATTATTGTAAATAAGATTTTATAATTTTTATCAAAGTTTTCATGCCAAATGTAATAAATTAAAAAGCCATATAGTGTTGTACTTGCCATTGTATGACCACTCGGATAAGAAAAAGTCTTTTCAACTACTGTGATATACTCTGGACGAGGTCTTCTTATTATTACTTTAACAACATTATTTATTAGCGTAGATATAATAAGCACTCCGGCACATTTATAAGCAGTACTTTTTTTCTTAAATATAATAAATAAAACAAAAAGTAAAATGCATAAGCCAATTATAAATGGTGTACTTCCTAAAAATGTAAAAATTTTCATTGCTTTCGTAGTAATTTCAGATGAATATCTAATTATAAAATTATGAACATTTTCATCAATTTTTAAAAATTTATTATTAACGACTAAAACAGAATTTATTATAAAAAGCACTAAAAATGTAAAAGGAATATAATATTTTTTATTTTTCATTTCTTCTCCCCTATAAAAATAAATTTTCTTTGTACAACAAAGTTTACTACAAATAGTATAATATCAACTAAAAGTTTTAATGCAATTACACTTGCTCCACCAAAGATAAATGATAAATACTCAACTGTTAAACCTGATATAAACATTTGAATTATACATAATAACGCGTATTTAATAAATGAAGTTTTATTCTGATTTTTAAATACCATCTTTGCATTAACTAAAAAGTTATATGAACTTGATAAAACTCTTGCACATATTGTAGAAAAAAGTATTGAATTTTTGCCTGGTATAAATAAAGAAAATAACCAAAATAAGAATATATCTACTACAAATGATGAAAGACCCGCAAAAATAAATTTAATAAACAAACGATATATTTCAATAGAGTCTTTAACCGGATTAAAATGACTTTCACTATTACTATTTTCTAAATATATAGTTTCTATTGGTACTTCAATAATAGAAATATTTTTTTGAGCCGATTCAATTAACATATTTGTTTCATACTCAAATCTATCCCCTTTAACATTCATAAATTCACACATAACTTTTTTGGGATAACCTCTTAAACCAGTTTGTGTGTCTGTAATAGAAAGTCCTACAAAAGTTTTAAAAACACTACGGGTAATTTTGTTACCAAATTTATTTCTGGATGGAACACCTTCTTTATCAAAATCCCTACAACCAAGAACTAGACTATCAGGATGAGCAAGCACTTTTTCTGCCACTTTTTTTATGTCATCAACGCTATGTTGCCCATCACTATCTGCGGTAACTACACCCTTTAGTTTAGGATATTTTAAAAGTAGATAATTAAAGGCATCCTTCATAGCTCTACCTTTTCCTAAATTAACATAGTGATGAAGAACCGTTATCTTTTTCTTTTCTAAGTCTTTAAAAAATGAATCATATTCTTTTCTACAACCATCATCATAAACTAAAATGTTTGATGTAAGTTTTGAAAGTTTTTCTAAAAATTCATTAAATATTTCAATATTTGGATTAAGTGTTGGCACTACAACAAATATATCTTCCATTATTTTTCCCCCTTAGATTTCATTGATATTAATCGGTATGCACCATCATAATATACAAAATAAAATCTATCATTTAAAATATCTTTTCTTTTTTCACCATTAACAAGTGTCATATTTTTTTCTAAATAAATATCAACAGCAAAAGCTATATCATTATATACAGTATAATTACCAACTTTAATATTAGTAAATGTATCAGCATCTAGACTATGAAGTGATGTAAATGTAATATCTACATTTGTAGCCCAGCTATAAGCTCTTTTATATATTGCGGTCCCCTCAATTAAATTCGGAGTAAGTTTATAAAGTCCCCATTTATCACCATCTAAATCAGCAGTTAAAAATAGTGACCAATTTTTAGCAAACTCTAATGGATCAAAGCCCTTATTGGTAAGTTTATTAAAAGCTTCCTCTTTACTATCGTTAGTAAAATAATCGGTAGCATAATATGAGCCATTTTCGTTAATTACATCTACCAAAGTTCCATTATTCTTCACTTCAATCTTAGGTTTTTTAGTTAAATTTGTAATTTTATAGTGGTTTTCATAAGGCAATGATACTTTATCATAAACTTCACTATATTCTTTGATTTCTTCCTTAGAAACTAAATCTTCTTCTTTGACTAATATATCATTTATATATAGATCGTAAGTGTTATTTACGTATACATCAATATTATAAAGCCCATTTTTACTATATGTTTCAATTTTATTAATATCATATTTTTCAAATGTTAAAAGGCCTAGTTTATGTACTGGAGTTTTTGTAAGAGTTATGCTTGCAATTAAATTATCATCAGCATAAAGTTCATATACATTACTATCTTCCTTACTTTCTTTGTAAGATATTTTCGAAGAGTTAAATATTTCTTTATAGCCTTCCTCAAAAGAAGCATTTTTTTCGTAATTATTTGTTATATCATTATATGTTAAATATTTTTTTATATTTCCTTTATTGGCCTCTTTTTTCATGTTTTTTATTAAAACAGACATATAACCATCAATATTTCCTTTTTCATATTGTTTAAGACAAGTAGATACATATATGAGTGCTCCTTCACTTAAAATTAATAGTAATAAAGTAAATACTAACAAAGATTTTTTAAAGCCACTTAATTTTTTTCTTCTTTTTTTCATTTTACACCTACTTAGTAATTATAAATGCCTCAGGTAAACGCCAAGATGAATTTGAATAATATAAAGTTACTGAAGTCATTAAATATTTATCGTTATAATACATTGTCGAAGATGAACCACCATCCAAATTCGCAGCATTAACAGCACCATACTTTTCCATTACTTCAATTAAATCTGAGGCAGTTGCTCCTAAATGACCCGAAGCTCCTCTTCCATCAGTTACAAGTAAAAGTACTGTTCCATCAGCTTTTTGACCAATTGCAGTTCTAGGGTTTGCACCGCTTCCAAGACCATTACTTTCTCTTTTTTCACCATTAATTATTAATTTAACAAAGTGATTATTTGCATCACTTGCTTCCTCTTGGAAAGTAACAGCATCTCTAATTTTTTCTTCTTGAACAAGTTTCTCTACTCCCTCTTTACTTAAGCCTTGCAAAGATAAGATTTTTAATATATTATTTTCATCAAAACCAATTAAGTGAAATCCTACACCATTTGGGCTATTCCAAACAATTTTCCCATCTGATACAACAACACCCATAGGGTAGCCACCTTTATTTCCTGTAGATAAATAAATACCACCATTTACTCCACCTACAGCATCATTTTCTTTTACAATTGCATCAAGTGTTTTACCATATTCAGAAAATGGAGCTGTCGTAGCGACTTTAACTCTTTTGGGATTAGATATAATCATCATAGTACCATGAAAATTGCTTCCATTTACTTCTTCGATAACAATATCATCAGATTTTTCTGAACTTGTATTAATTAAAGCAGAATCAACATTACTATCCATATCTTTTAAAGAATTACTTTTTACTATTTCATTAATTGTTTTACTAGGTAAAACTAAATGAACTACAAACTTTAAAGCACCTGTTTCAAGAAATGTAGTTGTAAAAATATTTCTCGCAGACTTCGAAGGTCCATAACAAATAAGTAATAAACAACTATAAAGTGTAATAAATAGCATTAATATAAAAACGCCAACAAATGCCATACATTTACCAAAAACTCTAAAAAACTTCTTCATAAAACTACCATCCTATAACTAAAATAAGTTTATCATATTTTAATTATAAAATAAACTATTTTATTTTAATTTAATAAGGGTTATAATAATTATAAAGGATGGTGAAAAAAATGTATAAAAAATTAGTTTATTTTGTTTTTTTAATAATGATAATAAGTACTACTTTATGTGGTTGTGGTAAAAAAAATATTAGGAATATGAGTTTAAAAAGTATTTTAAATGCATCATATGATGGTGTAAAAAAAGATATACCCGATACTGATACAATTAAAATTAACAAAAATAATTTTGAAACATATCTTGGCAATGCTAATATAAAATATAAAGAAGCTATTGCCTCAGAGCCAAAAATGACATCAGTTGCTCATCTTGTAGTTATTATAAGACTAGATGATAAAGAAAATGTACAAAATGCTAAAAAAGAAATCGAGGAAAATATAAACCCTCGTAGATGGATATGTGTTGAAGCCGAAAAAACTGCTGTAGAGATAAATGATAACGTTATAATTCTTGTAATGTCAAATGAAAAAAGTACAGAAAAAATAATTGATAATTTCAAAAATTTATAATAGATTAAAAATCTACCATTGAAAAATGGTAGATTATATGATAAATTATTTGTAGAAAAGGAAAATGTGATATGAAAAAGAAATCAAGAAAAAGTGCTGCATGGATGTTTATCATATTAATGCTAGCTTCAGTTGCTGCTTCAATACTTGCATACATTGCAAGCTAGAATAAATTTATTATATTTATAAATTTATCTTGAAAAAGAAAAACAATAAATAATGAAGATACCAAAAATGGTCCAAATGGTACTTCATTATTTTTTTGTAATTTTAATGAAGCAACACTATAAGGTAAAGCTAAAAATGATGATAATATTAATGATAAAAGGGATAATCTAAAACCTAAAACAAAACCAATTACAAAAGAAAGTTTTATATCCCCCCCACCAAGACTTTCTCTCTTAAAAATTTTATCGCCAATTAATTTAATTAAATACATTACTGCAAAAAGCATTATACCACTTACTAAAGAAAGCATAACTTCTTTTACACCGAAATATATAAATTTTGCAATTGCAAATAATATTACAGATATAATAAGCGGAGAATCTAAAATTATATAATAAGAAAAATCAGTTATAAAAATTATCATCATTAGACTTGCTAATATTAAATATCCATAAAGCATATATGATGGTGTAAAGTATAAATATCCAAGTAGGAACATAAGACCCATAGATACTTCTACGATTAAATTAATTGGACTAATTTTTGATTGGCAATATTTGCATTTGCCTTTCAATAAAATATAAGAAAAAATTGGCACTAAATCATGCCAAGCAAGTATATGGTGACAACTATCACATCTACTTCGAGAAAAAATTATATCTTCATTGTTAGGAAGCCTTTTTCCTACTACTAAGAAAAAGGATCCTAAACATGCACCTAATATAAATACTATAACTGCCATAACCCTCCTATAAAATACTATTATATAATGTGAACATTGGTACAATAACAGCAAGTAATATAGCACCTACCATTACTGCTAAAAATACAATCATTATTGGTTCAATCAAACTCTTTAATTGATTAACAATATTTTTATGCATAACTTGATAATAGTCACTAACTTTTTGCATCATATCTGCAAGCTGCCCCGTAGATTCACCAGTTACAATCATGTAATAAGCTACATCCGGTACTGCCCAGTGGTCCATAAATGCTTCAGATATTTTTTCACCTTGAACTATATTATCAATAGTTTTAAACATAATTGCTTTATAAACTTCATTGTTTGTAATTTTACTTAAAATATCCATACTTTCAGTAATATATACATTATTTCTTAAAAGCGATGCAAATGTTTTAGCAAATATAGAAATTTCATTATATATAATTACATTTTTAAATACTGGAATTTTCATTGAAAAAATTTGTACTGCAGTTCTAAATGCTTTTATCTTTTTATATGCTACATATACCATTACACATGTAAGAGCAAAAAGTAATATTACCGTAATAAGATTTTTTGATAAAAAGTTACTTAAATTAACTAAAAATAAGGTCATACCAGTAACTTTAACATCTTGTTGAGCATAAATTTTTGTAAACTGAGGAACAACATAAATAATTATAAATGTTACAACACATATTGAGAAAAATGTAACAATTACAGGATAAGTTAAAGCACTAACCATTTCTTTATGAGTATTATTAACCTCAGTATAATAATTGCCCATATCCTCCAAAGTTTCTTGAAGTGTTCCAGTAGCTTCAGCAGCTTTTATCATATTGATAAGAAGTGGTGGGAAAAGCGTTCCTTGTTGTGCCAAAGCATTTGAAAATGTCTCTCCTAAAGCAAGTTCATAACAAATAGATTTATATGTTCTTTGTCTATTTTTATTTTTTGTTTGAGTAGTAAGAATTTTCATGCCTTCATTTAGCGTAATACCTGCTTTTAAATATGTAGATAATTGAGTTAGAAAGAAAATCAAATCTTTCGTAGACATTCCTGTTGAAAATATCGAATCAGAACTTCCACTCATAAAGTTTAATAATTTGGAAGTCTTTATAGAGTAAACTTCATAGCCTTCATTAAGTAAAAATGAATTAATATCAAGTTTAGAATATCCAGTCATCTTTCCAGTAAAAATTTGGTTATTACCCTTAACATTTCTAACCGTAAATTCATATACATTAGGCGTTTTGCTACGTGTTGCACCAGAAGTTCGAAGATCATTTTCTAAAACAACTTTCATTTTTTCATATTTTGCAAGTACACGTTTGCTATATTTATATATATGTTCTTTTTTCTTCTTTTTACCTTTAGTTTTTTGATACATTAACTCATTTTCTTCTCTTGAGGTAGTATCTTCTTTAGTAACTCCATTAAATGCTTTTTCAGTCTGCCATGAAATATAGTTAAAAAGAAGAATCCATATATCAAGCAATAGGAATTTAATACCTTTAAATGAATAAACTGGTAGATATATCCAAGCCGTAATAAAATCAAGTAATATATTATTTTTCTTCTTCTCTTCCACTTTCCAGCACTCCTACTATAAAAAAGTATATCATAAAATAATTTGATATTCTAGTACTACATTAATTTTTTTACATATAATTTAATAGGTGAATTAATTATGTTTTCAAATGTTGTTAGTACTGGTTTAACACTTACAAAAATATTATCCGGTTTGTCAAAAACAATAAGTATAGCAAATGAGGCAATTCCTTTATATGAGAATGTTAAACCACTTTTAGGATCCTCAAAAAAAATTATGAAATATTTTCAAAATAGTAAGGTTAAAACTGTAAAAAGAAAAGAAAATACAAGCATAAAAAAAACTACTATAAATAATTACAGTAGTACAAATAATCCAACATTTTTTAAATAGTTTTAAAAATTAAATATATAATATTTTTTAAATGCTTGATTTTTTTAGATTTATAAAATATATATTTTTCTTTAGATAGTAAATACTTATAATAATCTTTATTTTTGCTTTTACCATAAAGTAATTGATAAAAGGATAATTTTTCTTTACCTTTTTCATATGAAATAATATCATAATATTTATTAGCATCTTTTATTGCCAATTCTTTTTTTATTGTATACCCTTTTTCATTCATACTTTTTCTAAGTAAATGTAAATCATTATTTGAACTAATTATAAGATTATTAGGTAAATTTTTATTATTTAGTATTTTAAGTATTGTACTTGTTCCCATACCTGATATGGTAATAACATCATAAGTGTCAGTTATATTTTCTAGTCCATCGCTTAAAACTAATTTTACATTTTTTACATTATATTTTTTTAAATTTTTTCTTCCACTTGCCAAAGCATTTTCACTTATATCACTTGCGATTATACTTTTACAAATATTATTTTTACTTAAATAAATTGGTAGATATGCATGATCTGTTCCAATATCTAAAACACAAGAATTTTTGGGAACTAGTTTTGCAATCTCTAAAAGTCTAGGACTAATAGGACTACCCATTAATCCTCCATAAAGTCTTTTAATTTCTTTGCTCTAGATGGGTGACGTAATTTTCTTAAAGCTTTAGCTTCAATTTGTCTTATTCTTTCTCTTGTAACATTAAATTTTTTACCAACTTCTTCAAGAGTATGGCAAGTACCATCTTTTAAACCAAATCTTAGTCTTAATACTTCTTGTTCTCTTGCTTGAAGGCTTTCAAGTACTTCATTAATTTCTTCTTTTAGAATCTCATTTTCCGTATATTCTTCAGGAGAAAGAGAACTTTCATCTTTAATAAAGTCTCCTAAATGAGAATCATCTTCTTCACCTATTGGAGTTTCTAAAGAAACTGGGTCCTGAGAGATTTTTATTACTTCTCTTACTTTATCAATACTTATATTCATCTTTTTAGCAAGTTCTTCTTCACTTGGTTCACGATTAAGTTCTAGAGTAAGTTGTCTTTGTACACGTACCATTTTATTTATAGTTTCAACCATATGAACTGGTACACGGATAGTTCTTGCTTGATCTGCTAAAGCTCTTGTAATAGCTTGTCTTATCCACCATGTAGCATAAGTTGAAAATTTGTATCCCCTATTAGAGTCAAATTTGTCAACGGCTTTCATAAGGCCAATATTTCCCTCTTGAATTAAATCAAGAAATAATAAACCTCTTCCAACATATCTTTTAGCTATTGATACAACAAGACGAAGATTACTTTCGGCTAAAATTCTTTTAGCTTCTTCATCATTATTATTAATTCTATCTGATAATGCAAGTTCTTCATCTGGAGTTAATAATGGAATACGTCCTATTTCTTTTAAATACATTCTAACAGGATCATTGATATTAACATCTTTAGTTATTTCTTCATCATCTAAAATAATTTCTTCTTCTTTAGCTTCCTCTAATACTTTAGAAACATTTCCTCCACTTGAAGCAACATCATCACCTGATACTACAGTAATATTATGTTCTAATAACTTATTATATAGTTCATCAAGCAAATCATTATCAATATCAAGGCCTTTTAATTTATCTGCAAGTTGCTCATAAGTAATATAACCTTTTTCTTCTCCTTCTTTAATTAGTTCTTCTTCACGTTCTTTAAATGTTTTTATTTCCTTCATTTTTTTCCACTTCTTTCTTTATTTTTAAAAATCTTTCAAGCAATTTCATTTTTTCATTTTCATCTTGCTCAATAAAGATTTTTTGCTTTAAACTTTTTAAATCATCCATATCAATACATTTTGTTACCCTTTTTAGTATTTTTATAAATTCTTTTTCATCAATATCCTCAGCATTATTATCTGTCAAAATTTTATTTATATAATCAGAAACTGATGGATATTTTATCACATAGTCCATAAATCCTGCAATATCTATATCAAAATATTTTTCTTCATATTCCCCTATAAGAGATACTGTTTCCCTTTGGCTAACATTTTTTAAATAGCCAAGTTCATTCATGTATATTTGATAATATTCTTTATGAAGTAACATTGCATAAATTAATTGACTACTTGCTAAATCATATATTGTTTTAACCACTGGAGTACTTTTCTCGGGAATACTTACTTTTTCTACAGGTTTAGTATCACTAACCATTTTTAATAAGATGTTTTTATCTAAATTATATTCACCGCTTAATTTATTTATAATAACTTCTTTTTCAATCGCTGAAGTTCCATCTACAAAATTCATAATTTCTTTTACATAATTAGTAAGTTCCTCTACCGAAGATAAATTATAATTTTGTTTTAAAGCATCAATTTTAAAATCAATATATTTCTTTGCATTTTTAATATTTTCTCTTAAAGCTTCAAGTCCATTTTTTCTTATATATTCATCTGGATCTTTAGATCCGGATAATCTTACAACATTAACATTTAAGCCTCTTTGATATAGAACGTCTCCAACTTTCATTGTAGCGGTAGCTCCAGCGTTATCACTATCAAGCATTAAAACTATCTTAGCTTTAGTTTTCTTTATAAGTTCTAT
The DNA here is from genome assembly GCA_934101645.1 of uncultured Bacilli bacterium. Classification (GTDB taxonomy): domain Bacteria; phylum Bacillota_I; class Bacilli_A; order RF39; family UBA660; genus UBA6448. Next base: position 14,854 of record CAKORX010000008.1, on the reverse strand, counting down.
TTGAAAATTAGAAAGTACAACTCCCATAAGTGCACAAACATTCTTTATTCCTTGAACACTCAAACTTATTGCATCCATATTACCTTCAACTAAAACTATTTCTTTCAATTTATTAATTTCTTCTTTAGCATTATAATAATTAAATAATATTTCACTTTTTTTATAAATAATGGTTTCTTTAGTATTTATATATTTATTCTTTTCATCTTTTAAATAGCATCTTCCAGTATATCCACATAAATAGCCTTGAGAATTATATATTGGTATCATAATTCTATCAGAATACACATCATAATAATTTATACCAACTTTATTTAAAAGTCCCAAGTTATAAGCAAGTTCTAAATCAACATCTTTTTTTTCAAAAAAAGCTTTTAAACTATTTTCGTTTGTGGCAAGGCCAATACTAAAGGTACTAATTATTTCATCATTTATACCTCTGCCATTTAAATATTCAATTGCTTTAACTCCATCTGCTGAAGCAAGATTATTTTGGAAAAACTTTAATGATAAATCCATCAGTTTATATTCATCTTTAAATTTATTGTTTTCCATTTTATATCCAGAAACATCAAAATTAAACGACTGTCCAGATTTTTCAGCAACAATCTTAACTGCCTCGACAAATGAAATATTTTCTATATCTTGAACAAATTTAAAAACATTACCTCCAGCTCCACAACCACCAAAACATTTATATATTTGTTTTTTTTCTGACACGATCATATTTGGATTATGATCATCATGAAATGGGCACAAACATAAATAATTATCTTTACCCGTTTTAGTAAGTTTAATTCCATAGCTAGAAATAATATCTACAATATTAGCATTTGTTCTAATTCTATTAAGTTCTTCTTCACTAATATACTTCATATTTATCCCCTACACTTATACTTATTACCGAAAACATGCCTTTTTCCTTTTTTTTATGCAAAAAAACTCAAAAAATTTAAATTTTTTTTGAGTTTATGACGATTTGCTTACTAAAATCATTCAAACTACATGTAATTAAATATAAATTATTTTCATTAAATTTAACTTTGTATGGATAACCTTTATCAATATATTCAATACTTTGAACTTTGTAAAAATATAATTTATTTGCATAATAAAAATTAATATTATCTCCAACTCCAAGTAAACTTAAATCATTAAAAAATGCATTATGGGTATAACCTGAATGGCCTAAAATAATAATTGTGCTATTTTCTTTATTAGGTAAAACGGACTCTTCATGAAGTTTAATATTCTCATCTAAAGTAGAATATTTATTAAATGATTTTGAAAAGCCGATTTTAGGTATTAAAAGTTTAAAAGTATTATAATATTCATAATTATCAAATAAAAAATTATGAGAATTAGTAATTATTACTTTATTAGTGTTTAAAATAAATATTAAAAATACTAAAATTAATATTCTAAGATTTTTTCTTTTTAACAAAAATGGCTCCGAAAACAAGTAATATAATAATAAATGGTATATAGCTTATCGCAAGAGTATTTTCAAAGGTAATTTCTTTTTCATATGAAGTATTATCATCATAAAAATTATCTTCATTTGTTTCATTTTTAGATAGATCATTATTATGCTTTCTTATTAAATTTATTTTAATAGTATCATTTGTTCCAGAAAGTTTACTAGTTATAATTTTCCCCATATATTTATCACTTTCTTTATAAGTCAAATTATACTCATCATTTTCTATATTTGAAATATTAATAATTCCATTTTCATTAGAGCAATATTTTTCATCATTATAATAAATACACTCATCATATAAAATTTCATCGTTATCATATAATGACACGCTAACATTATTATCAATAATTTTAACATTCATTTCATAAGTTACATCATTTTGACTATGAGTACTAAACAAATAATTTTCGCCATCTGTCATCATATTATTAAATAAATATAATGGATATTTAATTTCATTTTTCTTAAATTTAATTGTGTACTTACCAGGTTTTCCCTTAACATATAAAGTATCATTATCTATATAAGCATCTAAATTATCATTATCAAAAATATAATACTTAGAAAAATAAGTAAATTTATATTCTTTAGTAAGATTTGAAATCTGCACATTTTTTTTATTAAAAAAATCTGGGCCAGCGATTACACTTTGCATCATTTCTTTTACATTTTGATATTCTTCTTCATGAAATGAATAAATAGTTTTATCATCCCTACAAAATTTATATTCTTTTTCAGGATATAAATAATCCCAAATTAGTCTTTGCGTAAGAGCATGATAAATTTGTGAATTACTAAAATACTTTTCAAAATAAATAAAAGCAAAATAATAATCTCTTAGTTCATTTGGAAAAGATGTGCTTTCAAATGGAATATTATAATACTTGTCAGTATCTACTCCTTTACTTTTACTCGGTTTTAAAAGATATGTTTCCCTACCTTGGATATTTGCAAAGTACATCGGATATATTTCTCCATCATTTGAGCAAATGTTTCTATCTAAATTACCTCTTGTTACAGTTAACGCATTTACATTTATATTAATTACAAAAAAAGCTAATATAAAAAATATTTTTTTCATTATTCCCTTTCTAATGTAATTTTATCCAATAAAAAAGCCCATAAAAAATAAAATATTTTTACGAGCAATTAAACTATAACAAAAATAAATATAAAAGTAAATATAAAATATTAAATTGGACTATTATTTAATTATTTGATACAATGAATATGGTGATATAATGAAAAGTTTTATTTTTAGAGAATATGATGTAAGAGCAATTTATCCAACAGATTTAAATGAAGATGATGCTTTTACATTTGGAAAAAGCTTTGCTAGCTATATAAAAAGCAAAAAAGTTATTATTGGGCATGATAATAGACTATCATCTCCATCATTACATGAAAGTTTAATTAATGGTCTAATATCAGCAGGTGCAGATATTATTGATCTTGGACTTTGTACAACTCCAATATACTATTTTTATAAGAAAAAACTTGGTATTGAAAATGGTATTATGATAACAGCATCACATAATCCAAAAGAATATAATGGTTTTAAAATATCATTTAGTATTAAAGGAAATGCATGTGGTAAAGAAATTTATGATTTTAGAGATTTTACTTTAAAAGGAATTTTCAAAGATGAAAATGGAAGTTATCAAAAATATGATGATAACTTTGAAAGTTATATAAATGCTATTAAAGAAAGTATTGATTTAGGAAATAAAAACATTAAAGCTGTATTTGATCCAGCAAACGGAACTGGTTCAATTATACTTGAAAGAGTATTAAAAGAATTTAATATTGATTACAAAATTATAAATGGTATAAGTGATGGAAACTTTCCAGTTCATCATCCAGATCCTTCAGTCGAAGAAAATATGCAAATGTTAAAAGATGAAATTAATAATAATCACTATGAAATCGGTTTAGGTATTGATGGTGATGCAGATAGAGTTGGCGTCGTAGATGATAAAGGTAATTTTATTACGATTGATAACTTAATGATAGTAATTTATAAATATTTAAACCCAACCCTAAAAAATAGACATGCAATAATGGATGTAAAATGTTCTAAAGCAATGCTTGATGAAATGAATAAAATTAATCTTCCATGTGAAGTATATCGTACAGGAAATTCCTACATGAATTTGAAAATTAATGAAGAAAAATTAGATTTTGGTGGAGAATTTTCAGGACATTTATGGTTTACTGATAAATGGATTGGCACAGATGACGGAATATATAATGCTCTAAGAATAATTGAGATGTTAAGTAAAATTGAAGTTCCTTTATCTTCCCTACTTAAAGATATTCCAAAATATTATCATACACCAGAAATAAAAATAGAAGTTAAAGAAGAAACCAAATCATTAATAATTGAAAAAATTAAAGAATATTTAGATAGTCAAAATATTAAATATAATCATATTGATGGAGTAAGAATTGACTACGAAGATGGTTTTACTTTAATAAGGCAAAGTAATACAGGTCCAGTTTTAACTGTAAGATTCGAAAGAAAAGATGAAAAGTCTTTAGAAGAAGAAAAACAAAAATACTTAGATTTAATCAAAAAAATATCATTAGAATTAAACTAATGATTTTTTTATTGTTCTAAAACACTTTTCCACTTGGCTTTTAAAGTAATATTTTCATAAACCAAGGTATCTTCATCAAAATATTTATCATTTAAATACCAGCCCTCAAAAATATATCCCTCTTTAACAGGTGCTGAAGGAAATTTAACCTTTTGAGCAGGTCTTACAAGCACAACATCATATTTTTGTGCTCCATCAGTATCAAAGTTTACTACATAAGTTTTAGTACACCATAGAATCAAAAAAGAGGCTAATGTAGCAATCATTACTAACAAAAATATATATGTAAATTTGTATGCTTTCATTACTAGTTCACCCTTTTTCTATTTTTTATTCTCTATTAAAATAATATAATAAATTTAAATTTGTGTCAATTACAAAACCCAACTTTATTTAATTCTATACGGATTGCTTAAACTTCCACTTCCAATAAGTTCAATGCTAGTATCCAGATTCAAGAGCGGACGGACCGAGCCAAGACTGCCGACGAAGATGTCGCCGCCGCCGTTGCCATCCGAACTGACATCGAAAGCGCTGCTGCCATTAAGAGAACCCGGCGAAAGAGTCCATTCGAGTCCAGCCGAATAATCATTGCCAGAAACATTGTCCCAAAATGTTTTATCAAATTTTTTATTATATAACCAATTTTGTGTTGAACACTTTTCCGTATTTACATAACTTGGAACTGTATCATCATTTGCCCAGCTTACCACACTTCTATCACAATCGTTTGCCATTACTCCATACATATAATCGCTTGGATACATTAATCCTACTTTTGCATATGTATATGTTGGATTCCCCTCATAAACAACGCCATATTTTTCGCTATTATTAAATATTTGGGCTTGTGGCCAATATTCATTATATTTTCCTGTACTAAGGTCTAGTGAATTTAATGACCATCTTGTACTTAGTACTTTATCAATATGATTATAACTATTTAAGCTTGTTAAATATGTTCCATTTAATAGAGCCTTAAGTGATGAATTATTCCAATTATTCTTTCTATTTGTATCCCATACTATACCACTTGATGTGTAATTTGTAGATTTAATTATCCTTATTACTGGCTGAAGTTTTGCGTTTGTTTCGCTTGTTCCAACCTTTTCATCAAATACACCAATTATTCTAAATGTATTATCTTCAGCACATGTACCAGATGAATTATTATCTAAACATATATAATTATCTGGATCTTTGCCTTCGTATCTATAACCGTTCTCATTTGCAACAATATATTTTGTAGATGTATCTTGACTTGATGTTTTTTCACCTTCAGCAGCTATATTTTTTATAAAGTCTTCGGCATCTGGTGTTACACCTTCACAAACTGGATTTTCTGCATATATTTTTCCAGCAAAATTCTTACCAATAAGCTGGTCTTGTGATACTTCTAAATTATAGTATCTTGCGGTAACTTTCCAACTTTGATTGTTTGAAGTACCACCATTATTTGTTATTCTTGCACCAGTTGCAAGTTTTATTTTTGCACCTGTTGTACTAGTTTTAGCTATCCATCCTTTTGATGTGTCATAATCAATATTTGTTTCTGCTCCAAAAGGATTCGAAGTTCCTGTCGGGCCCTCCACCTCAAAAGTTATTTCTTTATTTGCATTACTTGTTTTAGTCGTTGGACTTTGACCATAAATATTTGAATTTATACTATATTCAAATACTATATCATATGTACATCTTGTACTAACACCTGTTTCTCCGGTTAAAGTTACATTCATAGTTGCACTACTTTCTGCAGCCGCAGTAACATTATTTGAAACTAAGGAACTCATATTTGCCGCAGGTACTTGTAAATTTAAAACAGCACTACTTGAAACAAGTGATGATTCCCCAGGCGAAACTGTTTGAATATTTACGGCTACATTGCCATTTAAGTTTTCACTAAATGAACCAAAGAAAGCAAAAGCAGCAGATGTTACAACCACAATTAATATTACTATTGCGATACTCGAATATATACTTACCTTGTTTTTCATAATATCATTTCCCTCTATTATACTTTTTAATATTATCATAAATTTTAAGTTTTTTATAGACTTTTTAATATTTTTATGAAATATTGACAAATAAATATATTGACATGATTTATTGTAAAGGAAAAATATTAGTATGGACTATAAATTTTCATTATGTTAAATTGATAATAGAAAGTGTGGTAGATATGAAAAAAATATTATCTTTAATTATGATTGGGGTTTTATCATTATGTTTTATTAGTAGTGTAAATGCAAAAATTTACGATATAGAAACAATTGCTTCACTATATGGACAGTTAGCACAAGAAAGTGGCATTGGAGTTAATGCAAAATATGATGCAAATAGTCAAAAATTATTAGTTTATAGTACTGAAGATGAAACTACTCCGATATTTACATATAATTATGATGGTAAATCAATTAGTTATATTGATAATGATTCTGTAGTTAGTGATACTGATGAAAGATTTACTGCCGATATTTTATCTATATTAAATATTAGTCTTGCAATTCAATCAACATTTACCGCGATGGGATATGACGATGTTATAATGGACTATGATGAAGAAATATTTAATAATTATGATAAATATGGGATTTTATTTAAAACTGAAGAGTATGAATTTACTTATGGCGATGATACCTCAAGTGGATCAATAAGTGGTGCAATAATAAGAGAATTCAAATTATCATTAGATTCAGACAAAATAGATCAATTAGTAAATGATTTTAGTTTACCTAAACTAACATTTGTTCCCTCAATAAAAGCAAAAAATATTGCAGAAAACTCAATAACCTTTACTATTAACAGTAATCATGATGATAGTTCTCAAAATAATAAATTAAAATACATGGTATATCGTTCTGAAAATGAAACATATGGTTTTGAAGAAATTGCCAAAAAAAATTATGTTTATGGTTCTACAACTGAAGTAACTGACACAAATTTAGAGCCAGGTAAAACTTATTATTATAAAGTAGTATTTCTTAATAGTGAAACTCCAAGTGAAATTATAAAGGTTGCTACTTCTGGAAACAATAATACAGGTAATGAAAATAATAATGAAAATGAAAAACAAAATGAAAATGAAAATACTAATACCAATAATAACGAAAAAGAAGAAACCGGCAAGAAAAATCCTAATACCGGAGCGTTTTATCCAGCAACTGCAATAATCCTTTTATTTGCTGGTATAGTAATTAAAAACATAAGTAATAAAAAATCATTATTTAAAAGATTGTAAACTTAAATAGTTTACTTTTTTTTATAAAAAAAGAATGCTTTGGCATTCTAATTATTACTACTATTATTTGTTAAGGTATACATATTTTTCATTTTACCTTTTTTATTTTTGTTATTTCCAAGATACATATATGCACCCATTCCTGCTCCAGCCATAGCCATTCCTAGCATCATATAACCAACATTTTTTATAGTTATCACCTCTAACTATAGTATTTGTAAAATTACTTATTTTATACATTGTAATATTCTAAAATAAACTGTGTTAAAGACGTCTTTCTTTCTTTAGAATAATTATTATTAACTGCTCTTATAAAAGCACTAGGTTCCCCTATTAAAGTAAGAGATTTTTTGGCTCTTGATACACCAGTATAAATAAGCTTATTATAAAGCATAATACCATAGCCATTACATATTGGCATAATTACATGTTCAAATTCACTGCCCTGACTTTTATGAATGGTAATTGCATAAGCAAGAGTTATATTTTTTAAGTCTTTTTTCTCTAAATAAACTATATTGCCATCAAAGTCAATTTGAATCTTAATTTTATCATCATATCCATTTGATATATTAATAATTTTTCCAATGTCACCGTTAAAAACATTATTATCAGAATCATTTATAAGTTGAAGTACCTTATCGCCAACTCTATATATTTTATCTCCATATTTTACCTGTGAAAAATTATAGGTATCATTGTATATTTTTTCTAAAAAGAAATTTAAATTATCAATACCATTTAATCCTTTGTACATAGGAGCTAAAATTTGCATTTTTGTTTCATCAATTCCCTTAGAAAGGCCATATCTCACACATTTAATGACGTTTTCCATAATTTTTTCTGGTGGACATATTATAAAATTATAATCGTCTTTCTTATTTGTAAATTCTTCCTCAATAGATACAGTTTTTATATCTTTGGCTAAATACGGTATATAGGAATTATCACTTTGTCTATAGATAGTAGATAGCATATTAAAACAAAATAAATCGCTATTAATTAAATCTTGAAGTACAAGTCCTGGTCCTACTGAAGGAAGCTGATATATATCGCCCACTAAAACAAGTTTTATATTACTATTATAAGCACACAAAAGGCTTTTCATAAGTGTAACATCAATCATAGAACACTCATCAATAATTATAAGTTTATGAAATAGTTTATTATTTTCATTATACTCAAATGTATTATCTTCTTTATGCCATTTTAAAATTCTATGAATTGTTGATGCTCCAAGGCCAGTGGATAAAGAAAGTTTTTTCGCAGCCCTACCCGTCGGTGCCAAAAGAATAATATTATTTATAATATCATCTTTTGAATACTGTTTTTCTTTGATAAATAGTTTTACTATTGCATCAATAATCGTAGTTTTACCAGTACCTGGGCCACCAGAAATAATTGAAATATTTTCATTTAAGCTATTTTCTATAGCTTTCATTTGTTCTTCACTATATGTTTTTCCTGTTAGTTTTTCTATTTCTTTAATTTTTTCTTCGAAATTATCTATTTTTTTTCTTCTTTGTTTATCAATTAAATATAAATATCTAGCAATTGCCTTTTCCTCATCATAATATTTTTTTAAATAATATCTTAATCCATCTTTTATAATTAATTCATTTTTTATTAAATCATCAAGATATTCATTAAATTTATCACTATCAATGTTAATTGCATAATTTACACTCAAACATTTATATATTTCATCACTATATGAGTATGTACTTCCTTGAGCAAATGCTATATCCATTAAAGAATTTAAAATACATTCTTCACATCTAAGCATACTATCTTTATCAAAATTATTTTTGTATATTTCATCAATTTTTTTGAAATCAAATATATTTTTAAGTAGATATAAATTACCATCCAAAATAGCATCTATATCAGAGTAATGTTTATTAATTATTTTTGATGATTCTTCATAAGTAAAACCCCAAGAAACAAATTTTCGAATAATAACATCATCTTTTTCAAATTTTAAAACACTATTATATATCTTAGAGGCTTTTAAAGGAGTCATGCCTTTTATTACTAATAAATTATTTATGTCTTCTTTAATTTTATCAAGAGCTTTATCTTGGTAAGCATCTATTATTTTTTTAGCAAATACTTTAGAGCATCCTTCTACAAAAGGACTTTCTAAAAACTTTTGTATTTCTTCCGTGGAAGTTGGCATAATAACTTCTAACCTTGATACTTTAAATTGCCATGAATATTTTGGATGATTAGTAAGTTCACCATAAACTTTATATTTTTGATCTAAGCGTAAATTGGGCATTACTCCGGTAATATGTATAAGGCTACCTACATCGGGATTTAATTCTTTTTCAATTGTTTCTTCCAACCTAAAAAGAGTAACTCTAAAGTTACTTTCATTATTTTCATATATTATCTTTTTAAATTTTCCAATAACAAATTTTTCCATTATATTTTTCTTAAATATATTTCTCCTTTAGTAAGTTTTTCATTTAACTCAACTTTTAAATAGTTAGAGGTATGGCCAATAGAAACTCCATTATTTACTTCCTCGATTAAAACATCAAGTTCTTTACCTTTAAACTTATCATAATACTCTTTTTCGAGTTTTTCTGAAAGCTCCATAAGTTTTTTAACTCTTTCATGTTTAACATTTTCACTTACTTTACCAGTCATTAATGAAGCTTTAGTTCCTTTTCTTTCAGAATATGGGAAAACGTGAATTTTAGAAAAATTAATTTTTTTACAAGTTTCTAAAGTTTCTAAGAAAAGCTCATCTGTTTCGTTAGGAAAACCTACAATTACATCAGTAGTTATTGATATATCAGGTCTAACACTTCTTATTTTTTCTATTTTCTCAAAAAAGTAATTTAAATCATATTTTCTATTCATAAGGCGTAAAATCTCATTACTTCCAGATTGTAATGGAATATGAATATGATTACATATTTTAGGATTATTTTTAAGTTCTTCGATAAATTTATCATTTATTTGAGTAATTTCAATACTTGATTGTCTAATTCTTTTAAGACCTGCAATCTTACTCATTTCTTTAATTAAATCTGTCAAATCTTTACCATTATCAAAATATGCACCTGTATCAATACCTGTTAAAACTATTTCTTTGAAATTATTTTCTACCAAAGTTTTAGTTTCTTTAATAGCTAAATCAAAATTTTTACTACGAGTTTTTCCTCTTACAAAGGGAATAACACAATATGAGCAAAAATTATCACAGCCATCTTCAATTTTTATATATGCCCTAGTATGATCAAAAGAATTAATTTCCATATTTTCAAAGTTTAAGTCTCTTGTCTTAGCAACATATTCTAAAGGTGTTTTTTTATCTAAATACTCATTTATAATATTTACTATATTACTCTTATTAATATTTCCCATTAAAACGTCAATGTCTAAATTATCATATTTATTTTTATCATTTTGAACAGAGCATCCACATACTACAAGAATTGCATGAGGATTTTCTCTTTTAAGTCTTCTTACCTCTTTTAAAGACTTTTTATCTGATGTATCAGTAACGGTACATGTATTTAAAATTAAAATGTCACATTTATCGTTTTCACTGCAAAAAGAAAACCCGTTTTTAACTAAGGCTTCCTTCATAAAATTACTTTCATAACTATTTACTTTACAACCAAGTGTAATTATATTAAATTTCATAACAAATCCCCCATTAATTTAAATTTTTCTGTAATTCCTTTAAAGTTTTTAAAAACTCTTCCTCTCTTGCTAAACTCATTAAATGAATTTCCATTTTAACTGGTTCACTTTTTTTAGTATTAATTAAATTATTTAAATCAACTTTTTTAACTAAAACATCGCCAGTTTGATTTTCTTCGGAATAATTTAGTTCAAATTGCCCAGTGTTTGATAATAATTCATCATAACTAATTATTGCTTTTTCTTCCTCTTCTTTTTCATAAGGAGTAAAATTAACTGGTTTAAAATCCTTTAAAGCAGTGGCAATATCTTTTAAATCATTATCAACTTCAGGAGAATTCTCACTTTCTTTACTGCTATCAAGTTCATCCTTAATCATATCCTCAATAGTCATTTCTGTTCCATTAATTTTAATAAAATATATTAAACTTACTATAAGTACAATCAAAAATACTACAGTAAAAAAGAATATATAATCAATGAATGATAAACTTTTTAAAAATATAATTATATCAGAAAACATAATATCACTTCCATAAAACTATTGTAGCAATATTTTATTTTTTTTTAAAGATTTATTTATCACTTTACTTCATAAAAATGTAAACACCTCTATAAACATAATGTAATATAAATAAATTTTTTGTCATTACTTTACAATTATTCTACTATAACTTACTTCCGGACACTTTTTTTTAATATATTAAAAGAGTACTTTTTGTTATCTGTACTCTTTCGCCTCTCTAAATTGATAAAACAACTTCTTTTTGATATTATATATTTGATAAAAAAAATAGCAAAGGAAGTTGTCTTATGAATAAATTATATAATAAAGAAGTAGATATTGTAAAGGGTTTAAATAATTTTTTTATTAAATTTTTTTTTAAAAATCTCCAAACCACAAATGAAGATTATTCCTCATATTATTACTTCAATTATAAAAACTGAAAATATTACGACTTTAGATATATCTAAATGTTTCTTTGATAATTCAATACTATATAATCAATCTTCAGTTGAAAAGAAACTATGGAGATTTTTTAATAACCGCAAATTTAATGGCATTACCTTTTTTAACGAATCTATTAAATACATTATTAATAATTTTAAAGCACTTAAGCATAATAAATTAATTGTTGTAATGGATCACATGTTTATGAAAAATAATTTTGTTACTCTAATGTTTACCTTAAGAGTTGGAAAACAATCTATTCCTATTTGGGTTAAATGTGATAAAACCAAATCTAATAGACATCATGAAATTGATGAACTTACTAAAAAATGGTTATTTAGTGAAAAAGTTATATTTAATGCTATTAATGAAGTTATTGAATTACTATCTCCTTTTAATACTAAAATTACTTTTTTGGCAGATAGATGGTTTTGTAATTTAAAATTAATGAAACTTATTCATGATAAAGGCCATTATTTTTGTTTTAGAGCAAAAGTAAATTCTAACATTAAAGTTTTTATATATGATAAGAAAGAAAAACATAATATATATAAAAAATTCATTGATTTTAAACCTTGGAAACATACAGCTTTATATTATGAAAATATTGAACTTGAAGATTTTCATTTCAAATGTAATTTATCTATTGCTCGTGGTAAATTAAGTAATGATCCATGGTTTATTTTATCTAATATTGAACCTAACCAAGCTTTAAGAGAATATGCTCATAGATTTGGTGCTATCGAAATGTTTTTTAAATTTCAAAAAACTAATGGTTTTAATTTGGAAAAAACTAAAACTAGAAATTTACATGCTTATGAAAATTTGTATAGTTTAGTATGTTTTGCAGGTTTATGGCTTACAATTATTGGTATAGATTATTCAAAAAATTATAGTCACATTAAAAATAATTTAAACATAAGATTTGTAAAATATGATAAAAATCATAAACCAATAAGAATTTTATCACTATTTAATTTAGGTTTAACAATATTTAAACGTTGTTACAATTCATATATAAATTATAAAATTAAAACAAATATGCAATTATATTTATAAAAATACTAAATTATTATTTATTAACATTTTGTTAAGAATTAATCTTAACACTTTTTGATATACAAAAAAATGCAAATAAATTTTTAAATCTAAAATTTTTTTTGCATTTTTTACTTTTTTATTTTCAAATATATATTTTTTTAGTAAAATTTGTATATTATCGGACTAAGATTTAACCTTTCAACCCCAGTATTTATCTAGATTTTTCTAAAAGTGTCCGTTAATCAGCTACAACCGTGTAAACATCATTATATGTTCCATTGCCCGATAACTTGACTTTAGAGGATAGAGAAACGACAGGACGGACGCCATTGAAGCCGCTAGAGCCAGAGCCAGAGCCAGAGCCAGAGCCAGAGTCAGAGCCAGAGTCAGAGCCATCCTCAGGAGGAACAGGAACAACCACATAATGATAAGTATTAGTAGAAACATCAAGTTTACCCGATGAAGAGACAATATACTCATGAGCACCAAAATTATTTAAATTAGAACCAGTATTAGTAGTGAAACTATCAGGCGACCCCGACCAATAAGTTTGATTAGTATACAAGTAATAAGAACTGTTGTCTGTTGTCTCTTTTCCACTAGGTCCTGTTGAACTTTTTCCTCCCGCCATTGATACTTCATCCGCCGTTATAAGTCCCACTGGATATTCTAATTTTTTATTTCCTATACTACTTCCTTTTGATGTAAATTTATCACTTTCTTCAGAACAAGTTAATATTGGTTCTTCTTTCTTACCATACATGAATACATTATAACCTAATCTTCTACCTGCTCCATAGTAAATATCCGGAGGATCTCGTCTTGCTATGATTCTATCATTACAGAATATTTGATCTGTTATTTGTGTTCCAGTTTTATTTAAATCAGTATAATTTGCATACCAATCTTCTAAATAGTTTTTTATCATACTTGATGTACTATTTTCTATTCCTCCCTCCGAATACATATATCCTACATATTGTTGACTATCATAATTTGCATTAAATGAACTATTTCCTAATGTAGTATCTGTTGTTTTTATTACCTTTGTACTTTCTGTTGGTGGTGTTATGCCACTATAAATCATTCTAATCGAATTATCTCCATTTATTCTAATTATTCGCCAATATATAGCATCACCACTTGATGCTATTTTTGTGCATGAATTACCTGTATCCGTGGCAGATATAGTACCATTATTACAATTATACATATCTTTAGTATACTTACCATATTTTAACCAGTTATTATCTACTGCTCCTCTGAAATAATAAGATGTTCCTAAATCATCAGGTGCTGAATACATACCTTCATTTGTTGTTGCCACTATTGAAAAATCGGGTGTTGTTGATGTAGTTCTTCCTTCAATATAAGTTTTAGCCTCTTCAACTGTTGTCGCATCATTACCATTATTTATAAGTATTGTTTTCCAACCATCAGGCACTTTATAATCAAAATATAAATAGCATTTATCTGTGCCAATAAATGAAAAACTAACCTTACCTAAAGAGCTATCATAATCCCCAATTTTACCATTATTTTTACAATAACTTTTTTCTTCGTTTAATACATAATCTCCTATTGGAATGCTATTTGAGGATGATTTAATATATTCTGTAGCACCATTTTCTTTTATCATAATTGCTAAAGAACCATTTTTATTTTTTATATTATTTTCTTGCAAATTATTTTTATTTTTCAATTGAAAAGAAAATAAAATCCCTAGACAAGCAACTATTCCACATACCAATAATATAAATCTTTTTTTCATACTTTATTTTCTCCCATAAATACGGGGTTCATTTTTCTTAAAACATATACATTTAAGAAAACTTTTTGTTTTACAGCATAAATATGGGATAAATTAAACATTAAAAATA
>CAKORX010000007.1 GCA_934101645.1 uncultured Bacilli bacterium | reverse complement strand
GGATATATTGAACATATCTCACTAAACAAATATGCTACATTACTACACGCTTTATTTCCATCAACTATTTTCATTTTCTATCACCACTTTAATTATATAAAAAAAACTAGCATTTTACTAGTTTAATTTTATCAACTTACTGTGTATGGATTTGAATGTAAAATTGTTTTTTCTAAATATATTATTCTTACTAGTCAATTTTTAAGACTTTTGCTAGTCATTTTTTAAAAATTAATTATTGTACTACAACTTTATTTTTTCCTAAATATACATAAGGTTTAATTATACCGAACACTTTTTAAATAATAGAGTAAATTATATAATAATAAACAGGTAGTTGTAAAGGGATTAAGTGATTTTTTTGAAAATATCAACTTTAAACTTTCTAAACCTCAAGCAAAAATTGTTCTTCATATTATAACTTCTATTATAAATGCTGAAAATGTAACTACTTTAGATATTTCTAAATGTTATTCTGATAAGTCTTTTCTTTCTAATCAATCTTCTATTGAAAAGAAACTATGGAGATTTTTCAATAATAAAAAATTTAATGGTATAGATTTTTTTAACACTACAATTAAATATATTATTAATAATAATGTAGGTTGTATAAGATATAATAAACTTGTTGTTGTTTTAGATCATATGTATATGAAAAACAATTTTGTTACCTTAATGTTTACTTTAAAAGTTGGAAAACAATCTATTCCTATTTGGTTTAAATGCGATAAAACTAAATCTAATAGGCATTATGAAATTGATGAACTTACTAAAAAATGTTTATTTAGTGAGAAAGTTATTTTCAATGCTATCAATGAAGTTATTGAATTACTTTCTCCATTAAATGCTAAAATAACTTTTTTAGCTGACAGATGGATTTGTAATTTAAAACTAATGAAATTTATTCACGATAAAGGTCATTAGTTTTGTGTTAGAGCAAAAGTAAATTCTAATATTAAAGTATTTGTTTACGATAAATAAAAAGAAAAACATAAAATTTATAAAAAATTTACTGATTTTCCAATTAGAAAACATACTTCACTTTATTATAAAGATTTAGAATTGGGTGATTTTCATTTTAAATGCAACTTATCCATTGCTCGTGGAAAATTAAGTGAAGATCCTTGGTTTATTTTATCTAATATTGAACCTAATTTAGCTTTAAGAGAATATGCTCATAGATTCGGAGCAATAGAAATGCTTTTTAAGTCGCAAAAAACTAATGGTTTTAATTTGGAAAAAACTAAAACTAGAAATTTACATGCCTATGAAAATTTATATAGTTTAGTTTGTTTTGCTGGACTATGGCTTACAATTATTGGTATTGATTATACTAAAAATTATACACATGTTAAGAAAAACTTAAATATAAGATTTGTAAAATATGATAAAAACAAAAAGCCTATACGAATACTATCTTTATTTAATCTAGGATTAACTATTTTTAAAATGTGTTATAACTCTTTTATAAATTTCAAAATAAAAACCAATATGCAATTATATCTTTAAGAAAAATTAAATCAATATTTATTAAAATTTTGTTAAGAATAAATCTTAACACTTTTTAGCGTATAAAAAAATGCAAAAAATTTTAAATTTAAAAATTTATTTGCATTTTTTATATTTTTTAATCTCAAATATGAGGTATTTCAAGTAAAATTTATACATTGTTGGGCGAATAATTATCCTTACAAACCCAGTATTTACCTAGGATTTATCAAAAGTGTCCGTCAATCAATTAACTTACTGTATATGGCTTTGAATATGTTCCATTGCCTGATAACTTGGCTTTAGAGGATAGAGAAACGACGGGACGGGCACCATCATTATTATCCACACGAAAAGAATAAAAATAGCCATCAAGACCCACAGGGAACTCACGAGCATAAGAAACAGCACCAACGAAAATACTCGGCGAACCGGACCAATAATATTGGTTTGTATACAAATAATTTGAACTGTTTGTATTGCTAGAACCATATACTCCTCCTGCCATTGCTACTTCATCTGCTGTTATTAAGCCTACTGGGTAAGTTAATGCTTTATTTCCTATACTACTTTTCCTTGAAGTGAATTTATCACTTGCTGTTGGACATTTTAATTGTGGACTTTTATTTGTTACTAATCTTACATATGCTCCATAGTAATATGTTGTACTCATACTTCCACTTATTTCTCCTGGTGTTCCGCTACTACTTGTTGTGGCACTCCTATCATTGCAGAATATTTGGTCTTGTGATACTAGTTCTTTTGTTGTCGCATCTGTTTCTAATGTTGTTGTTTTATACCAATTATCTATTGCTGTTTTTATTGTACTTGAGGTGCTATTGCCATGTTGCTGACCTTCTGTAAACATATATCCTACATATGATGGATTTTTATAACTACTATTAAACTTAAAAGTATTTGTATTGTCTACTGTGATTCGTGTTCCTGTTCCGGTCATTACTACTTTAGTACTTTCAGTTGGAGCGGTTGTTCCTGAATATATCATCCTTATTGAACCATCTCCGTTTATTCTGATTATTCTCCAGTATATATCTTTATCTCCTTCTTTGCCAAATTTTACCCAGTTATTATCTACGGCTCCTCTATAATAATAAGATTTCATACCAGTTGTTGCAGTATAATCATCTTCTTTTGCATACATACCTTTATCACTTGTGGTTGATGCATTTGCAAAAGTACTATCAGGAAGTTCTGTAATATTATCCTTTCCACCATAATCTTTTAATAATGTTATATATGCTGGTTCACTTGTACTACAACTATGATTTGTTACATAAATTTTACCTGTAAAAGCTTTTCCCTCGATTGATGTCTGAGGAATAGTTAAGTTATAATATTTTCCTGTTATTGATATATTTTGAGTAGTAAGAGAACCATTACTTGATATTGTTGCTCCACTTACTAGAGTTCTTTTTACTCCACTCCAATTTGAATCATAATCAAAGTTCTTTTCACTTGCAAAGTTATTTGTTCCAGTTACTCCACTTACTTGTAATGTGATTTCTTTATCACCATTTTTTGTAGTTGGACTTTTACCATACACATTACTTCCTGCATCATATTCATAAACTATGTCATATGTACATGTTGTAAGAAGGTTTGCTGCACCAGTTAAATTTACTGTTAGTGTTGCTGTATTTGTTGCTGCTGGAGTTTCATTGTCTGCTGCTGTTTGACTCATATTTGCCGCAGGGACTTGTAAATTAAGTTGTGTTGCACTTGAAATAAATGTTGCATCTCCAGGAGAAACTGCATTAATATTTACTGCTACATTATTATTTAAATTTACATCAAATGAACCAAAATAGGCAAATGATGCAGTTATTACAATAAATAATAAAAGAATACTTGCAAATACTCCCATTATTTTTACATTAATATTTTTTTCCATACAAAATCTCTCCTTTATTTTATCTATAATAATTTAATCATTATTTTGATATATTTTCAAGTATGTCAATTAAAAAAAAACTAGCATTTACTAGTTTAATTTATCTTCGATTTCCATAAGACGATTATATTTACAAATTCTTTCGCCTCTTGAAACAGAACCTGTTTTGATAAAATCAAGATTTAGTCCTACACCTAAGTCCGCTATAAAGGTATCCATTGTTTCACCACTTCGATGAGAAATAATTGTTTTATACCCATTTTTCTTTGCGGTATAAATAGTATCTAAAAATTCAGTTACACTACCAACCTGATTAGCTTTTAATAAAATTGCATTACCGGCACTATGTTTTATTCCTTCTTCAAGATATTTCTTTTGAGAAACAAATAGGTCATCACCAACAATCATAATTTTATTATCAAAACATTTAGCTATTTTTTCAAAACTTTCATAATCATTTTCTTCGAAAGGATCTTCAATACTAATAATTGGATACTTTTTGATTAATCCAGTATAATATTCTAACAATTCATCGCTACTTAAAATTTTACCATCTATATTATATTTGCCATCATTATATAACTCAGACGCAGCCACATCTAGAGCTAAAAACACGTCTTTACCAGGTTCATATCCACTATCTTTAATTGCCTTAATAAGAAGCATTAATGCTTCCTCATTATCTTTCAAATCCGGGGCAAAACCGCCTTCATCACCAACGCCAGTTGATAAATGATATTCCTTCAAAATATTTTTTAAAGTAATAAATATTTCACTAGCGCATCTTATACGTTCTTTTTCTTTTGATTGTACAGGTACTAACATAAATTCTTGAATATCAAGGTTATTATCAGCATGTTTTCCACCATTAATAACATTTATCATAGGAACCGGCATACTAAATTTACCAGTACTTACAAACTCAAATAATTCTTTTCCATCTAAAGCTGCTAAACACTTAAGTGTACATAAAGAAACACCTAGTATTGCATTTGCACCTAATTTTGATTTATTTTCAGTTCCATCAAGTTCTAACATTTTCTTATCTACTGCATTTTGATTTATTTCCATTCCGACTAATGCTGGAGCAATAATTCTATTTACATTATCTACTGCTTTTAGAACTCCTTTGCCATGAAATCTTTCATCATTATCACGTAACTCTAATGCTTCTTTTGATCCTGTTGATGCTCCCGATGGAACTGATGAAGTACAACTTATTCCGTTTTCTAACATCATTGTAACTTCTATTGTTGGATTACTCCTACTATCTAAAATTTCTCTTGCTTTTATTTCTTTTATTTTCATTTTTCCTCCTACCAAAATATTTTGGTTATCTCATCTGCTCTATTTTTTAATAATACTAAATCTGTCATATCTAAAATACTAGATAAAACTAAAAATGCTCCAACAAGTTGTGTTATAGTCAAAGATGCAAATGGGTTAGAAAGAACTAATATTCCAAATATTACAAGCATAATACCAATCACAAATGTAATTAGCCAAGACGCGTCATCGCCAATCTTAAACCATACTCCATAAGTAATTTTATTTGCTCCAATAATTATTAAATATAGACCTAAACAAATTGTTAAAAATGTTGTAGCAGAAAATGGGACAAGTATAATTACTGTTCCAATTAATAAAGACATAATACCAAAAAGTAAATTAAGTGAATAAAGTTTAGCACCATTTCGAGAAATATATTTATATATTGTATTTATACCAGATAAAATAAATAGTGCTCCACATATTAAACCAATTAATTTATTAGATATTTCTGGCAAAAAAATAAGTACTGCACCTACTAAAGCAATAATAATAGTTGTTATCATTGAAAGCGATATAAATTTATTAAACCTATCGCTTAAGGTTTCCCTAACTATTCTTCCCACATTATCACATCCTAACAATATATATTATAATAATTTTTTTTACATATTGCAAATGTTTATTTTTTAATAAATATATGATATAATAACTTACTTAAAAAGGAGGTCCAAGATGTATATAAAAACGCTTTCACTAAGTGAATTCGAAGAGTATTCAGAAAAACATATGTATCACAATTTCCATCAAAGTATAAATTATGCTCTTTTAAAAAGCGAAGAAGGTTACGAGTACGAAATGATTGGCTATACTGATGGTGAAAAACTATATGCTGCAGCATTAGTTCTTGTGCAAATGCTTAATGGTTATTTATATGCATATGTACCCGAAGGCTTTTTAATTGATTACAATGATGAAGAACTTCTAAATAACTTTACAAAAGATTTGTATAACTTTTACAAAAAAGAATCTATTACTTTCATTAGAATTAATCCAAGAATTTCTGTAGCAAAAGTTGATAAAAAAACAATGAATCCTATTTACAATGATAATTACAAAATTAATGAAATATTAAAAAGATGTGGTTACATCAAAATGGACGAATCAACAGAATTTGATACTATCTTACCAAGATTCGATGCTGTTGTTAATCTGGATGATTTCGATATACTAAAAGTTTCAAAAAATACTCGTAATAAAATTAAGAAATGTTATCGCAAAGGACTTGTTTTAGAAAAATCTGACTGCCAAAGCATGGATATTTTGTATAAATTCATAAAAAATAAAATACATAAAGATATGTTTCATTATAGCGATTACTATAATATATTTGACAAACAAAATTGTATAGATTACTTCTTAGTACGTATAGATAATGAAAAACTTGTTATAAATACACAATTGGCTTACGAAAAAGAACGTGAAAATAACGAAAAATTAAATCAAAAATTATTAAAAGTTTCAAGTGATAGAAATATTAATAAAAAAATGAATTCTGATAAAGCTTTAATATCATATAAAGGAGACATTGCTTTAGCTAATAAATACTTGCTTAATAATGAAAAAATATATTGTGCTGGTGCTTTAGTTATAAAATGGCAAGATCAAATAACTATTTTAGTAAGTGGTTATGATAAAAAATATAAAGATTTTGCTCCTAACTATTTTTTGTATTATGAAATACTTATGTATTACAAAAATAAATATAAATATGCATGTTTAAATGGTATTTCCGGAGACTTTTCCAAAGAAAGTAAATATCAGGGATTAAATAATTTTAAACTTGGATTTGCTCCAGACATTTATGAATATATCGGTGAATTTGACTTAATTTTGAATAAAATTAATTACTATTTTTTAAATAAAAAAAATCTTATTAATAAAGAATTTAAAAAAAATAAATACATTAAGTAGATTTTGTATTTGTTTTTTTATTTAATAATAAATATAGTTCTAAATAACTTGATATATCATCATTATTACAAAGAAGTATATTATATAAGTCTATTAATGTAATTCCCATCTCAAATGCTATTATGGACATTCTAACTTTATATTTGGTTATAATTTGCAAACAATTTTCACTAATAATGTTAATTAAATCTGTTTTATCTTTCATAATTAACTCCGCTTATTTTTTCAATAATATTAACTTTATTTTGATTATATGAGTTTATACTGCTAACAACAATTCTATCAATTTTATCAAAAGCTAATATATAAATTATACCATCACTTTCTATAAACGATACAGCCATATCATCAAATGTATTTATTCTAACATCAAACTCTTTTATACCAATAATTTTAACCGGCTTAATACCTTTTTTATAATCAAAATCACCAACGGATAATTTATTTGTTACTTCATCGGGTATAGAAACATCTGTTAAATATTTAATTTCATAATTTTCAAACGTATCAGAAATCATTTGCATATTTTTTAATCTATCAACAATATTTTTCATTTTTGACAATAGCACATAAATATCATTTCGCTCTGTTTTTGTACTACAATACTCGAGTTTTTCCATCAAAAGACTATGCATACCTTGCAATGAAATAAATTGAGCAATAAAAATCGGTTCTTCGTAATCATAGGAACCATCAACTAAAAAATTACTTGCAAGAGAAAATAAATCAGCCATCTTGGGATTATTTACTATGTTTTCATAAACTTTTCGGTATTTATTTATAAAAGCATTTACCTCAATAAAATCATGATTACTAAATAATTCTTTTTTTAATGAACTACTTAGTTTGGGAAGTTCAATTTCATTTAATGATTCACTTAAATTATCATTAAATGAAAAGTTCTTTTTATTCGGTTTATAGTTTGTCAAAACAACGTTTATTTCAGAAATAGAAAACCCATTATCTAACATAAATTTTGTAATAAATGAATAATCAAATAAATGCAATTCGTAGTTTTCTTTTTGTTCCAATAAAAAACGTTCTTTTTGTGAAACTTCCTGAAATATTGGTAAAGAAACCAAACTTGTAATTAGTGAATCATATTCTTTGTAATCAATTTTGTCTTTTGAGGATGCATCGATTAAATTACGCAATATACTTTTAAATTCTTCAGTAATTAATTTGCTTTCACTATCTAAAAGAGAAAATAGTGCTTTTATGTCCATAGAAAATAAAAACTTTTTAAGTTTTGTAATTACCTCTAATTCTATTAAAATTTCTTCATAATATCTATCTAAATATTGATTAAACTTATTAATTATATTATCCATCATTACTACCCTAGTTAATTTTACCATAAATAATGACGTAAATAAAACTAATTTTAAGAAAAATAAAAAAATCACTAAATATTTAGTGACTTTTTATATTATGTTGTTATTTAAGAATTTCTGAAACAACACCAGCACCAACAGTTCTTCCACCTTCACGGATAGAGAATTGTGTTCCTTTTTCAAGAGCAACTGGAGCAATTAGTTCAACAGTCATGTCAACTTTATCGCCAGGCATAACCATTTCAACACCAGCAGGTAATTCAATAACACCTGTTACGTCAGTAGTTCTGAAATAGAATTGTGGTCTATAATTTGAGAAGAATGGAGTATGTCTTCCGCCTTCTTCTTTAGATAGAACATAAACACTTGCAGTGAATTTTGTATGAGGTGTAACGCTTCCTGGTTTAGCTAAAACTTGTCCACGTTCAACATCATCTCTAGAAATACCACGAAGTAAAACTCCAGCATTATCTCCAGCTTCAGCAAAGTCTAATGTTTTTCTAAACATTTCAATACCAGTTACAACTGATTTTTGAGTAGGTCTTAAACCAACGATTTCAACTTCGTCATTAAGTTTAAGAATACCTCTTTCAACACGACCAGTAACAACTGTACCACGTCCTGAAATAGTAAATACGTCTTCAATACTCATTAAGAATGGTTTTTCAGTATCTCTTACTGGTGATGGAATATATTCATCAACAGCAGCCATAAGGTCACGGATACTCTTTTCAGCTTCAGGGTCTCCTTCAAGAGCTTTAAGAGCTGAACCTCTTATGATAGGACATTCAGTGTCGTAATCATATTCTCCTAATAATTCTCTGATTTCCATTTCTACTAAATCAAGTAATTCTGGATCATCAACTTGATCACATTTGTTCATGAAAACAACAATTTTAGGTACTCCAACTTGTCTAGCAAGTAAGATATGCTCTCTTGTTTGAGGCATAGGACCATCTGCAGCTGATACTACTAGAATAGCACCATCCATTTGAGCTGCACCAGTAATCATGTTTTTTACGTAGTCAGCATGTCCTGGACAGTCAACGTGAGCATAGTGACGTTTTGCAGTCTCATACTCAACGTGTGCAGTATTAATAGTAATACCTCTTTCTCTTTCTTCTGGAGCTTTATCGATATCTGCATAATCAACAAATTTTCCAAAGTATTTAGTGATCGCAGCAGTTAATGTAGTTTTACCATGGTCTACGTGTCCAATAGTACCAATATTAACGTGTTCTTTTGAACGATCAAATTTTTCTCTTGCCATATAATATTTTCCTCCTTTTCTACTATTATATTTTATCTAATGCTTGAAAAAATTTCAAGTATTATTCTTAATTAACGCTGTTTTTCTTAATAATATCTTCAGCGATTGATTTTGGAACCTCTTCATAGTGGTCCATAAACATTGTAAATGTTCCTCTACCTTGAGTATTACTTCTTAAAGAAGTTGCATAACCAAACATTTCAGCAAGTGGAACCATTGCAACTATTGAAAGCGCATTTCCTCTTGATTCATTACCCATTGGTTTACCTCTTCTTGAAGTTAAGTCACCCATAACATTTCCTAAATATTCTTCAGGAACTACTACTTCAACCTTCATTATAGGTTCAAGAAGTACAGGTTTACATTTATTTTTTGCTTCTTTTAAAGCTAGTGATGCAGCAACTTTGAAAGCCATTTCTGATGAGTCTACATCATGGTATGAACCATCAAATAATGTTGCCTTAACATCTACCATTGGATAACCAGCAAGGATACCACCAGCCATAGCCTCTTGTAATCCTTTATCTGTAACTGGAATATATTCTCTTGGAACTACTCCACCAACGATAGCATCAACAAATTCATAACCTTTACCAGGATTTGGTTCAAATCTAACCCAAACATGTCCATATTGTCCACGTCCACCTGATTGTTTAATGTATTTACCTTCACATTCACCCATTTGAGTAAGTGTTTCACGGTAAGCAACTTGTGGTTTACCAACATTACAATCAACGTTAAATTCTCTTCTCATTCTTTCAACAAGAACGTCTAAGTGAAGTTCACCCATTCCTGAAATAACTGTTTGACCAGTTTCATGATCAGTATGATATTTAAATGATGGATCTTCACCAGCAAGTTTAGATAACGCAGTTGCCATCTTATCTTGATCTGCTTTACTCTTAGGTTCAATAGCAAGGTCAATAACTGGTTCTGGAATTTCCATACCTTTTAAAATAACTGGATTTTTTTCATCGCATAGAGTATCTGCAGTAGTAGTATCTTTTAAACCTACAGCAGCGGCAATTTCACCTGCATAAACACAATCAATTTCTTTTCTTGTATTTGCATGCATTTGTAAAATACGACCAACTCTTTCTTTTTCACCTTTTGTTGAATTTAGTACATAACTACCACTTGAAAGTTTACCAGAATAAACTCTAAAGAAAGTTAGTGTTCCAACAAATGGATCTGTCATAACTTTAAATGCTAAAGCAGTAAATGGTTCATTATCATCTGCTTTTCTTAATACATCATTACCATTTTTATCTACACATTCAGCAGCACCAATATCAAGTGGGCTTGGTAAATAATCAATAACAGCATCAAGAGCAAATTTAATACCCATATTAGCTTTTGCACTACCTACAGTAACTGGGAAGAATTTAACTGCTAAAGTTCCTTTTCTTATTGCTCTTTTTACAAGATCAACAGAAACTTCTTCACCCTCTAGGTATTTTTCCATTAGTTCATCATCAAATTCAGCAACTGCTTCAATAAGGTCAGTTCTTTTTTCTTCGATGAAATCTTTCATATCTTCAGGAACATCTGTTTCTGTATATTTTTCATCTGCTGAACCATCATACATTAATGCCTTACGATTTAAAATATCAATAATACCTTTAAAATTAGATTCTGCTCCAATTGGCCATGCAATAGGTTTTGCATTAACACCAAGTCTTTTCTTAATTGTTTCAAGACTATATTCATAATCAGCACCTAATTTATCCATCTTGTTAGCAAAAACAAGACGAGGTACATTAAATTCAGTAGCTTGTCTCCAAACTGTTTCAGTTTGAGGTTCTACACCATTTTGAGCATCAAGTACAGTAACTGCACCATCAAGTACTCTTAAACTTCTTTCAACTTCAATTGTGAAGTCTACGTGACCTGGAGTATCAATAATATTAAGTCTATAACCTTTCCAATGTGCTGTTGTTGCAGCGGAAGTAATTGTTATACCTCTTTCTTTTTCTTGATCCATCCAGTCCATTTGGCTCTCACCATCGTGAGTTTCACCAATTTTATGAATTTTACCAGTATGATATAAAACTCTTTCTGTAAATGTTGTTTTACCAGCATCTATGTGAGCCATTATACCAATATTTCTAGTTTTATCTAATGAAACGTCTCTTGCCATAAATGCCTACCATCTATAGTGAGCAAATGCTTTATTAGCCTCTGCCATCTTATGAGTATCTTCTCTTTTTTTAACGGCTCCACCAACACCTTTTGCAGCGTCCATGATTTCATTAGCTAAATTTACAGCCATGCCCTTTCCGTTTCTAAGTTTTGCATAATTAACAAGCCAACGAAGTGCTAACGCTTGACTTCTATCGTCAGAAATTTCGATTGGAACTTGGTAATTACTTCCACCAACTCTTCTTGATTTAACTTCAAGAGCTGGTCTAATATTTTCTAATGCTTTGTTATATACTTCAATTGGTTCTTCTTTAGTAGTCTTTTTTATAATATCAAATGCATCATATAAAATAGTTTGAGCTGTTCCTTTTTTTCCATCTTTCATAATAGTATTTACAAGTCTTGTAACTACCTTAGAATTATACACTGGATCTGGAAGAACGTCTCTTTTTACTGCTCTTCTTTTACGCATATTTCTTCTCCTTCTTTCTATTTATTATTTTTTCTTTGTACCGTATTTACTTCTACCTTGTTTACGATTTTCAACTCCACGAGTATCTAACGTTCCACGAACAATGTGATATCTAACACCGATTAGGTCTTTAACACGTCCGCCACGAACAAGTACAACGCTATGTTCTTGTAAGTTATGTCCTTCACCTGGAATATAAGCATCAATCTCTTTTCCATTTGAAAGTCTAACACGGGCATACTTTCTTAAAGCTGAGTTCGGTTTTTTAGGAGTTTTTGTTCCTACTCTAGTACATACTCCTCTTTTTTGTGGACTTTTATCGTTAGTTGGTTTTCTTTCGATAGTATTAAATCCTACATTTAAAACTGGACTTTTACTTTTTCTAGTTTTTTTACCACGATTTTTCTTAACAAGTTGATTAATTGTTGGCATTTATTTTTCCTCCTTCCATTAACACACATCCTGGTGTATCAAAGTGCCTATTAAATTAGGTTCTATAACACATAGAACCCAATAAAAACGCATAATTAATATATCAAATTTTCTTACTAAAAGTCAACTATAAAATTTAATTTTTTTACTTTTTATATAATTTTTTTATATCATAACCTTTTGTAGTGTAATATTTACAATCTATATATGCTTTGTATTCCTTTTTATTATATATAACATACCCATTACAATCATCATTGTTATTATCTTTTAATTCCTTAATATATCCTAATTCCCTTAGTTTTTCTAAACTAATATTTTCTTTAGAATCATAATTTTCTGCAGCAAGTTCCAGTCTTGCTTCCAATTCTTTATAAATATTTCCATTACTAATTCCTAAAGAACTATATAACACATAAATATAATATGCTGCAATTAATAAAAAAATTAGCAAACAAGAACCAATTATTAATAAAGTATTTAGTCCCCAACCTTTCTTGTTTAATTTCATAAATTAATCCTCTAAATTTCTATCCATTGACATAAAGAAAAGAGCAAATTCTCGTGCAGTCAAATTATTTGTATTTTTTGCATAATATTCTTTATACTTATAACCTAAACCATAACAAATCATGGAGTCCTCATCATCATTTTCACTTTTTCTATTTTGATGTAAGCAAATCAAAGTTCTCTTATCAGTTTTTACTCTATAATATTCATATGTGACAAAACCAAACCAAATTAAAAAAATAAGCATAATAATTAAACTAACGTTTTTAATAATTTTAGTTTTAGTAATTTTTTTATTTAAATCTTCGTATTCCATAACTATCATCACCATTTTAAGTATAATGTATTTGATATTTTTTTTCAATAAAAAAAGCCTTTCGGCCTTTTTATTTACGCAAGTTCTACTTCTGCGCCAGCTTCAGTTAATTGAGCTTTAATTGCTTCAGCATCAGCAGCAGGAATGTTTTCTTTAATATTTCCACCTTTGTCAGCTAAACCTTTAGCTTCTACTAATCCTAAACCAGTAAGTTCTTTAATGATCTTAATAACTGCAATCTTATTTCCACCAGCATTTTTTAGTACAACAGTTTTAGTACTAGGTCCTTCTTCTTTTGCTTCAGCAGGAGCAGCAGCAACTGCTACAGCAGAAGGATCAACACCAAATTCTTCTTTCATTGCATCAACTAATTCTTTAATTTCAAGAATAGTCATTTCTTTTAATGAACTAATAAATTCATCTCTTGTTAATTTTGCCATTATTTCTCCTCTCCTTCCAATTTTTCGGCATAAAGATTAAGTGCAATACTTAAATCTCTAACATAAGCAATCATTCCACTTGCAAGCATTGTTAATAAGCCTTCTCTTGATGGGATAGATGCATATTCTTTAATTACATTCTTATCTGCAACACTACCACTAATTATACCAACACGAATGTCAAGTTTTTTATGGTCTTTTGCATAAGTTGAAATAACTTTAATTGGTTCTAATAAATCAGTACCAAATAAAATAGCATTAGGTCCTTCAAGGAATTCATCAATGTTAATATTAAGGCTATCACATGCAAGTTTTAACATAGTATTTTTATATACTCTTACTTCACTATTTACTTCTTTTAATTTATTTCTAAGTTCAGTAAGTTCACTTACAGTAAGTCCTTGATATTGAAATAAAATAACTGATTCACTATTTTTAATCTTATCAACTATTTCACTTACAATTTGCTTTTTTTCATTTAGAATTTTTTCGCTTGCCATATTTCCTCCTTATTTATTTTTTAGAAAAAACTTCCCATGGGGAAGCTTTAAATAAAAGTTAACTTTCCCCTCGGTAGGAAATTAAGCCTTAATAGCACCTACTGTCTTTGGCTCTCGTTTTTTCTATTCGTTATTATAGTATACTTTTGATTAATTGTCAAAAGAATTTTTATCAACTTTAATACCAGGACCCATTGTAGAAGATATACTAATACCTTGAACAAATGTACCTTTTACTGAAGTTGGTTTACTTTTAGAAATTGTAGATACAACATATCTTAAGTTTTCTTCAAGTGCTTTTTCTGTAAATGATGATTTACCAATTACAGTGTGAATATTACCATAACTGTCAGTTCTGTATTCAACCATACCTTTTTTAATATCGTTAATTACAGTATCAACTTTTGGAGTAACTGTACCAGTTTTAGGATTTGGCATTAAACCTCTTGGTCCTAAAATGTTACCAATTTTTCCAACTTCTGGCATCATTTCTGGTGTAGCAACAATAATATCAAAATCAAACCAATTTTCAGATTTAATTTTATCAATTAAGTCTTTATCACCAACATAATCTGCACCTAATTCTTTAGCTATTTTTGCTTGATCACCTTTGGCAAGAACTAAAATCTTTTTAGATTTTCCACTACCATTTGGTAAAACAAGTGATCCACGTAGCATTTGATCAGCTTTTTTAGGATCTACATTTAGTTTTATAGCTACATCAATTGTACTATCAAACTTAGTAACGCAAGTTTCTTTTGCTAGTTTTACAGCATCAGTAACTGAGTAAGCTAAAGTTTTATCAACATTTTTTGATGCTTCCACATATTTTTTTCCAAACTTTCTCATTTTTTCCTCCTAACTGTGGTTTATTAGCGGATGACAATTTTTAATAATTTATTAATTTTCTTCAGTTTCAGCGTTTTCTTTTTCGCCAATTACTTCTACATTAGAAGCATCAGTTTCGCTATTAGCTTCAGCTTCCATTTCTGCAAGTTCAGCATCTCTTTTAGCTCTTTCAGCTTCCTCTACTTTTGCTTCAGCAGCTTGTTCAGCAAGCTCAGCATCGTTAACGCCTTTTACTGCAATACCCATATTTCTTGCAGTTCCTTCAATAATCTTCATTGCACTTTCAATATCATATGCATTAAGATCAGGTAATTTAGTTTCAGCAATTTTTCTTAAATCCTCTTTAGTAATTGTAGCAACAATTTCATTTGCACCTTTACTACTAGCTTTTTGTAATTTTGCAGCTTTCTTTAGTAAGAATGCAGCTGGTGGAGTTTTAAGAACGAAATCAAATGAACGATCATCATAGATTGATATTTCGCAAGGAACAACGTCACCCATTTTATCGCGAGTTGCATCATTAAATTTTGAACAAAAATCTTGTAAATTAACTCCTGCAGGTCCTAGTACAGTTCCAACTGGTGGAGCTGGTGTAGCTTTTCCTGCTTCAAGTTGTAATTTTATTTTCTTTACGACTTCTTTTGCCACGAAAAACACCTCCTATAAAATATTATTTCATGTAAGTGGTATGGGCATCCGCTTTCCCCTCCACTTAAGCAATAAATTGCTATGTATGATATTAACATAT
Source organism: uncultured Bacilli bacterium (assembly GCA_934101645.1). Taxonomy (GTDB): domain Bacteria; phylum Bacillota_I; class Bacilli_A; order RF39; family UBA660; genus UBA6448. The sequence continues at coordinate 40,581 of CAKORX010000007.1, read as the reverse complement.
TTTCTTTAATTTTACAAGCAGAAATTTTATTTTGTTTATTGTCAAAAATATATTATAATTACTATATATGAAAAAGAAAAAATATATTTATGAAATTAAAGAAATCTTAGAAAAAAATAATTTAATTTCTTCAACAAAATTAAATGATAATACCCAAATCGATTACCTATCATTTAACTCTAAAGATGTTAAAAACAATACTTTATTTTTTTGTAAGGGTGATGAATTTACAATAAATTATCTTAATGAAGCTAAAGAAAATGGCTGTAATATTTATATATCAGAAAAAAAATACAATATTAACATACCTTTCATAATTGTTAAAGACATTCAAAAAGCAATGGCAATAATTTCTGCATTTTATTATGATTATGCATATCAAGATTTAACTTTAATAGGAATTACTGGTACAAAAGGGAAAACCACTACTTTATATTTAATAAAAAATATTATTGAATGTTACACGAAAAGTAAATGTGGAATTATTTCTTCTATAGAAGTTAACACTGGTAAAAAAAGTATTTTATCAAATTTAACAACACCAGAATCAATAGATTTACACAAATATTTTTATGAAGCCAAAAATAATAACATTAAATTCATGGTTATGGAAGTTTCTTCACAAAGTGAAAAAAAAGATAGAATATATGGTCTTACTTTTGACTATGGTATATTTTTAAATATTACTTCTGATCATATAAGTCCTAATGAACATCCGAATTTTGCTGACTACCTTGAATGCAAACTTAGATTTATTAAAAAATGCAAAAATGTTATATGCAATAAAAATACAATTAATTATTGGAACGTTAAAAAATGTTCAAACAATTTATCAACATTCTCAAAAAGGGGAAATGCTTTTGCAGATGCGTTATTAATAAACAAAGAAATAATTAATAAAGAACTTACTTTAACCATTCAATATCGTAATAGACAAAATAAAATTAAAACAAAATTAATTGGTGACTTTAATATAGACAATATTTTAGCAGCATATCTTTTAGCTAAGTTATTAAAAATTGATACTACATCGATAAAAAATGGGATTTATAAAACCGTTGTTGCAGGAAGGATGGACATATATAATATTAATAAAAAATATGTAGTTATTGATTATGCACATAATTACATAAGTTTTAAAAATGTTTATAAAACTATCAAAAAATATTTTCCTAATAAAAAAATTGTTTCCATATTTGGCTGTCCTGGAAATAAAGCATTTAATAGGAGAAAGGAACTTGCTTTTTTAGCAGACAAATATAGTGATTATATTATTTTAACAAGTGATGACCCAAATTATGAAAATCCTAAAAATATATGTTTTGATATAGCCAGTAATATAAATAATGTTCATTGTGAAATAATAATAAATCGTGAAAAAGCGATAATAAAAGGAATAAATATTTTCCGCTCATCAGTGGTATTAATTCTTGGTAAAGGAACAGAAAATTATCAAAGAATCAATGGTAAAAAGATATCTTATAAAAAAGATGCTGAAATAGTTAAAAATTATATAAAATTTTTAAAAAAATCAAATAAATGATATTGGTAAAAATTATATTTTATGATATTATATATTAAGAAGGTAGATGATTATGGGAAAATTTTTTAATAATAGCGTGAAAAGTAGCAAATCTACTATGATAAAAGTAGGAATTATCGGTGTATGTGCCGTACTAATTATTGTAATATTAATTTCTATAAATAAGAATAAAAATAAACCTACTCCTCACGTAAAAATGTATAATAATTTGGAGCTTAATATTAATGATGAAAAGCCCGATAAATTAGATTTCTTTTCTGAATTTGATAATTATGATGAGAGTAACGTTTCTGTAAAATTTCCTGATGATTTTGATATGTCAGTTGTCGGTGAATATGATGTAACAGTTACTATCAATAAAAAGGATTACACATGTAAAGTTAAAGTTGTGGATAACGAACCGCCTACTTTAGAAGTTAAAGATTTAGAAATTGATTATGGTAGTAAATATTATATTGAAGATTTTGTAACTAGTTGTAAAGATAACTCAAATGAGTCTTGTACAATTGAATACTATAAATTATCTAAAGATCAAGATGGTAAAATTATAGATTATTCAAATTATACAGACCCCGGAAATTATTTAATTAAAATTATTGCAAAAGATATTAATGGAAATTCGACTGATCCTAAAAGTGTATTATTAACTATAAAGGATAAAAATGGTAATAAACCAAATAATAACGGAGATGATGATAAACAAACTCCTACTCCTACAGATGAATGTAAATATGGTGATTTAAGTGTTGATACAAATATATATACTCATCCAATTGCTGTTATAGTCGGAGATGAACAAAATAATTGTGCATTAAACTACAGAGAATTATGGGACGATGAAACTACTCAGCAACCTGCAGTAGATATGTTAAATAAAGATTTAGATAAATTAAAAAATGATTTTAAAAAGATATTTGAAACAAAATTTCCTGATGGGGCACAAACATATATTTATCAAGATATTAAAGCTGTTTTAAATTCCACTACCGAAGGACTTGTCGGATATTCAATATATGTTAAATTATATGCTACTAATGCAAATGAAAAAGTTGACGTAGACATGAACGATCAATTAATTGCCGAATATTATTTGAAATCTGATGGTTCGAGGGAATACATTCAAAATCCATATAATATAAATTAAACTAGCTTATGCTAGTTTTTGTTTGCAAAAAAAATATCACTATCCAAAAGTGATATTATTTATTTTTCTTTCTTGATAAACAAATAAATGCTACAATTCCGCCAACGACAAGTGCTAACAATCCAACAGTTACTATGCCATCATTTGATTTTTCCTTATCTTTTGGTTCAATCATTTCAATTTGTTTCTTAGCTTCTTCAACTAAATCTTTATAATCATCATCATTATATGAATCTTTAATAGCATTAATTATTTTTTCATCAAATGATTCATTATATCCTTTAAATGAATAATTATTACCAATTACGATATAAGGTGTACCATCAAATTCATCACCACGTGCTTTTGCAACATAGTTTAGAATTTCTTCTTTTTCTTTATCTGCATTCCATTTAGCATCAAAAACTTCAATTTCTACAATATTATAATATTTTCCATATTTTTCTTTTGATGATTCTAAGAATTGTAAAGCTCTTTGGCAGAAACCACAACCATTTTTAGTAAATACATAAACGTTTACTTTTTCTTTTGATTCACTTTCCGCAGCATTTACATTTACCATAGATAAAGAAATCAGGCACATAACTACAGCTATAAACTTTTTCATTTTACCTCCTACGAAAAAATTATACCATCAATTGCTATTATTTAACAAGGTTTTTATAGATTTTTACTAATCTAATCATTATTTTTTCTTCATCCAACTTAATTTGGTTTGTTGCAATAAGAGTCGCTAGTCCATTTGAATATAACCACATATGTAAAAAAAGTTCCTTTGCTTCTTCAAAAGTAAAACCATGTTTATTAACCAAATTAATTATCGTAGACTGATTCCATTTTTCATCAAAAACGTCTTCGATTTTTTTCCATTTTAAGTTATCAGATAAAAATAAACTAGTAAATAAATTTTTATAATCATTTGCAAATTCAACGTAGGCTATACATAATGTTAAAAGTGCTTTCTTGCTATCAATCTTGCTATTAATAAACTCATCATATTGTCTATTTATTTCAGTTAAAACATCATTTTTAATTTCGTCCATGTTATTATAAATTCGATATAATGGTTTAGTGCTTATTCCGAGTTGTTTAGCTAGACTTCTAGCATTTAAATAGTTCCATCCATTAGTGTTAACTAATTTAACTGCCCCTTTTACGATATTTTCTTTTGTTATCAATAATGCTTTAGCCATTTTTACCACCCCACTTTATGATAACTTATGTTTTCATTATATCATATTTTTATTAAATATCAATTCTTATGATAAAAAAAGAGGATTATCCTCTTAATTTTGCATTTAATTTTTCAGTTACTTCCTCAATAATTTTATTAAAAATATCCATTACTTCTTTTTCAGTTAATGTACGTTTATCATCACTAAATAATAATTTAAATGCAATACTTTTTTCATTTTCAGAAACATTTTCACCTGTATACAAATCAAAAATATCTATTTTCTTTAAAAGTCTACCGCCTGTTTTTTTAATTTGCTTTTCAATAGTTTCAGCTGAGACATCTTTTTCTACAATAAAGGCAACATCTTTTTCTATTTCTGGATATTTATTGGCTTCTTTATATTTAATAGGTTTTATTTCTTTAATCAATTTATTTAAAGAAAACTCACATACATATATTTCATCTTTATTTAAACTTGGATGTACTCTACCAATAATACCAATCTTTTCTCTATCAAGTAGTATATTTGCACCCATACCTGGATGTAAATCTTTAGCATCCGTTATTTCAAAAGCATATCTATTTTTAAATCCCATATAATCTAAAATATTTTCTAAAATACCTTTTATAACATAAAAATCACATTTAATATAATTATGTTGCCAATCATTATATATATAGTTACCCTTCATTAAAATTGCTACTTTTATATCTTCTTCATATTTTTCATCATATGTTTTACTGATTTCATACAATAATACATCTTGAACTTTTCTCGCTTTATTATACTCATAAACATTTAAAAGAGATGGAATGATTGATGTTCTTACAACACTTTTATCAGTACTCATAGGATTTGGTAATACTACTTGTTTTTTATTATCATAATTAAATAGTTGTGCCATAGATGGAGAAACTAAAGTATAAGTTTTCGATTCATTTAAGCCTAAACTTCTTAACCTAAATGATACTAACTTTTTATATTTAACATCCCCAATATATTCGCCTTTTTTATATTCACCAATCGGCAATGAAGATACCAAATTTTCATAACCATAAAGCCTTCCTATTTCTTCTGCTATATCATTAACATATGGATCAATATCCAATCTACGATTTGGAATAATAACTTCATATTTTCCATCTTTAAAAGTATACTTAAACATTAATCTGTCAAGTTCTTTTGCCATATCTTCAGTACTAATTTTAATTCCCAACATTTTATTAACTTCTTCGGGAATAAATGTAACTATTTTTTCTTTTTTCTCTAAAGTATCATGTTTAACTATTCCGCTTAAAACTTTCGCATCAGCATATTTTTCAAGTAAATGGCATGCTCTATTAATTGCATCCATTGTATATTCATAATTAAGCCCTTTACCATACCTAATTGAAGCTTCACTTCTTAAATCTAATCTCGCAGCAGTATTTCTAATTGAAACTGAATCAAATATGGCACTTTCGATTAATATATTTTTAGTATTGTCATCAACATCCGTATTTTCTCCACCCATAACTCCTGCAATACAAACCGGTTTATCACCATCAGTAATTACAATGTCACTAGATTTTAAAATTCTTTCTTTTCCATCAAGAGTAATAATTTTTTCTTCATCATAAGCATTTCTAACTAAAATTTTATCTTTTAATTTATCTTTATCAAAGAAATGAAGTGGCTGACCATATTCTAGCATTACATAATTTGAAATATCTACAACGTTATTTATCGGTCTCATACCCGCACTGATTAATCTTTCTTGAATAAACTTTGGTGAAGGACCAATTTTAACATCTTTAACCATTTTTGCTAAATAATACGGACATTTATTAGTTTCTACATTTAATTTAAAATAATCATTAATATTTTCAGAAACCTTTTTATATTCAAGAGATGGTAATGTTACCTTTTTGTTAAGTATTGAAGCTATTTCATAAGCAAATCCAATATGGTAATAACAATCATTGTTTCTATGTTTATGAACATCTAAATCATATATTGTATCATTGCCACCTATTATATCTAATGGATCGGTACCCACTATTGCATCATTTGGCAATATGTAAATTCCTTTTGCATAATTCTCTGGTGTTTTTTCTTCCAAACCTAATTCAGATAATGCACAAAGCATACCATTAGATTCAATACCCCTTATAGTGGATTTTTTTATTTCAAAATTACCTGGTAAAACCGCTCCTTCTAAGGCAACTATAACCTTTATATCCTTTTTTACATTCGGAGCGCCACAAACTATTTGTAAAATCTTTGACCCAACATTCACCTTACATACATGTAAATGATCTGAATCTGGATGCATTTGACAATCTTCAACATAACCAACGCATAAATTATCTATATGATTTGTGATTACTTTTTCAACATTAATTCCAGCTTTTGTAATTTTTACAGCAAGTTGTTTTAAATCTATACCACTTAAATCAATATAATCTTTAACCCAATTTAAACTAATCATTTTTCCTCCTACTATTATTAATCTTCTTTTCTATCAAATACTTTTACTTCTCTTAAGTCGGTCGTATAAAATGTTCTTATGTCATTTATATTATACTTAAGCATTGCAAGACGTTCAGCACCAAATCCGAAAGCAAATCCCGTCCATTTTTTAGGATCATATCCACAGTTTGATAACACGTTTGGATGAACAATTCCTGCTCCTGCAACAGTAATCCAACCTGTATTTTTGCATAAACTGCAACCTTTTCCATGACAAGCAAAGCAACTTATATCAGTTTCTACAGATGGTTCTGTAAATTGATAATAACTAGGTCTAAATCTTGTTACGCAATCATCGCCAAAAAGTTTTTTTGCAAGTAAGTCAAACACTCCCTTAAGATCAGATAAACTAATATTTTTGTCAACTACTAATCCTTCAATTTGCATAAATTGATGTGAATGTGTTGCATCATCATCATCACGTCTATATGTTTTACCAGGGCATATCATTCTAATTGGTTTTTCTCCTTTACCTGCAAGCATAGCTCTTGCTTGCATTGGAGAAGTTTGGCTTCTTAATAAGTATTCATCATCTTTAATATAGAATGTATCTTGAGCATCTCTTGCTGGATGACCTTTAGGGATATTTAATAATTCAAAGTTAAATTTATCTTCTTCAATTTCGGGGCCATCCATTACATCAAAACCTAAAGACATAAATAGCTCTTCTACTAATTCTGTTGTTTTTTCAAGTATATTAGGAGCACCGATTGGAATACTTACAGCAGGCATACTAATATCTATTTGTTCATTTTTAAGTTTTTTATTTAATATTTCTGTGTTAATTGACTCAAACTTTTCCTCATATTTATCATTGAAATAATTTTTAACATCATTAACCATCATTCCATATTCTTTTTTATTTTCTGCATCTTTTATTTTATTTTGGAGTTCAGTAATAACACCTTTTTTTCCTAAATATTTAATTTTTATCTCATTAATTTCATTTAAATTTTTTGCATTTTTAATATCTTTTTCAATCTCATTTTTAATATTATCCATTTTAAAATCTCCTTTTTTTAAAAAAACCCCCCATAAATATAGGGGCGTTTTACCGCTGTACCACCCTACTTTATGAAGGATATTCATCTTTATATTTATAACGTAATTACCCGATTATACTCCTTACTTGAAATTCGTTTTAATTTTTTCTAATGATTTCACCAATTTCATTAATCTCTGTTATTTTTTTAAAACTACTTAGAATAATTCAACATATATTAATAATTTGTATTTTTTAGTTCCATAAATGATTCTGGATGTTTACATACTGGGCAAACTTTTAAAGCATCTTTTCCATAATAAACGTGTCCACAATTTCTACATATCCAAATAACTTCTTCATTACGATGAAATACTTTATCTTCATCAATATTAGAAACTAATTTTAAATATCTTTCTTCATGGTGCTTTTCTATTTCACCAACCATTTCAAATAGCTTTGCAATATCTTCAAACCCTTCTTCTCTAGCAACTTGTGCAAAGCCTTTGTACATTTCTGTCCATTCATAGTTTTCACCATTTGCAGCATCTTTTAAGTTTTCTATTGTTGAAGGTATTTCCCCGCCATTAAGCGCTTTAAACCATAATTTTGCATGTTCTTTTTCATTATTTGCAGTTTCTTCAAATATGCTGGCTATTTGCTCATAACCTTCTTTTTTTGCTTTGCTAGCATAAAAAGTATATTTATTTCTTGCTTGACTTTCTCCAGCAAAAGCAGTTAATAAATTACTTTCTGTTTTACTACCTTTTAATTCCATTAATTATACTCCTTTTTCATGATTAATATTATCATAATTTATTAATCATTGTCAAACTCGAATGAATAGATTTTATAAATATATAATACTTTTTTAATAAAGGAGGATTATGAAAAAAATATTAAATAATTATAAAGAAACACTTAAAATTTTTGGTGGACTTATTTTAGGTTTTTTACTTGGAATTATTTTGAAAGAAAAAGCAATATACTTGGCCCCAATAGGAAAAATTTTTATAAATTTACTATGTACACTTATTGTACCAATTATTTTTACAAGTATAGTGTCTTCGATATGTAATATAAGTTTTACAAAACTTAAAAGAATATTTAAAAAGTTAATTTTTGTACTTATTGTTATGTCTCTTATTTCGTCTTTAGTGGGATTAATTGCAACAGTATCATATAGATTTGTTAATAACAATAATCATATAACTTTAATACAAAATAATGTTACTATAGAAAAAAATAATATTTTTGATAATATTGCAAATTCTATAGCTGTCGATGATTTTAGTAAAATTTTAAGTAAAAATAATATGATTGCACTAATTATTTTTTCAATAATATTTGCTTTGGCTCTTAACAAAAGTAAAAAAGAGAATCAAATTATTATAAAAATAATTAATAGTTTAAATGATTTAGTTATGAAAATGCTAGCGTTAATTATGAAATATGCATGGATTGGACTTGGAGCATATTTTGCTTCACAAGTAGGTTCGTTTGGTATAAATATTACTGCAGATTATTTAAAAGTATTTATATACTATTCAATTATATCAATAATTTTTGCAGGTGTTTTTTATTCAATTATTGCTATTTTATGTAATAAAAATTTGAAAAATTTTTGGAAAGAGTCAATGCCTGTAATAGCAACCTCTCTTAGTACTTGCTCTTCTGCTGCTACCATACCTGTTAACATTAATTCATGTAAAAAATTAAAAATAGATAATGACGTAACTAATGTGGCTATACCACTTGGTACAAATTTTCATAAAGATGGTTCAATCATCGATTGTGTATTTAAAATTATGTTTTTAGTTTATCTATTTAATAAGCCAATAAATATTATTACAATACTTGGTGTATCACTATTATCCGCATTATTAATAAGTGCAGTACCGATAGGTGGAGGAACAGTTTCAGAAATACTAATTATCACAAGTTTAGGATTTCCTATTGAATCTTTAGCAATTCTTACTATAATCGCGACAATAACCGATGCACCAGCAACAATGCTTAATTCACTGGGTAATACTGTAGCAGCACTTTTTACAAACAAACTTTTAGAAAAAAAGTCAGTAGATTAAACTACTGACTAATTTTTGGCAAATTATTTTCAACCTCTTCAACGACTTTTTCATTTTCTTTATTAGCTTTTTTCTTAACTCCCGAAATTCTTATTAACTTCATAATATCTTGAATGATAATAACAAACGCAGGTATTATAACAACCACTAACCAACCGAATTTACTTCCTACAAATCTTTGTACTTGACCAAGACCTGGGAAACGCAAAATTACTTTTCCTATTAAATTACTATATGGAGCAGGTGTATCATCTTTTATTGGATTATGATCACCTTTTGTTACGTATTCATATTCATTTGTTTTTTCATCAACATAGACATCTTTAACACGATGAGTAATTGTCATTCCATATGATACAATACCTTTTGAAACAAATGTGATTATATCATCTTTTTTTACATCTGTAGGTTTTTTAACATTCTTATTAATTATTATATCATAAACATTAATTGTTGGTACCATACTATCAGTAACAATTGTATAAATTGAAAATAAAGGTTTATATTTTGGTCCTTTGGATTCATATAATTTAAGTGCAACAAAATAATATATTAAAAAAGCTGCACAAAGTATTAATAACGAAAATAAAGTCCATGAAATAACTGAAAAAATATAGTTAATTATAGATTTTATTTTCATTTTTTTTGTTACCATAAATATTCTCCTTTCTACTTTTAATGTATTGTTTCTATGTAAAGTTGTCCTTTAAAAGTTTTTCCACTATCAATATTTTGATTAATTCCTGTTTCTTTCCAAGAAATATTTAACACATATTTAACAGTTGTATTATCCTTAATTAAAACCTCATTAGACAAATCTATGCTTTGCCTTGGAGCTTTCATATTATTTAAATATGAAATATTACTTCTTGTTATAAAATAATCTAAATTATTAATATCAGTAAAATCATTATATACATTTTTCCAAATTAATTTATATGCAACTGCATAATCAGTATTATTTTGAATTTTTAACACATAAGTATCATTCCATCCTGGTTCAATATCAACTGACAATATCTCAAGAGGATTATACACATATAAATTACTATCTTTTCCCTTTGCAATTTCTAATATATTTTTTTCATTTTTATATTTATCATCTTCATAATAATTATAATCACTATCTATATTTGTAGTGCCATTATTACAATTAAAATCACAAATTCCATCGCCATCTATATCTACATTTATATTAGGTAAGCCATCACCGGTTGTGTCACAATTTTTTGTGCACGTATCTTTAGAACCAACAGGATTGCTTATTTGACCATTGTCATCAACACAATTAAAATTGCATTTTCCTAATCCATAAATGTCAATATTTAAGTCTGGTTTTCCATCGCCATCAGTATCAATGTTAAAATCTGGTTTACCATCCTTGTCAAAATCAATATTTAAATCCGGAACATTGTCTCCATTTATATCAACGTTTAAATCTGGGTATAAATCGTAGTCAATATCACAATTTACATCACAATGGCCATCATAATCAGTATCAATATTTACATCTATTTTTTTATCGTTTATGTCAATTAAATAATCTGCTCTGCCATCATTATTGGTATCACAATTTTTTGTACACTTTCCGTCATTACTAATGTTTAAATCCGGTTTTCCATCACCATCTATATCTATATTTAAATCCGGAAAACCATCACCATCTATATCTTCATTTAAAATTATAGTTTTTCCATCAATAACGACCTCATTATTAATTGGATTTGTAATAGTTTTACCAACATCATTTGAAACATTTACGTCTGCTTTGCCATCACCATCTATATCTATATTAATATACGTATTTTTCGGAGTTTTCTTGTCATAATTACAATCATTTTTAACATAACATTTCCAATCATTATATTTACTATTTTTATAATCAACCTCACTAGAATCATCGCTATCGATTAATTCACTTAAAATAGTCCCATCACCATTTATATCTATGTTATAATCTGGGAAACCATCGTTATCAAGGTCACAGTTTTTCGTACACTTTCCATCATTATCAAGTTGATTGATTGGATTTGTAATATTTCCATCTTTATCTTTAATATTAAATGTAGGCTTTCTATTACCTTTATAATCAACATTATATTTGGGTTTAGTGTAATCATCATCAGTTATATTAACATCGGGCTTATTATCATTATCTAAATCAATATTTGTATCTGCTATGCCATCTTTATTTATATCACAATTTAAATCACATGTTTTCTTTTTATTATAGTCAAATATTATATTTAAATCTGCGACACCATCACCAGTTAAATCAATATTATAATCTGGCCAACCATCATTATTAGAATCACAATTTAATTTACACATGCCATTTTCATCCATTTGATTTATTTGATTAAACAATCTAGTTTTGTTACCAAATATGTCAATGTTAAAAGTAGGTTTTTGATTTTGATAATAATCAACATTGTAAAACGGAATACATTTATTATCTTTAGAAACATTTAAATTAGGTACTTTACTACCATTTATTTTTTGGTTAACATATTTACACATGTTTCCAGGGTTAATCTGTCCACCGCCATAAAGTCTATATACATATAATGTTACATAAGCAATAACAATTACTAAAATTATTACAAGCAAAAAAATGCAAGATAAAACAATATTTTTTTTATATTTGTTTACTTGTAAACGCTCATCTTCAATAATTTGTTTTTGACTTTCAAAATCATCAGTTTCTAATGATTTATCATTAACATTATTATCCACATTTAACTCCTTATTCTTAGAATAATTATATCACGTTAAAATATATATAACAATTACTCAAAGAATATTTTACAAAAAAAATAAAAGTATTTTCTACCTTTATTTTCTTTTTATTATAATATCATCGAAACTATTTCCACGGTAAAAACCTGTTTCATCAAAATCATCTGCATCATCATAAGTATATGCCTTTACATTAATATCCGACGTAATTTCTTCGCATTTGCTTCCACATGTAAGTTTCATAGTAGTTAGTATCGTTCTATCATTTATCTCACTTTCAAGCAAATGTGAATACCACGCACCAAGTTCCTGATGAACACTATCATATAAATAAATTTCTAAATAATCATAGAAATCCGCCACATCACTGGGCTTTAAGACTTTTCTATGAATAGTTTTATTTCCTATATCAAAAGATATCTCCCAGCCAGTTTTGTATTTTTTATATTCAGCATATTTTGATGCATATTTATTCCAAATAGTTTGATAATAAGTTCCCGAAATGTATTCGTCATCTGTGTAAAATGTACTTAATACAGTAATATCTTTTTTTACTACCCAAGGAAGAGTTAAAACCTCACCAACCTTTTGTGTTTGGTCCTGATTATTATCAGCATACATTGAAATTATTACAGGGTTATCATCTTGGTATTCAACAACATTTTCTTTGTTTTCATTTACTTCATTTGACATTGTTTTATTAAAAGATACTTTCTTATTATCTTTACAACCACATAGTGATAATAAAACTATTAAAATTATAAATATTTTCATATTAATATCTCGAATAAAACCATACACCATAAGCCGGTAATGCTGGGGGTTGGAAACTATTTTTTACATACGTATTATAACTTGAGAAGCCTTCAGCGCCACCACCTAAATAAAATCCTTTGGTAACTGCATAGTGTAAATGGTATCCTGTAGAACATGTATCCCATCCACCATTCCTGGCTAAAGTTTTTCCTCCGCCTCCAACAGTGCCTATTACAGTTTGCTGAGTTACTACATCGCCAACTTTAACATAAACATCCATTAAGTGGGCATAGGTTAAAGTATAAGCAATTCCTTGAACACGTACATGAATATAAACTTGGTTTCCACCACATTTTGCTTTGCTAATTACCGCTGCAACAGTACCAGCTGCAGTAGCATAAACTGGAGTTCCACCTGGATTACCTGCAATATCGTTTGCTGGGTGGAAATCCGAATATGGTTTACCATTTAGGTAAAAAGATCTCCAGCCAAACCCTGACGAAACATATCCTTTTACTGTAGGTCTTAAAAATCTTGAACTATTAGCAACGTCCGTACATTTAGATAAAAGTTCATTATCTTTACAGCCAATATCTTCATAATATTTAATTAATTTTTGTTGTGCAGAAATTTGTTGTGATATATCAAGTGTAACTTCTACTAAAGATGATAAGTCATTTTTTAGTGAAGCCAAACTATTTTCATATTCTTTAATTTTTCCTTGTAAATCATTTTGTTTTTTTACTAGGGTTACTTGTAATTCTTCGTTTTCCTCAATTAGAGATTGCATTTTTCTAAGTTCATTTTGATTATAACTAATTATTTGGCTAATAGCATCTGCTCTCATAATAACATCTGTTGCAGTACTAGCACCACCTACATAATCTAAAAATGTATTATCACTACTAATAACTTGATAAAATGCCAACAATTCTTCAGATTTCTTTTTTGTTTCTTCAATTTCTTTTGTAGATGTTTCAATCTGAATTTTTGCTTGTTCTATATCATTTTCAGCTTGTTCTACTTGACTATGTGCATTTGATATACGACTATTTTCTGCATTTATCTCATTTTGGGTTTTATTTTTGGCAGCATCATTTGCATTTTTTTCGTTGATTAATTGTTGTAATTCTTTTTTTAAATCACCCAATGTATTTGCGGCAGCATTTACTTTTATAGGAAAAAATACCACTAACATTAAACACATTAAACATAAAACTAGTTTTCTCATATTTTTAGATACTTCCTTACTGAATTAGAGCTTCCAAACATACCAACTAAAGCTCCAATTAAAACTATAATTCCAGAAACATAAAATACAAAATTATATGGTTTTACTAAATTTAAGGTTTCTGTAAACATGTAACCATGCATGGTATTAAATAATATTACGTAACCATATATTGTAATACAAACTGGGATTATTGAGCCTATTATTCCTAAGAATAAACCCTCGAATAAAAATGGTAATTTTATTGCAGTATTACTTGCACCTACAAGTCTCATTATTTCAATTTCATTTTTTCTTGAATAAATAGTTAACTTAATTGTATTTGATATTAAGAATGCCGTAACTAAAATTAATGCTATAACAATACCTATTGTAATTTTTTGAATAATGTCAAATGCAGAAACTACTTCTTCAACCATTGACTCACCAAATTTAACAGTTTCAACATTAGGAATTTCTTTAATTTGTTTAGCAACATTTGAAATATTTTTTATATCACTTACATAAACCGTACAACTATCCATTAATGGATTTTCTGATAAATAATTAAGTATCGTACCAAAAGTATCAGAGTATTCACTCATTTGAGTTTTCCATTCATCTTTACTTTTATAAACAACTTTGCTAACACCTGATAAATTTTTAATCTCTAAATATGCATTGTTGCTATCTTCACTACTAGCAGTTTTATTTATATAAACAACTATATTCATCTCTTTTTCAATAGAACGTGTAGCATTATTTACATTGACTGCTATAATGATTGCTACTGCCACAATGATTAATGTTATCATATCACAAAGTATACTAGCCATTGATAAAGAGAAATTACGAGTTATACTTTTTAAAGCATCTCTTATACTTCGACCTAAAATTCTAATTGCTTTCACTTGCCTTATAACTTCCTTTCTTATAATCACCAACTAACATTCCATTGTTAATAACAAGAACTCTTCTTTTCATTCTATCAACAATTTCCTTATCATGTGTCGCCATAATGACAGTTGTTCCTAATTCTTTATTAATATTATCAATAACATCCATTATTTCTTTACTTGTTTGTGGATCCAAGTTTCCTGTAGGTTCGTCACAAATTAGTAATTTAGGTTCATTTACAATAGCTCTAGCAAGACATACTCTTTGTTGTTCTCCACCAGATAGTTCTTTAGGAAAACTTCGCACTTTATCTTTTAAGCCTACTCTTTCAAGCGCTTTTAAAACTTTTGGCCTAATTTCACTACCCTTTGCGCCAACACACTCTAAAGCAAAAGCAACATTTTCATATGCCGTAAGTGTTGGTAACAATTTAAAATCTTGAAAAACTATTCCTACTTTCCTTCTGAATTTATATACTTTTCTATTTCTAAGTTTTCCAACATTAACACCGCCAACCATTACAGTTCCTTTTGTTGGCTTCTCTTCTCTATATAGCATTTTAACAAAAGTTGATTTTCCACTTGCAGTAAGCCCAATAACAAATACAAATTCTCCCTTATCAATTTGGACAGTCATGTCTGCACAAGCAGTAATACCATTGTTATATGTTTTTGTAACATCTTTAAAATCAATGAACTTCATACATCCCTCCATTATATAATAAATTATATCACGAACTTTGTCATATGTAAATTAACCAAGTCCTATTTACATCTTTTACTAATTCCAATATAATAAAGTTATGGAAAATAAAAATATTAAAATACATACTGCAAGAGATGGTTATTATGATTCACTTTGGACAAGTGTCTATTCTACAATATTTCACATAATTATTATCACTACTACATATTTAACTAGTACTGGTTATAAACTTTCAAATGGTAAATATTTTTCTGAATATTTTGATATTAAAATCGTTTTGTTTACTTTAGGGCCACTTCAATTACTCGCAATAAAAAGAAGTATTGATGCAATCAAAGATTATAATACATTCGAAGGATATGTTGATAAAAAAAGACTTATTTTATACATAATTAATCTTATAAATTTATTTATTACTTTAATAGTTATTGCATTTTATGCTATAGCAATCTTTGCATAATATAAACATTTAAAAACTTCTCACATTTAATTATGAGAAGTTTTTTGTTAATTAATTTATGCTGTTTATAATACGCACATTGCAATAGTAAGTACAACCATTGCCGCTAAGCCTATTAAAGCAACTATTTTGAAGGCCCATTTGAACCAAGTAGAATACTCAACTCTAGCTAAAGCAAGTCCACCCATTATTGCACCACATGTTGGTGTTATCAAATTTACTAGTCCATTTGCAGCAACAAGTATCATAACATTTGTTTCCACAGAGAAACCTAATTGTTGAGTTAAAGGTCCCATAATAGGTGTAGAAAGTGTTGCAATACCAGATGATGATGGAACTAATATTGATAAGAAAATGTGTAATATAAAGTTTAATGGTGCATATAAAATTGCTGGCATATTCTTAAGTGCGTCGGCAGCATTATAAATTATATAGTTATCTAAGTATGTAGTTTTCATAAGTACTGAAGCACCTCTTGCTACTGCAATTATTAAAACTACGCTTAAGATATCTGCAGCACCATCTAAGAAAGTATCAACGAAATCTTTTTCTTTAAATTTCCCTACAATACCAATTATGATTGCCATTATGAAGAACCAAGCTGCAGCGTCTTCGAAATACCAATAACCAAAACAGTTACCTGTTAAGAATGCTGACCAATGAGTTCCTGCATCCGCAACATCAGCTGAAATTACACCAAAGTCAACCCAAGGTATAAATCCAATAATCATTACTACAAATGTTAAGGCAAATAATATTAATATAATTTTTTGTCTTGTAGTTAATTTTGCATCTTTATTTACAAAGTCTTCCTTAGCATAATGTTTTTCCATTTGCTTTTGTTCTTGTAATGAAAGGAATGTAGATCCTTTATCGGCTTTCACTTTTGCAGCATAATTTAAAACAATAGCTACTGCAATAATATAAGAAACTAACCATAAAATACAACCTAATAAAATTATTGTTCCTTGATTAACTGTTATACCCTCAGGTAATGCACTAACTGCAGCACCTACAGCAAATGGGTTAATTGTTGAACCAAGAACACCTACACCAGCACCTAGTAAGATTGTTGCTGATGCTACGATTGTATCCATGCCGGCTGCTACCATTGTAAATGATAGAAGTCCATAGAATGCAACAGTTTCTTCAAGCATTCCATAAGTTGTACCACCAATTGAGAAGATGAACATTAAAATTGGTATTAAAACTAGTTCTTTACCTTTTAATTTATTAACTAATACTTTTATTCCTGTTTCAAGAGCTCCACTTTTAGCAATAATTGCTAAAAATCCACCAAGCACTAGAATAAATATACTAACATCTGCGGCATCCTCAAAACCTAAAATTGGTGATAGTAAAAAATCTGAAAATTTTGCTCCAACAACGCCTGTACCATTAACAATATTTTCTCCCTCAAATTGAGCTGAAGGTAAAATATGTGAAACAATGGCAATTGCAATTATAATTAAGAATATAATTGTGAAGGCAGTCATTGAAAACTTCTTTTTATTCTTTTTAGCCACTTTTATTTCCTCCTATAAATAATTTTTGTGCCTTTAGTACCATTAATTGCCTCTAAACCTTCACTTAAAGAAGCAATTATAGCTTTGCCATTATTATTTTCCTCTAAGAAATTAATACAAGCATTAATTTTAGGAAGCATACTACCACTAGCAAATTCGTTATTTTCAATATATGTATTCAAAGATTCAACATCAATTTCATCTAAAGCAGTTTGATTATCTTTATTAAAATTAATATAAACCTTATCAACAGCAGTTAATATAAGTAATATATCTGCTTTGATATTTCCTGCAAGTTTGCTACTTGCAAAGTCTTTGTCAATTACAGCAGCAACACCTTTGTAACCAAGACCATCTTTCACTACTGGCACACCGCCACCTCCAACAGTAATAACTATATTACCATTGTCAGCAAGAGTACTTACAATATCTTGCTCTAAGATTCTAATAGGTTTAGGAGAAGGCACAACTCTTCTGTAACCTCTACCAGAATCTTCAACATATTTATAACCATTAGATGAAGCAAGTTTTTCAGCTTCTTCTTTGGTATAAAACATTCCTACAGGCTTAGTTGGATTAGTGAAAGCCTTATCATTTTCATCAACTTCAACCTGAGTAATGACTGTTGCACATTTTTTAGATATATTGTTTTCTTTTAACTTTTCATTTATAGCATTTTGCAAATGATACCCAATATATCCTTGGCTCATAGCACCACACTCCGCAAAAGGCATAAGTGGTGCTACATCGAATTTACTTGCATATTCAAATGCATTATTTATCATTCCAACTTGTGGACCATTGCCATGAGTAACTATTACATCATTATCTTTAGCGATAGAAACTATTATGTCTGCAGCTTTTTTTACTAATAATTGTTGCTCTTCGGGGGTTTTGCCTAATGCATTTCCTCCTAAAGCAATTACTATCTTACTCATCTTTATCCTTTAAAGTAGCATAAATTACTGCTTTAATAGTATGCATTCTATTTTCGGCTTCCTCAAAAACTCTTGAATGACTGCCATTAAATACTTCATCAGTTACTTCCATCTCTGGAATACCAAATTTTTCATAAATATCTTTTCCTATAGATGTATTTAAATCATGAAAAGATGGTAAACAATGTAAGAATATTGCATTAGGATTTGCATTATCCATAATTTTTTGGCTAACTTGATATCCCTTTAAATAATCAATTCTTTCAGCCCATTTTTCCATAGGTTCTCCCATAGAAACCCAAACATCAGTGTATAATGCATCTGCGTTTTTAGTGCCTTCCATTATATCTTCAGTTCTTTCAATTGTAGAACCATTTTCTTTAGCTATTTCCTTGCATTTTTGAGTTAATTCTTCATCTGGCCATAAATCTTTTGGAGCGCAGCATACAAAATTAACACCAAGTTTAGCACTAGCAACCATTAATGAATTTGCTACATTATTTCTAGCATCTCCACAAAATACCAATTTTTTTCCTTGTAAAGAGCCAAACTCTTCTTCAATTGTCATAAAATCAGCTAACATTTGTGTTGGATGAAATTCATTTGTTAAACCATTCCATACTGGAACACTTGAATATTTTGCTAAAGTTTCAACAATATTTTGATCAAAGCCACGATATTCTATTCCGTCATATATTCTACATAATACTCTTGCGGTATCCTCAATACTTTCTTTTTTACCCATTTGTGAACCTGTTGGTCCAAGATAAGTAACATGCATTCCCAAGTCATATGCCGCTACTTCAAATGAACATCTAGTTCTTGTTGAATCTTTTTCAAAAATTATTGCGATATTTTTTCCTTCTAAGTATTTATGTGGAATTTTATTATGTTTTTTTCCTTTAAACTCTTTAGATAGTTTTAATAAATATCTTATTTCGTCACTAGAATAATCAAGTAGTTTTAAAAAATCTCTGTCTTTTAAATTCATTTAATCCTCTCTTTCAAGTGGCATACTCATACATCTAGGGCCTCCACGTCCACGAGATAATTCGGCACTATTCATTTCTATTACTTTAATGCCTTTTTCTCTTAATACTTCATTTGTAATATTATTTCTATTATAAACTACTACTACACCTGGAGCTATTGCAAGAGTATTTGTTCCATCATTCCATTGTTCTCTTTCTGATGCAATTTTATCTCCACCAGCACATGGAATAAGTGTAATATCAATTCCTAAATATTCTTCCAATATTGCCTCAAGTGATCCTTGTTTTTTAATTACTTTAACTTCATCAGGATTATCTTCATTATTTGTTATTTCAAAAACTTCTAATGTATCCATAATTCCTGGATGATAAGTAAATTTATCAACATCAATTTGTGTAAATACTGTATCTAAATGCATAAATGCACGGCATTCAGGTATTTTAAATGCTAAAATTGTATCAATTTTACAATTAGGATTATTAAACATATTTTTACTTACTAAATCAATTGCTTCAGCGCTTGTTCTTTGAGAAATACCAATTGCTAAAGTATGTTCATTTAAATTAAGAACATCTCCACCTTCAATACTAAATGGATTTTCCCTATCATAAAATTTCTCCACTTTATCCATATAATCTGGATGATAATTGAAAATATAATACGCATAAATTGTTTCTCTACTTCTTGTTACAGAGTACATTTTATTAAGTATAATTCCATCACCAACTGATGCAAATGGATCTCTTGTAAAATATAAATTAGGCATTGGTTCTGCTAAGAATTTAGTTTCTTCACTAATTTGATCAACTAAAGAGTTTTCAATATCTCTTTTATTTCTATGAACCTCTGAAACTTTAATACCTTCCATAGTTTTTAAAACTAACGCTTTATTATTTGTATAATTCATTAAATATTCAAATAACAAATCTTTGTATTTTGGAGTTTTAACCCCAGCCTCATATATGAATTGTCTAATAAATGAAGGCTTAATTTGTGGGTTATAATCCAATGTTTCTGCCATTAAATCTTCAAGATATACTACTTCAACATCATTGTCTCTTAGTATTTGACAAAATTCATCATGTTCTTGAATTGCATCTTTAAGATATGGAATATCATCAAAAAGTAATCTACCTAGAGTATCTGGCGTTAAATTTAATAATTCTTTACCAGGTCTATGAACTAAAACCTTTTTTAATTTTTTTATTTCACTTGTAACGTGAACCATCATATCATCTCCTTATTATAATAATAATATCATTTAAATTTTTAAAAGTCTACATCATCATTTCTTATTATACATTACTTTATATCTTGTAAAAAATTTTGAATAATTGGGTTATCTGAAGCGAAAGTATTTTTTACATTATCATCGCTTAAAACAGTTTTATTATCTAAAAATATAATTCTTTCAGAAAATTCTTTTATAAAATTAATTTCATGACTAACAACTATAATTGTCATATCTAAATTGCTTAATCTTTTTATAAGTTCCAAAACTTCTTTTGTCATTTGGGGATCCAAAGAACTCGTAGGCTCATCAAATAATAATATTTTAGGGCTTTCCATCAAGGCTCTTATAATTGCAACTCTTTGTTTTTCTCCACCGCTTAAATTTTTTGGATAAGCATTTGCTTTACTACTTAAACCTATATCTTTTAAATATGCTTTAGCTTTTTTTATTGCAGCATTCTTACTTAATAATTTTAATTTAACTGGAGCAAGTATTAAATTATCTAAAACAGTTAAATTTTCAAATAAGTTAAAGTTTTGAAATACCATGCCAACTTTCTTATAAAATTCTTTTATATTTTTTATATTTACACCATCAATAAGAATTTCACCTTTAGTAATATCCTCAAGACGTGAAATACATCTAAGTAATGTTGATTTTCCACAACCACTTTTACCTATTATTGAAACAATTTCATTATCATTAATTTTTAAATTTATATTGCTTAAAATTTCTTTTTTATCATAACTTTTCGATAAATTTTTTATCTCAATCATTTGCAAGTTTCCTTTCAATGTTATTTAATAGTTTAGTCAAACTTAATGTTAATATCAAATAAATTATTGCTACGATAAATAATGGAAAGAAATAGTCATAAGTTCTTGATGCAACTATATCTGAAGCTTTAGTTAGTTCAATAATACCAATATAACCTGCTACTGAAGTTTCTTTTAATAATGTTATAAATTCATTTCCTAAAGCAGGCATAACATTCCTAAATGCTTGTGGCATTACTATATATCTCATTGTTTGTGCATAATTTAATCCAAGCATTTTAGAGGCTTCTTCCTGACCACTTGGAACTGAAATAATACCACTTTTAATTATTTGTGAAACATATGCAGCAGAGTTTAGTCCAAAAGAAATAATACCAACAAAAATAATACTTATATCAACACTTTTAAAAATAACATAATAAATAATCATTAGTTGTAAAAGTGATGGAGTTCCTCTTATTATGCCGATGTACAGACTAGCAATTTTAGATAATAATGCAAGTTTACCAGTTTTTTCATTATAATCAATTACTAAACTTAATAAAAGTCCTAATATTATTCCTATTATGCAAGCAAAAAAGGCCATTATAAGAGTATTTCCTAGTCCTTCTAGAAAATATTTATAACGATCCTCATATATTAATGTATAGTATAAATTATCTTTTATTTTATTAAATACTTCCATATAACCCTACTTCGTATACTTCAAAACGTAACTATCTATTTCACCAGAACTAATTAATTCATCTAAAACACTATTAACTACACCTAGTAACTCTGTATTGCCTTTTTTTATGGCAATTCCATAACTATCACTAAAAACAATTCCGTCTAAAATTATTAGGTTATCATTTGTTTTAATTATTTCTTTCGCAGGCAATTCATCCATAATTATTAAATCAACTTTATCATTTTTTAAATCTTCAATCATTGAAAGATATTTTTTTTGTCTAACTACATCACTTGTTACTTTATTACTAGTTACATAAGTATCAGCAACACTGCCTAGTTGTACTGCGATTTTTTTATTATGAATTTCATTAATATTTTTTATATTACTATCATTTTTTACAATAACAACTTGATTCGAAGATATATATTCTTTAGAAAAATCTACCTCTTTTTTTCTTTCTTCATTAATACTCATTCCTGCTAAAGCAATATCAGCCTTACCAGATTTTAATTCATTTATAATTGAATCAAAATAAATATCTTTTACAACTAGTTTTTTTCCTAATCTTTCAGCAATTTTTTGAGCGATTTCTATATCAACCCCAACAATTTCACCATTTTCATAAAATTCATATGGTGCAAATCCCGCTTCGGTTACCATAATAAGTTCATTATCATTTCTTTTGCAACTACATATAGTTAAAACAATTAAACATAATAAAATAAATACTTTTCTTTTTTTCATATTATACCTTTCTAAAACACTCTATCTTTTTTCTTACCACCATTTACTTCATAACAATCATTTATTACAAAGAAAGCATCAGGATCTAACTCTAATATTCTTGTCCTAAGTTTATAGCAGTCTAAATTTGAAACCGCAACCATTAATATTTCACCTTTTTTGTGTAAAAATTCTTGTTTAGTTTCTAAAACTGTAATGCCACTATCATATTCTTTATTAATTATTTCTTTTAATTCTTTTAACTTTTTAGTATAAATGAAAAATACTTTACTCATAGATACTCCCAAAGTTATCTTGTCAATAAAATAATTACTTATTAAAAGAATTATAATTGCATAAACAAAATTTTCAAAGCCAAAAACAAATGCACCGAATAATAAAATTATAAAACTATATGTAAAGTTGGCAACTGCAGTTGATACTTTAGCATACTTTTTTATAAGTTCCATGATAACATCACCACCGCCGGTGGTAAATCCAGTTCTATATATTAGTGCTGAAGAAGCACCATATAAAAATCCTGTTAAACAAACAGATATTACTATTTCATTTACTTGTACATGATTAATAATAGCTGCAGCAATAGGTTCAGTTATAGTTACCATAATAGGGTATAATAATGAACCTAAAACAGTTGGTAATGTTTTTTTATATCCTAAAAATATAAAACTAATTATAAGAAGTAAAATCCTTGATACATATAGAAAAAACGTAGGATTAATTCCAAATAATTTATCAAATATTATAGCAAGGCCATTAGTTCCCCCAGTTATAAAATCATTTGGCAATAAAAATAAATGATAACACATTGCAAGTAAAAATAAGCCAAAAACAAAAGTAACACCAGTAATTAATATTTTTACTTCTTCCTTCTTCATTTATTACCCTTCTTACTATAAACATTTTACTAAAATTTTTTATTTTTGTCTATAAATGGGCATAAATATTTTTTTAATGAATAAATTTAATTGAGGTGAAAATAATGAACGGAAATTATTATCAAAATCCAACATTTCCAACAAATCAAAATCAATCGAATAATTATCAGGTTCCACCAGGAAATATAAATACAGAAAATGACTATAATGAGCAAAGCTTTATTGAGAACATTTTAAGGCTTAATAAAGGAAGAAAAGTTAACGCTTATGTATCATTTCCAGATAGTACTGAATGGAAAAATAAAGTATTTAGTGGATTAATCGAAGAAGCCGGTAAGGACCATTTAATTATAAAAGATGTTACTACAGGAAAGTGGTATTTAATTAGAATATTATATTTAGATTATGTCGAATTTATGGAACCAATAAACTACCTACATGCTTATTCTGAAAAAACGTATTAATAATAAATGAAATTTGGTTTTTCATCTTTTAAAGTAGTCACTAGACCATGTCCTGGATAAATTATTGTTTTTTCTGGCAAATTGCTTAAAAATTCTAAAGATTTTTTTAAATCATTGTAATTAGAATTAGAAAAATCATACCTGCCTACTCCATTTTTAAAAACTAAATCTCCAGAAAATAACAAATTTTCAGATTTAAAATAAATTGATATAGAATCGTCAGTGTGACCTGGCGTTTTTATTATGTCATAATTAAATAAATTTTTATATTTAAACGTGTTATGTTTTAAATTAAAATAATTTTCAAGTTCTTTTAATGCACCTATATGGTCAAAATGATGATGGGTAACAATTATTTCTAATACATTATAGTTTTTACATTCGTTAATTATTTCTTTTGCATTATCTCCAGGATCCATTATAATGCATTCATTATTTTTTATTACTAAGTAACAATTTGTTTCAAAACTTCCAACAACTAAGCATTTAACTTCCATATATTTTCCTACCTTTATGATAATTATAGCATAAATCTATCCTAAAACTAAATTTTCTTGTTTTATATTGAAATTTTAACTATAATAATAATAGGAGTTGATTCCAGATGAAAAAAAATAGTTTTATGGAAGGTGCAATAGTTGCAACCATAGCTATAATTTTAACAAAAGTTATGGGTGTATTATATGTTATTCCATTTTATAAAATAATCGGAGAACAAGGTGGTGCACTTTACGGATATGCATATAATATTTATAATATATTTTTAATAATTTCCTCTGCGGGAATTCCCCTTGCAATAAGTAAATTAACTAGTGAATACGAAACTTTAAAAGAATATGATAAAAAAAATGAAATGTATAAAATAAGCAAAAAATTTATTTATGTATTTTCAATTTTATCATTTCTATTATGTTTTATTTTTGCAAAACCTTTAGCTAAATTAATTCTCGGCTCATTATCTGGAGGAAATACAATTGATGATGTATGTTTTGTTATAAGGTGTATATCATTTGCACTATTAATAGTACCAGTTCTTGCAATATATCGTGGTTATTTACAAGGTCATAAATACATAACAGTTTCTTCGATATCTCAGGTTATCGAACAACTTGTTAGAATAGTGTTTATACTTTTAGGAAGCTATATTTGTGTAAAAGTATTACATATAAGAATTACTTACGCAATTGGCATATCTGTATTTTCTGCAACAATTGGTGCAATTTTTGCATATATTTATTTAATTTTAAAAACTAAAAAAAGTAATGTTATTAAAAATGATGTTAAAAAAGAATTTTCTAAAGAAGAAAAAAAAGATATTATAAAAAAAATAATTGGTTATTGTATTCCGTTTATTATAATTAATATAGCAAATTCAATTTATAATACCACTGATATGATTCTTATTATAAGAGGGCTTACCAAACTTGGCTATAATGCAAATGATGTTGAAACAATATCCTCAATATTTACAACATGGGGAAATAAACTTGTTACTGTAGTAAAGTCTTTTGCCACTGGACTAACAATTAGTTTAATTCCTTCACTTGTTAATGCATACGTTTCAAAAGATATGAAAAGAGCAAATCATTATTTTAATACATCTTTAAAAGTTTTACTTTTTATAATATTACCAATTACAATATTTATGAGTATTTTTTCAAAAGAAATATGGTTTCTCTTTTATGGAAAAAGTTACTATGGACCTATAATATTTAAATTTTTAATTTTGGTTGCTGTTTTAGATAGCGCATACGTAATATCTTGTTCAACACTTCAAGGCTTATATAAAACAAAATTAATTTATATTTCATCTTTGTGTGGCTTACTTCTTAATGCTATCTTAGATATACCAATGATGAATTTATTTAACAAAATCGGTATTTATCCTTATTATGGTGCAATCGCCGCAACTATTATCGGATATATAATCGCTTTAGGAATACCTATGTATGTTTTATATAAAAAAGAAGGATTTAGATATACCGAAACAATTAAAACTTTGCCAAAATGTATATTATCAGTTGGTATTATTACGCTTTTATGGATTATTTATAAAAAAATAATGCCTACTATGAATAACTTTGTAGGAAATACAATTTATTTGACAATCATAGGAATAATAACACTTTTTGTATATTACGCACTTAATAAAGAAATAATTATAAATTTATTAAAAGAAAAAAATAGGAGATAGAATGGATTTTTTAGAAATAAGTGAAAAAGAATACGAAAAATTTTGGAGTAGTTATAAAAACAGATGTTTTTTATCATCCGTTGAACTTGGAAGTTTAAGAAAAGATAAAGGATGGAATATTAAATACGTTGGTTTAAAAGAAAATAATAAAGTAGTTGCTTGTGCAATGCTTTTGTATAGAAAAAGGCATTTTAATAAATATGAATACTATGTCATGCGTGGTCCACTTATAGATTATAAAGATGAAAATACAAGTAAAATATTTTTTAAAAACTTAAAAACATATATAAAAAAGCACAATGGATATATACTAAGAATAGATCCAAATATAATTGATGTTACAAGAGATATAGATGGAAATCCTGTAAAAAATAAAGAAGATAATTCTAATTTTGTAAAAGTTTTAAAAAGTATTGGATTTAAAAAGAATTCTCATGGTGAACAAAATGATACAATGTTTTCTTTAAACCTAGAAAATAAAACCGAAGAAGAAATTTTAAACGAAATGAAACCTAATACTAGAGCAACCATAAAAAAAGTTGAAAAAAACAATATTAAAATAAAAGAATTAAAATATGATGAATTAAATTTATTTTATGACATATTATTAAAAACTGGTAAAAGAAAAGAATTTGAAGTAAGAAGTTTGGATTATTATAAACAAATGTATAATAAACTATATGATAAAGGCTACGTAAAATTTTTGATAACTGAATTGGATTTAAAAGAAAACTTAAATTCACTAAAGAATAATTTAAAAAATAAAGAAACTGAATTAAATAGTTTAAGTGACGCAAAATATAATGATGGTAAAAGAAAAAATATTCAAAATGAAATCGAATCAATAAAAAGAAAAATTGAATACACAAATTCAATTATGGAAAAGTCACAAAAGGATAAAATTATTATGTCTGCTTCCATGTTTGTATTGATGAAGCCAGAAATTGTATATTTATCAAGTGGAAATGATGAAGAATATATGAATTATAATTCGCAATTTTTATTACAATGGGAAATGATAAAATATGCTATAAAAAATGGATTTAAAAAATATAATTTTTATGGTATTATTACCTATAATGATAAAAATAATAAAGATTATGGTGTATATGAATTCAAAAGAGGATTTAACGGGTATGTTGAAAAATTAATTGGTGAATATGAAATGCCAATATCAAAAGAATATTATATAATTAAGTTATATAACAATTTAAAAAGAATAATAAAGAGGTAAAAATGAGTATTTTAATAATATTATTAATAGTAATTAGTATAACATTTGCATTAAGCATTGTTTATTTTATAGGTTATAATACACTTTCAATAATAAGAATTAAAATGGAAACGGCTAACGAAGTAATAAACAAATCTTTAAAAGATAAACAAAATTTAATGAATGATTTATATACAATAATTAAGAAAAAACTTAAAAAGAAAGATTATTTAAAAGAATTTAATAATTTAAAGAATAAAAAGTTAAATAACTATGAACTTGATATAGAATTAAATAACTTTTTAAAGACTATGATTGAGTTAAAAGAAGATAATAAAGAACTTAATGATGATGAAATAACTGAAATATTAAATAAAATCGAAGCTATTGATGAAATTTTAATGGCAAATAAAAAATATTATAATCAAAACAATAATTTATTAAGTAAAACTTTAAAAGGATATTTAAAAATTATTGCTAAAATTAATAATATTAAAATTCAGACTTCATATGAACTTAAATAACCAACTTGATATGAACCCCGTTTCTTGGCCAAAATAGAAACGAGGTTCAGTTCAACTTGGTTATTTTTTTATTTAGACCAATCAATTGGTGTTAATTTATTTTTTATTAAAAAATCATTTGTTTTAGAAAATGGTTTTGAGCCAAAAAATCCATTGTATGCAGAAAAAGGACTTGGATGCGGAGACTCAATAATATAATGATTAGGATTAGTTATTAATGTTTTTTTACTTCTTGCAAAATTACCCCATAATATAAAAACTACAGGTGTTTCTTTTAGATTTAATACTTTAATAACATAATCAGTAAATAATTCCCAACCTAAGCCTTTATGTGAAGATGCTTTATCCTTTTCAACAGTTAGTACACTATTTAAAAGTAGAACACCTTGTTTTGCCCAGCCTGTTAAGTTACCCGTTTTTTTAATAGGTACTCCAAGATCATCATAAAGTTCTTTATATATATTTTGAAGTGATGGTGGCACTTTTACATTATCTTGAACAGAGAACGAAAGACCATGAGCTTCTCCTACTCCATGATAAGGATCTTGACCTACAATAACTACTTTTACATTTTCAAAACTTGTAAACTTTAATGCATTAAATATGCATTCTTTCGGAGGAAAAATCACTTTCGTATCATATAATTTTAATACACTACTATAAAAATTATTAAAACCTGGGCTATCCCAAATTACTTTTAATTTTTCATCCCAATCATTTCCTATCATATTTTCACCTATTAATTATTTTATAATATTTTAAGACATAAAAAAAGGTTAATATATAAAATTAACCATTTTATTTATGATATTTTTCATTATTTAATATCTTAAATGCTCTATAAAGTTGTTCTGAAAAAACCAATCTAAATAGTCCATGAGGAAGTGTTATTCTACCAAAGCTTATTTTATAATCTACCAGGCTTTTAATATAATCACTAACTCCATTACTGCTTCCAATAATAAATGTAATATTGCCATGTGTCATTAATTTGTTATCAATTAGTTTAGAAAATTCAACACTATTTAGTTCTTCTGCATTAATATCCAATAAAATTTTGAATGAATTATGCTTATAAAGTTCATTTAATATCTCTTTTTCTTCAACAAAAATATCTTCACTATCTTTTAGTTCAACAATTTGAAACTTATGATGTTTATTAATTCGATTAAAATAATCAATTACACCATCTTTTAAATAATTTTCCTTTAATTTACCTAAACAAATTAATTTAATCATATTTCAATAACACTTCCTATATCATTTTTATTAGCACATTCAATATGAACTTTATTAAAATCAATATATTCACTTATTGTATTTAATGCAACATCTTCATTATTATTTTTGTCACTTAAATGAAGTAAAATTATATCCTTAGTATTTTCATTAATTAGCTTTGATAAATAAATGCCTGTAAATTTATTTGATAAGTGTCCCTCATCAGATAGTACTCTTTCTTGAAGCCATCTTGGATATGGACCATGTCTTAACATTTCAATATCATGATTGCTTTCAATATAATAAGCTGTTTTACCTTTCATTTCTTTAAAATATTTGGAATTAATGTATCCTGTATCAGTTATATAAATTAGTGATGAGTCACCATCATTTATTAAAAATGCTCTTACATCTGCAACATCATGACTCATTACGAAGGTTTTTATATCTAAACCAACTATCTGTGGGTCATCTTCATAAACAATTATATTTTCAATATCAGAAATATCATTTAACTCTAATAACATTTTTTGAGTAACCACTAGAGTTGCCTTTATGCCTTTAAAAAATGTATGCAAACTTTTAGTGTGATCATCATGTGTATGAGTTAAAAATACATAATCAATATCATGATAATCAACATTTATTTCTTTTAGTTTTTCAACAATATATTTTTTAGTTCTTCCAATATCTATTAAAATTTTATAATTTTTTGTTTCAATATAGGTAGAGTTTCCACTCGAAGAACTTGCTAAAGTACATATTTTCATGAACGCCACAAACTTAATGGATTTATTAAAGTACCTCTATATGGTACACCCAGCCATAAACCAAAATGTAAATGTGTACCCGTAGAATATCCTGTACTACCCATACCAGCAATAACTTGTCCTCTTGAAACTTTGTCTCCAACTTTAACCCTAAATGAATTATCTGCTAAATGGGCATAAATTGTATAGTAACCATTATCATGTTGTAAAACAATACATTGTCCACCACCTATTCCGCATAGGCCTTCCCATTGTGCTGATACAACAGTTCCGTCTAATGCAGCATATATTGGAGAATTAAATCCTGTACCTGATATATCAATTCCTTCATGAAATGTTCCCCATCTCCATTCAAAATAACTTGTTATAACATATGGATAATTTGTAGGCCATTGCCATGTTGAACCGGTATCTACATAACTTCCAGTTGTAAATCCACCGCCTCTATATCCACCTTTAGTGGTAACCTGGTCTACTTTTTCAACAATAGATACCTCTTTTGTTTTTTCAACACCGCCTTGTGTTTCACCATTTTTTACTACATAATTCATAGTAACACGTGTTATTCCTTTTACACCGGCGGTTGTAATCTCTTCATAATTAGAGCTTTTCGAAGAATCATAAGTTACAATTTTTTCATAAGGTATTTCACTATCCATAACTTCATTAACTTTATATGAAAATGTTAAAATCGGATTAATTAATGTAATGTTTACATTTTCTCCAATTGTTAATAAACTGTCTTTAGAAGTATATTTTGGATTTGCAATTAAAAATTCCTTATAATTAAGTTTATTTTTTTCAGAAATGGATTCAATTGTATCTCCAGAATTAACTGTGTAATTTTCAATTTTATTATTCTGACCAAAAAGTAAATATTGAGTCAAACTAGTGGCATCTACAAAAATTTTATCATTAACGCTAATAAAACTTTTCTTAATGTTAATAGTTTCGTCAAAATTCATATTTTCAATTATTTTACCGGTAGTTTCAATTTCTTTTTGAGTACTATTTATATAACTTTGATATTGTTCTTCTGAAATAAATGCTAAAACGAAATTATGTACTGCTTTATCAAATATATCTCTATCTAATACATTAATAGTTATATTTTTTTTATCATCTTTAATATTTATTGAATATCCTTCGATTGTAAATGAACCCATATCTGCAAGTTTGTTATATATTTGTTCTGGTGTTGATATTACAATATCATATGACGATGTTTCTACAATTTTGAAATTTTCAGGTGGATATACTTTATCGACATTATATTTTTCTTTGATTTCTAATTGTTTATTATTTATAAGTTCATATAATTTATCATCATTTTGAATATATCCCACGGATTTACCATCAATAAATACTTCATATACTTTTTTAGCTTCCATATTGTTATCTTTTTTTACAAAAGACAAAATACATAAAACCCCAATAAAAACTGTAATAATAATTGATTTTATTAAATCTTTAGTTTTCATTATTCTCCTTGTTCTTTTAATACGCTTTTAAATAATCCAATATTTAATTCAAATTTTAAATCTATAGTTCCCAAACTACCTTTACGATGTTTAGCAATAATAAGTTCTGCAGGTACTATAGTTTCATTTTGATTTTTCTCTTTATCATAATAATCTTTTCTATTTATAAAAAGTACCATATCGGCATCTTGTTCTAGAGAACCTGACTCACGTAAGTCTGCAAGCATGGGAACGTTACTCTCCCTTTTTTCAGCAGTTCTTGATAACTGTGATAGGGCAATTACTGGAACATTTAATTCAAGAGCCATTGTTTTTAATGACCTTGATATGTCAGATACCTCAACTTGTCTTGATTCAACTTTTTTAGAACCACTATTAATAAGCTGTAAATAGTCGATTATTACTAATCCTAATCCTTTATCACTACTTGCAAGTCTACGACATTTTGCCCTTATTTCGGATATTGTCGTCCCAGCGTCAGCTTCAATATAAATATTTGTTTCCGCAAGTTGGCTCATAGCTTCATTATATCTTTGCCAATCTTTTTCATGCATATTTCCTGTTTGTAATTTATAAGAATCAATTCTTCCAACTGATGATATCATTCTATTAACAAGCATTTCCGCAGGCATTTCTAAGTTAAATATTGCTACTGCTTTATTTGTTGTTTTTCCAGCATAAGTTGCCATATTTAGTGCTAAAGCAGTTTTTCCCATACCTGGACGGGCTGCTAAAATAATCATTTCGCCGCCTTGAAATCCTGTTGTTAATTTGTCAAAATCATAAAATCCTGTTTCTAACCCAGTAATTAATTTTTTATTTTTTGCAAGGTCCTCAAGTTTATCATGAGCATTTTTTAATACTGTAGAAATAGGAATTAACTCTGAAACACTACGATTTCTTACTGCAAGTAAAATGGATTTTTCAGCATAATCTTGAAGCCTTGTAACATCTTCCTCATTATATGCATTTTCTACAATCCCTGTAGCGGAGTTAATTAGTTCTCTTCTAGTGTAATAATCATTAAGCATTGAAATGTAATAATCAATATTTGCACTTGTTACGACAGAATCAATAACTTCTGTTATATGATTTATATTAACAATATTAATTTTCTTTGTTTTTTCTAATTCATTTTTTACTGTAGTTAAATCAATGGGAATTTTTTGGTCATGCAAACTTTTTATTGCATTAAAAAGGCATTTGTTTTTTTCATCAAAAAACATATCTTCATTTACACTTTCACAGATTTTATCAACTTCATCTTTTGAAATAAATGCTACGCCCAATACGGACATTTCTGCTTCATTATTAAAAGGTAATGCCTTTGCCATAATTCTCCTTACTTAACTAATTTTACATCTATACTAAATTCAACTTTTTTATGTAATTTTATAAGAACTTTATGTGTTCCTAAATTACTTATTGGACTATCTATTATAATATTTTTTTTATCAATTTTATAACCCATTTCATTAAGTTTATCACTTATTTGTTTCGAAGATATTGTACCAAACACTTTGTCTTCTTTGCCAGTCTTAACTTTAAATTCAACTACTTTATTATCTAAAGATTTTTTTATAGCATTTAAACTATTTACTAATTCATCTTCAATATCTTGTTTTTTCTTGATTTCTTTATCAAGAATTTTTTTACTAGTTTCCGTATAGGCAACTGCTAATTTATTTTTAATTAAATAGTTATTTGCATATCCAGTAGAAACATCTATTATATCATTTTTCTTTCCTTGACTTTTAACATCTTTTAAAAGAATAACTTTCATTTTTTCCTCCGTAAATATTTTATATTATATCATATCATATAAAAAAAAACCATTTGTTATTTAACAAATGGAATTAATGCCATTAAACGAGCATATTTTACTTGTTCAGCAATATGTCTTTGATGTTTTGCACAAGCACCAGTCATTCTACGAGGTAATATTTTACCTTTTTCATTAATGTATTTATTAATAATCATTACGTCTTTATAATCAACTGATTTACCAGCACACATTTGGCATATTCTTTTTTTCTTATGATAAAATTCAGCCATACAATTATTCCTCCTTTTTAAAATGGAAATTCATCACTACTTATATTAGTTTCTTCACTAAATTCTTTGTAAGGATCTTCAGAAATATCAGTAGTTTGCATATTAGAATTATTATAGTTTCCACTATTTGAACTACTTTGATAAGATGAATTTGCATTATCTCCACTAGTTCTTGAACCAATAAACTCAAAACTATCAATAGATATATCAGTTGTGTATCTCTTAGTTCCATCTTGAGCATCATAGCTATTATTTCTAATACGTCCTTGAGCTAAAATCATTTGGCCTTTTTTACAAAATTTGTTAATAGTTTGTGCAGTTCTTCCAAAAGCTACACAATTTATAAATTCTGTTTCTCTTTGACCATCTTTATTAACAAAATCACTTGCACAAGCAAGAGAAAATCTTGATACTTCAAGTGAATTAGAACTCATTCTAGACTCAGGATCTCTTGTAAATCTACCGCATAAAATTACTTTATTCATTCTTATTCTCCTTCTTTTTTGATAATTAAATGTCTTAAAACATTTTCGTTAATAAGAACTTTACGTTCAAATTCTTTGATAGTATCATGTTTTGCTTCAACTGTCATAACATAATATGTTCCAGTTAATTCTTTTTTAATTGGATAAGCAAGTTTTCTTTTACCCATTTCTTTGAATTCGATGATATTACCTTTGTCATTTGTTATTAAATTTTTTAATGAATCAGCAACATTTTTTACTTTTTCATCTTCGATTGTATTTTTAACAATGAACATAATTTCGTATTTATCCATCTTCACACCTCCTTATGGTCTTCTCGGCTTTTTATCAAGTAAAAAGCAAGGAGTAATTTCTTTACTCGCAAGTAGTATAACAAAATTAATAACCTTTGTCTAGTTTTTTATATTATAAAAAAAGATAAATTATTCAAAATTTACCTTTATTCAAGTTCTAGTTTTTTATACTCTTCATACAACGTTGAATATTTGTTATTAAGCTTTTCTTTTTCAATTTTTTCTAGTTTATAAAAACCATTTTTATACATTAACTCAAAGGTTTCCCTTTGTAATTTTATTACAGCATCAAAGGACTTTTTTAAATTCTTATATAAGATTTCATTACTTGCCTCAGTTAATGCAATAGCATAGTTTTTTGACATTTCTTTTAATGTTGATAAAATGTTATTTAAATAATCTTTATCCTCAAATTTTATACTATTCACAAGCCTTACCATCCTTTATTATTGTTAATGTTTTGTTCAAACTTGTCTTAAAAAAATTATTACATTTACGAAAATGTTTTTTTATTTCATTATTTTTAACTTTTGTTAATGATAAAGAACAATTTTTCAATGCATAATAATTCCAATTAAAAATATCTTGTAAATAATCTAAATCTTTGCCTGTAAGCATGTTTGGTGCATTTTCTTTCATACAATTTCTCCTTCTAAGAATAGTATGTTGAAAATTTGTTAAATTATACAGTTTTTTCATTATCAGCATAAATACAACTAAATTTAATGCCATTTAAATAATTATTTATTGCACTTATCTCAAAATCAATCATATCATTTGGTAAATTATTAATATCTTGCCATATTAACTCAGAACATTTTAATGGCTCCGCTATTTTAATATTCCCTATATAATTACTTATATTAAAATAAACGTCATAATATGGCATTAGTGATTTATTTTTTCTCATAACAACAAATGAATCACTTATATCATTTCTAGTAATTGTAATATCAAGTTCTTCTTTAGCTTCTCTTATTGCAGCTTCATAAGGGTCTTCTCCCTCATCAATATGCCCCGCAGGTAAAGCTAAAAATCCCGGCCATAATTTGGTTCCCTGTCTTCTTTGTAATAAAATTTTTCCATTATCATTTTTTATTATTAAATAAATAGATGATAAAAATTTTTCTTTTGTCATAAATTCTCCTTTATACTAATCTTTCTTAATTAATTTGTAAATGATTAATCCTATACCACCTAAAAATGCAAATCCGATTATTGGATAAATTATATTTTCAATATTACTATTCTTATGAACATTCAAAATATACTCTTGATTTCGCCCATTTTCTGCAACAACATTAAACTTTATTTCATTATCTCCAATTTTTATTTTCTTTTCCTTAGGTAAGTTAGTATTTGCGTTGCTATCTTTTAGTTCATACTCAATGCTTATAGTATCACCTGATGATATATAAATAATTTCGCTTTTATAATTTTTGAAAATAGCTTTTTCACCGTTGACTTTAACACTTATTTCAATATTATCACTTAATACTTTATTTTTCTTTACATTTAATATATACTCTTTTTCAGTTACTCCATCTTCAGCCTTAACTTTAATAATTATTTTATTATCGCCATTATTTAAATCATATTCTAAATTACTAATGATTTTAGCATTTTCATTATTTGTTACAACATTTAATTTTATTTTTTCACTTGTTGTACTGTAAAACATTTCATCATTTATATCAATACTTTCTTCATTAATTTTTAAACTATTTATTGTAGCATCATTACTTGCAACTTTTATATATAGTTTATATACTTTAGTAGTTAAATCTTCTGCTGTAACACTTATAGTAATTTCATTCATTAATTCATTAGAAAGAATAGATGGTTTATCAATTTTTACAGTGGCTTTGCTATGTTCTGGTACCACAATAATATTTGGCTCTAAATTAGATGTAGAAAAACTCATTTCATTGGTGATATTAACACTATTTCCGTCAATTAATAAAGACTTTATATTTGCATTATTGCTTTTTTGATATATGATATCATTATTATTTGATGATGAATCACTTATTAGTACTCCATTACTATTAAAAATTTGTCCTTTTGAATTAGTATAAGTATTCCCATTATGGCAATGATATTCATTATAGTTTAAACCCCACGACGAACAATTTGTTTTACAAGTATGACAGCCATTACTATCAGTTCTACCAGGATGAGCAAAAACTATATTTGGACTCATAAAAAACATTAGGCATACAGCACATATAATATATAACTTCTTCATACTCATACTCCTAGAATAATTATAACATTCTTTTTTCTATCAATAAATATAAATATAATATAGAATTTAAAAAATAAAACTACTTTTAAATGAAATTAAAAGTAGTTTCCTATATATCTCGAAAAGTTCGAGTTTATTAATAAAATGGTGGAGTAGAGGAGAATCGAACTCCTGTCCAATATGTCATATAATACAACATCTACAAGTTTAGTTCTATTTAGAATTTCCTATTTAAATGGCTAAAACGAACCTCGTAAATAGTAATTTTGATAAATCTTCATAAAATATACTCAAAAAATATAAATTATATAGCTTATAATTATTAACCCTAGATATTTTTCATAAGCATAAAAATATTAGAGTACTCCCTTACCTTATATTAGGCAAAAGCAGGAGTGAAACTATAAGAAGTTTCGTCATTTATTTTTTTGTGCATTTAAAGTTTGCCAACTACCTGCAGTCATATCTATTAACATATGTCGAAACCATGCTACCCCATATGCATGTATTATATCATAATTTATTTATATAGTAAATAAGTCATATTATGAATAAAAATTATAAATTATTATAAAATAATAATATGAAATTTAAAAAGATAATTAAAGCCATATTCACCATTTTAACGCCTCTTATAGGAGGATTCTTATTCTCACTATTAACAAGTTACAAAAATTATAAAGTGCTTATTAAGCCACCTTTAAGTCCACCAGGAATAGTATTTCCTATTGCATGGAGTATTTTATATTTACTCTTAGGAGTATCATTATACATTTCAACTAAAAAAAGCAAAGAAAAATCAATTATTATTAGTTATATTATTAACTTACTTTTAAATTATACTTGGTCAATTGTATTTTTTAAATTCAAACTATACAAAGTTGCAATTTTTCATTTATTAGCACTTATCATAAGTACTATTTATTTAATGAAAAAATTATATAAAAAAAATAAGCTAACTGCTTATTTACAACTGCCATATTTATTTTGGCTTTTATTTGCACTTTATTTAAATATTGTAGTAAGTATTTTAAATTAAGATATTAAATCAGCATGACTTATCGCATCTAAAGAAAAGTCTTTAAAATCTTTATTTAAATATAATGGATATGCTGCCGCACCAATCATAGCGGCATTATCAGTACAATAAATTAACCTAGGAATGTACAATTTAGCATTATGTGAATCACATAATGTTTTTAATTCGCTTTTTAAATATTTATTTGCGGATACTCCGCCAGCAACAACTAAATTAGTTATACCAGTATTTTTCATGGCAATATCAACTTTTCTAACTATCTCATCGACAGCAACGTCTTGAAATGATTTAGCAAGATCATTTTTATTAATTGTATTGCCCTTCATTTTTTCACTATTTACTAAATTTATTACCTGACTTTTTAAACCACTATAACTAAAATTGTAAGTATCGTCATATACTGGTTTCGATAAGGCATATGCATTTTTTCCTTCTAAGGCAGCTTTTTCTATGCTCGGTCCTCCCGGATACGGAAAGCCGAGTACTCTAGCAACTTTGTCATAACATTCACCTATTGCATCATCTAATGTAGAACCTAATAATTCAAACTCATAGTCGCCCTTCATTATAGATAATTCTGTATGACCACCACTAACTACTAAAGCTAGTAAAGGATATTCCAATTTGTCTTCCAAATTATTTGCATATATATGTCCAATCAAATGGTTAACTCCAATTAAGGGTTTGTTATAAACAAACGCTAAGGTTTTGGCAAATTCTATACCAACAAGTAATGAGCCCATAAGCCCAGGCTTATATGTAACTGCTATTGCATCCATATCTTCTATTTTTAAACTTGTTTTATTTAAACAATCTTCCAAAACAAATAATATATTTTCACAGTGCATTCTCGAAGCAATTTCAGGTACAACCCCACCAAACTTTGTATGTACATCAATTTGCGAAGAAATACTTAAAGAAATACACTCATTACCATTTTTCACAATAGCTATACTAGTATCATCACAACTTGATTCAACAGCTAAAATATACACGTCTTTCATTATATCACCTTTCTCATAACATAAGCATCACTATCTTGATAGTAATTTTTTCTAATATTAATTATTTTAAATTCAAATTTTTCATATAAATTTAGTGCAGGTAAATTTTTATTTGAAACCTCTAATAATATGCTTTTGGAATTAATAGGATTTATTAAATAATTTATTAATTTTTTTGCAATACCTTTTTTTCTAAACAATTTATCAACATATAGAATCAAAATTTCTGATTCATCAAATAATTTCATAGCAAGTATGAACCCAACGATTTTTTTGTTAAGCTCATATCCTAAGCAAACATATATATCTTTATTATCTAAATAATACTTTAAATCATAATGTTTAGAAAATTTACTATCAAAGTCTTTTAACCAAGAATTTAAAAAATCAATATCGTTTAAATCTATAAATCTTATCATAATTCTGCACTAATTTTTTTTATATATATTGGATTGACAAACTTAGGGTCCATATCACTTCTTTTTGATACCATTTTATAAACTTTACCATAATCAATAACAACAGACGTTTTTAAATCGTTTTTTAATGAACATTCCTCATATTCGGAATGTTTTAAATAAAAATAATCTTCAACTAAATTATATTCTTTAAAATGTCCAACATAAACTCCACTATTATCAAAAATTCCAACATAGTTCTCACTATCATCTAAACTATATGCCATCATTTCTAAATAATTAACTGTCTTAATAGGTATTTTTCTTGTATATGCTAAAGTTTTTGCAACAGTAATTCCGGTTCTAATTCCAGTAAATGATCCTGGACCATTAACAACAATAATTTCATCAAAAGACTCATTATCAAGAACATCAATTATTAAAGGTAATAGTGATGAGCTATTATGAATTTCCTTACTAGCAACAGAATTTTTAACTACTACGCCATTTCTGAACAAAATAACATTTACATCATATAAATGTGTATCAATAAATAATGTATTCATTTTTTACCTATAAAACAGAATTACATAATTCCTCATATTTCTCACCATAAGGAATTATTTCTAATATTCTAGTATTTTCGTTAACAACCTTAAAATTAATCTGCAATCTTTCTTTTGGTAGGCAGTCACAAATAATATCAGACCATTCAATAATGCATACTCCACCTTTATTATAATATTCATCAAATCCAATATCTTCGCATTTGCCCTCTAAACGATAAACATCCATATGGTATAATGGTAATTCACCAGAATTATATTCTTTAATTAAATTAAAAGTTGGACTTGTAATATTTTCGTCAATTCCCAATGCTTTAGCAAAACCCTTAACAAATACAGTCTTACCACTACCAAGTTCACCATCTAAGCAAATAACCATATTAGGAAATTTTTCAGATTCAATATTTTGTGCTAACTCAATAGTATCCATTTCATTTCTTGATGTGTATTTAAAATTCATAAAATCACCTTCCACTACAATTATAAAAAAAATAATACTTATAAACAAGTATTTTAATAT
Organism: uncultured Bacilli bacterium; assembly: GCA_934101645.1. Classification (GTDB taxonomy): domain Bacteria; phylum Bacillota_I; class Bacilli_A; order RF39; family UBA660; genus UBA6448. The sequence continues at coordinate 132 of CAKORX010000007.1, read as the reverse complement.
ATATATACACTATTTTATTGCAAAAAAAAATTATTGGCAACTTCTTATCTTAGCATACACTATTTTCAGCGTATCAGGGCTTAACTTCTCTGTTCGGTATGGGAAGAGGTGTACCACCTGAGCTATCGTCAC
>CAKORX010000006.1 GCA_934101645.1 uncultured Bacilli bacterium | reverse complement strand
AATAGGTAGACGCACAGGACTTAAAATCCTGCGGGCATTAAAACCCGTGCCGGTTCAAGTCCGGCCTCGGGCACCATAAAAAAAAATACTCAAGAAATTGAGTTTTTTTTATACAAAATAAAAAATGGTTTATTCACCATTTTTTTTGATTTCTGATAGTTTTTCACTAATCCAAGTATTTAAATGATTTTTTAAAGGCAAAAATCCGAGTCTTGATTCTTTTACTTTGCTTTTAGAATTAGATTTGTAATTTATATTTTTAATTGATAACTTTAATTGATGATTAGTTTCATCAACCTCAAGAATTTGAGTATAAATAATTTCACCTACTTGTAAAAAATCAGTAATATTTTTTACATAATCATTTGATATTTCCGAAATATGGATAAGGCCAGTATAAACTGAATCAACATTTACAAAGGCACCATACTTTTCTATTCCAGTTACTTGGCATTTCACGATACTACCCGCAATATATTCTGCCATAAAACCTTCTTCCAAATAAATTCTACCATGTTTTTAAAAAAAATGATATACTATATACGTGATTTATATGAAAGAAAAAATTTTAAAAGTAATTGAAAAAATACGACCATACTTAAATATGGATGGTGGTGATATTGAATTTATTAAATATGAAGATGGATATGTATATATAAAATTATATGGTGCATGTGCAAACTGTATGTACCAAGATAATACCATCAATGAAAATTTATTAACTTTTTTTAAGGAAGAAATTCCCGAAATTAAAGGTGTAATTAACGTTAATTTTTAAGCCATTCAATATTTTCTAAAGGAGCATATGTACTAATAAGTTCATATGCTTTTTTTAAAAATTTTTCATATTCAACATTTAAAGAAATAACTTTTAAAAGTTTTTCGCTTTTATCATTTGTATTAACAATTTTTTCATAAATATCAAAATAGTAAGATGGATATAAGAGTCTTGCGAAAAGCATATTATAGCTATATGTCGTTAAATGCGTACTTTTTAAAAAAGTTTCCAATTCTATTAAAGCATTTTCACCCGCAAAAAAATAGCTTTTAATATACTCCGCTACATCCCTAACTTCTAAATCAAATATAAAAGATAATGGATTTAAATAATTTAATTTATAATTTGGAAAATAAATTCTTTTTCTGCTTAATACAATTTTATCTAAATTTGATATAGGATATTTTTTTTCAATTATATTTACGTAATATATAGCATTTTCAGCAAGGCCAATGTAATAATCAATACTATTTTCAATTATGATATTAGTTTTAATTTCTTTGAGTTGTAATTCTATATAATCAATTTTTGTTTGCCATAAATATGACCAATTATTTCTATAAAGATTGTTTGAATCTATTAAAATAAATTTTTTATTATAATCAATTATATCAGAAATGTTAATTATCTCTCCTTTATTTATAACTTCAATAAGAATATAATTTTGTTCCTCTATTTTAGTTAAATACTCATTATTAATATTTTTTAAAATAATATGGGTACTAATGCCATGATTTTTAAGTTCAATATTACATTTTATAATATCCTCTAAATCTTTAACATCTCTAGAAAAATAATTAAAATAAAAATCTCTATTACCTATTTTAAAATGATAAACATCTTTTTCTATAAATAGTTCGTCAATTGTTAAATTATAATAATATTCTATAGATTCTTTCATAGTACATTATATAAAAAAACTTTCAGTTTTATACTGAAAGCTATTTATTTTGCATTTTTTTTACTAAAGCATCAAACATATTTTCACAAGACTTCATGAATGTTTCTTTAATTTGAGCAAGCTCACTATCATCACCTACTGGTGCTTGCATACTTTGCATTACTTGTGGTGCAGGTTCTACAGGTGTATTTGCTGCAAACGGATTAGCAAAACTTATTGAATTAACAGTTTGAGCACCTGGCATTTGTTCTGCACTTGGCATAACATTTGCAGTTGGCATGCTTGGAGTTATTGATACTGGACTATCCATTATATTTTGAACTGGTTCTGGTGCCGGTGCTGTTGGTGCTGGTACATCCATAACTTCGGGAGCTGCCGGTGTTACTGGAGCCTGTGGTTCTACAGGTACCGGAGGTTTATACGCATTTTTTAATACATCAAAAGATGCCACTGGTAAAGTAAGTTGAGTAAAGAAATCATCTTGACCATTTAAAGTTTCAGGAACTTCTAAATAAATCATATTTTGACCACTTATAATTGATTTTAAATTTTCTTTTACACTTGCCCACTCGCTTTGATCAAATATTTTTTCTACATTATTGCCAACAAGTTTACTAATACAAATAATTGGTAAACCCATTGCTCCATTCATCTCATTATCAAATACTACATAATTTGCAGTAGCACCTTGGAAACAAGTTACTAAAGGCTTTTCAAATACACTTCCACCTGCTAAATTAACTTTAATTTTCCCCACTTTAATCAATCCCTTCTATGATAAACTTATTATAACAAATAAGCTATTTATTTTCAATCTTTTTAATTATGAAATATCTGCATCCATATGCACAATATTTTTCTATATAGTCATTAACCATATCTATATCGTTAATTTTTTTAAATCCCTTATTACTTTTATTATTAAAACCTTTTAAACGAACTTTTCCATAAGCCCAATCGCCAACAATATAATCGAAAGGTTCAAAATAATCTGTAATTTTTTCTTTTAAAACTTCTTCGTCTATTGCATCTTTTTCATTCTTTATAACTTCATATATAACATCATTAATTGTAATATTCATAAAATATTCCTTTCTAGAATACAAAAATTGTTAATAAGAATATTACTAAACCTAGAGTTACAATTATAGATAAAATAAGTAAAATATCTACATATCCATTTCCCGTAGAAAATGATGGTTTTGGATTATTAAAGTCATATACTGCTTTGTCTAGTAAATAATCTTTATTAATTGCATTTTCATTAATATCAAAGTAATTATACACCTTTTTATTAACTTGGTCTAGTTCATCAGCAGACATCCCTTTTATATCCTCAAGTGAATATTTCAAAATTTCATAAGCATCAATATTTAGTGTTTTCTTAGGCTTTTCTGGTTTATGATATTTATTTGCACTTATAACTTTATCAAAATACTCAGATATTTCATTTGGATTTGGTGCCATCAAATAATTATATGATGTTATAAGCATAGAGGATGACGATGGCGTATAAAGTAAATCTTTAAAATTACTTATAATAACATCATCAACTTTCATTGATTTTGTTTTCATTGCAAACATATCAATTAACATTTTTTGAATACTTATAAAATCTTCTGAATTTTCATTTTCAAAATATCTTTGAAATGCTTTCTTAAATTCACATATTTTAGTATAAGAGTATCCATATTTTTCTAAATTATCATTTAATGATTGTTCATTATTTAAGTAATAAGGATTTAAAATATCTAATTCATCATATATAATCATTAATAATCTTATTACCACCACTGGAAAAGAATTATATTTAATTCCCTCGGGTTTATTTTTACTATTTAAATAATCACTAATAGCTTCACTAAATGCTTCATTTACAAAAATGCTATCATTTTTCATACTCTCACCTATTATTAAGTATAGCACAATTATTTTTTAATTGGAATATATAAAATTTTTAAATTTTTATGAAACCACATATGGATTTGTATATGACCCATCTCCTGAAACTGGTTCTATTTTCGGTTTCAATGACACTGATGGGCGCACACCAGAACCGCCATTGACATAATAGCCACCAACACCATATTGACTTCCCGTGTATACATAGGCACCGTTTCTAATACTACTGAAGCCGTATGGCGAACAAAGCCAGGTTGAACCAGCAAAATACCTACTGCTTCCAGAATTAGCTAATCTAACTTCTGCTGCTGATAATAATCCTATAGGATATTTTAAATGTGCCTTTGCATTGTTTGTACTAAACCTATCAGTTTCATTTGTGCATACTAAACTATTTACTGAATCATTGATTTTAAAATATAAATAACTACTTGCAGTGCTTCCTCCATTTGGATTCCATCCGTTTAAATTTGATATACTTCTATCGTTACAAAATACTGTGTCTTCAAGCTTATTTTCATAATCTAATAAATTGTTTTCATACCAATTATCTATATATTTTTTTATTGCACTATCGGTTTTATTTACATCATCCGCATATAACATTTCATTTAATGCATCATCTACAGATTTACCATTTTTTAGCATAATATAATATGCATAGTTCCAATCTGTATAATATACATAATAAAGTTCTGTACATGTTGTACCGGTAGTAAAACAAGTATAATGATTATTATTAATCGTATCGTAACCATCTGACCATTTTGTTACTACTGTCATTGTATCACTTAATGTGTAAGTCCCATTTGAGTATGTGAATGTATTTCCAAATACTATATTTAATAATGATGACATACTTCTACTTGAAATAGAATAAATTGTGTTATACATGTATCCTACATATGCTGGCGAGTCCTCAAGATAATTAAAAGATTTTGTATTTTCAAGTTGAGAATCCGTTCCTATATTATTACATGTTTTTATTATACTATTTACTTTGCCGAAATTAAATATTACATTATCTCTTTCACCAGAACCAACAGCATTTCTTGTAAATGCAACTTTTATTGTGTCTTCTACACTGAGATCTTTAAAAAGTATTTGGCCTGTTGTTGTTCCACCAAATTTGCTTTGGCTTACATCATTTTTGAATATTTCAACATAAATACGATCTTCACTATCAGGCAAAGATGAATCATAATTTAATACGTAATGTCCATTTGACGGAACTGTAAATGTTATTGTAGAATTATTCTTTCTTCCTGTATTTGTACTAGTCCACGTTTTATTTGCACTATCAAATGTATATGGATAACTTGCATCGTTATTTAAGTTTGTATATTCTGACTCACTTAATAATGTATAATCTTCTGATATATCCTTTTGTTTACCGTTGTACACTATTTTTACTCCACCTGTTTCTGTGGTTCTAACTATTTGCCAACAAAAGCCACCAAATAAAACATTATTATTCTCAACCGCTTCATTAAAATAATATACTGGATTTGCATAGGTGCTAGCATCTTCCTCATTATAAAGTTTTACATATCCATCATTTCTATTATATCTATTAGCAATTAATTTATATAATTCTTTTGACTCTTTATAATCAAAATATAAATAACATTTATCTGTGCCAATAAATGAAAAACTAACCTTACCTAAAGAGCTATCATAATCCCCAATTTTACCATTATTTTTACAATAACTTTTTTCTTCGTTTAATACATAATCTCCTATTGGAATGCTATTTGAGGATGATTTAATATATTCTGTAGCACCATTTTCTTTTATCATAATTGCTAAAGAACCATTTTTATTTTTTACATTATTTTCTTGCAAATTATTTTTATTTTTCAATTGAAAAGAAAATAAAATTCCTAGACAAGCAACTATTCCACATACCAATAAAATTATCCTTTTTTTCATATTCCTACATCTCCCATAAATACGGGTCTCATTTTTCCTAAAACTATTACATTTAAGAAAATAATATAATTATGCCCATAAGTACGGGAAATATTAGATATAAAAAATAAATTTTGACTAGAAATTATTAAATAATCTTTTTTGAAGAATATCTATTTTGCTCACTATTTAAAAGGAAAATTATTAAAATTTTTGACCATTTTTTTGACTAGAAATTTTTTTTAAAAATCAAATTTTTTTACTAAATTTTATAATTTTATAATAATTTTCGACATTTTTTTGTAAATTTATACAAATTTTTGTAAAAATATGGTAATATTAAAAAATAATAGTACGAAAATATGGGAACGTTTTTTCTTAAATGTAATAGTTTTAAGAAAATACATCATAGGTAAAATCAATAAAAAATTAATTTGTAACAATGGAACTATCTTTAGTTATATTAGTTCCGTATATTGAAGGAACTTTACCATTAATAACTTTTGAAGTAAGAAGTAAGTCATATTCTTCTTTATATTTTTTTGTATTAATTGGAATAGTAATTAAGTAGTTGATTTCTAAGTGTAAATATACTTCTAAAAGAGCATTATTTATTCCATAGTTAGTTACTTTTGTATGAATATTTGCTATAACTGAATTTATAAAGTCATATTTAACGCTTACTTTTGGTCCAAGATTTGCAAATAGCAAACTATCATTCGTGGCAAAAAAAGGAATTGTTATAATATTACTTTGTTTTATATCACTGCTTAAATTATTTACATAATTATTAAGTATTTCATATGATTTTTTTAAGTTATAATCAATAAATAAAATTTCATTATTACTATTTAAATGCATAATTAATAAATCATTTAAACTATTACTATAAACATTATTAATATTTTTTAGTATTTTTTTCTGTAGTTCTTCCTTAACCATTTGATTTGCATAACTATCTAGTTTTAACGCAACTTTTTTATTATAAAAACTTATAAAAAAACATGTAAAAAAAAAGATTAAAATAAGTGATATTAAAATATAATACTTTCTTTTTAATCTTTCTTTTATTTTCATAATAAATTATATGTTATAAAACAAATGATTTTACTAAAATTATTGCGCCTGCTATAAAAGCAATTATAAGTAATGCAATAATTATTTTTACAAATACGGATGACTTACCATCTTCAATATCTGAAAAATCTTCAAAATCCTCTTTTTTAAAATTCGTAGACTTTGTAAAAAAAGATTTGTCTAATGAAGTTGTTTTTTCATCTTCATTTTTATCAACTGTTTCAAAAATTGTTTCTTTAGTTTGTTCTATTAAATCATCATTATCTTTTAAACCCTTTAATGTTTGAGTATGATCTGAGCCTTTTAAATCTTCAAATAGTGAAAGTGGATCATCACCATTTTGAATATCTTTTATAGCCTTTTCATTAATAGATATTGTGTTAATAAGTTCTTGTAGTTCTGATGCATTTTCTTCTTTAATGGAACGACTTTCTGTTTCCTTTTTCTCTTCTTCCTCATCTAAATTTAAACTACTTAGAATATCAAATTGTGTATTACGAAGTTTCTTATTTCTTTCTTCACTATAATTTTCTTCTTTATCTTCACGAGCTTTATTTAAAATAACATTTATATCATATTCTTTAGTTTCTTCAACAGGCTTAACAGTTTCTTCAATATTTTCAAGTTTTATTGATTTTCTTTTGGGAGCATCTTTATAATGTGTGTCCAAAATACTTTTAATTTTTTCTACATCAATATTTCCTTTGTTATCTCCAATAATTGTGGCATTACTTCTTACTTCATAATTATTAAGTTCTGTTTTGCTAATTTCTTTATATAATTCTTGATTTCTCGAAGTTCTACTTGGAACAGTTTTTATATTTTCTTCATAATATTTGTCAGTTCTTAAGTCCATGAAAAACACCTCTACTATTTAATAATAACATATTTTCAATCTTTATAAAAGTAATTTTATTACGATTTTCTTAAATTAGGTTCCTTTGTACCATCATATAATAATGTCGACGCATAATCGCCATTTTTTAAAAAATCTAAATAAGTATAATCAAATGGAAGTACTTCGATACGTCTTAAAAATGATATGCTTATTAACTTACTAGGTACTGCAAATTCAACTAAAAATTCCTCTTTATGACAAGTAAAGTCATCATAAAGTCCCATTCCTTCATAAAAGACTAATAAATCATCCGGGATTTCATAAGTACAAATAAATCTTTTTAGAACATTATTTATGTGAAAAATATCTTCTTTTTTAGGGAAAAAATGCATGTAAAAAGTATTTGGAGTATAATCATGATTATTATTATGATTAACTTCATATATACTACCAATGCTGTCAAATCTTTTTTTGGATAAAATTTCTTCTATTTCTATCCTATTACATACTCTATAAACAAGCATTTTGTTTCCCCCTTTTTTTGAGTCTGATATATTTTATCAAAAATATTTTATTTGTCAAATTTATACATATTTGCTATAATGTCACTGGAGGAATAAATGAAAAAACTTATTTTAGATGAAGAAAAATGTATTGGTTGTGGTGCTTGTATAGCACTTGATAGTAAACACTTTGATTTTAATGATGAAGGTTTATCTTCTGTTATTAGTCAAGATGATTTAGAAAGTGAAGATTTACAAAATGCTATACATTCTTGTCCTGTTAATGCTATTAAATTAGCAGATGGTGATGAAAAATGTGCGTGTGATAATTGTCACTGTGAACACGATGAAGAATGCTCATGTGAAGATTGTCACTGTGAGCACGAAAATAAATAAATTATCATAAAAAAATAACCAAATGGTTATTTTTTTAATTTCTATAAAGTTTTTTTACTTCTTTAAGTGTTAACATTCTATATTCTCCAGATTTTAAATTTCCTAAATCTAAAAAATCATAGTTAGTTCTTGTTAATTTATCTACTAAAAGCCCAATGCTTTCAAATAGTTTTTTAACAATATGATTTCTACCCTCAATTATAGATATACTTATATAAGTAGCATTTTTTTCTTTATCTAGCTTTTTAACTTTAAAATCTATAATGTCCACTTTACGTTCATCTATGTAAACGCCTTTTTTTAATTTATCAATTTGTTCCTTGGTTATTAAACCAGCACATTTTGCTAAATATGTCTTAATTATTTTATTTTTTGGATGCGTTAAATGATTTGCGAGATTACCATCATTAGTTAAAATAATAATTCCTGTAGTATCGTAGTCAAGCCTTCCGACTGGATAAATTCTTTCATCTGTATCTATAAAATCTACAACAGTTTTTCTTCCCTTGTCATCACTAACAGCAGAAATAACTCCTCTTGGTTTATTTAAAAGATAATAAACTTTTTTTTGATTATTAGCTATTTGCATACCGTCAATTTCAATTAAATCATCTTCATTTATTCTATCCCCAATGTAAACTATTTTACCATTTACACTAACTTTACCTTGTCTAATTAATTCTTCAGCTTTTCTTCTTGAGGTATAACCTCTATTTGCTATTATTTTTTGAACTTTCTCCATAAAGTCCTCCTCAAGAAAAAGTATAACACATTTTAAAAGAAAATGCTCGTTAAAATAAACGCCATTATTAAGCCTACTAAATCAGCAAGCAAGCCTACTATAATTGTATATCTACTTTTAGTTATTTTTACACTGCTATAATATAACGCTATTACATATATAGTTGTATCGGTACATCCTTGAATAACTGAAGCAAGTCTACCTGGATAAGTATCAGGACCATATATTTCAAAAATCTTTGTCATTATAGAAAGTGATGCTGTACCAGATATTGGACGCAAAAAAGCCATAGGAAGAATTTCTGTAGGTAAATTTAATATACTTGTAACTGGTTTTAATAAAAATGGTAAAATATTACTATCTAAAAATATATTAACTGCAAAAACCATTGCAAGAACTGCTGGAAAAATATTATAAACTATTTTAAGTCCATCCTTTGCACCATTTAAAAATGATGTATATATATCAATTTTTTTTAGATATCCATTAAATACTACAAGTAAAATAAAAAATGGAATAACTATAATAGAAAATGTATTCATTTATTTTTTCTCCTAATAAAATAATCAATTAAAATAGCACTTAAGCATGAGCAACTTGTAGATATAACTGCTGGAGCAATAATTGCTGAAGGATTTGAAGAATTATATGCGAGTCTAATTGCAATAATTGTTGTTGGTATTATGGTTACTCCAGCCGTATTTAAAACTAAGAAAGTAATCATTGACGTTGATGCAGTATCTTTTTTAGAATTTATTTTTTGAAGTTCATCCATAGCTTTTAGTCCAAATGGTGTTGCAGCACTTCCAAGCCCTAACATATTTGCGGCAATATTCGAAGCAATATATCCTAATGAGGGATTGTTTTTGGGAATATGTGGAAATAATCTACTTAAAATTGGTTTTAAAAAATTTGCAAATTTTTCAAGCATCCCAGCATCTTCCGCAATTTTCATAATACCAGTCCAAAGTACAATAGTTGGTAGTAAAGACAAAATTAATTCCAAGGCTTTACCCGCACTAGTTAAAATACTTTGATTAATGGTATCAATATTCCCTGTTAAAAAACTATAAACAATGCCTATAACAATTAAAAATGTCCACACTATTGAAATCATAATAAATTTTATGAACAATAAAAAAAAATAAAACCATTTTAGATTTTATTTTATATCAAATGCAATTTTTTCATCAGCGTAACTTAAGTATACTTTTAAGTTTGTATCCTTAATAACGTCTTCTGGTTTATGATAACTTTGAAGTGTATAATATGTATAAATATCATCATTTTTTATCTTTACACTTACCTCAACTTCATTATCACATTTATCTTTCTTTCCACATTTTATTTGTGAAATATTTAATATTGTAATTTCCATATTATTAACGGTTACTACATCACCTTTTTTATAATTAAATGTTATATCATTATTATTTTTATCACGGTTTTTTATAATTGCACACCCTAGTAGTACGCCCATTAAAATAACAATTATTACAAATAGTATCACACTTATATTCTTCTTCATATTATATATATTAACACATTTATTTTATAATTTAAATAATCTTTTGAAAAAATTTTTACGTGTCTTTTTCTTATTTTTTTGAATATAAATATTTTCTGTATGAACTAAATCATCTTTAAAATAAATATTTGCTTGACCTACAATATCGTTATTTTTATAATTATCCTTACTACTTAAAAGATATTTAATTTTAAAATATTTTATTTCACTATTTCTAACAAGTCTATTATAATTATTTTTTATTAAAAGTTTATCTTCGATAAAAATATTATTTATATTTATTTTAAACTTATCTTTATCCAAAACTGAGACATTTATATAATTTTTTTTTACATAATCATATGATGACAAGTGAGTTTGCCAATCATTAGGATCATTTAAAGTAACTACTACTATATTTGTCCCGTTAACTAATCCAGTTGTTACAAGGGTTCTTTTAGCTTTTTTTGTGTAACCGGTTTTTCCTCCCGTAACATAATCATATTTTAATAATTTATTTTTATTAGACCAAACATAACTTTTTTTATCAGATTTACAACTATAGTTTTTAGTTTTAAAAATACTTTTAAAAGTTTCATTTTTCATAGCATAACTTGTAAGAAGTGCCATGTCAAAGCTTGTTGATATATTTCCATTTCCATCTTTATCTTCGAGCCCATGAGCATTTATAAAAGATGTATTTTTCATTCCAATTCTTACTGCATAATCATTCATTTTTCTGGCAAAGTTTTCCATAGAACCAGAATTATTTATTGCAATCATTGTAGCAGCATCATTTCCACTTCGAAGCATCATTCCATAAATTAAATCTTTTAAAGATATTTTTTCTCCTATTTCAAGATAAATACTACTTCCTACAGCACTTAAAATATTTTTATCTACCGTAATAATTTCCTCTAAATTATTTTCTTCAATAGCAATTATGGCAGTCATTATTTTACTAGTACTAGCAATTAAATGTTTTTCGTTTTCATTACTTGCCTTTATAATACTTCCACTATCCATATCATAAACAATATAACCACCAGCATTTACTACATTTAAAAGCACAAAAAAACTAAATATAAATAATAATATTTTTTTCATATTATAATTATATGTTAGTTTTTATTTTTTAATTATTAGTATCTGTATTTGAAAGTGTTGGTTGAATTTTTAAATCTTCAGTTAAAGTTTCAATAGTATTTTCTTCTTTAGTTAAAATAGCCTCACCAATTTTTTTATTATTGTTTTTTGCTATAAATAATATTAATGCAAATACTAAAATAATACCTACTCCAGCAATAATATATATGTTTGTTAAATTATATAATTCAAACTCAAATTCAATATTATCTTCTTTAAAAGAAGTTAAATCCCAACTTAATTCTTTATTATCATTATTTGATAAAGTTGCATTACTTCTTATAGCGCTATATGGTAAATTTACTTTAAATTTTAAATCCATTGAAGATGTTAATGAAGAAGAAAAATCTAAATTAGGAAAATCGTCACTAGTAGTGTTATCTTCGATTTCATAATCATCTGTGTACTCAATATCATCATCACCTGTCAAATCGTCATTTAAATTACTATCTTTAGTATCAAAATGTAAAGATGCTGTATATTTATTTTTTATTAAACCTTTCTTAACTTTAAAGATACTCTCACTACTGTCTTTCTTTTCAAACATACCAGATAAATCAAAAGTATTATCTTCATTAGTACTTACATCATCAATATTTTTTATATTTCTGTATACTTTAACACCTTTCATTTTATTATCTTGATAATCTTCAACTGAAAAGCCATCCTTTTCTATTTGTTTTTTACTCTCCTCATCCATAAGTGTTTCATTACCAAAATATGTTGTATCTACTGCATAAACTATTGAAAAATCCATTGATTTGTCTTTTTTTATGTCCATCGTTGCATCAAATTTAACACATCCGCTTAATGAAAGTGCTATAACCAGTAACCCTATTACACTAAAAACTCTTTTTTTCAAATTCTATTCACCTCTATTTTTATTTTATCATATATTATGTCAATATGGCTAATAAAGTGTCTACTTTACATTATTAATTTTCTTTTGTGTTAATACTTAAATGACTACTTACATTATTATTGGTGTCTTTAAGCCAAACATAATACTTTTTATGTTCAAATATTGCTACTTCCGTTTTATTATTTTCAATATTATTCCAGCATAATGAATTTAATGTTGGCGTTGAAACAGTTGATTTAACACATACCTGCACAGCATCACCTGATGTTTCTATAATAAGTTTTCCCTCTTTAACTTCTAAACCTTCAACTTTAGCATCCATTTTATCATTTACTTTTACATAAAAAGAATTGCTTTCATGATTAGGCATTAAATTAATTACCGCTACAGTAACAAATACTGTAAATACTACTAAACCAGAAATTGCAATAAAAGTTGTTAAATTATTTTTTTTCATTTTACCTCCACATAATCTTTAAATAATTTATTATATAATGGTTTTACAAATTCTCCTATAACGAATATAACTAGTAAAACTGTTAATGTTATTATTATATTTTCTATACTTATTCCATTAACTATAAAAAATTTCGAAAGACCAGTTGTTAAAATTATAACCTGAATAATTATTAAAATTCCAATACCCAAATCAAGTTTTTTATTTTTAAAAATATTTTTATTTAGAACTGATTTTTTTATATTTCTACATGAAAATGCATATAAAAGTTCATGACCAATTAGGAAAATAAATAAAAGTGAACTTGCTACATTTACATTTTGATTTTTTGAAAAATACACAAATAATAGAATCATTACTAAAGATTTAAATATTGCACCAATAATTATTTTTGATGCTAATAAAGGTGTAAAAAAGCTTTGACTCGCCTTATTCGAAGGATTATTTTTCATAATTTCACTATCAGCAGGTTCAAAAGCTAAACATATTGCAGGGATTGAATCAGTTATTAAATTTAGCCAAAGAAGTTGCAAAGTATTAAACATTTCCATATTCATAATCATCGAAACAAATACTAATATAACTTCAACAACATTACCTGCTAGCAAATATAGCATTACCTTTTTTATATTACTAGTTATTCTTCTTCCTTCTTCAACGCCATCAACAATGGTAGAAAAACTATCATCTACTAAAATACAATCGGCTACTTTTTTTACAACTTCTGTTCCAGTAACTCCCATACCTATACCTATATCAGCTTTTTGTATTGCCGGAGCATCATTTACTCCATCACCAGTCATTGCCACAACATAGCCTTGTTTTTGAAGTGTTTCTACTATTCTTAGTTTTGTATTAGGAGAAATTCTTGCAAAAACTTGATATTTAGAAATCTCTTTTTCAAGTTCTTCATCACTCATTTTGTCAATATATTTTCCTTCAATTGCGCTTTCATCATTACTAATAATTCCAACATCTTTGCCTATTGCAAGAGCAGTATTAATGGAATCTCCAGTAATCATAATTGGTTTTAATCCAGCATTATAGCAAATTTGAATTGCTTTTAAAACACTATCTCTTGGTGGATCTATCATGCCAATAAGTCCTATAAATATCATGTTTTTTTCAATATTATCTAAATCTGTATTTTTATAAGCAAATGCAAGTAATCTATAAGACTTTTGTGATTCTTCCTTTTCGATTTGCATTACTCTTTTCTTATATTCGTTTGTAAGTGGATATATTTTATTATCTAAAAGATAATAACTGCAATTATTTATTATTGAATCTAAACTTCCTTTTGTAAATAAATATTTATTTTCATTAATTACATTTAACGTACTCATCATTTTTCTATCTGAATCAAAAGGGTATTCATTTTCTCTTTTTAACTTTGTATAATCAATATTATATTTTTCTAAATATTTATATATGGAAATCTCAGTTTCATCGCCAATATAACCATTTTCATTTTTAGTAACATTTTGACAACATGCAGCACATAAATTAAGCATTTGAATATTTTCAATATTTTCTTCATCAGTATAAATTTTATCATTTACAAATATTCTTTTAACTAACATTTTATTTTGAGTTATTGTGCCTGTTTTGTCAGAACAAATTATATCTGTTGAACCTAATGTTTCTACTGAAGCCATTTTTCTAATAATAACATTTCTTTTGGCCATAGAGCTCATTCCTAATGATAGAATTATAGTTATAATAGAAGATAATCCCTCTGGTATTGCGGCAACTGCTAAAGAAATCGACAACATTAAAATATCAAAAAAATCATTTTTCATAAGAAGACCTACAGCCATCATTACTAGAATTATACCTAAAATAATATAAGTTAAAACTTTGCTTACCTGATTAACTTTCTTTTGTAAAGGTGTTAAGTCACTTTTTTTATTAATTAAACTATTTGCAATTTTTCCAAGCTCAGTATTCATACCTGTTGCACAAACAACCGCAAAAGCATGTCCATTTTTAACGTTGCATCCAGCATATAACATATTTTCTCTTTCGTATAATTCTTTAGATTCATATATGTTAATATTACTTTTCTTGACAGGCCTTGATTCTCCCGTTAAAGTTGATTCATCAACTTCAAAATTACTCGAAGAGATAACTCTTGCATCAACAGAAATATAATCTCCTGCTTCTAACTCTAAAATATCTCCGACTACAACATTTCTTACATCAATAGATTCTTTATTACCATCTCTTATAACAAAAGTATTTGTAACAAACATTTTATTAAGTTCTTCGATTGCAGCATCAGCCTTTTTCTCTTGGATAAAACTTAAAATAGCATTTATAATTACAATAACAATTATAATAATTGAATCAATATAACTCTCTTTTCTTATATATGAAACTATAAAAGAAAATATAGAAGCGCAAATTAACAATATAACCATAAAATCACTAAACTGATTTAAGAATAATAAAACATTTGGGGTTTTTTTTCGTTCAGCAAGTTTATTTTGACCGTTTTTTGAAAGTCTTAACTGTGCTTCTTTCTCTGTTAATCCATTTAAAGACGTAGAAAACTCTTTATAAACTTCATCCACTGTCTTGTTATAAAATTCTTTATTTTCCATTTTACTCCTTTATTTAAACATTATATAAGATATAACAAATAAAACTATTAATAGAATTATTAAAATTATCATGAAAAATATCATAATATTTTCAATAATATAATGTGAATTGTTAATTTGTTTGCATCCACAATATGTACAATAATTAAAATCATCATCCAAAGATGTTTTACAATTAATACATTTTTTCATATTAAAGCCTTTCTAAAATAATACTAATTATTTCTTTAGAATAATTGCTACAATTATCTTCATGTAAATAATAATCATGTACTGCTTCTGCAATAACCTCATCATATATTAAAGTATTATTATCATTTAATTTACCCGCATAATTAGAAATTCCTTTTGCAAATTCGAATTCACTTAAATTACTACTATATTTAACATTATAATTATTTAATGCATTTAAAATAATTTTTTTAGAAAATGCTCCACTATTAAAATCTTCTAATAAAAAGTTTATCTTATCTTCATTTGTCTTTGTTATATAAGTAATATTATCTAAATTATTACTTTTCAAAAAAATTTTAAAAGAAATATAGTGTCCTAGTTCATGTGCTATAGTAGAAACTAAAGTAGCATCTTTAACATAAAAATCCTTATCCACAATATTATCTATTGAACCTTTGGTATATTTTTCATTTAAAAAATAATAACTATTTAATAAAATTTGAGTTTTATTTACTTTGTTATAATCATTAATATCTAAATTTGTATTAACAAACTCATACATTGGTTGAAAATAAGCTATATACTCAGAATTTGTCTTAGCATTAGTAATTGTAATATTTGTAAGTGATCCTTTTATATTAGGAAATAAATAATACATTTTCTCAATTACATTTTTTATATCTAAACTTACGTCTAAATTAACATCACATAAAGTAACACTTGGTATGTTAAATTTTTCTTCCAAGTCATATTCAACTTTTGACATTTCTACATTACTATCGCATAACCACTTTTGTGATTCAAAATCGCTTTTTATATAGTTTATTGCATCTTCATAAGAATTAACATTTTCATTTAAATATATATTATCAGTTTTAATTGGTGATGTATTATAACCATAAGAGTAATTTGTTATTTTCTTTTTTAAAAATATAATTGGTTTAAATAAATCATCTTTACGTATTAAATACATTGATATAAATAATAATAAACCGCACATAAAAACAATAGTCAAAAGATTCACTCTTTTGTCCTGTTTAATTAAAGAACCATTTAATACTTTATTTACATTTTCTTTTTCTTGAAAAAATTTATATCCTTTGGCAGTCCAATTACCACAGTATGGACAAAAGTTATAACTTTCATCAAGATTTTCTTTCTCACAATTTAAACATTTCATACATTTTTAACTAATTAACTTCTTTTTGAAATATTAGCCTTTCTCCTCCGTGAACAGGTATAGTTTTAATATATTTATAATTTTCTTTTTGAAAATTTCTGATACTATATATATTTTCTGGATGCACTGTTGCTATAATTTCTTTTACACCTAATTTTTTGGCATCATTATAAATAATTTCCATTCCTTGAGCCTGTAAATTACTACCTCTATATTCTTTTTTTATCATTACACTATCAAAAATGGCAACGCCATCAATATTTTCAAGTCTATATTCATTAATTATCTCTTTTAAAGGGTTTATTGTTAAAACATATAGTCCAATCATTTCATTTTCAGAAAAAGCCATATATACCCTACCATTATTTTCAATGGGATATGAAAATTCTTCTTTTAAAAGTGGTGTAAAAAATTCTTTTCTCGGCATATCTTCAATAATTTCTTTTTGAAAATTTAATAACATATCTATGTCATTTACATTTGCAAGAACTAAATTAATATTATCATTAAGTAGATACTTCATATACTATCACCTATTATATATAATATCATTTATAATTTTTTTCCACAACTTTTTATAATGACTTTTTTTATTATATTTAGTAAAATATATATGATATGAAAAAAATAAGTAAAGATAATTATAAGTTAATGCTAGGATTTATATTTGCCTTTTTGTCTGCAATATTTTATAGTCTAAATATTCCTACATCAAAATATTTTTTAAATAAAGTATCTTCACATGAATTATTATTTTTAACATACCTTGGAAGTAGTATAGGCCTTTTGATAGTTAATGTTTTTCATAAAAAAAATGAAGCAAAAATTAAAAGGGATTTAAAAACCGAAGGAATTATAATATTATGTGATATGCTAGCAAGTCTATTTATTGTATTATCCTTAAAATTTGTTAATGCAAGCACAGTATCACTACTAAGTTTATTAGAAACAGTTTTCACGCTTATAATTTCTTATTTATTTTTTAAAAATAAAATTAATAAAAATTTAATTTTATCGGCTATATTTGTTACAATCGGAGGACTAGTTTTATCAATTAATGAAATAATGAATTTTAATATATCAATATATATTTTGATAATCTTAATTGCCACTATTCTATGGGGACTTGAAAACAACTTAACTCCATGTGTAAATCAAAAAAATATTCCCATTTTGATTTTTTATAAATGTTTAACAATATCATTATTTAATCTTTTATTTTTTATAAAAAACGCTAATTTAATTAGTTTAATTTCAAATAATTATATTTTACTTATAATAGGATTTTTTAGTTATGGCTTAAGTTTTTTATTTTATGCATATTCTACAAAAAAAATTGGTGCCAACAAAACAGCTATAATTTTTTCATTTAGTCCGTTTTTTAGCACCATATTATCATTTTTATTATTTAAGGATCACTTATCTATTGTAGTATTAATAAGTTTAATTTTTATGACTATTGGGGTAATTTATTCTATAAAAGAAAAAAAATAATTATTTAAAATATTTTATTTGAAAAATAACTTTACCAGAGTCTTGATTAACACATATCTTTCCATTATTTTTTTCTACAATTGATTTTGCTAAAGAAAGACCTATTCCAGTACTATTTTCTTTATATATATTTCCAGTATAAAATCTTTCAAATATTTTATTTATATCATTTTCTAAAATTTCTCCATTATTTATTATTTCTACTAAAGAATATGCTTTATTATCATCAATGTTTATAATTACTTTATCATATTCTTTTGAGTTTTCTATGGCATTTTTTACAATATTGGTTATTGCCTCTGTTTGCCATGATTCATCACAATATAAGTCAAAAGCATTTATATAGTTTATTTCTATTTCTATATTTTTAAGATCACACAAAATAGATATTTTGTCATAGACATTATCTATAATTTTTTTAATACTTACTATTTTATTATTGTACTTTACTGCATTAACATCGAATTTAGATAACTTTAATAAATTTTGAATTAAATAATTAATATTATTAACTTCTTTATTTATTTTTAAAATAAAATTATTTCTATTTATTTCATCCATTTTTGGATTATCTATTAAATTTTCTAAAGATATATTAATTACTGTAAGTGGTGTTTTTAATTGATGTGAAATATCTTCAATATACTTTTTTATAATTATTTTATCTTTTAAAGAATTCTCTGCATTTGTTTTAAGCATTATAGTAGTTTTATAAATTTCATTTTTTAATATAGATAAAGTCGATTCATCATTATCTTCGATTGTTAAATCATATATTTGTTTATTAATTTTCTCTATTAATGAAGTTATTTCTTTTATTTTCATATTTTGCATTTTATTATCTTTTATTATTACTATTAAAATGCTTATAAAGGCAATAGCTACTACTATATTATTTATTATTAGATAAGTTTGATATTTTTTAGTATTATTCTTTAAAGTAAAATCATTATCTAAATTAATTCCATATTCTATTAAATAGTCTTTATCAACATTTTCTAAAGGAAAAATTTTTTGAATATCATTTTTAGTAAGATTTGGATATTTTTCATATAACGCACTTAATACATTGTTAATAAAAATATTCTCATTTTTCTTATAAGAATTTATCTCACAAATAAAGACTATATTAAAAATCAAAGAATAAAAAAACATAACACAAATTAATAAAATATAAAATTTCTTAGTTTTCATTTATTATATACCCTATACCTTTTTTAGTTTCAATTATATTATCGCCAATTTTTTCTCTGATTCTTTTTAAATATACTGTAATTGTATTATTATTAACATCATTTCCAGTTAAATTATATATGTAGTTTAAAAGAGAATCTCTAGTTATCACTTTGCCTATATTTGTAGCAAATAAATATAAAATTTTTAATTCTAAAGATGTTAAATTTATTACATTTTCATTTTTTGCAACCTGCATTTTATCTATATCAAAAGAAATATCTTTTATTTTAATAATATTACTTTTTTTACTAATTAATCTTTTTACTCTAGCAAGCAATTCTTTAGTAGAAAATGGTTTTGTAATATAGTCTTGTGCTCCGAGTTCAAAGCCTTTTACAATATCATCTTCATTATCATTTGCAGTCAAAAAAATTACGGGTATATTTTTTAAAGAAAAATCCGATTTATAAAATTCAAATCCATTTCCATCAGAAAGAGTTACATCTAAAATTATTAAATCAAAATTTATTTTATTTAAAATATTCTTTGCTTTTTCTAAAGTGCTTACATGATAAAAATCATAATTATTTTCTTTAAAAGTATACTCTAAGCTTGAGGCTATTTCGATATTATCTTCGATTAATAGTATTTTCATAAAATTTCCTTTCTTTCATATTTTACTAAAAAGTCTATGAAAAAGAAGCATTAAGGTGCTTCCATATTTATAAATTAATTTTAATATTTTTCTCTTTTTCTTCGATTTCAAAATATTCATTTTGTTTAAAATGATGAATCTTTGCAACAATTAAAGATGGAAATGTTATAACCTTTTCATTGTATAAAGAAGTATTTGAATTATATAGTCTTCGTGCTGCTTGCAAATGCTCTTCGGCATCTATTATCGCCTTTTGAAGTGCTAAAAAATTTTCATTAGCCTTTAGGTCTGGATATTTTTCTATAATCATATTAATTTGATTTATATTTTCATCCATTTCATTTTTAGCATTTTTTAATTCACTTAAATTCATATTAGAGCGCATTTCAATAGTTTTAAATAAAACCTCTTTTTCATGTTTCGTATATCCTTTAACAGTTTCCACCATTTTTGATAAAACATTATACCTTTTTGAAAGTGCTACATCTATGCCAGATAAAGCTTCATCAACTTTAAGTGATAACTTCTTTAAACTATTTAATGTATTTATATAGTTACATATTATAATTAATAAAATAATTCCTATTATAATTAATATTATATATTTTACTTCCATACTTTAAATCTCCTTAAACAAATCATTATCTAAATCTAATTTTTCAATAAAATCAGTAATAATTTGTATATCTTTTTTTATATCGTTTTTTATTATTTCTTCATTAACTTTTTTATTAAAATTTGGTTCAAAAGCATCTTTATAATTATTTAAGCCAATATATAGTTTGCTATCTGTAAAACATAACATTAAATGGCCTCCCATTTTTTCACTTAATTCCTTCAATTTTTCCATAAATGATGGAGTTAAAATATAAAATGCTTCATGTTCATTTTGTGCATAAACTAAAAAGTTTTTGTTAAATACTTCATCTTCGAGTTTTACTTTTTCATATTTTTTATGATAACCCCTAAACATATAAGGTATTTGTGTAACACATAAATCTGCTTTAAAAGGTTTATTAAAATCAAATATAAACCATCTTCCAAAAAATATAGTAACATATTCTGTTTCTTTATTACCATCTTTATCTTCCGTTTCATGTTCTTCCTGAATATGAACATCCGAAGATTTAAAGTTTATTCCTTTATATTTTCCCTCAATATAATCATTTGAGTGATATCTATCTCCCAAACGAATCATATCTGTTTCTTCTAAAATTTCTTCTTCAAGGCCTTCATCAAAATTATACTTTAAATCACTAAAAATATCTTTTAGAGAACTTAAAACAAAAGTATTTTTATAAATAGTAGTATACTCATTATAATATTTGTTGTTAAACATACTGGCAATTATAGCACTAATAGCTAATGTAAATGGTAACACATAATAATATTTAAAAGGTAAAATATTACTTTTTCTTAAAACCATAGCTATTATTACATTTACTATGACTACCACTATAAAACCAATAATACTATTTTTCTTAATTTTCTTTCTTAAATTTTCTAATTTTTCTACTTCCATAATCTTCCTAAAAATATATTAACATACAATTTATTTTTTTTCATTAATTTTACAAAAAAACTTAAAGATAAGTTCTTTAAGTCTTAAATATTTTCATTTCTTATTGCTTCAAGAATATTTTTTGAATTAACCTTTTTTGTACTATACTTCATAAGCGAGAATATTAATATAAATACTACTATCACGCTTATGGTTATTCCCTT
The DNA here is from genome assembly GCA_934101645.1 of uncultured Bacilli bacterium. Lineage (GTDB taxonomy): Bacteria > Bacillota_I > Bacilli_A > RF39 > UBA660 > UBA6448. The sequence goes on along the minus strand of CAKORX010000006.1, from coordinate 72,863 downwards.
TAAAGGTAAATGATAAATTAATGCCATTTCACCAACAAGAGCTCTATGAATAATAATTGAAAGAATTATGCCTATTGGAATACCTATAATAAGTGCCTTAGTACAATAAAAGAAGCTTTCTAAAAATATCATTCTATTAAATTCTTTTGTAGTCATACCAATGCTTCGTAAAGATGCAAATTCACTAGTTCTAAGACTAACATTTGTTGTAATTGTATTAAATATGTTTGTAAGTCCAATAATTGCAATAACAATAATAAATCCATAAAGAAATATTGCTACAATTAAATATAAAGAGTTCATTTGTTCTACAGATTCATTTACGTTATTTATGTAAATACCATCATCATTAAGAAACATTTTTTCTATCTCATCTTGAGTATCATCTGGATTTTTTGAATCTATATATATTACTGTTGTTGTGGTTGTAGTTTTAATAATATTAGCATCATTTATTTTATCCATAGTTTCATCACTAACAATTATTATTGGAGCTTCTCCACTATTTTCAAGACCTAATGGTCTTTGTGATGTACTTTTTATATTTGTTAATTTTATTTCTACATTTGAGGATTCATTTGTAAAAGTCAAAGTGTCGCCTTCTTTACAGTTAAGTACGTTATACTCTACTTTACTACCATTTTCTTCATATATAGAATTGTTAATTATTATTGCATCATAATCCTTAGCATCTGAAATATGTAATTTTTGTAAGTAACTTTCATATTCTTTTTTACCAAGTGTTTTTATAGAAACTGTGCTTGTATCATCATTACTAAAACCATATTCTAAAGCTTTTTCAGTAAATTTTAAATCTTTAGTGTTTACAAAAACAGTCCTCATGATTGAAATTCTATTAATATTACCAAGGCTATCTATTTGACTAATTTTTTCTTTTCGTAATTTATCATCTTCGTCATTAAATATAACCTCAATATTATAGTTATACTCACCAAGTCCTTTTTTGATAACAGTAAATGCAGAATTAATGAAATAAGAAAGTCCTATATAAACCGCAACACAAAAGATAATTGACACAACTGTTGTACGATATTTTTTACCATTTCTTTTAATATTTTTATAAGATATTACTCCACCAACACCAAATAATTTATCAATTAATTTAGGGCTTTTAATTTTATTTGATTTAATACTTATTTCTCCGGGATTACGTAGTGCTTCTATCGGTGAAACTTTTGAGGCTTTTTTAGCAATTTTTCTACTAGATAAATATATTGTAAGCAAACTTAAAATGATAGAAATTATTATTGCAAGTAAATTTGTTTTAAATATTAAAAATCCTTCGACTACAAATGATTTACCTAAAAGTAGATTAACAATCTTAATAAGAACATATGCTGCAAAAACACCACCTAAAAGCCCTAATATTATTCCAATAAATCCTAAAATAAAACTTTCATAATAAACACTTTTTTTAATTTGTTTTGACGTAGCTCCTACAGTTATAAGATGAGCATAACTTTTGATTTTTTCTGTATATGATATATTAAAGCTTGATTTTATACAATAAACACTTGTAAAAATGATAATTATTATTACAACTGTAGCTACTGTGATAAGAGCTCTCATCGTTCCATCGTCAAATGAAGATGCTAGTATTTTAATTAAATATGTATTTGCTGTATGATCATATTTGGCTTTTGCCATTTCGTCATTAACTTCTCCATTTTCAAAATTTTCTAAAGTTTTTCCAGATACACCAATTATGCCACCAACAACATTATATCTATTTTTTAAACCACTACTTGTAAGGCTAACATAAACATTATTTAATTCCGCTTCTTTTTCTGAATATGTAACTAAAGTATAACCAGGTGCAGTATAAGGCTCTATATCAAGTCTTTTTATAATACCTACAATTTTATATGTCTTAGTGTTAATATTTGTTATTTCTTCTTTAACTTCATCATCGTAAGGATTATTTTGATTTAATTTATATCCATCACTTTCCCTTTTACCAATATTTAAAGTTATATAATCACCAATTTTATAATCAAGTCTTCCGTTAGTTTTTAGACTCGTGGGAATAACAATTTCATTATCATTTTTAGGTAATGCTCCTTCTACCAAACTTACTCCTAAATTATCCATAGCCTTTTTATCCATTGATATAACATACACATATGGTTTAGCTAAATTTTGGCTATCAACCTTTGCATAACCTATTTCATTTGTAATAAATAAATCACTAATACTTCGATTATTTTTTAAAAATGAAATTTCACTACTTGGAACATCAAAAAAAGCATATTCATAATTACCTGATACCTTTTTTTCATATTCAATCATACTTTCTCTAAAGCTCGTTACCATTGTTGCAACTGCCGTAATTAATGCTACTGAAAGTAAAATTCCTATAATTGTTACAATACTTCTTTTTTTGTTTAATTTTAAATTTTGAATAGTTATTTTTTTAAGCTCTTTCATTAGTGTCACCCACGATTTTGCCATCTTCAATTTTAATTATTCTGTCAGCCATTTTAGCAATTTCCATATTATGCGTAATCATAATAATTGTTTGATTATATTTTTTATTAGACATTTTTAGTAAATTTACAATTTCATCACTAGATTTAGAATCCAAGTTTCCAGTTGGTTCATCTGCAAGAACTAAAGCTGGTCTTGTTATAAGAGCTCTTCCTATTGAAACTCTTTGTTGTTGTCCACCAGAAAGTTCATTAGGTAAATGAGTTTTTCTATTTTCAAGGCCTAAAAGTTCTAGCATTTCTTTTTCGTCATCAGGATTAACTTTTCTGCCATCAAGTTCTAAAGGTAAAGCTATATTTTCTTTAACATTTAAAATTGGTATTAAGTTATAAAATTGATATATTAATCCTATTTGTCTTCTTCGAAAAATAGCTAAATTATCATTATTTAATTTATAAATATCTTCATCATTTATAAAAACTTTTCCACTTGTGGGTCTATCTACTCCACCAATCAAATGTAAAAGTGTGGATTTACCTGAGCCACTTGCTCCAACAATTGCAACAAATTCTCCTTTTTGGGCAGTAAATGATACATCATTTAAAGCAACAACTTTATTTACTCCTTTGCCATAAATTTTACTTAGATTTTCAACTCTTAAAATTTCCATAATTTCCTTCTTTCAAGAATAATTTTATTATAACAAAATGACTTTTAAGTGACAAAAAAAATAATGAATCAATCATTATTTAATTTTACGTATGCTCTATCACAAGAAGTCTCATACATTTCAGTTACAGAAAACACGCATATCTTATTACCTAGTTTTTTTTCACTTGGTTCGGTTACTCTAGCTTTAATCTTAAAATTTTTACTTTCACCAATCTTAAATTTACCAATATTTAAAAATAAAATATTTTCATCAACAATATAATTTTTACTTCCTACAATACTAAAATCACTAAAATAATCTGAAAATATATCTCTTAAAATAATCGTATCCGTATTAATTGTACTAACGTTTTTGATAGTAACATCATAAATAAAATATTTATCTTTGTCTATTAAAAATATATCATTTTCATCATAAGTATTTTTACCCTTTATTTTTTGTGGTGTTACTGTAAGTTCAAAAGAATTTGCCTGAACTAAATTAAGTTCAACATTAGTTATTTCAAAATCAAAATCTTTGCTATTAGATTCTAAATAATATTTTGCTACAATAATAACTCTATCAGTAACTTTTTTGTCATTTTCATCTAAATAAGAAATAGTTTTACCATCAGATGATGTTACAGTTGTATTTGAACTTATCATAAAAATATTTTCTTTAGTTGATACTTTATAATCCGTTTGAAAGAATCCATACTCATATTCAATTTTTTTAATATCAACATTTTTTTGTTTAATACTAAATTTTAAACTATTAAATTTTTCTGTGTCATCTAATTTGAAATAAAATATATACCAACCGGTTTTATTACCATTTTCGTCAAGTTCTTTACCAATACCATATTTAACACTTGCTTCAGAAGGTTTGCCAAATAAAACTGGTAACAATATTATTAATAAAATTATTATAAACGTAATAGCTATATTAATTATTTTCTTGTGCACTTATTTCACCTACTTAACTTAGTATAGTCTATTTGAGAAAAAAAGTCTAGAAAATAAACTTTTTAATCTACCACTTTCATTATTGCAGGTAGTATTTGTTTTTTTCTAGATATTAATCCTGGCAAGAACTCTCCTTCATTTATATCTTTCAAATTGAAAGCATTCTTAACTAAATTTTTACTATTTTCATTATAAATTACATAACTTCCTTTTTTTAATATGTCTGTTATAAATATTAAAACTGCTTTAAAATTATTTTGACTCATTTCATCTAATTTGGCAATATATTTGTCCATATCTTTTTCTATTTCATCAAAATCCATTGTAGTAATAACCGCTATACCATAGTTTTTATTATTAATCGTATATGTTTTAAAATCTTGATGAATTAACTCACTTATCGTTAATCCCTTAATTGAACTTGCGGCTTTAAGCATTTTTATTCCATATTCATTTATATCAACTTTAGCTATTTTTGCTAATTCATTTGCAGCAGTAATATCATCTTTTGTAGTTGTTGGTGATGTAAAAAGAAGTGTATCAGATATAACTGCAGAAAGTAATAATCCCGCTATATCATGAGGAATTTTAATTTTTTCTTTTTTAAATTGTTCATATATAATTGTAGCAGTACATCCAACTGGCTTACATAAAAATGTTATTGGAGCACTTGTACCAATATCTCCTAAATTATGATGGTCAATTATTTCTAGTATGTCCGCTTCTTCAAGACCATCAACTGATTGTGAATAGTTATTGTGATCAACTAAAATAACTCTTTTCTTTTCATATTCTGTCATGTGTGTAACTTTTATTACGCCCAAACATTCATTATTATCTTTCACAACTGGATAATTTGTATAACTAATTCTTTTTGATAATGAAAGAAAATCTGTATAATAACTATGAATATTAACTGTCGTTAAATTATTTGTATTTGTATTTAAATTTTTAATAAAATTTGTATTTGGCAATAATGTACAAAGTGACGCAGTAGAATTTGGACTATTTATAACACAAACATTATTTTTTTGAGCCTTTCTAATTAACCTTTGAGAAATAGTTCTATTCTTTGTTAAAATAATCATCTTAACTTTTTTATTTAAGGCACTTTCAACTATATGATAACGATCTCCTACTACTAAGATAGTATCTGAATCTAAATCTTGATTTTTATTAAATTCTTCATTTGAGCAAGTTATATATTTTATATGCCCTTTTATATTTTCTATTGGATTACATAATACTTTTGCATCAAGTAGTGTTACTATATTTTCAAGTGATGTATCAAGTATAATTTCTGGTGTAAGTGCTAAATAATTTACTATATCTTTTAAATTTACGTAACCAGTTAAAATATTTTTATCATTTACTATAGGAATTGCATTTAAATCCTTTTGACGCATAAACCTGATAGTGTTACCAATACTTGCTTTTTCATTTATAAAAGCACCTTTTTCATATTTTAAATCTTTTATTTGTACTTTTACATCATTTATGTATGAAGGAATTGGCACATTAAAATAATCTAGAACATATTTTGTTCCATTATTAATTTGTCCTATAACTTTCGCTGTTGCATTAACATTTTGAGCATTTTTTAAATACGCTAGAGCAATCGCACTACAAACAGAATCCGTATCAGGATTTTTATGCCCAAATATATAAATCGATTTCACTATCATCACCATTATAAATATAACATAATTATTAAACTTTTTAAATATACTTCTAAACTATTTCAATAGTTCATAATTTATTAGTTGAATAAAATATCATAGGTGATAAAAATGAAACCACTTTTAAGTTTACAAAATATTAACAAAATATTTAATACACCCAAGGGTGAAGTAAATGCTATAGATGATATCTCTTTTGATGTGTTTGAAAATGAATTTATTGCAATTGTCGGTTCATCTGGTTGTGGTAAATCAACATTATTAAACATTATTGCAGGACTTGAAAATTATAATGGGAAAATGATTTTTTCTAAAGAAAAACCAATTATAGGATATATGCTTCAAGAAGATGCTCTTCTTCCCTATTTAAACATATTTGAAAATGCAATTTTAGGCTTAAAAATCAAAAAAATAGATACAAAGGAAAATGTTGAATATGTAAAAAATTTACTAACTACGTACGGATTAAAAGATTTTATGGATAAATATCCGGCATCTTTATCTGGTGGCATGAAACAAAGAGTTGCTTGAATGTAATGTGGACACCAATTATAACAATAAAAAATCTAATAAGCATATTACTTATTAGAATTTTCTATAATTGTATTTTTTCATTATTACCAGCTAATTTAAAGCTGAATGGATATATTATAGTTTTTTTATTTATTAAGTCCGTTTGATTTATGTCAATTATTCTTTCTATAGTGGGACTAGTATTAACTGTTACTATTTTTGATTTTACTTCTTTAATAAATTTAGAAGCATTTTTTGTTTCAGCAGTAAATATAGCAGAACTATATCTACTTCCATTGTAATTAATTTGAGCAATTGCTTCTTCGATATCACTAACTATTATAGCATTATGATAATCTAAATTAATATCACTATTTATATATACTTGAATATTTAGTCCAGTATCAAGCATTTTATTAAGAAATTCTATATGAGTTGCATCCTCAATATACAAATCAAAATTTTCATACCCACTAACAATAGTTTTGTTTTTGGATTTATTTAAAATCAGATTTTGTAAACTACGATTACCTATACAAACTACTAAATCGATATTAGAAAAATTTGCTAATACCTCGTCAAAACTTTCAGATACATACATTTGAATTAAATTTTTAGATAAACTATATATTTCTAAAACACTTTGCATTATTTGAATTAATAATTGATTAGTGCCAAACATAAAACCTTCGTTTGCAAAAATTGTTGTATTACCAGCCATTATATTTCTAATGGCCATTTCAATAGTAATATATGGATTACCATCAGTAATAACAATTACATTTCCATAATCCATTATTTGAGTTCCATATATAATATTTTTATTTTCATCTTTTTGAGAAAGAATAACATCACCATAAATTATACTAATTTCTTTTTCTAAATTAGAAAATATATTATCAATAACATTAAAGTCTAAAATAAAGCCATTATTATTTTTTTGATCAATAGAATTTGCCTGTTCAATAATTTTCTTATTGCTTTCAAAAGCTTTTTTCATTTGCATAATTATTGACTTTATATTTTCACTTAATTTATCTTTATTAACTTGTAAAGCATTTGTTATTATTTTGCTAATATCTTTATCTTCCATGGCCAACACCTCTTTCATTATCTAGTTCATCAGTTAGACTTATAGCTTTTTCATACATTATCTTTTGATTTTCATCTAAATCGGATATATCTATTTCATTTCCATTTGAAATCTGATTTAAAGCTAACCTTATTTGCATAACAACATTATTTTCAATGTCCATTTGTTGTTCTTTATTATCTACTCTAGTGTTAAATAATAAATCTCCAATTTTGAGTTTATTACCATTAATATCATAAATAATTGCAAAATTGGGATTCATTATTATTTTTGTTGTTTTAGGATTTAATCCATAACTTATTGCTATGTCACTAACAAGATGTTGTGAATCTTTATAATAACTAGCAGAAACGCCTAAATCTCTTGAATTATTTTTAGTAACAGCTTCCAATTTTATTAGAAAGTCTAAAAATTGTGGTGTAAAATTTGTATCAGTATACTCAGTATAAGTGTCACTATGCACAGAAAGCGTTTCCCCATTAAATTCTTTTCTATCATTTCTTTTTTCTAAAATATATTGTGTCGTAGAGTCATTTGTATATAGTCGTTGTGTTAATTTTACGGGTTCTTTAAATGGTAATGGTCTTGATAAGTTTCCATCATCAACTACTGCGTTTTGCTTTAATGATTCCGCTATATCATTGTATCCCAATCCAACAGTTATTTTTCCTAATCTTAAACCATCATATTGTTCTTTCGTAATTTTTCCACTTTTTAATAGCTCTTTATATACTTTTTCATCTTCTTCTATTAAATCATGTGCTGCTTGTTTGTATATTGCAAAAATTTCATCAGTAAACCCTTTCCTGCCCAATTCTGGATGTTCTTTATCAATTCTATCAAAGGTCCTGTTTGGTATTTCTATATTATCAAAACATAGCACATCTTTGTTTCTCCATACCCAGCTTTGTGCAACTTCTTTACCATTTTCATCCCTAATAAGAAATATACGACCATTTTTATCAACCATGCTGTGCTCCATACAAACTTCAGCACAATTATTTAATTCCTGGCAACAATCTGTTAAAGTACCAATTGCCATAGCATAAGGATCATCCAATCTTAAAATTTGATAAGTATATTTGCCACTTGTTTTTTCTACTTTATTTTCAATTCTTGGAATACTACTAAATGTTCTTTGTTTACCATAATTATAAATTTGTTGTAATACATTAAAATCATTTTGACTATATCCAGCAATAGCGGATACTTCAGCAACTCGTTCATTACCTACATTAACTGATTCATATTTATTTTTTTGAACAAAACTTATTGCTAAATCCCAGGTTAAAAATCTATTACTATTTATTGTTTTAATATCTTTAAATTGTCTTTGAACACTAGAAACTAGACCAGTATATTGTTGTGAATCATGTAAAATTGTATCTAAATTGGCAAGTAAAAACTCTCTAAAATCAGGATCATAAGTTAAGGAAAATCCACCAAATAATTGATGTGCTTTATCAGGTGTCAACATTGGTAATGTCCAAAATTTTTCTAAAATACCCCTAATAATTTGAGCCGATTTTTGACAAATTTGAGGATTAATTTTTAAAGAATATGAACCATCTTCATTTTTATTATAAAGCTGTGCAAATATTGGCTTAGAGAAATCAATTGTAACATTTTCTTTTCTTAATGATTCAAGTAAATTAAGTAAAGTATCTGTATCAATTAAATCAGTAAAATCATGTTTCTTTATATATTCAATCATTTGTTGATATGCTTTTTCCTTTTCTTCAGGCAATAGAATACTATTATTTGATTCATTATAATAGAAAACATTTTTTTGACTATAAAGATTTATTTGATAATCAATTTGATCTATAATAAATCCATTATCAGCATCAATCTTTTTAGGTAAACCGGTTAATAAATCTTGTACTTTTTTTAGGCCTCTTTGGTCTTGATCAAAAGCTCCAAATGAATAAGCTAGTTTTAGCATAGCTGCCCTTGATTCAGCTTTTTTAGAAAAATTTTTAATTTTCATCAAACTGCTCCAATTTGCACCAGATGATAAAAATTTATCTGCTTCTTCTAAAGGAAAGTTTTGCATTACAACATAGTCAGGAATAAACTTACCACCAGTTTTATCATACCAACGTTTCATTAGTTCAATCTGATTATCCACTAGCATTTCTTTAATTGTTTCAGGCTTACTAATTCCTAATTTAATAGCTTTTTCTTCACCAAACAATTCAAAATATTGTCTTAATTGATATTTATACTCTTCACCCCTAATTAATGAAGTAGCTAAGGCTTTTCCTTTTAAAAATGGCAACCAATCTTTATTCTTTTGCAATAATTCAAAAGTTAAAGGATAACTACCCGCACTACTATTATAAAAATGTTTTTTTAAATCATCAGGAGCATTTTCTTCCAAAAACAATTCCGGGGACTTTTCTTTTAAAAATTCTGGTACATCATCTGGTCTATATTCAATATTACCCTTTTTGCATTCAAGAATAATAATATCTTCAATTATCTTGGAAATATCCTCAAAATTTAATTCCTTATTACCTTGCCTAATATCAATATATTTACCATTTTTTATAGTTACATTTTTGCTAAAATGTTGTGTAACACCATCCATGTATCTTCCATATTTGGCACATAATTGCAAAAATTTTTCATTACCAAATACTTGCAATAATTCTAAATCACTATATTTTTCTTCATAAGTTTGACCTATATATATTCTTTCATTATAATGTCTTCCATCAATACGATTAAATGCTACAAATAAATTCTTGTCTTTAAGTACATCTACTAGCTCTGGGTATATTTTTATAATATTAAAATTTAGACTCCCGCTGTAAAAATTTTTTAAAATTACATTTTTAACAGTTTGAGGTATATTAGATAGACTATCGAGATTTATAAATATTTCTGGATGTTCAATTATAAAGTCTTGATTACTACTAAGAAATGAATAATCTATGCCTCCTTCTAATATTTTTTCATAAATAGAATTTCTTAATGATTGCTCTATGGCTTGTTCATCTTCAATTTCATCATTCGAATTATTTACTTCAATATCTGAAAGAATACCATCATATTTAACACAAAGTTGTAGAAACTTTTCATTACCATATCTTGAAATATATTCTTTTACAAAATTTTTGTAACTAGGAAATACAAACCCATTTTCATCAGCTTCTCCGGGTGCAAATAATTTCATATCAACATTTATAGTACTTAATAAATCTCTATTTACCAAATATTTTATATAATCCTGATGTTCATATATAAATGTTGAAGTAAGTTTATTTTTATAAAATGCTTCTCTTAATTCTTTAGGCAGATTTGAATCCATAAATATTTCAGGATGATTTTCTCTAAATTCACCTTGAATCCAATCATAAGATTGATGTAAAGAAAAACCATTGTGTTTGCGAACTTCATTCAAGTATTCTGCAAATTTATTTAAAAATTCATCATAAGATAAACTACCATTTTTAAATATTAAATATAGTTCTTCATAATAACTAAAGCAAAAATTAAGCATGTTTAAATCTTCTGACCACTCAAATTCTTTATGAGTAAAAAAGCCTGTGTCTTGCTCAAATTTTTTTACATTATCAATACCAAGCCCAGCTAATACTTTTCTTTGTTTATAATCAAAAATTAAAACTGAATTATCACATTGTAACAAATCTTCTTTAGTTTTTAATTTATTTACAAATTTAAATTTCATAGATGATAACCATTTTAAGTTATCATTTGGCATCTGATCTTCATAGGCAAAAAATTGTTCAGGATTACAATAACTGAAAAAATAATCTTTAACTGCATTTGTAAATGTAGTATCTGCATCTTTTCCTGGTTTCAAAAAATGACTAAATTCATAAATATGATTTTCTTGTAAAATATGGTTAAATACATCAGGGTGTTTTTTTATCAACTCTTGAAATGTGCCGATGCCAAAAGTATCTCTAAAAAATTGTGATATATTATTACTAAAATCCATGAAATAATCTATAGAAATATTGCTAAAAACATCAGGATAATCAAGAAGATCTTGAATTAATAAAGACCTATTAAAATATCTTTGTTTTACATCTTGTGGAATATTGGTATTAATTAAAAATATATCCGAATTTTCCTGAATAAATGCTTCTGGATATTCATTTTTCATAATTTTTATATTAGAATTTATAATTTGTCTTCTTGCATAAGAAAAACATATATCCTTTAATTTTGAAATATCAGCAGTTTTAATTTGTTGTAGAAATTCATCAAATGTTGGTATATTACTGCTTTCACGTATAAAACCACTAAAATCATTATGTAATTGCACTATTTTATTAACATTTTCATATTCTTTAGGGAAATTTTTATAAAACTTTATAGCTTTATCAATACCGATTGTATCTATTAAAACGCTAGTTCTTTCTTGTTGATTTATATGTAACAATATGTTTTTTTGCATTAATTCATCTAATTGCTGACTAGTTAATGATGTCAAATCACTAATATTTAAAGTTCTACTATAATATTTACGTTTAAATTCTTCATTAAAAATATCAGATAAAAATAATGTAGAATTAGCTTTAATTGTTTCCTCATCAAATTCACTAGGATTTAAATAACTACCAAGTAAATTAAGATTTTTTATATTGCAACCCCTAAAATTGCCATATCCATAATATGAAATTAAGTCAAAATCTATATTAGCTTTTGTTTTAGAAAAATCCACTACATGATCTTTATCTGAAACTATTGTCACACCATCCCATGCTTCAAATGGAATGTCACTTAAATCATATTCTAATAATTGATTTTGAATTTTTAAATATTGTTCAACTATCCTCTGCTCTATATCAGGATCATCATATGTAGCCTCATTTGCTAAACTTATTAATTGATTTTTTATTTGTTGAAATTGTTCTAAAGTCATTTTTTCATTCATAAATCACACACCACCAAAAATTAATGCAACCGCACTATTATAAATATATAATATCATAAAGATTATTTTTTTACTATAAAATAAATAAAATATATTGATAAATAAAAAAGAGCTATTGTAAAAAAAGGAGGCATTTTTATAAATACTAAATATAACGTTATAGAAGTTATGGATAAAAATATAACTGATACAAAGTTAAAACAAATAATTAATGAAAAAATATTTAATATTATAGAATATAGCTTTAATTAACTATTGGAGGATTTATGAATAAAGATTATTTAAAAGTTGCTATTTATTTAAGATTATCTGATGAAGATAAAGACAAAACAAATAAACTTGACGATAGTGAGTCCATTAAAAATCAAAGAAATTTACTTTTAGACGAAATTAGAAAAAATCCCAAATTTAAACTTGTTGATGAATATTGTGATGAGGACCTATCAGGTGCCGGTACTTATAGACCTGAATTTGAAAGATTAATTAAAGATTGTGAAAATGGAAAAATTGATATAGTCCTATGTAAAAGTCAATCCAGATTTTCTAGAGATATGGAAATAATTGAAAAATATATTCACAATAAGTTTATTGAATGGAATATTAGATTTATCGGTTTAGTTGATAATGCAGATACTAATATCCAAGGCAATAAAAAATCCAGGCAAATAAATGGTCTTGTTAATGAATGGTACTTAGAAGATATCTCAAATAATATTAGAAGTGCTTTTCAAACAAAAATGAAACAAGGTGAATTTATTTCCCCTTTTACTTCTTTTGGTTATGAAATTTCAAAAGAAAATAATAACAAAATAATAATAGACCCTGTGGCTGCTAAAATAGTAAAAGACATTTTTAGATTATATTTAAAAGGAATGTGCTTTACAGGAATAGCCAAATATTTAAATGAAAAAAAGATACCATCTCCTTCATTTTATAAATATAAAAAAGGAAGTAAACTAAACATAATAAGTAATAGGCCTATAGAAGAAATAAAATGGTCTGCAAATGCTATTAAAACGATACTAACAAATGAATTATATATTGGTAATTTAGTGCAGGGCAAAAGAACTACAATAAGTTATAAAAATCATAAAATTATTAAAAAAAATAAAAATAATTGGATAAGAAGAGAAAATACTCATGAAGCTATTATTGATAATAAAACATTTGATAAAGTACAAAAGTATATTAATGAAAGAACAAAAGCTGGAAAAAATACGGGAATTGTGCATAATTTTTCTGGTAAAGTATTTTGTTTAGAGTGCAATAAATATATGAAAAAAAAGAATTCTAAATTACATGAATACTTATCTTGCTCAAGTGTTAATAATGGATACAATGATTGTATTAATAAAAAATCTATTAGATATGATGATTTAGAAAATGTTATATTAAAAGCAATCAATGAAAAAATAAAAAATTATTATGATGAAAAGATTTTATTTAAAATTTTAGCTAATAATACCAAAAATACAATGATAAATGAATTAAGTTTACTAGAAAAGCAAAAAATAGAATGTAAAAAAAAATTATTAGAAAATAAAAGATATTTAAAATCACTATATGAAGATAAGGTTAATAAAATAATTACTAATGAACAATTTAAAGAATTAACTATTAATTATACTAATAATGAAAATTTTTACACAAATCAAATAAAATTTATTGAAAGCAAAATTTCTCTTTGTAAAAATAAGAAATTTACAATTAATGATAATAAAAATTCATTTATAAAATATAAAGTTATAAAAAAATTAAATAAGTTCATTGTTGATGAATTTATCTTCAAAATTTACATTGGAAAACTAGATGAAAATAATAAGAGAAATATAAAAATTATTTGGAATTTTTAGAAATGTAAAAGGAAATTTCAAAAGACATGGTAATAATATAATTGTAAAAGGATATCTTATGAAAAATGAAATTATATTATTCAAAAATCAAAATGTTAAATTAGAGGTAAACATGCAAGATGAAACTGTATGGTTATCTTTAGAACAAATGTCAAAATTATTTGAAAGAGATAGAACTGTAATTGCAAGACATATTAGTAACATATTTAAAAGTCAAGAACTAAATAAAAAAGAGGTATGTGCAAAATTTGCACATACCTCTTCACATGGGGCTTTGTTAGGAAAAACTCAAACTCGAAACTTAGGCTATTATAATCTAGACATGATAATTAGTGTTGGCTATCGTGTAAATAGCAAAAATGGTATTATTTTTAGGAAATGGGCAAACAATGTTCTAAAAGAATATATGATTAAAGGGTATGTGGTTAATCAGAAAAAATTAGAGCAACTCGAAAAAGCAATTAAATTAATTAATATTGTTGGTAGAATTGATAATAAATTAAAGGATACCGAAGCACTGGAAATTATAAAAGTTATAAATAACTACAGTAGTGCATTAAACTTACTTGATGATTATGATCATAAAAAGATATCTAAACCAAAAGGAACTAGAAATAGCAAAAAGATTAATTATAATGAATGTATAAAAATAATAAAAAAATTAAAGTTTAGTAATAGCAGTAATTTATTTGCACTTGAAAGAAATGAGGGTTTAAAAGAAATAATTGGTACAGTTTATCAATCCTTTGATGGAAATGATTTATATTATTCAATAGAAGAAAAAGTTGCTAATTTCTTATATTTAATTACTAAAAATCATGTTTTTATTGATGTGCTGCTACCCTATTTATATATTTTTTAGAATTTTATGATATCTTATATATTAATGATAAAAAAGTAATTGATAATAATGCTTTAGTGGCAATTACATTACTTATTGCACAATCAAATCCAAAAGAAAAAAATATTTTGATAGACTTAATTATGAACTTTTTAATAGAAAAATAAAAAGTGTCTTTATCTCATTCAAAGAGTTGCTCTTATTAGGACACTTGCTATAAAACCAGATATTTTACTTTTAGATGAACCATTTTCAGCACTTGATTATCAATCAAGGTTAAAAGTTTCGGATGACGTTTTTAATATCATAAAAAAAGAAAATAAAACCGTGATAATGATAACTCATGACATAGCTGAAGCAATTAGTTTAAGTGATAGAATTATAGTACTTTCTAAAAGGCCTGCTGTTGTAAAAAAAATATATAATATAGAAATGAAAGGTAAAAGTAACCCAATAGAAAATAGAAAATGCAAAGAATTTTCAAATTATTATGATTTAATATGGAGGGATTTAGATGTATCAATCTGATAGACAAAAGATTTTTTTAAGAAAACAAAAAAAGGAAAAATTTTTAGTAAGATTTATTCAAATATTTATTATTATTATATTTTTTTCTCTTTGGGAAATATTAACAAAAAAACAGATTATTAATTCATTTATTTACTCTAGCCCATCTAACATATTTAAAACAATAAAAAGTTTATTTCTTCAAAATAATTTATTTCCGCACATTTTTACTACACTAAATGAAGTAATAATATCATTTTTGTTAGGTACGTTAATTGGATTTATTATAGCAACTATTTTTTATGAATATCCATTTATTTCAAAAATATTTGAACCATTTTTAACAATTTTAAACGCATTACCTAAAGTCGCACTTGGACCAATTATTATAATTATATTTGGAGCAAATACAAAAAGCATCATTATAATGGCACTTTTAATCAATTTAATTGTTAGTATGCTAAGTATCTATAATGGATTCATTAATGTAGACAAAATCAAAATAAAAATGTTTAAAACATTTAAGGCTAGCAAATGGCAAATACTAACTAAGCTTGTAATACCATCAAGTTATAAAAGTATCATTTCTAGTTTAAAACTTAACATTTCACTAACACTTATTGGGCTAATGGTGCAATGGAGAGAAAATATTTTAAAAATTTAAGATATCTTATAAAATATCTCTATATCATTATCAGTTACCACAACTTTATCAACAATGTGCATAATTATTATTCTTTTTTCTTCAAATGTCATTTTATTCCAAGTAGTTTGTAGATTTCTTAACTTTTCTAATGATCCTCTATTATGATCTTCATTATTTTTAGCATTATCAATTATCTCTAATATTGATTTTTTTTCTTGCTCTAATTCTTCAATTTTCTTTTTAGTGTCAGGAACTGCAATACCATCTGAAATAAAATTAATTAAGTTATTGATTTGTAAGTTTATCTTTGCAAATCTTTTTTCATATTCATTAATAACATCGACTTGTGTAATTTCGTATTTTTCTCTAAACATATTTTCATCTAATGTCATTGAAAATAAATTTTCTAATATTACATCTTCAATTTCAAATGAGTCCCATCTTTTATTTTTACAATTTGGGTCTTTAATAAATTTTGGTTTACTTTTTTGTTGAGAATAGCAATAACAAATCAACCTTTTTCCCCATTTTTGATATCTATACTTTGCACCACAATGTCCACAAAATATTTTTCCTGATAACAAATAATGACTTTCGGTTCTTGCTTTACTTCGTAGTTTATTAGTTTCTATTATTTTATTATGTAATTCTTCTGATATTACTGCTTGATGTTTTCCTTCAAACTCTTGATCTTTATATGGTACAATGCCTAATGTTCTTCTTGAAAGTATCCTTTTTTCTACCATACTTTCATCCATACCAACTATACTACCAATTTTTAAAAAACTATAACCATTTAAATACATTGTTATCATTTTATGTAGTAACTCTACTTGTTCTGGTACAGGAACTAGAGTTCCTGTATTTTTATCATAGATATAAGGGAATGGATTTTTGCCTCCACCTTTCCAATATCCATTTTCGGCTCTTTTTTGGATACCAATTCTCGTCCTTTCAAGTATTGTTTCTCTTTCAAGCTGTGCGAATATTGATAAAATACCAACCATAGCCTTACCAAATGGAGTTGTAGTATCGAAGTTTTCTCTCATAGAAACAAAGCCTACATTATATTTATTAAATACCTCTTCAATTAAATATAAAGTATCTTTTTGACTTCTTGATATTCTATCTAGTTTAAATACAATTACACAATCTATCTTATGTTCTTTAACATCTCTTATGAGTTTTTGAATAGCTGGTCGTTCCAAGTCTTTACCACTATAACCACCATCTACATAATATTCATACTCGGTAAATTCTTTTGCTTTAGCATAGTTTAATAAAAATTCTTTCTGTGCATCAATTGAATAACCCTCTAATTGAATATCAGTTGAAACTCTAGCATATAATCCTGCTTTTATAACACTTACCTCCTCCTAACTTACCTACTATATTTAAATACTTTTACAATATAACACACATTTCATAATTAAAAAACAAAGGAAAGTTCTGATAAACTATCCCTTAAATACAACTATTCTCGCTTGAATATTTTTTAATTAGTTCATATATCAACGGTATCTTTATTACTATGTCTTTTGGGTTTATGATTTTACCATTAGAATCATAATTTGTCACTTTGTTAGTCATTATTATGGTCCCCTAATTAAGTTTATTTTTATTTCATATAAATTATTCAGTCATTATTTCTCTTATATCAAATCACTACTTATATACTAGTTTTTTCAATAATATGTTCAAAAAAAAGCGATGAAAATTAATTCATCACCTATTTAACAAAGTTTTTAAAACTACTCAATCTTTTGAAATAACTATTTTTTTAACATTAGATAGTTTAGCTGGCTCACTTGGTAACACAACATCAGATGAAGTAATAGTTACTTTTTGATTTACTTTTAATTTATCTGCAGTAGAATCTTCATTGTTATAAACTATTTTTGTATCTTCATTTATTTCAAATTCATACTCTATAGTATATTCTTTTTTCTTTTTATCGTATTCTTCAACTAGAACAGTATATTTATTATTATTTACTGCTACTTCTTTGATTCTTGCTTCAAATACTAATTCTTTTTCTTTGGAAATATAATTTGTATATACAAAATATCCTAATCCTGCAAGAGCAACTATTACTATAATTATTTTTACTAATAAATCTTTTTTCATTTCTTCCCTCCTTTCCAAAATTAATTTATTTAAACTTATATTATAAGAATCTATCCCAATAATATCTTTCTATATTAAATAATGTGTTAAATCGTTCTTTAATTTGTGAACTAATTAATTTTGCTTTTTTATTTATTGGAGTACCAATTATTATTTGTATTAATGTTTCAGTTTTAGAACTAGTTTTTTCGTTTTCTACTTTTTCCCAAACTGCATGAAGAATTGTATCTTCTGCAAGTAATACTTTGTTATAAATTGGGGTTTCATTTTTATCAATAAAACCTTTAAAAACCTAACCATCTCTTATAGGTTCTTTTGAGAGTGTAAGCTCAGTATCGTTATTTATTCTATTTTACTTCCACCTTTAGTATCAAATGTAATTGTTATTGCTTCTTTTTTATCTTCTTCCTTACTATCATAGGGCAGCTATATTTAGTTGTTTTTAAAACTGTTTTAGTTTTACTATCAGAACATTTATAAGTATTTGTAAATATTCCTTTATCTTTGTAAATGGTAGAACCACCATTATAATAATCTCTAATTATAATTATTGGACTATTATTAAATGATAGGGTGATTATAAAATCTAAAAATATAAAACCTACTATAAAACACAGTGTGATTATTACTATTTTTTCTTCTTCATTATACATCCTCACAAATAATAAATTAAATGTGATTTACTTCCTGCATATTAATTATATCATAAGTTTTTCAATTTCAAAAAAGTTTTTAATATAATCGTTTTTTAAATGTCAATACTTTAGAAAAATAAGACCAATATAAAATTGATCTTATTTATAAATATATTATTAATTAACATTTTCCACCATTATCTTCAAAATATGATTCAATATATTTTACTAATATCTTAGCTTTGTTAAACTGTTTATCTTTAACAACATTTATAATATAATCACTACCGCTTGCATCAATAATATTATCATCTTTATCATATTCTATTAGATAAGTATACTTTTCACTATTCAGTTGACAATTAAGAAGAACAGTTTGATTTTCTTTTATAGTCATAGAGTCTTTTTTAGCACCAAACATAATATTTATGAAAATAGTAATAGCAAAACCGACAACAAAAATAATTCCCAAGACTTTTAGTATTTTAATTATTATTTCAGCAAGTTTTTCAGTATTATTTACTTTTTCTACTAATACTTGTTTAATGTCATTATTTAATAATTCATCAATACTAACATTAAGTGCTTTAGATAATAATTTTAACTGTTCAGGATTTGGAGAAGTTTCACCAAGCTCCCAATTTGATATTGTTTGTCTAGTAACATCAACTTTTTCTGCTAATTGTTCTTGTGAAAGTTTGCAATCTTTTCTTAGTTTGAAAATATTATCTCCTAACTTCATTCTTGTTCCTCCTTTCACTAACAATTATATATATGTTAGTAGTAAATTTCTACCAAATGTCTTTGGAACCTTGTCAAAGACTTTTAACAATTATAATACAAATAACTATTATTCTACATCACAAGACCAAAGTCCATGCTTATTACAATATGCATATAATTTTGATCCCTTTATATATTTAAATTTACATTCTGCATTTTGCTCTGGTAATAATCTAACTTTGCAAATATCTTTATCATTAACCAGTGCAATCCATTCAATAAAATGTTCTTTTTCCATAACATGATTTACTTTTACAAGTATTTCATCACCTCTATGTTCAAAAGTTGGAATGTGTTTTTCAAACGATGCATCAACACTATTTGGAATTAACTTAATCATAGGTTCTCCACAGCAAGCTATTCCACACTCGTTACAGTTACAGTCATTGATTACCTCAACCAATGCACCACATTTTTGACATTTTTTAATTATTAATTGATTTTTCATTTGTTTCCTCCTTCTATAACAAATTTATAATTTAACTAAATAATTGTTATTTAATTTTTAGATTTCTTTATGCTTTTGCTAATAATAATTAAAACATATACAACCATTAATACCTCAGGAATAATAGCTATTAGATTAATTCCATTTATTTCTATGGCATCATATATCAAAAATATTATTGAAGCTAGAATAAATAATATTCTAAACAAATTAGTATTTTTTTTATCATATATTATATTTTCTAAGATAAGTGATCCAATAAACATTATAATCCAAAATATTACTATTCTTTTAACTAAGTATTTAACTACCCCCAGAGAAAAAATATAATACGATATCAGCATTGATATCATAAATAATGAATAAACAATACTAAATTCTTTTCTATTCTTAGTCTTGATAATTAAAAATGAACCTATTGCCAACCAAATAATAACACCAGTAGATATCCATCCAAAATATTTTATTAAATTATCACCAGGTATAACATCTCCCCATTTTGAAAATATACCTATAGCTATTCCGAACACAACTGCTAATACTGACTTAATGATTGTATTCTTCATTTTACACCTACCTTCAATTTATATTATACCATACTTTTAAAATCTATTTTTATAAAACTGATAGATATAGTAATAAGAATTTTTATTATAAATAAATTGTTTAACAAACACACAATTTTCTTTATTAGCATTTATACTTTGTATTATTAATCCATCTTTAATATCAATGTTATAATTATCCTTTATAAATGATTTTAAGAAAAATAAATCCATATTTAATTCTTTATCTAATAGTTAAGATTCCATAGTAATTTGTAAGTTAGCAAGAGCATAATAATTCATTGTCTTTGTTTTAGTAACAGTGATCATTTTACCAACCAACATATCACTATCATACTTTTTTTATTAACTCTTGTTATATCAACAACATACATTATTTAGATACCTCCAATTCATATTCAAATTTACTTATTTTTTGTTTTTCTTTTTATTCCAAGATATTTATAGTTTATTTATAAAAAAACGACTTCTATATTTATTATTTTTTCATAATCATAACCTAGTCTTTTTAAAGTATTTTCTATAACACAATTAAATTAAATAATATAATTTATGCAACTAAATACAAAAATCTCAATATTACTCTTTTACATCATATTTACAATATGCATAACTGTCATAGATTAGTTATTTATTTTTGAAATACTACTTTATTATGAATTTCTCCCCATACCTGTTATGATGGAGTTATAACTGGAGAATTTCTTTCATGTAAAAAAGGTATTGGATATCTAATAATGTATGGCACACAAGTTTTTGATTTGGATCTAGTAATGTCGTCAATATTTATATTAATTATCTTTTCCTATTTATTATATTTAATTGTCTCTTTAACAGAAAAAAAATTAATCACAAACGATTAATTTTTTTAGTATTTACTAACTTGATAGTTTTCTACATCTACGGATGTTTCTTGACCAAATAAGTCAATAATTATAGTTAAACGATTATTTTCAGCATCAATGCTATCAATTTTTCCATTCATTCCCTTAAATGGTCCATCAATAATATTAACATTATCGCCAACTTTCATTTCAGCATCGACATTTACTCTACTCATTCCCATTGAGGCAAGTATTCTATCTATTTCTTGAGGTAATAATGGAGTTGGTTTAGCACCTTTACCACTAGAGCCAATAAATCCTGTAACTCCCGGAGTATTACGAACAATATACCATGCTTCATCTGTCATTATCATTTCGACTAAAACATATCCAGGAAACATTTTCTTAACTTTTTCTTTTTTTACTCCATCTTTTACTTCAACCTCAGTTGTTTCAGGAATAATTACTCTAAAAATATAATCCTGCATTCCCATGCTTTCTGTACGCATTTCAAGTTTTTCTTTAACTGAAAGTTCATGACCTGAATATGTATTAACTACATACCATAATTTTTGATTTTCTTCCATAATACTACACCAACCATCCTTTTATTAATGATAATAATAAATTTAAAAGTAAAAAGAAACCACATACAATAAGACACATTACAACTGTAGCAATAGTGTACTTAATAACTTCTTTAAATGTTGGCCATTTAACAAGTTTCATTTCCTTTCTTACGCCTTTTAAATAACTCTCTTTTTTTACTTTTGGTTTACTTTTTTTAGTTACTTTTTTTGTTTGCTTAATTTCTTTGGTTTTTTCACTATCTTTTGTCATTTTTCCTCCAATAAAAAAACACTTTTTCGTGTTCATTTATAATATACAATACTTTTTAATAAAAATCAAGAAAAATACTATTTAATATCGTTTAAATCAACATTTTCATTTTTTAACATATCGCTAAATAAAGTTATAAATCTTTGTTTTTCTCTTACTAGCGCATCTGGATAAATACTTTTTGCATTGCATATTGCTTTGTAAAAATGTTTTATAGTTACTACACTACTATTATCATATAACGCATAAGTAAATGCATTAGCTATAATTGTTAAACAAATATCAGGATATCTATTTGAAATTTCATAAATTCTTTTGTATTCATCAGTCATTTCAACTATAAAACGCATTATTTTCTCTATAATAAATGGTGTATAATTTAGTTTTACACCAATTTGTTTCTCTAGTTTTGGATAAGTACCCATTAATATTTTTACACAATCATCCTGTGAAGCCTCTAATACATCAACTTTTTGAAAACGTCTTAAAAAGGCTCTATCTCTTAAGATATATGTTTCGTATTCTTCGGTTGTAGTTGCTCCAATCATTTTGATTGTACCACGGTCAAGTCCAGATTTTAACATATTTGCAAAATCTAGTCCTCCTTGTCTATTAACAAGTAAATGTGTTTCATCAATAAATAATATAGTTTTAGTTCTCTGAGATAACTCTTGCATTAATAAATCCATACGATTTTCTGTCTGTCCTTCGCTTTGAGTTTCTCCAATTAAACTTGTGATATTTATTTTAATAATAACCCAGCCCTTTAAAGCATCAGGAACTAAATTATTTTGAATACGATATGCAATACCCTCGACTATGGCAGTTTTACCTATACCTGCTTTACCAACTAACAAAGCACTTTTTTCTGGTGTTAATAAAATAAGCATACATTCTTTGATTTCATTATCTCTTGCTATGGCAGGATCAGTTATATAAGTCTTCTTTGTCAAATCTTCTCCATAGCGTTCAATCATACTTATTTTCTCATTCATATATTATCAACCTTTCTTAATTAGTATAAAATAATTTAATTAAAATTTCAATAAAAAAGGCACCTTACGGTACCGTTGTATACTTTTAATATAAATACGCAAAAAAAAATGGCGCCCAATGTAGGACTCGAACCTACGACCTAACGGTTAACAGCCGTGCGCTCTACCGACTGAGCTAATTGGGCACTTATCAATACAAGATAAATTATAGTAAATAAATCCTAATATGTCAATCAATTTTGACTGTTTTTTTAATTTTTTTTTTTGAAACGATATTATATGAAAATGGCAATTTGTGTTTTGGTAATTTATTCTTATATTTTTTTATTTATTGCCATTTTCATTAATATCATAAAGTAATATAGTTTTGTACTAAATAATATGCTATCATTGTATTTCACTTTTTTCTTTTTTTATGCTATTTCTTTGTTTTACTCTTTTTTCTTGCTATTTTTTGCTTCACTTTTTCTTTTATATTAATAAAAATATATTGCTAAACCTTGCATATCATCATATTTTTCTTGAAAACTACTTTGATAATCAATAACGCCACCTAAACCGCCGGAAGTGAATATATAGTTTTTAGATGCAGCTAAGGTAACATTTTTGATTGCATGTTGGTATGTTCCATATATTGTAGGACCTTGGCCTGTAAATTTAATTTCAGAATCTATATACATACGGAAATAGTCAACATCCGCAGAATTAATAAGATTCATAGATATGCCAAAGCCATTATCTTTTCTATTGATATTAGTACCATTCCAACCATAGTCTACATAACCAAGTTCACCATTTATTTTGTAAACTTGTTTTCCAGTTTGTGTTCCATTAATGCTTTCAATTCCAACATATCTTACTGCTAAAATATCAAAAGATCTTCGAACTGGTATTGCTTTCCATACTACTCCTAAAGTAACATCGCCATAACCATCACCATAAGCAGAACCTGTTAAAGTCAAATGTTTATATTCCGTTTCTAAATAAACTTCAATGCTATCATTTTCTGGACTATAATTATTATATTCTGCTTCACTAACTTGAGTATGGCTTACCTCATCAGTTATATGATTGATAGTTGTTTTAATATATGCTTTGCTTTGAACGAGATTATTTAAATCGATTTTTTTATTTCTAAATCTTTCGTAATCTTCTTCAGTCATCATTTCCATATAATCTTCATCATAAACCGCAATTATTTTTTCACAATCTGTAATTCTAATTTTTGTTCCTAATGCGTTTACATAATGAGGTACTTCAGAAATATCTTGGTTTTCTGCTTTTACCAAAATTGGTATTAATAGTAGAAAGAAAAACATAACTTTTACTATCTTACTTCTCAATTGCCCTCCTTTCGAGAAAATCATAACGCATTTTGGCATATTTTGGCAACCGAGATAAAGTAGAATGTCACTCTACTTGAGGTAGAGTTATGTATTTAGCTACGTCTTTACTGACACTTTCAAGAGTTGCACACTCTCCGATAATACAATTTTTTGCTTTTGTTTTATAGTTAAAATAATATTTTTCGACAACATTATTTAAATTATCTTTATTATAAACAACTGAACTTATATTTTCTGTTTCATAATCGCCCTTAATTTTTGTGACATAATTGTTAAAAACATATACTATATCAACCTTATTAATACTTAAATTATATTTTATTTTTAAACAACTATCATTTTCTTTTATTATTTTTTCATAAGTTTCATCATCAATTTTACTATAATCTGCATTTTCAAGTAATTTTACTATGTCAGCTTGTGATAAAACTTCAGTTTTTTTATTAATAAGCATACTATTAATATAATCATCACTTGCTTTATAATAGTTTAATTTATGCAAAATAGGTTCCGACACAAAAGTTTTAACAGTATCATCAATTGTAGTAACTACAACTTCAATCTTTAATTTATTAATATTAATTTTTCTATTTTTAAAAAGAAGTGATTTATCGTTTAAATCGTTTGTTGTACTAATTAGTTTATCTTCAGAATAAATATTTAATGTTACTAAATCAGAGTCATTTATTACATCATTAATTGGAGTAATATGATCAAACATCAAAAGTAACTGCTTTCTATTTTTAATAATTAAAAAATCTGCATTCAAACTTTCTTTTGAGTTATTTCTATTATCTCTTGAATAATATATTTTTATGGCCCTATAATTAATTATTAAAAAAACAAATAAAAATACAAATAAAGGGAATAAACAAATAATTAAAATTTTAAATATCGTATTTTCTTTAAATAACCTTTTTGTTTTTGTTCTTTTATTTATATCCCTTTCGCCATTATGTAACTCTTCTAAAGAAATATTAAAAAGTTTGCAAATTTGTCTCTGACACTCAATATCCGGTAAATTTTTTCCACCTTCCCACTTACTAACTGCTTTGTCAGAAATCATTAATTTATTTGCTAGTTCTTCTTGAGTTAACCCGTTTTCTTTTCTTAACTTGGTAATAAAATTGCCTACCTTAACTAAATCTACTTGTTTCATACAATTCTAATTCTACCTCAAATTTTTTTATTTTAAAGGGTTATTAACCATAAGTAAACAAAAATTAACAATTTATCAAAATTTTATTAAAATTTGTATTTTTAATATCAATTTCAAAACGTAATTGTTCTTGCGTTGTTGGATGCTTAAAAGACAAACTATATGCAATTAATGCTAATTCTTTTTCATTCTTAGCACCATATAAATAATCGCCATAAAGAGGATGATTTCTCGAAGAAAATTGCAATCTTATTTGATGGTATCTACCAGTTAATAACGTAATATCTACTAAAGAAAAATTATTTATTTTTTTAACAGTATTATATTTTAATAAGGCTTCTTTTCCATTTGGTGTGTCTAATAAAACTTTTTTATTATCGATTTTTTCAATTCTATTTTTTAAAACTCCATTTTCTTCTTCCATAAAGCCATGAACTAAAGCATAATATTTTTTTATCATTTGCTTATTACGAATTTGATCTGATAACCTTGATGCAGCTTTAGAAGTTTTTGCATAAACCATTACTCCGCCTACAGGTCTATCAAGTCTATGAACTAAGCCAACATATGCTTGCCCTGATTTATGATAACGTTCTTTTAAATAAATTTTTATTAAAGATAACATATCTAAATCTTTTGTGTTGTCACTTTGTGAAAGCATACCAGGATATTTATATACCACGATTATATGATTATCTTCATATAATATATTTAGTCTAGTCATTAGTAATCCAGCCGGTTATACCACAAGGTAAATATAAATTTGTATTTTCTATTGGTAAACCAATTTCATCAACATTAATTTTACTGTTTTTAAAATTTATTTTTAATAAATCTTCTAAAGTCATAATAGATAAGTTCGCTGTATACGTGTTAACACACATAAATAAAAAATCATCATTTAAAATTTCTTTACAAAGTTTAAGTAAATTATCTAAGTCTTTTTCAATTGACCAAACTTCTTTATTACTACCTCTTCCATAACTTGGAGGGTCCATTATTATTGCATCATATTTATTTCCACGTCTTATTTCACGTTCAACGAATTTAACTACGTCGTCCACTAAAAAACGTACATTTGCTTTTTCTAGCCCTGATGATTTAACATTTTCTTTTGCCCAATCATTCATTCCTTTCGAAGAGTCCACATGAACAACACTTGCTCCCGCAGAAAGACATGCTACAGTGGCGCCTCCAGTATAAGCAAATAAATTTAAAATTTTAACTTCTTTATTACTTCTTTTTATTATTTCAATCATTCTATCCCAGTTAACCGCCTGCTCTGGAAATAATCCTGTATGTTTAAAACCCATTTGTTTAATATTAAAAGTTAAATTTTTATAACTAACTTTCCATTGGCTAGGAACAGAATTGATATTTTCCCAATAACCACCGCCTGTATTTGAACGATGATAAAAAGCATCGCACTCATCTTTTGAAATCTTTTCATCATTCCAAATTATTATTGGATCTGGTCTAAGTAATTTAATATTTTTCCATTTTTCTAATTTTAAACCATTACTCGCTTTAATTATTTTATAATCTTCCCATGAAGCTATTTTCATTAAATATCACCATATAAATTATAAAATAAATAAATACAAAAGGCAAATAATTAAATGTATAATATTTTTTATTTGCGTCATAATAATAATGTGTTAAGAAATGACTTAACACAAAAAAATTCTAAATTTTCACATCATTAGTAATGTAATGCTTGCAATTTAGAATTTAATTATTAGGTCCAAATGCATAAAATTCATTTGGATCTTTTTTATTGAAAATAATATTAGTTTTACCCTCGTGTACTTTTCCATTAAATGTTATTTTTCCCATTAAGTCATAATTTTTATTTTTATAATTAAAATGTACTTTAAGCATTTTTCTATTGTTATTTAAAGTAACAATTTTATAGTCTGCATCTTTTACTTCTATACCATATTTTTTGATATTCAAATATTTTCGTAAATCCTTAACAAAAATTAAAATTAATAAAATTAGTATAATTAAAATTGTTGTATCAAATTTAAGCTTTGTAAATAATGGTAGAACGCATATAATCGTTCCAATTATTATTAAAATTATATTAGTTATCTTTACTTCACAAAAAACATTATATTTCTTTTTCATATTATTATCCTCTCATTAATAATATCTAATTTCAAAAAAAAATGCAAATAAACTTGCATCTTTTAAATTTTATTTGAATCTATTAAAATGTTAAAATAGTTGTTACCATTATTACTAAATTTTTCCGAACCATTTACTTTAACTGAATTTGCTCTAAATGATAAATAATTATGCATTATAGTTTCATCATATAAAAAGTCAATTATCGCATCATAGCCCACTAATGATTCATTATTTAAATATCTTTGATAAGTACCATGTTCATAAACCACGAACTGATTTGGCATTATTGCTTGATAATATAAATTATTACCATTTTTTTGGCCAAAATAATTAGCACATGATCTAACCCAGTTTTTAGCATGAGTTCTGTTATAGATTGTATTTATAACTGCATAAGCATCTTCATAAGAGTTACTTTGAGATTCTGCTATAACGATTGCAGATAACACTTTAAATTGGTAATCAGTTAAATTATATTTATTTAAAATATATTCTAACTTATCACTTTTAGTAATCTCACTAGAAAATGAATCAAATGACGATACACTAACAGTATTTTGCTTTACTCCATGAATTTTTGGTACAAACATTATAGTAAATAACATACATAGTGCTATACCAAAATTCACTATTTTATTAACATTATTTTTATTATAAACTTTTTCTATCATTCTCCACTTATTGTGGAGGACACAATTAATTTTATTCATTCTTTCCCCCTGAATAACAAAATAATTATATCATAATCACTAAAAAATGTCAAATTATGTAAATATTTTCCATAAATTAACAATTTTCAAAAGTAATTGGAACTCTATACGTAAGTGTTTTTTCATCATCAATTTTAGCATTAATTTCTAAATATAATTCACTGTTTTCGTAATTTTTACAACTTGGTGAGTAATTATTTACTACAAAATTGATATTCTTCAAAATATCTTTTAAAGTTTCTTCCGAAGAATTATCATAGTTATAAGTACTTATTATATTTAAAATATCCTTATATTTTTCATATAGTACACATTCTACACTTTTATAAATTTTCTTATCATCTTTTTTATAATCTATATTTAAAAAAATCGAAGATTTATTTTCATCATAAGTAACACTGCCTTGAACTTTTATATCATTTATTTCCCCATTTAATGACTTAAATTCATAATTATGTTTATGGCATGCAAAATAACATACTATCATAAAAGCTATTATAGTTAATAACGCTATTATAATAATTAAAAGTTTATTTTTTTGATTATTATTCTTATATGGTATGTTATTATTTCCATTAATTAAATAATTTAAATCAACATTAAACCTACTACTTATTTCTTTTAACATTAAAATATCCGGAATACTTTTACCGTTTTCCCATTTAGAAACAGCTTGGTAAGTAACTCCAAGCATATTTGCAAATTCATTTTGAGTTAAATTATTTTTAATTCTAATTTCTTTTATTATTTTTTGAAATTTTTCTTCCATAAAACAAATCCTTAAACACAAATATATTATCATAAAATCATTGTATTAACAAATAATTATTGATAAAATTTATGTATATGAAAAAGATAATTATTTTAATAAGTTTACTACTTTTATGTGGATGTAATAAAGATATTACTTTAAATGAAAATACTTTTGAATACTTTTCTAAAGTAGATGCTAAAAATATTGTTAATAATATTAAATGTGAAAGTAAATTACTTGATACAACATCACTCGGGAAACATGAGGAATCTATAAAATGCCAGAATAAAAATTATAAAATTAAATATAATGTTGTTGATACAACTGCTCCAATAATTTGGGTATCAAATTCAATAACACGTGATATTGGTTATGAAAATGACATAGCAAATGAAATTAGTTGTATGGATAATGCTGATAGGACTCCAAAATGTTATATCGAAGGAGATTATGATGTTAATACTTTAGGAACTTATGACTTAAAATATATTGCTAAAGATCAAAGTGGTAACAAGGCAAGTAAAGATTTTAAACTAATCATAAAAGAAAAAAGTAAAAGCACAGGTGGTTATACAAATGGTGTCTTAACAAATTACTTAGAGTTTAATGACGTATATCAAAAATACAAAACTGATGATACTTTAATTGGTATTGATGTATCAAAATATCAAGGAAAAATTGATTGGCAAAAAGTAAAAGACGCTGGCGTAGAATTTGCTATTATTAGACTTGGATACAGGTACTATTATGATGAACCATTAAACCTTGATCCTTACTATTTAGAAAATATTCAAGGTGCCACTGAAAATGGTATTAAAATCGGCATATATTTTTACTCCTATGCAAAAAGTATCGAAGATGCTAAAGAAGAAGCAAATTTCGTACTTGATAATATAAAAGACTATAATATTGACCTTCCAATTGCATTTGATTGGGAAAACTTTAAATATTTTAATGCTGCACAAATTAACTTATTTGACTTAAGAGAAATTTCAAATACTTATTTAGATATATTAAATGATGCTGGTTATGAAACAGTACATTATGGTTCAAAATCATATTTAGAGTATATTTGGTTACCAGTTAAGCACGATATATGGCTTGCACATTACACGGAAAAAACAAGTTATAAGGGACCTTATGTTATGTGGCAACTTGCAAGCAATGGCAAAGTTGATGGAATAAATAATTATGTTGATATTGATATATATTATAAAAAGTAGAAAACAAAAATTTTCTACTTTTTTACTATGTGAGCGCCTCTTACAACATTTGGTTTTTTCATTGAATAAATATTATCAGTTAAATATAAACAAAGTAGTAATATGCTAAGTATAGAAAGATACTTGTAATTTATTTTCTTTAATAACTCTAGTATTTTAGGAATTACAAAATAATAAAGAAGTGTTGCAAATATAGCAAAAATTAGTGTATATCCAAGACATATTCTACCATTTAAGTTAAATGGTTTTTTTGAATAATCCCACCATACTATGCCTTTTGTTAGTTCAAGATAAAAAGATGTTAAATATTCTACTAAAGCGCTAATAAAAAATGAAAATACAAATACAATGACCGGTTTATCTTTATACTTCTTTAAAAGCAAGTAAATTAATAGTCCACCACAACCATAGATTGGAAGCCAAGGGCCATGCAAAACACCTCTATTAATAAAACCATGTCCTTTTCTTATTTCATTTAACACTTCAAAACACCAGCCTATAAATGCTAATGTAAAAAATAACATTACATATATAAACAATTTATTTTTTTCGTTTTTTACTTCTTTCATTTTTAATGTTATCCTTTAGCTTTTCTTTTTCTTTTTTTATTTCATTTTTAAACTTTTCTTGTTTCTTTTTAATTTTTTCTCTTTCTTTTTTAATTTTTTCTTTACCTTCTTTAATTTTTTCTGGGAAAATTATAACAAATTTATTACCTAATAAAGATTTGCTCAATATCTCTTTACCTTTTTGAGATATTTCTCTTGTATTATCACGTTTTTTAAAAGTATTTTCAGCTTTAATTTTAAATATCAACATATAAGAAAGCACATTATCTAAAATAAATGTTATTAACATTACATAAAATGCTAAATTGATTTTAGATGGTGAAAATCTAAGTATTATAGTTCTTAAATATGGGTCTACAATTTTAATTAAAATCAATCCCATAACTCCAAAACATAATGCATTTTTAAGACATACTCTACCATTTATATTAAAAGGTTTTTTTGAATAATCCCACCATCTAGCATTAAATAGTTTTTCCATAACATAACTAGATAAGTATTCCACTGTTGAACATATAATAAGAGCTAAAGAAAAAATAACTAATTCATTGGAAAATTTATTTAATAAAAGGGTCATAAATATTGCTGAATATCCATATATCGGGCAGTAAGGTCCTAATAAAAAGCCTCTATTAATAAAACCTTTCTTTGGATCATAAGTAACAATTTCTTCACAAATCCAGCCGAAGATTGAATAAAGCATAAATAGTATAAAATATATTTTTATCTTCATAACTAACCTTTCTTTCTAATTCCCAAATACTTTAAATAACTTTTAGGATGTTTTAATACTTTTAAAGAACATTTTTTATCCATTAAACTTACAATCCAACTTTCTTTATATTTAGGAAGTTTTATATTAAGTGGAAACATATGTTTAACAATTATATCCTCAACTTTAGCATTCATTAACTGTGGAAAATATTTTTTTGAGTTTTCTAAAGCTTCACGAGCATGAACAAAACCATGCATCTTGAAAAAACTTTTATGTTCTTTATTTATTTGCCAATCTTTATAATAGAAATCATGAAGTAAACCTCCGATTGCAACGCTTTTATAATCAAGTTTGTGTTTCTTTGCATATTTATAAGCTGAGTATGATACAGCCATGCTATGATCATAAACTGATTCATTTTCATGATGATGAAACTTTTTTCTTTTTAAAAATTCATCATTTATAATAATTGGATTAATAATACTTAAAAACTCTTTATCATATTTCATATAGATTCCTTATTATTATTTACAACACATGAAAAATGTATGTGTCAGTTACATATATTATAGTATAAAAATCTTATAAAATAAATTACAAATAAAAAGAAGTATTGAACTTCTTTAAAAATTAAGCATTACCCAATCTGGTTTAAAAATAAGTAGTATTCCCATAAGTAAAAGTAGTATTCCACCTACTAAATTAACATATTTATTATACTTTGTACTTATTCCCTTAGTTTCAAATGCTTTAAGTGATAAAATAAGAATTACTAAATCATCAATAATATAAAAGAATATATATATTAATAAATAAATAATTTTGCTAAAACCATGAATCTTATTTAATGATAAAATTTCTAAAAATATTGTTGGAAATCCAAGTGAACATGCAAGTTCAACTAAATTAACAGAAACAGATAAAAGTACTGTTCCTAGTATCATCAATATAAAACTCTTATTAGATAAAATTTTGTTTATTTTAGTAATAACTGTTTTTCTTTTTTCTTTTTTCATTACATGACAACCAGTGTCTTTACGTGTTTTAATATAAACATATAAATTATATATTCCTAAAATAATAGCTAGAATTGCAATTATATTTCTTATGTATATAACGGTCGTAAAGTCTAAAATAACTCCAATCCCTAGCATTGAAAGGAAATAAACTAGTCCTGATGATAATACAAATGTAAATCCAACAACTTTCATTTTCTTTTTATCTTTTATAGAAATACACATATTTATAAGCAATAAAAGTATCCACATAGCACATGGATTAAAACCATCTACCGCTCCTAAAATCGTAGCTACCAAGGGAATAGAAACCTTTTTCATATTAACTTTTCCTAATAAAGGAATTTTAACGTCATTACTACTTTTGACATTTTCATCAATTAATTCTTTAATTTTATTTTCGATTTGTTCACCAACAGTTTCTGAAAAGCCTACAAAATATGTTTCACCAATAACTGTATATGGAACGCTTTTTGTAACATCATCATTTAATACTTTTTTTACGTTATAATAATATTCTCTATTTGTTTTACTATTTTTAATTTCATAGTCGTATATGTTTAAGTAATCCGTATATTTATCTTTTATATTTTCAAGCCATTTTTCTTCCTCTGCACAATGTGGACAACCATCCATTCTGAAAAAGTATAAGTTAATTTTGTCTTTATCTACTTTTTCTTTAGTTATATTATAAACAACATCTTTATAATCCTTACTAATGGCAAAAATATTAAATGGTATTAAAACTAGCAATAGTAGTAAAAATTTTAGTTTATTTTTCATAATACTTCTCCTAATTCATTTAAAATTTCTTTTTTATTTTTCTCTCCAATTATTCTTTTTATTTCAACATCATTTTTTTCAATTATAACAACAGGAACTATATCTCCAATATTGTACTTGGAAACCTCATCTTCATCTAAATCATAATCATAACTAATATACTCAACATTTGGATACATTTCTTTTATTTCATTCCAAATACTTTTGGATATTAAACATCCTGGACACCACATTGCATTAATAATTATTATCTTCATTAATAATCTCCTTTAGTATTTTAATAAATTCAGTTATCTCTTCTTTAGTAGTTTTATTAGTTATACTAACTCTTATAGAATTATTTGCCTTATTCACGTTTTGAGTGATTGCATAAACAGATTTTGAAGGGCTTGTTCCTAGTGAACACGCTGATTGCATTGAAACATAAATACCCTTTTTATAAAGTTTATTAACAATATTTTTTGCATTTTTTATGCTAAAATTAATTGTACTTGGAATGGAATCTTCTGGACTATTAATACTTATTCCATCAATATAAACTAAATTTTCTATTAAATAATTTTTCAAACTTGTTAAATATTTTATTTTTTTATTTAAGTCTTTTGTTGCAAGTTCTAATGCCATAGCGGTAGAAACTGCATTAGCGGTAACTGGCGTTCCACTTCTATAAATTGTAGTTGATTTTCCACCATGAATTAATGGAGTAATTTTTAAATCATTAAAATTAATTAATACGCCAACGCCATTAATACCAGCAAACTTGTGAGGAGCAAATGTTAAAAAATCTACACCCGTGTAATCAACGCTAATCTTTCCTATTGCTTGAGTAGCATCAGTATGAAAATATGCATTAGAATTTTCTTTAACAATCCTTGCTATTTCGTTTATTGGTTGAATTGTACCAAGTTCCGAATCAACAGTACAAACACTAACTAAAATAGTATCATCTCTTAAGGAATTTTTTAATTGTTCTAAATTAAGTTTTCCATTTTTGTCTAAAGAAATAACCGTTATATCAAATCCCTTTGTTGAAAGATAATTGCATGGTGCTATAATTGATGAATGTTCAACTTCAGATATAATTATATGTTTTCCCTTAGATTGATATCTATCTGCTATTCCCTTTATAACTAAATTATTTGACTCACTTGAACCACTTGTATAAATAATATTTTTACTTTCTGTTTTAAAATATTTTGCAATAGTATCACTTGATTTTTCTATTTCTTCTTTAGCGGCTATTCCACATTCATGTAAACTATTTGGATTACCAAAATATTTTAATGTAACTTCATTATATTTATCTAAAACTCTTTTATCAACAGGAGTATTAGCTGCATAATCTAAATAAATCATAATTCACCTCTTCAAAAGGAATTATACTGTTAGATTACCTTTCTGACAATAAACTAGTAGTTGAGTTATCTAAATTTTTAGTTGAAAAAAACTCTCTAAAAAGAGAGTTATATTATCCATGGGGCGAAATAAGGGAGTCGAACCCTTGCATAATAGAGCCACAATCTACCGTGTTAACCACTTCACCAATTCCGCCATAAGACATAAATAGAATATCAAAAAAATAACCACTTTGCAAGTAGTTATTGTATTATTCCCTCTTTTTCCATTAAATCTTTCATCTTAGTTTTTATTCTTTGTATAGCATTATCAATTTGTTTTGGAGTTTTTCCTAGTATCGTAGCTATTTCATTATAGGAAAAGTTATTAACCATATAATTAAATACTGTATATTCAAAATTTGATAAATTATTCTTTGCTAAAGCATATACTTCCCTATATGTTTCTTCATCTACTATATTATTTAATGGATTAAATTTATTATCATCGCCAAGAAGTTCTGCTAAAGAAGCTTTGTCAGAATCTGATGAATATTCTAAAGAGAGTGATTCATTTAATAATTGAATTTTTTCTGACATAAATTTTCTAATATATTTTAATAATCGTCTTTCTATACAAATATATAAAAATGTTTTCAATGATGTTGATTTTTCATTTGAAAAAGAATTTATACCATCACTAAATCCGTAAAGTGCTTCACAGCGAATATCTTCATTACTTATTTTGAAATATCTTATAGCAGGTTGATATTTTCTAATAAGTATATCTACTAAATAAGAATATTTTTCATAAACAATGTTACGAATATGTTCATCATTTTCAGATAATAAAGAAATTAATTCTTGTTCATCAATTTCACTATAATTCATATTAGTCCATTCTATAAATAATAATGCCGGCGCTTACTGATGCATTTAAACTATTTATTTTTCCTTTCATTGGAATTGCTACTACAACATCACTATTTTTCTTTACCGCAGAACTTATACCCATTCCTTCATTGCCAATAATTAAAACTTTCTTCGGAGCATAATCAACATTTCTATAATCTTGGCCATCCATATCAGCACAATAAACAAAATAGTTCATTTCTTTTAACTTATTAATAGCGTTAATTATATTAGTTACCATAATTATTTTTACATTATCAATAGCACCTTCACTAGTTTTGTAAACCGTATCATTTACTAAGACACTTCTGTCCTTAGGAATAATTATTGATTTAATCCCCTTACTTTCACATGTTCTAATTATGGCACCAAAATTGTGAGGATCTGTAAGATGGTCTAAAATTACAACAAAATCGCCTTCTAAATCTTCCATTTTATAATAATTATAATCAAAAATATCTAATACTAAACCTTGATGAACACCTTTAACCATTTTATCAAGCCTAGATTTATCAACCATTTCATATTTAATATTATTTTCCTTTAAATAGCTAACATAATCATTTCTTGAAATAAAAGCCCTTTTTATTTTTTTTCTATCAACTTCATATAAAATATTTTTTCCATAAACTAACATAATCAAAGTCTCCTTTTTGCAAGATAATTATATCATGACATAATTTTATTGTGAAGATTATTATTAAACAAATAAAAAACTTGAAATAATTACTTTCAAGTTTAATATTCAATGGTGCTGGAGACAAGGATCGAACTTATGACCTATGCGTTACGAGTGCATTGCTCTACCAACTGAGCTACTCCAGCAAATCTATTAATAGTATACACTATTTTATTTTTTTATACAAGTTTTTTTGATAAAATATTAATGGGTGAGAAGATATGTTCAAATACACATTAGATAACAAAAGATATCATACATTCAATTACTTTTTAAAAAATAAGTTTGGATGTAAAGTTTTTAAAGTGCCTCTTGATGCTCATGCAAGTTGTCCAAATGTAAAAAATGGCGGATGCATATTTTGTAAAAATAGCAGTAAATCAAATATAACTGATAGTTCTCTATCACTTGAAAAACAATATGAACAAGAAGTTTTACTATTAAATAAAAAATGGCCAAATGCGAAACATATTATTTATTTTCAGACTGGAAGTAATACTTTTATGGATATAAATGAGTTTAAAAACAATGTTGAATCCCTTTTAGAAAAAGAAAATGTTGTTGGTTTATCAATTGCTACAAGAAGTGATGTTATTTCTGATGAATATTTAAACTATTTTGAAAAGCTTAATAAAAGAACTTTTTTAACAATTGAACTTGGACTTCAAAGTAGTAATGATAATACATTAAAATTAATTAACAGAGGACATGATAGTAAAAATTTTGAAATAATGATTAAAAAGCTTCATGAACTTGGTATTTTTGTTGTAGCACATATAATAAATGGGCTTCCGTATGAAACTAAGGAAGATATGATAAATACCATAAAGTTTTTAAATGATTTAAATATAGATGCAGTAAAAATTCATATGTTACATATTCTAAAAGACACTAAACTTGCAAATATGTATGAAAAACAAAAGTTTCACATATTAACAAAAGAAGAATATATTGATGTTGTTATATCACAGCTTGAATTTCTAAAAGATACTGTTGTAATTGAAAGAATTACTGGTGATCCTATTAAAGAAGAATTAATAGAACCTAAATGGTTAATAAAAAAGTTTTGCTTACTTAATGATATTGATAAAAAAATGGTTAAGAGAAATACTTATCAAGGCAAAAAAAATAGTTAAAATTTATAAATTAACTATTTTTTATTTTCTTGTTTAGTTTTATCAGCATACCCTTTTACAGCCTCAAGCAATTCCATTGGTATTGGAAAGAAAATCGTATTTGATTGATCTGAAGAAACATCGTTAATTGTCTCTAGTGTTCTTAAATGTAGTGCTCCTGGACTTTCTGCTAACATTTTAGCGGCTTTTGCTAAGTTTTCAGCAGCTTGAGCTTCACCCACAGATTTGGTTATAACAGCTTGTTTTTCTCTTTCGGCTTCTGCAGCTCTTGCAATAACTCTTTTCATTTCATCTGTTAAAGATATGTCTTTAAGCTCTACATTTTCAACTTTAATTCCCCAAGGATCAGTTTCTTTATCGATTATTTCTTTTATTTTCTCACTAACTTTTTCTCTTTCACATAGAAGCTCATCAAGAGTTACACTACCAACAATATTTCTCATTGTTGTTTGCGCAAGTTGGGCTGTTGCATAGTAAAAATCCTCAACTTCTAAAACAGCTAAAGATGCATCAAATACTTTATAATATATAACAGCATTTATTTTAACAGAAACATTATCTTTAGTAATTGCTTCTTGTTCTGGAACATCATCTACTTTTGTTCTAATGTCGACTTTTTTATAACTTTGAAAAATTGGTAACACTACTCTCCATCCCGGTTGCATAATTTTTGAAAATCTTCCGGCAGTAAATTTTACTCCTCTTTCATACTCATTAATCTGCTTTAAAGAAGCTAAATTAATTATAACAATAATTCCTAAAATAACTAATAAAAATTCCATAATTTACCTCCATATTATTTTAATTTTTGTTGATTTAACCAAATACTTGCAATTAATTTATTTGGTAATAATTTACTAAGTATTCTTTGTGATTTAGCAACAAATCCATAAATACTAATATCTTTTTTCTTTTTTAAATCTAACCATGCAGTTCTAACAATATCATCTGGTTCATACATTACAACATACTTTTTTATGACTTCATTTTTTGAAACTGCTCTATCAAAAAATTTTGTTTTGGTCCAAAATGGACACACCGCCATTACATGAATTCCATCTTTTTTTAATTCGGCATTTAAACTACGTGAAAATGAAAGAACATATGCTTTTGTAGCAGAATATATATTTATGTACGGAACTGGTTGAAATGCTGCCACTGAGGCAATATTGATAATACTTGAGTTTTTTTTCATGTACGGAATTGTTATCAAACACATGGCGGTAAGACCAATATCGTTTAACTTTATCATACCTAATGAATCCTCTAAACTAATTTTAGTACTTTTTTCGAATTTTCCATATCCCGAAGCATTTATAAGTAATTTAACATTCGGCTTTTCGTCCTCTAAGATTGTTTTAAATTTTTCATAACTTTTTTCGTCGCTTAAATCAAGTGTTATTGGTTTAATTGGAATATTTATTTCACTTGATAATTTTTTAAGATTTTCAAGACTACGTGCAATAACCCAAATCTCATCAACATTAACGTTATTTGTTAAAGTTGTAGCAAATTTTTTACCAATACCTGATGAAGCACCAGTAACGATTGCAATATTTTTCATAACATCACCTTATCTTCCAATATTGTCTTGCTTTTTCTTTTCTTTTTCAATTTCCATATTTAAAATGTCTAAAACTTCATTTAGATTTTTATTAAATTCAAGATTATTTTTTTGCCTATATACATCAAGTAAAAGCATTACCATAACTCTAGTTCTATTCAAATTATAAAAATAATTATCATTTACATAGTCTGCACTCGGAGCCATATCTTTAAGCTCACTTTTCATAATTGTTATTACATAATCTAAAGCCTGACTATCATTGCTACCTTTTAAATCAGATAAAACACTAATTCCCTTTATTAATTCATTTGCTATTTGTGAATTCATTTTATTTCCTTTCTTTTATGTTTTTACATAAATAATAACATTTACAAATCTATACTATCATTATTTGTAAACTTACACAAGAAATGCGTTAAACATTCCCGCAATTTAAATCATTTACAAATGTATAATTATAATTTATTTTTGGATCATCAGAATTAAATTTATCGACTTCAATTAAATATAATACAATATTTTTTTTACACCAACCACATTTATTATACACTTCGAAATTAATATTATATTCTCCATTTTCTTTTTTTACAGATTTTACTAATTTAAATTTTTTCTCTGAGCATGAATCATAATCTTGAAATGAAGCAATGAAGTAATGTGATGAAAAATTTGTAGAAGTTAAGTCTTTTTTTATATTATATTTTTTTACCAATGCTAAATAATCATCATAACTTTTAATATAAGTGTCCTCATATTCAGCAACATTTTTACCTAAATTATACGTTAAAGAATTACTGTTTCTAGCAAGCTTTACAACATATGATGCAAGTATTATTGCAGCTATACATGAAACAAATATTATTACTAATTTTATAACTAATGAATTTCTCATTTTCCATCACCTATTCTAATATAAGAATAGCAAAAAAATGTTTTTTTTACAATGTTTAATATACAATTTTACAAATAAAAAAAGCCAATAATTGGCTTTCAAATTCTTATTGGTGGAGAATGTGGGATTCGAACCCGCGACCCCCTGCGTGCAGGGCAGGTGCTCTAGCCAGCTGAGCTAATTCCCCATAAGACTAGATTATCTTATCATACTTTTTTAAGATAATCAAGATTTTTTTTCTTTTCTTATTACAGTAATTAAACCTTTTTCAACTTCTTCTAAACTTCTACCTAAAGGTTTTTTATTAACATACTCTTTTTTAT
The DNA here is from genome assembly GCA_934101645.1 of uncultured Bacilli bacterium. Lineage (GTDB taxonomy): Bacteria > Bacillota_I > Bacilli_A > RF39 > UBA660 > UBA6448. The sequence continues at coordinate 32,285 of CAKORX010000006.1, read as the reverse complement.
CCATTTGATAGTGCCCATACTCAAGCATTTGTTTGGCTCTTTTGGCAGCAACATGAACAAGCATATATTTTGAATCAACTATATTTAATAATTTATCTATTGATGGATAAATCATATTGTATCAGCTCCTTACAATACTATCTTACCCAATTTTACCAAATGGTTGCAATATTTTTAGTGAATTTTTACAAATACTTTACATTTTATTCATTTAACATTTTTATAGTATATTTATCGTCTGCCAATGTAATTCTAATTTTATTATCATTTAATAACTTAACATTACTACCTGCTTCATATACCTTTCCATCTTCAGAAGGCAAAATACCACCAGTTACTAAATCATTTACGGTAATATATATTGTATCTTTGTCAGAAAATAATTTTGAATTATTTTCTGCATAAATCTCTGCACATTTATTTATTAACATTAACTGATTTACTTTTTGTTCCTTCTCCTTGTCATAAGCAAACGCATAACTATATTTATTCATAGTTATAAAATAGAAAATTGAAAAAACACAAATTATTATTAAAGATGCATATAATTGCCAATTTTTTATTTTTCGCATTTTACCTCCATTTGACTAAAACCATAATATTTCCACATAGGATAATAGTTTATAATTTCCTTTATTAGTTCCATAAACTTACCCTTATGTTTCTCATTTTTATATTCAAAATATTTATCAATATTTATTGATAAATTTTCCTCAGCTCCAGTACAACCAATTTGAATATCATTTAAATATGGAATAATTACATATTTATGAAAAACTTTAATATCTTTTTCATTTAAATAATAATTCTTTTTTACAAATGACAAAAGTTTTTTATATGGCTTAAATTTACACATATATTTAAAATTATATATATTTACTAATTCTTTTTGTGTAAATTCTTTATATTCCGCCTTCTTCTTAATATATTTTTTTACATCTTTTAATTTTTCAAAATAATTATTACATATATATTTATTATTTTTATCATTCAAAATATTAAATTCTAGATAAAATTTTTGCAAAATTAATAGTTTGTCATATAATTCAGTTTCTTTATATTCAAAAGATTTGCTATAAATTGTATAAAATTTTTCAAACGTCAAAACACCATATGTATTAATTATACCTAAAAGTAAATTATATTCTTTGGTATTTTGCTTTACATTTTTTAAGATTTGTTTATCTTTTAAACACAATTTAAAATACCTAACTACTTCTTTGGGCATTAGATATTCAGTTTCACTAATGATTTTAACAAGTCCAAAACGTGCTAAGTTATTCATAAAATATTGTAACAAATAATTTGCCTTAATTTTTACATAACCAGAATTTTTAATAACTAATTTTATATTTGCTAGTTCATCATTTTGAAACAAATTAAATGAATATCTTACTATTTCCTCAAGACTATTAAATAAAATTCTTTCTAAATTGTCTTTAGAGCCATTATGTCTATATTTTATATTAAAAAAATTAAGATAATCAATAATATCCTGTTTAGTTTTTTCCTTCAAAAAATCTTCATACATTATGCTTACTTTTTTCATAAATACACCCATATTAATTATAACACGTTATAAACACTTATGTAAAATTATTTTTTTGTTGTAAAATACGTTTCTATAGCAAATATAGTGTCTTGTAAAGTCCCTTTTCTGGTACATTTTTTCATAGAGTTTTGTAAAAATGTTACAATATCATTTTTTGAAATATATATTAATTCAAAATTACCAGATAATTCTTCCTGAGTTAAATTTATTTTTTCTTTATCAGGAATTAAATCATATTTAATATAGTAATAATTAGAACTAGTATATGTTATCATATTTTTCTCAGGATAATCTTTATTTATATAACTTACATTCGCAATAGGAAATAAATTTTTAAAATCAACTGATATTCCAGTTTCTTCTTTAACTTCCCTTATTAAAGTATCTTCATCAGTTTCATTATTTTCTACGTGACCTCCAACAAGAAAATAATTGTTATTCAAATGACATAAAAGGATTTCACCTTTATTATTTTCTACAATTAATTTTGCTCTTCTAATAGTTTTAGTTACTTCATTTAAAGTTAAATTATAATCATTATGTATAATTTGATTAATAGATTTGATATATTTTAATTCTATTCCTATTACTCCATATTTTACCTCACTTGCAGCTGAATAATATAAATACATATCTTTTGCTTGCCCACCGCCTAAAATTGACGATTCAAATTTTTCAAATAATTCTTCAAATGTTGAAAATTTATGCAAGTTTGTTACTTTTACGTAAATTATTTCTAGAGTTTCTACATTTGTAAATTCTAAATAATCATTAATTTTTATTCTTCGCCTTTTTTCATCATTTAATCTAATTTCAATTTTTTTAGTACCATTTTTAATATCTACAAATGGTTCATTGCCTAATTTCATCCTATGAATCATAATATTCTCCAATAACTTCTATAAAAACATTATAACATTAAATAAAATATAATCATATTTAAAAATTTAGGATGACATAGAGAGTTAATACTAAATACTTATTTATGTAATAAGATGCTGCTTAGGTAGCTTTTTTTATGCCTTTAAATTACAACTTAATTGTACTAAATATTTTACTTGTTGTCGACAAATTTTTTATTTATAAAAAAAGTTTAACAAATTGTTAAACTTAATCATCATCATAGTCATAGTCATCATCATAATAATCATCTTCTTCAAATGGACCTTCAGTATCAAAATCCCATGGATCATATTCACCATTTTTTACAAGTTCTCTTTCTTCTTCACTAAGATTATACATATCCATTTCATCATCCAAATAATTTTTTTTATTATTGTCAGGTATTTTTGAATTAATTTCTTTTAATAACATATTAATAACATGAATTAGTTTCATCTTCTTTCCTCTTTTATTGGATTAACATGTATTACCGCTAAATATATTTCTGGAACATTTGCAATAATATCCTTTTCTAATTTATTTGCAATTTCGTGACTTTTAAACGTTGACATATTTCCATCGACAAATATTGTAAATGATATTTGATATTTATATCCTACTGGAGTGGAATTAAAATGTCTTATACCTTTTATATCATTGTATTTATGAACAATGCTAATTACTTTTTCTTTTGTTTCATCATTTAAGCTTTTATCCATAAGAACGTTATAACTTTCAATAAATAATTTTACTGCCACATACATTATCCATAGACTTATTAAAATGCCCACGATTGAATCAATATACATGATATTATTATGTGAAAGTATTATTGATATTAATGTTGTAAGTGTTATTAACATATCATTTCTATGATCTATATATGAAGTTTTAATTAATATACTTTTATCTTTTTTGTAAAGTAAACGAGAATACAAAAATAATACAAACTTAACTAATATAGTAATGATGCAAATAACAATTAATTTAAATGAATAATTTAATTTTTCATTATAAATAATTGAAAAAATAGAATCTTTTATAACATTTATACAAAATAATAACATAATAATGCTTACCAAAAGACTATATATGTATTCTGCTTTTCCATGACCTAAATTATGATCTTCATCAGGATTCTTCGAACTAATTTTGCTTCCAACATAAGTCATAAAAGACGACAATATGTCACCAGCACTATTAAAAGTGTCTGCAATAAGAGATTGACTATTACTTGTAAAGGCCACCAATGATTTTATTGATAAAAGAAAGATATTACCAATAAGACTTACTAAGCTTACCTTTTTACTATTTTCAATTTTATTATTCATATTTCCTCTTATTTATTATATTTATCAACAACATATTTTGCTAAAATTTTATCCGCAGGAGCAAAATCATAATTTAATAAATCTTTAATATCTACCCAAGCAAATGCACTATGGACATTAAGTGTAAATGTACCTGAAACATATTTACATTCATATAGTTTCAAATTTACATCATTATGTGTATATTTATAAAAACTATTTGTTACAAAAGAAATTGCTTTAACTTCAACATTAAATTCTTCTCTTATTTCTCTTTCAATAGCTTCATATTCAGTTTCATTATCTTCGACTTTTCCACCAGGAAATTCCCATTGATTAAAGCCGTCTTTATGTGTTGATCTTTTGGCAATTAAAGCTTTATTATCTTTTATGATTAAAGCTGCTACTACATTGATTTCTTTTTTCATAATTTCCACCCTCTATATTATATCATTATTTTTTCATTAAAAAAAAGAATAAGAAAAACTTATTCAACTTTGCTTTTTTATTAAAACATGGTAATGAAATGAAGAATACGTTTTCCCATTTGACTCATAAAAATCTTCAATATGATTAATAAATTCAATCTTAAAATCTTTAAATAACTCTTTTATTAAATTATAATCTGCATAAAAATGAGGCACTTTATATTCTGGACCTTCTTCCATTCTAAGTCTGGTATTTTCATCAATCAAAGGCCAATCCTCTTGTTTAAAACCCCAAGTGTCTTTTGAGCCTAAAGTTAAATAACATTCTCCGCCTTTTCTTAAAACTCTTTTTAACTCTAAAATTATTTTTTTTACTCCTTCAGTATCTTGATGGGAAATAACATTTCTACACAAAATACAATCAAAGCTATCATTTTCATAAGGTAAACAAACCATATCACCATGTTTATAACTAGCTTTTAAATTAAGTTCGTCAATCCAATTTTTTGTTCTTTCAATAGCATTTTCACTTATATCAAATGCAGATACATTAAATTCATTTGAGGCAAATAAAACAGTATGCCTTCCTAAACCACAACCTAAATCAAGAAAATCCTTAAAGCCCAAACTTAACCATCTATTTACCAAATAGTATGATTCAATACTAGGTATTTTCCAAATATTATTTTTATCATTATCTACAATTTCCCAGTTCCAACCTTTAGATTTTATCATATTTTACTCTTTATTCCTTTCTAAATATATTTTTATTTTATTTAAATAAAATTCTCTCATTTGTGTTAATAATTTGTCAGCAACTTCTATTGAAATAGTTCTTTCATTTTTAAATGTTGTGTCAAATATGTCAATATTAATATCCTTATTTTCTGTTATAGTTTTTACATTCATTAAAGCTTCATTATATTCATTAACATTTTCTATACTCAAAAAATTTCTTTTTTCAAGTGATAAATTTGCATTATAATCTCTTTTTAATGATGTTAAACTATCCGTATATGTAGCAATTATAGAATTAATTTCATTTTTAATAACTTTTGTGTACTCTTTGAAAAAATCATTATACTCTTGGCCATCCATACCATTTTTAATATGTAATCTTTCTACCCAAATAAGTCTATCAAAAAGACTTCTATCAACAATAATGATGTCATTATTTTCTTTTAAAGAATCTTCGAGTTGACATCTTACATATTTGGGTATTTCAATATTTACAATACTTTTATACTTATCTTTTAAAAGTGGAAATATTTCCTTTTTATATTTTTCAGATGTAGTAAACTCCTCTAAAACTGAAACTTTAAAACCACCCTTTTTAAAAAAATCTTTTAAATTATTAATAAGAGTTGTTTTGCCTGTACGTGGAGTACCAGTAAATTCTATTACGTACGTAGGTAAATCAAATAATCTTTTTAATTTCATTAATTCAACTTTTCTAAAATGTAAATTTTTTAATTTTTTATATTCTCTTTGTTTTCCTTTAAAAATTTCATCTTTAACAAAATTATTTTCCTCTAAAGTAAAAGCCTCATCAATTAAATCTTTTAAAAATACAAACATTGGTATATTTTCATCTTCATTATAAATTAAGCTTTCATATATACTTTCATAATACCATTTTTGTTTTTCATAGCCTCTTTTAAAACAAGAAAAATCCTTTTTACCAAATTTTACAAAACAAATAATTAAATCTTCAAGATTACTTATTTTATCAGCACAAACAATAGCTTTATGTCTTAAATCCAGTTTTTTCACTTCTTCAATAGTAATTTCTTTTCGCTCTTCCCAGCTTAAACTTTTATCTTTTTCTGTATCTCCCATAACCAAAGATAGTATATCTTCACCAAAATTATTATAAATGTCATTTTTTGTATATTTGGTATCTTCGATAACGTCATGTAAATAACCCGCAGCAACAACATTATCATCAAAACCATATTTTTTTAATATGTATGCTACATCTATTGGATGAATAATCATTGGCTTATCTTTTTCACTTTTTCTAACTTGTCCAAAATGAGCCATTATTGCAAATTTTTTTGCCTTTTCTGTTATTTCCATACTAAACCCTCCATTTTTTTCCAAGTAGTTTCATCGTTAATATTCTCTGGATATAAATTCTTAACTTTAATATCAAGTTTTTCTATAATGCTATCAATATATTCTTTTTTATAAATTGTTTTTGTATCATTATAACATGCCGCAATTGAATTTATTTCATTAAAATATGAATAAATATATAGTATACCAGAAAGCTCATATATATCATGAGTTTTTTAAGTAGTTCATTAAAAGCCTCAACATTAAAAGTATCTTCAATAAATTTGCAAAGCCTTCTTATTTGACTAACCTCAAAAATTTTTTTACTTTTACTAAATACAATATAGGCATTTTCTTTTATAACATACTGGGTATCAAAACTTACAATAAACTTATCTTTATTTAAATATATAACATACTCATCTATCATAACTACTCCTTAAAATCATTATAACAACGCAAATAAAAAAGTTCAATTAAGAACTTTTATTAACAACATTTTCTATCGTAAATATTTTCAACTACATTTTCTTCACAACAAGTATTGCATGGAGTAAATGTATGTTTATAAATATGATGATTAATTATTCTTGTATTACATGGTTTAATATGTGGAACTTCATAACATATATATCTATGACAAACCCTTTCTTCAGGACATTCGTAAATAGGTTCACACATTTGTCCCATCATATTTTCTACTTTACCCATTTCTTCCATTGCAGGTCTTTTTTCACAATTCATTATAGGTAATCCTCCTTTTACTTTATATTATTCGAAATAAAATATGTTGTTTGGGCACAAAAAAAGATGAAAAAAATTTATTTTTTCTTTTCATCTTTTGGTATAACAAATTCTCTTGTTTTATAATAATATTGACATCCACTTATTACACTAAATATTGTAGCAATAATTAAGCATAATTTTGAAAGTGGAAAATGAAAGAATTCACAAGGAAAATTATTAAAGAAAGTAAGTGTTAGGCCAACCATCATAAAGGCAGTTTTTATTTTTCCCATACTTGATGCTGCTACAACTTTTCCTTTATTTCCTGAAATCATTTTGCAAGTATCAGTGATTATATCACGTGTAATAATTACCACTGGTATTACTAAAGGAATAATTCTATCATAAGCTAAAATAATAAGTACTCCATTAACTAATATTTTATCTGCTATGGCATCAGCCATTTTTCCAAAGTCAGTAACCATATTATATTTTCTTGCAATGTAACCATCAAGTTTATCTGTTACTGAAGCAATTAAGAAAAGTATTCCTGCAATAATATATTTTAGATTAAAAGTTACTCCATGAAATAAATATACTGGCCAGTTAAAGCCCATTGCATGCCAAGGCAAACATAACATAACTAATATTATAAAAGCTAGTACTATTCTTGAAATAGTTAATTTATTTGGTAAATTCATTTTTTACTCCTTATAACTTATATCTTTTGCAACTTGCGTATTGATTGTTATTTGTTTAACAGCCCAAAATGCCGCTATGATTACTAATAATACAATGAGAATATATATAAATAAATATAACGCATTATTTGGCTTTTTTTCAAGTCTTGTATAAGGTGACATTATTTTATCATCATTTGACTCTTTATTATTTTGCTCTATTTTTTTAACAATATCTTTCACGGGAATCTTTGAAGTTGATTCAAATACATATTCATTAAATTCATCAACAATTTTGTCTGCATCTAATCCTAAATATTTAGAATAATTACTAATATACTTTTTTAATAAAAATATATCCGAAAATGCTCCAGTTTTCCCATCTTCGATATTTTCAAGTACTGCCTTTTCTATACTAAGATCACTGCTAACTTCATCAAGTGAAAGTCCGGCTGCTTCTCTTGTTGATAGTAAGAGGCTTCCAATATCTTTCAAAAAAAATCTCTCCTTAATTTTAAAATAAAAAAATAATATCTTAATAAGCCATGTTCTGTACCATAAAATGGTGACAAACATTTATCTATGTAGCAAGCTACATCCAGCCATTAGTTCAGTTTCCTTTGACTAGCTCCCCTACCAAAATTTGGGTTTCTCACTCGCGGGGTTTACCACGTTCCACTTCTTTTATTTCTAAAAGACTCGTCTCTTTGGCACTTTTATACTTAATCATTTCATTTTCAGAAATTTTCAGAGCCGTTAGTAATAAATTACTACTTTAAGTTATTTTTTCCTTAAACACGAACATTTTTATCCATCACAGGATAAGTGAGCATGGACTTTCCTCTATAAAAACTAATTTATAGCGTTTGTCTAAAGATATTATTCATTTTTTCCATATACTATTTTTTCAAGGTTGCTAATTCTTCGAAGTAAGTCAATATTTGTTACTGACTTCGTTGTGTTAGAATCCTCACTTTGAGCTTCAAGTTTTTCTCTAAGTGAACGAATTTCTTGCTTTAATGTATAATTATCGGAAGTTAAATCATTAATTTGCTTCTTTAGATTTTTAATAATGTTATTATATTCTGTATAATCTCTTATAATCATGTCAAGGTATTTATCGACTTCTTGTGGACGATAACCTCTTGCATCAATTTTGAAATCATGTTCCAATATTTCCCCTGGTGTTAAATAAATCTTTTCATTATACATTTTTACACCTTCTAACAAGAAAATTATAGCAAAAATTGTTCTTATTTGTCAACATCGGTAAGGCTATCAAGATTAACTAGAATTTTTGCATAATTAGTTTCTTCGAGTAGTTTTGAAATTAAATAATCCATATTCATTTTATCACCTATTTAATAATATGATAAACTATTTTAATATTTCAATAGTTTCGACAAAACCTATCATTTATTTTATTCCAAATATATGTTATACTTATAATGGTGAATATAAATGAATTATCCAAAAAGCATTAATAAAGTTTATAAAAAAACTATAAACTATGCCAACAGAGGAATGGATTTAGAAAGTTTAATTAACCAAATTAATGATTATTATATTGATAATGATATTGCAATTATATATAAAAAACCTACACCAATTCAAGTTGTAAAATATGATTATAATACAAAAAGAATTACTGATGCTTTCTATAAAACCGAATCAACGCTTGATTATAATGGGCTTTATAAAGGCTATTATATAGAATTTGACGCTAAAAATACAAATAAGAATTATTTACCATTATCAAATATAGCTGAACATCAAATAAAACATATGAAAAATATTCTAAATCATAAAGGAATTTGCTTTTTATTAATAGGTATTAACAATGAATTTTTTGCATTACCTGGAACAAAAATAATTAATTTTATAAATAATGCAGAAAGGAAAAGCATACCTTATGATTATATAAATGAAAATGGTTATAAACTAAATTGCAATTATCTAAAAGGAATTGATTACATCAAAGCTGTTGACTGTATGATAAAGGAGAATATATGAAAAAATTAAAAATTCAAAAAAAACTTAAAAATTTTAATACAAATATGAAAAGTAAAATTAATGGAGAAATAAAAAAGAAAGGAAAAAAAGGGTTTATTTGGGAAATTATTTTTGGCTTTTTAATATTTTGTGCAAGTGCTGTATTAATATTTGTTTTATACATTATTATAAGTGCTCCGAATTTTGATAAAAATTTACTTTATAAAAAAGAGGCCACTATTATTTATGATAAAAATGGTGTAGAATTTGCAAGAGTTGGCCAAGAAAACCGAGAGCTTATTGAATATAAAGATTTACCTCAAGTATATATTGATGCATTAATTGCTACTGAAGACTCAAGATTTTTCCAACACAATGGACTTGATATAGCAAGATTTTTAAAAGCCTCATTAGGACAACTTGTTTCCTCTAAAGCAGGTGGTGCTTCTACTATCACAATGCAGCTTGTAAAAAAGACTTATACTAATGATAAATCTGAAGGTATCAAAGGCATTATTCGTAAATTTACTGATATATATATGGCTGTATTTAAAATTGAAAGTTCGTATACAAAAGAAGAAATACTAGAATTTTATTCAAATTCTCTATGGTATGCTACTGGAAATATTAATACCGGTGGTATTTATGGTATAGAGCAAGCAAGTCAATATTTCTTTGGAAAAAGTGTTAGAGATATAAATTTAGCAGAAGCTACACTACTTGTTGGAATGTATCAAAATCCTAGTTGGTATAATCCATATTCTAATCCAGAGGGATGTAAGGCAAGACAAAAAACAGTTTTAACTTTAATGGTAAATCATGGGTATATTACTGAAGAAGAAAAAGAGGCTGTACTTGCCATTCCTATTGAAAGTATGATTGTTGATAAAGAGGAAATTGTGTCAAGTAACAACTATCAAGTAATAATTGACTATGTTATTAACGATGTTTTAGAGAAAACTAAAAAGAATCCTAGAGTTGAAGCAATGAAAATCTACACAACTTTTGATTTAAAAGTTCAAGATGTTCTTGTAAAACTTGAAAAAGGTGAATTATTTAAATACTATAATGATTATGACCAAGAAGGAACTGCAATAACTTCTATAGCAGATGGTTCAATTGTTGCCCTATCTGGAGGAAGAAATTATAAAGCAAGAGGATTAAATCGTGCAACCGCATTAAATCGTCAACCAGGTTCAACTGCTAAACCACTATTTGATTATGCTCCATATATTGAATACTTAAATGGTTCTCCCGGAGATTATTTCTTCGATGAACCTTACTCATACTCTACTGGTCAAGCAATTAATGACGCAGATAGAAAATATCAAGGAATGATTTCTTTAAGACAAGCTTTAGTTGGTTCAAGAAATATTACTGCTTTACAAGCGTTTCAAAAAGTTGCAGCTAAAGATATTTCTTTAATAGAAAACTTTGTTCATAGTGTTGGTATTAATTACGGCTCTGCCTTATATGAGTCAGCGTCTATCGGTGGATTTAATGGTACTAACCCACTTGAAATGAGTGCTGCTTATGCTGTATTTGGCCGTGGAGGATACTATATTGAACCATATTCTTTTACAAAAGTTATTTATGAAGATGGTACAACTTATGAAAATAAATATTCTAAAGAAAAGGTTTTAAGTGAAGAAACTTCGTATATGATTACAAACGTACTAGTAAATGCTGTTAATGATACATGGAGTGGTAACATAAAGATAAGTGGTACAGAAGTAGCTGGTAAAACCGGTACTACAAATATTGATGCTGCTACATTAAAAGCTAAAAACTTACCAGCAGATTTAATCCCTGATTCATGGAATATTACATACAATCCTGAATATGCTATAGCACTTTGGTATGGTTATGATGAACATAGTGCAGAGCATTATATGAATACTACAACTGGTTGGGCTGCAAGAAGTAGAATTATGGAAGCCCTTTCTAAAAATATTTATAGTACAAACAAAACATTTAAAAAACCAAGTAGTGTTATTTCGGTTGAAGTTGAAAAATATACTATTCCATTAATGCTTGCTTCAGAAAATACTCCAGAGGATATGAAAGTTACAGAATTATTTAAAGAAGGTACAGAGCCTACAGAAGTATCAAATAGATATGCAAAACTGGCATCTCCAAGTAATGGTAAAGCAAGTTATAATGGAAGTGAAGTAACGCTTAGTTGGACAGCAATATCTACTCCAGATGCAATAAATAGTAGTTACTTACAAAATTATTTTAATGATAATTATGGTACATTTGCCACAAAATATTATGAAGAAAGAATAAAGTATAATGAATCTTATATTGGTAAAATTGGGTACGATGTTTTCATTCAAAATGATGATGGCACATTAAAAAGTCTTACTTGGACTGAAGGAACTACATATAAACAAACTATAGAGCCAGGAAAAACTTATAAATTTATTATCAAATCTTCTTATTCATTGTTTAAAAATAATGCTTCAGATAGTTTAATTATTACTGTTAATACTAATACTGATACAAATATTCCAAACATTATCGAAGATGATAAGAAAAACGATAATAAAGATACTGGATTAAACTAAAAAAAATGCCTTAGAGCATTTTTTTTGATTGTTTAAATTTACAAGTCATTTTGCAATTATCACACGAAGGATTTTTAGCTTTGCAATAATATCTACCAAATAAAAGTAATTGATGATTAATTTTGTTGTATTCCTCTTTTTTAAAAGTTTTTAATAATTTTTGTTCTATTTCATATACTGAGTCGTTTTGTTTAGCTAACCCCAGCCTTTTAGAAACCCTTTCTACATGAGTATCAACCGCAATCGTAGGTACGGCAAAAAGTTCCGACAAAATTACATTTGAGCATTTTCTACCAATGCCAGGCATACTTTCTAATTTTTTACGATTATTTGGTACAATGCCATTATATTTTCCTAAAAGTATTTTTGCATCCTCTTTTATAAATACTGATTTTTTATGATAAGAGCCTAATGGTTTAATAATTTTTTCTAAAACTTTAATATCTAAATTTGCAAGCTCTATCAAAGTATATTTAAAAAGATTCGGAGTTACTTCATTAACTCTTTTATCAGTACATTGAGCAGATAACATAACCGCAATTAATAATTCATAATCTTTAGTATAATTTAATTCACATTTAGGATTAGGAACATAGAAATCCAAATTTTTTCTTAAATCATCAATTTTCATCGTCATCAAGCCAATTGTAATCAAATACACTACTTTCGAATTTCTGTTCTTCAGTATAATAATTATCTTCAGATTTATTATATTTTTTTATATCATTTATAGACTTATAGCCTTTCTTATTCCAATCAAATAATATTTTATCAATATATCTTAGTGATGGAGCATTGTTTTTTATTGCTTCATTTAAGGCCTCTAAAATAAGTTCTTTACTAAATCCTTTTGATAACCAAGCATTAATAATTTCATAATCCATGCCGGACAAACTTTTGCCAAATATTTCTTGAAATTTATAGAATATCCCATTTTCATCTTTTTCTTCATTTTCCAAATTTATGGATTCTTTTAAACTATTATAAAAATTATCTAAAGATATTTTATCAATTAATTTTCCACTTTCATTTTTCACTGAATTTAATTTGATTAATCTTTTTGTTAATAAACTCTCAAATGCTTTTAGTGTATCTTCTTCAGAAAGGCATATAGCTTTAGATACTTTTTTTACATCAAATACTAAATCATAATCATTATCAAAATACATTAAAATCAAAAACTCTTTTAATGTTAAATTATACTTTAAAGCTTCTTTTAAAAATAAAGTTTCAACTACAAATTTTTTATTATCTTTATTCATTCTTGTACTTCCCTATAATATATTTTTTTAGTTCACTTTTTTTATTTTTTAATTCATTTTTTAATATTTTAATTTTTAAATCATTCATAATTTCACTAATTAATTTACATGGCTCAATATTTAGAATTTGAATTATATCTTTGCCTGTAATATCAATATCTTTCATACTTTTTATAGGCATTAATTTATATATTTTGTTAATAGTCTGTTTATTTACTTTTAAAACTTCACCAGCAACATATGATATATACAGTCCATAATTAAAAAGTGTAAAATTATTTATTTTTTTTGACATAAGAATTTCTTTTACCTTTGATATATTTTCTTTTTCTTCTTTTGTAAACTCAGCCATTTTTATGTCAATTTGTGACCACATTCCTAGTATATCCATTGTAAAAACTACGTCATCATATTTAAGGCCAATATAAGAACTTATTTTAGTTTCATCAAGAAGTTTTAAACCATTTAGGAAATTTTTATTACTCAATATCTTTGTAAGTTCTTCTTTAATACGTAAAGGGCTTAATGTTGTAACAAATTGTGCATTTTTTTTAATTGCTTCATAAGTATTTTCCTCGATTTTAAAATCAAGTATGGAAGCAAACCTAATTGCTCTAAGCATTCTTAATGGATCTTCACAAAATTTGTCATTAGCGCTACCAATAGAGCGTACTATTTTATTTTTTATATCATCTTTACCATTTAATAAATCTATTAGTTTATCATTTTTATCCATACAAATAGAATTAATGGTAAAATCTCTTCGTTTTATATCTTCGAATAAGTTATTTACATACTCAATTTCTACGGGATGACGTTTATCATATTTTTTTTCTTTTCTATATGTCGTAATGTCAATATTGTAATTTTTAACCTTAATATTAAATCCGCCATAATTATTTGTACTCTGTTTAATATTTAAAAAGTTAACTAAATCTTTTGGTTTCGCATTAGTACATATATCTACATCAAAAGAGTTTTTTTTAAGTAAAGAATCCCGAACAAAACCACCTACTATATAGGCTTCATATCCTTCACTTTCTATTTTCTTAAGTATATTTTTGATAAGTTTATCCATAATCCTCCACCAATATTTAGTATGATTTACAGTTTAAAAAAAGGACATGTTGTTGTCCTTTCATATATCATATTGGTGCTCGTAATCGGGGTCGAACCGATACTTTCTTTGGGAAAAATAGATTTTGAGTCTATCGCGTCTACCAATTCCGCCATACGAGCAAACAACAAATATATTATATCATGTTCCTATATTTTAATCTAGTTTTTTTAAATATTCTAATACAATTTCTTTATCATCTAAATGATGTTTCTCATGTCCAATTATTTGATAGTCTTCATGACCTTTGCCTAAAATTAATAATGTATCATTTGTTTTAAGTAAACTAAGACCTTTGTTAATGGCACTTTTTCTATCTAAAATAATTTCATAGTTATCTTTTGATACACCAGCAATAATATCATTCATAATAGTATTTGGGTCTTCAGTACGAGGATTATCATTTGTAAATATTACATAGTCACTTTTTTCAGTGGCTATTTTTCCCATAATAGGTCTTTTCATTGGGTCCCTATCGCCACCACAGCCTACTATAGTGATTATTCTTCCTTGTTTATTTTCTAAAAATGAATTTATAATTTTTTCAACTGCATCAGGAGTATGAGCATAATCAATTATTGCTTCTGCATCACGTACAATAACTTGTTCACATCTTCCTTTCGGAGGATAGACACTTTTCGTAATAGATATAATTTCATCAATACTATATTTATAAGTGTTAATTATTGCAAGAGTTGTCATATAATTATATACATTAAATTTTCCTCTTAAATTTGTTTTAACTGAATAAATATTATCATTATATTTAAAATTAATATTTGTACCATTTGTATCACTTTCATAATCTAATATTTGATAATTTGACTCATTAAATCCAATTGTTTTAAAATTCTTTTGTTTAAAATATTTTCCATATTCATCATCATTATTTACAATAATAGTTCCATCACTTTTTAATTGATCCAATATTTTAAGTTTAGCATTTAAATAATTTTCCATGGTTTTATGATAGTCTAAGTGATCTTCAGTAAGATTTGTAAATGCCTCGATTTTAAAATTTAATCCCTCAACTCTTTTTAATGATAAAGCATGAGATGAAACTTCCATGACAACAGCTTTACAACCTTTTTCTAGTGCTTCGATAAGCATTGAATAAACCTCAAGTATTTCAGGAGTTGTATTTGGAAGTTCCTTTATATCATCATCGATGTAAAACCCAATTGTACCAATATATGCTGTTTTTACACCTAGTTTGTTAAGCATTTGATATGTCAAATAACTCGTAGTAGTTTTACCATTTGTACCAGTAATACCAATTATATCAAGTTTATTTACTTCATCTTTAAAATTACTTACTATGTAGTTTTGTAAATACTCTTTTGTATCCGGAACTATCAAAGTGTCAACATCATAATTTCCATGTTCACAAATTATTTTAGTAGCACCATTTTTAATAGCACTTTCAATATAATCATGTCCATCAACAGTAGCACCCTTTATAGCTACAAAAGTATCTCCTTTTTGTACTTTTCTTGAATCAGTTTTTATATTTATCATTTATATTTTCCTTTCTAATCATATTGATTAAAATATATGTCGTACCAAACTAAAAAAGTATAGATTGTCCAAATTTTCTTATAATTATCTTTTTTACCATTTTTATGATTATCTAAAAGTTTTAATATCTTCTTTGTATCAAAAAATTTCTTAGCATCATCACTTTCAAATTTTTCTTTTATTAACTTATAAAGTTTATCTGTTTTAATCCATTCTTTCAAAGGTACTGGAAAGCCTAATTTTTTCTTTTTATAAGCTTCAGTAGGAATTACTTTTTGAGCTGCTTTTCTTAATGCAACTTTTGTAGTAGTTTTATTAATCTTGGCATAACTAGGCAATTTTCTTGCAACTTCATAAACTTTTTTATCTAAAAATGGTGTCCTTGCCTCAAGGCCAAACATCATTGTATTTCTGTCTACGGCATGTAAAAAATCATTTACAAGCCAGTAATAGTAATCAATTGCTTGTCTTTGTACTAAGGTTGAATTATTTTCATAATCTTTATAAACATTTTTTACTATGTCTTTGGTTTTTATTTGACCCTTTAATTTAACTATGCTATTTGCTTCTTTATCCCAAAATACTCTTCCAAGTCCAATATTATAATTTTCGAGTTTTTGCCCTCTTCGATAAAGAAAATTAAATCCTTTAGCATCAGGAAATAATCCTGCAACACTGGCTATACCATGTCTTATAAAATATGGAATACGCATATACCAGTGCATCGAAAGCTCTTGTTGATATGAATTGTAACCAGCAAATAGTTCATCCGCACCTTCTCCAGAAAGAACAACTTTAACTTTTTTTGATGCAATTTCCGAAACAAAATATAGTGCTATGGCAGATGGATCGGCAAGTGGTTCATCCATATAATATTGTATTTTTGGAAATGCTTCAATATATTCATCCATAGTTATTTTTTTTGAATAATTTTTAATATTTAATTTATTTGATAAATCTTCTGCATATTTAATTTCATCAAATTTAGGATTATCATAACCAACAGTAAATGTTTTATCTGGTTTTGCAAGAGATACTATATAAGAAGAATCTATTCCACTTGATAAGAAAGATCCTACTTCAACATCACTTATTTGGTGATACTTAACTGAATTTTCCATTGCTTTTGAAATATCTTCGGTAATATCTTCCATGGAATTATTTTTTTCATCAAAATTAAGTCTAAAGAAATTTTTAATTTGAATCTTTCCATCTTTATAGAATAAATAAGAACCGGGATCTAATCTATAAACCCCCTTAAAAAAGGTTTCTGATGTTGGAACAGAATTAAAACATAAATAGGCAGATAAAATATTTTCATTCAATTTTTTATCAAAATCTGGATTAACTAAAAAAGCTTTAGGTTCCGAAGAAAACATAAATGTATTATTAAAAAGGCCATAATAAAGTGGTTTAATACCAAAGCCATCACGTGCCAAAAATAATTCTTTTTTATTTTTATCCCATATAGCAAAACTAAACATACCTCTTAAATATTTAGTTACATCTGGTCCCCATTCTTCATAACCATGTATAATAACTTCAGTATCTGTTTTAGTTTTAAATATATGATTTTTCTTTTCTAATGCATTACGTAATTCTTGAAAATTATACACTTCACCATTATAAACAATTACCAGTGTTTCATCTTCATTATAAATTGGCTGTTTTCCAGTATTTAAATCTATTATTGCTAGTCTTCGATGTGCTAATGCACAATCATCATCAATATAAAAGCCTTCGCCATCGGGCCCCCTATGTTCTATTTTTTTAGACATTTCTTTAATAATTGTTTCTTTTTCTGCTTTACTATTTACAAAGCCAACTATTCCACACATAAAATCACCTTCATCTAGCTTTCTTTATAATTACTTTTATATAAATCTACTTCTTCATTGTCTGTAACTGCATCAATTTTTATTTCTGGTAAGTCATTTATTGAAGCAAGGCCAAAATAATCCAAAAACTCTCTAGTAGTTCTATACAAATTTGGATGCCCAGGAAGTTCACTTTTTCCACATACTTTAATTAAGTCTTTAGCCATTAATTTTTTTATCATAAAAGATGAAGAAATTCCCCTTAAACTATCCACACCCGCTCTTGTTATTGGTTCATTATAAGCTATAATTGCTAGAGTTTCAAGGGCTGCTTGACTTAATATATTCGAAGATGTATTATCTTTTAATAATTTTTGATAGAACTCAATATGTTCCTTTTTCGAAGTAAGTTTAAAAGAATTAGACAAATAACTAATTCTAATTCCCCTAGTTTCTTTTTCATATTCAGCTTGTAGTTCTTTTAATAATTTTTGTGCTTCTTTTTCGCTAATATTCATAACATTACATATTTCTTCTATAGTAATGCCATCATCACCCACGACAAAAAGAAGGCCTTCTAAAATTGCTAATTTATTCATTTTTTACCTCTACATATATTTTACTAAAATTTCTACTTTGAGACAAGGTAATTAAATTATCCTTGCACATTTCTAATATGCTTAAAAAAGTTACAACAACTTCTTCCTTACTAAATTCAGAAAAAAGTTTTGTAAATTCGACTTTCTTTCTCTTATCTAAAATGTTTTTAATATATGATATCTTATCTTTAACACTATATTCTTTTCTAGTTATCTTTGTAATTCTTGGTTTTTTATACTCAATTCTTTCACTGATTTCCAACATAGCATTAACTAAATCATTAAGATTGCATGAACCATATAAAATTTTATCATCTTCAGCATATTCTTTTAAACTTTCTGGTAACTTAGTGTAATAAGATTGCCTATTTTTTTCTAAATCTCTAAAATCATTTGTTATAGTTTGATATTTTTCGTATTCAATCAATCTATTTCTTAAGTCTTCTTCACTGTTTATTTCATAATTGCTATCATCTTCTTCATCGTCAAATCCAAGTATAATTTTACTTTTTAAATGAATTAATTCCGAAGCCATTACTAAATATTCACTTTTATTATCTAAATCATTTTTATCTAGTGTATTTATAAAGTCAATATATTCATCAATAATTTCTTTTAAATCTACTTCATATATATTAAGTTCGTGTTTTTTTACCATATGAAGTAATAAATCAAGTGGTCCTGTAAAATCTTTAATGTTAAAATTCATATAACTCCCTATTTGCAATCAAAAAACATTGCATTCATTTCATAATTTACTTTAATTGGACTTGTATCCTTTGCATAATAATATATGTTATCAATTTTTTGAAAAAATTGCAAATAATCTATAGAAAGTGTAAAATTAAATCTCAAGCTATTACTTGATAAAGAAGTTTCAATACCCGGTTTACCACTATATGAATTTACATAAGAAGTATATTTACTGTACATTTCACTATAATTAGCATTAGATGTTTCATATACTACCGTATCTTCAAGTTTATAAAGTAAATCATCTTGGAAATAATAAACTATTGTTTCCGTTGAATTTGAACATGTTAGGCTCGATTTATTTTCACTATCTACATTTAACATTATTAAATCATAATCTTTTTCATCTAATTTAACTATACTATATCTTTTTGGTTGTACATCAATTAAATATCCAAATGATTTACTTGAACCAGCACTAATTGCTCCATTGATTTTTATGTTCTTTATTATATTATCATCATCATATAATCTTAAAAAATATCCTCCATCAGATAAATTTAATTCACTTTCACTACCATTAGTAGCTTCGAAAGATATATTATTTTCGTTATATTTAAGATTACTAAAAACAGTATTGGCAATAGTTACATTAGAATTACTGTCAATAGAAAATATTTGTCCATCTTTAATAACAGTATTATTAACCACTTCATTTCCATTATTGTCACCTTGTGATGGATTTGTATTTGTAGTATTATTACTAAATGCTTTATTATATAAATATTCCCTATAAGCTTTTTGTATGTCAGGTAAAAAATATATAATTAATATAAATAATGCAAAAAGCACAACAGTTCCTATCCAACTATGCTTTCTTTTATCAGTTCTTCCTATTGAAACTGCTTCAAGTGGATTAACATCGAGATTAACTTTTTTTCTAGCCATAACTATTCACCCTATTCTCTTTTATTATTATACTATAATCAAAAATATAAAACAATAAACACTTGATATTTTAAAAAAAGTTTGTTAAAATATATCTAGTTTTCATGGCGATGTAGCTCAGCTGGCTAGAGCATCCGGTTCATACCCGGCAGGTCGAGAGTTCGAATCTCCCCGTCGCTACCAAATAAAAAGTAAGTCCGTATAAACGGATTTTTTTATTTATAGACAAAATCTTAATTTTATGCTATAATCTATTTGTTTTTATAAACTTTATTGAGAGAAAGAAGGAATTTATTTAATGAAAAATGAAGTAGATGCCACATCTATTATTGCTTTAGGTGGCTTAGGCGAAGTTGGTAAAAATATGTATGTTATTAGCCATAAAGATGAGCTAATTATTATAGATTGCGGAGTTTTATTTCCAGAAGATGATCTTTTAGGAATTGACTACGTTATTCAGGATTATACATATTTAAAGCAAAATGAAGATAAAATTAAAGCATTAATTATAACTCACGGTCACGAAGATCATATTGGAGGAATACCATTTTTATTGCAAAGTGTAAATATTCCAGTAATATATGCTCCAAAAATAGCTAGTGATTTAATTAACAAAAAACTCGAAGAAAGAAATATTAATTATAAAAATATTGAAATTATTAATAATGAACTAGAAATTAAATTTAAATATTTAAGTATTGAATTTGTTAATACAACACATTCTATCCCAGATAGTTATGCAATATGTATACATACTCCAAATGGTACTATTTTTGAAACTGGTGATTTTAAATTTGACTTAACCCCAATTGGCCCAATGGCAGATATTCACAAGATGGCAAGAATTGGTGCTGAAGGTGTATCTCTTCTTTTAAGTGATTCTACCAATGCTTTATCAGAAGGATATTCAAAAAGTGAATCATCTGTTGATGGTACATTAAACGATATAATATCAAGACATCATGGTAGAGTTATAATTGCAACATTTGCTTCAAATATATTTAGAATTAAACATATAGTTGAAACATGCAAGCAATATGGAAGAAAAATTGTTGTTTTCGGAAGAAGTATGGAAAATGCTATTGAACTTGCAAGCAATAATGGTTTAATCGAAGATAAAAATATTTTTATTGACGCATTTCAATCAAAAAATTTAAAAAGGAACGAAGTATGTATATTATGTACAGGTACTCAAGGTGAACCTTTGGCTGCATTATCAAGAATTGCAAATGGTGTTCATAAACAAATTTCTTTATTAAATGATGATTTAGTTATCTTTTCATCAAGTGCTATACCTGGAAATGCAAATAGTATTAATAAAATAATTAACAAACTTTATTTAAAAGGTGTAAGAGTTTTTACAAATACAGAATTTAGTGACATTCACACTTCAGGACATGCTAAAGAAGAGGAACTTAAATGGATGCTTAGAATCATTAAGCCAGATTATTTTATGCCAATGCACGGTGAATATAGAATGCTTAAAAAACATGCTGAAATAGCAAAAGTTTGCGGTATAGAAAATTCTATTATTTGTGAAAATGGTAATGTTGTTAAACTACTTAACGGAAAAGCATATAAAGATGGTAATGTTACAGCCGGTGATGTATATGTTGATGGTTCTCGTATCGGAGATGTTGGTTCTGTAGTTATTAAAGATCGAAAATTAATGAGTCATGATGGAATATTAATTGCTATTTTAAACATTAACACATTAACAAGGAAACTATTAATTAAACCAAATGTTACTGCAAGAGGATTTGTTACCATTAATGAAAATATAGAATTAATCAATAAAATTGAAAACAAAATATCTGAAATAACAAATAATTTTTTAGCAAAATCCATTTATAGTTATACCGATTTAAAAAATCAAATTATTTTAGAGGTACTTCCATTCATTAATGAGCTTACCGGAAGAAGACCAATTATTATGCCAGTTATAATGGAAGTAAATCAATCATTATACTAAAAAAATCTATCTTTATGATAGATTTTTTTAAATATGTTTTTCTAGTTGTTCATCTTGACTAAAAAATTTTTCTATTGTCATATATTTTTTTCCATCCCTAACAATAATTAAAGTTTTTTCAGTCTCGCCATTTTTAAATACAGTATCGCAATTGAATGTAAAATATTTAGGGCTAAATACAAGGCATAGTTTATTACTAGCCCAATGAGGTTCTAATACATTTTTATCAACATCCGAAAATGTACTAGGGTATTGACCATGTGAGTGGTATGAGCCAAGTATTTCGTGACCTATTTTATCTGCAAAAGCTCTTGCACGTGCTTCATAAAAAAGTGGGAAAACAAATTCATTATCTGTTCCTATTAAATTTTTTTCATAATAAATTTGCTCAATATAAAAGTGAAATACACCTTGTAAATTTTTCATCTTTCCAAGTAAATATCCACCGCACTCAGAAAATTCGTCAATGTATGCATGATTAATTATTGCTTCGGCCACATTTAAATTTAAAATAACTATTGATTTTGGTGATTGCATATTTTCTCCTTAAAAAGGAAGAAGTTTTATTTTGCTTCTTCCTGTGCTCTTGTTTCCCTTATAACTGTAATTTTAATTGTTCCTGGATATTGCATTTCTTTTTCTATTTTGTCTTTCATGTCACGAGCAATTTTATAACTCGTTAAATCATCAACTTCATCAGGTTTTACCATAACCCTAACTTCTCTTCCTGCCTGCATTGCATATGTTTTTTCAACACCTTCAAATGAGTTACCTATACTTTCAAGCATTTCAAGACGTTTAATATAATTTTCAACTGAATCATTTCTTGCTCCAGGTCTTGCAGCACTTAATGTATCTGCTACCGCAACTAAATTTGCAATAATCGTTTTTGGTTCTTTTGCTCCATGGTGAGAAATTATTGCATCTAATACTGTTTCATTTTCGTGATACTTCTTAGCAATATCATAGCCAATTTCAACATGGCTACCTTCTACTTCAAAGTCTATTGCCTTACCAATATCATGTAAAAGTCCAGCACGTTTTGCTAAATTAATATTCTCTCCTAACTCAGCAGCCATTAATCCGCATAAATTAGCAACTTCCACAGAATGTTTTAAAGCATTTTGGCCATAACTTGTACGATAATTTAATTTACCTATTAAGTGTAAAAGTTCAGGATCCATTTTAGTAAGTCCTAACTCGTTCATAGTTTTACTACCTAATTCAGTAATCTTATTATCAATATCCCTAACCGTTTTATCGTATACTTCTTCGATTCTAGCAGGATGAATTCTTCCATCTTTAATAAGCGTCTCAATCGTTATTTTTGCGATTTCTCTTCGAAGTGGATCAAATGATGATATTACTATTGCTTCAGGTGTATCGTCTATTATTAAGTCAACACCAGTAATCGATTCAATGGTACGAATATTTCTACCTTCACGACCAATTAATCTTCCTTTCATTTCATCATTAGGAAGTTCTATTGTACTTACCGTCTGAAGTCCAACAACATCATCTGCATACCTTTCCATAGAATCAACAATAAGTTGTTTGGCTTTATCATTTGCCTCTAATTTTGCTTTAGCGGTTTCATCTTGAATATATTGAGCTATTTCTTTGCTCATATCATTTTCAACACGAGCCATAATCTGTTTCTTAGCATTTTCCTTGCTTAAACCAGATATTTTCTCTAATTTCTCTATTTCCTCTTTTAATAGAGCATCCATTTTAGTCTCTTTATCTTGGATATTCTGCATTCTTGACATTAATGTATTTTCTTTATCATCAAGTGATGCATCTCTTTTCTGTAGCATTTCCTCTCTTTTATCGAGATTATTTTCTCTACTAATTAAACGATTTTCAGTTTCCTTAAGCTCAGCTTTTTTTTCTTTTACTTCTGCATCAGTTTGTTGTTTTAATTTAAAGCTTTCCTCTTTAAGTTCTAAAAGTGCATCTCTTCTTTGCTTGTCTGCCTCTTTCTTGGCATCCTCAATTAGTTTATTAGCTTTATTGAAGCGTTTTTTGTTAATAATTAAAAATATTACAAATATAACAGCTGCTCCAATTATTAATCCAATAACAAGAGTTAAAATGGAAGATTTTGTAAATTCCATTTTATCCTCACTTTCTGTATATTTTAGAAATTTTTAAATCTCTACAATTTTATTATATATTTTTTTGGGTTTTTAATCAATAGAAAATACATATCTGTTTACAAAATGCTATATTACGTATAAAAATATTGAAAAGAAAAATAATATACTTGCGGCTAAAACAAAAAAGTGAAATATTGAATGCATATATTTTTTCTTTTTACCAATGCCATAAAAAATAGCTCCAATTGTATACATCATCCCACCACTAAGCATTAAATAAATTCCTGCTATATCAATACTTTTTACTAACGTTTTAAAAGTAAATATAATCATCCAGCCCATAACTAAATATAAAAACATAGAAAATTTTTTATACTTTTTTAAATCTATAGAATTTAAAGCTATACCTAAAATTGCACATGCCCAAATAACACCAAAAACAACCCATCCTATGGTTTTAGGAAGTGCCACTAAAGCATATGGGGTATAAGTTCCTGCTATAAGTAAAAATATACTATCATGATCTAATATTCTAAATACTCTTTTTGCATTATTAACTTTAAAAGAGTGATACAAAGTCGACATTGTATATAAAATAATAGAACAAGAACCATAAATCACGCTGCTCACAACAGCATAAGCATTATGATGTATAGCACTAAAAACTACGCACAAAACAAGTGCTGCAATAGAAAGAAGACCTCCAATACCGTGACTTATTGCAGATAAAAGTTCTTCACATAGACTGTACTTTGGAATTTCAATTTTTTCTTTTAATTTCATACTACAATTTTATCATTTTACGTGCAAAATATAAACAACAATTTGTTAAAAACGTTTATCATAAAAAAACGAAATAATAATACTATTTCGTTTTCAAATACAAATTACCAACGCCACCTTCGATATTTAAGCTAACAGGACCTTGACCATTTTCATAACTGTCAGATATTTTTTCATCATCAACATAAATATTTCCTAAACCTTTTTTTATTTTAATTTTATAATCATTTATGTCACTTAATAATTTTATATTAAGTTCTCCAACACCTGCACTAATTTTATTACTTCCTTTAAACAAAGAAGCAATACTACTTTTTCCAGCACCCATCGCAAAATTTAAATTATAAATATCCCCATTTTCAATATTTAAAGTACCAGCACCACCTGTAATTTTTGCTTCATCTAAAATTGTAATATTTTTTATATTAATTTTTCCCGCACCTTGTTTCAAATCTATTTTTTTTGAATTTATGTTAGCAATTTCAATATAACCAGCCCCTGCAGTTAAATTTATCTCATTGAATACTTTATCACTTGGTATATATAATATTAAATTGCTATCTTTTGTATTAAATGACACATTAATTTTTTCTTCGTTAATTTTTATTGAATCACCCTTTTGTTCTAATTTTACATGTTTATTATTTGTCTCAATTTTAAATTCACTAGATTCTTTAATGATTAAATTTGTATAAGACAAAGTAACATTTAAGGAATTTATATTCTCTTCACCATCAGCATATAAAACTTTATTTTCTTTTAATAAAGGACTTGATGTGAAATATTTTTTAAATACATTATATTTTCCAGTATATAATCCATAAATAACAAATATTATAAATGCAAGTATTATTAACCTAATCAATTTTCTAATCATTTAATATCTACCCCACCAAATATACATATAGAATTTAGATATATTGTAATATCTCCATCATCAGATAGTTCTTTATTTTTAATATCAACTCCACCAAAAATTGGTGTTGATTTTACCTTTACCTTGCAATTTTTAGGAACATAGATATCAATTCCACCAAAAATAGACAAAGAGTCAATAACAATATCTTTTTCAATAATTGCATCCCTTAAATCTAAAGTTATTGCTCCGAAAATAGAATTTAAATTCATATTTTCAACTTTTTCTTTTTTAAACTTTAAATCCTGTGAGCCAAAAAAAGCAAATTGTTTATTACTATTACCATCTTTTTTTAATTTATCAATGTCTTTACTATTAATATCTAGCACATCTTTAAATACCAATAATAATCCAATAGTAATTAATATTATTGGTAATAATAGTTTTAATAATAAACCAAATTCAATTAAATCTCTTTCTGCTAAAAAAAGCCAAATACCAATTACTAAAAAAATAACACTAGTTGTTTTGTCTTTATTTTCTGATATACCAATTAATGAAGGGATTATTATAAATAAAGTCCACCATCCCTTAAAAAATATATTTACATCAGTTAGACCAAAAGCATTTAAGCTTAACACTATTCCAATAAAAATAAGTACAAAACCTAAAATATATTTTAAATAATATTTCATATTACCATCCTACTTTCTAAATATGATTATAACATTAATAATATGATATGTAAATTTCTTTATAAAAAAAAGTGGCAAGCCACTTAATTAGTTATCATAGTAAAATCACTTAAGTTATTAATAACATACGGTTTAACTTGAAAAATTACTTTCTCTAATGGTTTAACATCTCTACCATTTGATAATTTAGCACCTGTCAATGATTCTTTAACAGGAACAATGATATATTCATCTAAATTTTCACTATCTACTAAAACTTGATAATTTGTGTTGACATTATTTAATGCTTTAAGAACCTTACCATTTAAATTTAAATATCCACACAAATATTTTTCTACTAATTCATTTTGTTTGATTTTTTCGGTAGCAACAGCAGTATATAAACGTCCTTTTGAATCAATAAACTCTGGAATATTTTGAACATTTACATCTTGTTTAGTTATATTTTGAACATTTTCATTATTACTTGAATCTTGTACATATTTAGAAAAATAGTCATCAAACTTTGAAGAATTATTCTCAGACTTTTCTTCAGGTAAAGAAACTGGTTCAACAGAACTATTTTTTGTAAGTTCAACGTTTAAGTCTAATGCTTCTTCAGGTTTTAATACAGGAGTTACAGCCTCATTCTTATTTTCAACAACGCTACTATTAATATAATCTGTTAAGTCAAACACCTCATTATTATTCACACTATTCATAATAACACCTACCTTTATTCTTCTTATATTATAAATTGTAATCGACTTTTTTTCAATATTAAATTAATTTATATTCAAATATTTTTTTAATTTATCGATATTTTTTTTAGCATCATTTGTTCCAATATTATATATTCTTTCAATCGCTTCAGGACTTGCTTTTGTAATATCTAATTGCACATCTTCTGAAGGTCTAAAAACAAAAACATTTTGATTTTCCTCAAGTTTTTTAATTTTTTCTAATGAATCGTTATATTGAATATATCTATTATACATTGCTTCTATAAAATTATTATATTTATGGTATTTAGCTTTAATTGCCAATTTTTCTTCCATATTAAATGGTAATTTTTTATAACCGAATTTTTGAGTTAATACAACTATTATTTTATCGTAGTTAAGTGACAGACAAAAGTCAATTGGAATACTATCTGATATAGCTCCATCTAAATATTTATCATTATCAACAGTTACCATTTTAGTAACAAAAGGCATAGCGGAACTTGCTCTAAATATTTCCATATCATCAAAAATATTTTTAATAAGTCTATATTCTGCTTTTCCAGTTTTTACATTAGTTATAACAACATATAGTTTTTTATTAGCATTTTCAAAAGCCTTTTCATCAAAAGGATCTAAATTTTTATTCATTTCATAATATGCAAATTTCTTATTTACTAAATTACCTGTTAATAATAATGATTTTTTACTTATATACCTTTTATCATTACAATATTTTTTATTTAATCGTATAACTCTACCTTTTTGTTTAGAAAAATAATTTGGAGCAATTAATGCACCTGCAGATACACCAACTATAGCATCTACATCAATATTATTTTCTAATAATATATCAAGCACTCCAGCAGTGTACATTCCTCTTAAGGCACCACCCTCTAATAATAACAAAGTTTTCATATTATTTCTTTCCAATTTTAATTATCCTTTTTCCATGGATTATTTTCATCTGGATCCGTTGGATCCCATCCCTTATTTGGGTTATTTAAATCTATTTTTATTCCTTCTGGTTTTTGAACACCATCAGGCAAAAAATCACTATCATATATTTCTACAGGTGTAGCAAATAAAATATTATCATATATCCATTTTGCATCAATTACAGCAAGACGAATACATCCTAAAGAGGCTTTACTACCAAGCTTATTATATTCTTCACTCTCTAAATCATTCCAATATGGATTTGGTTTTGAATAATAAGGTACAGAGTGAAAAAATATAGGGCCAGTTATACGCATAGTATAATGTCCCCAGACATTTCCTGCTAGTGATAGAATTTCATATTTATCAGATGTTTTATAAATGCCAATTGGCGTTCCATCTCCAGTTGAACAAAGCATAGTTTTTATAAGTGTATATACATTATCAATATTTTCATAAACCATTACAACATTTAATTTTCTATTTATTTTAATATAATATTTAGAATTACTATTTATATTAGCTGTAGGTTTGGACATAACAATTAATTTAAAAGGAATCTTTGTAATATTTCCAGATAAGTCTTGAGCCACATATTCTAAATCATACTTACCGGTTTTATCAATATCATATTTGCCAACAACTTTTATATTAATTTCTTCTCTAGAATTATCAGTGGCTATAACATTATCATAAAAGCTAGGATTTTCATGTTGATAAATTGTTATATTTTTCACGCCCTCTATTATCGGAGACTCTGTATCAACTACATTAACATAAATTTTTTTGTTAATAGTTTGTTTAAATATATTTTTTATGGTTATAGTTAAATAATTTTTACCTATTTTATCAAATATTACATTCTTATTTACAATTTGACAATTTTTACATTTAAGAAAAGATTTAATATCAATTTCTTCATTAACATTTATATCATGTAAAACTAACACATTACATTTAACTTTCTTATTATAAAATAAAAGTGCTACACTTAATATAAATAAACATATAACAATACTAACAACTACCTTTTTCATATAATATATTTTAACATAAATTATTCCTTAAAAAAACTATAAAAAATGCGGCCTGTAAAAAGGCCGCTCAGGGGGTTTTGGTTTGACCATACCTCACATTATAATTCGTAAGTTTTGGTCAAGCATGATGTGTCTATCATGCTACCTTAATAATAATATTATTTATTTAAAAAGTCAATTAAATTTTTTGTACTTTACATTAGTCGACAATAGAAAAGTTTTTTATTAAATTTTTATAGTAATTATCATTAATATTTTCTTTGTTATTTAAATAATCATTTACATCATCATTTGCCCTAAGTAAAACATTATAGTCATTTTTTAGATTTGCTAGTTTAAAACTCATATCACCACTTTGTTTTACACCAAATAAATCGCCATGTCCTCTAAGTTCAAAATCTTTTTGTGAAATATAAAAGCCATCATTACTTTCTTCCATAACCTTAAGTCTATCATTATCATAATTACTAATTAAAATACAATAGCTTTGTAAATCACTTCTTCCTACACGGCCACGAAGTTGATGTAAAGTTGCAAGTCCAAATCTTTCTGCATTAAAAATTATCATCATAGTGGCATTTGCTACATCAATTCCCACTTCAATAACAGTAGTAGAAATTAAAATTTTTATTTGATTATTTTTAAAATCATTCATAATAAAATCTTTTTCACTAGGTTTCATTTTACCATGAATTATTTCTGTTCTAACCTTATTACTAAAAGCCATATCAAGTTTTTCTTTTAATAACTTTACGCTAGAAAGTTCTCCATCTTCATTTTGCTCTACTAAAGGACTTACAACATATATTTGATGCCCTTTTTTAAGTTCATCATACATGCTATGTAAAACATCCTTGATTTCATTTTCTTTTTTTACAGTTGTAATTATCTGTTTACGTCCGTTTGGCTTAGTCTTTATATATGATATATCTAAATCTCCATAAATTGTCATTGCATACGTTCTAGGTATTGGTGTCGCAGATAAATATAGTATATCTGGAGATAATGATTTATCTTGCAAAGTAAACCTTTGATTTACACCAAAACGATGCTGTTCATCTGTAATTACTAAACCTAAATTATTAAAATGTAAATTATCATTAAGCAGTGAATGTGTGCCTATTAATAAATCTATTTCATTATTAATGAGTCTTTCATATATTTTATTCTTTTCTCTTTTTGTCATAGAACCAGTTATAAGTTCAATAGTTAGTCCAAATTTTTCAAGTACAGATTTTATTGTATAACAATGTTGAAATGCAAGTAGTTCAGTAGGAGCCATAAGACAAGATTCATAACCGCTTAAATAATTAGCGTATATTCCAATTGTAGCCACAATCGTTTTACCAGAACCAACATCTCCAAGTAATAATCTGTTCATTTTTTTTGTTGAACTTAAGTCATCTAAAATATCTTTATAAGCCTTGGTTTGATCTTCTGTAAGAGAAAAATTTAATGAGTTAACCATAACGTGTATTTTTTCCATATCAAAATTTTTATTTATTTTTAGATTTTTATTATTAATTTTTTTTAAATAATTCATCTTAAAACAAAAATCAAATAGTTCTTCATAAATAAGCCTTTTTCTAGCAAGATTTACATCGTTATAATTCTTTGCAAAATGAATAAAATATAATGCATCTTTTTTAGAAATTAAGTTATTTTCTTTAACATACTTTTCTGGCAAAAAATCATTTACTGGAATATCATTAAAATTAGACATAATTAATTTATTTATTAAACTATTTGTAACTCCATTTACTAAATGATATACCGGCTCTATTTTGCCATCCTGCATGTTAAATTTAATATCTGATGCAGTAAGTAAATTCTTTTCAGAATTATATTTACCAATAACAATAATTTTTTTGCCAATTAATAAATTTGGCTTTAAAAATGCTCTATTAAATATAACAACATTTATTAAATTATTTTGTATGTTCGCCCTAAAACTTAGTCTATTAAAATTTTTTTTAATATAACTTATCATTGGGTTACTTTCAATAACCGCCTCAATAATTAAAGTATCTTTTTCATTTAAATCTTTAGAAAAATTATATACGTTATATCTATATGGATAATAGTTTATTAAATCAGTATCCGTAAAAATATTTAATTTATTAAGTAGTTTTGCAGTTTTTTCTCCAACATTGTGTAAGCTTGTGATGTCCATATTACCTCCAGTATCATTGTACCAAACAATTCATAATAAAAAAAGATAATTTTTATGTGTAAATTATGTGTAAATTGAATTGACTTTTATAAAGTTATGATTTAGTATATTAAGTACCAAATCACTTAAGAAGGCGATTTGGTGCTAGTATCACACTAGTCAACCCCTTTTTATTCTTTGAGGCCTATGGCCTCGCTTTTTTATTGAAAAAAATGTCATTTCTGACACTTTTTTTATGCTTTAATTTTGTTATAATATTCATATCTTTTTTTTGCATTTTCAATTTGACTATCCAAAAGTTTTTTTGCTAATGTTTCATCTTTAATTTTTAGTGCTTTGTATCGAACCTCATTTTCCAGGTATTCATTATATTTATCAAAATTTGGCTCAGGAGAATCTAAATACAATTGATCATCATAATATCTCATTAATAATGTGTATCCGCATTCAACGCCAAGTTTTTCTTCATTAATTGCATTAGTCATACCGCCTTTAATTCCATGTTCAATGCATGGGCAATAGCATATTACGATAGATGGTCCATTATGCTTTTCAGCTTCAGTAAGAGTTTTAATTGCATGATTCATGTTTGCTCCTAAAGAGATTGAACCAACATATACATTCGGAGTACACATCGCAATTTTAAATAAATCTTTCTTATATGTTTTTTTACCAAAATCTGCAAACTCAGCAACTGCACCAATTTTTGTCGATTTACTTGCTTGACCACCTGTATTTGAATAAACTTCTGTATCTAATACTAATATTTTAATATTTTCATTTGAATGAAGAATATGATCCATTCCATTATATCCTATATCATAAGCCCAACCATCACCACCAATAGCCCAAACACTTTTTTTAGGTATATATTCTTT
>CAKORX010000005.1 GCA_934101645.1 uncultured Bacilli bacterium | reverse complement strand
AAATTTTTTTGTTTGCAAACAAATTGCAAACATTTTGCTATTTTTAGCACTTTTTTGAACTTTTCAAAATCTCACAAGCCCTTATTTTATGGGCTATTTGCCACAACAGTTCTTGTATTTCTTACCAGACCCACATGGACATGGATCATTTCTTCCTATTTTAGTTACTTTTTTCGGAGTACTTTTAACTTTTTCCTTGCCATCATTAGCATTTCCCTTAATTGTTTGTTTCATTTCTGTATTTTGTCTGATTTCAGCTTTTAAAAGAAATATTGAAATATCATTATCAATCTTATCTAATAATTTATCAAAAAGTTCAAAACCTTCCATTGTGTAAGCTTGTACTGGATTTGTTTGACTATAGCCACGAAGACCAATACCTTCTTTTAAATGTTCCATAGTATTCATATGTTCTACCCAATTTGAATCAATTACTCTTAATGAAATTGCCCTTTCAAATTCATTTCTAACAGGAAGACCTTTTACTTTATTTTCGTAATCCTTAATAACTAAATTCGAAATATATTCAGGGACATCTTTATCTTTTAAATCCTTAATATCTTTAACGTCTAATTTTTGAGTTTTTAAAAAGTTTGTTTTAACATATTCAACTATCTCACTACGATCATTTTCTGTTAAGTATCCTTCTGGAGCAATATGATTTTCACATAAAACATTAATTGTTTCCTTAAACGTAGTAATAACTTCCTCATTAATAGAAGCATTATCAATTATTTCATTTCTCTTATTATAAATAATTTCTCTTTGTTCATTTAAGACATTATCATAATCCAAAAGGCTCTTTCTAATATCATAGTTATTTCCTTCAACCCTTTTTTGAGCGGTTTCAATACTTCTAGTTAAAGCTTTACTTCTGATTGCCATATCATCATCTATACCAAGTGATTGAAGCATACTTTTTATCTTATCAGTACCAAATCTTCTCATTAAATCATCTTCGAATGAAACAAAAAATTGGCTCATACCAGGATCACCCTGACGACCCGCTCTTCCACGAAGTTGGTTATCAATTCTTCGAGATTCATGTCTTTCAGTACCAATTACACACAATCCACCAAGTTCTTTTACGCCTTCACCGAGTTTAATATCAGTACCACGTCCTGCCATATTTGTAGCAAGAGTTATAGCGCCTTTTTCACCGGCTTTTGCAATAATTTCAGCTTCTCTTTCATGATTCTTAGCATTTAATACTTCATGAGGAAGACCAGCTTTCTTTAAAAGTCCACTTAAATGTTCATTTGATTCAACTGATATTGTACCGATAAGTATTGGTTGACCTTTTTCATGAATTTCTTTAACTGTATTAATTATGGCTTTATATTTTCCTTTTTCTGTTGCATATACAAGGTCTGATAAATCTTCACGTATAACAGGCTTATTCGTTGGAATACATATAACATACATATTATAAATATTTCTAAATTCTTCTTCCTCAGTTTTAGCAGTTCCGGTCATACCAGAAAGTTTATTGTACATTCTAAATAAATTTTGGAATGTGATAGTAGCCATTGTTTTTGTTTCAACGTTAATTGTTACGCCTTCTTTTGCCTCAATAGCTTGATGAAGTCCATCAGAATATTGTCTTCCATGCATTAGTCTACCAGTAAATTGGTCTACAATTAC
The DNA here is from genome assembly GCA_934101645.1 of uncultured Bacilli bacterium. Classification (GTDB taxonomy): domain Bacteria; phylum Bacillota_I; class Bacilli_A; order RF39; family UBA660; genus UBA6448. The sequence goes on along the minus strand of CAKORX010000005.1, from coordinate 116,661 downwards.
AACTTGGCCATCAGCTACAACATAATCAACATCTTTGGCAAATGCATAATTTGCTTTTAAGGCTTGATTTAGATGATGCACTAAACTAGCGTTATCTATATCATATAAGTTTCCAATATGTAATAATTTCTCTATCTTTTTACTACCATCTTCAGTAAGAGAAACACTCTTTGTTTTTAAATCTAAAGTATAATCAACATCTTCTTTTAAATTTTTTACAGCTCTATTTGCCTCAATATATAAATTACTTGAATTTGCTTGACCACCACTGATAATTAATGGGGTTCTTGCTTCATCAATTAGAATTGAATCAACTTCATCTATAATACAATAATTTAATGGACGTTGAACTCTATCTTCTTTTCTTACAACCATGTTATCACGCAAATAATCAAAACCAATTTCATTATTAGTAGAATATGTTATGTCACAATTATAAACTTCTTGTTTTTCTTTTGGACTAAGCTCTCTTAAATTAACACCTACTGTAATGCCAAGTAAATCATATATTGGTTTCATCCAGTTGGCATTTCTGTCAGACAAATATTCATTAGTGGTTACAACATGTACGCCTTTTCCTGTAAGTGCATTTACGTATGCTGGTAATACTGTAGTAAGGGTTTTTCCTTCTCCTGTTTTCATCTCAGCAATATTGCCATAATGAATTGCCAAAGCACCGATTACTTGTACTTTAAATGGTTTTTCTCCGATAGCACGGAAACATGCTTCACGTGCAAGAGCCATTGCAGGAACTAAAATATCATCGAAAGTTTCTCCATCTACAAGTCTTTTTTTAAATTCTTCTGTTTTCTTTGAAAAATCTTCATCTTTTAAATTTGACATTTCATTGTCTAATGCTAATATCTCATCAGCTAATTTATCAAACCTTTTTAATTCTTTATATTCACTATCTAATAGTTTTTTTAATATGCCCATTTTTTCACCTTCTAATTGATTATATCAAAAAATAAAAGGTTTAATCAAGTGACTAAACCTTTTTGTTATTTTACATTAATAATTCCGTATAATCCATCTTTTCTTTTATAAATAACAGATACACATTCTTCATTTATATTTTTAAAAGCAAAGAAGTCATGATTTAATAATTCCATTTGCATTATTGCCTCATCTTCATCCATTGGTTTAATATCTAAATTTTTCCTTTTTACTATTTTCGAATCGTTTGTATCAGTTTCTTCTTCATAATCTAAATTCATTTCAAATGTTGGAATATTTTTATAATGATTATTTAATCTTGTTTTATTTTTTCTAATCATTCTTTCTAATTTATCTATAATTAAATCCACTGCAGCATATAAATCATCATGACTTTCCTCAGCTCTTATATTAAGTTTTGACATAGGAATAGAAACTTCAACGGTTTGTAAATTGTTTTTTACTCTTATAATAACATTACACTTAACTTCATCGCTATTTTTAAAATATTTATCAAGCTTAGCAATTTTTTCCTCAATATAATCTTTTATTGACTTTGTAACAGTTACTTTGTCTCCTCTAATATTAATTTTCATTTTATCATCTCCCTATGTTAATTATAACAAAAATAAATAAAAAAAACTACTATACAGTAGTTAAATTTAAGGCTTCGACATCTTGAGCTTGTAAACCTTTAGTAGTTTCTATTAATCTAAAACTTACCATGTCACCTTCATTTAAAGTTTTATAACCATTTTTCTTGATTACTGAATAATGAACAAATATATCGGATAAATTTTCACACTCTATAAATCCATATCCTTTCTCATTATTGAACCACTTTACTTTTCCTTTCATTTTTACACCTTCCTTCATGTTTAATTTAACATAAGTTTAGTGTGCTTACAATTAATTTCGTATGCCAAAATTCGACAAAAAACGGGTAATATTTAATCTTTAAATAATACATCAGCCAAATTATTTTTTACATTTTTTATTATATATTTTTCAGCATCATTTATAATAAATACATTATTCTTTTTTTCTAAAAGGTTTATTAATTTTTGATTACTTGAAATTAATATTATATTTTTAAATTTTTTTATTATATTTAAAAATTCATTATTTGTTATTTCATTAAAATTTAATGTTATCTGATTTTTACTATTAAAAGCATTTATATAAAGTATCTTTAGTTTATCATTTCCTAAAATATAAGCATATTTTTTAGTACTTTCAATTACTGATATATCTTTTATATACTTACTACATTTTAAATTTAAATCTAAAAAACTTTCTTTTAATACCTTTAAGTCATTAATAGAAATCGTACTATCATATATTATTACCTTTTTTGTAAATACTTTTTTTATTTTATTTTTCTTTTGAAAATTATAATATTCTTTTTCAAATTTTTCTTTATTTAAAATAATTCCATTATTTAGGATTTGCTTAGAAATTGTTTGTATATAAAACTTATCATTATATAATTCTAAAAAAACATTATCGTATATATATAATATACTTTTATTTAACTTCATTTGGATCTAAAGAGTAAAATTTTTCTGGATCAATAGATTTTCCTTGTAAATAAACTTCGAATAATAAAGCATTTTGATTTTGTACAATTTTATTTGAAGTAGCCTTACCAAGTATAGTGCCTTTTGTAATGTTATCATTTTCTTTAACAGTGACGTCTTTCAAAGAATAATAAAATGTTGTTAAATTTTCTGTATGCATTATTTCTACAATAAATCCAAGGTTTTCATCTTCTTTTATGCTTTTAACTACCCCATCATATGTTGAAACAACATCAAATTCCTCCGAGCTTACATAAAGAGAGCCTAAATTTGGAATATATGTGTTTTGGTATGAAATTAAGGCTTTCTTTTGGCTTTCATCATCGTAGTCTTTGCTATAATACCCAGATTTTAATTCAACTTTTTCACTTACATATGGTTTTGAAAAATAGTCAGGCATTGATTCACTTAATACACTTTGTGTAACGTCTTTCATTAATGATTTTGAATAATCATAGTTTGTTACATCCTTAAGTAAATAACTATTAATTATTGATACACTAAAAAATGTTACCAAAATTATTAAGATATAAATAGTTGGTAAAACATAACGCTTAAGTTTTCTTTTTTTCATCATTTATCCTCCTACTTAAATTATGGATAAATAAAATTAATTTATACTAGAAATAATTACTCCTTGATAATAATGTTTTAAAATATCTTCATAACTTTTTCCCTCTTTTGCCATATAATTTGCACCATATTGACTCATTCCCACTCCATGACCATATCCCCTCGTGGTAATTTTTACATCATCACCTATTTTAATATCAAAATCAGTAGATCTTAAATTTAATTTTTTTCTAATCTCTACACCTGTAAATTTTTTATCATTAATTAATAAATCGATTACTCTATTACTACTTGATCTATTTATGTTATTTATATTTATATAACTGCAATCTATTTGCAATAGTGAGCAAAAGTTTTCTTTACTAAATGTCATTTCTTTTATAAAATTTTTGTTATTTTCTTCATAATGGGAATCTACTTGCTTTAAAAAATCTTTAGTTTCATTAAAAACATATTTAGAGTCTTCCGTATAACCATTGCTCATTGAAAAATAGTAAGCCGGTATTATTTCATTGTCATATTTTAAAACTACATTATTTGTTTGCGTAACTGCTGTTAACAATTTGTTGTAATATAAATCAAAATCATTTTGCCAATTTTCTTTCATTTGAGATTTATTTAACATACATTGAGTCCTAGTATCAGTCGTTATATTTTTGTTATGATTTATTAAATAATATGCATATGTTCGTGATGCTATTGCTTGTGCTTTTAACGCTTCAAGTTCAAAAGATGCGGGCATTTCACAAGCTAAGACTCCAATTAAATATTCATTAAATTCAATAGTTTCTTTTTCATTGTTATTATTACTTAAGACTATTTCCTGCAGATTTTTATCATCAAAAAAATAAGAAGTATTGTCATCCAAACTTCTTATTAAATAAAATGCTATTATTGTTAAAAATAATATTATAATATAATTGATTTTCATCTTTCTCCTTAAAAAAGCTCAATAAATTCTATTATAAATCTTGTAGCAATATAACTAATTCCTAGAGATAAAATCATAACAAATAGTTTTGCCTCTAGTTCATGTTTAACTTTAAAAAAACAGGTAAAGTTTATTCCACTTATTGAATAAACCGTAGCAAATAACATAATTATATAAATAAATACTTTATAATTCATTATATTCACCATTTTCATATTTTATGATTTTTTCTATTCTTTTCAAATGGCGTTCCTCAGTAGCTCCTTGAGTATTTAAAAATGAATCAACAATTTGATAAAGTTCTGAAATAGAGTTATTACTACTTATACATAATACATTAGCATCATTATGACACCTTGCAAAATATGCATCATCTGTATTAATACACCTTGCAGCTCTTATTCCTTTCACTTTATTTGCAGCAATGCTCATACCAATACCTGTTCCACATATTAAAATTCCTAATGAATCTTTATTTTCTAATACGCTTTTACATACATCAAATGCAAAATCAGGATAATCATCTGCATCAGTATGTTTAATACTTGAAATAATTACCTCAACACCTAATTCATTTAAATAATTAGCAATTTGATTTTGAACTTCAACCCCTCTATGATCTGTTCCAATAAAAATTTTCATTAATTATATATCACCTTTATCATTATAGCATAAAAAAACAAAAAACTATTCAGCTTTTTGATCTTTTATACCATATTTACGGTTAAATTTTTCAACATTTCCTGTTTTCTTTGCTCTACCTTGAGTTCCTGTATAATATGGATGGCATTTGCTACATACTTCAACACTAATATTATCTTTTGTTGATAAAACGTTGAAAGTTTCACCACACGCACATTTTACAGTTGCTTCTTTCATTTCAGGATGTATATTTGCTTTCATAATTTTTCCCTTCCTTTTTCTAAACATAATTTCTTAAGTATTATATCACAAAAAACAAACTTATCAATCATTTTTTACTATCATTTTACTAATTTTGTACGAAGATTTACTATTTAAATAAAATTTATTGTTTAAATAATAATATTCTTCCTCTGAGAAAGAGTTTAAATCTATATACTTTGCTTCAAATAATTCAGAATATTTTTTTAATTTGTTATTAACATAACTGAATTTTTTATCTTTGTCATAGATATTGAAAATAACTATATTACATTTTTTATTTATTTTCTTTATATGTGTAATTACCGAATATATATTGTTCAAATAATCTGTTATTATTTCATTGTTTAACTCTTTATAGTTATTTAATTCGTAATTTCCTATATTTATTAATACAAAATTTGCATTTTTTATAAAATAGTCAACTTTACTTTCATTGTTATATAAATCATATAGTAATTTCTCACTTGTATAATAACTATTGTTTTTACTAAATAATTTTAAATTAAAAGAACTATCTAAAATATAATCATCATAATTTTTAAATTCTTTATCTAAAATTTTACCCATTGATAAATAGTCTCCGATAGAAACTAAATAACTATTTTTTTTATAAAAAAATTTATAATTAATAACAACTAATAATCCAGATAAAATAATTATTATTAATAATTTATATCTTCTTTTAATTTTCCTCATCAATAATTTTTATATCTGCACCAACTTTAGTAAGCTTTTTTACTAGATTTTCATAACCTCTTAAAATATATTCAATATTTGAAATTGTTGTCGTTCCCTTACTAACAAGACCAGCCATTACAAGTGCAGCTCCCCCTCTTAAATCTGTAGCATTTATATGACATCCTTTTAACTCTGCAGGTCCGGTTATTATAGCATGTGTATTATCATTAAGTTTTATATTAGCACCCATCATATTTAGATACTTTACATGTTGCATTCTATTTTCCCATATAGTTTCCTCAAAATATGATACACCATTTGCTTGAGTTAATAATACTGACATTGGTTGACCTAAATCTGTTGGAAATCCGGGATATACTAATGTTTTAATATTTATTGGTTTAATATTATTGCACTTAGAAATAGTTACGCTATTTTCTTTTACATCATAGCTTATTCCCATATCATCAAATTTATCCAACAAAGCTTTAATTTGTTCTGGTATTACACCACAAACAGTTAAATTTTTACCTACCATAGCACCAATCATTAAATATGTTCCCGCTTCAATTCTGTCAGGAATAACATCTATTTCTGCTCCATGTAATGTTTTTACGCCATTAATTGTTATTGTAGATGTGCCAGCACCTTTAATATCTGCTCCCATATTATTTAAAAATTCTGCAATGTTTATAATCTCTATTTCTTTAGCAGCATTTTCCAAAATTGTTGTACCAGTAGCCAAAGCAGCAGCAAACATAATATTTATTGTGGCTCCAACTGAAGCAAAATCTAAATATATTCTTGTTCCTATTAGTTCTTCTGCATCTAAAATATATTTATGTGAATCTTCATCATGAGTAACTTTAGCACCTAATGCCTCAAAGCCTTTTAAATGAAGATCTATTGGTCTAGTACCAATATTGCATCCACCTGGGAAATACATCTCAACATGTTTATACTTTCCAAGTAAAATCCCCATGAAGTAGTATGATGCTCTAAGTTTACTTGAAAGCTTTTCAGAAATAACTTTATTGCGTAAATTATTTGAATCTATAATTACTGATGTATCGTCAAATTTATAACTAACATTTAGTTCATCCAAAATATTAAAAAGAGCGTCTTTATCAGATATATTTGGAACTTTATTGATTTTGCATTTACCACTAGCAAGTAAAGATGCAGGAATCAAAGCTACTGCACTATTTTTTGCACCCCCTATGGTTATATCACCACTTAAGGTATTACCTCCATTTATAATTATTTTTTTCATTTATTATCACCACATTCATCTATAAAAATATAAATGCTTTCATTAAGTTCTATGCTAATTACAGAGCTATTATGAAAAACTCTTATTAAATTTATCATAAACCATTTTTATAACATAGTCAAATAGTAAGCATTTTATTTACAATATTTGGGAAATAGCCAAACATAAAATTATTATTAATCCAAAAATTTTTGCAATTAACCCATATTTATTATAAGATTTTTTTCCAATTGTTAATCCAATCATAGTAAATGCAAAAGCGCATAGCATAAAAATCAAATATCCTAATATAGGAAACGCAGTAATATTATTAAGACCAATTCCTATTGTAAAACTATCAAGGCTAACTGAAAAAGCGAATAAAAGCATATTTACAAATGATAAATCCACCTTTTTTTCTGACTTATTAAATAAATCTAAAAGCATTTCTATAAAAATAAAAAGAAATAAGAAAAATAGAAATTTATCAGAGTCTATACTAAAATTTTTGGAAATAGAATTACCTAGTATCGTTCCAAGCATTGGCATAATAAAATGAAAAATTCCCACACATATTGATAATAACAAATGATTTTTAAATGAATAATTCATTGTTCCAACAGATAAAGACAAAGAAAATGAATCCATTGATAATGATAATCCAATTAATAAAAGCATGACTATATTCATGCTATATTATATAATTTTAAGACTTTAATTATGATACTTATTAAGAATTTTTCTTACATATAAATCATATTCCACATTATCAAGTTCTGTTTCTGCGGCATCAAGTAAGCATAAAGGTGGAAATAAAACACACCACCAATTATTACCTAAACCATTCCCCAAAGTTATAACTAAAGACTCATAGTATCCTTCTTTATATCTCACATTTGAATACGTTTTCGAAGGAAAGTAATTATAACCATAATTTACATTATAATCAATATCAAATTGATTTAATCTTTGATCTATTTTATCAATATTAGTTAATATATTTTCTTTACTTTCCTCTTTTGTTTTGGAATTAGTCATTACATCCACAATAATAGGTAAAACTTCTTTATTAATGTCCCATTTAGTTTTTTGGTCAGTGTCAGAATCACTATTTGCAATAATTCTATATCTAATTGCATCATTTGGAATAACTATATTATCTTTTTTTTGATTAAATAATACAAACATCATAATAATACTTAATACTATTATAATTTTTTTCATTTGTTCACCACTATAATAATGCAAAAAAAATAGATATATTATTCATTTATAATAAAAATATATCTATCAAATTGATTTAAATCTTTTTCTATTAATATTTTAGAATCTGGATAAATACTTTTTGCATAGTTTGAAATATAACCAGCTTGGCTTTGCCCTATTTCAAAAGCAATAATATTTTTTTTATTTAATATTTTTTTACTTTTATCAAGTATTAATTTATAAAAATAAAGGCCATTATCTTTAGCAAAAATAGCGTTTTGAGGTTCATATTTAGTCTTTTCATCCACTTTTTCATTAAAAGATACGTAAGGTGGATTTGATACTAATATATCAAATTTTTCTTTTGATTCAAATTTTTCAATACTTTTAGTTTTAAATGTAATAGTAACATTAGTTTTCTTTGAATTATATTTAGCAATTTTTATTGCTTTAAAACTTTTGTCAATAGCAGTAACTTTACAATTTAAAATTTTTTTTAAGTAAATACTTATGCATCCACTACCAGTACCTACATCTAAAATATTAGGACTAACAAAATGATTTTTATTAATTGTTTCCACTAATTTGCTAACTAATAACTCTGTTTCAAACCTAGGAATTAAAACGTTTTTATTTACTTTTAATGGAATTCCATAAAAATCTACATTACCTATTATATATTGAACCGGATAATTATTACTTAATTTCTTTAATGCTTTTGCCTGTTTATTTTCTGGAACATATTTAAATATTAATTGTTTATCAAAATTATCCATTTTATTTTAAACCTTCAAGTTTTAACCTCATGTCTTCATTTATTAAAGCATCAATAATTGGATCTAAATAACCATTCATTACTCTATCAAGTTCCATAATTGAGAAATTTATACGATGATCAGTAACTCTATTTTGTGGATAATTATATGTTCTTATTTTTTCGCTTCTGTCACCTGATCCTATTTTGCTTTTTCTCTCATTTTGTTCTTTACTATTTTTTTCTTCTTCTAAAGCTGAATTTATTTTAATTTTTAAAAGCTCCATAGCTCTTTCTTTATTTTTTAATTGACTTCTTTCTTCTTGACAAGTTACTACAACACCAGTTGGAACGTGAGTAATTCTTACTGCAGAGTTACTTGTATTTACACTTTGTCCACCAGCTCCAGATGAATGATAAACATCTATTTTCAAATCGTTTTCATTTATATTTATACTAACATTATCATATTTAGGCATTACTAATACAGTGGCAGTTGATGTATGAACTCTTCCTTGATTTTCTGTCTCAGGAACTCTTTGTACTCTATGAGAACCACTTTCATATTTCAATTTTGAATATACATCTTTTCCTTTTACAATATATTCAATTTGAGAAAAGCCTCCACTTGTACCCTCCACTGAATGAATAACCTCAATTTTCCAATTATTTTTTTCTGCATAATAAGAATACATTCTAAATAGGTCACCCGCAAAAATATTGGCTTCATCTCCACCTGCAGCACCTCTTATTTCCATAATTACATCTTTTCCATCATTTTCATCTTTAGGTACAAGAAGCACTTCAAGCCTATTATTTAAACTTTCCTTTTTCTCTTCAAGTAAAGTAAGTTCTTCTTGAGCAATTTCCTTTAAATCTGGATCTTCAAGCATTTCCTTTGTTTGCGTAATATTTTCTTCTACTTCTTTATATTCTTTGTAAGTATTTACAGTTTCTTCAATATCGCTTTTTTCTTTAGAAATATCTTTTAATAAATTATAATTATTTAATACTTCCTCACTAGTTAGTTTCTCATTTAATTCATTATATTTTTCTAACATTGCCTCTAAACGTTCTATCATATATTCACTTCCTTTTTAATTACAAAAAACAAGCATTACATACTTGTCTCATCTTCATCATCAACAACCATAAAGTCAGATAGTTCATCATCATCTGTATCAACATCATCTTCTTCCGAAGAATTATCATAAAAAATATCGTTGTTATCTTCATCATTTTCTTCTTCGTCAGATTCTTCTTCAATGCTTGTATCTTCATCTTCATCATCAATTATTACTTTAGGTGTATGGTTTTTTCTTAAATCACAAAATCCTTTTTCTAAGACTATAAATTCTTTATTCGTAGAAATTAAATCATAGAAATCGGCTATTTTGTCTTCAAATTCACTTTCTGACATATTTTTAAGTTCACATATTTTTTTAAATATATCAATAATTTTCATTTGTGTATTAGCATCAGATAATATTAATTGAGCTAACTCTTCATAACTCATAGTATCTAAATCTTCTTTTGTTAAATCTTTTAGTTTCATTTTACATTCTCTCCTTAGGTTCAACGCCAATTAAATTTAAAGCGTTATAAAGTGTATATTTAACTGCACTTATTAAATTAATACTTTCTTCTGTATTTTGTTCATCATCACTAATAATTTTATTAGTTTCATAATAATTATGGAATAAAGTTGCTAATTCATACGAATAATTTGCCATTAAATGTGGCATTTTTTTATTACATGCATTTTTTACAACATCTGGAAATTTATATAAGCATGCTAACAAATTATATGCTGATTCATTACAAATTCTACTATAATTAGATATTTTCTTTAACGGTTTATTATATTTATTTAAAATTGAACAAATTCTTGCATATGCGTAGCATATATAATAAACTTGGTTATCATTTGAAGCACTTCTTGCAAGGTCAATATCAAAGTCCATTTGTGTATCAAGTGAGTATTTTGAAAAATAATATCTTACTGCATTAACTGATGTATCATCTATTAAATCTTTTAAAGTAATGATTTTACCAGTTCTTTTATGCATAGTAACAACTTCTTTATTTTGAATAATTCTTACTAACTGAAGTAATTTTACATCAATATACTCATCATTTAATCCTAATGCTTTTATCGCACTTTTTAATCTTGCAACATATCCATGATGATCAGTACCTAGTACATCAATAATTTGAGTAAACCCTCTTTTAATTTTATCTTCATGATATAAAATATCGGGTAATAAATAAGTATTTGTTCCATCATTTTTTATTAATACATGGTCTTTATCATCATATAGGGCACTACTTTTAAACCAAGTAGCTCCATCTTTTTCATATATATAACCATTTTCTCTCATTTTATTTATCGCATCATCAAAAGAATATTTTTCGTAAATAGATTTTTCTGATGTAATTACATCATATTCAATTCTATATTCTTTTAAATGAGTAAAAATAATATCGGTTAAATATTTTGTAGCATATTCTTTAATAAAAGATAAATCAGAGTTTACATATTTATCTTGATACTCATCATATAATTTTTGAGCAATATCAATTATTTCTTTACCTGGATAACCATTTTCGGGAAAAGTATTTTCTATCTTACATACTGTTAAATATCTACTGTAAACTGAATTTGCAAGTTTTGTTATTTGATTACCAGCATCATTTAAATAGTATTCTTTAGTAACATCATATCCACAAAATTTCATAATTCTTGCTAAAGAATCACCATATGCTCCACCCCTAGCATTACCCATATGTAAAATACCAGTTGGATTAGCGGAGACAAATTCAATATTTACCTTTTCTTTTTTACCTATATCAGAAGCACCATATAAAGAAGTAAGCTCTAATATTGTATTAATATTTTCTGTTAAATAATCCTTTTTTACATAAAAATTAATAAATCCGGGTGCTGCAATATCAATTTTTTCTATTTCATCATCAGAAATATTACTTTTTATTTTTTCAGCAAGCTCCATTGGAGCAATTTTTAGTACTTTACAATTTTTTAAAGCGACATTCGAACTATAGTCACCATTATTTTTATTTTTAGGTATTTCTAAGTTAATGTTATCATCACTTATGCCTAAAATTTCCAATGATTTTTTTATTAAATTTATTATTTTTTCTTTCATTTTCACGCTTTTAACTGCTTCTCTCCTTTTTTTCTAGAACATTATAGCATATATATATTAAAAATGCACTCATAAATTTAATATTTTTAACAATACTAAATATGGGTGAAATTATTGAAATTTTTTAACTTTTTTTATAAGATTTTTCTTTTTTCATTTCTATCAATAATTATCATAATAATTGGTTTATATTCGTATGCGTATTTACAAAAACCTCTCACATTAAATTCATTTCATACATATGAATTATATGACATTAATAATAATATATTTTATGAAGGAACTAATACTAATAGATGGACCAAAATAGACAAGATTTCTAATAATTTAAAAAATGCCGTTATTTCTGTTGAAGATAAAAATTTTTATGAACATAATGGCTTTGATTATTTAAGAATTATTAAAGCATTTTTTACAAACTTTAAAAGTAGAAAAATTGTTGAGGGTGGTAGTACAATAAGTCAGCAGTATATAAAGAATGCCTATTTAGATTTTGATAAAACATGGTCAAGAAAAGTTAAAGAAGCTATGATGACTTTAAATCTAGAAATGCATTATACTAAAGATGAAATTTTAGAAGCATATTTAAATACCATAAATTATGGGTTAGGAAACTATGGAATTGTATCAGCAGCAAATTTTTATTTTAATAAAAACGTTGATGAATTAACTTTAGAAGAATCTATTATTTTAGCAGGAATACCTAAAAATCCAAGTAATTATAATCCTGTATCAAATTATGATAAAAGTATTCAAAGAGCAAAAGTGGTAGCTTTAACTATGCTAAATAATGGTTATATCTCAAGCGATGAATATAATAATTTATTTAAAAATAAAATAGAAATATATGGTAAAAAGAATAATAATAATTTACAAATGATATCATATTATGAAGATGCTGTTTATAATGAACTTAAATCAATTAGTGGTATTAGTGAAAAAGATATAAATTCAGGCAATCTTAAAATATTTACAACTTTAAATATAAACTATCAAAAAAAACTTGAAGAAGAGATATTAAATAATATTACTGATGAAAAATTACAAGTAGCTTCAGTAATTGTTGACCCAGAAACCGGTGGTATTTTTGCATTAACTGGAGGAATTAATTACAATAAAAGTCAATATAATAGAGCTTTATCATCTAAAAGACAAGTTGGTTCAACTATGAAACCATTTTTGTATTATTCTGCATTAAATAATGGTATGACTTCATCATCAACATTTTTAAGTCAATATACTACATTTACTTTATCGCAAGGAAAAACATATTCTCCGAAAAATTTTGCAAATCTTTATGGTAACAAAGAAATAACTATGGCAGCAGCTATAGCTTATTCAGATAATATTTATGCTGTAAAAACAAATTTATTTTTAGGAATTGATAAATTAGTTGATACTGCAAAAAAGTGTGGTATAAAAGAAAAATTAAATGAAGTAACCTCGCTTGCTCTAGGAACAAGCGAACTAAATCTTATTGATTTTGCAACAGGTTATAATACATTTGCCTCAGGAGGATATAAAAGATCACTATATTTTATTAACAAAATTGAAGATAAAGAGGGAAAAATAATTTATGAACATCAAAAAGAAAATAATTTGGTATTAAATCCAAACTATGTATATATATTAAATGAAATGTTAACAAGTACAACAAATTCTGCTTTCGTCGATTATAATACTCCTACAGGGCTTAATATTGCCTCTAAATTAAAACAAAAATATGCTTTTAAAACTGGAACAACAGATTCCGACTATTGGGCCATTGGATATAACAAAGACATTTTAATGCTTATGTGGAGTGGATATGACGACAATTCCAATATAGAATTAAAATTGGGAAACGAAGTAAAAAATACGTGGGCAAACGTAGTCAGTTATATTCAAGAAAATGATCAAGATTCATGGTATCAAATGCCTACTAATGTTGTTGGAATGCCACTTAATGCTATAAGTGGAAAACCATCTTTAAATAATAAAAATATTACAATATTTTATTATTTAAAAGGTAGTGAACCAGAATATAATAATTTAGAATATAAAAAAAAGGAGGATTAACTCCTATATATTGTCAGGTGGTAAAAAATCCAAAGAATCTACATTTGACTCAACCATATTTTGATTAAACTGCATATAAGAATTATTTAATGGATTAACTGATTCATCCGTACTCATATTCGCTTGTTCATCTTCCAAATTGTTAAAAAACCTATTTGTGGTTCTCTCTCCTAAATTGATTGGTCCAAACGATGGAGTATCATTATTAGGAAGTGGTTGAATCATTGACGGAGTAATATCAGTTGATTCATTCTTTATTTTATTAATATCAATATTAAATGGCGAAGTTAAATTACCATATTCTTTATTTAATTCAGTTTCTAAATCTTTAACATTTAATCTTTTTTCAATTATATTATGAAGCCATTTTATTTGTTCATTTGACTCTTTTAACTTCATTAAACTTCTTGCGTGACGTTCAGATATTTTGCCTGCAAGCAAGGCATCTTGAACTTCTTTTGGTAAAGTTAATAATTTTAATTTACCTTCTAATACGCTTACAGGAATGCCCATTTTTTGTGCAAGCATTTCTTTAGTCATATAACCAACCTTTAATAATGCATCATACGATTTAGCTTCTTCTAAAGGATTTAATTCTTTTCTTTGAACATTCTCACTAATAGCTACTTCGGCACTAGTTTTATCATCTATTTTTGCCAAAACTGCTGGTACTGAAGTAAGTCCAGCTATCATTGCGGCTCTATATCTTCTCTCTCCGGCAATAATTTCATATTTATCTCCAAGTCGTCTTAAAACTAAGGGCTGAATAATACCATGAGTCTTTATCGAAGCAGCCAAGTCTTTTAATGAAGCATCATCAAAAACTAATCGTGGTTGAAATCGATTAGGAATTATGTCTTCAACAGCAATATTTAAAACGTTAGGATCAAAATTCATAATAAAGCCCCTTTTCTACCTTATATAAATATAATAACTTACTTATGTTAAATTTGCAATAGTTCAAAAAAAATTGACTTTGATAAATGTTAAGTCAATTTTTTTCTTTTTTCACTTTTTTTCACAAGTGATGCGTAATTTGGCACTTGATTATCCAATTTTTCTTTACTAATAATTATTATTTTTCTATTTTGATTATTTAACTGATATGCATATTCATTATACTGTTTTATATTTAATTCTTTTGCGTATTTTTTTAAAACAATTTCCTCAGTTGTAAAATCACCTTTCATTAATAATACTTTTCCATCTAATTTAATAAATGGTGTTGATAAAGAAGAAATAATATCAACATATGCAACAGCTCTTGAAACACATAAATCATAGCTATTTAAATTATTTTTCATATAATTTTCTGCTCTATCATTAATTATATTAACGTCTTTTAAATCAAGCTTTGCTACTAATTCAGTTAAAAACCTTGTTTTTTTGTTGTTTGAATCTAATAAAGTAAGCCTAATATTAGGATAAAATATTTTTAATACTACCCCAGGAAATCCTGCTCCAGAGCCGATATCTAACACAGTGTCTATTTTAGTTAAATCAATAACCTTGGAAATCATTAGTGAATCATAAAAATGTTTATTATAAACATCTTCCTTTTCTGTTATAGTAGTTAAATTTGTATGCGTATTATATTCAACTAAAAAAATATAATACATTTCTAATAAATCAAGCTCTTTATTTGAATAATTTATACCCAATTGTTTTAGTTTTTTTTCAAAATCATTTATCATTTTTATTATATTCCTTTTTTAAATATATTAGTAATAGTGATATATCGACAGGATTAACACCACTTATTCTAGAGGCTTGTGCAATATTTTCTGGTCTTACTAGAGCTAATTTTTGTCTAGCTTCACTAGCAATATTTTTAATTTTATTATAATCAATATCCTTAGGAATTTGTTTTGATTCCATTTTTAACATTTTTTCTTTTTGTGCATATTCTTTGGCAATGTATCCTTGATATTTAACCTCAATTGTTACTTCTTCCTTTTCCTCATCAGAATATTTTGATAAATCAATAAAATTACTAATAAAATTCATATCTATTTCTGGACGTTTTAATAATGTTAAAAATTTTAAATTAGTTGCAGGAATGTTAATATTATATTCTTGAAATAATTTTTTAGTGTTATCATTTATAACCATTTTATTTTCATTTAAAAGTTTTTTTAACTCGGATATATTATTATACTTATTAATGTAGTTTTGATATTTTTCATTTGTTACACTGCCTATTTTATGACCAATTTCCGTTAATCTTGCGTCAGCATTATCATGTCTTAAAAGTAATCTAAATTCCGCTCTTGATGTAAGCATCCTATAAGGATCTGTAATTCCTTTTGTTACTAAATCATCAATTAATACGCCTATATATGCTTCATGTCTTTTTAAAACTAGTGGCTCTTGATTTTTAAATTTTAATGCTGCATTAATTCCCGCAATTAATCCTTGGCCTGCAGCTTCCTCATATCCTGATGTTCCATTTATTTGACCCGCAGTAAATAAACCAGATATAATTTTCGATTCTAAACTTGGTTTAATTTGCATCGCATCTATTGCATCATATTCTATTGCATAAGCATATTTAGAAATAATAGCATTTTCAAGGCCATGTAAAGAATGTACCATTTTCTCTTGAACATCCCTAGGCATAGATGTAGAAAATCCTTGCAAATACCATTCATCATAATAAATACTTTCGGGTTCTAAAAATAATTGGTGTCTTGGTTTATCTGAAAATCTAACAATTTTATCTTCGATTGAAGGACAATATCTTGGTCCCACTCCAGTAGCATATCCTCCATACATAGCACTTTTTTTCAAATTATCGCGAATTATTTGATGTGTATTTTCATTTGTATATACTAAATAACATTTTTGTTGTTCATTAATTTTATACAAAGGTTTTGTATCAAACGAAAAAGTCCAGTAAGTATCATCACCATTTTCCTCTTTAAGTACATCAAAATTAATACTATCAGCCTTTATCCTTTGCGGTGTCCCTGTTTTAAGACGTTTAATATTAAATCCATATTTTTTTAAGTTTGTTGATAATTTGTTACTTCTTTTTTCCCCATGAGGTCCACTTGGAACATTTTCTGAGCCAATTAATATATTTGCATTTAAATAAGTTCCAGTAGTAAGCACTACATTGTTTCCTAAAATCTTTTCTCCATTTTCTAGTATTATTCCCTTTATTTGTTTTTTTTCTACAATTAAATCTTCAACCATGCCTTCTTTTATTTCAAGATTTTTTGTGTTATACAAATACTCTTTCATTACTTTTGGATAGACTTTTTTGTCAGCCTGAGCTCTTAAACTACGTACTGCAGGGCCTTTAGAATTATTTAACATTTTAATTTGAAAGTGTGATTTGTCTGCTACTATTCCCATTAATCCGCCTAGAGCATCTATTTCTCTTACAATAATTCCTTTAGCACTTCCACCAATGGATGGATTACATGGCATATCAGCAATATTTTCAATATTAGAAGTTATTAAAAGTGTTTTAGCACCCATAAATGCACTTATATGTGCAGCTTCACAACCAGCATGTCCGGCTCCAACAACTATAACATCATACATATTTAATCACCTACTTTCCCACACAAAAATCTTTAAATAATCTATCAATTACATCATCTTCATAAGTTTTACCAATTATTTTGCCTAAATATTCATAACATTCTCTTAGGTCTGTTGAAACCATATCTATAGGTATGTTCATATTTAAAGACTGTTCTGCATTTTTTATACTCTTTTTTGCTTTATGAACCAAATCAATTTGACGAGCATTAGATAAATATGTTAAATCTTTGTTAATTTCATTTATGTTAAATAAATCAATTATTTTTTCTTTTAACTTATCTAGTCCATCGATTGATTTTACATTTCCTTCAACTATATATTTATAATTTAATAAACTAGAATCGATTTTTAACTCTAAATCGTTTTTATTAATAAAGACAATTGTCTTATCTTCATCGATTTTACTTAATAATTCTTTATCTTCGCTTGATAAAGGTTTAGATCCATCTAAAACTAAAATTACTAAATCTGCTTTATCAATTTGCTCTTTGCTTTTATTAACACCAATTTTTTCAACAACATCATCAGTGTCATGAATTCCTGCTGTATCAATAAGTTTAAGTTCAATACCATTAAGTGTTAAATTTGCTTCTATTATATCTCTCGTAGTCCCTGCAATATCTGTTACGATTGCTTTTTCTTCATCTATTAAATGATTTAATATACTACTTTTTCCAACATTTGGTTTTCCTACGATTGCTATATTTATTCCATTTGATACAATTTTTCCATATTTAGAATTATTTTCTAATTTAACTATTTTTTCAGCTAATAAAGTTAAATTATTTTTTAATATAGATGAAGTAACAACTTCATTATCTTCATACTCTGGATAATCTATATTTACTTCGATATTTGCAAGTAACTTAACTATATCTTCTCTAATATCTTCAATTATTTTTGTTAAATTATTACCAATTTGATTTAAACATAGTTTCCTTTTTGATTCACTTTTCGCATTTATTAGTTCATTTATTGCTTCTGATTGCAATAAATTAATTCGTCCATTTAAAAATGCTCTTTTTGTAAATTCTCCAGGTTCTGCTAATCTACATCCAATATCTAACAATATCTCTAATATTTTATTAGTTGTTATATAACCACCATGAGAGTTTATTTCCACAATATTTTCTTTAGTATACGTCTTAGGTGCTTTCATAAGCATAACTAATACTTCATCTATTATTTCGTCTTTATACACAATATGACCATAATTAATACTATGTGTTTGAGCTTTCAGTAAATCACCAGAAAAAATACTATTTACTTTTTTTATAGCATCTTTACCACTAATTCTAATAATTGATATTGCACCAACTCCTAAAGAAGTTGAAATTGCACAAATAGTATCTTCCATAGTTTCTCCTTTTCTTTGTGCTATTGTAACACCTTTTTTTACCTATGTAAACGTAAAAAAATCCTAGAATACTAGGATTAATCTTCTTTAATATAACTTATTATTACGTGCCTATTTGGTTCTTCACCAGTACTTTTTGAAGAAATGTGTTTAAAATCCGCTAAAGCATTATGAACAATTCTACGTTCATAAGAGTTCATATTTTCTAAATGTACATCAATCTTTGTTTTTAAAACTTCTTTAGCAGTTTGTTTTGCAAGTCTTTCCAATCTAGAGGCTTTTTTATCTTTATAATTTTCAACATCCAACGATATAACAAAATATAACCCTGTTTCTAATTGAATTTTTTGTCTAACAATATTTTCTAAAGCTTTAATTGTATTTCCATTATGTCCTATTAAAATGTTGTTATTATTTGAATACATTTTAATAACTGTTCTATCAGCAACTTTTTTTGTCTCAAAAGACACTTCGAGTCCCATGTTATTAATTATTTCTTTTAAATAATTTTTTACAAATTCATAAATATCTGATTTTTTATACACTATTACTTCAGTAGTACTTCCTTTAAAAAGATTTTTTTTAATTTCACCAGTTTTATAAATAACCTCATCTTGTGTTAAATTATTCTCTTCTAATATTTCTTGAAGTGTTTCTTCAAAACTTTTCCCTGTTTTACTTATTTTTTCCATATTTTAAACCCTCCTTAACTTTAAGCTTATCATTAATTGACTTTTTTACTTTTTTTGTTGATTTTGTATTTTGATTATTTTTAATAAATTTAATAATATAAGTTTGTAAAATCATAAAAGCATAAGTAACTATCCAATATAATGCAATTGCTGTTGGTAAACTTAGTGAAGCAAAGCCAATAAATACTGTCATGAAGATTAACATCATTTTTGTCTGACTATCTGCACCTGGTAAATTTGATGCTGATTGTTTCATAGAAAATTTGAATGAAAAATATGTAGATAAAATAATTAAAACTACAAGTATTATAAATGTGTATTGATGATTTTTAAAAATACCTATACTTGGTGTTGTTCCTAAATTCCAACCAAATATTTTTCCCTCATAAATTGCAGGAATTTTATAAATTGCTTCCAAAAATGCAAAGAAAAGTGGAAGTTGAATTAATGAAAGTAAACATCCTAACATAGGATTTACTTTATACTTATTATATATTGCCAGCTTTTCTTGTTGTTTCATCATCATTCCTTGTTGTGATGTATCATTTGCATATTT
Source organism: uncultured Bacilli bacterium (assembly GCA_934101645.1). Taxonomy (GTDB): domain Bacteria; phylum Bacillota_I; class Bacilli_A; order RF39; family UBA660; genus UBA6448. Next base: position 96,460 of record CAKORX010000005.1, on the reverse strand, counting down.
TTTCTCTAATCTTTGTAATTCAGGAGAAGCCTTTTTCATAGCTTCACTTTGATTTTGTGTCTTTATAGTAAATGGTAATAAAATTACTCTTATTAATATTCCTATTAACATTACTGAAACACCCAAATAAGCATTTTTTAAACCAATATTTTTAAATAATAAACCTACCTTTAAAATTATATAAGCAAGTGGTTTTACAAATAAAAATTGCCACAAACTATTCGTTTTATTTGATGTTATTTTATATTTATCACAACTTGGTAATTTAGATAATTTTATATCCATTTGGTCTTCATACTGTTCATATAATCTATACATTTCAGTATTTTCTGAGGGCTTACAATAAATTGTTTTTTGAAGACTTTGACCAGTTTCACTATTTGTTACTATCTTACCTTTTTCATCTGTTATATAACTTTTGGCTCCACAACCAGTTGTAAGCATTACCATAACCACTAAAATTAAAGTAAGAAACTTTTTATTATTTTTCATTTATTCCTCCAATTAATTTTTGTAAAGAGTTTAAACTATCTTCATAATTTGAAGATAAAAAACCTTTCCTTATAATTATAATATAATTTCTTCCTTTTTTGAAGAGAAAATTACATTCATCAATTAACATTCTTAATCTACGTTTACATTTATTTCTTAAAACAGCATTACCTAGTTTCTTCGGAGCACTAATTCCAAATTTAACAGTGTTAATTTCACTTGGCATATAAAAAATAATAAATTCATTGTTTGAGACTCTTTTGTTATAATTTAGTATTTCATTAAAATCATTACTGCTTTTTACAATATCTTTTTTTTTCATATTTTTCCTCTTTAAAAAAAACCACATTAAAGTGGCTTTTTTATTTACATAAAACTTTTCTACCTTTTCTACGACGACTATTTAAAACTTTACCATTTTTTCTTGAGAAAAAACCATGAGTCTTTTTCATTTTTCTATTGTTTGGTTGATACGTTCTTTTCATATTAAAATCTCTCCTTTTCTTTTATAGCGTTACTATTATAATATTATTTTTTACTTTAAGTCAAGCAAAACATATAATATGTATTAATTATACAAAATTTATCAACAAAAATATACCTCATTTTTTCTCAGTATTTATCTAGCTTAAAAAAGTTTTCAACAAAATTATCAACAATTTATTCACATTTTTTCAACATTTATAACAATTTATTTAATTTATATTTTAGGTTATCAACAAAATTCGACAAAAAAATTTTGTTGAAAGTGTTAAGATGTTATGTTATCCTAGTAAACAAAAGAAAAAAATGTTGATAAGTTGTGGAGAATTTTTGTTTATATATTTTTTTGCTTTATCTTTTTTTAAAAATGAAGTACAATTAATGTGTCAAAAAGTTATTTGTGGGGTAAGGTATGAATTTAGAGGAACTATTTAAAACTTTTCTAGAAGAAGTAGAACATGTTGTTAGTATAAATGTATATAATATTTGGTTTTCTAAAATAAAACCTATTTCTTTGAGTGGAAATGTTTTAAAAATATGTGTTCCCATGGAAATATACAAAAAAATGCTTTCTGAAAACTATAAAGACGTCATTGATAATATATTTCAAAATATAACAGGAAAAACTTTTGACTTTGAATATTGTACAGAAGACGAATTACAAAAAAATATGGTTATCGAAAAAAAGGAAAAAGTTGTAGATAAAGAAGAAGAAACTTATGAATCATGGGAAACTAATTTAAATCCTAAATTTACATTTGAAACATTTGTAGTCGGAGATTCCAATAGACTTGCAGTTGTATCTGCACATGCTGTTGCAGAAAATCCTGGTTCAATTCATAACCCATTATTTCTTTATGGACGTAGTGGAATAGGTAAAACCCATTTGATGCATGCTATTGGAAACTACATTGTTACTCATTCAAATAAAAAAGTTCTTTATGTTACAAGTAATGAATTTGTTGAAGATTATACTGGAATTGCTAGTTTAGAAAAAGGTATTAATTCAATGAGCTATGCTAAAAATTTTAAGGATAAATATAAAAATGTTGATGTACTTATTATAGATGATATACAGTTTTTAGTAGGAGCGGATAAATCTCAACAAGAATTTTTTCATACATTTAATGCACTTTATCAATCAAATAAACAAATAATTATTAGTTCTGATAGGTCCCCTGATGACCTTAAAAAAATAGAAGATAGGCTAAGAAGTAGGTTTATGTGGGGATTACCTGTTGATATTTATCCACCAGATTTTGCACTTAGATGTAAAATTATTCATAATAAAATCAAAAATACCTCTTTAGAAGATAGGTTAAACGAAGAAGTTATTGAATATATTGCAAATTCCTGTCAAAATGATATTAGATTTATAGAAGGTACAATTAATAGATTAATGGCTTATACGGCCATGATGGTACCAGATAAAATAGATTTAAATTTTGCTATTGAAGCTTTAAAAGATTATCTCAGTGTTAATATTTATGCAGATAATTCAATAAGTAAAATACAAAAAGCAGTAGCTGACTATTTTGGAATTACAGTAAGTGATTTAAAAAGTAAGAAAAAAGTTGCCAACATAAGTAAACCAAGACATATTGCTATATATTTATGTCGTGTTGAAACTGATGAAAAACTTGAAAGAATAGGCTTAGAATTTGGAGGGAGGGATCATTCAACAATTTCTGCATCATATGATAAAATAACAAATGAATTAAAAAAAGATGACAAATTAAATAATGTTATTAAAGAAATAAAAAATAAGTTATAATTTTGTTGAAAAATGTTGATAAATTTTTAATAAATATGCTGGGTTAAGTCGTATATTTAAAGAAAATAACAAGTTATCAACAAAATCCACCTTATAAATATAATAATAATTAATAATAAAAGAAAGAAGGAGAAAAAATTATGAAATTTACAATTAAAAAAAATATTATATTAGATGCTTTATCAAATGCAGTTAGAGCATTATCTACAAAAATAACTATTCCAGTATTAAATGGTATATTATTTAATTTAACAGAACAAGGTTTGGAAGTTCAAGCTAGTGATAGTGAACTTACTATTAAGACAACAATTGAACTAAAAGACATTATTAACATTGAATCAACAGGAAGAGCTGTATTACAAAGTAGATGTTTATTAGAAATAATTAGAAAAATGCCTAATGATGTTATTAATTTTGAACTAACAGATAACAACAATATCAAAATTTATTCTGATATTAATGAATATATAATTGAATGTTATAATATTGGTGAATATCCAACAATAACTTTAGAAAAAAGTCAAAATATTATTAACATTGAATCAAAACTAATTAAACAAATGATAAATCAAACATCTTATGCTATGTCAATGCAAGAGGTAAGACCATTATTAACGGGACTTAACCTAAAAATAAATGGTGATATTTTAGAATGTACAGCAACAGATTCATATAGATTATCAAAGAAAATTGTTAAATTATCAAAACCAATAGAGAATAGCATTAATATAGTAATACCTGGAAAAAGTGTTAATGAATTAGTAAATATTCTCAAAGAAGAAGGGGATATTGAAATAAATTTATTTAAAAATAAAGTATTATTTAGTTATAATAATATCTTATTTCAAACAGCATTATTAAATGGTTCTTATCCAGATACATCAAATTATATTCCTAAAGATTTTAGCTATATGATTAATTTAAATTTAAAGGAATTTTATAGTGCAATAGATAGAGCTTCAACTATAATGCAAGGAAAAGATAAAAATATAATTAAAATGCAAATTGATAATAAAAAAATGACTTTATTTGGTACGTCTGCAGATAGTAAAAGTAAAGAAGAACTTGTAATAGACTGTAATAATAAAGAAAAATTAGAAATTAGTTATTCTTCAAAATATATGCTTGATGCATTAAAAGTTTTAGATAGTGATAACATTATATTATTAATAAATGGTGACGATAAACCTATTATAATTAATAGTATTTCAGATGATACTATTGTTGAACTTATATTGCCAATAAAAACCTATTAATAACAGTTAAATTTCGACAAATTTTTTGTTATATATTTGTTAACATTTTATTAACGGGGGAAATAAATGAAACAATATATAATTAATCAAAATACACTTGCACTATTACCTGGAAAAGAAGGTACAATGGTTATAGAAAAGTATATTACGTTCTGTATAGAAAATAGTATCTATAATATTTTAGATGAAAGTACAAAATATTATGGAAGTTCTTATATAGGAAGATGCAAGTCCGCAGCATACTTATTAGGAATTTGCCAAAAGTGGCCCATTATAATTAGTGAAAATAAAGAAATAATATTTTTTCCTTCTTTATCAATAAAAAATGAAAAATGTGCATGGTTTAATGTTAATGGGATTGAAAAATATTTTTCGGAAGAAAAGAATTATTTGAATATCACTTTAACAAATGGTATAAATGCTAAAATCAAGTGTTCTGGCTATGTATTTAGTAATCAGTATTTAAAAGCTGTTAGATTAAATACCATTTTAAAAAGAAATAATAAATAATTCTTTTTTTTATGCTTATTTTATGATATAATTAACATGTGTATAGGAGTACAAGAAAAGGGTAAATTTGTTAAATTTAACTTAAAAAGAGGCAAATAATGAAAATTAGTAATTTGAGACTTGTCAATTTTAGAAATTATGAACAATTAAATGTTGATTTTTCTGATAACCTAAATATTATTTATGGAAATAATGGAACAGGAAAATCAAATTTAATTGAAGCAATATATTTGCTATCTTTAACTAAATCATTTAGAACTTTGGATGATAAAAATCTAATAAAAAAAGATGCATCAGTTGCTTTAATAAAAGGGTTTATTGATGAAAATGTTTATTTTATGGAACTAAGTAAAGATGGTAAAAAAATTTTTGTTGATAATAAGAAAATAACTAAAATAAGTGATTACATTTCTAAAATTAATATTATTTTATTTAATCCTTTGGATACGAAAATTATTACTGATTCTCCGAATAGTCGAAGAAAAATGTTAAATATTGAAATATCTCAAATTAATAGTGAATATGTAAATTTAATTAGTACTTATAATAAAGTATTAAAACATAGAAATGCATATTTAAAAGAACTTATGATTAATGGAAATGCCTCAAAAGAGTATTTAAATATATTAACAAACAAACTTATTGATATTGGCTTACAAATACATAAAATAAGACAAAATTATATTGATTTAATTAACGAAAATTTAACAAAAATTTATAAGAATATTTTTGATTATGGTAGTTTATTAATTAAATATGATAGTGTATTTAATGGAAAATCTCGTGAAGATATTGAAGAAATGTATCAAAAATATTATAGAAAAGAAATTAATTATGGAAAAACTTTTTTTGGTATTCATCATGATGATATTGAATTTTTGTTAGATAATTATAATATTAGAGAATACGGGAGCATTGGTCAACAAAAAAATGCTATAATTTCTTTCAAACTTGCTGAATTAATCATAATAAAAAAAATAAATGGTACATATCCGATATTAATTTTAGATGATTTATTTAGTGAACTTGATAATAGTAAAATTAATAATATTATAAATATGTTAAATAGGGAAGTACAGACTTTTATAACAACTACTAATATAGAAAATGTTGATAAAATGTTATTAAAAGGCAGCAATATATATTTTGCTAATAATGGTAGTATAGAAAGGATAGATTAAATATGGCAGAACATTATGACGCATCAGATATCCAAGTATTAGAGGGATTAGAAGCAGTTAGAAAAAGACCTGGTATGTACATTGGTACAACTGATGTAAAAGGGCTACATCATTTAGTATGGGAAATTGTTGATAATTCGATTGATGAAGCCTTAGCTGGGTATTGTAAAAATATTGAAGTTATTGTTAATAAAGATAATTCAGTTACAGTAAAAGATGATGGGCGTGGAATTCCTGTTGATATACATCCAAAAACTGGTTTATCTACAGTAGAAACAGTATATACAGTATTACATGCAGGAGGAAAATTCGGTGGCGGAGGCTATAAAGTTTCCGGCGGACTTCATGGTGTAGGAGCATCAGTTGTTAATGCATTATCATCATGGGTTGAAGTTAAAGTATATAAAAACAGTAAAATTTATTTTATTCGTTTTGAAAAAGGCGGACATACTGTTGAAAAATTACATGAAATAGGAGATTGCGAGCCAAATAGAACTGGAACAAGTGTAACTTTTAAACCGGATCCTGAAATATTTGATACAACAATATTTGATTATGAAACTCTAAAAGTAAGAATTAGAGAACTTGCTTTTTTAAATAGAGGTTTAAGAATTACATTAAGAGATGATAGAGATGAGGAAGATACAACTGGAGATACATTTATGTATGAAGGAGGTATTTCTGAATATGTTAAATTTATTAATCAAAATAAAACTCCAATTCATGAAGATATTATTCATTTAGAAGGCTCAGAAGATAATGTATTTTTTGAAGTTGCTTTACAATATAATGATGGATATAGTGACAATATATATTCTTTTGTTAATAATATAAATACCCATGATGGTGGAACTCATGAAGAAGGCGTAAGAAGAGCGCTTACTAGAGTTATAAATAATTATGCAAGAAAAGCAAATTTATTAAAAGAAAAAGATGAATCTTTATCTGGTGATGATGTTAAAGAAGGTTTAACAATGATTATTTCTTGTAAACATCCAAATCCACAATTTGAAGGTCAAACTAAGGGTAGATTAGGTAATTCTGAAGTAAGAAAACTTGCGGATAACGTTTTTTCCGAGGGTTTTGAAAAATTTTTATTAGAAAATCCTACTGATGCAAAAATAATAGTTGAAAAAGCTATGTTAGCATGTAGAGCTAGAAATGCTGCCAAAAGAGCGAGAGAAATAACTAGAAAAACTGACTTAGCAACAACTAATTTCTTTGGCAAATTATGTGATTGTAAGAGCAAGGATCCAGTAGAATCAGAAATATTTATAGTCGAGGGTGATAGTGCCGGTGGATCTGCTAAAAAAAGTAGAGATTCATTAAGACAAGCTATTTTACCTTTAAGAGGAAAAATATTAAATGTTGAAAAAAATAGATTAGATAGAGCATTAAGTAATGCAGAAATAAGGTCCATAATCACTGCTTTTGGTACAGGTATTGGTGATGAATTTAATATTGATAAATTAAGATATAATAAAATAATAATAATGACCGATGCCGACGTTGATGGAGCACATATTAGAATATTACTTTTAACGTTATTTTACCGCTTTTTTAGACCAATTGTTGAAGCGGGGCATGTTTATGCAGCACAACCACCTTTGTTTAGAATAAGGTATGGAAAAACACGTAAATACGTATTAGATGATAAAGAAAAAGATAAATATCTTGCTTCTTTACCTGATAATATACGTAATAGAGTTGAAATAACAAGAATGAAAGGTCTTGGTGAAATGGACCCTGAAGAACTTTTTGAAACTACTATGGACATAGAAAAAAGAACACTAAGAAAAATAGTTGTTGATGATTGTATGATGGCTGACCAAATTTTCAGTAAATTAATGGGTGACGAAGTTGAACCAAGAAGAGAATTTATTGAACAAAATGCAATAAATGTTCAAAATCTTGATATATAGGAGGAATATTATGAACGACAATGAAGAAAAAAACATTAATTCAGATAATATTAATGAAGAAACAACTGAAGAAATAGTTAATGATTCTGAATATTCTGGTGAATTTCACGAAAAAGATAAACTAATTGAAAATAATATTGTTAGTGAAGTAAAAACCTCATTTTTAGATTATTCAATGAGCGTTATAACCTCTAGAGCACTTCCTGATTTAAGAGATGGTTTAAAACCAGTACATAGACGTATTTTATGGTCTATGTATGTTGATGGTAATACGCCTGACAAACCTCACAAAAAGTCTGCAACTACAGTTGGTTATGTTATGGGACATTATCATCCACATGGTGATTCATCTATTTATGATGCTATGGTAAGATTAGCTCAAGACTTTAATCAACGTTATATGTTAGTTGATGGCCACGGAAACTTTGGTACTATTGAAGGTGACTCTCCTGCTGCATATCGTTATACAGAAGCAAGACTTGCAAAGATTTCACTTGAATTATTAAGAGATATTCAAAAAGATACAGTTGATATGGACGATAACTATACTGGTACTGAAAAAGAGCCAAAAGTGTTACCAAGTAGATTTCCAAATATTTTGGTCAATGGTTCAATGGGCATCGCTGTTGGAATGGCAACAAATATTCCACCTCATAATTTAGGAGAAGTTATAGATGGCTGCATAGCATGCATTGATAATCCGGATATTGATACATTATCATTAATGAAATTTATTAAAGGTCCAGACTTTCCAACCGGAGGTATAATTCTTGGAAATTCTGGTATTAAGAAAGCGTATGAGACAGGTAGAGGAACTATTACCATTAGAAGTAGAGCAGTAATTGAGGAACATAATAACCATAATGTAATTGTTATTACTGAAGTACCATATGGTATAAATACTGCAGAATTAAAGGATAAAGTAGCAGAATTAGTTCATAATAAAATTCTTGATGGGATTTCAGACTATCACACTGATTTAAAAAATGGTATCAAAATAACCATTACTTTAAAAAAGGATGCAAATCCTCAAGTTGTATTAAATAATTTATATAAACATACTGCATTTCAAATTTCATATGGAATAATTTTCTTAATGCTTGATGGATTAACTCCAAAAACATTAGGATTAAAAGATATACTTACAAAATATATAGATTTTCAACGCGAAGTTATTATTCGTAGAACAAAATTCGATTTAAATAAGGCAGAAGCTAGAGTTCACATATTAAATGGTCTAAAAATAGCTTTAGATCATATTGATGAAGTTATTAAAATAATTAAATCATCAAAGACTGATGAAATAGCCAAAAAAGAACTGAATTCAAAATTTGGTTTAGATGATATACAATCAGATGCTATATTAGAAATGAAATTAAAACGTTTAACTGGCCTTGAACGTGATAAAATAGAATCTGAATTAGCAGACTTATTAAAATTAATAGATGAACTTAAGTCAATATTAGCAAGTCCACAAAAAGTAAATGAAATTATTAAAACAGAAATGCTAGAAATAAAGAATAAGTATAGTGATGAACGTAGAACATGTATTGATATGACTGCTATAGATTATATTGATGATGAATCATTAATCCCTGAGGAAAGAATAATGGTTGTTTTAACTAAAAAAGGCTATATTAAACGTTCTAAACCAGAAATATTTAGAACTCAAAATCGTGGTGGTATGGGAGTTAAGGGTATTACTACTAATGATGAAGACTTTGTTGATCAAGCATGTAGTTTATCTACCCATGATCATATATTATTCTTTACTAATAAAGGAAAAGTTTATCGTATGAAAGGTTATGAAGTTCCAGAATTTTCAAGAACTTCTAAGGGCTTACCAATTGTTAACTTGTTACCTTTAGAGAAAGAAGAATATGTTACTTCAATAGTTTCTATTGAACAAAACTGTAATAAAGATTATTTATTCTTTGCAACAAAAAAGGGTATCGTTAAGAAAACAAGTATAAATGAATTTGAAAACATACGTACTTCTGGTAAAATCTCTATTAGTTTAAAAGATAATGATGAATTAATAGGTGTTAAGTTAACTTCAGATTCAGATTTAATATTGCTTGGTTCTAGTACAGGTAAACTTGTAAAATTCGAAGAAAAGGAAATAAGAGCAATGGGAAGAACAGCATCCGGAGTTAAGGGAATAAACCTTGATGGTGGTGACTGTATTTGTTTAGAGGTTGTTAAAGAAGAAGATATAATATTGATTGTGACTGAACTTGGTTATGGAAAACAAACTTCTGTATCTGAATACAGACAAACAAAGCGTGGTAGTAAAGGTGTAAAAGCCTTAAACGTTACTGAAAAAAACGGCAAATTAGTGGCAGTAAAATTATCAAATAATGAAAAAGACTTAGTTATTATGACTAACATTGGAACAACTATAAAAATGCCTATATCACAAATATCTAAATTAGGTAGAGCTACTCAGGGTACAAGACTTATTCATCTAAAAGATAATCAGTTTGTTACAACTATAAGTATTGTTGATAAAGCAGATGAGCAAATAGATGTAGAAGAAGACACACAATAGTGTGTTTTTTTGATGTTTCACGTGAAACATTGCCCATTTTTTGGCTAAAATATCAGTAAAAAAGTCATTTATTAAATATTATATATTAACTATGTTTCACGTGAAACATATAACAATAGAATCATGATTTTAACGTCACATATATAATTAAAAAGCTAATGTTTCACGTGAAACATTAGCTAATTTTCTAAGTATATATGCGGAAAATTTTAAAAATATAATAATTAACTATTAAAAAAATATAATAACTTACTCAATGTTTCACGTGAAACATTGGACTGAATATTTTTAATTTTTACTTGCTAATAACAATGAAATTTGATAATATAAACTTGTGCAACAAATATATTGTAATCTGGTCAGGTTAGGAATAAAGCAGCCATATCAATCAATGTTTGTGTGCACTTTTTTTATGGAGAGTTATGGATAGTAAAATAATAGAATTATTGCTTTGTGAAGCGGAAAAAGCTTTTAATGAAAATGAAGTCCCTATTGGATGTGTTATAACTAAAAACTTGAATATTGTGTGTTCTACACATAATACCAAAATGCAGAATAATTGTTCAATAAACCATGCTGAAATAAATGCAATTACAATAGCAAGTAAAATTATAGGTGACTGGCGTTTAGATGATTGCGAATTGTACGTTACTTTGGAACCATGCAATATGTGCAAAGAAGCAATAAGACAAGCGAGAATAAAAAGAGTATATTATTTGCTACCGTCCAATTTTCATAATGAAGATAAGAAGAAAATCGATTATAATTCAATTACACTAAATAATGATGCTCAACGCAAATATAAAATGTTATTACAACAGTTTTTTTCTAATAAAAGATAGAATATTAGTAAATAAATTGTTATAATTATAAACGGAGGAATACATGGATTATAAAGTTTTATATAGAAAATATCGTCCACAAACTTTTGATGAGTTAGTCGGGCAAAATGTTGTTGTAAAATTATTAAAAGACAGTATTTTAGAAAATAGGATTTCACATGCTTATATATTTTCGGGTCCTAGAGGTACTGGTAAAACGAGTACCGCGAAAATATTTGCCAGAGCAATTAATTGTATAAATAATACTGATGGGAATCCGTGTTTAGAGTGTGAATTATGTAAAAATTTTAATACTAGTAGTGATATATATGAAATAGATGCCGCCTCAAATACTGGTGTAGACCAAATAAGAGAAATTATTGATAATGTTAAACTTAGTCCAATTAATTCAAAATATAAGGTATATATTATTGATGAGGTTCATATGTTGAGTACTAGCGCATTTAATGCACTTTTATTAACTTTAGAAGAACCACCGGCACATGCAATATTTATATTAGCTACAACAAATATTGAAGATGTACCAATAACGGTTTTATCAAGATGCCAGAGATTAGATTTTAAAAAAATTGGGTTAACTGATATAATTATTCAATTGAAAAATATTTGCCAAAAAGAAAATATAGAAATAGATGATGATGCTTTAACAGAAATAGCTAATTTCTCCGAAGGTGGCTTAAGAGATGCTTTAAGTATTCTTGATCAAATTTCAAAACTGAAAAATCATATAGAAATAAAAGATGTTCTAGATAATTTGGGGTTGATTTCTAATTCTCAAGTAATTGAAATGATAGAGCATTTAAATAATAGTGACGGCAATTATATTGTTGATTTTATTGAAAAAGCAAAAGAACTATCAGTAGATTATAAAACTCTTATTAAAAAAATCATTAACGTTGTTAAAAAAAGAGCATTGGAAACTAAATTGAACGATCGAATTGATAAACTTAGTTATGATGATTATAAAAATATTTGCTTTGAACTTTCTGATACTTTATATAAGACAAATGTAAATGTTGATTTATTTAGTTTATTAGAGTTAATTTTATTAAAATATATTAAAAGTGGAAAAAATGTTGAAACATCTAATTCTGAACAAATTAACAACACAGATTCGACACCAAAAAAAGAAGAAAGTAACAATATATCAACACAAGGAAAAATAAGTAAGTTGCAAATTAAAAACAATAGTTCGTATTATGCGCAACTTGAAAAGGTAAGAATTAATAATTGTTTTGTATCAGCTTCAAAAGATAATAAAAACTTGTGCAATAATATGTGGACAAAATTTAAACAAATTACTGAAAATAAAAAAGTTAAGGGCTTAATTGAGGATACAGATGTAGTTTTAGCTTCACCCGCAATTATGGTACTAAATACCAGTATTAAATCTTTAGCTGGTGAAATTAATAAAAACTGCAAAATTGTTGAAGATAATTTTAATGATTTATTTAAGACAAGTTATTTAATTATAGCAACCGATACGGAAAATTGGAATAATGAGATGAATACATTCAAAGAAAATGTAAAAAATAAAATTAAATATAGTTTAATGAATGAACCAGTGGAAAATAATGAGTTAGATGGTATAATAGATATATTCGATATAAATAAGATTGAGGAAAAATAAGGAGGTATTTTATATGAATATGCAACAAATAATGGCTCAAGCACAAAGAATGCAAAAGGATATAATGAGCAAAAAAGACCAAATTGATTCTATGGAGTTTGTAGGAAAATCAGATTGGGTTAACGTGACTTTTATGGGAAGTAAAGAAATAAAAAATGTTAATATAGTTAGTGATGATGCATTTGATAAAGAAAATAAAGAAATATTATGCGATATGATTTGTTTAGCAATTAAAGATGCCATGAATCAAATAGACAAGGTTACAGAGGAAAAACTTGGTCAATATTCAAAAATGGGTGGCTTGTTTTAATGATCTATCCCAAAGTACTAGAACAATTGATTAAGGGATTTAAAAAATATCCAACTATTGGGGAAAAAAGTGCAGAAAGATTAGCATTAGCTACTTTAGAGTTTAAAGATGAGGATGTTTTGGAGTTTAGTAAGGCTTTGATAGAAGCAAAGGAAAAATTAACACCTTGTAAAGTTTGTAATAGTTTAACTGACAAAGAAATTTGTGATGTTTGTAGTGATGAAACTAGGGATCATAATCTAATTTGTGTTGTAGAGGATTACAAAAGCTTATTATCTTTTGAAAAAGTTGGCAATTTTAAGGGAGTTTATCATGTACTTAATGGTTTAATATCGCCAATAGATAACATATCACCTCAGGATATTAATATATCGTCTTTGATAAAAAGAGTTGAATCACTTACAAATCCAGAGTTAATAATTGCTTTAAAATCATCAATTGAAGGTGAAACGACAACATTATACATAAAAAAATTATTTGAAAATAAAAAAGTTACAATTTCTAGATTATCATATGGAATTCCTATGGGTGCAGAAATTGATTATTTAGATGTTATTACATTAAATAAAGCTCTAGATGATAGAAAAAAAATTGCATAAAAAGAATATTTAGTTTGATAATAACATAATTTATAAAGAGGAAATTATGTTGAAAAAAATATTTTGGTTTATTAAAAAAATTGTATTTGCATTTTGTATTTTATATGGAGTAAACTTGATTGTTTCATCTTTAAATGTTATTATTCCAATTAATATTTTTACCATTTTGTCTGTTGCCTTTTTAGGCTTTCCTGGCCTATGCATGATAATAGTAATGTTTTTAACAATTTAGTAAAATAAGGAGTACTGATGGATATAAATACGGTATTTTTAGAATTAATAAATATATATCATGAGAATAAACTTGCTCATGCTTATTTGATTGAAACAAATAATGTTGATAAATGTTTACTAGAACTAAAAGAAGTAATTAAAGAGATATTTAAAGACGTACCAAATATTAATACACTAATAGATAACAATTCTTTACCTAGCTTAATTATTATTAATCCATCAGATAAAACAATAAAAAAGGATGACATCGAGTTTTTACAAAAATCATTTAGTTTATCTTCAATGTATACAGATAAAAGTATATATATAATTGTTAATCCTGAAAAAATGAACTCATCGGCCTATAATAAAATGTTAAAATTTCTTGAAGAACCTGAGGAAAATATTCTAGGTTTTTTTATAACTAATTCAAAAGAAAATATTGCCAGCACAATTATAAGTCGATGCGAAGTTATAAAAGTAAATTATCAAAATATTTTAATAGAAGAAAAATTTAAATTATCGAAAGATGAATATGAAAAATACTATAATGCTGCTCAAGACTATGTTAATAATATAGAACTAGATAATTTAAATATTGTTTTGTATAATAATAGTGTAGTTTTGAAAAATTTTAAAGATAGAAATGATATTATTACTTTGCTAAAAATTGTTAATCAAATATATTATAGTGCTTTTCATAGTGATAAACCTTTTCCTAATAATTTTGAAAAATTACAAATTCTATCAAAATATTTATATGAGGGTCAATATAATTTAAATATAAATTTAATGCTTGACGCATTAGCCCTTGAGTTAGGAGTTTTAAATGATTAGTTATGCTATATGTTATAAAGGTAATTGTAAATGTTATTATTTTCAAAGTGATGAACGCTTTGAAGTAAATGATGAGGTTATTGTTGATACAGAAAAAGGCCATCAATATGGTAAGATAGTTAAGATAATTGAAGATAATAATAATGAGTATAAACAAATTATTAGAAAAGCTACAGACGATGATAAAGAAGCCTTTTATAAAAATTTAAAAGATGCAGATATTGCTTTAAACAAAGCAAAAAGCTTAGTTAATGATTTAAAATTAGATATGCATATATTAAGTGCTCAATATAGTTTAGATAGAAGTCAATTGTTATTTAATTTTTATGCAGATGATCGAATTGATTTTAGAGAACTTGCAAAAAAATTAGCAAGTATATACAAAACAAGAATTGAATTAAGACAAGTTGGAGCAAGGGATAAAGCAAAACAAGTCGGTGGACTAGGCGTTTGCGGTCAAAAAATGTGTTGTTCAAGATTTTTAAATCAATTTGATTCTATTACCATGAATATGGCAAAAAACCAGAATTTGGCGCTTAACCCATCAAAAATTAATGGTTGTTGTGGTAGATTGTTATGCTGTTTAAATTATGAAGATGAAGAGTATATCAGGTGTAGTAAAAATTTGTTATCAGTAGGCAATATTATAAAGTATAATGGTAAAGATGCTACAATTATTGGAGTTGATATATTAAATAGAAAATATAAAATAGCATGTGATGAAGAAAAACTTACTATTGATGCGGAGCAAATAAAAAATGATAGTAAAAAATGATTTGTTTGACTATGAAAATAGATATATATTTCAAGATACCGATTTTTTTAAGTTTTCGTTAGATTCAATTTTATTGCCAGAATTTACCCAAAAATATAATTTAAAGGGTAAAATATTGGATATATGTACTGGAAATGGTGCAACCTGTTTGATTCTATCAAAATATACTTCACTTCCTATTGTTGGCTTTGAAATTCAACCTAAGATTTTTGATTTAGCAAAAAAATCTATTGATATTAACAATTTGGAAAACCAAATAACAGTGATTAATGATGATGTTAAAAATATTGGTAACTATTTTGAAAAAGAATCATTTAACATAATAATGTGTAACCCACCATATTTTGAATATAATGGGAAAATGGTTAATAATGTACCTGAGAAGATGATTGCCAGACATGAAGTTATGTTAAAACTCGAAGATATCTTTTTAATTGCAAAAGACTATCTTGAAAATAAAGGAATTTTGTATATAATAAATAGACCTGAAAGATTAGATGAATTATTTGTATTAGGAAATAAATACAACCTTAATATTAAAGAAGTTCAACTAATAAAAACAAAGGAAGAGGCAAGTCCATCAATAGTTATAGTGAAATGTATCAAAAATAGTAAAAATCATGTAAAAATTAATGATGTTATTTGTGTAGAAAATTTGAAAACATATAAAAACATATTTAAAAAGAAAGGAAGCAATTAAATTTTTAATTGTTAAATAATAATATGAAGTTAATAGTAGGATTAGGGAACCCGGGAAAAGAGTATAAAAATACGAGACATAATGTTGGATTTATAATATTAGACAATTATTTAAGAAATGAAAGATGGCTTACAAAAGATAATTATGAATACATTATAAAAAATATTAATAACGAAAAAGTAATTTTTTTAAAACCATTAACATACATGAATTTATCTGGTTTTGCTGTTATAAAAGTTGTTAATTTTTATAAAATAAATTGTGAAGATATATTAGTTATACATGATGATTTAGATTTAAAATGTGGTCAATATCGTTTTAAATTCGATTCATCTGCAGGTGGGCATAATGGAATAAAATCCATTATTAATTCTTTAGGTACGCAGAAATTTTGTCATTTAAAGGTTGGGATTGGCCACGAAACTAATAATGATATAAAAGATTATGTTTTAGGAAATTTATCAAATGATGAACTTGAAAGTCTAAACAATGCTAAATATTCTGAAATGATAGATTGTTTTATAATTTATGGTATTGAAAAATGTATGAATACTTATAATAAAAAAGGTGAATGATGGATTTTTTAAATAATATATTTACATATAAAAATGATTCTGTAATATGTGGTTTAACTCCCGAGTTAAATGTTTTTTATGTGTTAAATTTATTTAAAAAAGATCAAAAAAATATAATTATATTAACAAGTAGTATTTATGAAGCAAATAATTACTATAACTTACTTCAGACTTATACTGATAAATGTTTATTATTTTTAATGGATGATTTTGTTTCTTCGATGGTAGCAGCATCTCCGGAATTAAAACTAACAAGGTTAAATACATTAGATAAAATAAACTCGTCATCACATATTATTATATGTAATTTAATGGCATATTTAATGTACTTGCCAAGTAAAGAAGAAATTTCAAAAAATATTATTAAAATTAGAATTAATGAAGAAATAAATCGAAATGATGTAATAGAAAAATTAATCAATATGGGCTATCATAAGGATTCAATTACCACTGCTACAGGAGATTTTTCTGTACGTGGAATGGTAATAGATATTTTTCCTATAAATGAAGTACATCCATTAAGAATTGAATTAGATGATGATAAAATAATTGGGATAAGGTATTTTGATGAAACAAGTCAAATGACTATTAATAAAGTTGATAACATAATAATAAAACCAGTAGATGAAATTAAAACTAAAAATGTCATATCAGTATATGATTATTTAGAGGATCCCATTGTAGTTAATATTGAAAAGCCTCAAATAGAAGCTGCATACAAAAAACTTTCAGAAGAAATTTTAGAATATAAGAAAGATAATGATGTAAAAGAAGATTTAATGTTTAATTTAAATGATATATTAGTAAAATATGAATTAAGTTTGAATACTTTTAGAACATCTAATAAGGACATTGAATACAAATCATTTCAAGTTGAAAATTTTAATAACGATTTAAATCTTTTGGAAACTAAAGTAAAAAATTGGATTAAAGAAAAAAAACAAGTTATATTTTGCTTATCAAATGAACAAGAGATTAAAAATATTAAAAAACTGTTTTCTGATGTAAAAATTATTAAACAAAAAATAAATCATGGTTTTATTTTTGAATCATATGTTGTCATCGGTGAATATGATATTGATGAAGTAAAAAGAGATTACAAATATCAAAATAACTTATATGGTGGCAAGAAAATAACTGATTATAATGAACTTAACAAGGGTGATTATGTAGTTCATATTAATCATGGAATTGGAATTTATAATGGTATAGTAAGTTTAACTAGTGGTAATATAACAAAAGATTATATTCAGCTATTATATATGGATAATGACAAGATTTATGTACCTGTGCAGAAAATTGAAACTATATACAAATATTCAGACAAAGATGGTATAAAACCCAAATTAAATAGACTTAACTCGTCTTCTTGGCTAAAAACTAGAAAATATGTTGAATCAAAAATTAAAGATATTACGGAAGAACTTATTGATTTATATCAAAAACGAATTGCTGTTAAAGTTGAACCATATAAATTTTATGAAGAGGAGTTAATATTTGCTAAAGAATTTACCTATGATTTAACGCCTGACCAACAAAAAGCCATTAATGATATTACGGAAGATTTATCAAGTGGAAATCCAATGGATAGATTATTATGCGGTGATGTTGGCTTTGGAAAAACTGAAGTTGCCTTAAGAACTATGTTTAAGGCAGTTTTAAATAACAAACAAGTCATTTATTTATGTCCAACAACTATTTTATCAAAACAACAATATAATGTAGCTTTAAAAAGATTTGCTTCATGGCCTGTAAATATAAAATTATATAATAGATTTACGACGTCAAAAGAAGAAAAAAAAATATTACAAGGCCTTGAGAAGGGAACAATTGATATACTTTTTGGAACTCACAAAATCTTTAATGATAAAATTAAATATAAAAAACTAGGTTTGTTAATAATTGATGAAGAGCAAAGATTTGGCGTGAAACACAAAGAAAAAATTAAAGAATTAAAAAATGATATTAATGTTTTAACCTTGTCTGCAACGCCAATACCAAGAACACTTAAGATGGCTTTATCAGGGCTTAGAAATCTTTCAATAATTGAAACTGCGCCCAGCAATAGATATCCAGTTCAAACGTATGTTACTAGTGAAGACAATTATGTAGTAAAAGATGCTATTTATAAAGAGTTAAGTAGAGATGGTCAAGTATATATTTTATATAACAATATTGCAGGTTTGGAAGGTAAAGCTTCTGAAATTCAAAAATTAGTTCCAGATGCAAAAATTAGATTTGCTTTTGGTACAATGAACAAAGATGAACTTGATATTATAATGAATGATTTTACCAATCATAAATTTGACATTTTAATTTGTACTACGATTATCGAAAATGGTATTGATATAGCAAATGCAAACACTCTTATTGTATATGATGCAGATCATTTTGGACTTTCCCAGTTATATCAACTTCGTGGTCGTGTTGGAAGAAGTGACAAAATTGGCTATGCTTTTTTACTATATAATAAAATGAAAATGTTAAATGACATAGCAATAAAAAGACTTCAGGCTTTAAAAGAATTTACGGCCTTAGGTAGTGGTTACAAAATTGCCATGAGAGATTTATCAATAAGAGGATCTGGTGATATTTTTGGTTCCTCACAAGCAGGTTTTGTAGACTCAGTAGGGGTTTCTTTATATACAAAAATGATCGAAGATGAACTTAAAAAAGTTAAGGGTATTTATGTAGAAGAAGATAGTGATAATGATCAAGCGTTAATAAATATAGATACTCATATTGATGATAAATATGTTGATGATGAAACTATTAAAATTGAAATTCATCAAATGATTAATGAAATAGATAGTTATGATAAACTACTTGAAATTAAAGAGAAAATTCAAGACAGATTTGGTAAGATTGACGAGAAAACTGAAGACTATATGTATGAAGAATGGTTTGAAAAAATTGCTAAAAAGTTAGGCATTAATAAAGTACGTCAAACTGATAGATTAATAGAAATTATTTTGCCAAAAGAATTATCAAGCAAAGTAAAAGGAGATAAACTTTTATATAATGCATTAAGCATTAGTAATAATTTTAACTTAGCATATAAACATGAATGTATTACAATTACTTTATATTATAAATCTTTACCAGAACATTTCATTAGATACTTAGTAAGGTTATTAAACACATTATTATAGGTATATAAATATTAAAAAAAAGCACACTATAAATGAGGTGTGTTTTTGAAAAATACTGGTATAGTAAGAAAGATTGATGAACTAGGAAGAATAGTTATTCCTAAGGAAATAAGAAATGTATTAAGTATACATAGTAATGATGATCTAGAAATATTTATTGATAATGCTAATATAGTTTTAAAAAAATATGAAAAATCTGGATTAATTAAGGATTTTGCTAATAAACTAACCATAATCGTAGAAAGTTATGCAAATATTAAAATGTTTGTAACAAATAAAGAGCATTTTATTACTGATGGACAGTTGCTTAATGAAAAACTTGACAATAATTTATTAAACTTTATTGAAGAAAGAAAAAAATATGAAAGTAACAATGTAGATCTAATAAATGGATTAAAGGGTTATTTTTTAATATATCCAATAATTATAGATAGTGATATTGTTGGTTTATTAATTTTTTATAAAGAAACGATATTTTCTAGTGAAGAAAAAATCATTGGTAATGTTGTGACAAAAATTATTGAAAATAAATAAATAATATGTTAATATTTACTTGTAAATGCGAAGAAGGAAAGATTTATAGATTATTTTTTTAAAGAGAGTTCTTTAATAGGTGGAAAAAGAATAAAAATATCTATTTTGTGAGTCTGGAGTAATTTACGGGTAATTCCCTTATCGTTTAAAGAGCATGAAATTCATGAATTAAGGTGGTACCGCGGATTTATAATAATTCGTCCTTTAGTTCATGTTTTTTTTATTGAAAGGAGTTTATATGGAAAGAGGATTTGAAAAAATAAGTTATGAGGAGTTTAAAAAAGCAGTTGCTGATGATAAGAATTTATATGATAGTATAGTTCTTCCTAAAAGAAAAACTGGTAAAAGTGCTGGTTATGATTTTATAGCATTTAGAAACATTACAATTAAACCAGGAGAAATAGTAAAAATACCTACAGGGTATAAAGTTAAGTTACAAGATAACGAATTTTTAATGCTTGTGGTAAGAAGTAGCATGGGATTTAAATATAATATAAGATTATGTAATCAAGTAGGTATTATAGATGCAGATTATTACAATAATGAATCAAACGAAGGACATATGTATGTAGCACTTCAAAATGAGGGAGATAAAGAGTTTGTAATTAATGCTGGCGATGCTTATGTACAAGGTATAATTCTTAATTATTTAACTTGTGGTGAAGAAAATAATGTTAAAAGAACTGGTGGCATAGGTAGTACAAATAAGGAGGGATAAAATGACAAATAAAAAATTTTACTTAACAACACCGATTTACTATCCATCTGATAACTTTCATATTGGCCATTGTTATACAACAATTATTGCAGATGCTATAGCACGTTATAAACGTTTGGATGGTTATGATACCTTTTTCTTAACTGGAACTGATGAGCATGGCCAAAAAATTGAAAAAAAAGCATTAGAACATGGAGTTACACCAAAAGAATATGTTGATAAAATAGTTGATAATGCAAAGGATTTATGGAAGAGCTTAGATATATCATATGACAAATTTATTAGGACTACTGATCCTATTCATGAAGAGGTTGTTCAAAAAATATTCAAAAAATTATATGATCAAAATGATATTTATAAAGGTGAATATCAAGGATTATATTGTACGCCATGCGAATCGTTTTGGACCGAAACTCAATTAGACGAAAATGGTTGTTGCCCAGATTGCCATCGTGAAGTTCATTTAGTTAAAGAAGAAGCATATTTTTTTAAACTATCAAATTATCAAAAACGTTTAGAGGAATTTTTAGAAAGTCATCCAGATTTTATTGAACCGGTGTCACGTAAAAATGAAATGATAAACAATTTTATTAAACCAGGCCTTGAAGATTTATGTGTTTCTCGTACTTCATTTAAGTGGGGAATACCTGTTTCATTTGATGAAAAACATGTTGTATATGTATGGATTGATGCATTATCAAATTATATTTCAGCATTAGGATATTTAACTAATAATGATGAACTATTTAAAAAGTATTGGCCTGCGGATTTACATATTGTGGGAAAAGAAATAGTTCGTTTTCATACAATAATATGGCCAATCATGTTAATGGCTTTAGATTTACCATTGCCTAAGAAAGTATTTGGCCACGGATGGTTAGTAATAAATGGTGGTAAAATATCAAAAAGTTTAGGAAATTATAAAGACCCTCGTGAATATATTAAAGATTACGGAGTAGATGCTGTCAGATATTATGCATTAAGAGAAGTACCATTTGGTAGTGATGGAAATTTTTCTGAGGATGCCTTAGTAACACGTACAAACGCAGATCTTGCTAACGTTTTAGGGAATCTTGTTAATAGAAGTATTGGCATGATAAATAAATATTTTTCTGGTGAAGTAACAAATCCTAAGTTATATGAACCAGTTGATGAAAATTTGATTAATTATGCAACTACATTAAAAGAAAAAACTACTACATATATGGACAAACTTGAAATAGCCAATGCAATAGATTCAATCTTTGAATTATTTAGAAAGTGTAATAAATATATTGATGATACTACTCCTTGGGTACTTGCTAAAGATGAAAGCAAAAAAGAAAGACTTGCAACAGTTCTATATAATTTAGTAGAATGTATTAGAATTGGAGCTGTTTTACTTCAAGCATTTCTACCTGAAACTTCAGAAAAAATCTTTAAACAATTAAATACAAACAAAACATCTTTTGAGACAATTAATACTTTTGGAGAATACCCAGCGCCTAATGAAGTGGGTCAAGCTGAAGTATTATTTGCTAGAATAGAAAAGTAATTATGTTTTTTGATACACATTGTCATCTTTATAAAGAATATTATGATGATATAAATAATATAATTAATCTTTCGAAAAATGATGGGATTTCTTATTTTATAGATGCTGGTTGCGATAAAAATAGCAATAGTGAAGTTCTTTCAATGATTAATAATAAGGATATTTTTGGAGTAATTGGGTATCATCCTGAAATTGCGGAAGATATTACACAAAATGATTTAAATGTATTGGAAGATGAGATAAAGAATAATCAGGTAATTGGTATTGGTGAAATTGGTTTAGATTATCACTATGATAATTTTGATAAAGAAAAGCAAATTAAGATATTTGATTATCAATTATGTTTAGCAGAAAAATATAATCTTCCTGTAGTAATTCATTCTAGAAATGCTACAGATGATACAATAAAAATGTTAAAGAAACATAAAGTTATTGGAGTTATTCATTCATTTTCTGGTTCATTAGAAACCGCAAAAGAATATATTAAAATGGGATTTGTACTTGGAATAAATGGTGTTATCACATTTAAAAATTGTAATCTTATTGAAGTAGTAAAAAGTATTGGTATAGATTATTTCGTTTTAGAAACTGATAGTCCATATTTAACCCCAGTTCCTTTAAGAGGTAAACAAAATTATCCTGGAAACATTAAATATATAATTGAATTTATATGTGCAAATTTAAATATTTCTAAAGAAGAACTACTTAAAAGTACTAATAGCAACGTTAAAAAGATATTTAATTTAAATATATGATGAAAAGTCATATATTTTTTTAATTGTTTACAAGAATTTATGCAAATGCTATAATATTAGTTATAAAAGAGGATAAAATGAAGAAGATGTTTAAAGGTATAAAATTAATTTTATTAATTTTAATAATTTTTACTACTTTTACAAATAGTTTTGTTTATGAATCTAAAGTTCATAATAATAATCCAAATAAAACAGTTGATGAAGCTACTATGGCTTTAAAAATTGATGAATTTGATTATGATGCATTATATAGTGCAAAAGATACATATACTGGAGACTTAACAGGTTATATTTATAATTGTCCTTTATGTGGTGGAACTTTGGCTTGTTTAAGTAATTATAATATTACTGATGGAACATATACCTATAATGATAAAGATTATGGAAATGTAAATATTGTTGCTTCAAGTGCTAATCTTCCATGTGGAACTATTGTAAGATTTTCCGCTCCTAAAATATCTAGTGATCCTGTAATAGCAATAGTTTTAGATAGAGGAGTTCCAGGAAATGATCTAGATTTTTTAGCTCCAGATTATGAATATGCGGTAAGCCATATTGGTAGATATAAAATTACTTATGATGTTTTAAGAAATGGTTGGTTAGATGAAAGCTAAGAAGAAATTCGGACAAAATTTTCTAATAAATGAACAAATAATTAAGAATATTACAGATTTAGTAGACACTAATGAAAACGATTTAATAATAGAAATTGGTCCTGGTAAAGGTGCTTTAACTAAATACTTAATACACAAGGATGGTTATTTAAAATGCATAGAGATAGATACTGATATGCATAAATATTTAGATGTTTATAATTCAGATAGTTGTGATATCATTTTTAATGATATATTGAAAATTGATTTAAATGAAATATCTAAAGGGTATAATAAAATATATGTTATTGGAAACCTACCTTACTATATTACAACACCAATTATTGAGTACGTTACTTCAAAAATAAAACCTTCGAAAATGGTTTTTATGGTTCAAAAAGAGGTGGCTGATAGATTTACAAGTATGCCAGGTAATAAAGAATATGGTTATTTTACTGTATATTTAAATTATTATTATGAAGTTAAAGACGAAATTTTTGTTGGAAAAAATAATTTTTCACCAGTACCAAAAGTTGATAGCAAGGTTATTTCATTTGTTCCTAAAAACAGAAATTTAAATATTGATGAAGAAAAATATTTTAACTTTTTAAAGCTTGCTTTTTCTCAAAAGAGAAAGACACTAAAGAATAATATTGGAGTTGATAATTTTAATAAAGTTTTCTCTATTTTAGCAAAATATGGTTTTAATGAAAATGTTAGAGCAGAGCAAATTAACGAAGAAATCTTTATAGAAATTAGTAAAATGTTATAACTTATGTTATAATGTTTTTTGTTTTGGAGGAAAATATATATGAATAAAGTTGTGTTAATAACGGGAGCTTCAAAAGGAATAGGAGCATCATGTGCACAAATATTTGCGAGTAATGGGTATGACGTAATTATTAATTATAATACTAGCATACAGCAGGCAAATATTTTAAAAGAAGAAATAAGAAAAAAATTTAACGTAAAATGTTTAACTTATAAATGTGATGTATCAAATGAAAATGAAGTAATAAAGTTTTTTGAAAATGTAAAAAAAGATTTTCCAAAAATAGATGTTTTAATTAATAATGCAGGTATTGCAAAGGATAATTTTTTAGATAAAAAAACGGTTGAAGAATTTAAACAAGTTATCAACACTAATTTAGTAGGAACATTTATGATAACAAAATATTTTTCAAAAATAATGGATGAAGGTTCAATTATAAACATTTCTTCAACTAATGCAATAGATTCGTATTATCCTGAAAGTATAGATTATGATGCTTCAAAAGCGGGAATTATATCCTTAACCCATAATTATGCTAAGGCTTTTGCTCCGAAAATAAGAGTAAATGCTATATGCCCTGGATGGGTTAATACAAAGCATAATGATTTATTAACTGAAGGGGAAAAAGAAAGTTTAAGTAAAAATATTCTGCTTGGAAGGTTTGGTAGTCCAATGGAAATTGCTAAAGTAGTTTTCTTTGTTGCAAATGATGCAAGTTATATAAATAATGCAGTAATTAGAGTAGATGGAGGAGAGTTATGTTAGAAATAAGTGAAAAAGTTTATAATTTAAAAAAACAAATAGATAAAGATATTAAATTAGAACTTGATAAGGTAGATGAAATAATCTTTAAAAACAGCCAAAAAGTACTTAATGCTTTTATAGAAGAGCAAGTTTCTGAAACTGATTTTAACATGACAACAGGCTATGGTTATGGTGATATTGGCAGAGAAAAAATTGAAAAAGTATATGCAAATATATTTCATGCAGAAGCTGCTTTAGTAAGAAATCAATTTATATCTGGTTCTCATGCATTAACAGTTTGTTTATTTGCATTATTAAGACCAAATGATACACTTTTAAGCATTACTGGTAAACCTTATGATACTCTTGATGAAGTTATTGGAATTAAAGATAATCCAAGTTCATTAAAATCTTTTTCTATAAATTATGAACAAATAGATTTAGTAAATAATGAATTTGATGAAAAGAAAATTATTGAAAGGTTATCTGCCTCTTTCGTTAAAGTTGTAGAAATTCAACGTTCAAAAGGCTATAGTACAAGGAAAAGTATGTCTATAGAACAAATCGAAAAAATAATTAAGACAATAAAAAATGTTAGTTCAAATACTACAATTATGATAGATAATTGCTATTGTGAGTTTGTGTCTACAAAGGAGCCTACAGATGTTGGAGCTGATGTAGTAGTTGGTTCATTAATAAAAAACTTGGGTGGTGCAATAGCTTCGAATGGTGCATATATAGTGGGAAAGAAAGAGCTAATTAATTTATGTGCCGAAAGATTAAATCTACCTGGTGAGGGAATTGATGTAGGACCATCTTTAGGAGCTAATAAATCCATTTTACAAGGATTATATTTATCTTTAAATGCTGTTTCAGCATCACTAAAAACTGCTATTTTTACAAGTAGATTATTTGAATTATTAGGTTATAATGTTGAGCCACAATATAATGATGAAAGGGTGGACATTGTTCAAAACATTTATTTTGGCAATGAAGAAGACATGATAAACTATGCTACTGGGATTCAAAAAAGTAGTCCAATAGATTCTAATGCTGTAGTTGAAAAAAGTGATATGCCTGGTTATGCAGATAAAATAATTATGGCAAGTGGTTCATTTACTCAAGGATCTTCCATAGAACTTTCTTGTGACGGTCCTATTAGAAGTCCATATATTATATACCAGCAAGGTTCACTTTCATATGAATATGGGTTGCTTTCGGTAATGTCTGCGGTAACGTATTTTTTAAGCAAGAGGGATTAGCCCTCTTTTTTAGTCTAAAAATGATTGCTATAGCATATAAATTAATGGTGATATTTATTGAAAATTGAAGTTGGCGATTATGTAACAAGGAAATCACATAATAATGATTTAGTATTTAAAGTATTATCAATTTCTGAAAGCAAAGTATATTTAAAAGGTGTCTTTGATAGATTATACGCAGATAGTGATTATTTAGATCTAGTAAAAGTTGAAAAATGTGAAGATAATTTTCAAATATCATTAGATATAAATAATGATAGAACCAGTTACTTTTATTTACCTGGCAAGATACTTCATATTGATGGAGATAGTGAGTACTTAGATAAATGTTTAAAATTTTATAAAGAATTTAAAGTTTATGCTATTGGTAAAAAAATTAGTGAAGATCAAATTTCTAAGCAATTACCAATTTTATTAAAGGAATATAAACCGGATATTCTTGTTATAACTGGACACGATGCATATTATGAGAAAAAAGGTAATAAAGATAATATTGAAAACTATAAGAATTCTAAAAACTTTGTTAAAGCCATAAAAATTGCTAGAAATTATGAAAAAAGTCATGATAAATTAGTTATTATAGCAGGTGCTTGTCAAAGCGATTATGAAGCTTTAATAAAAGCCGGCGCAAATTTTGCATCTTCTCCCAAAAGAGTAAATATTCATGCTTTAGATCCAGCGATAATAGCAAGTACAATTGCACTGACCAAAACATCAGATGAAATAGATGTTGTAAAGTTAATTAATCAGACTAAATATGGTTCATCTGGTATTGGGGGAATTATAACAAACGGTTTAATGTACGTGGGGTATCCAAGATGAATATAGAGTTTATTAAAAATCAAATAAATAATAATGTTGGAAAAAGGGTTAGAATTACTGTTTATGGACTACGAAATAAAATTAATTATTACGATGGAACTATATATAAATTATATCCAAATATTTTTACAATAATAGAATCTGGTGATGAAAAAAGCTTTGCATATAGAGATATTATTACAAAAGATATAAGCATTAAGTATTTATAAAAAATTCTTGCATTATTATTAATAGTAAGGTAAAATAAAATTGTGAATAGGATAAAGGAGTAGTGATAAAGTATGGAAATTACATCAGTAAAAATTCACAAAGTAGATAGAGAAGGTTCAAAGGTTAAAGGTTATGTAACAGTAACATTAGATGATTGCTTTGTTGTAAGAAATCTTCGTATTATTGAAGGAGATAGCAGACTATTTGTAGCTATGCCAAACGATGATAAATACAATGATATAGCTCATCCAATTAATGCTGAAACTAGAAAAATGTTTGAAGATAAAATTTTGACAGAGTATAAAAATCTTCCTGCAAATGAAGAGTAAAAAAAGCGATAAACGCTTTTTTATTTTGCATAAATAAATATTTTGCATCATATATTTTATAGAGGAAAATATATGAATGAAAAGGTAATAAATCATGAAGTAAAAATGCTTGATAGAAATTTACTATCCATAACGGGCATTAAAAAAATTATTAATTTTGATAGTAAAGAATTTTTTTTAGATAGTAACATGGGACCAATTCAAATTAAGGGAAGTTCAATGGAATTGCTTACATTGGATACTACAGGCGGATTAATCAGAATTAAAGGAAAGATAAATTTAATTAACTATATTGAATCAAAATCTAAAGCAAAGGAAGAAAGTTTTTTAAGTAAATTATTTAAATGACAGCTTATAAAACATTATTGATTTTATTTATTAATTTTATTTATGGAATAGTATTTTTTTATTTATCTATTTTAAATTATAAACTTTTTTTTAAGGATCAAGCATTAATTAAACTAATTATGTTTATTCTATTTACGATAGATAATGTATTTATATATTTAATTATTATTTATAAATTAAACTATGGTATATTTCATATATATTATTTGTTTTGCTTTATAATGGGATTTTTGTTAGCTAATTATATAAAGTATAAAATGTTAAATTTATGTAAAATTGTTTTTAAAAAAAGAAAAAGGTGTTGACTTTCTTTTTTTTTGATTATATATTGACAATGATAAGGTGGGTTATAGTGAGAACTAAGAAAGAAAAGAAAAGACTTTTTTTAATCTCTGCTATTATCGTAGCACTTATAGCGTTACTTGCTTTTAGTGTGTCAAAAGATTTTATTACGATTGCTAGAAACGTTAAACAAACTAAAGAATTAACTCAGAAGTATGAAAATTTACTTGATGAAAAAAAATCTTTAACATCACAAGTAACAAAAATGCAAGACCCAAATTATCTTGCAAGGTATGCTAAAGAAAAATTTTTATATTCAAAAGAAGATGAAGTCATTATAAGAGTTGACTAATAATCTTCTTTTTTTATGATATCGTCAATTAGGCCATATTTTTTAGCTTCAATTGAGTTCATATAATAATCATTTTCTGTATCCTTTTCAATTTTTTTAATACTTTGTTTAGTATTTTTTGCTAAGATTTTATTTATTAATGCTTTGGTTTTAATTATTCGGTCACTTTGAATTTTTATATTGCTCGCTTTGCCTTCGACTCCACCTAAAGGCTCATGTATCATAATTTCGGTATTTTCTAAGGCATATCTTTTATCTCCACTTGAAAGTAAAAAAGCACCCATACTTGCACATAGACCTACTCCTATCGTAATAACATTACTTTTTATGTATTTTATAGTATCATATATTGCAAGTCCGGCGGAAACAGAACCGCCCGGAGAATTTATATATAAGTAAATGTCTTTACTATTTTCTTTATCAAGATAAAGTAATTCGCCGATAACTATATTGGCATTAATGTCGTTTACTTCACCTGTTAAAAATATGATTCGATATGTAAGCAACAAAGAATATAAATCGTAAGAATATTCATGATTATTATTTTGCTTTAAAACCATTGGAATTGTTTGCATTTTTCTTTTCACCTATAAATATAATAATGAGAATTATAAAAAATTATTCATATTTTATAGATTTATTAATAAAAATATGGTATTGTTAATAATGTAAAATAAGGGGCTAAATTATGAACAATGTAACTGTGACATTAAGTGATGGTAGTACTATTGATACATTAAAAAATACAACTTATTATGAGTTAAGCAGAAACTGTGATAATGCGGATAATATCATAGGTGTTTTAGTGGGCAATAAAATAGTTTCATTAAATGATAAAATTACTAAAAATGAAAATATTTCTTTTATTGATTTGACAAATTCTTATGGAAATAGAATTTATATTGCAGGTTTAAAAATGATATTTGAATATGCTACAAAAAAAGTTTTTCCAGGGATTAAAGTAAATTACTCATATAATGTTCCAAAAGGAATTATGGCTTCTTTAAAAAGTAATAAAGTTTTAAGCGAAGAAGATATAAAAAAAATAAGCGATAAAATGCATGAAACTGTTAAAAATAATATTCACTTTGAAAAATTAATAATAAAAAATGCAGATGCAATAAATTATTATGAAGATATTGGAAATTTAGTAAAAGCAAATAATATTCGTAATATAGTTGATCCTACAGTAGTTTTATATGAACTAGATGATTTAATCAATTATTATTATTCGGAGATGCCTTACTCTACAGGCGTAATAAATAAATTTGATATTAAATATTTAGGAAATAATGTTGCAATTATAATTTGCCCTGAAGAAAATTCTAATGGGGATCTACCTGAGTATATTAATTACGATGGAATTATTAATTCATATAATGAAGGTCAAAAATGGCTTGATATAATGAAAGTTCCTTATATAAAAGACGTTAATAATGAAATATGCAATGGTAAAATCGGTGATTTTGTTAAGTCATGCGAATTGAATTTTAATATTGCAATTAATGAAACCGCTAAAATAATATCTAATAACAAGGATATTAAATGTGTAATGATTTCTGGCCCTAGTTCCAGTGGTAAAACCACAATTACTAAAAGACTTGCATCATATTTTAAAATTTATGGATTAGACCCAATAGTTATTTCGATTGATGATTACTTTCACGAAAGAAAGGATAATCCAAAAGATGAAAATGGAGAAAATGATTACGAATGTTTAGAGGCAACGGATATCAAGTATTTAACAAATGATGTTATGAAAATATTTAATGGAGAAGATGTTATATTACCAAGATATAATTTTATAACTGGCTGTAAAGAGCTTTCCTCAAAAAAAGTAAAACTTAAAGATAATAGTATAATTTTATTTGAGGGTTTACATGCTATAAATGATAGGTTAATGCCATTCATTCCAGGTAATATGAAATATAAAATCTACGTAAGTCCATTTATTCCAATCAGTGTTGATGAACAAAATTTTATATCAAACAATGATTTAAGATTATTAAGGCGTATTGTAAGGGATTTTAGAACAAGAGGATATGATGTAGCTAGCACAATTAAGAATACGAAAAAAGTTAGAATTGGTGAGGAGAAATACATAATACCATTGATACCAAATGCAGATAAAATTATAAACACATCACTTTCATATGAAGTAGGTATTTTGAAAGTATTTGTTGAACCTTTACTTTATTCTGTACCAATAACTTCACCTTATTATGGTGAAGCAAGAAGACTATTAAGTTTTTTAAAACAATTTTTTACAATAAGTAGTGAATATATTCCAAAAGATTCAATATTAAGAGAGTTTATAGGAGGTAGTGAATATGATTAGAGTAGCAATTAATGGTTTTGGAAGAATTGGAAGACTTGCTTTTAGGCAAATGATAACTTCTACAGAATTTGATATAGTAGCAATTAATAATAAAGATATAGATGGAGAGTCAGCTGCATATTTAATAAAATACGATTCTGTTCATGGAACATTTCATGAAAATGAAATAAATTTTGATGGAAATAATTTAGTAATAGCAGGAGTAAAGAGGATTCCTTTATATTCAGAATTAGATCCAGAAAAATTGCCTTGGAAGGATTTAAATGTTGACTTAGTTTTAGAATGTACTGGAGCATTTACTAATTATGACGATGCTTATAAACATATAAAAGCTGGTGCTAAAAAGGTGCTTATTTCCGCTCCTGGAAAAGGACAAATGCCTACGATTGTAGCAAATGTAAATGATGATAAAGTAACTAGTGAAGATATAATTGTAAGTGCCTCAAGTTGTACTACAAATTGTTTAGCACCATTACTTAAAATTATAAGTGATAATTTTGGTGTAGAAAAAGGATTTATGAGTACTATTCATGCATATACTGCAGATCAAAACTCTTTAGATAATTTCCATAAAAAAGGTATTAACTCAAGAAGAGGAAGAGCAAGTGCTCATAATATAGTTCCAACATCTACTGGGGCAGCTAAATCAATTGGCTTAGTAATTCCGGAGTTAAAAGGAAAAATGGACGGAATTGCTTATAGAGTGCCAACTATAGATGGTTCTATGGTAGATGTAACTCTTGAACTTTCAAAAAATGTAACTATTGAGCAGATTAATGAAACTGTAAAAAATAATCAATCTGAAAGTATTGTATATTCTGAGGCACCACTAGTTTCATCTGATGTAATAGGAAGAAAATGTGGTTGTTTATTTGATAGTTTACTTACAAATATTGTTGAATATGATGGTAAGCAGTTAGTTAAAATTACTGCATGGTATGATAATGAATATGGTTATACTGCACAAATGCTACGGACAGCTATAAAGATGTTTAAATAATAAGCATCTTTTTTAATTGCAAAAGAACAATATATTTGCTAAAATTAATTTAGATAAAGGGTGTTGATAAATGAAATTTATTGATGAAGAAAAGTTTTATGATAAAAAAATTATTATTAGATGTGATTTTAATGTACCTATAAAAGATGGCAAAATTATGGATAATACTAAGATTGTCAAAAGTTTAAAAACAATAAAATATTTTTTAGAAAACAATTCAGTAATTTTATTAAGTCATATGGGCAGAATTAAAACTAGAGAAGATAAAATAAATAATACTTTAAAACCAGTTGCTGATGAACTTACTAATTTACTTAACAAAGAAGTTATTTTTGTTTCTTCTCCTGTAGGAATGGATGTAATTAAAACTTGTAAAGAAATGCAAAATGGAGATGTTGTGTTACTAGAAAATACCAGATTTTGCGACTATCCAGAAAAGCTTGAAAGTAAAAATGACAAAAATTTGGCAAATTATTGGTCCGTTTTAGGAGATATATTTGTAGTTGATGCTTTTGCTTCCTTACATAGAGCACATGCATCAGTTGCAGGAATTTCGGAGTTTTTGCCAACATATTATGGCTTTCTAGTAAAAGAAGAACTTACAAACTTAAAACCCCTTATTACAGATATTAAAAGACCTTTTACTGTATTTATGGGTGGAGCAAAAGTGGATGATAAGCTAGGTTATATTAAGGACTTATTGAAAAAATGCGATTATCTGTTAGTAGGTGGTGGTATTGCAAATTCATTTTTGTTTGCTTGCGGTTTTGATGTAATGGATAGTTTGTGCACCAATGATGAAATAACTATATTAGAAATTAAAAGTTTAATAAAAGAATTTAGAAATAAAATAGTTTTACCTATTGATTTTGTGATTGACGAAGATAAAATTTTGGATTTAAATACTAAATCAATTAATAAGTATATTAGCTATTTTCAAAAGAGTAAAACAATTTTTATTAATGGAACATGTGGTATGTTTGAAAATGAAAACTATGCAACTGGTACAAAAAACTTGTTTGCTTCACTTCAAAATATTGATGCTTATAAAGTTGCAGGTGGTGGAGACACGTTAAATGCAATTAATAAATTTGGGTTAAGCGATAATTTTTCGTTTTTATCAAGCGGTGGTGGAGCATCACTAGAGTATATTAGTAGTGATCATTTAAAAGGAATGGATTTTATAGAAAAAAACTAAATCCATTCTTTTTTTGCCAAAGTTCGACAAAATTTTACGTAAATAGTCATATATTTACAAAATATTTACTTGCTTTTTGTATAAATATGTTATATTATCTAGTTGTGTGGCGGTAATTTATAGGAAAGAGGAAATATGAAAAATAGCATACGTGCAGTAATTGTAGATGATAATGTAGTAGCCATAAATAATTTAAAAAATCATTTTAGTAATAATGAGAATATTAAAGTTGTAGCATCATTTTCAAATGGTGAAGAAGCTTTGGAATATATAGTAAATCATAAAGACAATATTGATTTATTAATACTTGAATTATTAATACCAAGAATGGATGGAGCAACCTTATTGGAAGAAATAAAATCCAGAAGTATAAATTTAAAATGTATAATTACCTCAAGTTACAAAGATACAAAATTAATAAATGATTGTAATTCATACAACATTTCTTACTATTTAATTAAACCATATAGTATTATATCTTTAGAGAAAAAGGTTAATGAAACATTTGAAAACAAACCTGTATTATTTAACAACAATAGTTTAGACTTAGAAGTAAGCCAATTATTACATAATTTAGGCATACCCTCTCACATAAGGGGATATAAATATATTAGAGACGGGATTATGATTATTTTTAATAGCAATTCCGTATCATTAGTAACAAAAGATATATATCCTCAGATTGCAAAAAAATATGATACAACTCCATCTAGAGTCGAAAGAGCGATAAGACATGCTATAGAAGTAAGTTGGATAAGGGGAGATATTAATCTGATGGAAGAATTATTTGGATTTAGTGTAAGTTGTGATAAGTCGAAACCTACAAATTCAGAATTTTTAACTACCATTGCAGATCGTATAAAATTGGATAATAAAACTTTTTAAAAAATTGCTTAAGTGCAATTTTTTTCTATTTTAATATATTTGAAAAAAAATCTAGTATGTGATATTATTTCTTTAGAAAGATTTGAGTTTATGAAAAAGATATTAACAATTATATTTGATGGATTTGGAATTAGAAATGACGAAGATGGTAATGCCATAAAAAAAGCCAATATGGTAAATTTTAATGAGTTTTATAATAAGTATCCTCATTCGACTTTACATGCTAGCGGTCACTATGTTGGTTTGCATGATGGACAATTTGGGAATAGTGAAATTGGCCATATGACTATTGGTGCTGGAAGAAGAATTTACTCTAGAGAAATTTTGACTGATAGATTTTTAGAAAAACTTGATGAGTGCAATAACGAGGCATTTCTAGATTTGAAAAATAATTTAAATAAAAGAGTTCATATCATGGGTTTAGCAAGTGATGGCAATGTTCATGCTGGAATTGATGATTTTATTAATTTATATAATTATCTAATAAAATTAGGATTTAAAGAAATTTATTTTCATTTAATTACTGATGGAAGAGATACTGATACACAATCTTCTTATAAATACATTTCTATGATTGAATCTATTATTAAAAAAAATAAAATTGGTTCAATAGCTACAGTATGTGGAAGATATTATGCAATGGATAGAGATGAAAATTATGATAGAACAAAACTGTATTATGATTTAATTACTAAGGGTAGTTCAGTAGAAATATTAAATATACAATCTGCGATAAATGCAAGTTATGAAAAAGGCGTTACAGATGAATTTTTAAAACCTATGCTTGTGGATCATAATGGATTAATAAAAAATGAGGATATTTTATTTTGGATGAATTACAGAACTGATAGAAGCAAACAAATATTACTTGCTTTAACAAATCCAAAATTTAATGCATTCCCAACAATTGAAATGCCTAATTTAGAATTATTTACTTTCTTTAATCATGATAAAGCAATCAATGCTAACGTCTTAATAGAAGAACCTAAAGTTGAAAATAGTTTGGGACTTTATTTTTCAAAACTTGGACTAACACAAGCAAGAATAGCTGAAAGCGAAAAATATCCTCATGTAACTTATTTCTTTGATGAAGGCTATGAAGGAAAACTTCCTGGTACTGATAAATTTCATATTCCTTCTCCAGATGTAGCAACTTATGATTTAAAACCTGAAATGAGTGCGATTAGTGTAACTAAAAAGGTAATTACGTGCATGGAACAAGATTATGATTTTATATTAGTAAATTTTGCAAATCCAGATATGGTAGGCCATACTGGAAGTATGGATGCCGCAACAAAAGCATGTATGGCAGTTGATATTTGTTTTAGTAAAATAGTTCAAGCTGCTGAAGACAATTTTTATACAATTGTATTACTTGCGGACCATGGAAATGCTGATACAATGATAAATACAGATGGCAGTGTTTGTACAACACATAGTTTAGCTGATGTACCATTTGTTATAAGCGATGAAAAAATTGAACTAAAAGAAGAGGGAGATTTAACAAATGTGGCACCAACAATACTTGATTATATGGACATTTCTATACCTGAAGAAATGACAGGAGAATCATTAATAATAAATGATAAGAAGGCAATTTAACAAAATTGCTTTTTTTATTGAAAAAATAGTGAAAAAACACTTGCAATTATGCATAAATATGTGTTATTATTGGTTTTGTATGACTGCGATGATGTACGAGGTTGCTGATACACTAGGAATAGTTGGTAAATATATTTCTAATGTTTCGGGTAATTTGTACGGAGCAAGCCTATATTAAATATAGACGAAAGGAGAACAATAATATGGCAAAACAAGAAATTCGTATTACTTTGAAAGCATATGACCACAGAATCCTTGACGTAGCTGCTGGAAAAATATGCGAAACAGTAAAAAGAACTGGAGGAGAAATATCTGGACCTGTACCTCTACCTACTGAAATTGAAAAATTTACAGTATTAAGAGCTGTACATAAATATAAAGATTCTCGTGAACAATTTGAAAGAAGAACTCACAAGAGACTTATAGATATTAAAAATCCAAGCAAAGAAACAGTTGATGCGCTTACTCATTTAGATTTACCAAGTGGCGTACAAATCAATATTAAATTATAAGAAAAGGAAGGAAAGAAAAAATGAAAGGAATCTTAGGACGTAAAGTTGGAATGACTAGCGTATTTACTAAAGAAGGAAGACTTTTACCTGTTACAGTTATTGAAGTTTTACCTAATAAAGTAATGCAAATTAAAACAGTTGAAAAAGACGGTTATAATGCAATTCAACTTGGCGCTATTGACAAAAAAGAATCTAGAGCCACTAAGGCTGAAATCGGAAGTGCAAAAAAAGCAAACACAACTCCTAAGCGCTTCTTAAAAGAAATAAGAGATTTTGAAGGCTCTTATAATGTAGGAGATGAGATTGCTGCAGATTTATTTACAGTAGGAGAAATAGTTGATGTAACTGGAACTACTAAAGGTAAAGGATTTGCTGGTGTTATTAAAAGACACAATCAATCTAGAGGACCTATGGGACATGGTTCACATTATCATAGAAGACCAGGATCTCTTGGAACAATGCTTCCTAAAAGAGTTCTTAAAGGTAAAAAATTAGCTGGACACATGGGTGTTGAAACAGTTACAATTCAAAATCTTGAAGTAATTGAAACAAACAAAAATGAAAATTACATTTTAATAAGTGGAAATGTACCTGGCGCAAAAAATTCATTAATTTTAATTAGAACTGCAGTTAAAGGAAATAAGAAAATGAATCCAAAAGAAATTATTTCTTATGAACCAGAAGCAGTTGCTGATGTAGTTGAAGAAATTACTACTGAAACTAATGAAGTTGTAAAGGAAGACAAGTAGTCTTTTAAAGGAGGATAAAAATGACAAAGATAAGTATTAATAATTTAAAAGGCGAAAAAGTAAATGACATTACACTAAATTCTAAAGTATTTGGAATTGAAGTAAATGATCTTGCTATGAAAAAAATGGTTAGACTTCAACTTGATGCTTCAAGACAAGGAACTGCTAAAGCAAAAACTAGAAGTGAAGTATCTGGCGGTGGAAGAAAACCATGGAAACAAAAAGGTACTGGTAGAGCAAGACAAGGTTCTATACGTGCTGCTCAATGGAGAAAAGGCGGAATAGTATTTGGACCAACTCCTAGAGATTATACATTTAAGATTAATCGTAAAGAAAGAGTGTTAGCGTTAAAGAGTGCTTTAACTAGTAAATTAAACGAAAAGAAATTAATTGTAGTTGATAGCTTAAAACTTAACGATTTAAAAACAAAAACAGGAATTGAATTATTAAATAATTTAAAATTAACTGGTAAAATTTTATTCATAGCATCAGAAGATGCAGAAAATTTATATATGTCAACTAGAAATTTGGACAATGTACTTGTATTATTTCCAGATGAAATTAACGTATATGATATATTAAATGCTGATTACATTGTATTTGATGAAACTAGCATTAAAATGGTAGAGGAGGCTCTTAATTAATGAAACATTATTCTGATATTATAATAGCTCCAGTAGTTACTGAAAAAACTATGACACTTAGAAATGAAAATGTTTATACATTTAAAGTAGCCAAGGATGCTAATAAGACTGAAATTAAAAAAGCTGTAGAAGAAGCATTTAATGTTCAAGTTAAAAGTGTTAATACTCTAAACACTAAATCTAAAAAAAGAAGAGTTGGAAAGTATCAAGGAAGAACAAAAACATATAAAAAAGCAATTGTTACACTTAAAGATGGTTCTTCTATAGAACTTTAGTAGAAAGGAGAAATTATGGCAATAAGACATTATAAACCAGTTACAAATGGTAGAAGAGGCATGAGTACTCTTGCAAATGAAGAAATAACTACAAAAACTCCTACTAAAGGCTTACTTGCAAAAGTAAAAAAATCTGGTGGAAGAAATAACCAAGGTAAAATGACCGTTAGACATATTGGCGGCGGTGCTAAAAGAAAATATCGTATTATTGATTATAAGAGAGATAAAGTCGGCGTTACTGGTAGAGTTGCTACTATCGAATATGATCCAAATAGAACAGCAAATATTGCATTAATTAATTATAAAGACGGAGAAAAAAGATATATTATCGCTCCTAAAGAATTAAAAGTTGGTGCAATTATTGAAAATGGCGAAAACGCTGATATTAAAGTTGGTAATGCATTACCTTTAAAAAATATTCCAGTTGGAACTTTAGTTCATTGTATTGAATTAAAACCTGGCAAAGGTGCTGAAATTTGTCGTAGTGCTGGAGCATCTGCTCAAATTTTAGGTAGAGAAGATAAATATGTTTTAGTTAGACTTCAATCTGGAGAAACAAGAAAGATTCTTGATAGATGTATTGCAACTATTGGTGTAGTTGGAAATGAAGATGCAAATCTTGTTAATTTAGGTAAAGCTGGTAGAACTAGATATCTAGGAATTAGACCTACTAACCGTGGTTCTGTTATGAATCCTAACGATCACCCTCATGGTGGTGGAGAAGGACGTGCTCCAATTGGTAGAAAGAGTCCAATGACTCCTTGGGGTAAACCTGCTCTTGGCGTTAAAACTAGAAAACCTAAAAAGGCATCTAGCAAACTTATTATAAGTAGGAAGACTAAATAGGAGGAAAAATGGCAAGAAGTTTAAAGAAGGGTGCTTTCGTTGACGATAGCATCATGAAAAAAATCAAAAAATTAAATGAAGATAATAAAAAATCAGTTGTTAAAACTTGGTCAAGAAGAAGTACTATTTATCCTGAATTTGTAGGACATACAATTGCAGTTCATAATGGTAAAGATTTTATTCCAGTTTATATTACTGAGGAAATGGTTGGCCATAAATTGGGAGAATTTTCTCAAACACGTAAATTTACTGGCCATGCTGGAAATAAATAGGAGGAAAAATGGAAACTTATGCAAAACATAATACTGCAATGATTAAACCTAGACTTGCTAGAATGACTATGGATTTAATTCGTGGAAAAGATGTTGAAACAGCTAGAGGAATTCTAGAAAATACAAATACAAAAGCAAGTTCACTTATTTTAAAGGTTTTAAATTCTGCAGTTGCAAATGCTGTTAATAATAACGGTGCAAACGAAAAAGATTTAGTAATAAGTAAATGCTTTATTAATCCAGGACCTATTTATAAGAGAATCCAATTTGCATCTCGTGGAAATGTTGATAGACATGATAAAAGAACAAGTCATATCGTTGTATATGTAACTGATAATAAGGAGGAAACAAAATAGTATGGGTCAAAAAGTAAATCCTATAGGATATCGTATTGGTGTTAATAAAGATTGGGATTCTAGATGGTATGCTGAAAAAGATTATTCTGATAAATTAATCAATGATATCAAAATAAGAGAATATATTGAAAAGAATCTTAAAAGTGCTTCTATATCAAAAGTTGTTATTGAAAGAAGAAAAAATAAAGTTGAATTAACAATCTTTACTGCTAGACCTGGTGTTATAATTGGCCGTGGTGGTGAAGATATTGAAAAATTAAGAAAGAAAATTTCAAAACTTGTTAATGAAGATGTATACATTAACATTGTTGAAGAAAAAAATCCTGATTTAAATGCTCAACTAGTTGCTGACAATATTGCAATGCAAATTGAAAACAGGGCTCCTTTTAGAAGCGTACAAAAAAGAGCTATCAGAAATACAATGAAGGCTGGAGCAAGAGGTATTAAGACTGCTGTTTCTGGAAGACTTGGTGGTGCTGAAATGGCTAGAACTGAAGGCTATACTGAAGGAACAGTACCTCTTCATACAATTAGAGCTGACGTTGATTATGCAGTTAGTGAAGCAAATACAATTTATGGAAAAATTGGAGTTAAAGTATGGATTTATAAAGATGAAATACTAAAAACTAAAAATGCCAAGAAGGGAGAGATGAAAAATGTTAATGCCAAAAAGAACTAAATATCGTAAAAGTCATAGATTAAGTTACGAAGGCAAAGCAAAAGGTAATCTTACTCTAACTAATGGTGAATTTGGTTTAAAAGCAATGGAAGGTGGATGGATATCTGCTCGTCAAATTGAAGCCGCTCGTATTGCTATGACTCGTTATATGAAAAGGGGAGGAAAAGTTTATATTAACATTTTCCCTCATATGCCTAGAACTAGAAAACCTTTAGAAACTAGACAAGGTAAAGGTAAAGGTAATGTTGAAGAATGGGTAGCAGTAGTTAAAGAAGGAAAAATCATGTTTGAAATAAGTGATGTTTCTGAAGAAATAGCTAGAGAAGCTTTAAGACTTGCTTCACATAAACTTCCAATCAAAACAAAATTTGTTATGAAGGAGAGTGAAACTCTTGGAAATTAATGAAATAAGAAAAATGTCAAAAGAAGACATTATTAAGAAAATTAAAGAAGATAAAGAAGAACTTTTCAGAAACAGAATGGCTCAATCTTCTGGAACTTTAGAAAAACCTGTTGTTCTAAGAAATCTTCGTAGAGAAATAGCTAGATTAAAAACTATTTTAAAAGAAAAAGAAATGGATGGTGAAAAATAATGGAAAACAAGAAACAAGAATTAGTTGGAAAAGTTGTTAGTGATAAGAATGATAAAACTATTACTGTTTTAGTTGAAACTTATAAAAAACATCCATTATATGGTAAAAGAGTAAAATACTCTAAAAAATACGCAGCTCATGATGAAAAAAATGAAGCTAAAGTAGGAGATACAGTTAGAATTTCAATGACTAGACCATTATCTAAGACTAAAAGATATGAATTAGTTCAAGTTGTTGAAAAAGCTGTAATTTTATAGGAGGCAAAACTATGGTAATGCAAGAAAGTAGATTAAAAGTTGCTGATAATTCCGGTGCTCGTGAACTTTTAGTTATCCGTGTTATGGGTGGAAGTAAAGTTAAAAGTGCTAATATCGGTGATGTAATAGTCGGAACAGTAAAAAAAGCTATACCTAATAGCCCTGTAAAAGAAGGTAAAGTTGTTAAAGCTGTTGTTGTAAGAACAGTTCAAGGTGTTAGAAGAAAAGATGGAAGTTATATTAAATTTGATGACAATGCTTGCGTTTTAATTAAAGATGATAAAACTCCTATCGGAACAAGAGTTCTTGGTCCTGTTGCTAGAGAACTTCGTGAAAAAGAATACAACAAAATTGTATCTTTAGCACCTGAGGTATTATAGGAGGATATATGAAGGTTAAAGTAGGAGATACTGTTAAAGTTATTGCTGGAAAAGATAAAGGAAAAGAAGGCAAAATAATTAAGACATATAAAAAATTAGATAAAGTTGTTGTTGAAGGCTTAAATATTGTTAAAAAGCATTCAAAACCTAGAACTACTGAAGATAAAGGTGGAATATTTGATATTGAAGCACCAATTCATGTATCTAATGTAAAAGTTATTACTAATGCTAAGGAAGAAAAAGCAAAAGTAAAAGACACAAAAA
The DNA here is from genome assembly GCA_934101645.1 of uncultured Bacilli bacterium. GTDB lineage: Bacteria > Bacillota_I > Bacilli_A > RF39 > UBA660 > UBA6448. Next base: position 54,553 of record CAKORX010000005.1, on the reverse strand, counting down.
AAGCAGAAACTAAAAAAACTGCTAGTAAAAAGGAAGCAAAGTAGGTGAGTTATGAGTAATTTTAAAACTTTATATGATGAAGAAATTAAACAAAGTTTAATGAAAGAATTTAATTACACAACTGTAATGCAAGTTCCTAAAATAACTAAAATTGTTATTAACATGGGAGTTGGTGAAGGCGCAAATGATTCAAAATTCATTGATGCTGCTGTTAATGATTTAACATTAATTAGTGGTCAAAAACCTGTTGTTACAAAAGCTCACAAATCTATAGCTGGTTTCAAATTAAGAGAAGGTCAACCTATAGGTGTAAAAGTTACCCTACGTGGTGAAAATATGTATGCTTTCTTAGAAAAATTAATTAAAATTGCTCTTCCACGTGTAAGAGACTTTAGAGGTGTTTCACCAAGAAGTTTTGATGGAAAGGGAAATTATACTTTAGGTATAAAAGAACAATTAATTTTTCCAGAAATTAATTATGACGATGTTTTAAAAGTTAGAGGTATGGATATTGTTATTGTTACAACTGCCAACACTAATGATGAAGCACGTGCACTACTAAAAGCATTTGGAATGCCTTTTAGAGGATAAGGAGAGAAAATATGGCAAAAACAAGCATGATTGTTAAAAATAATCGTAAACCTAAATTTCAAGTTAGAGCTTATACAAGATGTAAAAGATGTGGTAGACCTCATGGTGTACTAAGAAAATTTGGATTATGTCGTATTTGCTTCAGAGAACTTGCTAATAAAGGACAAATTCCAGGCGTTAAGAAGTCTAGTTGGTAGAAAGGAGATATATAATGTTTGTACAAGATAAAATAGCAGATATGCTAACAAGAATAAGAAATGCAAATCAAATGAGATATACTGAAGTTGAAGTTGAAGGAACTAAAATGACTAAAGGCATAGCTCAAATTCTTAAAGATGAAGGTTATATCGAAGACTATTCTTATAATAAAAACACTACAGGTGATAAAATGGTTTTAACACTTAAATATGGTGCAAAAAAAGAAAGAGTTATAACTGGTCTTAAAAGAGTTAGTAAGTCAGGTCTTAGAGTTTATGCTCCTGCAGATAAACTTCCTAAAGTATTAAATGGATTAGGCATTGCAATTATATCTACTTCTAAAGGCTTAATGACTGATAAAGAAGCTAGAAAAAATGGGTTAGGAGGTGAAGTACTTGCCTATATTTGGTAAGTATAATCTATGAGTAGAATTGGAAATAGAAAACTAACTATCCCTGAGGGTGTTGAAGTTAAAAATGAAAGCAATACTATAACTGTAAAAGGTCCAAAAGGAGAACTTTCATTAGTAGTTAGCCCACTTGTAAATGTTACTATTGATGGTAACGAACTCACAACAACTATGGCAAAAGATACAAAAGAAGCAAATGTACTTTCTGGTACAACTAATTCAAATATAAATAATATGTTAATTGGTGTTAGCACTGGTTATACAAAAGAATTAGAGGCTGTAGGTGTTGGATATCGTTTCAGTGTATCTGGAAATAAAATTGTTGTATCTGCTGGATATTCACATACTATTGATGTTATCGTCCCAAGCGGAATAACTGTTACTAGCCCATCTAATACAGAACTTGTAATTAGTGGATTTGATAAACAAAAAGTTTCTGAATTTGCGGCTAATGTTCGTAAAATAAGAGAACCTGAACCATATAAAGGTAAAGGAATCCGTTATAAAGGTGAACATATTCGTCGTAAAGAAGGAAAGAAAGCTGCTAAGTAAAGGAGTATAAAATTATGAATAATAAAGAAAAAAGAGAAGCAAGAATTAGAAGACATGTTAGAGTTAGAAAAAATATTTCTGGCACTAGTGAAATCCCTAGATTAAATGTTTTCAGATCTAATAAAGCTATTTATGCTCAAGTTATTGATGACTCAAAAGGTGTAACTTTAGTAAGCTCATCTTCACTTGAATTAAAACTTCAAAATGGTGGTAATATTGAAGCAGCTCAAAAAGTTGGAAAAGATATTGCTGAAAAGTGTAAGAAAGCAAAAATCAATAAAGTTGTATTTGACCGTGGTGGATTCTTATATCATGGTAGAGTAGCAGCTCTAGCTGAGTCAGCTCGTGAAGCTGGACTAGAATTTTAAGGAGGCATTATGGCAAAAGAATTTGAAAATAAGAAAAATAATTTACTTGAAGAAAAAGTTATTAATATCGGAAGAGTTACAAAAGTTACTCAAGGTGGAAGACATTTCCGTTTTTCTGCAACAGTAGCTGTTGGAAATCGTAAAGGATTAATTGGAATTGGTACAGGAAAAGCAAATGAAGTTCCTGAAGCAATTAAAAAAGCTTTACAAGCTGCAAATAAAAACGTAGTTAAAATTGCTCTTGTTGATAATAGAACTATTCCTCATGAAGCAACTTATAAAGTAGGTAGAGCAGTAGTATTACTTAAACCTGCTAAAGAAGGACGTGGAATTATTGCTGGTGGTGCTGCCAGAGCTGTACTAGAACTTGCTGGTGTTAAAGATATTGTTGCTAAATCATTAGGTAGCAATACTCAAGTTAACGTTGCAAAAGCAACTCTTGGTGCATTAACAATGCAAAGAACTAAAGAACATATTGCTGAACTTAGATCAAAGAAAGTTGAGGAATTATAATGAAACTAGAAAATTTACCTAAATCTCAAGAATTTAAAGTTAGAAAAAGAGTTGGTAGAGGTCCAGGAAGTGGAATGGGTAAAACATCAACTCGTGGAGAAAACGGACAAAAATCTAGAAGTGGTGCTTCAATTAAACCTTGGTTCCAAGGTGGACAATCACCACTTTACAGAAGAATTCCTAAAAGAGGATTTAATAATAAAAATTTTGCTACAAGATATGCTACAATTAATTTATCAGATTTAAATAAATTCTTTAAAGATGGTGATGTAGTAACTCCTGAAGTATTATTTGAAAGAAGAATTCTTAAAAAGGGATTAAATGGAGTTAAAATTTTAGGAAACGGCAATTTAGATAAGAAATTAACTATTAAAGCACATCGTTTTACAAGTGCAGCTGTTACTAAAATAAATGATGCTGGTGGTAAAGCAGAGGTGATTTAAAATGTTTCATGGTTTTTCAGGATTTTTTAGTAAAAGCAATAAAGACTTGCGTAAAAAAATCTATTTTACAATGATGTGTTTAGGAATATTTTGTTTAGGTACAACAATTACTATTCCTTGGGCATCAGCAGTATATGAAGAACTAGGTTTTCTAGAAATATTTAATGTTATGAGTGGAGGCGGACTATCAAATTTTTCAATATTTGCTTTAGGCGTTTCCCCTTATATTACAGCCTCTATTATTACCGAAATTTTACAAATGGATATTGTACCTTATTTTAAAGAATTAAAAGATGAGGGATATACTGGTAGACAAAAAATTAATAAAATTACTAGATATCTAGGAATTGTCATTGCATTTTTACAAGCCTATGCTTTAACAGCATTTTATATGAAAGGCTTAGATGCAATGGAAATTATTAAAACTACCTTGGTTATGGTTGCCGGTACATCATTTTGTATGTGGATGGGTGATCAAATTACTAGTAAAGGTATTGGTAACGGACAATCAATGTTAATCATGGCTGGTATTATTCAAAGTATGCCAAACATTTTTAGAGGAGCGTTTACTTCTTTAGTATTTGGAGATTTTTCTAAAGGTGTTGGAATAACTTTATTTAGTTTATTTGTTCTTGTATATATAGTTGTAATAGTTGGTATTATTTGGGTTCAACTTGCAGAAAGAAGAATCCCAATTCAATATTCAAATAGAACTACATCAGCTTATGGAGCACAAACTAATTATTTACCACTTAAAATTAATTCAGCAAGTGTTATTCCCGTAATATTTGCTTCAATTGTTACTACAATACCATCTACAATAGTAACTCTTATCGGTAAACAAAGTGCAATAGATTTTGTAAATAAATATATATATTACACTTCTACTACAGGATTTATATTATATTTAATATTAATTGTAGTATTTGGTTATTTTTACACTTTCTTAGTAATGAATCCTGATGAAATGAGTAAAAACTTAAACAGTAATGGTGGCTATATTCCTGGCGTTAGACCTGGTAGTGATACTTCAAAATATATTGGAGAATCATTATCTAAGTTAACACTAGTTGGCTCATTATTTTTAGTAATTTTAGCAGGACTTCCAATATTACTTTCGAAAGTTACTTCACTTCCTTCATATGTTACAATCGGAGGAACTGGTATACTAATTGTTGTTGGTGTTGCAATCGAAACATATAAACAACTTGAAAGTAGTTTAATAAGTAGAAGTTATACTTCAAAAAGGAAGAGACTAAGATGAAAAATATAATTTTTTTAGCACCTCCCGCTGCTGGGAAAGGTACATGCAGTGATTATTTAAAAAAAGAATTTGATTACGAACATATTTCTACTGGGGCTATTTTAAGAAGTGAAATATCTTCTCAAAGTAGCCTTGGATTAGAAATAAAAAAAATTATCGATGCTGGGAATTTAGTAGATGATGATTTAATGATTCGACTTATTGAAGATAAACTTCAAAAAATTGAAAAACCTTTTATATTAGATGGTTTTCCTAGAACATTAAATCAAGCAGAAGCATTATCTCAGTTATTTACAAAACTTCAAATCGACAATTATACTGTAATTTACTTAAATATAACTAAAGAGCTTGCTTTAAAAAGAACTTTAGGAAGAATTACATGTAATAATTGTGGTAAAAGTTATAATTTATTTTCTGAAAAATATAAACCAAAAACTGAAGGAATTTGTGACGATTGTGGCTCAAAACTATCAGTTCGTGGTGATGATAATGAAGAAAGCTTTAAAAAAAGATTTGATAATTATATAAATTTAACATTACCAATATTAAATTATTATAAGAATTTAAATAAGGTAATTGAATTAAATGTTGATAATAATGATAGATTATTAGAAATGTTAAAGGAGATCGTTTGTGATTAGCATTAAAAGTGACAGAGAAATTTCTTTGATGAAAGAAAGTGGTCATATAAACTATATGACTCATGAAGAAATAAAAAAACATATTAAAATCGGAGCAACAACGCAAGAACTTAATGATGTTGCTGATAAGTTTATTAGAAGTCAAGGAGCTATTCCTTCGGAATTAAATTTTGAGGGGTTTCCAAAAAGCTTATGTGTTTCTGTCAATGATGAAGTTGTTCATGGAATTCCTGGAAATTACAAATTAAAAAATGGTGATGTTGTATCAGTTGATTTAACCGTTAGATATAAGGGTTATGAAAGTGATAGTGCAAGAACTTATATTGTGGGTACTGCCTCAAAAGAAGTTGAAGACCTTGTTAACAATACTAAAAATGCTTTGTATGAGGGATTAAGTGTTATTAAAGATGGTACAAAACTTTCACTTGTTGGAAAAGTTATTGAAACTTATGCTCATGAACATGGCTTGTCTGTAGTAAGAGAGTTAGTTGGTCATGGTATTGGTACTCAAATGCATGAGGACCCAGATGTTCCAAATTATTATACAAATACTAATGTTACCTTAAAAAAGGGAATGACAATTTGTGTTGAACCGATGCTTAATTTAGGAAAAAGAAATGTTTACTTAGATGACAATGATTGGACAATTAAGACTGTCGATGGAATGCCAAGTGCACATTTTGAACACACTATAGTAGTTACAAATGATGGATATGAAATATTAACTGGAGAGTGAGAAAAAAATATATGGCTAATAAAAAAAATGATAAAATAGAAGTGGAAGGCAAAGTTATAGAAGTTTTAAAAGGTAGTGACTATTTAGTTGAACTTCCTAACGGACATACTGTAAAAGCCTACGTTTCTGGTAAAATGCGTATCAATATGATTCGTATCTTACCGGGTGATACCGTTACAGTAGAACTTTCGCCTTATGATTTAACACGTGGGATAATTACATGGAATAAAAGATAGGAGGATATTATGAAAGTTAGACCATCTGTAAAAAAGATATGTAAAAAATGTAAAGTTATTAGAAGAAAAGGAAAAGTTATGGTTATTTGTAATAACCCTAAACATAAACAAGTTCAAGGATAGGAGAAATTATGGCGAGAATTAAAAATATTGAATTACCTAATGAAAAACATACTTGGATAGGACTTACTGCTATCTATGGTATTGGTCCAAATTTAGGTAAAACTATTTGTAAAGATGCAAATGTTGAAGCAACTAAAAAAATTAAGGATTTAACAGAGGAAGAAATTGCTGCACTTCGTAAAGAAGTTGAAAAACATACAACTGAAGGTGATCTTCGTAGAGAAGTTCAAATGAACATTAAAAACAAAATGGAAATAAATTCTTATCAAGGTATAAGACATAAAAAAGGACTTCCTGTAAGAGGTCAAAGAACAAGCCGCAACGCTCATACTAGAAAAGGTAGAGGAAAAGTAGTTGCAAATAAGAAAAAGGTTTCAAAGTAGGTGAGATAATATGGCATATAATAGAAGAAAAAAGAAAAATAAAATTAATGTTACTGAAGCAGAAGCACATATTCATGCAACATATAATAACACAATCGTAACAATTTGTGACCATAATGGTAATGCAATTAGTTGGTCCTCTGCTGGAAGAATTGGTTATAAAGGTAGTAAAAAGAAAACTCCTTTTGCTGCTGGACTTTCTGCAGAAGCTGCTGCTAATGCTGCTAAAGATCAAGGTGTTGTAAAAGTTGATGTTTATGTAAAAGGTTTAGGACCAGGAAGAGAAAATGCTATTCGTAGTATTCAATCAGCTGGACTTGAAATTACTAGTATAACAGATGAAACACCAGTTCCACACAATGGTTGTAGACCACCAAAAAGACCAAGAAATTAATAAAAGGGAGGGTAATTATGATAAAATTTGAAAAACCAGAATACAAAATTTCAGAATATAATGAAAGTAGTAATTATGGTAAATTTGAACTAGAACCACTTGAAAGAGGTTTTGGTACAACTATTGGAAATGCTTTAAGAAGAGTATTATTATCAAGTTTACCTGGTTCAAGCGTTACTTCAATTAAAATTGATGGTGTAATGCATGAATTTCAAAAAATTGATGGTATTATTGAAGACGTAACACAAATCGTTTTAAATATTAAAAAATTAGTAGTAAAAAATCATACTGAAGAAACTAAAGTACTTCATTTATATGTTGATAGTGAAGGCCCTGTTACTGCAGGAATGATTGAAAAAGATGCTGATGTCGATATAGTTAACCCTAATTTAGTAATTTGTACACTTGTTAAAGGTGGTAAAATTGATATGGAATTAACTATTGGTAACGGTCGTGGTTATGTTGAAGCTAAAACAAACAAATTATTAATGAAAGATGCTAAAGTTGGCGTAATTCCAGTAGATTCAAATTATTCACCAATAGAACTTGTTAAATATGAAGTATTAGATACAAGAGTTGGTCAAGATGAAACTTATGATAAACTTGTTATGGAAATTACTACTAATGGTAGTATGTCTCCTGAAGAGGCAATGGCATTATCTGCAAAAATACTAGTTGAACATTTTGCAATTATTGCAGATTTAAATAGTATTAGTAATATTGCAGGTATAATGCAAGAAAAACAAGTTGATACTAAGGCAAAAACATTAGAAACACCAATCGAAGAAGTAGAATTCTCTGTAAGAGCATTTAATTGCTTAAAAAGACATGGTATTCATACTTTACAAGATTTGGTTAACATGAGAGAAGTAGATGTTACTAAGATTAGAAATCTAGGAAAGAAATCTTTAAAAGAAGTTATTGACAAGGTTGCTGACTTAGGACTAGAATTTAAGGAGTAAAATATGTATCGTAAATTAGGAAGAAACAATAAAGTTAGAAGAAGCATTTTAGCTAGTTTAACAAAAGATGTTATTATGCATGAAAGTATAGTTACAACTGAATCTCGTGCTAAAGAAGTAAGAAAATTTGTTGATAAAATGATTACTTACGGAAAAGATGGTTCACTTGTTGCCAGAAGAAAAGCACTTGCATTTTTACATAACGATAATGCTGTAGTTCAAAAAGTATTTAATGACTTAGCAAAGAGATATGAAAATCGTGCTGGTGGTTATACAAGAATTATTAAGCTAAATGAACGTCGCGGCGATGATGCTTTAGAGGTAAAATTAGAATTAGTATAGAGTAATATCTATACTTTTTTTGTTAAAAAAATTAAATGATTCGATATTAAAAATTTTTAAACTTTCTAATTTTATGTTCAATAATCTAACAATATATGATAAAATAAATAATAGCAGTTAGGAAGTGTAGAATATGGCAAGAGTAATATCATTAGTTAATCAAAAAGGAGGCGTTGGTAAAACAACTACAAGTATAAATTTAGCAGCAGCATTAGGTCAATGTGGAAAAAAAACCCTATTAATTGATATGGATCCACAAAGCAATGCAACTACTGGGCTTGGTTTAAATACCACGGATTTTGAACATGATATTTACGAAACTATAACTGGATTATGTGAAATAAAAAAATCAATTTATAAAACAAAATTTAAAAATTTAAGCATAATTCCTTCAACTCTTAATTTAGCTGGTATTGATCTTGAATTTATTAAAAGAATGTATTCTGATAATACTTTTCAAAGAAATAATCAATTAAGAAATGCTATCGAAACTATTAGGGATAATTATGATTATATAATAATTGATTGTCAACCATCACTTGGGCTTTCAACAATGAATGCACTTGTAGCAAGTGATGCAGTAATTATTCCGGTACAATGCGAGTTTTATGCACTTGAAGGTATTACACAACTTCTTAATTCTATTATAATGGTTCAAAATAGTATGAATCCAGAATTGCGGATTGAAGGAGTATTACTTACAATGCTTGATGGACGTACTAATATAGGCCTTGATGTTATTGAAGAAATTAGAAAATATTTTAAAGATAAAGTATTTAATACAATTATACCAAGATTAGTTAGACTTGTTGAAGCTCCATCACACGGAAAACCAATTAATGAATACGATCCAGAAAGTAGAGGAGCTGAAGCATATCATAATTTGGCAAAAGAGGTGATTGAAAGAGATGGAAACTAAGAAAAAAGCGTTAGGAAAGGGTCTTGAGGAATTATTTTCCAATGTATCATTTAATATTGATACTTTAGAAGATACTATTGTTAATAATGAAAAAAATAATGCAATTGAAGTGCCACTTTCTGAAATTCGTTCGAACCCATATCAACCAAGAAAATTTTTTGATGATGAAGCCTTAGAAGAACTTGCAACATCAATTAAGGAATATGGTGTAGTTGAACCAGTTATTTTGAAAAAAAGCATAAAAGGTTATGAAATAGTTGCTGGTGAAAGAAGATGCAAAGCATCCAAAATTGCCGGTCTTTCTACAGTACCCGCTATTGTAAAAGACTTTACTGATGAAGAAATGATGGAAATTGCTTTGCTTGAGAATATTCAAAGAGAGGACTTAAATCCAGTTGATACAGCTGTTTCAATTTCAAATATACTAGCAGTTCGTGATATGACGCAAGAAGAATTTTCAAAAAAATTTGGTAAGAGTAGAAGTTATATAACTAACTTATTAGGTCTTTTAAACTTGCCAAAATCTGTTCAAGATTTAGTTAAAAGTGGAAAACTTTCAATGTCACATGCAAGATGTTTAAGCAAGCTAGATGATGAAGAAAGAGTAATTAATTTAGCTAATAGAATAATAAAAGAAAATTTAAACGTGCGTGATGTTGAAAAATTGCTTTCAAAAAAGGAAAATACTCCGAAAATGAAAGAGAAGAATGAAAAATATAGAATGTATGAAGAAGCAATTAGTGATTCTATAGGAAATAAAGTTAAAATTTCTGATAAAAAAATTGAAATATCATATAATTCTATTCCTGATTTAAATAGAATTTTAGAAATTTTTCATATAGAATTTAAAGATTAGAAAGGTTTTTTATGAAAGTTGAATTTAATTTAAATGATCAAGTTATTATGAAAAAACCACATGCATGTAAAACTAATTTATGGGTAATTACAAGAATTGGTGCTGATGTAAAAATTAAATGTATAAACTGTGGCCGTGAAATAATGATGGATCGTTTAGAATTTTATAAGAAACTTAAAAAGGTGATTAAAAATGAAAAAGATAGTTAAAAACAAATCAAAACTACATCCTGTCATGAGTCTACTACTTATTATTTTTGTTGTAATTATTATAAGCGGCATTCTTTCTTTGGTTAATTTTTCTTTTTCTTATAGTAAAATTAATACAACAAGATATGAATATATTTCAAATACTGAATCTATTATTAACATGTTTTCATTACATGGTTTAAAATATATTTTTGCAAATACAGTGGCGAATTTTGCAAATTTTAAAGTTTTATCAAACTTAATAATTATATTACTTGGCATTGGCGTAATGGAAAGTAGTGGCTTTTTAAAAACTGCACTAGGATTACTGACAAGAAAAGCTAAAAAGAAAAGTGTTACATTTGTAATTGTTCTCTTATGTTTAATATCAAGCATAGTAGGTGATTTACCATTTTTAGCATTTATACCATTATCTGGACTTGTTTTTAAATATGGTAAAAGAAATCCTAATATTGGCGTAATATCTTCATTTGCAGCCCTAACATGTGGTTATGGACTATCAATATTATTTACTAGCGTTGATTCATCTCTTGCAAGTTTAACAACGTTAAGTGCTAAAATGCTTGATCAAGGATTTACATTTAATACTTTTGCTTTAATACTATTTATGGTAGTAGCAACTTTAATAATGTCAGTTGTACTAACTGAGATTACTGAAAATATTATTGTAAAAAAATTGCCAAAATATGAATTTGATGATGAAAGTTTAGAATTTAACCCAAGTAAAGTAGAACTTAAGGGTTTAATTTTAGCAATATTTGCAAGTATTGTTTATTTAATAATTATTATATATAATATTATTCCGGGATTACCATTGTCAGGAAATTTCCTTAATTATAGAGAAAGTTTATACATAGATAAATTATTTGGAGCAAACTCATTTTTCTCAAATGGATTTGTATTTATTATAACAATGCTATTTATTATATGGGGCCTTGTTTATGGAATTATATCTAAAAATATAAAAAATACGCGTGATTTTGTAGATGGACTTGGTTATAGTTTAAATGGAATTGGCAAGACTCTTGTGTATGTTTTTGCTGGTTCTGCATTAATAAGCATTTTTAAATATTCTAATATAGGAAACGTTATTGTTGCGGGCTTAACAAATTTAATTATTGATTCGAAGTTTACTGGCCTTGCTCTTGTTACATTACTATTTGTAAGTGTAATAGTTGCAACTATATTTGTTCCTAGTTCAATTACGAAATGGTCCATAATGTCTACTTCAGTTGTACCAACATTTTTAAATGCGGGTATGAGTGCAGAATTTACACAGTTAATTTTTAGGTTAGGAGAAAGTGTTTCTCTAGGTCTTACACCACTTTTTGCTTATTTCATAATATATTTAGCTTATCTTGAAAGAGGTTCACAAAATAAAAATGAAATAGGGCTAAGAGATGCATTTTCTTATGTTTTACCATATTCAATTATTACAGGATTTATCTTTTTTGCATTAATTGTTTTATGGTATGTTATTGGTTTACCACTTGGTATAAATGGTTATGTATTTTTGTAAGGGGGAGTAAAAATGTCATTAAAAGCTGGTATTGTAGGGCTACCTAATGTAGGAAAATCTACTTTATTTAATGCTATTACAAAGAAAAATATAGTTGCTGCGAATTATCCATTTGCCACTATAGAACCAAATGTCGGAGTTGTAATTGTTCCAGATAAAAGAATGGATTATTTAGTTAATTTATATGAACCTAAAAGTATCGTACCGACAAGTTACGAATTTATTGATATTGCGGGTCTTGTAAAAGGTGCATCTTCGGGAGAAGGATTAGGAAATAAATTTTTATCACATATTCGTGAGGTTGATGCTATAGTTCATGTTGTAAGATGCTTTGATAATCCAGAAATTATTCATGTATCTGGTAAAACTGATCCAATTTCTGATATTGAAATTATTAATACTGAGTTAATTTTGTCTGACTTAGAAATAGTTCAAAATAGACTTGATAAAATTGAAAAGAAAGCACAGGCAACAAAAGAAAAAACTGCTTTATTAGAAGTAGCTCTTTTGCATAAATTAAAAGATAGTTTAGAAAAAAATATTTGTGTAAGAAAGTTAGAATTTTCAACTGATGAACAAAATATTTTAAGTGGTTATAATTTAATAACGAATAAAAAAGTTATTTATGCCGCCAATGTATCAGATGACGATATAGCAGTTGGTGATAATAACTACACTAAACTTGTTAAAGATTATGCAGAAAAAGAAGGCTCTAGCGTCGTTGTAATGTGTGCCAAAATGGAAGAAGAATTATCTACTTTTTCTGAAGAAGAAAAGTTGGAATATTTAAATGATTTAGGAATTAAAAATTCTGGACTTGATAAATTAATTTATGCAACATATGACTTGTTAGGACTTGCAACATTCTTTACTTGTGGAAAAGATGAAGTAAGAGCTTGGACATTTAAAAAGGGTATGCTTGCCCCAAAATGTGCGGGTATTATTCATTCAGATTTTGAAAGAGGTTTTATTAAAGCTGAAGTTATGAGTTTTGATGATTTAGAAACTTTTGGCAATGAATTAAAGGTTAAGGAAGCTGGAAGACTTCGTCTTGAGGGAAAAGACTATGTTATGCAAGATGGTGACATATGTTACTTTAGGTTTAATGTATAATGAATAATGTTTTTTTATATAATTGTCCAGAATATGATAACTGTCAAATAGCAATAGAAAAATTAGTAAATGATTTTAAAATATTAAAAAATATTAAAAGTGGAACTAAAGTATTAATTAAAGCAAATTTAGTTTCTGCTTTACCACCAGAAAAAGCGGCAACAACTAATTATATATTGCTTTCTTTTTTAGTGGATTATTTAAATAATAAGGGTGCTATTGTAACAATTGGAGATAGTCCCGGAGGAGTATTTACTAAAGCTCATTTAGAAAGCGTTTATAAAATTACTAAATATAATGAAATAAAAGCAAATTTAAATTATGACTTATCTACTAAAAAAGTTAATTATGATGATGCTAAAGTTTTAAAAAATTTTGAGTATACAAGTTATTTAGATGGATATGATATAAAAATTAATTTTTGTAAGTTAAAAACCCATGCTATGATGAAAATGAGCGCTAATGTAAAAAATTTATTTGGAACAATACCAGGCCTTACTAAAACTGAATATCATTATCGTTTTCCAAATCATAATGATTTTGCTAATATGTTAATTGATTTAAATGAGTTTTTTAAATTTGATATTAATATTACAGATGCTATATGCGGTATGGATGGTAATGGACCTACTATGGGAAATCCTAAAAAAATCGGATTAATTTTAGCAAGTGAAAATCCATATGCTTTAGATTACATATGTGCAAAAATTATTAATCTTGATCCTATGGTAGTGCCAACTATTAAAGAAAGTTATAATCGAAATTTATTTGATATTAAAAAGATATATTTAAATGATGACATAAATAAATATATAGTAAAGGATTTTAATAATATAGGAAATATTTCAGATATTAAATTTTATAATCATTCTATATTTGGTGGTACTATAAAGAAAATATTTGATAATAAACCCTATTGTAAAAAAAATAAATGCATAGGATGTGGAAAGTGTGCATCAATGTGTCCACAAAAGGCAATTAAAATGGTTAATAAGAAGCCAGTTATTGATAGAAAAAAATGTATTAAATGTTATTGTTGTCAGGAATTTTGCCCTGTTGGCGCTATGCAAATAAAATCTTCGATAATAAATAAATATAGACATGGAGGTAAAAAATGAAAAAAATAGTTATTTTCGGTGGTGGAAGTGGTCTTTCTCAAATATTAAAAGGTTTAAAACTTTTTCCTGTTGATATAACTGCTGTAGTTTCTGTTTCAGATAACGGAAGAAGTACAGGAAGATTACGTAAAGAAATGAATATACCTGCAGTCGGAGATATTACAAAAGTTATGCTTGCAATGGCAAATGTTGATAACGATTTAGAAAATTTGCTAAATTATAGATTTACAAAATCAAAAACTCTAGGCAATCATTCAATTAAAAATTTATTATTAACGGCACTTTTAGATATTAAAGGAAATTTTGCGAGTAGTTTACCAATATTAGAAAAATTACTTGATATTACAAATGGCAAAATACTACCATTAACCGAAGATTCTGTTAACTTGGTTGGTATTACTGAAAGTGGTAAAAAAGTTGTAGGAGAAGAGCAAGTTACGAATTCTAAAAGTAAAATTGTTAAAATTGAATATGACAAAGATATTACTGTAAATCCTGAAGTTAATAAAGCAGTTGATAATGCAGATTTAATAATTTTTTCTTCGGGAAGTTTATATACAAGTATAATTCCACATCTTATCAACAAAGATTTAGTAAAAAGAATTAATGAATCACCTGCAAAGAAACTATATATCTGTAATTTATTTACACAGCCTGGGGAAACTGATGGTTTTAAAGTATCAGATCACATTAAAATTATTGAAAATTATCTAGATGGTGGTAAACTTGATATTGTTGTAGCAAATGATAAACCAATGAGTAGTAATTTGTCAAGAAAATATGCTACAAATGAACAAAAAGACCCTGTTATTTTGGATGAGGAAAATTTAAAAGATGTGCACATTATCAAAGATACTTTGTATGTAATAGAAAATGACTATTATCGTCATGATGCTTTAAAAACTGCATATTTAATATTTTCTTATTTAATGGATGGTAAATAATGACTTTTAATACAAGTTTAAAAGAGGAAATATCTAAAAATGAGTATTCTTTAATTGATGCTCGATGTGAGATCGAAGCATTTATAAAATGTAATTCAAAGATAAGTAGTAAAAATATTATCGTAACAGTTGAAAATGCATCAGTTGCTAGAAAAATATATAAAGATATAAAAACCGTATTTAACATGTCTTGTAATGTAACTGTGCGAATTCAAAAAAGATTTAGAGTTAAGCAAATATACATTTTAACTATTAATGAAAATACTAATTATATAAAGGAAGTTTTAAATATTGGCAAAGAAAATTCATTTTTAGAAAGTAATGAAGAAAAAATAGCTTTTTTGGAGGGAGCATTTTTAGCGATTGGCAATGTTACTAATCCTCAAACAAGCAGATATCATTTAGAATATATTTGTAAAAATGAAAAGATTGCTAAACAAATAAATGAAATATTATTATATTTTAATATGAACTCAAAAATTATAACACGCGGATATAAATTTATAGTTTATGTTAAAAATGGTGATAACATTTCTGATATTCTAAAAATGTTTAAGGCTACAGATAGTTTGTTTTTTTTCGAAGATATAAGAATATATAGAGATCATAAAAACATGGTTAATAGACTTAATAATTGTGAACTTTCAAATCAAACAAAATCATTAGAAACTGGCCTAAAGCAATTAAAAGAAATTAACTATATCATAGAAAATGATTTATTAAGTCTTTTAGATGATAATACAAAAATTATTTTAGAAATAAGAAAAAAATATCCGGAAATATCTCTTTCAGAAATAGCGAATATTGCATCACTTGAGTATGGTTATAAGATTGGTAAATCTGGAGTTAATCATCATTTTATAAAAATGGCTGCCTTAGTAAAAAGACACAAAGAAAGAAGTAGTGAATAAAATGAGAAAAGTAATAATTTTTAGTTATGATGGCTCAAAATTTTTTGGATTACAAAGACAAAATAATGTAAGGAGTGTTCAAAAAACTATTGAGGATGCTCTTTCTGAAATATATGGTGATGAAATAACAATAAAGGCTTCGGGAAGAACTGATACTGGTGTTCACGCAAATAATCAAGTAGCTCATTTTGATGTTAAAAGTGATGTAAATAATCTGAAAAATGAATTAAATAAAATTTTAAATCCGGATATAATTGTAAAAAAAGTAAAAAATGTAAGCGATAACTTTCATGCAAGGCTTTCTGCTCAAAAAAAAGAGTATATTTATAAAATTAATTTAGGTTCATTTAAAAGTTGTCTTAATTTTTATTATTATCAACCAAGACAAAAACTTGATTTAAATTTAATGAAGGAAGCCTCTAAAGTTTTTTTAGGAACACATGATTTTCATAATTTTATTTCAGGTGATAATGATAAAACAGTAACAACGATTCATTCAATAACATTTAGGAAAAAAATGGATGATAAAGTTGAAATTAGCTTTATTGGAACCGGTTTTTATAGATATATGGTACGTAATTTAATGGGAGCATTAATTGAGGTTGGTAAGTACAATACTGGTAGTGAGCAGTTAAAAAAAATGCTTGATACAATTGATAAAAAAACACTTCCAACAGCGCCCGCAGAAGGATTATATTTAAATAAAGTTTGGTATTAGTTTTTTTACTAAAGTGCCTATTTTTCTTGACTTTTTTGATATTTTTTCATATAATCATAATCGGTACATTTGTTTATGAAGTTGTTTTGATTTTGGGAAGATTAAAACAGTGGAATAATGAAGGGAAAATATTATGAAATCATTTTTACAAACAAAAGAAAATATTGAAAGAAAATGGTATGTTATTGATGCTGAAGGTAAGAATTTAGGTAGAGTTGCTACTAAAGCTGCTCACATTCTTAGAGGTAAGCACAAAGTAACATACACACCATATGTTGATTGTGGAGATTATGTTATCATTATTAATGCTAACAAAGTTAATTTAACAGGAAATAAATTAACAGACAAAAAATATTATAACCATTCAGGTTATCCAGGAGGATTAAGAGAAAGAACTGCTAAAGTTATGATTGAAAATTATCCTGAAGAAATGATGGAAAGAGCTGTTAAAGGCATGCTTCCTCATAATAGACTTGGTCGTAAAATGGGCAAAAAGTTATTTGTGTATGCTGATGCAGATCACAAACATGCTGCTCAAAAACCAATCGAAATGGAAATATAATAGGAGGATATAATGACAAAGAAACAAACTTGGTCTGCTACTGGAAGAAGAAAAAGTAGTGTTGCAAAAGTTACTTTAACAGGTGGAACTGGTAATATAACTGTTAATGGTGTTGATGTTCATGACTATATGCCTTATGAAACTTTAGTTATGGATTTAACTCAACCATTAGTATTAACTAATAATTTAAATCGTTTTGATATTGATATTAAAGTTAATGGTGGCGGATTTTCAGGACAAACTGGCGCAATCCGTTTAGGTATTACTAGAGCATTATTATTATTTGATGCTAATACTGATCAATCTAGTGATGATAGTTATAGACATATTTTAAAAAATGCTGGATTTATCACAAGAGACCCTCGTGTTAAAGAAAGAAAGAAATATGGTCTTAAAAAAGCTCGTAGAGCACCACAATTTTCTAAACGTTAAAAAATATTTTCTAACCTCGTTAATTCGAGGTTTTTTTATGACTTTTTATTGAAAATATTTGAAATTTATTTTATTATAGATATGGATGTGATAGTAAATGAATAAGAAAAAATATATTATAGTGGGAATAATAGTTTTAGCTTTTACTTTTATAGGAATTTATTTTTTATTTTTAAAAAAAGATAATGTTATTAAAGATAATGTTAAGTTTTCTGAAGAATATGGTACATTAACTAGTGACAATGTTTTTGTTTATAAAACTTCAGAAGAGTTAATTAATATTTTAAAACATGGAACAGGTGTAGTTTATTTAGGATTTCCTGAATGCCCTTGGTGTAAAAAATATGTTACTTATTTAAATGAGGTTGCTATTAAAAGTGGTGCTGAGAAAGTATATTATTTAAACATTTTAAATGATAGAAAAAATAATACAGATGATTACAAAGAAATTGTAAATATTTTAAGTGATTATCTTAGTTATGATGACGAAGGCAATAAAAGAGTGTATGTTCCTGCCGTTATAGCAGTAAAAGATGGCAAAATAGTGGACTTTGATGATGAGACGTCTAAAGATACAAAAGGATATGATTCGCCTGATGAATATTGGAAAAATGAAGATTTAGATGGATTAAAAAACAAACTAAGTAAAATGTTTGAAGATACTAGTTTAAATGTTTGTACATCTGATTGTAATAAATAGTGAATTATTTCACTTTTTTTATAGGAGGTAATTGTGGATATTAATCAAGAACTATTAAATAAACTTAAAAAAGAAGCTATTTATAGTGATGAATCTGTCGTAGAAGAATATTATGGAGTACAAATTAGCATATACAAAAATATAGATAAATATTTAGAAAGAATTCCAAATATATTCGATAAAATAATTTTTGCACAATGGGCAAATAACTTTGATGAAGTAAATAAATTGTTTCGATTAGTCCAATTATCAGATAAAGAAAGAGCTAAATTCAACAAACTTTTAACAAATAATTCAGAATTAACTGAAACAATTGATGTAAGAATATTATCTTCGAAATACGATTTTTTAAGTGATTCTTTAGATATGATTGTAGCAAATAGAGATATTCAAGAAAAAATACTTTCTTTAACAGATGAAGAATTATATATATTTAAATCCTTATATGAAAGGCTGGGTGAAAGCATTTCGTACAAGATTCCACAGTTAGCGGCAATAGCAAATAAAATGGGAGTAATTACTCCATATACACATTGGCAAAATCAATACTATAGATATGATGAACTTATTGAGTCATTAATTGTTGATATAAGGCATAACAAATCTTTATCACCAGAGCAATTAGATAATTTATTATATCTATATACATCAAATATTGTATGGAACGTAACGTCATCTCAAGATTTAAGTGATTTTACAAAACCTGATGGTGTATTTTATCAAACTATTGATTCAATTATTAATGAGCAAGAAACAAAATCTAATATGGACATTAATGTTATAAAAAGTGCATTTTTACTTAAAGCATTTGGAATTGATTTAATAAGTGCTAAATCTATTTGTAGTAGATATGATTTGAGTAGTCTTAAGCAAACTTCTGAAAATGAAGATTTATTTGAAATGTATAATGCTATTATGGAAATAATTAACGAACAAGATTCTTCTATTTTGTTAGAAGCGTATAAAGAATTTTCTCAAGGTATGAGTCCTAAGCCAAATTTTATGAGACTTTCTATTTTTGAAAATTCCTTAAGAAGAGAGTTCGCATTAGCACTTAATGATTCAGTATATAAATGTAATGGAAAGCCAGTAATCATTGATGGTGTAAGAATTTATGATGCTGGTACTGATTTTAAGATGATGGTAACTGCTATAGGGGCTTATCAGTCAAATTTTGGAAATCAAGAAAATTATAGAGAATATTGGAATAGCCCTACAATAAGATCACATGGTAATTGTTGTAGTTTAATTGGAAATGATAATCTTTCTATGGCTAATGTAAAAAATGTTATATTTGGTTTTTCCACAATGGATGAAAATATGCTTTTATTAAGTTCAACAAAAGATATAAATTCAACTCCATTAAGTAAAAGATTTAACATCGTTGAGGAAGAATATAACGGAAATAATAGAAACATTCATGGACAAATTTTGAATGCTATTGGAAGAGTTGGCTATGGAATTGAATTTACTAGTCCTCAAATAATGCTAGATAATACAAGAGGAGATTATAATGAACTTGTATATGAAAGAAGAGATTTATCTAGCAATCCTTTATTTTATAAAAAAAATCCAGATTATATAGTTTATGTCGAAGAGTATGAAGATATTGATTTTTATATGCAAAAATACAGTGACGATTTAGGTATGTTAGAATATTTACAAAAACAAAGGGAAACTCAAATACAGCAATTTAAAGAATCAATCAAAGCGGCAAAGGATTTTAATATACCAATAGTAAAAATCAATCGTGAAAGATGTGCAAAAAATTCAATTAGTCATATAAATGCATTACTAAGTGAATTTGTTAGAACTTTAAATCCAAGGCTGATTTCAGAAATAATATGTGAATTTGAAAATAATAGATCAGGAAATCATGATAAGCATAGAGTTATTAGAGATACATATTTTTCTTCAGAAATAATGACTGGAATACTTAACCAAATAGAACAGGTAATAATGACTATTAATGATGAAAAATTAAGAATGAAAATTTTAAATACACTTTATAACAGTATTTTAAAAGAAAAACAAAAATACTCTATCAATGAAGATTATAGACATAATGGGCAGGAAAGCAGTATTGCATTTGATTTTGCTTTAAGAAAAGTAGAAAAATTAGCAAATGAAAAACTTTCTATAGAAAGCGTTTCACAAATTTCATTACCAATAAGGAGATAGAATGTTAACAAATAAAGAAAAAAATATTAAAGAGGAAAACTATAAAATTAGTAAATTTATTAGAAAGATTTTAAAAAAAACTAAAAGTCAGAAATAATTATGAATAATTAAGTTTTTAAATTGAAAATGTTAAATATAATTTAGTATGAAAAAATATCAGTATTATATTATTTTAACATTTTCTTTTTTTACAATATTTATTTGTTCGGTGAATAGTAAAGATGAATTATATCTTTTAGGTAAAAGTATAGTAATTGATCCAGGCCATGGTTATTTAGATCCTGGCACAATATATAATGAAATTTATGAAAAAGATATAAATTTAAAAATAAGTTTATATTTAAAAGATGAACTAGAAAAAAAGGGCGCTAGTGTTCAATTAACTCGAAGTGGAGATTATGATTTATCTAGTCCTAATGCAGTTTATAGAAAGAAAAGTGATTTTGATAATCGGATAAGTTTTATTAACAATAGTGATGCCAATATTTATGTTTCAATACATTTAAATTATTTAAATGATACTAAATATTATGGCCCTCAAGTTTTTTATAATGGAAAAAACATTTATTTAGCAAATATTATTCAAAAAGAACTAAATAATAATTTAAATACCTCAAGAAAAGTAAAACTTATTCCTAAAGAAACTTATATGTATTCGAAACTAAAAATTTCTGGTGTACTAATTGAATGTGGTTTTTTATCAAATGAAGAAGAAAGAAATAAGCTTATAACAACAAATTATCAACAAAAATTTGCTAAAATTGTTGCAAATGGAATCGTAAAATATTTTTCTTAAATAATGGTGGTAAATAATTATATTTATGTTATAATTATTTATATAATAAAAAGGTGATAGCAGTGGAAAAAACATTTAAAACTTTAGATGAACAGGTTCAAATTTTAAAAGAAAAAGGTTTAGTTATAAATGATATTGAATATGCTAAATCTATTCTTCTTAGAGAAAATTACTTTTTTTTAACTGGTTATCGTTTTTTGTTTGTTAAGTCTTTATCTGATAGAAGATTCAATTCGGGAACTTCTTTCGAGGAACTTTACTCAATGTTTTTATTTGATAGACAACTTAGAAATATATTATTTAAAAATATTTTAGTTTTTGAAAATAATCTGAAGAGTATAATGGCTTATGTAATGAGTAAAAATCATGGGTACAAAGAAAAAAATTACTTAAATAAAAATAATTTTGTTCATGATAGTTCAAGAAATAGACAAATAAATGATCTTATTCATAAAATGAAAAGACAAATAAGTATTAATGGTAAACAACATTCTGCCACAAGTCATTTTATTGATAATTATGGTTACATACCTTTATGGGTTGTTGTAAAGGTATTATCGTTTGGTATTGTTGGTGAGCTATATACAATACTTCAAAATGAAGATAAAAAAGAAATAGCGGATATTTTTAAGATTGATATTGATAGTTTTCAAAGTTATTTGCCAATACTTGCTAATTATCGTAATTTATGTGCTCACGAAGATATTTGCTATAATAACAAAACTCAAATTGTTATAGGAAATACTATTTATCATAAATTATTAAATATTCCTAAAATGGATGGTGAGTATATTTATGGAAAAAATGATTTATTTGCATTAATTATTATTTTAAAAAGAATACTAAATAAAGATGATTTTAATTTATTTATTAAGGAAATTGAATATGAATTAGATAGACTTTCTGGTAAGCTTCATTCTATAGATATTGATAAAGTGTTAGATGCTATGGGGTTTCCGGTAAACTATAAAGAAATTGAAAGGATGGATTAACGATGATTCAAAAAGAAAGTAAAAGCAAAAGTATTATACTTTGCATAGTTATGTTTTTTGTTGGATGTTTAATTATGTATGGAATAATGTATAAATATCCTGCAATAATAAATTCAAGTGTTACAAAACTTGAAAAAAATGTTACTGTAACGGATACTGGAATTGCTGATGCTGTTGAAAAAGTATATGATTCCGTTGTTATTGTTGCCACATATCAAAATGGCACAATGATTGCAAGTGGTACTGGTTTTGTTTATAAAACTGAAAAAGATAATGCATATATTTTAACAAATAACCATGTTATTGAAAGTGGTGATGAAGTAAACGTTACATTTACTGATGGAAAGATTAAAAAAACTGAAATAGTGGGTACTGATGCATTATCTGATATAGCAGTTTTGAAAGTAAGTAAAAAGGAAATTATTTCTGTAGCACAAATTGGTAACAGTGATGCATTAAGAGTTGGAGATACTTCCTTTGCAGTTGGAGCGCCACTTGATAGTGTTTATTCTTGGACTGTTACAAGGGGAATTATTTCTGGAAAAGATAGAATGGTTGAAGTTAAACTTTCTAATAATGGTGATTATGTAATGAAAGTTTTACAAACTGATGCAGCAATAAACTCTGGTAATAGTGGTGGACCACTTTGTAATGCTAATGGTGAAGTTGTGGGAATTACGTCGTTAAAGCTTGTAGCAGAATCTGTTGAAGGCATGGGATTTGCTATTCCTATTGAAACTGCAATATCTTATGCTGAAAAATTAATAAGTGGAGAAAAAATTACTCAGCCTTACCTAGGAATATCAATGGTAAATGTTTCAGATAACTATCCACAATTTTATAATTTAATCAAAGAAAACAATATTACTAAAGGTGTTATTGTTGTTGATGTGGAAAAAGGCTCTCCTGCGGCAAAAGCCGGACTTCAAAGTAAAGATATAATTGTTAAACTTAATGATGATGAAGTAACAAGTGTTGCATATTTAAGATATTATTTGTATAATTATGGTGTAGGTGATAAAGTTACAATTACGTACATTAGAGATGGCAAAACTCTTAAATCAAACGTTACTTTAGGGTCTAATTCGAAAACATATTAGAAACTAGTAATAGTTTCTTTTGTTTTATAAAGGAGCAATATGAAAAGTATTAATTTTAAAAGATTTACAGCATATTTAATTGATTTATTAATAG
The DNA here is from genome assembly GCA_934101645.1 of uncultured Bacilli bacterium. GTDB lineage: Bacteria > Bacillota_I > Bacilli_A > RF39 > UBA660 > UBA6448. The sequence goes on along the minus strand of CAKORX010000005.1, from coordinate 31,234 downwards.
TATCAGTACTTGTTACATTAATTAGTCAAATTAAAATTTTAAATCCTTATACATCAAAATATTTAGAAACTAGTGAAAAGTTTAAAACTTATTATGCTGAAAACATAGAAAATAACGAAAATATCAGTTATAAACAACTTTTCAACAAAGAATACATCAATATAATGCACGATTTATCAAAATATTCAATAAGTACTTCGATTATTGAAATAATTACTATATTAGCTTATTTTATAGCATTTCCACTTTTATTTAATGGTCAAACTATTGGGAAAAAAATATGCAAGTTAAAAATCTGTAGTAAAAAAGGAAAACTTAAATTTCACAATTTATTAGTAAGAGCTTTATTTTATCCAATTTGGACAAGTATTGTATTATATACACCATTAACCAGTATTTTATTAGTAATTGTAGTCTTTTTATTTAAAGGTTTTACCTATTTTTATTTAAATTTAGCTATAACAATTATATTTATGATTTACTGTTATATTGATGTAGTATTCTTATATAATAAGGAATCAATTCATGATAAACTTTCTAATACAAAGATTTTAGAAGTAAAAAAAGGAGAAGTATAATGAGCATTGTTTATGAAAAAGCTTTAGAGTTTAAGCAAAAATATCCTGGAACTATCGCATGGCGTTTAAAAAAACATTGCGATGTCGTAGAAGGCTATATTAACCCAGGAGAAGAAGTTTTATATGTTTTTTGTGGCCAAAAGAATGAGGATTGGTATGATTTATTTACAACATGTGTTGTGGTTCTTACTAATAAAAGACTTTTAATAGGTCAAAAAAGAGTTGTTTTTGGTAGCATTTATACACAAATAACTCCAGACTTATATAACGACATGCGTATTTATAAAGGCCTTTTATTTGGCAAAATAACAATTGATACTGTTAAAGAAGTTGTTACTATATCAAATTTGTCAAAAAGTTCTTTAGATGATATAGAAACTGAAATATCAGAATTTATGATGAAAGAAAAACAAAAATATAAAGAGCGTAATATATGAAAAAATTGAGTTCTTTCATATTTTTTTTATTAGCGATTTTTACTTTATTTTTAATAATATATTTTATACCAAAAAACTATAAAAATAGTTATAATGTTGATGGCTATAATATTACAGAAAAGTATGATAAAAAAGACAAAATTTATTCATTTATCTTACAAAATGAAAACGGAGATTATGTATATGCTGTAAAAGATAAATACTATAATAAACATAGACAAATATCAAAAATAATAAAAGAAAATAATTTATTAAAAATTAAAACTTATGATATCGATGATTTTTATATAAATAAAGATAATAATGAATATAAAAGTATATATTATAATGAAAATTTTGAAAAAAATGCTATTGATAATTTTAAAAATATAGATATATATGAATATAAAGCAAATTATTACATATGGAATTATACAGGTTTTATTAACATTAATAAAAAAAATAAGGAGATTATTAAATTATTTGAAAAAGATTTATACGATATAGATTTAGTATATACATTTGATAATTATATTTTAGTGGCCGATTATAGTAATAAATATTATTTTAATAAAATGCATTTGCTAAATACCTCAAATAACAAAATAAAGGTAGTAAATCTTGATAGCAATGTATATTTTAATAGTTATTTTTTAGGTAAGCATAAAAAGTATATTTATTTATATGATATGCAAGAAAATATTGAGTATAAAATTAATCCATTTAAAAACTTTATTCAAAATACGTCTTATGGAATATATGATAATAATTCTTGGAAAAAAATAAGTAAAAATAAACTTGATAAAGGAAATGTTAGCTTTATTATAAAAAAAGATTTTTACTATCAGTTAGATAATGAAATTCTTTATTATGTTACACCAGTAAATAGAATAAAAATTACTGATATGAAAGTGTCAAAAATAGTAAAAAGTGATGATAACAATTGTTATTTCATATCAAATGATTCTATGTATTATGCAGATAAAAATAATATAAGTAAACTTCTTTCTTATAGCGAATGGAACTTTAATTATAGTAATATTTACGTATTTGATTAGCATTTTTGAATATATTACATATTTTAAATTAGGAGTGATTTTTAAATATGTTTGAAAAATATCGTGTTAAATCAAATGAAACTATAGATGATATAGCTAGAATGTTTCATACAAATAAAGAATATATTGAAGACTTAAATAATTTATATTACAGCGAATCTTTAAGAGAGGGAATGGATATAATAGTACCAAAAAATAAAGCAAAATATTTTGATACATATACGATTAATAAGGGCGATACACTTTATGGAATAAGTAAAAAATATAATATTAATCCAAGTTTACTTGCTTCAATTAATGGTCTTAATATGGATGATTATATTTATCAAAATCAAGTAATATTATTACCAGTATCAGGCTATAGTTATTATGTAACTGCTGAAGGAGACACCTTAGAAACTGTTAGTGATATGTTTAAAAAAAATAAGGAAGCAGTAATCAAAGAAAATGAAACGATATATTTATTACCGGGTCAAATATTAGTTTCTCAAAGAAAATAAAATAATGGTCTATGCACCATTTTTTTTTTGTGATACAATTAATATGGTGAAATAGAGTGATACTAAAAAAGCCTTATGCATTTTTAATTAAACGTTTTAGAATTATTCATTTGATTCTATCTTTTTTGATTGGCTTTGTAATATATAGAACAACTCTTATAATTAGATTTTTTATTGACTATGTAAAAAATAATTATAATACGAATGTAATTCTTGGCCTCGGAGAAACATACACTCCTTCATATTTATTTATTATTTTGCTTTTAATTATATTTTTATCAGGAGCAATATATTATCTTTTGAAACACAAAAATAAGCCTACTAAAGTTTATTTATTTATGATAATTTATTACGTATTATCATTTACTATATTATTATATATAAAATCTATTTTAGGCAGTTTAGTAGAGGAATTAATTAGTGCTAGACTTTCTCGAAGTATTAGAGATTTATCAATGATCTACATAATACCACAGATAATATTTTTTATAATATGTATAATAAGAACGGTTGGCTTCGATATTAAAAAATTTAACTTCCAAAGTGATTTAAAAGAAATACATTATGGTTTTGAAGATTCTGAAGAAGTTGAAGTTAATATTAATTTAAACAGTTATAAATACAAAAGAAAATTCCGTCGCAGTATGAGGGAATTTGGATATTATATTAAAGAAAATAAATTGTTTGTAATAATATTTTTAAGTATTGTAGGTGTAATTTTAATAAGTGCTGGCATAAAAAATCGACATATAAATTATGATCAATCATACCGTACTGGAAAAACATTTAATTATAATGGAACAAATATAACTATTTTAGATTCAATGGTAACGAATTTAGATTACCAAGGAAACATTTTAGATAAAGGCTATTATTATGTTGTGTTAAAATTAAAACTTGTTAATAATAGTGGCTATACAAAAACAATTGATTTTAATCAATTTAATTTAACTTATGGTAGCAAAATAGTTAAACCAACATTAAGTGATTCATCTTATTTTGTGGACTTTGCTTCGGAAAATGTTGTTACATCTTTTGCACATAAAACAGATAGGACATTTGCTTTAGTGTATAAAATTGCTGAAAACGATGCGCATAAAGGGTATAAACTAGACATTTATAATGGTACTGTTACAAATAATAAAAAAACCGTTACAAAACATATTTATGTAAGTTTAAAGACAAAGTTTATTAAAAATTTAAAACTAAATGGCAATTTTAAACTTGGAGAAAAAGTATCATTTGAGGATACATATTTAAATAAATCTTATTTAAAAGTTGAACAATATGAGATAAATAAAACATATTTTTATACATATGAAAAATGTTATAAAGATAGTTGCAATATTTATGATGATGCAATAGTTGCAAAAAATGATAGTAAAAGATTAGGAAATTATATTTTAACATTACATATTGATTATTCAATTGATGATACTACAAATTATGGTATGAGTAATTCTCTAATAAGTACTTTTGCAGATAATTTTGTTAAAATTCAATATAAAGTTGGAGACAAAGTGTATAGTGATGAATACTATAATGTTACTCCTGCATATAATACAAAATTTTTAGCTTTTGAAGTTAATAAGAAAATAAAAAATGCAAGTGTTATTCAAGCAATTGTAATTATTAGAAATCAAAAATATATTATTAACTTAAAAAGTTGACATGCAAAAAAAAATATAATACAATAATATTGCTTAAAGAGAAAGCATATTATGTATTATGGAACCGTAGCCAAGTGGTAAGGCGTGGGTCTGCAACACCCTGAGCACCAGTTCGAATCTGGTCGGTTCCTCCATTTTAAAAATATTGTAAAATTAATCAAGGGATTGGTTTAGAGCATTGACAATGTCCATGCTCTTTTATTTTTTTAAAAAATATGTTATTATATAGTCAGTTGATTGGGGGAGAATAATGGAATATAGTTGGAAAAAACCTAATGATTTAGATTATATTAATATAATGCAAAGTTATTATGCATTTTTAGAACAAAACTTTGGTATCTCAATTTTTAGAAGAATTTCAATCAAAAATATCAAAAATGGTAATTTGTCTAGTAAAGTATCTTTTTTAGATGAAAACTATAAAAGAGCCGGTGAAATTGTTGATACAATACAAAATGATGAAAATATTCATTTTTTAACTATTTATGATGATGACCATCATCCGTTTGCTTATTCTAGGGTTAATGTTTGCGCTGGTGGAAATAATGAAAATGCTATAGTAGGTGAAATAGTGGTTTTGTATCCTTTAGACGCTGAAACAAGACAAATTTTTTATGAAGACACAATTCATTATATTGAGAGTGCTTTACAAATTGTTTCTCCAACGTTAAAAATTTTAACATTTGAAGTACCACAGGCGGATTATCCATATTTTAATGCTGCGCAAGAATGTGGATATTCGCTTTTACCAGAACCTGCTAGAGACTATCAACTTGCAAAAACATATTTATTTGATAAAAATATAAGAGAAAGAAATTCTAAAAGAAAACTGTCAAAATGATAGTTTTTTTAATAAGTGGTGGAGTATAATATGGAAAAATATTTAGAAATCGAAAGAAGTATAATTACTAAATATCGTAAAGATATTTGGAGTAAATTTATTAAAGGAATAACTGAGTACAAATTAATAAATGAAAATGATAATATTATGGTTTGTATAAGTGGTGGAAAGGATTCATTTTTACTTGCTAAATGCGTTCAAGAATTGATTCGCCATGGAAAGTTTCCTTTTATAGCTCATTATGTAGTTATGGACCCGGGATATAGTAATGTAAATAGATTGTTAATTGAAGAAAATGCCAAAAAATTAAATATTCCGATTGAAATATTTGAAAGTAATATTTTTGATGTAACTACAAATGTAAATGGTAATCCATGTTATTTATGTGCAAGAATGCGAAGAGGATATTTATATAATAAAGCTAAAGAACTTGGCTGTAATAAAATTGCTTTAGGCCATCATTTTGATGATGTAATAGAAACTACTTTGCTTTCGATGTTTTATGGTTCTGAAGTTAAAACTATGATGCCAAAATTACATTCAGAAAATTATGAAGGCTTAGAACTTATAAGACCACTTTATTTAGTTAAAGAGCAAGCGATTATATCTTGGAAAAATTATAATGATCTAACTTTTTTAAATTGTGCATGTAGATTTACTGAAGCTTGTGATATTTCTGATGAAAATTTAAGTAAACGAAAAGAAATGAAAAACTTGATAAAAGAATTAAGAAAAGTAAATCCAAATATTGATAATAATATTTTTACATCTTTAAATAATGTTAATTTAAATTGTATTTTGGGAACAAAAAATAATGGAATATATAAAAGTTTTTTAGATAATTATGATAAAACTGAATAGTTATTTTAATATTAGAAAATGGAGTAAATTATATTATGAATAAAAAATTTGAAGTATTGATAAATGAAATTAAAAATTGCCAAATTTGTAAAGAAAGTTTTGGATTTGAACCCCATCCTGTAGTTTTTGGAAATAAAAACGCAAAAATATGTCAAATTAGTCAAGCTCCGTCAAAAACTGTGTATAAAACATTAAAGCCATTTACTGATCAAAGTGGAAAAAAACTTAAATATGAATGGTATAATATTACTGACGAAGATTTTTATAATGAAGATAATTTCTACATAACTTCACTTGCTCATTGCTATCCAGGCAAGGACAAAAATGGGAATGATAAGAAACCACCAAAAATATGTTATGAAACATGGGTAAGAAAAGAGATTCAACAAATTAACAACAAAATATTTATAATTATTGGTGCACAAGCCGCAAAAGTTTTCTTTCCATGTGAAAGCTTTAATGACTTAGTTTTTAAAAATAATATACTTTATGGAAAAGTGGCTATTGTTTTACCACATCCGTCACCATTAAACATTAAATGGTTTAAGGACAATCCGGAATTTTTAAGTAAACGAATTTTTGAAATAAGAGAAATTATAAACTTTGCCATTAAATAGATTAATTACAAATTGAATTATTAATTTTTTTTAGAATGAAGCGAAATTAATTAATCGCTTTTTTTAGTGTTTTACTGTATAATTATAGATATATTAAAGCTAATGGAGGTAAAACAAAATGAAAACTGTAACATTGGATGCATTAATTCCAAGAGAGGATTTTGATATAATAACCCAATCAGGTAGTATGGAAAATACACGAAATAAAGCGACTTTATCTATCGAAGATTTAAAGTATGATTCATTTTTCTTTTCTACTTTAAGAAAACCAATTTTTCAAAGAGAAACAAATGAATGGGAACCAAGTAAAGTTTATGGTATTATTGAAAGTTTTTTAAATGGAGAATTGATTCCAGCGATAATATTATGGAGAAGCCAAAGTGGTTATATATTTGTTATCGATGGTGCACATCGTTTAAGCAGTTTAGCAGCGTGGATTAATGACGACTATGGTGATGGAAGTATATCAAGAGACTATTATAATAATTTTATAGTTACTGAACAATTAGAAACTGCAAATAATATTCGCAAAATGATAAATGAAAGAATTGGCTCGTTTAGTGATTTATTTAAAATAACAAGAAATCCAAATCTTGCAAAAAATGATGAACAAAAAACGTATGCAAAAAATTTGGGGGCATTGGCTTTACAATTACAATGGGTAGATGGTGATGCGAATAAGGCAGAAGAATCATTTTTGAAAATTAATCAATCTGCCACTAAAATAAGTGATGCTGAGTTAGAATTAATTATTAATAGAAGCAAGGACTATGCTATAGCTTCTAGAGCAATTGTACGAGCTGGTATGGGTTACAAATATTGGTCTGGTTTTTCAGAAAAAGGTGAAGCAAATGTTCAAAATATTTCTAAAGATATTCATAAGTTATTATTTGGAAGTGGTAAAGTAAATACAAATGATATAAACAGCTTTACTATTGGTGGGTTTCAGTCTTCTAGTTTAACACTCGATGTTGTTACACAAACAGTTAAAATTTGCAATGACATAAAAAATGATAACGATGCGAAAGAGGGAAATGAAATAAATGTTTTAAATTGTTTAAAAAATACATTGAAAATTTTGCAATATATAAATTCTAATGAACCATTTTCTTTAGGAATTCATCCATTTGTATATTTTTATTCAGATATTGGCAAGCATAAGATTGGAAGTTTTTATGGCTTTCTTTTATTCATTAAAGAATTAATTTCTAAAAATAAACTTAATGATTTTATTAGTATTAGGAGTAATTTTGAAAAAGTTATATATGATTATAGTTTTTTAGCACAACAAATTATAAGAAAATATAGACAGAGTAAAAAAGCATATACTCATATGGCTGATTATTATATAGCTATTATGGAAATATTATTACAAAATAATCAATTAAGTCCAAAAGAAGTTGTTGAAAAATTAAAGAAAAAATCAGATTTTAAGGACTTACAAACTGAAATTATTGATAATAGTAAAATTCAAGTGAAGGGTAATTTTTCTAGGGGAATAAAACAGCAAATAAAACTTCAAACTTTTGTAAAATCACTATCAAAATGTGCAATATGCGGTGGCTATTTAACAACCCAATCTTTATCTATTGATCATATTCAGAGAAAAGCTGAAGGTGGAAATAATAAAATTACAAATGGGCAAGTAACTCATTTATATTGCAATACGACATATAAAAATTAAGTTTTATTAATTGCATTATATTTATAATTAGTATTTCATCTTATTTTCTTTAGCATAAATTATTATAGGATGTGATATTTATGGCTAAAAAAGTTGTAATTGATGCTGGACACGGTGGAGCTGATGGAGGCTCATCAGGTAATGGTATTCTAGAAAAAGAATATACATTAAAAATTAGTAATTATATAAAAAAAAGATTAGATGAATTAGGAATAGAAAATGCAATGACAAGAACTTCTGATGAATTATTAGATCAAACTACGAGGCCAAAAAGAGTGCAAAGCTTTTATGGCAATGGCAATGATGTTATTGCATTATCTAATCACTTAAATGCAGGGGGTGGCGATGGTGCTGAAGTAATTTATGCACTTCGTAATAAAGATACATTATCAAAACTTATTGCTAAAGAACTGGAGGCATCTGGTCAAAATGTTAGAAAATATTATCAACGTAGATTACCTAGTAATCCATCAAAAGATTATTATTATTTATTAAGAGATACTCCTAATAATGAAACATTAATCGTAGAGTATGGATTTTTAGATAGTACAGGTGATGATGTGAACTTAATTAAGAACAATTGGGAAGATTTAGCGGAAGCTGTTGTAAAAGCATTAGCAAACTATATTGGTGTGCCATATTCATTAAAAGGTTCGAATGAAGAAAATGATTACTATATAGTTCAAAAAGGTGATTCATTATGGAGCATAGCTAAAAAATATAATACCACTGTCGAAGAACTTAAGTCTATCAACAATTTAAAGACAAATCTTTTATCAATTGGTCAAAGATTAAAAATTAAAGGCACTAAAGTAAATCCAGATAATCAAAATATATATAAAGTACAAAAAGGTGATACTCTTTATAAGATTGCTAATATGTATGGAACAACAGTTGACAACCTAAAGAAATTAAATAATTTAAATAGTAATACTTTAAGTATCGGTCAAGAATTAATCGTTCCATCGAAAGATACAGTTTATACCGTTCAAAAAGGTGATTCATTATGGGCAATTGCTAGAAAGTTTAATACAACAGTTGATAACATTAAAAATAAAAATAATTTAACGTCAAATACACTTCAAATTGGTCAAAAACTTAAAATATGAAAATAACAAATGTTTTCATATTTTTTTGCATAAAAAATGAATATTTTAATATAGTATAATTAGCACTTAATATTGACAAGTGCTAATTTTTTGAGTATAATAGTATATGTAAAAAGGAGGTATGTAAAATGTACAATCAAAATAATGAAGAAAATGAAAACGTTCTAGAAAAATATGGACGTAATATAAATGACGATGTTAAAAATCGTAAAATAGATCCTATAATTGGTAGAGACGATGAAATTAGGAGCATAACTAGAATACTTTCTAGAAAAACAAAAAATAATCCTGTTCTTATTGGTGAGCCAGGCGTAGGAAAAACTGCCATTGTAGAGGGCCTTGCTCAAAGAATTGTAAAAGGGGACGTTCCTGAAAGCTTAAAAAATAAAACTATTTGGGAATTAAATATGGCATCATTAATAGCTGGTGCAAAATATCGTGGTGAATTTGAAGAAAGACTAAAAAAAGTCTTAGACGAAATCAAAAAAAGCGAAGGCAACCTAATAATGTTTATTGATGAAATTCATTTAATAGTAGGTACTGGTAGTGCCGAAGGTGCTATGGATACAGGAAATATTCTAAAACCAATGCTAGCTCGTGGAGAAATTCACGTTATTGGTGCTACAACATTAAATGAATATCGTATGTATATCGAGAAAGATGGAGCACTAGAAAGAAGATTTCAAAAGGTAATTGTTTCTGAACCAACTGTCGAAGATACAATAACTATCCTTCGTGGTTTAAAAGAAAGATTTGAAATATATCATGGTGTTTCTATCCAAGATAAAGCATTAGTTAGTGCGGCCACTCTTTCAAATAGATATATTACAGATAGATTTTTACCAGATAAAGCAATTGATTTGGTAGATGAAGCATGTGCAACAATTAGAGTACAGATGGACAGTGTTCCAACAGCTTTAGATGAAATAACCCGCAAAATTTTAACATTACAAGTTGAAAAAGAAGCGTTAAAAAAAGAAAAAGATGAACTATCTATAAAAAGGCTTGAAAAAATTGATGATGAACTTTATACATTAAAAGGCGAAGAGCAAAAACTTAATGAAAAATGGCAAAAAGAAAAAGATCTTAATGAGGAAATTAAAAAGGTAAAATCACAAATTTCTAAATGTAACTTCGAACTTGAACAAGCGGAAAATAATTATGATTTAGAAACTGCTGCAAGACTTAAAAATGGTACTTTGCCAGAGCTTAAATTAAAACTTGAGAATTTAACAAAAGAAAACAAAAATAGTATATTAAGTGACGTTGTAACTAGCGAAGATATCGCAGGTATTATTAGTAAATGGACCAACATTCCACTTTCTAAGCTAATGAGTTCTGAAAAAGATAAAATATTAAATCTCGAAGAGAACTTAAAAAAACGTGTAAAAGGTCAAGACAAGGCATTAAAACTTGTATCTGATGCAATTATACGTTCAAGAAGTGGCATTAAAGATCCTAATAGACCAATTGGTTCATTTATGTTTTTGGGCCCGACAGGAGTGGGAAAAACTGAGGTTGCAAGGAGCCTTGCCTATGAACTTTTTGATGATGAACATCATATGGTAAGAATTGATATGAGCGAATATATGGAAAAATATTCTGTATCAAGACTTATTGGTGCAGCACCAGGATATGTTGGATATGAAGAAGGAGGCCAACTCACAGAAAAAGTACGTCGTAATCCATATTGCATAGTATTATTCGATGAAATTGAAAAAGCTCATCCAGATGTACTAAATTTATTACTTCAAATTCTAGATGAAGGTAGACTTACTGATTCTAACGGAAGGACCGTAGATTTTAAAAATACAATTATAATTATGACTTCAAATGTTGGTAGTGAATATATTTTGAATAATGAGGAAGATAAAGTAACTTCAGAACTTACAAAATATTTTAAACCTGAATTTTTAAATAGACTTGATGAAATTATTGTATTTAACAAACTTAGTAAAGATGATTTATCACAAATACTTGATAATATCATTAAAGATATTGAAAAACGTTTAAGCGATATAAATGTTAAAATAGTTCTTTCAACTGATGCTAGAAAATACTTTATTGATAATGGGTATGATGAATATTTTGGCGCAAGACCATTAAAAAGATTAGTTAATAAAGAACTTGAAACATTAATTGCAAAAAAACTTATTAATAATGAAATAAGTCAAAATTCTACTATTAACATTGATGTTAAAGATAATAAAATTGAGATTGCATAATTTGTGCAATCTTTTTTAATGAATTTCTTGACAAACTCCAGGATCAGGATTATAGAAACAATGGTTTTTATATCTTCCAGATAAAGTTTGATTATACCAAGTGCTTTTACAATTTTCATTTTTATTAGGAGCATAAAACCATAGGGCATTAGTTGCTGGGTAATAATATTCTCCTTGCAATATTCTTTTAGCTAAGTTTTTTTCAAGTGTTGTAGCACTTGCCTGAAATAACGAACTATTGGTTCCTACAAACTGGTTTTGCTGATAAATTGCATTATATAAGCTATTAATATTTTTAAAGGTTAAACAATTAGCAAGAACTCTATTAACTACAACGTTTCCTACCATTAACATGCCAAGTTCTCCTTCATTTAAAGCTTCAGCTCTCATTATTCTTGCTAGTAAATCTAGCTCCTTTGTATTGTATGAAATTATCACTATATCACCTAGAATATAATATGATTAAAAATCTTGATTGCTAATTATATTTATGTTATAATGTTCTTGCCTTAGGGGCGTGGTATAATGGTAGCATAGGAGTCTCCAAAACTTTAGATGGGAGTTCGATTCTCTCCGCCCCTGCCAAATAGAAATTTGCTCCAATTTTTGGAGTCAAAATATCGAAAAACGCTTGATTTTAAACGGAAATCGAGCGTTTTTTGTTTTTGTGAAATGCCTACAAAATGGATATTTTATTGAAGATAAAACTTACCTTTACCTATTGCTAAGGAAAACTTAGATACTTTCATAAAAGAAATAAAAAAAATCTATATATAGTTTTGTGTTGTAATGATATTGACAATGGACTTGGAAATTTTAAAAATATTTAATTATGGAAGTGTGAAACGTTATATAGATGGAATTTTTTCTAAATTTAATGGTATAATGTATACATGATAAAATACTTCGGAGGCATATATGAAGATTATTATAAATCCACAATTAAGAAAATTACGTGCTAATTTAAATCAAAAACATATAAAATATCAAGATTTTATGTTAAATAAAGCAATACTTAAAGTTAGTTTTAGTCAACAAATATATTTAATTTCTTACTTACAAGATTTGAACATTACGAAAGAACAATTTTATTTTCTTTTACATGTTTTTAAAAACAATAATACTTTATTTTACAAAATCACAAGTTTAATACGAAGAGGTGTTATTTTTGGAACAAAAGAAATAGCTTTATACAATGAAAACAAAGATATATATGAAATTTTAGTTGATATGAAAACAGAAAATATTAATTTAGATTGTTTAAATCAAACTTTTATAGATACTTGGGGTAAAGATATAATTATTCAAAACTATGATATTATGCCACTTTATAATTTAGAGGAATTAAAAAAATACATAAACATTATTCAGAAAAATCCTACGATTTTAAGAGAAATTCAACCTTTACTAAATAGTGCGGATGATAAAAAATATATTGATCGTATTATAAACCTTTCAAGTAAAATAGATATTAAAGAATTTATTAGTGTGTTTGTTAAATTAAAGGACCATGCTTTAAGGGAGTATTTTATAGAGAATCCTACCGATATTGAACTTAAAACCTTTATAAGTAATTTTAGTGGTGAAATACCATCAGGTATACCATGTTACACTTTTATACAGGATTTAATGAAAAAAGCGAAAGTTTCTTATGATTTTTCTAAAAAACTACTATATTATAAATTACTTGAAATAGATGATCTTTTGCATATCGAAGCTGGTGCATATCAAATATTATTTAACACTAGTTCAGATAATGTAAGGAAAGCTTATCTTCTTGCAACAGAGGCAATTAGTAATGATTATCCTATACCAGATAATTTGAAATATTTATATGAATTTTATGCTGCTACAGAAAAGCATAGTATGTCTAAAGATGAAATAATGGAAAAAATACATGAAAGTATTTATAATAGCTCTCAAAGTTTTAACTTTGATGAAGTATTTACTTGGGCTAAAAATTTTAAAAGTTGGCAAATATCAAAAAACATTATAAATCCCCAAAAAGAAAGTATTAATAGGTATGAAGAATATTCATATTATGATGAAAATAACAATTTAGTAAAAGAGCAAATACCTATTATTAAAATAGATAATCCAAATTTTGAGGCTTTAGTGCACTGTATTTATAAGAAAGATAAAGATACATCACTACATTATGAGTTAACAGAAAAACTTGTTGATAATCCGAAATTATGGGAAACTACTACTACTGGAAATCCGAATATTTCAATGTCATATATATGGAAATTGGTTAAGACATTTGGAGAGTCAAATGGTGTTTTATTAGGATTTTCAAGCATATCTCCAGAAAGATTAGAAGGTACATTCGTTCGAGATGCTGCAACTCCAACAAACCGACTTGCAGACGATGAATCTTTAGCTTTTTGTGAGCATGAAAATTTAAAACGATTATATGAAGCTTATGGTTCTAAACAATTTTATGATTATAACGAAATACTAACAAAACGTTATTGTGATGGAAAAGTAAATAAACCTGATTTTGTTATCGTAGTTAGTGGCACCGATGATATGCGTTCAATAGATACAGCTAAAAAATGGGCAGCCTATTTTAAAATACCAATTGTTGAAATAGATGGTAAAAAATTAAGAGAATATCATTTCAGTGAATATCATCGTATTTTAGATAGCATAAAACAAAAACATTATATTGATGATTTTAGTGTAGTTCAAAAACTATATGATGAAATAACCTTAATTAAAGGTTTTAGTAAACTTTATGATTATAATGTTCCAACTATTTTTGAGGCATTTTATGAACTTACTCAAAATATTGATCTAGATAATTTCGAAAATATGCAAATTATTTCCCAGTTATTGAAAGAAATAAAAGACAGACATCCTCTACACTGGTTTTATTGTGGATATAGTTTATGTAAAGTTAATAAAAATAATAAATATGATTATGAAGATCCAAGAGTTACAGATGAAAAACTTGAACAAATAAAAACGTACGCTAGTTTTATAGAAAATAAGTGTGAACAAGTTTTAAAAAACAATGAATTAGAATTTTCTCAAGAAAAAAAATAAACCGATTACATTATTTTATCGGTTTTTATATTGCTATCTTCAGTTTTATTATCCTTTTTATCGTCTTTGTCTAAATTATTTATAGCATAATCAAGACATTGATTAATAAATTCATTTCTACTTATATCTATTTTTGTAGCTAACTTATCAATCATTTCAAGTTTTTCACTATCAATTCTTATTGTTATTACGACTTTTTCATTTTTAAATGGCTGAAATTTTACCATAGAATTTCTCCTTCACATATAATTATATTGTATTCTTTCTCCGATATTATTAATATGTTCAAATTTTGAATACATATATTGGCAAAAAAATCTAGTATTTAATTTAGAATTGTGTTATCCTAAAAATATGATGAAAATAGTTAAACCAAGGATAACAAAGTGCATTGAATCTTCATTTGATGAATGCTTAAAAAATAAAAGTTTTAATAATGTAAAAATTAATTGTGAATCTAATAGCAAATTAATTATTAAAGATATTGACTTTGATTCCTGCATATTTGAAAATATTGATTTTACTAATATAGAGTTAATTGGAGTTAATTTAATTGATTGTATTTTTAAATCATGTGATTTGTCTAATAAAATTTTTAGTGAAAAGCTAATAGAAAGGTGCGAGTTTATAAATTCAAAATTACTTGGGGTTAATTTTATTGATTCAAGTATTAAAGATGTGTATATTGACAATACATTATTAAAGTATTCAAATTATTCTGGAGCATTTATTAATAAATTGTTGATTGAAAATTCTAATATGTCAGAAAGTTATTTTATCGAAAGCAAAATAAAAAACATTTGTTTCTATAAAAATATTTTTGATAAAACGGAGTTCTTTAATGTAAACTTAAAGGACGTTGATTTTTCAACTTCGGATATTAGAAATATTATTTTTGATAATAATTCATTAAAAGGCATTATAATAGAACCTTTTCAAAGTCAATTTATTGTTGGCATGCTTGGAGTAAAGTTTATTTAGAAAGGGAAGTTTATGGATAAGATAGATTATTTAAAAAAAAGAAAATTTAGTATGGAAAATGAGTTAACAAAACTTGCATCTGATAATAATAAAAATAATGCTTTATTTATGCACATGCAAAAACTAAAATCACAAATAAATGAAGCTAATTTTCAAATTAATAATATTGAGAATAATAAAAAATCACAACCGATTAGTAATAAGCAGAACCATAATCAAAGAGATATTTTCAAAACAATTAATAATAGAAACCAATAAAGTACTTGTATAGATACCTAATTTTATGCTATAATCTTGCTGCAAGGAGTGAGATTATGAAAAAACTAAAGAAAAATTTACCTGAAGGCGTTAAATATGAATTTGCTAGATATAAGGGCGTAAAAGTTAAACTAGTTCCAAACAAGAAAAAAAGTACTAAAACAAAATAAAACTAATTAGAAAGTTAAATCCTAATTAGTTTTTTTATTTTAAAAATTAATTGTACAAGCATTTTCATCAATTAACGTTACTATGAAGTTAACAATTGTTGGTAAAAAGAATAATAATGCCACAAGAAGTAGTCTTGTTAAAACTCTTTTTGTAATTTTATTTAATGCATTTTTATCATCATCTAATATAGCTTTAACAAAGTCCACTATAGAAAGCCCAATACAAAGTACAATTCCCAAGTACTTCATAATACTAAAAATTTTTTCTAAATATTGTTGTAAATCTCCAGTAAAAATACTTTCACATCCAAGCTCTTTAGGATCGTCAACATTATGATTATATCCAGGTATATTAGTGTCTGCATCATTATCATTTTCAGAATCTCGTTCTGGCGTTTGATTATCTTGACCTACGTTATCAGCTTCAGTTTTGGCTGATGTATTAATCCTTGGACATTTAGATGTATCGGTTAATTCACCTTGTTTCATGTCTTTACTTAGAGTGAATGTTTCAGAATCACCGGCATAAGAGCATATGTATGATGAATTATTTTTTTTCTTAGTAGGATTAGTTGCCTCTTGGTCACCATATTTCATAATAACGTTGTTGTTTTCATCTGCATATATTTCAATTTTACAAACCCATCCATCTTCTTCATCGACGATAATATTATAATCTGGCCCGGCACATTTTACTTTTGGTGAATTAGCTGAATACGCTTCTAAACCGGTTATTTTATATATGCCACTTGATGAACTACCTGATACAGATACTTGATCAAATCCATTTAATCCTTTATTTAAAGGAATATTTAAACTAAATGTTATACCACTATTGCATGTATAACTAGTTTTAGAAATATCGTTTTGCTTTACACTATCAATAACTAGTCTTGGCGGAGTAGCAGAATTTAATGTTCTAGTTATAGTAACAAAACATGTTTTGTCTTCCATGGTAAAAGTACATAGTAGCCTTTCTTGATCCCCAGTTTTATTTGTCGAACATATTTCGTCTGTTTCGTCTGCAAAAACATTGATACACATTATATAAAATAAACTTAAAAATAAAATAAAAAATTTCTTCATAGTCTAATTATATCAAAATAACTATAATAATTAAATAAAAAATACTGAAAAATAATCAACATTTTAAAAATTAATTTTACAAGCATTAGAATCTATTAATGTTACTATAAAATTAACAATAGTTGGTAAAAAGAATAATAATGCTACAAGAAGTAGTCTTGTTAAAACTCTTTTTGTAATTTTATTTAATGCATTTTTATCATCATCTAATATAGCTTTAACAAAGTCCACTATAGAAAGCCCAATACAAAGCACAATTCCCAAATACTTCATAATACTAAAAATCTTTTCTAAATATTGTTGTAAATCTCCAGTAAAAATACTTTCACATTCGAGCTCTTTAGGATCGTCAACATTATGATTATATCCAGGAATTTTTGTGGAAACGCTTTTACAAACATTATCATTTAACGTAATTGCAAATGTTTTAAAATTTTCACCTGCTATATCAGCTTCGCAAAATGATAAATCTTTTTTTGATGGGCAAGAATTAAATGAACCAAAACTATCAAATTTTACTCTTGCATTTCCTGTTGTATTTCCAGATTCTAACTCTTTATAAGAACCATCACCAACAGTATATTCATTCATAGTTGAACCATATGTAACTCTTATTAAAATTTTTCCACTTTTCTTTTTTAAAAATTCAAAGCTTATTTGACCGTGTGATGCATTTGGGACTTCACTAGTTGAAAAACTATATGAATATCCTTTATCATTCGTACATTCTAAAACGGTTTCATCAACGTTGTCATTACCTGAACCACTATCGGAGCCATGAGGATATTCTTTTCTTGGAATATACTCAGTTTCATATTCACTAGAAGTTGTATTTTTTTTACCAAATCTTAGTACAAGCCCATTGCCATATAAATCACTATTATCAACTATAGCATTGGGGCAATGTGGCGTAGTATTTTCATAAAAATTATCTATGTTAATTCTTAAGTTTAAAGAAACATCTTCTTTATCCCATAATTTTTCACATTCAGTTAAATTACTTTTACAGTCATCTAAATCATACGTTTTAGTACCACCATCTGTATCCTTATAATATACATACGCTTTTACATAATCATTATACACATTTATTTGAAGACCTTTTCCATTGTTATTACTTGGATCTAATTTAAAATCGTTATAAACACAGGTAAATTTTGGCTCGTCAGCATAAACATTATTAATACATAATATCATTAGCAAAAAGATAAAAAGTGTTTTAATTATTTTCTTCATATATACCATCCTATCATGTGAATATGATATCACAAAAATTATTTATTTAGAAGAAGCATTAATTATATTACCAATAATTAGCCATTCATAACATGATTATATAAAATATTATAGTAATTTGTCTATTTATAAAATTTTATTTGACATAAATTTATTGCTAATTAATATCAAATATTATATAATTTATATGGTGGTATATTTTGAAAACGAGATTACTTAAACTATTTATATTACTTTGCTGCTTTTTTACATTTACAAAAGTTTCTTATGCAAAAAATATAGATATTAATAATATAAATTTTAGCTCATATAGTTTGATTTTAGAAGATAAAATTCAACAAGGACTAGACGCATTTACTTGTTCAAATGAAAATATTGTGAAACTTCTTAAAATAGCTGCTATTGGATTAATAATTATTAAGATTATAGTACCGGTTTTGCTTATTATCATTGGTATGGTTTCATTATTTAAAGCATTTATTGATGAAGACCAAGGCGCCTTTTCAAAAGCTTTAAGTGGATTTATTTTTAAATTAGTAATTGGCGTATTTGTGTTTTTACTTCCTTCAATACTATCTGCAATGATTAATTTAATAAATGGAACAGATAAAGTAAAGAGTGAATTTGAAGCGTGTAGTAAATGTTTATTGAATTATTGTGATTGTCCTGGCGTTACATGTAGTAGCAAATCAAAAAATGATTGGACACCAAAATCAAATAATCGTAACACTATTAATATAGACGTGCCGAAGTAAGGAAGTGATAAGTAATGTTAATTTTAGGCTGGGATGACATTGTAGGTTGGTTTAATGGAATGCTAATTTCATTATCAACTTTGCCCTTTAAATTTGTAAATATAGTTTATAGAATCTTTTTACAACTTGCAGAAACTAATATTTTTAATGAATCCGCTTATAAATCATTAACAACAAATATATATAGAATAATTGCTGTAGTTATGCTTTTTGTTTTAGCTTATGCGATACTTCTTAAAATTGTTGATCCGGATGGTAGTTCTAAGGGAATTGATGGGAAACAAGTTCTAATAAAATTTTCTACTGCAATAGTTTTAATTATATTATGTCCATCAATTTTTTCGTTCGCCTATGGTCTTCAAAGCGCTATATTAAAATCTGGCGTTATAGGTGGAATATTTACTGGTGAAGTAAATGAAAATTCTCAAAGAGGTGCTATTGGAAATAAATATGGTGGAATAATAATGAGTGTTCAAACATATAAACCTTTCTTTACTAATGAAAGCGGTGATGATGGATTAAAAAATTCCACTGCACTTGGAAATGTAATTACTAGGTATACTCCAGAAGGTGAAGAAGCTGTTTTGAATTGTAAAAAGAAGAACAATTGTACTTATGAGGAAGTTATTGATTTTGCTAATGCAACTGGTTCTTTTGCCGGGTTTAGGGCTTTTGCAAACAACTGGTATGATGGTGAAGTCAGTTGTGATTGGCTACTTGCATTAATTGTTGGATGTTTTCTATTATACGTTATAGTAAGTTTTTGTTTTGACTTAGGTGTTAGAGTATGTAAACTTGCATTTTTTCAAATAATTGCACCACTTGCATTTATTTGTATGGCTATACCTAAAATGGAAGATGTATATAAAAAATGGTTAAAAAATACTATGTCTACTTTTATGGGAGTTTTTACAAGAGTACTAGTAATGAATTTTGGTGTATATTTAATTTCGTTAGTTGTTAAAGTTGATTTATTTGATAAATCCGCAGGAACTGGAAATGTTATATTAAATTTATTTGGCGGTGTTTTTATGATATTAGGTATTATTGCTTTTGTCCATCAAGCACCAAAATTGTTGAGTGATTTATTTGGCATTGGTGATGGTGATATGAAACTTGGCATTGCAGATAAATTCAAAGCCAGCATGCCATATGTCACTGGTTCTGCTGTTGGCGCAGCAATAGCTGGTCATGGTAATCCTGTATCATTTTTTAGAGGAATGAATCGAGGAATTAAAAATAAAGACTTTACTGCAATTGGACAAGAAGCAACTAGAAGAAGAAATAGAATTGAAGCAAGAGCTGAAGGTGCTACAACATCTTCTTTAGCTGTTGATAGAATGCGCAGAATGTTTGGCTTTGAAACTTCAAAAGCAGCTGCAGATCATGCAATTGAAAACGGGACATATTCAATTATTGATAAAGATGGAAACACAATCAATGCTACTCCAGATTTTGTAAAGAAACAAAATGAAAACAAGGATAAACTAAATCTTAAGACATCACAAATTACCGATGCTATGAGAAAGAATATAGATGCAAAATCTAATAATGAGATTTTGACTTCTACACAGGATGCAATAAAAAGTGCTGCAATTTCTGATTTAAGTAAAGCTGATTCAAAAATATTGGAAACTTTGCAAGTTTCAACTGGCTATACTGAAGAACAAAGAGCTGCAGATTTAGAAAATCTTGATGAAATCTACACTAGACCAGGTTCAGATATGAGTTTAGCAGAATATGAAGAACGACGCGCTGCTATTAATAATAGACAGACTATGCTTGATTTAACTGGTAATTACACTTCTTTAAAGGAACAATTGGATAACTCTTATAAAAATGGTACAATTTCTAATGAAGCATATCAAGATGCAGCTATTAAACTTGCTGAAAAACAAAAAAGTATGGTTGAACAGTATGTTACAGCTGCTGCAACGGGTACTCAGTATAATGGAGTGGATGTTGATAAAAGTGGTAAAATTAAAGCAAATTATGAAAAATTTATTGCAGATTTCAATGCCGGAACGATGCATGATGCTGATGGAAATAGAATCGACCAGGCCACTAGAGATGCAATGATTAATGGTTTAGAAGGTTGGGATTTGCTTGATAAAGTTTCAAAGGAAGCTGGCAGTATTAATATTCAACTTGATGCTAAAAATTCTGCTAATGAAAGAAGCAAACGTAATATTGATCAAGAAATTAAGGAAATTGATGGTTTACTTGACCAAGTTGCTAAACAAAAACAACAACAAAAAAATACTCCTGGGTATAAAGCAAGTAGCGCTGCATCTAATTTCCATGACAATACAAAATAAATTAAAAGGAGGACTAGTTAATGCAAAATCAATATTTAGTACCTGCTAATAGTAAAAAGTCTCAATTAATATTTGGATTCTTTACTTGGCCAGACTTAATAGTATGTTTAATTGGAGCGTTTATTACGATTATTATGCTAGTTATATTAAAAAATCCCACTACTGTGGAACTTATAATTAGCATAATACCATTATTAATTGCTACTGGATTAGTATTACCAGTTAGAAATTATCATAATGTAATGCAACTTTTAAACAACATACTTGATTATTACACAAATAGAAAAAAATATTATTGGAAGGGTTGGTGTGTTCGTGATGACGCAGATGAATAGTAATAAAACAAATGTAGCTAATACTACAAATAGCTCTAAATATGCAGAAGATTGGTTACCTATTAAATCTATTAATAATGGAATGATTTTAACAACGGATGGTTATTATGTGACTGGAGTAAAAGTAAGTCCAAAAAACATCTTTATTTTTGATGAACAAGCTCAAAATGCTACGCTATTTAGTTTATCAACATTTTATAACACTTTAGATTTTGAGTTTTGGTTACTTATTTCAGATAGACCTGTTGACATTGATATGTATTTAAGTGAATTGCAAGTTTTATATAATCAAACTCAAGATCAAGGCATAAGAAAACTTGTAATGCAAGATATTAATAAAGCAAACATGTTTATGAGTAGAGAATATAATGTAGTTGATACAGAATATACTTTTTTGTTTAAAGAAAAGAAAATGGAACTTGTTCAAAAGAAGTTAAATACTTTAATTAGTGGTCTTGCAAATGCGGGTCTTCAATCAAGACAAACTAGCAATGCTGATTTAAGAATGCTTCTTGATAATTACTTAAATGATGGAATAAGTACAAATTTTAGGGCGGTGATTTAATATGAGTAAATTAAAAAGTGAAGTAGCACCTAAAGGAATTTATTTTAAACCAATTGATTTTATGCTAGGTGATAAATATTACACAATTATGACTATTGTTGGTTATCCGAGAAGCATATTTCCAGGATATTTATCTGATGTAAATAATATTCCTGGTGTAAGAGTAGGTATTAAGCATATACCGATATCATTTGAAATATTGAAAAAGATGCTTAATAAAGAGATAGCAGATTTAAAAATTCGTTATCAACAAGAAAAAGATCAAACTACGCAAGAAAGAATTAGACAAGATTATGAATCACTTGAACAATTTATATCTATGCTAGCTTCAAGTCAAGCTAGAATATTTGATTTTCAATTGCATTTAATGATATCTGCTGAATCAAAAGATGGCCTAGAGCTTACAAAAATTCAAGTAAGAAATTATATAGATGCACTTGGAATGCGTGGAGTATCTTTAATGTTTGAACAAGAAAAAGCATTAAAAAGTATGCTTCCAATATTTCCAGAACAAGATATTGAAAAAAGGATAGGTATACCGCTTCCATCTGTTACTATTGCTGGAATGTATCCATTTGTTTTTGATTCTATTAAAGATCCTGGTACAGGAACTCTTCTTGGGATAGATAGATCTGGTGGTGTCATTTTGTTTAATCAATTTTTATTCAAAAGACAGAAAGAAACTAATCGTAACAACGCTAACATGATTATTTTAGGTACATCTGGTTCAGGAAAAAGTACTGCAGCAAAACTGCTTCTTAGAACTCATTTAAGAAACCAATTGCAAGTTGTATGTATTGATCCTGAAGGTGAACTTGGTGAAATGGCCACTATGATGAAAGGTGATTTCTTAGATTTAGGAAAAGGTGGAGACTTTGGTATGATTAATCCACTTGAAATTGTAGTCGATGTTGATGAAGAAGAAATTGAACAAGGCTTAGGATACACTGTATTAACTCGTACACTTCAACAGTTAAAGGCATTTATGAAGTATTATAACCCTTCAATTGAAGAAGATGTTTTGACATTATTTAGCGAGATAGTTCAAGATACTTATAAAAGATTTAAAATTGATTATAATACAGATTTTACTAAATTAACAAGTGCAGATTTTCCAACATTTGATGATGTATATGCTACTATTAAAGGAAGACTATTATCAATGACTGATGCAACTCGTGAAAGAGATGTAATGGAACGTCTAGAACTTAAAATAAGACCTTTAATAAAAGAATTAAGATATTATTTTACTGGTCATACAACACTTCAAATTGATAGTGATTTTATTGTTTTTAATATCAAGGAACTTATGAATAGTGATGAAAATATTAAAAATGCATTATTCTTTAATATATTAAAATTTGCTTGGGGACTATGTTTGGATAAAGACATTGATACAGTTATGATGGTTGATGAAGCACATGTACTTTTATCTAATCATAATGAACTTGGTGCGGAATTCTTATCGCAAATTCAAAGAAGAGCAAGAAAATATAACACTGGAACAATTATTATTACACAACAACCAACAGATTTTGCTGCTCCAAATTTAATAATGCATGGAAAAGCAATATTTGATAATGCTTCATCTTATTTAATAATGAATCTTCGTAAACAAGCTGTTGAAGATTTAGCAAAACTTATTGACCTAAATGAAACAGAAAAGGAAAGAATTAAATATTATAATCAAGGTGAAGGCCTACTTATATGCGGTAACCGTAGAATGAATATGACTGTTATTGCTACTCAAGAAGAACTTGATTCATTTGGTTCAGGTGGAGGATACTAAGGGTGAGTTATCACTCTTTTTTTGTTAGTAAATTGTTAATAACCTATCTTTTGTAAAGTGATTTTATTTTAACAATTTATTAACATTTTTTTATAATATTTGATTATATACAAAAATTTAGATAAATTAATTAAAATGTTACTTAATTATGTATTCACCATGCTTTTAAATATTTGGTGTAACTATTGTAGTAACAACAGTTTTTATGATATACTACTATCAGTATTGGTGGTGATATAGTGGATAATAATAAAAATTTTAATGATATACCGGATCAACTCCAAGACGAACCTATAGACAGTTTTGATGATGTTTATAATGATGAATTTAATGTTGATGATTTATATTCAAGTGACGATTTATATTCAAATAATAACATTAATTATGATGATGGTTCATTTAATGCACCACAGCAAAATAGTAGTGAAATTCCAAAAAGAAATAATTCTTATTCATTAAATAAAAAAAGTAGCTCATCTGATGATGGTACATATAAAGCAAAAAATCGTAAAGAAGAATTAGAAAAAGAAAAAAGCAAAGATTCAAATAAAAAAGCCACTAAAGTTGCTACTCAAGCTGCTGCAACTGCTTTTGCTGGTCCTGCAGGTGGAAAAATAGCTAGTGTTGTGAATAATACCGAAATAGGTAATAAAATTCACGATAAATTAGCAACCAAAATGGAGGAAGCTTCTCATAGAAACCCAATGGCAAGAAAGATGCAAAAATCTTTGAATAAATTAAATGATGCTGGAGCTTTAGATGCTGCTCAAACTGGTGTTGATATGATGGGCAATCCTGAAGGTGCTGCTCAAAATGCTGCTGCCAAAGGAGCAAGCGATGTTCAAAATGTTGCAAAAGCTGCAGATAAGGCAAATGGAATTAAATCAAAAGCAAGTGGTCTAAAAAATAAGTTTACCGGAAATGGTATTTTTGATAATAAAAAAAGTAGCATTAATACCTCAGAAGATGAGAAAAAAAAGATTATTAAGCAAAAACTATTTAGTTTAATAAAAAAACATCCTTGGATTTTAGGCGTCTTTGCAACAATGTTTATTATAATAATTATTTTACTTTTAATGGGTGGTGCTGCAGGTGCTGATGATGCAGAATCTAATGAAAATATATCTGGTTCTATGATTGGTGGTTGTAGTGAATTTCCAATGAGCACAACATCATTATCAAAGAGCGAATTCAGAGAATTACTCGAAACTAATTTAACTCCAACAAGTGGTAATGTAAAAGAAAGAGATGGTATAGCAGTTTTTATTGAAAATGCTGATACAATATATGAAATAGCAACAGAGAATAATATCAATCCTGAACTTGTAGTAGTAAGGGCTGTTTTGGAAGGCTTTACTCCCGGATTTGAGGGTGGCGTACAAACAAATAATTACTGGGGATTAGGTGTTGGTAATGGTGCCCATGATGGTATACATTATGAGTCATTTGATGTTGGTGTTTTGGAATTTGTTAGAAATGTTTCACAGTATTCAACAGTAGCACATATGATGAGTAAGTATGCATACATTGGAGATTATTGGGCAAATGCTGGAGATAATTCACTAGGAGGATGTACGTATGTAACGTATATGCAACCGCATTATGAAAATAAGGAACGTGCTGCAGAAGTACTTGAGATTTGTAGTAGAAATTCGTGTCCTTATGAGTATGATGAATTGGGCATTGCTTATGTTACAAATCCGAGTAGTTGTGAACCGACTAATGCTGATGATCAGTTAGCATATGGTGGCTATCAAGCAGAGTCAATGGTATCAAAAAGGCAAACTATTTTTAAACTTAGTCCTGAGGATTGTACTAATTATGTTGATGGAAGTGGTACTGTAATAGATATATCTAATATCGAAGATGAGCGAGAACTTGGTACAATAATTGTTGAAAAAGCTATTCAAAAGTTTGATCATTGGAAATATAGTCGAGATTTAAGACAAAATGATGGCTATGCCGATTGTGCTTCTTTGGTCGATAGAGCATATAGACAGGTTGGTATTGGTTATTTAGAACATGAAATTAAAGGAAAATATGGTACAACTTGGTCTGAAGAAAGTTGGTGTGAAAAAAATGGTGTTTTATTTACAATTACTGATCCGGCAAATTTAATACCCGGTGATTTACTGTTCACGGCACATGGCGCTGAAGGATATCCAACACATGTTGGCTTATATGCCGGAGATAATACAACATTTGAAGCAACTAATCAGCAATCAAATAGAGAAGATGATATTAGAGTTATTAAGTATGCTAATATAAGATCATATTTTGTAACAGCATGTAGACCACTCACAGTATATTTTAAGTCAAAAACAGGAGAAAATGATTAAGAAGGGATTGCTAATGAAAGTGACTAATAAATTTAATATAATCATAATATGTATTTATGCTAGTGTGTTAATTATTGTTGGCGTTTATGCATTGTATGTAAGAAATAATGATAATAATGTATTTGTAAATAATGCTGGAAGTAATGGAAATAGTTCTAAAAATAATACTGCAATTTCAAACAATACTATAACTAAACCAGTTGAAAAAAAGTATGATTATTTTGTTATTAATGATTTCTGCTTACAAAAAGAAAATAATAAATATTCAACATGTAATTTAGAGGATGTTGATTCAAAAAAGTTTATTGTATACTCTGATAATATATTAATGGGAAAATACTATATAAAAAGAGCCACAGTATGGAATATTTTTGATGATAATGGTAATTATATAAGCCATAGTGGAAAAATTACTGCATTATCAGAAAGTTTAAATATTAAACCAATTAGTTTTCAAGAGAGGGAATTTAATATAGAAAATATGAGAATTCCACTTACTTATAAAAATAATAGAATTGGCAATAATAAGAATTATGAACATTATTATTCTATTGATAAGTATGGCTATGTTTCTATTTTGTATTATACAATTGATAATGAAAACTATAAACTAATTTTGTATACTGATTCTAATGATAGAACATATACAATATTAAATGAAAATGTTAATGAAGATGAAAATAAAACTAGTTATATATTATATAATGCTTTTGAAATTGATGGAAAGTTAAGTTTTGCATTATATGGATTTAGCGAGTTAACTTATGATGCATTTATTTCTTTGTATGAGTTAAGTAATAATAGGTTTTCGAAAATCATTTAAAAAAGTATTAAAATATTGTATAATAAGACTATTAAAAAGGAGAAAAAATGAAATTTAAAGTTACAAAAAAAGATTTTACATTATTTTGTATTTATTGTGGACTTCTTCTATATTTTTGTGCTGTAGCAGTACTTAATTTTTCATCTTTATCTCAAGATGGAACGTTTTATGGTCTTCTTCCTTTTAAAGCTTTTACACCTGAATATATAGGTTTTACATTTGGACTTTTCATTGCAGTTTTAATTTTGATATTTACAAGTGTTTCTTCAAAAATATTTAGTAAAGAAAAAGGTGACGGATTTGGTTTATTTTTTTCTGAGAAAAGCAGTGATGGTTATTCAAAATGGGCAAGTGAAAAAGACATAAAAACTGACAAGAATATCGTTAAAGTTAGAACCATTGATGATAAGATTGAAGCTGCAGGTGTAGCACTTGTTAATAATGGTAAA
Source organism: uncultured Bacilli bacterium (assembly GCA_934101645.1). Lineage (GTDB taxonomy): Bacteria > Bacillota_I > Bacilli_A > RF39 > UBA660 > UBA6448. The sequence goes on along the minus strand of CAKORX010000005.1, from coordinate 3,520 downwards.
GAAATGTGGGTTGATAATGGCGAATATCATAACTTAATTATAGGTTCAACTGGTTCAGGTAAAACTGAATGTGTTGTAAAACCTTTAGTTAATTTACTTTCTAAAAAGGGTGAAAGTATGGTTATTACTGACCCAAAAGGAGAAATTTATCAGTATTGTGGAGAATATTTAAAAAAGCAAGGTTATAACATTGTCATATTAAATTTTCGTGATCCTGATAGGGGTAATTCTTGGAATCCTTTGGCATTACCATATTATTATTACAAACAAGGCAATGTTGATAAAGCAACTGAACTTTTAGAGGATATTTCTCTTAATATTTTATATGACAAAAGTGAGGGTGGAGATTCTGCTTTCTGGCAAAAAAGTGCTGCAGATTATTTTTCAGGTTTAACAATGGGCCTATTTATGGACGCTAATGAAAAAGAAGTTAATTTAAATAGTATTAATTTTATGTCCACAGTTGGTGAAGAGCGTCGTGGCACAAAAACATATATGCAAGAATACTTTAATATGAAAGGTGAGGCAAGCCCAGCTTACATATTTGCTTCAAATACTATAAATGCTCCTAGTGATACAAAGGGTGGTATTTTATCAACATTTAGGCAAAAGATTAGACTTTTTTCAACAAAAGTTAATTTAAGTGAAATGCTTTCATACTCTGATTTTGATATGAGAGACATTGGTAAGCATAAAACTGCCGTATTTATGATAATTCACGATGAAAAAAAGACATATCATGGATTAATGACAATTTTTATTAAACAATGTTATGAAACTTTAATTGATTGTGCTCAAGAAAATGGTGGAAAGCTTGAATATAGGACTAACTTTATATTAGATGAGTTTGCAAACATGCCTCCATTAAAAGATGTTGATTCAATGGTTACAGCGGCTAGAAGTAGGGCAATAAGATTTACATTTATCATTCAAAATTTTGCTCAATTAAATGATGTGTATGGTGAAGAAGTTGCACAAGTTATAAAAGGTAACTGTGGTAACTTAATTTATTTAATTTCTACAGAGTTAAAAGCTTTAGAGGAAATTAGTAAAATGTGCGGTGAAGTTAAATCAAAGGAAAAAGATAAAACGGCGTCAACACCACTAGTTACTGTTTCAGATTTACAAAAACTAAAATTATTTCAAGCTATTATAATAAGATGGCGTAAGAATCCATTTAAGACGAATTTGGCTCCGGATTTTAAAATAGATTGGGGAATTGAAAGAAAAAATGCTGTATTGCCAACTCGTGAAAAAAGGGAAATTGAATTATTTGATATTAAAAAATTTGTTTCTGAAAAAAAGAAACAAGAATCTATGAATAATCCTGGAATGATGGGATCTGGTTTTAATTCAAATCCTTTCGGTGGAGCATCACCTGGATTTAATCCATTCATGCAAAATAACAATTTATCAACTCCAAATGCTCCTAATAATATAAATAATAATTTTAATGGAAGTTTTAACAATCCATTTATGTCACCATCGCAGTCAATTCCAACACCAATGGTAAATGCGAATAATGATGTGACATCTAAAGAAATTGATGACATGGTAAAAGAAATTGAAAAAAAATTACAAGCAATGGATGAAGCCGATAAACAAAATAGTAAGAATAATTCTGTGAATGAGAATATTGAATTACCTAAAAAAGTTGAAGAAGTTGAAAATGATAGTCCAATAGTTACTCCTTTAAAGGAAAAAGAACCTGGTCCAGATATTAATGAAGTTGTTAAGAAATTAGAACAAGCTCAAACTAATGAAAATGTTAATAATGATCCTGATGATTTGACTCAAGAAATTAAAATTGGTGATGAACCTAAAACTAAACTTAATGTTGATAAAGATAGTAAAGTTATAAATGATACTGTTTCTAGCGATGATGAATTTTTTGATGATTTCTTTGATGAATAGGCAAAAAATATAACTTAAAAATATAAAACCTCATAATATACTATGAGGTTTTATTATGAATATAATTGAATATCAAAATTATAATTCTTCTTTAGGTACACTTATTGATGTACAGCATCCTGAGGATTATGAACAAGGTCATGACCCAAGAAGTATTAATATTTATGCAGATAAATTATTATTTAATCCTAAGCAATATTTAGATAAAAATAAGCCATACTATATAATGTGTAGAAAGGGTCATCTAAGCAAAAAAGTTGTGAGAATGCTTTCATTTTTGGGTTATAATGTTATTCTTGTAAAAAACTTTTAAAGTGTTTATAATTTAGATGGGTGATATTATTTGCTTAATAAATTATCAGATTTTATTCAAAGTTTTTTAATGTCAATGGGAATATTTGCTCCAATTTTTTCATGTTTGTTAATTGTTGTTGAGTCAATGTTGCCAATATTACCCTTATGCGTTTTTATAACAATAAACTTTTATTACTTTGGTAGTTTATTGGGTTTTATAATCTCATACATTTTTACATGTATAGGTTCTTTTATCTCATATACTCTTGTAAAAAAGGGAATAAAAATATTAGCTATCGAAAGTGCTGAAAAAACGGGTTTTTTAAATAAAGCAATTAAAATTATCAAAAAGGTTGAACTTCCAATGCTTGTAACTATAATTGCAATTCCATTTACTCCAGCTTTTATGGTAAATATTGCAGCAGGTCTTGCAAAACTTGATACAAAAAAATATTTAATAAGTTTATTAATTGGTAAAATATTTATGGTATACTTTTGGGGATTTGTAGGAGTTAGTTTAATTGAAAGTTTAAAAAATCCTTATATTTTAATAAAGGTTGCAATTATGGTTTTGATAGCCTATTTAATAGCAATTATTACAAAAAAATTTATTAAGGAAAGTTAGGTAAAATAAATTATTCATGAAAAAGTATTATTCATATATTAAAGTGAAGGGAGTAATAATGAATAATAATTTAAGAAATGCTTATGAGTATATAAAACGTGAAGGTTCATTGAAACCAAGTTGCTGTTGTAATGGAAATAGAGGTATTACAGGACCAACTGGACCTCAAGGTCCTTCAACAATAACTATTGGTACCACGACAACCACCGGTGCAGGAACAAATGCAAGTGTCACAAACTCTGGAACAAGTGAAAATGTTATTCTGAATTTTTCAATTCCAAGAGGTGAAACTGGACCAACAGGACCACAAGGAATTCAAGGTGAGACTGGACCAACTGGACCTCAAGGAATCCAAGGCGAAACTGGACCAACGGGACCTCAAGGGATTCAAGGCGAGACTGGACCGACTGGACCACAAGGAATTCAAGGCGAGACTGGACCGACTGGACCACAAGGAATTCAAGGTGAAACTGGTCCGACCGGACCTCAAGGAATCCAAGGTGAGACTGGACCAACTGGACCACAAGGAATTCAAGGTGAGACTGGACCAACTGGACCTCAGGGGATTCAAGGTGAGACTGGACCAACTGGACCTCAGGGGATTCAAGGTGAGACTGGACCGACTGGACCACAAGGAATTCAAGGTGAAACTGGTCCGACCGGACCTCAAGGAATCCAAGGTGAGAC
>CAKORX010000004.1 GCA_934101645.1 uncultured Bacilli bacterium | reverse complement strand
ACAATAAGCGGTGAAAAAGATTATTCAGGAAGCTTTACAGAATATTTACCTATATCTGGAAATTTCCTATATAAAACGGTTACACCAATTACGGGATCAGTAAGTTGCGATAATAATGGTAGATGTACAGTTTATCCTTATGAAACAGAAGAGAAATGTCTTAAAGAAAATAAACCATATACTAAGCCAGTAGAATATGATGATTGCGAGGGCGATTATGCTGAACTTGATGCTTGGGGTTACTGTTCTGCAGATGAACAGACATACACAAATGAAACCGGCCATTGCAGATTTGAAAGTGGTACTTACAATGGCAAAAATTTTTGGTTTGATAATCAGTGCAATTGTAGTTGCAAATATCGTAGCAGTAGGTGGTATGATGTATATATTTTATATGAGTGCCCTTTTGGTAATGCTAAAGATGGGTATTGTTCACAAACAATTACATCTGTAGGAGTTAATCCGTCAAACTTTTATGATAATGGTGGGCAAATATGCTATAACATAGCATCTGTACATAACTTTGGAGATTACACAGGCACAAAAAAAGTATATGCGACAAAATCGTGTCAGTATAATTCTTATAGACCAAATTCTTATTGTCCATCAAGTTATACAAAAGAGGGCTTGACATGTTATAAGTGTGGTTATAAAGAAAACTTTAATTCGGATACACTTAGTTGTGAATATATGAGCACATGTACAGTATATAAATATAGTTTTTCATATGTATATTACACGTATTCCTGATTATTAATTCCTTGTATATTTTCTTTCAATTTACATATAATTATCTTAGTCATTTTAAGACTTGACAAAATCGTATTAAATGGATATAATTTTTTACGTTAATTTAAATAAGCAAGGAGAGATTTAAATGAAAAAAGATAGTTTTATAATTACAGCAGAGGGGTATTTAAAATTAGAAGAAGAATTAAATGAATTAAAGACGGTTAGAAGACCACAAATAATAAAAAATTTGAAAGATGCAAGAGCACAAGGTGATTTATCTGAAAATTCAGACTATGATGCTGCCAGAAATGAACAAGGACAAGTTGAAGCAAGAATTAAAGAACTTGAATATCGTTTGGAACATAGCGAAATTGCAAAATCTGCTGAAAGTGGTGTTGTAGCAGTTGGAAATACAGTTACAATTTTGGATGATGATGAGGAAGACACTTATAAAATAGTAGGTTCTGCTGAAGCGGATGCTTTCAATAATATGATTAGTAATTTATCACCTTTAGGCAAAGCACTTATTGGTCATAAAGAAAATGAAACAGTTAAAGTTGAATCTCCAAACGGCGAGTATTCAGTAAAAATTGTTAAGGTTTGTTAATTAAGAGTTTACGTATGTAGACTCTTTTTTTATAACAAATTTATTTTTTTATTTAAAATTTAAAGGAAATTTTACTTTTATTGGATATAAGTAAAGTGAAAGGAGAAATTTTGAATGAAAAAATATTTAAATTATATTTTATTGTGTTTTATTATATTTCTTATAACGATTCAATATGTGATTTTTGCTGTACTATATTACAAAAATAAAGATAATTTTAATAAAAATACAGTAGATGAGTTTGATTCAGATATTTTAAAAGAAAATGATAATGTTAGTGAGACCAATCGTTTTTTTGTAGAAATTAAAGGTGCGGTAAATAAACCAGGTGTATATGAATTAACAGACACTAATATTATAAATGATTTAGTTAATGCTGCTGAAGGATTTAAGAAAAATGCTTATACCGATAATATTAATTTAAGTAAGTACTTGTCTTCTCAAATGGTTGTATATGTTTATACTAAGTATGAGTACAGTATGCTTAATAAAAATAATAATGGCCAAAAAGAGTGCAATTGCAGTGATATTAATTTAGATAGCTGCTTAGTAAATGGCGATAGCGTGATTAATTCTAGTGAAAATACCGATGACCATAGTAAAAATATTCAGAGTGAGGAAGAAAGTAAAAAAATAAATATAAATACAGCTACTTTAGAACAACTTAAAACTTTAAATGGTATTGGTGATGCCAAAGCAAAACTAATTATAGATTATAGAAATGAACATGGTATTTTTAATTCAATTGATGATTTAAAAAATATTTCAGGAATAAGTGATAAAATTTTTGAAAAAATTAAAAATAATATTACTATATGAAAAAACTTTTTGATTCAAGTTATTTTTGTATAATTATAGGAGTTTTAGCTTTAATCATTATTTTATTTAAGACAGCAATTATTCGGTATAATTCTACTTATAAAAACGGTAATCAACTTGTAACTGGCAAGGTAAGCAATGTAATGTCGAAAGAATATGGTATTTCATTTATTATTAATACTAAAGAAAAAATTAAGTGTAATTATAGTGATAAAATCGAATTAAATGATGGAGATTTGGTACAAGTTAATATAGATATTAATGATCCTAGTAATAATACTATACCTAATACATTTAATTATAAAAAGTATCTTTATAATAACAAGATATATAAAATAGGAAAAGTAAATAATATTAAAGCTATTAAAAAAAATACCAATATATTTTTAGTAGTAAGAAGTTATATAAAAAAATATGTTTCATTTAATTCATATTTAAAATTATTTGTTCTTGGCGATAAAAGTGGTATTTCTGAAAACTATGAAAATTATAAAAATATAGGTGTTGCCCATTTACTTGCTATAAGTGGCATGCATATAGGTATTTTGATTTTACTTATAAAAAAGTTAGCGTTCTTTCTTACTAAAAATAAACAAGGAATTATTATTTGTATTGTACTATTATTCTATGCATTTATAGTCTCTTTTACAGCTTCGGTACTAAGAGTCGTAACTACTTATATTTTAAATTATTTAAATGAAATATTTGAAATAAAACTTTCAAGATATAAAATATTATATTATTCTATGATAATTCTTATACTTATAAATCCATTTTATATTTATAATGTTGGTTTTATATATTCTTTTTTATGCAGTTTTTCACTTGTCTTGATAAGTAAGTATTTGAAAAAAAATTATTTTTTAAATTTAATAATTATAACTTTCTATTTAACACTTTTTACGTTACCTGTAACGGTTAATTTAAATTATGAAATTAATATTCTTCTTATACTAGCTAATTTTATATTGATACCATTTGTAAGCTATGTTTTATTTCCATTTGCTTTAATAGTTCTTATTTTCCCATTTTTAAATAATATTTTTAATTATTTTACAATATTTATGGAAAAAGTTGCATATTTAATAAACTATGTATCATTTACAAAAATTACTATTCCAAAATTAAATATAATATATATAATTATTTATTATATAATTTTGTTACTATTTGTTATTTATAATAAAAAAAGGTATGCTTGTTATATTTTAATTTTAATTACTATAATAAAAATAATTCCTTTTTTAGATAATAATTTTTATGTGTATTATTTAGATGTGAATCAAGGTGATAGTATTTTATTAATATCTCAGAATCAAAAAAATATTACATTAATTGATACTGGAGGAGTATATGGAAAAAATATTAGTGATAATACCATAACATTTTTAAAAAGTAGAGGTATACATAAAATTAATAATATTGTTATTACTCATGGCGATTTTGATCATATGGGTGATGCATATAATTTAGTTAATAACTTTAAAGTGAAAAATGTATTTTTTAACTGTGGACCTTATAATGAACTTGAGAAAAAATTGATTAGTAATTTAAATAATAAAAAAATTAATTATTTTTCTTGTCTCAAAAGTTTAAAAATTAATAAATATGACTTAGTATTTTTACAAACTAAAACATTTGATAATGAAAATGATAATTCAAATGTTATTTATATAAATATAAATAAATATAAATTTTTGTTTATGGGCGATGCTGGCGTGAAAAAAGAAAATGAAATCATAAAAAATTACAATATTCAAAATATTGACTTTTTAAAAGTTGGTCATCATGGCTCTAGTACATCGTCAAGTAGCAAATTCATAAATACCATTAAACCTAAATATTCAGTTATAAGTGTTGGCAAAAATAATAGATATGGTCATCCCAAAAATGCGGTATTAAATATTTTGAAAAATAGTAAAATTTATAGGACCGACTTAGATGGGAGTATTGAAGTTAAAATAAATCGGATTAGTTATAAAATAAAAAAATATAATCAATAATATAGTAAACATGTTAATTTTATTAGAAAATATCTAAATACAATGTTATAATTATATAGGTGAATAAAGTATGTGTAACGTCAATTCAGTTTATAATAATGGAAACTTATTAATAAGAGCAGTAGATCTACCAAGAACTCATATTATTAATGGTAAACTTAGTGTTGATTGTTCGACATGGGCAAATGAATTTGCATTAATGGCTTACAATAATTTTAATTCTGTATCATCTACATTACTTATTCCAGGAGTACCAGTACAAACATACAAAAATGTTGGATTTTTAGTAGACGGTAGTAAGGCGAATTGCCATCATATTGCATTAACTGATAGTGTAAGTGCTGGTAATATTTCCGAAGGGACATTTATAGCTAATAAGGCTGATTTTAATACTTTAAGTGAACTTGCAAATTTTATTAAGAATAATAATCATTCTGTGATGAATGAAGTTAATATGAAACTAAATTTAGATGCAGTTATTGGTTTAGTATTTTTAAAGTGCCCTAGGCAAGAATTACTTTTAAAAAATATGCTTCTTGTGCAAGCATGTATTAAGGATTTAACAGGAACTATTTATCCAATTTATGAATATGATAGTGCAATAGGAAAAATATCAGAAGTAACTATAACTTATGAACTATATGAGAAGCTTAATGGCATTCCGAATGCCTTAGGGAAATGTGTTAATGATTATGATTATTATACGGAATATTCGGATTCTATATATTATGGAAGCATTTCAAAAGATAATTTATCTTTAAAATAAATGACAAAAGTAGTAGTTTTGCATAAAATAAAGTAACATTACATGTATTGTTTATATAGATTGAGCCTTAAATGGCTCTTTTATTTAAATAAAAAAAAGGGTATAATTGAATTATGAAAGTTTATTTAATATATTCGGATAGTTTTAAAAGAATTAATGAAGAAGTAAATAATATTACTTCATCTTTTAATGTAATTAAATATGATTTAAAAATCAGTAATATGGAAAGCGTTATAGAGGAAGCAAATTATTTTTCTTTAACCGGAGAAAAAAAATATATTGTAGTTAAAAGTAATGATTTTTTTGCAAGCAAGAAAAACACTGAAGATAAAAGTGAAGATTTACTCTTGAAATACTTAAATAATCCAAATGAAAATGCAACTCTAGTATTTACTAGTTTGGTACCATTTGACAAAAGAAGAAAACTTTATAAAAAGATTTCAGAAATTGGTAAAATAATTGAACTTAGTCCTTATAATAAAAAAGAATTAGTTTATAAAACAATTGATTTATTAAAATGTAAAGGATTAAAAGCTAATTATGAGATATGCAATTATATTGTAGAACATTCTTTTTCAAATTACGATATAGTTTTAAGTGAAATTGATAAACTAGATTTGTATTATCAAGAGGGTAGTTTATCTTTAGATGATGTCAAAAAAGTTGTTTCATTTTCTAATAATGGCAATGCTTTCAAATTTGCAAGGAATATATTAAGCAAAAATATTAAGGAATGCATAGATATGCTAAAAGATTTAGAAATTTTAAAAGTTGATCCAAGTTTCGTAATAATAAGTATTTATAAAGAGTTTCAAATGATTTATCTTATTAAAACAACTAAAGATATAAAAAATTTGCAATTTATGCTTGGCAAAGAAAGTTGGCAAATGAATGATTATAACTTACTTAAGGGCAATTATACTCTTGATGAAATAAAAAAAATCATAATCAAACTAGCGGATTATGATTATAAATATAAAAGTGGATTAATTGATAAAAGTGTTGTACTTGATTTATTAACTCTTGATTTGTGTGATTAAATCTCTTTTATTTTTTGATAATTATTAAAGGAAATCTTACCTATATTATATAAAAAATCTTTTCCCTTTTCTTTAATTATCTCATTAATTTGGTTATCAACTTCGATACCTGCACCTTTATGAAGACTAAATCCTGCGTATTTGCTTAATTTATCCATTTCTTTAATGAAAATATATCTAGCAATTACTGATGCTGCTGCAACACTCATGCATTTGCTTTCACCTTTTGTATAAAATTTGATATCCCTTAAAGTGGTTTCGTCGTCTTTTAAATAACTATAAAATTTTTTTTCGGAAACAAATTGATCTACAACTGCATGCTTATAATCAGGATTGTATTTTTTTACAAGGTCCATTAAAACTTTATTATGAAGTATAGCTTTGATTTGCACCATATTATATTTTTTATCTAAAACTAAATCATTAAAATCTTTATTGCATAAAACATAAAAAGTATAGGGTATTTCTTTCATAATAATTGGGGCAATTTTTAATATGGTTTCGTCGGTTATTTTCTTTGAATCCTTGATACCAAGTTTTTCTAGCTCGTTTATTTTTGAACTTGCAACATAGCTTGCTACAACAACAATTGGTCCAAAAAAATCTCCACAACCTGTTTCATCACTCCCGATCGAAGAATAATAAACATAGAAATCTGTTTTATCATTTTTTTTGTTATTTTTATTTTCTACAGTGTTTTCAACTGCCTTACCTGTAAGTTTTGCTTGCATGTTTTGCCAAATACTTGCTTCGATGTCGGCGCCAATTCCTTGAAACATAACTTTACCAGATTCATATAAAGTTATGGATACATCATAATTTTTCGCTGCAAAAAGTGAGTAAGGTGGTTTTTTGGGAAGTTCATAATTCTTATAAAAATTCATTAATTTTTCTTGCAATCTTTTATCTAATTTAAATACTACACAGTTCATTTTCTCACCTAAATATAGTTTATCAAAAAAAACATGTATTGTCATTTAATTTTTCTTAAATATATGTTATTCTTTATATAGAGTAGGTAGAAGTTATGGTTTTATTATTTATTTTACTATTATGTGCTATGTTTAAAAAAGCTCTGTTTAATAAAAAGGTTTTGGCAATCTTGATTTTAACAATGTTTTTTCCATTAACCACTTATGCAAAAGATTATGAAATTACTAATTATGATATAAAAGTTATTGTAAATGAAAATAATACTTATCAAATCACAGAGACGATAAAAGCAAACTTTTTTATCCCTAAGCATGGTATTATTAGATGTATACCACTTGTAAATAATGTTGTGAGAAGTGATGGTAGTAGTTATGCTAATAAGGCAAAAATTAAAAATATTAAAGTAAATCAAAAGTACAAAACATATAATGAAAAAAATAATAAAGTCATTAAAATTGGCACTAATAATAAAACTTATACTGGATTAAAAGAATATGTTATTAGTTATTTGTATGATATTGGTGATGATAAAACAAATAAATATGATGAAGTTTACTTAAATCTAATTGGTAATAACTGGGATACTAATATAAATAATATAAGTTTTTCTGTAACTATGCCAAAAGATTTTGATACTTCAAAAATAAGCTTTACTTCCGGAAAATATGGCGTCATAAATAGTTATGATGTTAATTACGAAGTTGATGGAAAAGTAATTACTGGTGTGCTTAGTACTGGCTTAAGTTCTAATGAAGCTTTAACAATTAGAATAGAACTTCCTGATGGATATTTTTTATATAATGCTTTTTCCTTAGATTTAAAGTACGTTATGCTTTTTTTACCAATTATATTTTTAATTATTGGTATTATCCTTTGGCAAAGATTTGGAACTGATGACAAGGTTATAGAAACTATTGAATTTTATCCTCCCAAAAATTTAAACAGTTTAGAAACGGGTTTTTATTACAAAGGTTATGTTGATGATGCTGATGTATTATCATTACTTATATATTTAGCAAATAAAGGTTATATTGAAATTACTGAAGAAAATAGTTCGAACTTTTTGTTTAATAAATATGATTTTAATATTAAACTATTAAAAAAGTATGATGGTACTAATTTTTGCGAAAAGTTATTTTTACATGGACTATTTAAAAATGGAAAAAGTAAAGTAACTGGTAAAGAGTTATTTAAAAGTTTTTATATGACGGTTGATTCTATAAAAAGTTATTTTAATAATCGTTTTGGAAAAGACACACCTATTTATTATGAAAAAAACTCTTTAAGAATTCAAAAATATTTTTATTTTATGATAACTATAATTGCAGTATTAATTAATGCTTCCGTTATATGTAAATATGGTGCAGTGGCGGGTACACGTATAGTTAGTGGATTTTTTCTTATTTCCCTATTTATAAGTTTATTTGAAGTGTTATATTCTTTTGCAATAATAAAATCTATTGTAGATTTTATTTTAGGAAAAAGAAAACCAAAATTAATTGATATAATTAAATTTTTATTTGCTACATGTGTTGGTGGCTTGCTACTTTATTTACTTTATAGCAAATTTTTATTTAAAATAATTAATTACGATAAGTTTTATTTCCTTACTTATATAATAGGATTATTTTGTTATAATATATTATGCCTTCTTTGCTTATTTTCTAAGAAAAGGACCTCTAAAGTCAATAAATTGTTTGGAAAAATAATTGGTTTTAAAAATTATTTAGCTATAGCTGAAAAAGATAATATTCGTTCATTAATAAAAGAAAATCCTAATTATTTTTACGATGTATATGCATATGCGTATGCTTTAGGCATTGAAAATGATTTGATTAAAAAATTTACTAACGTAGTTTTACGTGCTCCTTTTTGGTATAAAAATTCAAATAATTTTTATACTTATTCCTTAAATCGTTTTATGAATAAAAAAATGAAGAGTACTTATATTAATATAAATAGTTACGCATCAAAAGTAAGTAGTTCAAGTAGTAGACATTCTGGCAATGTAAAAGGTTCATCCGGAGGAGGCTATGGTGGCGGCGGTGGAAGTTCTTGGTAAAAATAATTAGGAAAAGATAAATTTGTTATTTATTTTTTGATTTATATATTATATAATTAATAATAGGAAAGAGGTTAAGAGTGAAAGTAATAGGAATCGTTTTAATATTAATTTTATTGTTAGGTGCATTTATTGGCTATAAAAAGGGTGCTGTTAAAGAATTTTTTAAGTTAGTTGGCACAGTATCAATAATCATTATATCTTACTTGTTGAAAAGTTATTTGACAGCAGCATTAATTAAATATTTGCCATTTTGGAACTTTAAAGGTTACATTGGTTTGTATTCATTGAATTTTTTAATGTATGACGTTGTGTCATTTGTCATAATTTTTATACTTTTATATTGTATATTAAATATATTAATAAATTTAGCAGGCTTTATTGATAAATTAGTTAAATATAGTGTTGTGTATGATATTCCTTCGAAAGTACTTGGTGTAATATTTGGTTGTATTAATTCATTAATTTTTTGCTTCCTTATTTGCTATGTAATGCTTCAGGTACCATATACTCAAAAGTATGTTAGAAAAAATACATTTGCTACGAAGATAGTTGAAAGAACTCCAGTATTAAATGTTGTATGTAGTAGTGGTATACTTACTGCAGAAGATGCGTATAATAAACTTGACAATTATTCATTTAAAGAGGAAGACATAGATAATATGAACTTACAAATTGCTACATCTGTTGCGAGATATGCTCTTGTTAAAAAGCCTTTGATTCAAACATCAATTAATAATGGAAAACTTAATTTAGATCATGTTATAATTGCATAGGAAAGGAAAATATATGATTAAGCATATTCAAAATGAAAACGAATTTTATGAATTAATTAAAAATCCAGTAATAGTTGATTTTTATGCTGATTGGTGTGGACCCTGCAAAATGCTTTTACCAGTACTTGATGAAATTGATTTTGCAGATGTTATTAAAGTAAATGTTGATGAATATCCGGGAATAGCTAAAAGATTTGGTATCATGAGCATTCCTACTTTACTTTTTTTCAAAAATGGATTAGAGCAAAATCGTGAAATTGGTTATCGTGGTCTTGATGAAATAAAAGAATCTTTCAAAATCATAGAATAGTCACACAAAATGTGACTTTTTTAGTGAAAAAATTTAATTTTATTATGGAATTTTCCTATTACTTATGTTATATTAATAAAGTAATATTTTTCTATGGAAAGCCTGACAAACTTTTGTTAACATAGAAACGCATAAGTGCGATAAAAAGTTAAGACCTAGAAGTAAGGTGGTACCGTGGAAATTTTTCTGCCCTTACAGTTTTCTAGGTTTTTTTGTTAAGAAGGAGGATTTATATGATTACAAAACCAAAAGGATGCTATGATTTGACTGATGAAAGTGCATTAAAGTACCAAAAAATAGTTTCTGTAGTAAACGCTTACGCAAAAATATATAATTATAAATATATTAGAACTCCACTTTTTGAAAGTAGTGATTTATTTAAAAGAAGTGTTGGAGAAAGTGCGGATATTGTACAAAAGGAAACTTATGATTTTACGGATAGAGGAGGAAGGAATTTTACTTTAAGACCTGAAGGTACTGCTGGAGTGGTTAGAAATTTTATCGAGGATAAATTATATGGTAATCAAAGTAGTGTGGTAAAAAAATATTATGTAGGTACTATGTATCGTTATGAAAGACCTGGGCTTGGTAGAAATCGTGAATTTACCCAATTTGGTGTTGAATGCATGGGCTCAGATGATCCACTAATGGATGCTGAAGTTATTTCTCTAAGTTATAATATTTTAAAAGAACTTGGTTTAGATGTTACTGTTAAAATTAATAATTTAGGTTCTTTAAAAGATAGAGAAAATTATAAAAAAGCTTTAGTTGATTATTTAAAACCACATATAAATGATTTATGTGAAGATTGCCAAAATAGAATTAATATTAATCCACTTAGAATACTTGATTGTAAAGTTGATGATGAAAGCAAAATTTTAAAAAATGCTCCAAGTATTTTAGACTATCAATCTAAAGAAAGTGAAGAAAGATTTAATAAAGTTCTTTCATATTTGGATTATTTAGATGTGGATTATGAGGTTGATAATACTTTAGTTCGTGGACTTGACTACTACGATTATATGGTTTATGAATTAAAACTTAATGATTCATTAGCTTTAGGTGGTGGTGGAAGATACAACCACTTAGTAAGTACTTTAGGTGGTCCTGAAGTTCCATGCGTAGGTTTCGCCTGTGGAATAGAAAGAATCATAAATGAAATGGCAGATATAAAAAATGATAATCTTGACGTATATATAATGTGTGTTAACGATGAAGAAAAAATGAAAGCAAATATACTTACTCAAGATTTGAGATTAAATAATATTATGTGTGAAACAAATCTTTTGAATAAGAGTTTAAAAGCTCAGTTTAAAGAAGCCGATAATATGGGGGCAAAAAATTTAATTATTTTAAATAGTGAAGATTTATCTAAAGGGCTAATTACTGTTAAGGATAATGTTACTAAAGAAGAAGTAAAAGTACCTGAAGATGAAATTATAGATTATGTTTTAGGAGTGATATAAATGGATTTAGTAGATTTATTAAAAGAAATTAAAAATTATGAAGGAAAAGATGTAGAAATA
This sequence comes from uncultured Bacilli bacterium, assembly GCA_934101645.1. GTDB lineage: Bacteria > Bacillota_I > Bacilli_A > RF39 > UBA660 > UBA6448. The sequence continues at coordinate 122,686 of CAKORX010000004.1, read as the reverse complement.
AGCGGTTGGATTAAAAACCATCGTCCACAGAAAGAATTTGGTTTTATTTTATTTAACGATGGAACGACTCAAAATGGTATTCAAGTTGTATATGATAAAAATTTAGATAATTTTGAAGAAATATCTAAACTACTTATTTGTTCTGCGATAAAGGTTAATGGAACTATTACTGCATCTGAAGGCAAAGATGACTTTGAAATTAAAGCTAAAAGCATTGAAATTTTATCATCATGTCCAGAGGACTATCCAATTCAACCAAAAAGACATACAAGAGAGTTTTTAAGAGAACAAGCATATTTAAGACCTCGTACAAATCTTTTTACCGCAGTATTTAGAGTAAGAAGTTTAGCGGCTTATGCAATTCACGATTATTTTAGAAAACATAATTATGTATATGTTCATACGCCAATAATTACCGCAAGCGATTGTGAAGGTGCTGGTCAAATGTTTCAAGTAACAACTTTAGATTTAGGTAGCAAGCCAGATTATACTAAAGATTTTTTCGGAAAAAAAGCATCCCTTACGGTATCTGGACAGCTTCAAGCAGAAACATGTGCTCTTGCATATAAAAAAGTATATACATTTGGTCCTACATTTAGAGCTGAAGAAAGTAATACAAAAACTCATGCTGCAGAATTTTGGATGATTGAACCAGAAATCGCTTTTGCTGATCTTAACGAAGATATGTGCATTATGGAAGATATGCTTAAATATGTAGTTAAATATGTTTTAGATAATGCTGTAGATGAAATGAAATTTTTAGATAGTTTTGTAGAAAAAGGTTTAATTCAAAAACTTACAAATTTAGTAAATTCAAAATTTACAAGAATAACCCATGAAGAATGTATTAAAATTCTCCTTGAAAGTGGTAAAAAATTTGAATTTGAACCAAAATATGGTGAAGATATAGCAAAAGAGCACGAAAAATATATTACAGAACATTTTAATGGACCAGTATTTATATATAATTGGCCTAAAGATATTAAAGCCTTTTATATGAAACAAAATCCAGATGGAAAAACTGTTGCTGCAGTTGACTTAGAAGTACCTGAAGCAGGTGAACTAATGGGTGGAAGTCAAAGAGAAGAAAATTATGATAAATTACTTTCTCGTATGAAAGAACTTAATATGGATACTGAAAGTATGAAATGGTATTTAAATTTAAGAAGATTTGGTTCATGTGTTCATTCAGGATTTGGAATGGGATTTGAAAGACTTATTATTTATCTTACAGGAGTAGATAATATTCGTGATGTTATTTTATTCCCAAGAACAACAAAAAATTGTGAATTTTAGAAAGGAAAAATTATGAATAGTAATAATATATATCGTAATAAATACTGTGGTGAAATTACTGCACAAGATGAAGGCAAAACTGTAAAAGTTGCTGGTTGGATTAATTCAATTAGAAATTTAGGGAGTCTAGTATTTATTACTTTAAGAGATGAAACTGGCATTGTACAAATAATTAGTGAAGATACTGAGAAATTTGCAAATATTACAAGAGAAAGTAGTGCCACAGTTACCGGAAAAGTTCAAAGAAGAAGTGGTAATGTTAATCCTAATATGAAAACTGGAGAAATTGAAATAGTTTTAGAAAATATTGAAATATTAGGAAAATGTGTTAATACTCTTCCATTTGAAATAGCTCATAGTAAAGAAACTAGTGAAGAAACAAGACTTAAGTATCGTTATTTAGATTTAAGAAATAGTTTAGTGCATGATAAAATAGTTTTTCGTAGTAAAGTTGTAGATTTTATTCGTAAAACTATGAAAGAAATGGATTTTACAGAAATTACCACTCCAATAATAACTGGATCTTCTCCAGAAGGAGCAAGGGACTTTGTAATTCCTTCAAGAAATTATCATGGGAAGTTCTACGCACTTCCTCAAGCACCTCAAATATATAAGCAACTTTTAATGGTATCTGGCTTTAATAGATATTTTCAAATTGCACCATGTTTTCGTGATGAGGATTGCCGTGCAGATAGAACTTTAGAGTTTTATCAATTAGACTTTGAAATGAGTTTTGCAACAGATGAAGACGTGTATGAAGTAGGGGAGAAAGTATTTTATAATACGTTTAAAAACTTTACTGATAAATATGTTTCACCTATTCCATTTAAAAGAATTCCATTTAAAGAAGCAATGCTAAAATATGGTTGTGATAAACCAGATTTAAGAAATCCACTTATTATTGAGGATGCCTCAGATATATTTGAAAAAAGTGATTTTGCCGGATTTAAAGGAAAAATAGTTAGATGCATTAAATGTAAAAATGTTTCTAAAAGTAATTCTTGGTTTAAACACTTGGAGGAGTTTGTTAAATCCAAAGGTGCTAGTGGCCTTGCATATTTGAAAAAACAAGATGGAGAAATTAAAAGTGCTATATTAAAATTCTTATCATCTGAAGAAATAAATTTATTAAGTGAAAGATTTACTTTAGAGGATAATGATGTTTTATTTATTCTTGCAGGTGATGAACACATTATCAAAGTTGCAGGACTTTTAAGAAATTATTTAGGTGAAGAACTTGAACTAATAGATCATAATCGTTATGAATTTTGTATTGTTAATGATTTTCCATTTTACGAATATAACGAAGAAGATAAAAAATGGGATTTTGGTCATAATCCATTTAGTATGCCACAAGGGGGAATTGATGCTTTAAATAATATGAACCCTGGAGATATTGTTGCTTATCAATATGATTTTGTTTGTAATGGTAATGAAATGGCCTCAGGTGCTGTAAGGAATCATGATATTGATATTATGAAAAAAGCTTTTGAAATTGCTGGATATGATGAAGATACTGTAAAGGATAAATTCAGAAGTCTTTATACAGCCTTTACTTTTGGTGCTCCACCTCATGCTGGAATGGCTCCAGGAATTGATAGAATTGTAATGCTTCTTACTGATGAAGAAAATCTTCGTGAAGTTCAAGTATTCCCACCAAATGTACAAGGAATGGATCTTTTGATGGGTAGCCCAAATACACTTACTGAAAAGCAATTAAAGGAATTAGGAATTACTATTACGGAGGAAAAATAATGTTTACTAAAGACATAATAAATGATTATGCTGATAAACTTTTAATAGGACTTAGCGATGAAGGAACTAATCTTTTAGTAAAGGAATTTGATGTTATAAATGATAATATGGCTAAAATAAATGATGTAAAGGGGTTAGAAAATGTTACTCCTTTACATTTTCCTCAGGATTTAGAAACTAAAAAAATTCGTGATGGTAAAACCCTTAGAATGATTGATATTGATGATGCACTTAAAAATTGTGATGATTATATTGATAGAGAAGTTGAAATTGTTAGGGTGGTGAAGTAATGAATTTTTATGATAAAAATATTATAGATTTACATGACGATTTAGTAAATAAGAAGATTACTTCAAAAGAACTTATTGATTATTCAAAAAATAAAATTAACGAAATAAATAACAAATATAATGCTTATAATTTAGTTTTATCACCTGATGAAGAAAATAATATGACAAGCGTTTTATCAGGAATTCCTTATGCAATGAAGGATAATATTTCTACAAATGGAATTAGAACTACAGCATGCTCTAATACTTTAAAAGATTATGTACCTATTTATGATGCAACTGTTTATGAAAAATTAAAAAAAGCTGGTGCAATAATGATAGGAAAAACAAACATGGATGAACTTGCCATGGGTGGAACTGGTCTTACAGGAAATGCCGGCATAGTTAAAAATCCTTTTGATGAAGAAAGAATTACTGCTGGATCTTCTGCCGGAAGCACTGTTGCTGTAGCAACAAAAACTGTGCCTTTTGCAATTGGAACAGATACTGGAGATTCAATTAGAAAACCTGCAGCCTATACTGGTGTGGTAGGATACAAACCAAGTTATGGTCTTATAAGTAGATATGGTCTTTTTGCTTTTGCTTCATCACTTGATACCATAGGCGTTATCACAAATTCAACTCTTGATGCCGCTACCGTTGTAAATGAAATCAAGGGTTTTGATGAAAAAGATATGACTTCAATTAGAGATATGGATGAAATAAATTTAACTGATGATTTTGAAAAACTTAAAAGTAAAAAATTATTTTATATTAAAGAAATAATTGACGAGTCAAAATATACAAATCCTAATACTTTAAAAATAATTAAGGGCTTTAAAAATCTTTTAAATACACTAAAATCCCGTGGATACGAAATTTATGAAGAAAGTATTGATGAAACACTTTTAAAAGCATTAAAACCAGTTTATACATCAATATCATGTGCTGAAGCAACTTCAAATGATTCAAATCTTACAGGAATTAGCTTTGGTCATCGTGAAAATGGAGAGAATGCTTTAGATGTAATTAAAAATTTTAGAACTAAAAACTTTTCTTCACTTATCAAAAGAAGATTTGTAATTGGATCATTTATTTTACAAAAAGAAAATCAAGAAAAATATTTTATAAATGCAAAAAAAGTAAGAAGAATTGTAGTAAATATGTTTAATGAATTATTTAATAAATATGATGGACTAATTCTTCCGGCACAAAGTGATATTGCACCAAAGATTTGTGATACTACTGATGAAATGGGCAAAGATGAAAATGTACTTGATAACCATTTAGTAATAGGAAATTTTGGTGGCTATCCATCAATAACACTTCCATATAATAAACTTAATGGTATGCCTGTTGGAATAAATATCACATCAGGATATAAAAATGATAGTTACATGCTTGCAATTGCAAATGATATAGAAAAAGTTATTAAGGAGGAAATCCATGACTAAATTAGTTGTAGGCCTTGAAATGCATGCTGAGATGAAAAGTGAAACAAAAGTATTTTCACCATCATCTAATGTGTACAATAAAATGGCTAACGTTAATATAAATGAAATTGATTTAGCTTTTCCTGGATTTATGCCATCATTAAATGCAGAATGTGTAAAAAAAGCTGTAGAAATGGCTTTAATATTAAAATGTGATGTTGCCAAATATATGCTTTTTGATAGAAAAAATTATTATTATCCAGATCTTCCAAAGGGCTATCAAATAACTCAAAATACTAGGCCTGTTGGTATTAACGGAAACTTAGAAGTATCACTTAATGGCAATAAATTTAATGTAGAAATTTTAGATATCCATTTAGAGGAAGATGCTGCTGCTCTTGATCATTTAGAATCTTTTTCTCTTATTGATTATAATAGGGCAGGCGTACCACTTCTTGAAACTGTTACTGCACCATGTATGCATTCAGCAGATGAGGCAATAGCATTTTTAGAAACGATGTGTAGAATTTATAAGTATACAGGCATTTCTGAGGCAGATACAAAAAAAGGCCAAATAAGATGTGATGTTAATGTAAATCTTATGGATGATAATGGAAACTATATTACACCGAAAGTAGAAATTAAAAACGTTAATAGCTTAGCAAATGTTAAACTTGCAATTTTATATGAAGAAAAAAGACAACTTGAGGCTCTTGCAAATAAAAAGGAGTTATACCAAGAAACTCGTAGATTTGATGAAGCAAGTGGAACAACAGTTCATATGCGTAGTAAAGCAGATGCAATTGATTACAAATATTTTGTAGAACCTAATATTCCACCTTATGAGATAACTGAAGAGTTTATTCAAGATGTAAAGAAAAACATTCCTGTTTTAGCAGATGAACGTAAGGAAAATTATATAAATAATTTAGGTATTGATGAATATAATGCAAATATACTAATTAAAGATATTAATATTGCAAATTACTTTGAAAAATGTGTGAATGTAGGAATTAAGTCAAGTGACGCTGCAAACTATATTAATGGAATAATTACTTCCTATATAAATGAAAAAGATATTAATATTAGTGATTTTTATTTAAAACCAGAATATTTAAAACAAATTAATGATGCTAAAGAAAGTGGAATTTTATCCTCAAAACAAGTAAAAGAAGTTTTCTATAAATCTTTAGAGGAAGAAAAAGAACCTAAAAACTTTATTTCTAAAGAAAATGCTCAAGTAAATGATGAAGGCCTAATTGAAAATATTATTGATAATATACTTTCATTACATGAAAACGAAATTTCGGAATATAAGAATGGTAGAACAAATATTTTTGATTTCTTTGTAGGTCAAGTTATGAAAGAAACAAGGGGTAAAGCAAACCCAATTATTACAAAAAAACTTCTTCATAAAAAACTTGATTAGTAATGTATATATGTTAAAATTCTGATTAGAGGTGATTAAATGGAAAAATTTTTAAACAAAAAAGTTATAATTATTTATTTTACTGGTAATCTTGGAGCACAATATAAGGGAGTAGTTACATCTTTGGATGACGAATTTATATGTTTAGATGAAAATATGTTTATAGCAAGAAAATTCATTATATCAATAATTGTAAAATAAAAAAATATATAAAGCGGAAAAACGTACCTATTCTTAAGAAAAGTGGTATGCTTTTCCGTTTTTGATTTTCTTAAAAAATAATATAATATATTTAAAAAAATAATTTAATAAGTAATGAAAATATGTTACAATCAAATTAATAATAAAGGTAGGTGTGACTTGAATAATTATTGTACAAATTGTGGTGAAAAACTAAGCAAAAAGGATTTAATATGTAAAAAATGTAATGCTCCTATAATTGATTTGCCGAATAATTATGCATATGAATCTAAAACATGGAAAAAGATAAAAAAAATAATTTTAATTGTATTTGGAATAATAATTTTATGTATAGGTACTTCATATTTAACAAGTGAAATATTAAAGGCAGTGGAAATTAATAAATTACAAAAAAAATATATAAATCCTTATATAAAAAATAATTATAATGATAAAAATTATAACATAGAATTTGACTATATTGGTAAATGCATAATATCTGGAGATTGTGTGTTTGATCCATTAATGGGGTGTGATGGTAGAAATTGTTATGAGTATGAGTATTTAGACAAAAGTGAATGTAAGGCATATTATTTTAAAATATCTGGAGATAGTGAGAAATTTATATTAACATTAGTGAACAAAAATAATGAGTTTTATGTTGTAAAAGGTAAAAATATTTATGGTGAAAATGAGGATGGTAATATAAATGAATAATTATTGTAGAAATTGTGGAGAAAAGTTAAATTCTAATGATAAACAGTGTCCTAAATGTCATGCAAAAGTTTTTGAGAAAAGGATAGATGTTAAACAAAAAAAACTAGAAATAAAAGAATTTAAAAGGAAAGAAACTATATATGTAATTATAATATTTTCATTATATGCCATTGCTTATTTAGTGGCACACTTAAATATATCAAAAAATAATAATTTTGTTAGCAATACTTCATCATTATTTCTTTTAGGGTCAGTTATAACTTTAGTATATGCAAGAATTACATTAAATAAAAGTATTATAATTAGGGTATTATTTGGTATATTAATTGGAATTATTATAATAAGTATAATTTGGATTATATTTTTATTTGCAACTTGTGGTAGCATTTTTAATAGGGACTATTACTAAGATGTTTAATACGAAATTACCTTTATATGGCATTTTTATCATTAGTTCATTTATTATAGGATTAGAGGTTATTTATAAAAATACAAAACAAATAAATTTAACAAAAGATGAAACAATTGGATTACTGATATATATATTTTTAGGTTCTATTTTTGGAGCAAAATACTTTACTTTTTTTACTAACTATTATAAATATAATGGTGTATTTGATTTATTAAAAGTGGGATTTTCTTCTTATGGAGCCTTAATTGGGATAGTGATTATGTTGTTAATTTTTTCAAGGCAGTACAAAAAAAGTTTTAATAAGTTATTTTACTGCGTTTTGCCTTCAGTTCCCATTATGTATGCTACTGGCAAAATAGGATGTTTTTTAACTGGATGTTGCTATGGAATTAAGTATAATGGCCCTTTTAATATTTCATATAATTATTCTTATTTTGCACCCGCAGGAGTTAAACTTTTTCCAGTTCAAATTCTTGAAACTATAGTATTTATTTTAATATATTTTTGGATAAGAAATAAAAAATTAAATAGAGTAAATGCTGGATGGACTCTTGTCTGCTGCGGAATTTCAAAGTTTTTATTAGATTATTTAAGAATTAACCATGCAAATGTCTTTATATCAATAAATCAAATATTTAGTATTTTTTTTATAGGTATTGGCTTATTTTTAGTGATAAATAAAAATTTAAATGAATAAGGTTCTTATATTTATTATTAAAAACTTGAAAAGCTTTATTTAGTGCCAGATTCAATATTAATTAAAACCAAATTTAAAAAAGAAAATTAACTGAATATGCCTTAAAAGAAACTATATTAAATTTATTATGTGAATTTTAATATATTAATTTACTACTAAGTGTTTAACGTGTTATAATTTACCATAGAAGGAGTGTGTTATTATGTGGCTATATATAATTATAGCATTAGTGGCTTTTATTTTATTATTTAGTTTTATTACATACAATAATTTAGTTAATTTAAATAATAAAGTTGTAGAAGCATTTTCAACGATGGATGTTTATTTAAAAAAAAGATGGGATTTAATTCCTAATTTAGTAGAAACCGTAAAAGGTTATGCAAAACATGAAAAAGATACTTTAGAAAGCGTAATAAATTTAAGAAATGGCAGCTATGATAATTTAAGCGATGAAGAAAAAATTGATCTTAATAATAAACTTGCAAATAAGATAAGTAAAGTGATGGCTTTAGCAGAAAATTATCCTGATTTAAAAGCAAGTGATAACTTTAAAAACTTAAGTAAACAGCTTACTCAAGTTGAGGATGAAATAGCAAATTCAAGAAAATACTATAATGGAGTAGTACGTATTTTCAATAATAAAGTTGAGATGTTTCCAAGTAATATTATTGCTAATTTATTTCATTTTAAAAAGAAAAGCATGTTTGAAATTAAAGACTATGAAAGAAAAAATATTAAGGTAGAATTATAGGACTTATTTATGATGAAATTAGTAAGTAAGCTTAGATTATTTTTTATTTTCTTTATTCTACTTTTTCCTACAATCACCAATGCAAATAGTGAGTATACCATTACAAGTTACGATGTGAATATTATTGTTAATGAAAATAATACGCTTAATATTACCGAAAAAATCGGTGCGTATTTTACAACCCCAAAACATGGTATATATAGAAAAATTCCTATATATAATAATGTTAAAAGACTTGATGGAACCAGTTCAAAAGTGCGAGCAAAAATTAGTAATATAAAAGTAAATAATAAGAGTAATGTATCAATTACTAATGGCTATAAACAAATTCGAATTGGCGATGAAGATACGCTCGTATCTGGTCTTAAATATTATGAAATTAGTTATTTATATGATTTAGGCAAAGATAAATCGAAAAAATATGATGAATTATATTTTAATATAATTGGTAATGAATGGGATACAAGTATTTCAAATATAACTTTTACTATTACAATGCCAAAAGAATTTGATAAATCTAAAATCGGTTTTTCTAGTGGCTATAAAGGTTCTACGGATAGTAGTAATGTAGTTTATAATGTTTCTGGAAATACTATTTCGGGTTCTTACACAAAAACTTTAAATGCAAATTCAGGCTTAACAATTCGTTTAGAACTTCCTGAAGGGTATTTTGTAAATGCTCATAGTAATATTAATTTATATGAGTTATTTACGCTTTTATTTCCGGTAGTATTACTATTTATAAGTTTTATTTTTTGGAAAGTTTATGGAAAAAACAAACATATAATAGAAACCGTAGAATTTTATCCACCTGAAGGGCTTAATAGTTTAGAAATCGCTTATATTTATAATGGAGAAGTTAAAGATAAAGATGTAACATCATTATTAATATATTTGGCAAATAAAGGATATATAGAAATTGTTGATGATAATATTGAAGTTAATGCTAAAAAAGTTCCTTTAAATAGTGATGCAAGAAAAAATGCTAATAAAAAAATAAATGAACTTCAGAATAAAATTGTGCTTGAAAAGAAAAGTAATCCTAACTCAAAGAAAATTAAATATTATGAAAATATGCTTGATATTTATAATAATATTGATACTCCTATAGATTATGAAAAATATGGTGTTTCTTCGAAAAATGTAAACACTAATTCCAAAAATAAATTCGTTATAAAAAAACTTAAAGACTATGATGGAACAAATTTATTTGAAGAAAAATTTTTAAATGGTTTATTTAAATATGATAGATCATATGTAACAGATAAAATGCTTTATAATGAATTTTATAAAACAAATGAAAGTATAGTAAAAGATGTAAAAGATAAATGTCATGATTTATATTTTGATAAAAAATCAGAAAAATCAAAAAAAATAATGCAAATGTTTGAAATTTTAATATTTGTAATAATTAATGTTATACCTGTAATAGAGGTAGGAGATCCACAAAATGCAGCTGTCTTTTTAGTGTATCCGGGAATTGCTTTTGCATTTGCTTTACATATTTTATTTAATGAAAACTCTTTTAAATCTAAAATATCTGGTATTTTATTTTGCACTTTATTAGGTGGCTTACCATGGGCCTTTACCATATTGCCATATCTTAAAAATAGTAACATATATTTAGTAAGCTATGCTATTGGCATAATTTCTGTAATTATAATTTGTTGGTTTAGAAAAAACTTTAGGAAAAGGACTGAACTTGGAAATGCTCTTTATGGTAAAATTAAAGGGTTTAAGAACTTTTTAGAAACGGTTGAAAAAGATAAATTAAATGCTTTAGTAGAAGAAAATCCTAATTATTTTTATGATATTTTACCGTATACTTATGTATTTGGTATTTCTGACAAATGGATAAAGAAATTTGAATATATTACACTTAAAGCACCAGATTGGTATAATGGTTCAAGTCCTTTTGATAATTCTTCGATAAATACATTAATGCATAGTACAATGAATAGTGTTTCAAAAGCAATGACAAATAAACCAATAAGCAGCAGTTATAGCTCTGGAAGCAGTAGTTCATCGAGTTCAAGCAGTTCCTCTGGTGGTGGTTCTTCCGGAGGCGGCTCTGGTGGTGGAGGCGGAGGTTCTTGGTAAATGACCTTTTGCCTTTTTTATTGTAAAATAAATGTATTTATATTGTAAAAGTCTAATTACAATGTTAAAATTTTGGTAGGTGTTAGTATGAAAAAAAGATCAAAAACAATTATATTAATTAGTATATTATTTTCTTTATTTTTATTAATGGGTTATTCTATCAATAAAACTGGTAAAATTAATTATTTATTCAAAGGATTTAATAGTCTTAAAACAATAGCATTTTTTGCAATATTTTTTATTATATTTTACAAATTACTTGTTTGGTTATACGAATTTTTTGATAAAAAAGAAAAGAAATCTAAAAACTCAAAAATATATGAATTTATTTTTGAAAAAAGACCAATTTTAATTCCATTTTTAATTTTTCTTATTGTAGGAATTCCTATATTAATTATTTATTATCCGGGACCAGTACATTGGGATGGATTAAAACAGATAGGCTATTTTTATAATATATTTCCATGGTCAAATCATCATCCAGTATTTCCTACGATATTAATGGGAATAAGCATGAAAATCGGTAGATTTTTAATTAACGATAATTTTGGCGTTTTCTTATTTACATTTCCTCAGTATATTTTTTCAGCATTTACTTTTTCGTATATGTTATTTTTTCTAAGGGAACTTAAGGCTCCAAAATATTTAATAGTAACAACATTTATTTTCTTTTTAATATGCCCAATCTGGTATATTAATGCATATACTCTTGTAAAAGACACATATTATTATTTGATATTTATTTTTTTCTTTATCTTTTATATCAAATTATATTATGATCAAAGCAAGAAAAATAAAATTTGGTTAATAATATTTTCACTTTTATTAATGTTATTTAGAAATAATGGCATATATGTTGTTTTACTTTCGTTTATAATTGCTGCGATTTTTAATAAAAATGCAAGAAAAGTTTTATTAAAATTTTGTTTAATAGTGGTATTATTTCAAACCTGTTATAATGTAACTCTTAAATTATGTGGCATTTCACAAGGAAATAATCGAGAAATGCTTTCAGTGCCAATTCAGCAAACTGCTAGATATGTCACTAAATATGAACTTACTACAGATGAAAAAGAATTTATTGAATCAGTATTTCATATGGATATTGGTACTATTCAAAGAAAATATGATGCAGAACTTTCTGATCCGATTAAATTTTCATTTAACGCTAAAGGAAGTACTTTAAAAGAATATTTTGTTTTATGGTTCAAGATGTTTTTAAAACATCCCAAAGTATATGTTGATGCTTTCTTAGAAAATTACTATGGATATTTTTATCCTCCGAAGAAGGAATATAAAGATGGTCTTGCACAATTTGAAATGGTTTATAATACTAAAGTAAACACTGGCTATTTTGATTTTTATTATATAAAATCACTAAAACCTGCAAGATCATTTGTTAAGGGTGCAATTAACGAAATTAGAGATTTAAAAGTTATTGATTTATTATTTAACGTTGGAACATATACATGGGTTCTTATTATACTTATGGGCTATGCATTATACAAGAAAAGATATGATAAAATTGTTTTGGCAATGCCGCTTATAATAACTCTTGCATTTTGCTTTGTATCACCAGTTAATGCATATGTTAGATATATGTATCCAATAATAGTGGGATGGCCAATTTATATGGCTTTAGTATTTAAAAAAGGTAAAATCAAATAATTATTGGTTTTACCTTTTTATTATGATTTTTGAATTGTTTTTAAAAATAAAATATGATATTATTTAATAGAAAGTAGGATGTTAGAATTTATGAAAAGAAAAGGTATGTTATTTGTAATTGGGTCTTTACTTATTTGTTCAATATTTTTATTAACTGGCTATATTGTTAATAAACGTAAAAGCAATAACCCTAATTCCCATATTTCAGAAAAGACTAATAACTTGTTTGATTATAATTTTTCTAAAGAAAGTTTATTAAATGATGATAATAGTCTTGTAAGTCCAGTTTCAATTGCTTATTTACTTTCTATGATTAAATCTGGAGCAAAAGGAAATACTTTAAAAGAGTTAGAACTAGTATTAAATAATTATAATTTGACACCACTTATTAATACAGATGAAAAAGTATCAATGGCTAATAGCATTTGGATTAAAAATGGTTATAAAGATGCTATTAATAAAGAATATGTTGGCGGACTTAAAATTAACTATCGTAGTGATATTATGTATGATGATTTTAATGGTGCTGCAAACATCAATAATTGGGTAAAAGAAAAAACATACGATATGATAGATAAATTATTTGATGATAGTGATATTACGCCAAATACAATAATGGCCTTAGTAAATGCTATTGCAATAAATTTAAAATGGGAAGAACCTTTTAATTGTAATAGTACCACTATGGAATTATTTAATGAAAAAGAAAATGTATATATGATGCATTCTACAGAAGATTATCTTGAAAGTGATTATTTTACTGGATTTGTTAAAACTTATGAGTCTTTAGAGGATGAAACTCAATTTGAATTTATTGGCTTGCTTCCTAAAAATAATGTAAATGAAGTAATTGATAATTTAAGTAATGATGTTTTAAAAAAATCTAGAACTAATGATTCAGCTTTTATAAGTATCCCTAGATTTAAATATGATTATGATGTAGATTATTTAAAGAAAATCTTAAATAAGATGGGAATAAACGATTTATTCTCCGAGGATAAAGCCGATTTATCTGGTATATCAAATGGCATATATGTAAGTGTAATAAAACAAAAAACATATATAGATTTTATGGAGACTGGTACAAAAGCAGCTGCTGCGTCCGGTGCAACATTTGATAAAAATTCTCCTGCAGGAGTAACTTCCTACGAAGTAAACTTTAATAAACCATTTGTTTATATAATTAAAGAAAAAAATAGTGATAATATATATTTTATTGGTGTAGTAAATAAACCAACAATATATGATGAAAATAATAATATTTGTGAAGAATAAGAGGGTGTAAAAAAATGTTTGGTAAAATACTTTATATAAGTGATAGTATGGCATACGTTCAGAATTTAACTGGAGGTAATGCTACTGCTGATTTAATGAACTTACATGTAATATTTGAAAGTAATGGAGAAAGAATTTTAGGAGAAATTACTGAAATTAATGCTGATCAAATTAAAATTAGATTTTTAGGAGAGTATCAAGGAAATAGATTTTTAAATGGTGTACTAAGAAAACCTCTTTTATCTTCGAATATAAGAATAATTAATGGTGAGGAACTTCTTGCTTTGGTAGGAACATATAATGAAAATAGTTTCGTTTTGGGGCAAAGCGCAATTTATAAAAATTTTACTGTATGTCCAAATATAAATGATTTGTTTTCAAATCATTTAGCTATTTTTGGTAACACTGGTTCAGGTAAATCATGTGGTGTTTCAAGAATGGTTCAAAACATATTTTTAAATGAACACACAAAAGTAACTAATGCTAATATGTTTATATTTGATGCTTATGGTGAATATAAAAATGCATTTAGTTCAATAAATAAAATTAATGCTGAATATAATTATAAATTTATTACAACAAATCCAAAGGAACCAAGTGATGTTCCTTTAAAAATACCAGTTAATTTATTAAAACTTGATGATTATGCATTATTACTTCAGGCAAGCAAGCACACACAACTTCCTATACTTGAAAGAACTTTAAAACTTGCTAAAATTTTTGCAGTTGATTCTTCAGAATCTAGAAAGTATAAGAATCATTTAATTGCAAAAGCACTTTTAGCGGTATTATTTAGTAGTGAAACAACTGCCCAAAAGAAAAATGAAATATTTACAATTGTAGAAACTTGTCATACACCAGAATTTAATTTTGATTCTACTATTCAGGGACTTGGATACACAAGATCATTTAGTGAATGTTTTGAAATTGATTCTAATGGTTATTTTGGTGAATCAGTTTTAATAACTGAATATATTTTAAAACACATTAATGATGAAATTGAGAACGTAAAACCAGATGAAAATGCTTTCTATACATTAAAAGACTATTCTAAAGCGCTAGAATTTACTTTAATTTCCGAAGGATTTTTACATAACGATACTTTAGTTGATGATGCATCTATATTAAAAGTTAGACTTGCCACTATTCTTGGTAGTGAAATAAATAATTATTTTGATGGTAGCAAACATTATACAAATAATGAATTTATTGATAATTTAAAATCATTTAATGGACAAAAGGCACAAATAATTAATATTAACCTTGAAGACGTAGATGATGTTTATGCAAAAGTAATTGTAAAAATTATGTGTAAATTCTTATTTGATTACTCAAAATCATTAGAGAAAAGAGCAAGCATTCCATTTCATTTATTTTTGGAAGAAGCACATAGATATATTCAAAAAGATAGTGATACATTCTTGCTTGGATATAATATATTTGATCGTATTGCTAAAGAAGGTAGAAAATATGGTGTAATTCTTGATATTATATCTCAAAGACCTGTAGAAATATCTGATACCGTTATTGCACAATGTTCAAATTTCTTAATCTTTAAAATGACACACCCTCTTGATATTAAATATATTTCTGAGATGCTTCCAAATATTAGTGCTGATATTATTGAAAAACAAAAAACACTTCAACCAGGTACTTGTGTATCATTTGGTAGTGCCTTTAAAATACCAATGATAGTTAAGATGGAAATGCCAAATCCAATGCCATATTCATCAAACTGTAATGTATCTTCATGTTGGAGATAAAATAATAATTACTGACTAACAATAGTCAGTTTTTTTATTGAACAAGAATATTAATTATTATATAATATAATTCCAGGTGAAAGAATGAACGAAAATGAAAAAAAATTAAAATCCGATCTTAATTATTTAACCGATAAAAGACAGAGATTTGAATCTTATAAAAAAGAGCTTAGGGAAAAGGGAACAAAGATAAGGCAAAGACTTAAAGCTGGTAAAATCCTACGTATTTCAGTACCCCTTTTAGGGCTATTACTATTTAAAATGAATTACGGCATTGTTTATAATGGGCTTGTATATTTAATTTGTGTTGGAGCAATTGAAATTTATATTACACATAAAGAAGAAATCGATAAAAGTAATTTACTTATTTTAGACATTGAAATGAAAGAAAATAATGCTGATATTTATAAAAATGCAAAAGAAATTGATATTATAAAACAAAAACTTAGTAGAATAAAAACTGAAGATAAAGAAATTGTCCCATCACAAAATAAAAATGCTGATTTTGCTCCCTTGGAAATAGATTTTTCCAGAGCAAGAAGATTTAAACATTGATCTTCTTTTTTATTTACATAAAGTTACTGTAAAATAAATTTGAATTTTTTTAAGAGTTTATATATGATTTATCATTATTAATGTCAAATTTTAATAAATTAGTTTTAAATAATATAACTTTTTGATATAATAAAATTACCTAGTTGATAGTTTATAGCGTATAAAACCGACTAAAGATAGAAATAAGGGAATCTAATTAGGTTATGGTGTAGAATGCTTATTCATTAAGTACATAAGAATCCTAAAATAACTTATGTGATGCCCACCTGCGAGAGCGCGGGATTTTATCTAGCATAGACTATTTTTACTGGGTTTTTTAATAGGAGCATGATATGGAAGAAAGATTAATAAGATTATTCGGTATAGAAAATTTATCTTTACTTAAAACAAAAAATATTTTACTTGTGGGTATTGGTGGAGTAGGCTCTTTTTGCTTTGAAACATTAATTCGCTGTGGAATAAATAATATTACAGTTATTGATTTTGACACATATGAAGAAAGCAATTTAAATAGACAATTATATGCACTTCATAGCACTATTGGTAAAAAAAAGATTGATACAGCTTTAGAAAGAGCTAAGGATATTAATCCAAATTGTAATATAATTGTTTATGATGAGTTTTTAGATATAAGTAGTAATCTTGATTTTTCAAAATATGATTATATAATTGATGCATGCGATAGCGTTCCTGCGAAAGTAAATATTATTTTAAAGGCAAAAGAGCATGGTATTAAAGTAATAAGTAGTTTAGGCATTGGTAATAGAGTAAGACCTGAAATGGTACAAATAAGCACTTTAAAAGAGTCTTTAAGTGATCCTCTTGGTAAAAAACTAAATCATTATTTAGTAAAAAAATATAATTTTCTTGATGATGTTGTAGTTGCTAAAAGTAGTGAAAAACCTATTAAAAGTGAGCCAGTATCATCTTACGTATGTGTTACATCAATTGCAGGAATTTTACTTGCGGACTATGTTATAAAGGATATTATTAAATGATAGATTTAAAAAAAATAAAGAATCCAGATTTTCTAAAATCTATGAATAATGATGAATTAGAAAACCTTGGTAGTGAAATAAGAAATTTTATCATTGAAAATGTATCTAATACCGGAGGTCATTTATCTTCGAATTTAGGAATAACCGATTTGACTATTGCTATGCTTAAAGTGTTTGACGCAAAAAAAGACAAAATTATTTTTGATGTTGGCCATCAGTGTTATCCATATAAAATTCTTACTGGAAGAGCTGATAGATTTAATACTCTTCGAAAGTATCAAGGCTTAGATGGGTTTCAAAAGATGAATGAATCAAAATATGATCATTATGAAGCAGGTCATAGTTCAACATCTTTGTCTGTCGGACTTGGTTATGCAATTGCAAGAGACCTAGATAATAAAAAGCATAATGTTATATGTGTTATCGGCGATGGTGCTATTGCAAACGGTCTTGCTTATGAAGCATTAAATCATATTGGAAATTCCAATACAAGACTTATAATCATTCTTAATGATAATGAAATGAGTATATCTCAAAATGTTGGGGCTATTCATAATTTGCTTGATCAAATTAGAGCAGGTAAATCATATAATAAAACTAAAAAAAATACTAGAAACATTTTATATAAGACAAAAGTCGGTTCTTTTGTTGGGGATATTTTAGATAAAACTAAAAATAGCCTTAAAATGCTATATACAAAAAATGGTGCTTTTTTCAATTATTTAGGGCTTGAATATTATGGCCCAATTAATGGACATGATTATAAAGAAATGATTAAATATTTAGAGATAGTAAAAAATGAGGATAAACCTGTAATACTTCATGTTATCACTAAAAAAGGCTATGGCTACGCGCCTGCGGAAAATGATAAAATCGGTTTATATCACGGCGTTAGTCCATTTAATATTAGTGATGGAAGCCCTAAAAAAGTGAGTAATCTTCCATCATATAGCGAGGTTATTAGTTCATACGTTTTTAATTACGCAAAGAAAGACAAAGATATTATATGCATTACACCTGCGATGACCAATGGCTCTAAGCTTGAGGTTATCAAAGAAAAACTTCCTAAACAATATATTGATGTTGGTATAAACGAAGAACATAGTATTTTATTATCTGGAGCTCTTGCAGTAAGTGGCAAAAAACCAATTTTATTTATGTATTCAACATTTTTACAAAGAGGCTATGATGAAATTGTTCATGATATTGCTAGAATGAATCAAAAAGTAATTTTCTGTATAGATAGGGCAGGGTTTGTGTCTAGCGATGGAGATACTCATCAAGGACTATTTGATGTACCTTTTCTATTAGATATTCCTAATATGGTAGTTACAATGCCTAAAGATGCAGAAGAGGCTAATAGTTTATTAAATTCTGCTTTAAGTTATAATGGCCCATTTGTTATAAGGTATCCTAAAATAAATTTAAAATATGCCTTTAATAAGCCTAAAAATTATGAAATAGGTACATGGGAAGTTATAGGTAGCGGTGAAGATGGAGTAGTGATTACCTACGGAGATTTTGTTAATAGAGCTATAAATATTTGTGACAGATTAAAAAATGATAATATTAATTTAATTATTATAAATGCTTTATTCTTAAAACCTATGGATGAAAAAATGCTTAGTAAAATATTAAAATATTATAATAAAGTATTTATATATGAAGAAAATTTTGTGGATAGTTCTTTAGGTTCTAAAATTTTAACTTATGCTGGAGAAAATAATTTTAATAATGAATTTTATTTATATGGGGTACCAGAAAAATTTATGTTTACTGCCTTAAGGGATGAACTTATAAAATTAAATGGCTTAGACGAAGAAACTATTTATAAAAAAATTAAGAGTGTATATAAAAAGTAAGTAGAAATTGATCTCTACTTACTTTTTGTTTATAAGAAATTCTACTAAGGTATGAGGATCTTTTTTACTATCCACTATATCGTTTATAAGTGTGATAAGTTCAATGTTTATATGATGCTTATCAAGTAGAACCATAATAGTTTTTAATGTATAATATCCTTCAACTGTATGAGTAGCTAAAAAGTCATCTATTTCTTTTTTATTTTTAGCGTTTCCTATAACGTAGCCAAATGAATAATTACGACTTTTCGTAGACATACAAGTCATTAATAAATCACCAACACCTGCAAAGGAAAGAATTGTTTTAGGCTTGCCTTTTAAAAATCTAATTAAATCTTTTATATCATGAAGTGATTCATTAATTAAAAATGCTCTTGTACTTTCTGAATATCCAAGGCCACCGAGAATTCCTGAAGCAATGGCAATTATATTTTTTACACTTCCACATATTTGCACTCCAATTAAATCTTTGGATGGTCTTAATTTTAAGGTTTTACCAGATAGTGCACTCATTACCTTGTTTTTACTTTTGTAATTTGTTCCCGCAATTGCTAATGCTACAGGTTCATTTTGAAGCATATCCACTGCAAAAGTTGGACCTGAAATAACGGTAATATTTTTTGCTTTTAAAATAAATTTAATAACAGTTGAAAGCAGTTCACAACTATTTTCATCAATTCCCTTACTAGCAATACAGATTGTAGTTTTAGGATTATAATAAGGAAGAATACTTGATGCTACAGAGCTTACGTATTTTGACGCACAAGTAAAAAAAATTATTTCAGCGTTTTCTACAGCATCTTTAATATTTGACGTAACCTCAATATTTTCTGGTATATTATAATTATCATAAATACTTTTTAAATTATGTGTTTTTTGGTATTCTGCCTCTTTTTCTTTATCTTCAGTCCACATTACAATTTTGTGCCCATTTTGTGCAAGTTTGCTAGCTATTGCTAGGCCATATACACCAGTTCCTAATAATGCAATTTTCATTTTTTTCCAGTCCTTTCATAAAATACTTTATTTAAACCATTTTCTATATTATTATTTTGAGGAATATAGTATTTAACTCCTTGATATTCATTTGGTAAGTAATTTTGCTTAACGTAGTGATTGCGATAATTATGAGGATATAAATAATCCTTTGAATTAGTTTTTATATTACTAGGTATTTTTGTAGCTCCCTTTAAATTCAAATCACTAATTGCTTTTTCAATAGCAAGAGTTGTACTATTACTTTTCGGAGATAAAGCCATTTCAGTAACAATATTTGCAAGTATTATTTGTGCTTCGGGAAGACCGACTCTTTCACTTGCATTAATAGCACTATCAAGTCTTGGTCCAATTCCTGGATTTGCAAGTCCAATATCTTCGTAGGCAATAACCGATAGTCTTCTTTCAATCGAGTCTAAATCTCCAGCATATAAAAGTCTTGCTAAATAGTGCAAAGATGCATCTACATCACTTCCCCTTATAGATTTTTGCAAAGCACTTAATGCATCATAATGTCCATCGTCACTATCATCAATAAAAACATTTGATTTACTAGCTATTTCAAGAATACTTTCTTTAGTTATTTTTACATTTTTATAAGCATAATAACTTATTTCTAATAAATTATAAGCATATCTTAAATCACCACCCGCAATTTTAGATATTACACTTAATGCTTCTTCGTCAATATTTATATTATCTAACTTGGACATTGCTTTTTTTAAACCTTTTAAAATATCTTCCTGACTAAGAGGGCGAAGCTCAAATATTGTACATCTACTTCTTATCGCAGGATTTACTTTTAAATATGGATTTGATGTAGTAAGACCAATTAAAATAATCGTTCCATTTTCTAAAAAAGGTAGTAAAATATCTTGCTTATCTTTATTCATTCGATGAATTTCATCAATAATAATAATTTTTTGACCATTTAATCTAGCATCATTCATTGCCATTTCAAAATCAGCCTTATTATTTTGAGTTGCATTTAAAAATTCGAAAGGCATATCCATTTCGTTGGCTATTACTTTTGCTAAAGTTGTTTTTCCAATTCCTGGATTACCATATAGTATAAGAGA
This sequence comes from uncultured Bacilli bacterium, assembly GCA_934101645.1. Classification (GTDB taxonomy): domain Bacteria; phylum Bacillota_I; class Bacilli_A; order RF39; family UBA660; genus UBA6448. Next base: position 101,451 of record CAKORX010000004.1, on the reverse strand, counting down.
AAACATCTTTTTATTTTCAATTAAATTATATAGGACCTTTCCTTTACCAATTAAATGTTCTTGTCCTAAAACATCATTAATAGTTTTAGGTCTTAATTCATCTGCTAATAATTTCATAATTCATCTTTTTTATTATACCATCATATACTAAATTTGACTATTGTTTTAATTTGTGGTATTATACATTTTACAAAAAAGGGGGTATAAATATGGAGATTTCTGCCTTAAAAAATAGTGTGTATAATGTAATAAAGGATTTTTATATATCATCTAGTGATGATAAAAATGGAATGTTAGACCTTGCTTCAATGCAAAGAGTGTTTTTGAGTGATGGCAAATTTATATTAGTTAGTAGTGACAAAATAAGTGTTTTAGATAGTCAAAGTCAAGTTTTTCAATACTATTTATTTGATAATAATAAAGAAATATTTAAAAGTATTATAATGAGATTTGATGGCGAGCAGATTGTTATTACTTTTACAAGAGTATTAAATGAAAATGATGAAATAGTAATAAAAACGCAAGGCGCACTTATGGAAAAAAGTGAAAATAATAGTGTTACTATTACTGATGGAGTTATCGGTGATGATTTGATTGGCACTTTAATTGCTATTCAAAAAACTGGTTATGGGTTTATTTTAAATATTAATTCAATGGATAAAGCTATATCAAATGAAGAGACTTTATTAAGTGATGTAAGTAGTTGTGAAAATAAAATGCTTGCTACAATAAATGGCGACTTGTCTCGAAGAAGAGTTAAGAAGGACTAATATATGGAAGCTTTAGGTATTGCAAATTGTAATCTTTCAAATATCGATTATAAAATTGGTACAAAAATATTAAATGCTTTAGAAGATATTGAAGAAAGATATCCAGGAAGTATTAAAAGAATTGACTATATTGGCGATATAAAAAGTACAATTGAAGAAAAAATTAAAGTAGCAAAAAGTATTGGAAATAGAAAAGCTGAATGTTCTTTTAAAGAAACAGCTGATGTTTTAAATACTTCATTATTTATAAGCTTGTATTCATATGAACTTCATAAAAATAAATCTTACGCTAGTTTTCTAGATTTAATTTTAGATTCAAATCCTTATTTTGTGGGTATTGGTATAAGTAAAAATATGTCATTACATCAGTACCGAGATATATTATTTAAGTATAGAAAAACTAATTATAGTTATTCTACATCGATAGAATCATGCATTTATCATGAGTTTGGTCATGTATTTGAAAGACTTTTCTGTTTTGATTTAAATCCATATTTCATGCAACAAATAAGAACTTTTATGGCTGATAAATCACAAAATTATCCCAAAATGGCTTTGATAAGTGAAAGTGAGTTTATTGCAGAATGTTTTGTTAAATATATGGTAGATCCTAATTATAATGAAGCTGTTAATTTTGTAGGAACACAAATTGATGAATTTTATAGTTTGTTAAAAAATTCGACCTTATTTAGACAAAATAGAATGTATAAAGACAGAGTCCTAAAAATTACTGTGTAGGTTATTTATGAATAAAATTGATGCACTTGAATTGATTGAAAAGGTGCTACTCGTAAGATATAAACAAATAATTAGCTTTTTAATTTGTAATGATCTTGATACTGACACTTTAGAAGAAATTAAACGTTTACATGGTTTCCAAAAAAGGATGCTATCTTCTTTCTCATTCGAAGAAGTTCAAAAAATTATTTCTCATTTTCATTATCTAGAACATATTACTGATTTTGATTTAAAGTCACGTATAACAAGATTATTTTTAGAACAATACATTTTAGGTTCAAATCGAGACACTGAATATTTTAATAATAAAGAAAATGCTGCATATCACATGATTGAAGCTTTAAAAAAAACTTATTTAGCTATATTTAAAGACGAAGAATTAAAGCAAATTGATCCTGAGTTTCATGATTATTTAGAAAAAGAATTTTATTTGTACTTAATTTCAATTATACTTACAAATTCGAAAATCGAAGAATTAATTATAAATAATGACTTTGATATATTAAAGTGCATTATACCTAAGCTAGATGAAGATTTCCGTACAAGTAGCCTTCAGGCATGTAAAATACTTATAATAGAAAGATGTAATAATAAAACTGAGACAATGAACCCAAACGGAGTAATGGAAATGCTTTATATAGGTTATATGTTCGAATCATATTTGAATGATTTATCTAAGGAAGATATTGAATATTTAAGTAATTTTGTGATTTTCCAAATGGAAAGTTTTACTAATTCATATTTAAAATTATTTTCCGAAAAACTAAGCGGATTTACTAGAAAATAATTGTAATAATATTATTCGTATAGTATAATAAGCCATAAATTCGGAGGCAATTATGGAAAGTGATTTAACTTTTGAAAATTCAAAATGTAAATATATGTTTTATTTAACCACATTGGGTCAAGAATATAAAAGTATTAATTTTAGTGACGAAAATTTTGCTAACTTATATGTTTTAACAAAAATGCTATTTGAATGTATTATGCCATTATATGGCAGTATAAATGAACTAGAAAGTTATATTTATGGTACAATGATTCCATCATTAAGAAGCATAACTGAACGTAAAAAATTTGTTTTATCAACTTTAGAATATTTAGGTGATATTGCAAGACATTATAGTGGTGCTAAACTTTCTTTATCTAGACTAGCAGTTTTGGGTGCTTCTGAAGACATAATAAGTTTTATAAGAAATTATATGTCTTATCAAAAAAATGTAATTAACTCGCTTAATGTTTTTTTAGATGACAATGAAAAAGTTGATATAAGTTCTTACCAAAACAATCTAAATGATTTTTATTTTCTACAAGCAGAAATACATAGAATATATAGCATTTTGCTTTCTAAAGCAAGAGACAATGTTATGATTATTGATACTGCGTTAAAATAGTTTTAAAAGTTGATTAAAACTGTTTTTTTTTATATAATTAGTTTATGAAAAGTATAGAGTATAACATTGATAAATATATAGATTATTTAAAATACGAACGTAAATTAAGTAATAATACAGTATCGTCTTATTATGAAAATCTAAAGAAATTTTATTTACATTTTGAAAATAAAAATATTTTGAATTTAAGTACAGATGAAATAAGAGATTTTTTGTATGATGATAAGGTTTTAGCTAGAACAAGAGCACATTATCTAACCGTTTTAAATTCATTTTATAATTATTTAATAAGTGAAAATATAACTAATTATAATCCTACGGAAACAATTAAGCTTCCAAAACTTGCAAAAAAGTTGCCAGAATTTTTAACCATTGAAGAAGTCGATAAACTTCTTAATATAAATCCGGTTAAAATATATGATTATCGAAATATAGCTATGTTAGAAACATTGTATGCTACAGGAGTAAGAGTAAGTGAACTTTGTAATATAAAATTATCTGATATAAATTATGATGACTGTACTATCAAAATATTTGGTAAAGGCAAAAAAGAAAGAATTGTTCCCATAAATGAAAGTTCTTACAATGCGTTAATAGATTATATAAATAATTACCGACCATTTTTATTAAAATCAAAAACTAGTGAATTTGTTTTTATAAATAATTTTGGTAATCCTATAAGTAGGGTAGGTTTTTTCAAAATATTAAAAAAGTTATGTAGTGATGCTGGAATTCAAAAAGATGTTTCTCCGCATACATTAAGACATTCTTTTGCCACTCATTTACTTAATAATGGTGCAAATCTTAGAGTAATTCAACAACTTTTAGGTCATAGTAATATTACAACGACCCAAATATATTCTCATTTATCTAATGAATCATTAAAAAATGACTATAAATTTCATCCAAGAAATAAGGAAGACTAATATATCTTCCTTATTTTTTACGCAATATTATTCAGTTTCTCTAGCTTTACATTTTTGAGCTCTAGCATTTGAACGAGCATTACATTTTGCATTACTTCTAGCGTTACTTCTAGCATTTGATCTTGCATTATTTTTTGCTCTTGCGTTAGATCTTGAATTACTCATTAATCATTTCCTCCTAATAATATTATGGTAAATATATAAGATTTTACTATGGAAATAATTGGTTTATAAATGCATACACTTTATTATGAATATAATTATTGCTTTATTAATTTCCTTAATTGCATCTTTTAGCACATGCATCGGAGCATTGTTTATTTTTCTTAATATAAAAAAGGAAAATATTAATAAATTTATTGTATTTTCGTTATCATTTTCGATTGCAATAATGATAGGAGTAAGTATATTTGACCTATTACCAGATTCAATGATATATTTAATTAAATCTTATGGTATATATTCGTTATTTATATTTTTATTATTATTTTTAATTAGTTTTTATTTGATAAAATATTTGAATAAATGCTTAGAAAAATATGAAAACAATTTATATAAATTAGGGTTACTTTCAATGATTATTTTAATTATGCATAATCTTCCTGAGGGTATAATTACATTTATAAGTAGCTATAAGGATGTTCATTTAGGAATTAAAATGGCTTTAGCCATAGCACTTCATAATCTTCCTGAAGGAATATGCATTGCAGTTCCAATATATTATTCTACACATAGTAAAAAAAGTGCTTTTTTCAAAACCTTTATATCAGGTTTTTCAGAATTTATTGGGGCAGTTTTAGCATACTTATTTTTAGCAAAGTATGTAAATGACATAGCATTATCTTTAATACTCGTAATGGTTGCATTTTTAATGATTACGCTTTCTATAGAACAAATGTTTCCTCAAGCAAATAAATATAATGAGAAAAAATATCTATTATTAGGACTTATTATTGGTTTTATAATTATAATAGGAAGTGTTATAATATAGTTATGAAAAAAGTAGCAATTTTTACAAGGATTACCAATTATAATAATAAAGAAATTTTTTATATACCAAAGGCTGTTTATGATAAAATTTGTGGCAGAGTAGATGTTATAATTGTTCCTTTTAAAGAAAATGAATCATACACTAATAAACTCGATGTAATTAAACTTGTGGATGGAGTTATTTTACCTGGTGGCGATGATATATATGATTTTGAAATTGAATTAGTAAAATATTTATATGAAAAAGATATTCCTACATTAGGAATCTGCTTAGGCATGCAAACTATGGGATGTGCTTTAAATGGAAAATTAGGCAAACTTAGTGATTCAAGACATAAAAATACCAGTGAATATGTTCATAATATTAAAATAGATAAAAATTCATTATTATTTAAAATAATAAAAAAAGCGGAAATTCAGGTAAACTCTAGGCATCAAGACTACCTAATGTATACAAGTCTTAATATTGGCGCAAAGTGTGAAAATGTAATTGAGGAAGTAGAAGATATTGATAAAAAATTTTTTATTGGCGTTCAATGGCATCCAGAAAATTTAAATGACGACAACAGTGACAAATTATTTAATTATTTTATAAAAAAATTATAAAAATATGTTATACTAGAAGTAGTAAGGTTGGTTGATATGAAGAAAAAAATTATTTTATTTATTACTCTGTTATGTATTCCATATTTAGCTATGGCAAAAGATATTACTAGTGAATGTGATATTACAATTAACACCGCGAGACAAAAAGAATTAAAAGATGAGGATTATAACACATATATTACTAAATCATATAATAGTGCTATAATGGTTTCTTGTCCCGAAGAAATAAAAAACATTTATATTGTATATCATGATAAAGCTATTAAGGGAAAAATATTATTTGAGAACTCAGAAAATTTAGTAGGTCAAAAAGGATATTTACATGAACTTGTTAAAGTTAATAGTAATATTAGTTCTTTCAAACTTTCATATGAAGAAAAATACTCTTTAGCGGATATTTATATTTTTACTGATGATAATTTGCCAGATTATGTACAAGATTGGAGTACTTTAGATACTGCAGATCTTATGCTTTTTTCAACTCATGCAGATGATGAACAACTTTTTTTTGCAGGACTTTTACCAAAATACGTAGATGCTCGTAAAGATGTTCAAGTTGTATATTTTACAAATCATTTTAATAATAAAATGAGATATCATGAACTTTTAAATGGACTATGGGCTGTTGGAATAAAAAATTACCCATTAATAAGTGAATTTCCTGATGCATATTCTCAAACAAGAGACGGAGCTTTAATGAATTTTACAAATGCTGGATTTAAAATTGATGATTTACTTAAATTTCAAGTAGATGCAATAAGAAAATATAAACCATATGTCGTTGTAGGACATGATGAAAATGGTGAATATGGTCATGGTCAACATATATTAAATACGTATTTATTAGAAACTGCATATAAAAAAGCTAAGGATAAAACATTTGATGAAGAAAGTGTAAAAAAATATGGTACTTGGGAAATCCAAAAGCTATATTTACATTTATATCCCGAAAATAAACTATGTTTAGACTATGATGTACCACTTAAATCATTTGGTGGTAAAACAGCTTATGAAATGTCTAAAATAGGGTATAGTAAACATATTTCACAACAAGGAACTTGGTTTACTGAATGGCTTAATGGTAAAAATAATAAATTTACTTCAGTAACAGAAATTAAAACATTTAATCCATGTGAATTTGGTTTATATTATACTGGAGTAGGGGATGATGTAGCAAAAGATGATTTATTTGAAAACGTTAAAGATACAAAGAATCAACCAATAAAAGATGATGATAAGAAAGATGAAAATATTAATGTTGATAAAGATACAGAAATTAAAACTACGAATGATGCAGTTTTGTATGTAGCAGTTGGAATTGTTATCATTGTTATAATAGCACTTTTAGTAAGTATATTTTTAAAAAGATAATAAATATATATTAATAATATTTTTAAAGAAAAAAAGATTAAGTTAACATAATATATATTATACGAAGTAATAATTCAAAAAATTAATATAGGAATTTAAACAATTTTTTAGATAAAATATTTTTCTTAGAATTTATTAAGTTGATATATAGTTTACTTAAGTTTAATTAAAAAATTATTTAACAAATCAAATTATAAAATTAATTTTAAAACTATAAATTAAATCATAAATAAAATTTATAGTTTTTTTTATTATCCTTATTTATATATAAAATAAGGTTATAATATATATATCCTATTATAATATATTAATAAGGTTATATAATACCCTATTTTTTAATAAAAAAAAGAAGAGGGGAAATAATTATTTAATAGGGGAAGAACTCTCCCAATAATAACTATTTGACTCTTCATTTAATTTAAATGTATGCTTATATTTCTGACCATATTTTTTTACAAATGTATTATTAATTTTCGTTTTTGGTTTGCTTTCTAATATTTTACTACAATCTTTATTTTCAGTTTCATTATTATCTATGTAACAAATATTTGAATTAATTAACATAAAATAGTCATAAACAACGATATCACTACCCTTTTTAACTACCTTATCAATTAGTCTATACGAAGTAGGCTCCCACCCTATTATAATATTTCTTTGATTGGCAGTGCCACATAAGTATGAATTATCATTTTTATTATAAAAACAGTTTGTTTCTCCAGAAACTTTTATATCTTGAGTACTTTCTAAAGGCTTATTGAATAATTTCTCATATTCATTTTTTATAGCTAAATAATCAACTTTTTTTACATTACATTTTTTGTTTTCTTCATCAGTTATCAAAAATAATTTATCTTTAGCAAATTCGCAATAATCTTTATTTTTTTTAATAGATAATTCTACATTTTCATTTGTTGAAACTAAATTTAATGCTAAACACATTCTTTCATTGTCAGATAAGTTAACATAATCTATTTGCTTATTTTGATATAAAATCATGCCATTACAATTATCTAAACTCTGCTCAATTAATCCATATAAATTTTTTACTAATTTATCTTCGGGATTTAATTTATTTTTATTTAATAAGAATATAGTTACTACTATTAAAATAGCCATAACTATTATTAAACCAACAACTACCCTATTTTTATTTTTTTTCATATTAAACCTTACGTGATTGAATTTCAGCAATTTTCTCAAATACTTCAGCAGCATTACTTTCGTTTATGTCATTATAACCAAGCTCATGCAATGCTTGAATTCTAATTGTATTTAAGGCTTGTGTGCGACTCATTTTTTCTTCATTTTTAAGTTCAATTTCACGAATAAATCTTCTTCGTGATTCAGCTACACGGCTTTTTGAAGCTCCACCATTATTGTATAAATTTAATCCTGAGTATAATATTCCTTCAAATATAAATTGTTTATCTTCATTATACATAAATTCATCTGGCTTAATAAAACCATTTGTTTTAGCAATGTAAGCCATAATATATTTAATTTCAGGAACATTGTTCATTGACTGTAATAAATAATATGTGTATTTTACAGTGGCTTTTTCAGCATCAGATCCTTCAAGTAATTTTTCTTTTAATAAATATATTATATCAGAAAGTAGTGCCTTACCTTCTTTATCTACACCTGTCAAATCAAAATTATTAACTAATATTTCTTCTTTTTGACAATTAGTATTTAATTTTTTTTCTACAGAAAGCATATATTCTGTAGTTATTTTTATTTTATCAAATCCTTTAAAATTACTTGAATCTATATCAAGTAATTGAAATAATAATAATTTTTTTTCTTTTGGCCATTTATCCATACTATCAAAAGTTAGATAATTATATACCATTTGTCTTGATACTCCTAAATATTTTGCTAATTTAACTTTTGATATTCCTAGTTCTTGTAATAAATTATTTAATGTGTCCATCATATTCTCCTTTACATTTTAATTATACATTACTTAACACTATTTTGTAAATAATAAAAATAATTAATTATTACTTTCAAGTTTAACACTAACCAATTTAGATACTCCACTTTCTTGCATTGTTACACCATAAAGATTATTTGCATATTCCATCATCTTCTTTTTATGAGTAATTAAAATAAATTGGCTATTTCCTTGCATCGATTTTAGATAATCCCCAAACATCGAAACATTTTCTTCATCTAAAGGTGCTTCAACTTCATCTAAAACAATAAATGGAGCTGGTTTAACATTTAATATTGCAAATATTAAACATATCGCCGTAAGGGCTTTTTCTCCACCAGAAAGTGCAGCTGTAGAATTAAGTTTCTTTCCCGGAGGAACGGCTAATATAGAAATACCTGTATTAAGTAAATCATTTTCATCAGTTAATTTTAAAATTCCATTTCCACCCTTAAACATTTTTCTAAACACTTCAGTGAACTCCTTAGAAATCTTATCAAAAGTTACTTTAAATCTTTTTTTCATAATATCATCCATTTCATCAATAATATTATAAAGTTCCTTCGAAGAAGTCTCTAAATCAGTCTTTTGTTTATCTAAAAAATCATATCTTGTTTTAAGTCTTTCATATTCTGAAATACTTCCTAAATTGATATTTGTAAGTCCTTTTAATTCATTACGATAAGATATAACTTTACTTCTTGCTTCATCCATAGGTATTTTAAGTTCATAATTATTTATTGCATATTCATAAGTAATATTATATTCATTTTTTAAATTTTCCAATAATGAGTCAATTTTAACCTCAATCTTACCAATTTCAATTTCATTATTTTTAATTAAAGTTTCATTTTTATTGTATTTACTATTAACTTCATTGATTCGTTTTTCTAAATCTTCAATTTTATTATTTAAATCAAATTTACGGCTCCTTACACCAATAAGCCTATTTTCTAATATTTCTTTTTCTTTAGATTTATTATTAAGTGTGATTAAAATATTTTCTATTATATCATTTAAAGTATTATTATTTAGGTTTTTAAATCCATCAATATTACTTTGAATATAACTTAATTTATCTTTGTAATCAGCCATGATTTTCTCTTTATTTTCAATAAGTATTCTTTTTTCCATAACTAAAGAATTAATATTACTTATTTCACTTTCTATATTTTCATGATTTTTAATAGCATTTTCAAGTGTAACGTTTATACTTTCAAGAAGTGCTTTTTTATCATTATATTCATTAGTAAGTTTCAATAAAGATAATTTATCATCACTATTGCTGGCTGCTTCACCACCACTTACGGCTCCACCTGGGAAAAGAATATCTCCTTCCAAAGAGACAATTTTAAATTTAAAATTTACTATTTTTCCTATTGAATCTAGTTCATCAATGGTTTCAACAATAATAACATTACCTAATTGATTTTCAATAATATTTTTATATTTTTTATCATAATTAACTAAATCTGAGGCTATACCTATAAAACCATTTAAAGACTTAATCTTATTAAATGATGATTCATCAATATATCTTGATTTTATTGTATCAAGTGGAAAAAAAGTAGCTCTTCCTAAATGAAAATTCTTAAGATAGTTTATAGCTCTTTTTGCGCAAGAAAAATCATCAGTAACAATAAAATTACTTGCTCCAGCTAAAGATGCCTTTATAGCAAGTTTATGAGCATCATTAACAGTAATTAAATTTCCTATAGTATTGTGAATACCAGATAAAGCTTTAGAGTTAATAATGGCATTTACACTTTTAGGAAGTGATGCATTACTATCAATATTTACTTTTAAAATATTCACTTTATTTTCTAAAGCAAATAATTCTTTTGATTTTACATTATAATCATTTTTAAGTGTTGTAATTTTAAGTTTTTCTTTAAGCTCAGAATTATTTTTATCATTATATTCTTTTATAAGCTCATTATAAATGATTTTTAATTCCTCAATTTCATTTGCAATAACATCAATATTTTTCTTCATTGCAAGTTTTTCTTCTTTTAAATGATATAAGTTTTCATTAAATTTGTCATGACTTGCAGTAAGTTTAACTCTTTCTAAATTAATTTGTTTTTGACTTTGAAGTTTACTTATTTCATCATTTATTTGAATTACTTTATCATTTAATGTAACTATTTCATCATCCATTTTCACAAGCTCTAATTTTAATTTTTCTAGTTCTTCGGGATGAAAAAATACATTTACTTCTTGTTCTTTTTTTAAAGCTATATTATCTAACTTTAAACTATCGTATTTTTCCTTAAAAGTAGTAATATCACTTGCCATTAAAGATACTTCGATACTTTCTAAATCATTTTTATATTTTAAGTATTTTTCCGCTTCTTTTTTTTGCTTTTCAAGTGGTTTTAAAGAACTCATTACTTCCTTGATAATTAAATCTAATCTAGTAATATTTTCTTTAGTACTTTCAAGTTTTTTTAAAGTTTCTTCTTTCCTTTTTTTATATTTTAGTACCCCAGCAGCATTTTCAAATAAAACCCTTCTTTCAGAGGATTTATTATCTACTAAAGCATTAATATTTCCCTGAGTAATTATATTAAACTTTGAGGAAACATCTAAAATTAAGTCTGTAATATCTTTTAAACGAACTCTAGCATTATTTATAAAATATTCATTTTCCCCAGTTTTATATATAGCACGTTTAACTTCAACTTCACTATATTCAGAATTTAACTTATGATCTGAATTATCAAATAGTATACTTACTGACGCTTTTGTTAAAGCATCCCTTGTTTTAGAACCACTAAAAATAATGTCACTCATTTTTTCTTCGCCACGTAATAATTTTACGCTTTGTTCTCCTAAAACCCATAAAAGGGCATCAACAACATTACTTTTACCACTTCCGTTTGGACCAACTATTGCACAAATGTCTTTGCTAAAGTCTAGTTCAGTCTTATCAGCGAAAGATTTAAATCCTTGAATTTTAATATTTTTTATATACATAAACTACCCTACCTAGCACTTTTCTTTAAAGCATCTTTTGCAGCCATCTGCTCTGCCTCTTTTTTAGTTTTTCCTGTACCGATTCCCAAAACAATGCCGTCAACCTTTGCGCTGGCTTTGAAAATCTGATTAGCAATATCATCTGTGATTGTTTCAATTTCATAAACGACTGATTTTTGATTAGTTTGAACTAATTCTTGAAAAGTAGTTTTATAATCTAAAAAGAAACTATCATGTTTTTGAATATGAGGTACAACAACTTCATAAATATACTTTTTACATACATCAAAACCCTGATCTAAATAAATAACTGCCAAAATTGCTTCGAATACATCTGCAATTATAGTAGCATTAGGTACTCCATGAAGACCATTACCAACCTTTATATATTTTTCATAGCCTACGTCTTTTGCATAAACATTTAAAGCCTCTTCACAAACATAACTAGCCCTAATTTTAGACATTTGTCCTTCTTTCAAATCATTTTTATTATATAAATATTCACTTATTATTACTTGTAAAACTGCATCACCAAGATACTCTAATCTTTCATAATGTTCTAAATGTTTTTCATTTGCATATGAAGAATGTGTCAATGCAATTGATAGTAACTTTTTATTTTTTATATCAATACCATATTTTTGTAAAAAGTCCACTTTATCACCCTACTACTTTCTCTAGTTAAGTATATCATACTATAAATGAATTGTAAAATTATAAAAGTTATAGTATAATTGTTTTTGTGGACAAATTATGAAAAAAATTATCATATTTTTAATTAGATGCTATCAAATTTTTCCAAATATATCACACAGTATGTGTAGATTTACTCCTACATGTAGTGAATATATGATTATTGCCATTAATAAATATGGCGTAATAAAGGGTATTAAATTAGGTATTAAAAGATTAAAAAAATGTCGACCAAATGGAGAAATGGGATATGATCCTGTGCCATGAAAGGAAAGTAATGAAAAAAAGTATATTAAAAATGGGGTTTTTGTTTGCTGTATTTGCATTTATACTATGTTCGTGTTCTATTCAAAAAGATGATCTCGAAGGAGCAAATATTTATACGACTGTGTATCCCATAAATTATTTAACTAAATATTTATATGGTTCTTACTCTACTATAAATAGTATTTATCCAAAAGATTGTGATTTAAATACATTTAAACTTACAAGTAAACAAGTAAAAAATTATTCTGAAGCAGACTTATTTATATATAATGGTTTAACAAAGGAAAAAGAAATTGCCAAAACATTATTAAATAAAAATAAAAATTTATTAATTATTGATGTTTCATATGGATTATGGACAAATAATGATTCTACTGATTTGTGGCTAAGTCCAAAAAACTACTTAATGCTTGCAAAAAATATCAAAGATAATTTAACCAATTATTTAACAAGTAAATATATTATTGAAGAAGTAGAAAAGAATTATAGTGATTTCGAAGAAAAAATATCATTAATGGATGCCAATTTAAGAAGCATTGGTTCTGAAGCTAAAGATAATAATAAAAATACAATAGTTGCAAGTAGTAATACATTAAAATTTTTAAATGATTATGGATTTAATGTCATTAGTCTTGGAGATAATGAAAATTTAAAAGAAGTAAAATTAAATAGTATTAAAAATAGATTTAAAAATAAAAAATCAACATACATATTATGTTTAGATACTGACAAAAATAATAGTGTTATAACTGATTTAGTCAAAACAAGTAATGCAAAACTTATGGAAGTTGATTCCCTAACATTAACTTTAGAGGACGAAGATTACTTTAGTGTTATGACAAGTTTTATTGAAAATATTAAAAGTGTACTTAGTTAATTGACAAATAAGCTACTTTTGTAGTAAAATTAAGAAGTAGCTTGGTATGGAGTAGTACTCAAGAGGCTGAAGAGGCGCCCCTGCTAAGGGTGTAGACCGGGTAACTGGTGCGAGAGTTCAAATCTCTCCTGCTCCGCCATTTTATATATTAAAGCCAAATAAGGCTTTTTTATTTTGCTTTAAAGAATTTATAAACACAAAAAAAGTCCTTTTATAGGACTTGATTATTTTTCTGGTGACCCGTACGGGATTCGAACCCATGAATGCTGCCGTGAAAGGGCAGTGTGTTAAGCCGCTTCACCAACGGGCCAAAAAATGGTGGGCCTGGGGGGACTTGAACCTCCGACCTCACGCTTATCAGGCGTGCGCTCTAACCAGCTGAGCTACAAGCCCATTTCTTTTTCGTACTTTTACATTTTACCTTATTTTTTAAGTAAATGCAACTCTTTTTTTATATTTTTATCATAATTTATTGTTTTTCTTTTATTTTTGTAAAAAACCACCCTATTTTGCTGAAAAAATAAGTTAAAAAGTTTATTGCTAAATACCACTATATTTATTATAATTATTATAGGAAGTGAAAAAATGCAATATAAAGTTATAAAAAATGCAGATAAGATTATTAACAGCAGTCCGTATCTAATTAAAAATCCTGAATTATATCAAAAAAAATGGCATGAAGTTTTCAAAAATAACAATCCAATTTGTCTTGAACTTGGTATGGGTCGCGGAGATTTTATTATTGATATGGCAACCGCAAATCCAAATATAAACTATATAGGACTAGAAATCGTTGATTCGCAAATGGTTATGGCGGTAAATAGATTAATTAATAAAAATTTGCCTAATTTAAGACTCATAAATATGGATGCTAAAAATATTGGTAATGTTTTTCAAAGAGAAATTGATACTATATATTTAACATTTTGTGATCCTTGGCCTAAAAAACAAGACGAAAAACGTAGATTTACTCATGAAGGATATTTAAGAGTTTATGATAAAGTATTTAAAAAAGAGAAACACATTATTTTAAAAACCGATAATAAAGGCTTTTTTGCCTACTCTATTGAAAGTTTATCTAATTATTGGTATATATTTAATACAGTTTCCTTAGACCTTCATAAAGACGAAAGAAACATTAAAAATATCATGACTAATTATGAAAAGCAATATCAAAAAGAAGGAAGACCAATATACTATCTTGATGCAAAGTCTAATAGTTAATATTAGGCTTTTTAATTGCAATAAAAAAAGCATAATTTTTTTGTCTTTATTTGTTATTCTATATTATTTGGTAGTGGTCCTTATCAAGACGTTAAAAAATTATACTAATTAAATTAACTATATGTGCTTTTTGTATTTTTTTAAATTGTTTTTTAAATTTTTATAAATCAAAGAACAAAATAAAATCTAAGTGAAATGATTACTTAATTTTAATGGTGTCCCCTTAGGGATTCGAACCCTAGACCCACTGATTAAGAGTCAGTTGCTCTACCAACTGAGCTAAGGAGACAACTCATTACTTAATTAGTATAACACATTTTTATAAAAAATAAATATATTTTTATAAATTTTTAATAAAAACGCAAATAAAAAAGTCCTCAACTGAGAACTTTTAACGGCTTCCGCCACCACCGGATGAACCACCACCGCCGAAGGAACCTCCGCCTCCGCCACCAGATGAGAATCCCCCACCACCGGCAGAATAACTTTGGGCAGCACTTCTTGCGGCACTCGCAGCATTGACGCTACGTGAAGCTATACGATTAATGCTTATGATTGTATCAAAGTCAAAATTACGATTTTGGAATTCTTGTTCCATATATTCAGGATATAGGTTTTTAAGCTGCTTAGCAACTCTATCAGCCATTCCAAATAAATAAGCAAACATTAAATATTCATCCCATAATTTGACTTCTAAAGTTTCTTTTGTATCCATTTTTGCAAATTCTTCGAAGAATAATTTTAATCCATATAATTCTTTACTATCTTTATAAATTTTCTCTGATAAGACTTTTTTAGCTTTACATTCTTTTTTATCAACTCTTTTTCTAATTTGGCCTTCTTTCAAAAGTTTTTCAACTTGGTCTAAATTATTTTTAGAAAATAATCTGAAGAAACTTGAATAATGACTTCGGCAATATTTTTCCAATTCTTTACTCTCAAGATATCCATCTCCTGATGCCTTATGCATTATAGAAAATAATCCACTTTCAAAATCATTATCAAATGTAGGATTTTTAGTTAAATCTAAAACGCTTTCTTCTCCACCAAAAGCTTTTTCCTTTTTTATAAAGGTAATTTTATCATCTCTAACCCATTTTAAGATAATTGCTCCAATAATATTTGATTCCTTATAACCAAATTTATTTAAATAAATAAGTGTATTTGCATATTGAATATCTTTGTTACATGGTATTTCTCTAAATATATTGGTATTATTTTTATCTATTTTTTTATTATCTTTATAACCAAATTCTTGTCCAGTAAGAGAAACACCACTTGCAAGTACTGCTACCCAGAAAAGTATTGGAATAATACCACTTAAAAATTCTAGCATTTTACTTAAGAAACTTTGTGAGTCTGTATTATAATCATAATCATACGTATTTTCTGAGTTGGCATTATTTACATCTTCAAAAGTATTAAAATTAGAATACCTTACAAGGTTTTTAAAAGTACCTTTAGGAAATTTTGCTTGTAAAACAACGTAATTTGTTCTCATGTCTCCTTCATTTGACATTTGAATAACTCCATCTTTTACATAAGCATATCCTTTATAACCAAATCCCCAAACATCTAATGAATCAGGAAAAGTATAATAACTTTTTATTATGGCAGAAAAATTTTGCCATCTAGTTTTATTATTTTGGTATTCAAAAATTCTCCAACTTATTACATCTGCATCATTTGTTGTGAAAACAAAATTAGATATAGTATATTTAATTACAAAAGTATGTTTTTTATAGTCGGTTTTGCCGAAACAAAGTTCAACACCATTATCAATATAATTATATCCATAATATCCTGCTTTTTGTTTAATACTTTCATTTACATTCCAAGTTTTTTGTGTAAGCATAGTTCCGTCCATCATAACACTAAAGTCGCTAACGGAACTTTTTCCAAGATTTGTAAGTGGTATATACCACTCAGTTCCATCTTGCCCTTTTACTTCCCAAGTTTCAGTTACATTTGCAGTACCATATTCATCGATATAAATGCTCGCATTTTTTGAATAAATATCATTTTTAGCAAACACACCTAAAGGAAATAAAAGTAAAATAATTAATAATATAAAATAATTTCTTCTCATAATCCTTCCTAATAAAAAAAAGGCATTAACAATGCCTTAGAATTTTACTTGTACATTTTTTCTTTCTTCAGCACTTGCTTCAAAGAATTTTTCTTTTTCAAAATGGAACATTCCAGCTACAATACTACTAGGGAATAATTCAATTTTATTGTTATAAGAAAGTACTGAATCATTATAAAATTGTCTAGCATAAGTAATTTTTTCTTCACATGTAGTTAATTCCTTTTGAAGTGATAAAAAACTTTCATTTGCCTTTAATTCAGGATAGCTTTCTGCTAAAGCAAATAGTTTATTGATAGCACCAGTAAGTTCACCATCGGCTTTTAATTGGTCTTCCGGTG
The DNA here is from genome assembly GCA_934101645.1 of uncultured Bacilli bacterium. GTDB lineage: Bacteria > Bacillota_I > Bacilli_A > RF39 > UBA660 > UBA6448. The sequence goes on along the minus strand of CAKORX010000004.1, from coordinate 84,247 downwards.
TTGTTGCAGAAAGATAAGTATTTCTGGCTTTAATAACATCTTCTAAAGTTTCCTTTTCATGTTTTGCATAGCCTTTTACAGTTTCAACAAGATTAGGAATTAAATCAAATCTTCTTTTTAGTTGTACATCAATTTGACTTAATTGGTCTTTTACTTTGTTTCTTAAAATAACTAATGCATTTCTTGTGTTTATAACATATAAAACTATTAACACTAAAACAACTGCTATAATAATTAATGCTATTTTCATCGTATCCTCCTATCTACTTAAAGTATATTATATTTTATTAAATAATTCAATTAATTATTAACTATTTTACATATAATTTTATTAGACATTTAACTTTTAATTTGTTATGATATCTTTAGGTGAACAAATGAAAAATAAATATCAAAAATTAAATAAAGAAGAAAAAAAGAAAATAAACAATGAATATTTTTCTACTAAAGTTGGAAAATATGTAAAAAGAAAGCTTACATCTGCTTTCATATGTGGTATTTTATGTATAAGTTTAAGTATTTTTTTATTTATATATGGTTACAAAGATGGGCTTAAATTTATTGACTACTTTTATAATATTAGTACACTTATTTTTGGAATTATATTTATTATAGCTCCATTTATAATAAGAAATAAAAAACTTAATGATTATGTAATAAAGCATAAAAAATAAACTTTATTACATATTTTTTATTATGGAAACAAAGTTAAAAGATATAGAAAAAGAAAACATAGTTTGGCTTATATATATTTTTATTTTTGCTATGGCAATTGTTTCAAATTATTATGAAGAAAAATTTATTTTTTCAAAAGATTATAAAAGTAAAAAAATATATAAAAATATAAATATTATAATTTTAGCAATTGGTTTTTTAATCTATCTATACTTTGCCCATATTAATAAGGAAAAAATAAATGAAAATAAATATGGTTTATTAAGAGAGTTTGCCTCAGTAATGTTTTTAATAGGTGGTGCAATATATTTATACATTGAATATAAATCCTCAACGGAAGTGGAAATTGGCATTATTTAAAACTATAATACATCTTCCCTTTTTCAAGTTTTATATCATAAAGGCGAGCATATTCATCTATTGATAAAACTTGCACATCCATAAGGTAAAGCTCTTCACAAAGTTTTTTAATTGCTTTTACAGTGCTTTTATAACTATCATGAAATAATATTATATCCCCATTTTTTAAATTATTTAATACATATTTTTCTATATGTTTAGCATCTTTATATTTCCAATCATTTGTGTCTAAATCCCATAATATAAAGGATGTATTAATACTTTTTAAAACTTTATCATTTATTAAACCATACGGAGGTCTAGTTAAATTTAAATGACTTTTTGTATATAAATAATATAAATTATCCGTCATTTCAAACTCATCAGTAATTTTATTTTGATCTTCTTTTGTTAAAATATCATGACTATAACTATGATATCCTACTTCGCTATGAGATGAATAAACCTTTTGAATTATTTCTTTATTATTTGTAAATTTCTCCCCTACCATGAAAAATGTTGCAGACATTTTATATTCTTCTAAAGCATTAAGAATTTCTAAAGTATTTTTCTTATGAGGACCATCATCAAATGTAAATATTATAGTTTTCTTATTTTTATCATAATTAAATCCATCATCAGATAAAATATCTATTATTTCATATTTAGAAATATCTATGTAATCTTTAATATCATTATAACTAACTTTTAATTCAAACACTCTATTTGTATCTAAAACGTCCTTATTAGTTATATATGTTACAAGCAAATAATTATTTTTATATTCATACTTAATTTTTGCATAATTATCAAGTTTTTGAGCAATTTTAAAAGGATATTTTTTATAAAGTAATTCTCTAATTTTATCCTCCAAAGTAAGTTTTTCATTAAAAACATTAATAGATTTTATATTATTTATAAATATAAGAAAAAATATTAGACAGATAATTATTATCATTTTTCTTTTCATAATAAAATTATATATAAAAAAGCAAAAATTATTGTTTATTTTTGCTTTCTTCTTTTAATTTATATAAAATATTTAATGCTTCAAGAGGTGTGGTATTTAGTACATCCACATCTTTTAAAATATCTTTTGGTTTAGGTTTTTGTTCTTCAAAATCAAATGAAAGTTGTTTGTTACTTGCTTCTTTTTTATTAGAACTTTCTAAATCCACTAGAATTTCATTTGCTCTTTTTATAAGAGATGATGGAAGCCCAGCAATTTGGGCAACATGAACACCATAACTTTTATCAATTGATCCATTTTTTACTTTATGAAGGAAAATTAGTTCTCCATTTTGGAGCATTGCATCTACATGAACATTTTTAATAGAGTTATATTTTCTTTCCAGTGATGTAAGTTCATGATAATGAGTAGAAAATAGTGTTTTACATTTAATATTTTCATTAACATATTCAATAATACTTTGAGCAAGAGCCATTCCATCATATGTGGCAGTTCCTCTTCCTAGTTCATCAAATAAAATCAAACTATTTTCTGTAGCGTTTTCTATTGCATTATTTGCCTCACTCATTTCTACCATAAATGTAGATTGTCCACCTGCTAAATCGTCAGATGCTCCAATTCTTGTAAAAATTTTATCAATAATTGGTAAATTTGCTTTTTTACAAGGCACAAAACTACCAAGCTGAGCCATTATTATAGTTATTGCTACTTGCCTCATATATGTAGATTTGCCACTCATATTAGGGCCTGTAATTAGTAAAGTGGATATTTTATTATCCATTTTACAATCATTTGCTACATAGCCATCTTTTAAAGAATTTTCTACAACTGGATGACGTCCATCAATAATTTCAAGATTATGTTCTGTATTAAGACTTGGTCTAACTAAATTATATTTTTCAGAATCTACTGACAAAGTTACAAGAACGTCTAAATAGCTTAAATTATCAGCAGTTTTTCTTAAATCCGCTATCTGAAGTTTAATAGTTTCCTTTATATCTATGAAAAGTTTATATTCAAGTTCTACAATTTTTTCCTCGGCATTTAATATTAAATCTTCTTTTTCTTTTAATTCTGGTGAAATAAATCTTTCACCATTAGCAAGCGTTTGCTTTCTTTCAAAGCCAAATTTTTCTGCAGCCTCTTTAGCTTGTGCTTTACTTATTTCAATATAATAACCAAATACTTTATTAAAACCAATTTTTAAATTTTTGAATCCAGTTTTTTCTTTTATTTCACTTTCAAATTTAGCAATAAAATCTTTACCACTTTTTTTAATTTCCCTAAGTTCATCAAGTTCAGTATTATATCCAGATTTAATTAAATAACCATCTTTTAAAGTAATCGGAGGATCTTCATAAATACCTTTTTCAAGTAAATCATAAATATCTTTAAATTCTCCAATATTTAAATTAAATCCAAGTTTACTATTAATTTCTTTAATTTCTGGTAAAGGTTTTAAACTTCTTTTTAATTGTAATAAATCTCTTGCATTTAATGAACCATTTGTAATTTTACCAGTAAGTCTTTCAATATCATAAACTTCATCAAGTAAGGATATTAATCTATCTTTTAAAATAAACTCTGTATTAAGTTTTTCAATCATGTCATAACGTTTATTTATTTCACTAATATCTTTAAGTGGAGATAAAAGCATAGTTCTAAGTTTTCTACTTCCCATTGCAGTTTTACATTTATCTAAAAGCCAAAGTAAAGAAAACTCTCTTTCATGATTTCTACTTGTTTCTACAAGTTCAAGGTTTGCCTGGCAGTAAGCATCCATATAAAGATAATCTTCATTATTAATAACGGTTATTTCACTAATGCTTGATAAATCTTTTAAAGAGGAAAATGTTAAAAAGCCAAATAAATGTTTAACACCTATAGTGCATCTAACATCGGGTAGTGCATCACTAATACTTTTTGGTATTTCTTCTTCAAGACCAGTATAATAGTCAATTTCGATGTTAAATTTTGTTTTAAGTTCATTAACAAGATTAATGTCTTCATTATCCTTTAAGACAATTTCTTTAATACCATATTTAACAATTTCATTAGTAAGTTTATTTATATTTCGATTTATTTTGTTACTTAAAAGTTTTCCCGTAGATATATCTAGGCTTGTTAAAATATATACGTCAGGATATATTAAAAGGGATGATACATAACTATTTTCATAAGAATTTAATAGTTCTAAGTCCGCAATAGTGCCTTTACTGATAACATCTATTACTCCCCTTTTTACCATACCTTTTACTAGTTTAGGATCCTCAAGTTGTTCACAAATTGCTACTTTATAGCCTTTATTAACGACTTTTTCTATATAACTTTTAACTGCATGATAAGGAACACCGCACATTGGAACTTTTTCGTCTAAGCCTGCTACTCTACCAGTTAAAGTAAGTTCAAGTTCTTTCGAAGCAATTAATGCATCCTCGAAAAAAAGTTCATAAAAGTCACCTAATCTATAAAAAAGTAAAACATCTGCATATTTATCTTTTATTTCCATGTATTGAGCCATCATTGGACTCAATTTTGCTTTATCTACTTCACATCTTTTCATAACTAAAATTCATCTAAAGCACTAAGAGGAACATTATTTAAAATAAGTCTTCTTTGTGTGCTTGTTAAACTCTTTATTGCTTCCTCTCTTTCTTTTCCACTAAATCTTATAAAATCTATAAACATTTTGAACATATCATAATCAAATAGCTTAGGATCTGACCAATTAATATTTTCATCATTAATAATTAAGTATAATTCTTCGGAAAGACTTGTGTCTGCTTCTTTAAAAGATACATATTTATATATATCATAATACATTATTTTTACAAAATAAGGAAAATATGATCTTATAATATCAATTTTTTCTTTTATATATATATTTTCTGTTGTAGATGTTCCTTTAATGAAATTATATACTACTTCCGAAGTTTTTTCTTTATCATCTTCAAAAGCGAAAACAAAATTAAATACAGATTTTACGTGTTCTCTTAAATAATCATTAATTCCACGAATTTCCCATTTATAAGGTGCAATAGATTCTTGATACATTTTTGTGTCAAGCAAGTCAGATTCTAATTCGCTTGTTTGCTCTTTATCGAAAAAAAGTTCATAATAGGCATCAATAATGCTTACTCCAAATGACCTATCTGAAATAAATTTACTAACTAATTCTTCCTCAGAAAATTTAGGAGCTCTTGGATGATTTATTAAATAATAGTAGTAGCATGTTTTAACCATATTTTTTACTGCATAGCGGTCTTCATTGAAATATAATTCACATAGTTTTTGATATAAACCCATACTATCATCATTATTTCTAAAAAAATCATATAGTTCTTCGAAACTAGTAAAATCGGTAAAAAAGACATCACTTATAGACATTACAATGCCAAGTAATCTACTTTCTGCATTTGATAAATCAGTCATAGTATCCCCCTTTCGTGAAAATATATTATAACACTTATTCGAAAGTTTTTAAATAGTTTATCGCATCATCCAAAGTTTCAACCATAACAAGTTTAAACTTTAGGTCATGTTTTTTGTAAACACTTAAAGCTTCTTCATAATTTTCTTTAGGAATAAAGAATATTTCTGCACCATCGTTTGCAGCTCCAAGCATTTTATATTTAACTCCCCCAATAGCGCCAACATTGCCATCTTCATCAATAGTTCCTGTACCCATAATATTTTTGCCATGAGACAAATCATTTTCTGCAATTTTTTCATAAATTGTCAAAGTAAGCATAAGTCCGCCTGAGGAACCAGCTTCTGATGCTCTCGTGGAAATATTAATTTTAGGATCAGTTTTATACTCATATTCGCTAATTATACCAATACCGACCTTTTTTTGACCATCAAAATCTTTAACAATACCATATTTTGTTACTTCTTTATCATTTTCTTTAACAATAAATTCAACTTTATCACCTATATTTAATGAACCAATATACTTTTGAAATTCACTTAAATTTTTAAAAGCATTTCCATCAATACTTATTATTTCATCCATTACTTTTAAATCAGTGTCACTATCTTCGCTTACAACTGATACATAATTTTTTTGGCCAGTAACATCAATCTTTTTGCCGGCTTTTTTATATGCATTGTAAGTTGCTAAAAATAAAGAATTTTTTAAATCAATTCTTTCTATTTGAAAAAGAGTATCATAATCCATATTTCCAGTAACGTCTTTTTCTATTTTTAAATCCCAATCAGGAATTATAAATGAAAGACCAGTCGTTAAAAGACTCCCTCTTACAACGGTTACATAATTCATTGAATATTTACCAGAAATATTATAATTATTATCTACATCAATACGATCATTTAAGTTAATTGATCCTCCTGGTTTATAAATAATATAAGGTACTTTTACAAAATTTATTACCAAAAGAAAAATAATAAATAACAAAGATAAATAGTTTTCCTTAATAAACTTTTTTATTTTATCATATATTTTATTAAACACTTTATATCACCTAGTTCATTATAACAAAAAATAGGAAAATTATGAATAAGAAAATTAAAAATAGTATCATTATCATAATAATTTTATCTCTCATATTTATTATTTTTAAAAATAATACAATCTATATAAGTTCTTTTTATTCTGCCTTAAAATTATTTGTTTACAAAGTTTTCCCCTTCTTGTTTATAATGATGATACTTAGTAGTCTACTTATTAAATGCAATTTACCATATTATTTAAATAGGCTTAAAATAAATAAAGTTTTTTATATATTTATCATGTCAATTTTATCAGGTAGTCCAATTAACGCTATACTTTTAAATGATTATTTAAAAAATAATTTAATAAATTCACATGAAGCTAGTATTATTCTTTCATTTACAACTTTTAATAATCCACTTTTTTTATATAATTACTTACTAGGAATAACTGGAAATATAAAAAGTGTAATTAAAATAATGAGTATAATTTATATTCTAAATTTAATATTATATATCTTTTTTATTAAACACACCCAAAATGATAAAGTAATAATAAAATATAAAAATTATAAATTTAAAAACGAATTATTTGATATTATTAATAATAGTTTAATAAACCTACTTAAGATTATGGGAATAATTATTTTTTTTAAAGTTATTACAGATGTTTTATTTACAAGCAAGCAAAACATACTAACAGTTTTATTAAAGGGAATAATTGAAATCACACAAGGACTTAATGATCTTACAAATTTAAATGTAAACATAAAAATAAAGGAAATAATTTCCTTTATCATAATTACATTTTCCGGACTAAGTATACATATGCAAACAAGCTTAGTTTTAGAAAAATACCAAATAAATTATAAATATTTTTATCTATCAAGAATCTTTTTAATCATTATCGGAGTAATAATTATACTTCTTTTATAAAGGTAAAAATTATATCATCTAAAGTATTATTATTTCCCTCTTTGTTATTAATATTGGTAGTATATATTGGAATAGTGCACTGTGTAACTTTAGTTTCAGTTGTACCATTGCCTTTACTAAGATCGCAGTTTATATTCCCGACTGTTCCTCCTTTAATTGTCCAAGTTTGTTTTGTTCCATTATTATAAGTAATTTTATAATTATTACTAGTTTTAGTTATAGTAATGGTATAAGTATTAGTCCCTTTTAAAGTTAAAGTTTTTGTTGGAGAAGTATTGTTAATATTATAAATAGTTACCGTATTATCACATATTAAATCATTTTCAATAGTACTTATAATTTCAATTCTATTAGCTTGGTTAAGACTTGCAATATAATCATCATCTTTTTCAAAAGTAACATTTGACAAAAGATTATAAAGAAAAAGCATAACTACGCTCATTAAAGCAATACTTACAATAAGTTCTATTATAGATATACCTTTTTTATTTAGTTTCATATTTTAACTACATACACCTCCAGTATCAAAAGTGCCTTGATTTGTTGCAAGAATAAATGGATTTGCTTGTTTTCCATAGTTAGTATCAGCTTTATCTACTATTTCAGTGTCTGCTTTTATGCTAATAACAGGTCTTATACCACCACTAGTACTTACTTGTTTATAATTTACATTTGATGAATTTGCATAGTAAACATAAGCTCCTGAGTTATAATGGCTCGGAGATAAGGTCCATGTTCCAGTAGTTCCTCTTACAGTAGTAGATATCTTACTTGCCTCTGATGCAGTAAGTAAGCCAATCATGTAAGTAAGTGCCCCATTTCCTTGTATAGTATTGTCTGATAACCCTTCATAATTAATTCTTGTATCAAATCTATCAGAATTACTATCACACTTGAAACTTCCAAAACTACGATAATCCAGAAAGTACTGAGTATCCTGCCCAAATCCATATGATGATGTACTTTTTGATTCACTTGTATATGAATTTCTATTTACACAAAATATCGAAGGACTTATATATTGCTCATAAATGGTATTTTTTAAATTGTTTTTATACCAAGAATCAATAGTTTTCTTCACCTCACTATCTGTAGTAAGACCATTACGTACATTTGGACTAAACATGTAACCAGTATATACAGCATCATTATTAGATACATTAAATTGTCCGTTACCAATGCTATCATTATAGATTAATCTAATACTTCCATCCCCATTTATTCTTATTATTCGCCATAACATTTTTTCGCCTGTACTTTTGACACCAAAATATATGTAATTTGGGGAATTATTTGTTAAATATTTAGACTCGCCTAAATCATCATCTAAATAGCTATAGTTATAACCAGAACCAGTTATTTTGCTTTTCAAAGTAACTGTGTTTACTGATTTTGAACTAATAAATACTTTTTTTATATCGTTTTTAAGTAGTTTAAAATTTACTCTATTATTTGTATATGTTGTCATAATTAATATTAATAATAAGCAAAAAATTAAGAAAAATGAATAAATTACAGAAACAGATATAACACCTTTTTTATCTCTAATCATAATACACCCACGATAAATAATAAGCATTTTCACAAGCCATATTGTAACTTATAATATCTTGTTTATAATACTTATCTAATGCCTCATTTGATGGAATACCGGGTGAATTAGCCTTAACTTTTTCATAAATACATGATTTATAACCACCTTTTACTAAAGTACTTAATGGTGTACCATCTTTTTTTTCATAAAATAAACTTACGAGAATGTGTTCAGCATAAGTGTCATCTTTCCTCTTAGAATCTTCTTTATTTAAAGTTAGCATAAATTCATCTAAATTACTATCAGAGTATTTTGAGGTATATAGTTTATAATTTTTACATTTATCAGTTAACGTTCCATCTGGTTTTGTATCAAGTCCATTTATACAATTTTTAATATTTTGAATATCACTAACATTTAAATACATAAGCATTTTAAAATTATAAATATCATGAAGTTTACTAATATATGAATTGTCCATGAAAAGAGATTTATAATCATTTGGGTCACATTTTTTATTAACACTATCATAATTCATACAATATTTTGACTCAGAATTAAATAGAAAAACATAATTTTCACCTAAACTATTGGTAAGTTCATTATCGCCATTAACTTTAACATTATTTGCATTAATAACTGCCTTATCAAAAACATCTTTATTTATATGCTTTATTAAAGCTTGTCTAATAAATAACGTTTTATACATATAAGCTATGTCATCATAATATAATCTTCTTTTTTCATCATTAACCGTTTTACTAAAATTTGAATACAAAAAAATAAGAGTTGTAGTTAAAACAACCGTTACAATAATTGTTTCTAGAAATACAAAGCCCTTATTATTCATAACTCTCCTATAATATTAGTTTAGCAAAGTTATATATAAATGTCAATTTACACTTATATTGTATATAATAAAGTATGAAAGATTTTTTTGATAATATTTTTTTATATATAATATTTTTCTTATTTACTGTATTAATTTTTTATCAAATTGCTTTAGTAATAGTTTTACCGTTTAAAACAAATATTTTCATTTTAGGTTTAACTTTGACATTACTATGCGCTATTATTATTTACATAATACGGTTTGATTAATTTTTCAGTTTTATATAAATATATTATATTTTCATGCATCTTTTTCGTATTTTCAAACTCAGTATTCCCTTTTGTAACAAGAAGTGGAATACTTATTAAGATGAATAATAATTTCTTTTCTTCCTCTAAAAGTTCAAAGGTAGATAAATACTCAGTTAAAAATGAAGAAAAATCATAGTTTAAATACTCATTATGATATAACGTAACAAAATCTAAAACTGGTGTATCAATTTTATAATTATCCCAGCTTATTAAAACAGGACTTTCATTATTATCTATGAAATGATCCATAGCAAGGTTATTATGCACTACACTTACCCTAACATTTTCTTTATCTTGAACTAAATTATACCAATTTTCGAGTTCATCAGAGCAAAACTTTATTGCTTCCTTTATTTTAAAATAATTTCTAGAAAAAAGATATTTACTAGGACTTTGATATTCATCATTTAAAAAAGATAAAAACATAACATTATAATAATTTGATATATATTTTAAATTACTAGAAATATTTTCATAAATTTCTTTATAATTATCTAAAGACGTAGATTTAAAATAAACAGTCTTATTATGTAGGCTACTTAAAACGCCAGATAAAGAAGCAAGTTTTTGTTCTTTAAATGTATCATCTTCGGAAACATATTCAAATAAATTTTCTTCATCTCGAAAATTTTTTACAAGTTTAGGAAAGTTATTAAAACCTCTTTTATTTAAATAATTAAATAGTGTATATAAATCTTTATTTTCTTTTTTTAAAACAAATCTGCCTTCAGTTGAATCAATTATCATAGCGCTTTTGTTTTTAGTTATCCTAAAGGGTTTATATACACTTTTAATATAAGATAAATTATTCATTTTCTAAAGGTATTAATAGTTTATCGTTTTCTTCGACTGTAGAAATATTATTTATTTTCATAACCTCATCAAGTGATATATGATAATGCTCACAAATCATCTCTAAAGTTTCATCTTTTTTAACGATATGAATATGGTACGTCATAAAATCATCTTCCGTATCCATCATCGAAGTTACAACGTTTGTGATTTTCTCTTTATCAATTCTTTCATTTTCTTCATCTTTAGTTTCTTTTTCTTCAATTGTTTCCTCTTGTGATTCTTTTCTTTCATCAAGTAATGACTCAATGCTCGGTGATTCTGGTGCTCTTTCAAAAGCTACCTCTTCTTTCATTTCTGTACCTTCAACTACATAATCAATTTTAATATCAAGTTCATCATTATCAAGATTATAAGTAAAGTTATCTATAGAAAACTCTATTGAGGATAAATCAATTCTACTTGAAATATCTACAGAAAAAGGTAAAGTAAAATTAAAATCTTGTTTATTAACACTTAATTCATATTCTTTATATGTACCAGATACTAAAAAGTTTCCTAAAATTTCTCCTTCATTTTTAGTTATTTCATTTTCTAAAGATATACTGCATATTTCTTTTACAGGTCCACTAAATTTAACTTTTTTCTCAAAAGGTATAATTAAATTCATAAAAAAATCATCTCCTACAAAAGTATATGAAGATGATTTTTATTTATGATTATTTATTTTTACTATCAATTATTATTGTAATAGGTCCATCATTATTGATATTCACAAGCATTTCTGCCCCAAATACTCCAGGTAAAGTTTGAACGTGATCATTAAACTTTGCAAGTAACTTTTCATATATCGGTTTTGCTAAAGAGCCATTTAAAGCGTCAATATAACTAGGTCTATTACCTTTCGAAGTATTTGCCATTAATGTAAACTGACTTATTAAAAGTATCTTTCCATTTACGTCTAAAATACTTTTATTCATAACTCCATTTTCATCATCAAATATTCTTAGATTAACTACTTTTTTTACTATGTAGTCTAAATCAGTATCAGTATCATCATGAGTTATTCCAACAAAGATAGTAAGACCACTATCTATTTTATTTATAAGTTTGCCACTCACGCTCACAGAGCTTTCTTTACTACGCTGAATTACTACTTTCATATTCTTTTTACCTCTTTTACGTATCTTAGTTTGCTAATATTTTTTATAACGTTATCTATTTGACTTGTATTTTCAAGTTTTAAACTAACTTTATAAGCATCACTACCTACTAAATCAATAGATAAAACATATACTTTAGGAATATTTATTTTGCTAATTATATCAGAAAGCTTATTTTTATCTGTAGAAAGTTTAATAATAATTCTACATACATAATCATTATTTGAATTTTCTATCCAGGATGCATTAACCTTTTTTTCATCATTATTAAACGTATTTGGGCAGTTTACTCTATGAATAGATATTCCATCGCTTTTGGTAATAATTCCAATGATATCGTCTCCTTTTACAGGATTACAGCATTTTGCTAAGTGAGTTAAAATAGATACTTTTCCATCAATTAATATATCACTTCCCATTTTAAGTGAAATATTTTTATGAATAGAGTTTTCTTTTATTTCATCTTTTGGATTTAATAAATTAAGTAAATGTATAACCGTAACTTTATATGATCCAATACTAAAATATAGTTCATCAATATCTTTGAGTTTAAGTTCATTTAATAAGAAATTTAAATTATCTTTTGATAGAACTTCATTAAATGCAAGTCTTTTTTTACGTAATTCTTTTTCTAAAATGTCTTTTCCTCTTTCAATATATTCATTTCTTGATGTTTTAGAAAAGTATGCTTTAATTTTATCTTTTGCCTGCATAGTTTTAACAATGTTTAACCATTCTTTCGAAGGCGTACTATTTGGATTTGTAAGTATTTTAACTATATCTCCATCATGAAGAGGACTATTAATTGATACCATAATATCATTTACAATAGCGCCAGTCATTGTATCTCCAACCTTCGAATGAACTTTATAGGCAAAGTCAATTGGAGTTGCGTCTATAGGAAGCTCTATAACGTCTCCCTTCGGAGTAAATACATACATAAGATCTCCTAAAATGTCACTTTTAATAACGCTATTAAATGTATCATCATCGGCTTCTTTACTATTTTCAATTATGTTTCTATATACCTCAAGTTTTTGCTCCATATAAGTTTGAATTTTTTTAGTACCTTTTTCTTTATAAGACCAATGAGAGGCAATACCTTTTTCAGCAATTTCATCCATCTCATAAGTTCTTATTTGAACCTCATAAAGCCTTCCTCCAGGTCCAAAAACTGTTGTATGAAGACTTTGATACATATTTTCTTTAGGAACTGCTATATAGTCTTTAAAACGCGAAGGAATTGGTCTAAATTTTGAATGTATTAAACCTACTACAGCATAGCAATCACTTTCTTTATCAACGAAAATTCTTAAAGCTAAAATGTCATAAATATCTTCCCATTTTTTACCATTATTAAGTTTATTATAAATACTATATACGCTTTTTACTCTTCCTTTAATTTCAAATTTAATTTCATTTTCATTAAGTAAATCACAAATATTATTTTGCATTTCAATTAAATAGTCATTTAATTTATCTACAGTATCATTTAATTTGTCTAAAATATCTTGATATACATCAGGTTTTAGGTAGTATAAGCATAAGTTTTCAAGTTCGCTTTTAATAGAGTTAATACCAAGCCTATGGGCAATTGGTACAAGAACAGATAAAGTTTCATTAGCAACCTTTTTTTGTCTTTCTTTACTAATGGCATCAAAAGTTCTCATGTTATGAAGACGATCCGCAAGTTTAATAAATAAAACCCTTACATCTTCACATAAACCAACCATTACTTTTCTTAAATATAAAGCGGCACTTTCTGATTCATCAATCATTTCTAAATGGTTTATTTTTGATAAAGATAAAATAATTTTATAAGTATCTGCACCAAATAAGGAAGATATTTCGTTTTCAGTTACGTCAGTATAATCTAAAATACTATGTAATAGTGCGCAAACTAAAGTTTTTGTGTCAACATTTAAACCCATTAAAATATTAGTAACTTCTAAAACATGAGTCATTTCAGTATCTTTATTTTTACGCATTACGCCTTTTAAATGTTCATCAGCATATTCATATGCTTTTTTGATAGTAGGAATATCATCTGCATTTTTTAAGTTGTTTATTATATAATCAATTGTTATCATCATTTATCCTTTCTTTATTAATAATTTTTTCTTTAGTTATAGAGAAAATATCACTAACCATGTCATATAAAGTAAGTGAGCCACTATTTTGCCAATTATTATTTTTTAAATAATTCCAAAGTTCAACTTCAGAAACATTTACGCCATCATTTTTAAGTTCCTTAACTTTAGTATTAAAAGCCGGATATAATCTATTAAATAACTCGTTTAAAGAATTAAATTTTATTTCTTCCATAACCATACTACTTTCTTTTTTCTATTAATATTTTACCACGAGTTAAATTATATGTAAAATAATTAGACTAAATTAATAAACTTATAATGTAATGAAAATAAGAAAAAATAAATTTTTAACATCAACTTTTATTTTAATGTTAAGTGGTCTTTCTACAAAAGTATTAGGTCTTATTATAAAAGTAATTTTCACTAGAATCGTAGGAAGCACTACAATAAGTCTTTATACAATTGTAATGCCAACATACTCACTTATTTTAACAATAGGAACGTTTGCTATGCCCACAACAATTGCTAAACTTATTGCTCAAAAAAATAATAAAAAAGTATTAAATAAAGCTTTAAGAATTATTATTTTACTAAATATATCATTAATTTTAATAATGTTTTTATCATCAAGATTTATTGCAAACACCTTGTTAAAAGAGCCTAATGCATACTATCTTTTAATTGCTATGGCTTTAACACTTCCGTTTTCTTCAATTGCTTGCATATTTAAAGGATATTTTTACGGAATTCAAAAAAATTACCCTCACGTTTTATCAAATACTATCGAGCAAATAATAAGACTTATTTTAATTTTAACAGTTGTTCCAAAATTAATTGAATACTCATATGTACATGCAGCTGTAGGACTAATTCTTACATTCTTATTTACTGAAGGTGCCTCAATAATAACATTTTCTTTTTGTATGAATAAAAATGATCTTAAAACAATGTTTTCTTTCAAAGGAAATAATTTTGATTCAAAAGAAATACTATCACTTTCAGTGCCATCAGTTTCAAGTAGAATAATTGGTAATATATGTTATTTTTTTGAACCTATAATTCTTACTAACATACTTCTTTTTAAAGGATACTCAAATAGTTTTATATTAAGTGAATATGGAGCATATAATGCATATGCAATATCTACTCTTACAATACCATCTTTTTTTATTAATGCAATATCTCTTGCCCTAATTCCCGAAATATCAAAGTTTAATGAAGAAGGTAATATTTTATATGTCAAAAAAAGACTTAAGGAAGGAATATTTTTTTCTTTTCTTATAGGGCTTTTTTCAACATTTATAATTTATATTTTTAGATATAGATTACTTTTATTTTTATATAAAACCACGTTAGGAATAGATTATATAAAATATTTAGCACCATTTTTTATCCTATTTTATTTTGAAAATATTTTTGCATCATTTATGCAAGCAATAGGTAAAGCTAAGATAACCTTAAGAATAACAGTAATATCATCGATTATAAAACTTCTGTCACTTGCAAGTTTATCATTTTTAAAAATTGGTATATATTCACTACTAATTTCTGAAATAGTAAATATTTTGTTTGTGGTTTCAATAAATTATTTTTACATTCATGCATATTTAAAAAATAGATAAAATTAAAACATTTTATCTACATTTTTAGGAACTTTATCATTAACTATTTTGCTAATAATTTTTTGTTTTTTCTCTTCACTAACACTTTTACCAGTAATATCAGAAAGAGTATCAATAACCTCTCTTAAAGTATTTTCATCTTTCATATTGCCATTTGCAAGTTTTTGTGCAAGTGACATAATTGTATCTTTAGAAACTTTTGTTTTATTTTGTACTTTACCCCAAAATTTATTATCCATGTTCATTTTCTCACCTATAATATATTATGAAGAAAAATAATTATTGAAACAAAAAAATGAGCATTTTGCCCATTTTAATTATTTTCTTTAATTATTTCTAAAGCTTTATGCATAGTCATATCATATTTTACAACATCGATAGTTCCATATGCTTTAATAAGTTCATCAACTGAAATACCATAGTTTTCTGCCATTTCTTTAGCTTTAGCATCAATTTCTTCTTTAGTAAATTCAATTTTTTCTTTTTCAGCAACAGCCTCAATTAGAAAACGATATTGAACTCTTTTTAAAGCTTCACCTTCCATTTTCTTATGAAGGCCTTCTTCAGAATCTCCAGTAATTTCAAAATATTTATGTAAGTCTAATCCTTGCATTTTAAGTTGTTGTTCATATTGATGGATCATTCTATGAATTTCATCGTCAACAATTTCATCATTAATTGTAACTTTCATGTTTTCACATGCTTTATCTAAACATTTATCTAAATGTTCATCTGCAAGTTTAGTTTCTTTTTCTTTTTTGATATTTTCTTTGATAACTTCTTCTAGTTCAGCTTTAGTTTTAACATTTTCATATCCTAAATCTTTAAAGAAATCTTCATTTATTTCAGGTAAAACACGTACTTTTACTTCATTAATTTTTACTTCAAAAGTAACTTCTTTACCTTTAAGATTTTCTACATAATCTTCAGGAAATTTAAGATTTAATGTAACTATTTCACCAGTTTTATGACCAACAAGACCTTCTTCAAAACCAGGAATAAATGAATGAGTACCAATTTCAAGTGAATAGTTTTCTGCACTTCCGCCTTCTAAAGGAGTACCATCAACTGTACCTTTAAAGTCAATTATAGCAGTATCACCATTTTCTACAGTGCCTTTTTCTTTAACAACAAGGTCAGCCATTTGATCTTGCATACGTTTAATTTCTTCTTCAATTTCTTCTTTAGAAACTTTAGCTGTTTCTTTTTTGATTCCTAAATTTTTATATTCACCTAAAGTAATTTCAGGTTTCTCAATAATTGTAAATTTAAATTCAATTTCAGTAGCAGAAATATTTTTAATATCAACTTTAGGTTCAATAATTGGACTATATTTATTATCATCTAAAGCTTTTTTGTAACCAATTCCTACAGCTTCATCAACTGCATCCATATATAAACTTTCAATACCAAATTTTTTGATATAAATATCTTTTGGACAACTACCCTTTCTAAAACCATCAACTTTAACTTCTTTACTTTTCTTTTTAAATGCATTATCTAAACATTTTCCCCATTCAGTTGTTAGTTTAATTTCAATTTCATGAACATTTTTTTCCATATTTAATTCCTTCCTTTTTTCTACAATATTATATAATATTAAATACCATTTTACAAGAACAAAAATTATATTAACTTTACATAGTAAATGTAAAGTAATAAAAAATTTAAAATATTTATTAAATTTAACTTGATTTTTATTAAGAATACATGTAATATATTAATTGTTATAACAAATTTGTTATAACAGTATGCTGTTTTTTGTGTTTTTACTTTTTTTGTTTAAACCAAAAAATAATAGGGATGCATTTATGTATCCCCTTTTTTCTGTCTAAAAATAAGGAACTATTTTTTAGTAGTTCCATTTTTTTGCAAATCGTAAATTTTACATTTTTCTTCAAGTAATAGAAAATTACAACATCTATTTTTCACTTTATCAGGTAATTTATTGTGTATGTATAAATTATATAATAATCTTGATTTTTTATATATTTCTTTGCTATGTGAATTTAACCATCTAGATTGTTTATTCAAAAGTTCTAATCTATGTTTTTCTGCAATATTATCAGGTTTTTTATTTAAATCAATTATTTTATAATTATTTTTTGTAACAGGTAACATATTATTAAAATTTATTACACCAAGTTTACCATTTTCAATTTTAATTAAATCTAAAGTATTCTTAAGTTCACTATGTTTTGGTTTTGGACTAGATAATGGTGCATAATATTCGTTATTTTTTACTCTAAATAGTACCCCAATAAAAGGTCTTAATTTTTTAGAACCAGCATTATAACATACTCTATTATCATATTTTCTCAAAAAACTACAATATTTTGAATTTATTATGACTATTTCAAAAACATTTTTCATTATTCCCCCACTTTTATGTTACTACGCTCATACTTATATCATAAATATAAAAAATAGTCAATGAAAAACTAGAGTTAATAAACTCTAGCCTACTTTTTTCGTTGCCATTTTCTACTGGGCTGGCTTCACCCGCTTTATTAGTTGCCATTTTCTACTGAGCTGGCTTCACTCACTTTATTAGTTGCCATTTTCTACTGAGCTGGCTTCACTCGCTTTTTTGTAATTAATAAAATAATTACATTATTAATATAGCATATTTTTTGCTATATGTCTATATTATATTCAATTATTGAAGATATATTATATTTTCCCCATAAAATCAAGGCTTTTTAACACTTTGTCACATTTTTCGGACGACTTTTATCATAAATTTACACATTTTTCGGGGGACTTTATACTAAAATTTACACATTTTTCGGACGACTTTTGATTTTTTAATGAAATTTTAAAAAAATAATTTACATAAGTAAACTATTTTCTAGGCATATTTTTTAAATATTCACTTTTTATATAATCATCTGTAATATGAGTATATATTTCTGTAGAGGATAATGAAGCATGTCCTAAAAGTTCTTGTACACTTTTTAATGGACAACCATTATTAAGCATATGAGTAGCAAACGTATGTCTAAAAGTATGTGGGCTAACTTTAGTTTTAATACATGCTTTATCAATAACATTTTTAATTATTAACTCTATTCCCCTGACACTTATTTGCTTTCCTTTATTATTTAAAATTAAATATTCACTTTTAAGTTCTCCATTATCTAAATATAACTTTATAGCATCATAAGCATAATCTCCGAAAAAGACAATTCTTTCTTTACTACCCTTTCCAAATACTTTAATGCTTTTATTATTAAAATCTATATCATTTATTTTAATATTTCTAAGCTCACTTACTCTTATTCCGGTAGCATATAAAAGTTCTATAATCATTTTATTTCTTATAGATAATATATTATCAGTATCAATACTATCTAAAACTATTCTTATTTCTTCATAACTTAAAAATGAAGGTAATTTTTTTTCAAGTTTAGGATTACTAATTAACTTAAATATATTTAAATTAATATATCCATTATCAAGTAAATAACTATAAAAACATCTTAATGAAGAAAGAATTGTACCAATACTTTTATTAGATAGTTTTTGATCATCTAAAAACTTTAAATAATTAATAACATCATCTTTATTTAAAGATAAATAATTAACTCCATTATTATCACAATAAGTAATAAAATCTTTAACGTGTAAAATATATTCTTTTATTGTATAAAAAGAATAGTTAAGTTCATATTTTAAATATTCATTATATTTTTCTAACATATTATTTCCTTTTTAAAAAGCCACATAAAGTGGCTATTATTTTTTATTCAATTACATAAGGATTTGTATATGACCCATCTCCAGATGTATACTCGGTGCCAGGCTTTAAGGAAACAACTGGACGTACGCCATTATTATATCCGCCGTTTCCGCTTCCGAGCCTACCGTCAGAAAAAACTTCTTTAATTGAAACTGTATCAAAATCATTAGGTGAAACAAGCCAATAATATTTTCCAGTTTTTAAATAATAAGTACTATAGTTGGCATTTCTATATGCTAACAACACTTCCGGCGCCGTTAATAATCCCACTGGATAAGTAAGTTTCGCTTTATTATTACTTACGCTAAATCTATCGGTCACATTTGTGCATGCTAAGCTATAATCAGTATTATAATTTTTAAATCGTAATTCACTTGTTACGCTCCCACCATTTGGATTCCATCCATTTTTATTTGAGATTGTTCTATCGTTGCAAAATACAGTATCTTCAAGCTTATCTGTATAACTTGTCATATTGGACTTATACCAGTCATCAATATAAGCTTTTATTGTACTATCATGTGCATTTACATCATCTGCATATAACATCTCATTTAATGCATCATCTACCGATTTACCATTTGAAAGTATTATATAATAAACAGAACCATTACTATAACTAGTATTTACATAATATACATAATAAAGTGATTTACATGTTGTATCACTTGTTAAACAAGTATAATGATAATTACTTATAGTTGTTTTTTTTGTAGCCCAGTCATCAGTATTAACTGTTGTTGTATCACTTAATGTATATGTACCATTTGCATATGTAAATGTTGAACCAAATGCGTAATTGCTTCCTTTGTTATTGATATTCAAATCTCCACTTGTAAGTGAATAATAATTTATGTAATTACTACTATAATCAACAATATAATATACAGTAGAACATGTCGCTGTTGTAGTTGATTGATTACAAGTATATTTACCTATTAAAGTGCTACCATTCGAAGTTGTTACACTAAGTGTTTTTGCAGTTGCACTGTCAAGTGTATATTTTTTTGTACTACTATCATAAGTTACTGAATCTGCATAAGCTTTTGTTCCAGTGAAATATAACTGATTTATTAAAAATTTTTTTTCAATATTATAAACGGTATTATACATGTATCCTACGTTAGCTAAGGAAGTAGATTCACTAGCATATTCTTTTTCGTACAAAAGTTGAGAATCATAACCAGTATTATTACATGACTTAGTAATATGGTTTGTTTTGCCAAAACTAAAAATTATATTATCCCTTCCTGATGCAATCGAAGATGTTCTAGTAAACACTATTTTAATTACATTTGAAGTATTTAAATCATTAAAACCTATTTGGCCTACAAGCGACCCAGAGTATCTTCTTTGAACTACATCATCTTTAAATATTTCAACATACATATTTTCATAATAATCATACATAGATAAGTCATAATTTAATACATAATCACCATTTGATGGAACAGTAAATGAAATTGATGAGCTATACCTCCCCTTATTTGTACTTGTCCATGTTTTATTTGTACTATCAAATGTATATGGATACGTAGAAGTATTATTTAAATTCTTATATTCCGTCTGATTTAATAATGTATAATCTTCAGAAATATTTTTTTGAACTCCATTATATATCATTTTAACACCACCGGTGTCAGTGGTTCTTACCATCTTCCAGCAGAACCCTGCAAATAAAACGTTATTATTCTCAACAGCTCCATTAAAATAATATACTGGATTTGCATATTCATCTGCGCCATCCTCACCATATGACTCACCATATTTTTTGACAAAACTATTTCCAAGTTTATATCTATTTTCTATAGTACTATATAAATTACTAGTAGCTATAATTTCTTCACCAATCGTTGTACCAGTAGCTAAAGCTAAATACGCACTTAAAGTTTTATCCATAGTAGAATTATTACCTAAGCCGCCTTCATTTTCATCAATCCATAAATATAAGCTATAAGTTTTAGTAGTGCCAGCCGAAATGGAACCATTTCCTGTTAAATAGCCGGTTTTAAAATTAAAACTTGTATTTTTTGTAGCCTGTGATAATTGTTTAATAATTGTGCTATCAAGAGAATAAGTATCTGATACAATCGTACCATTGGTTGGTGTTGTTACACCGCTTTCCACTAAAACATATTTAAGTGCATTAATTGGCATTGTATTATTTGGGCCAGGTACAAGTAATAAATTAAATGACTGTGCAGTTGCACATTTATTTTCAATTGTTAGTGTAGTTTTGTAAATATCAGAACTTAATGCTTTTGTATCAGAAATAGGTACTGCATACTCATTTGTTATAGAAATACTATTAACATTTAATTGAAGAGACATACATAATGGTGCACCATTTATTGTTGCTACAGTTTTGCCATTATTAGAACCAGACACTTTAAAAAATGCATAGGAAATAGATATTCCAGTGCATAATATAAGAAGTACTAATATCAAAATTAATGTTTTTTTATTTCTATTCATATGAACCCTTCTCTCTTTTTTATTTAAATTAAACTATTCACTTACTGTATAAACATCGTCCCATGTACCTTTTCCTGATAATTTTACATCAGAAGAAAGTGATATAACCCCACGAATTTGTTTTTTTGTATTAGCATCATCTTCTTCAATACGGCACTCGGTGCTAATACTAGCTTGATAAGATGAACCATCACCAGAATAAAAAGGTGAAGCAAGCCAGTATGATATGCATCTTTTTGCACGATTAACTGTTGATAAAAAATTATTTTTATTTGTAGCAAAAGTTAAACCAGCTAGTGTCGCTTCATCTGATGTCAATAAACCGACAGGATAATTTAAAGCGCTATTTCCCTTACCATTTATTTTGCCTACGGTAAATGAGTCATCATTAATTGGGCAAACAAGTTGTGGTATTCCATCATTATATATTCTTCCTTGTGGTCCAAAATAATATTCTGTATCAGTTGAACTCCATGTAGATAATGTTGTATAATTTGTCGGCGAATATATTAGGTCTTCTGTAGAAGCGGATCTATCATTGCAAAATATTTGATCAGTAACTTTAGAACCAGTATTGTTTAAATTAGTATAATTAGCATACCAATCATCAATGTATTGTTTTATAGCACTATCATTAGCAAGGCCATGTTGTTTGCCTTCTTCATACATATAACCCATACTCTCAGGTATTGATTCATCCTCATTAAAATACAACGCTCCAATACTAAGTTTGGTGGTAGTTACTCCATTTACTTTTGTTGAAGTGGTTGGAGCAACAGTTCCAGCATAAAGTAATCTTATGGAACCATTTCCATTTATTCTTATTATTCGCCAATATATTTTATCACCTGCAGATGCTCTTAATGAACATGTTCCAGTTTTGGTTTTAGAAAGTGCACCAGAACATATATACATATCTGATGTGTACTCTCCATATTGAAGCCAGTTATTATCAACAGCGCCTCTAAAATAATAAGACATGCCTAAATCATCCTCCATAGCAAACATTCCCTCATTAGTTTCAGCTATAGATGTAAAATCTGGATTCCCTTTTTTTTCAATATTATCCTTGCCACCATTATAAGCAAGTATCAAATCTTTACCAGTTTTAAGGTCATTTGGATAACCACAATTAACATTATCAACTTTAATATTTCCACCAAAAGTTTGCCCAGCAACATTATCTTGTACAACATCTAAATTATAGTAATTAACAGTAAATTGCCAACTATCAGTATAATTTGTATCGGTAGTAAATAAAATACTACTTGCAAGGGTAATCTTACTAGAACCAGCAACATTTACATTATCAAATGAAAATTCATTTGTAGATGTACCACTAATAGTAAATTCTTTTAAATTTGCACTGACTGCTGCTGGACTTGAAGTATATGCAGTAGTAGGTTCATAAACAATATCATATGTACAATAAACAGTACCACTATTTTTAGTATCAAGCGTAATATTAATATTTCCACCTGTATTTGACATAAAAGAAGTATAAGTATTCGAGGCATTACTTATATCTAATTGATCTTGATCTAAAGTTATTGATATTGAACTAGTTCCTGAGGTATTAAATGTATAAAAAGAAGTATTAATTTGTGTAATTGCATTTGCAGTATTATTTATAACAAGTTGTCCAAAATATGCGTAAGCCATTCCAGATATAATTGCGAGTACTAATAAAACGCCTATTACTGTAAGAATTCTAGATCTATTATTTATAATTTTTTCTTTTATATCCATAATAAAAATACCTTTCTACTATACATTAAAATAATACCACACTTAATATCATAATGTCAAAGTATTAGACATAAAAAAAGATAAATAATTGCTTATTTACCTTTTTTAAAATTATATTACCTTATGATATATGTGGCAATCACCCAACCACACGAGCTATATTGTATAATAATCTTTTTATAATTGCAAGTCTTTTTTTATAATTTGTAATCATTTTATGATAATTTTTTATGAAAAACGTTTATTTTATATAAATCTTAGTACACCACTATATGATATGGATTTGTTTTGGAACCTACTCCACCCTTTACATACATATTATCTGAATTTAAATATAATGATGGGAATGTTTGATTCGCTGAAATATTAGCAGCAGAACTATTATCCATATATACTATTCCATTAGCTCTTAAAACAGCATAATGTTGATAATTATATGGTGTTATGAGTGAACTTCCAACATTTATAGTTGAATGAATCCAATCATTTTTTGCACAATCATCCTCTTCCCATAGATACAATGCCTTTGTTCTGCATGAAGATTTAGATATTGTACTTCCACCTGTAGTAGCATATCCATAATCACTTGGATAAAGCAAGCCAACTTTTGCATACAAATATTTTGGATTACCACTATAAACAGTATTTACATTTCTTTCACCAGAATAATAATCTGCAGCTGTATAAGTTCTCATATCACTAAAATCAGTTAATCCACCCAAATGCCATTTAGCTTGTATAATTGAGTTTTTTACATTTGTCGAATTAATTAAGCTTAACAACGTAGTTAAATAATCACCATTTATCGCTATCTTTGCCGGTGATAATGACCAATCATTACTATTTGTTGTATTTGCATAATAAAACGAGCCATAATCTTTAGTATCAAGAAGTTTTAAAAGTTTCTTTGTTCCCGCACTATTAGTGCCATCTGTTGAATATTCCTCACTAAATAGGCCAACAATTCTAAATAATAATGAACTATTTGAACAAGCCCCACTTGCATTACCATCCAAACATATATAATTGTTTGGATCTGCACCTTCATATCTTAATCCGTTTTCATCATAAACATCAGCGGTAGAAGTTGACATAAGAGTTGTTATTGGAGTACCTAATGATACGGTAAATGATTTGCTACTAATGTTTCCTGCATTATCTCTTGCCCATATATAGTTTGTTCCGTTAGTACTAACTGTGGTACTTAAATTATATGTTGTTCCACTTATAGAATAAAAATATGATGGACTAGAATTACTGCTTGTTATACGATAACCTTCAAGTGCTTTATTATCCGTGATGGTTGCTGTTACCTTATTTTCTGTAACAACAATATTAGAAATAACTGGAGGTTCTTCATCTAATATTGCATCAAAATACAAATAGCACTTGTCAGCCCCTACAAGTGACATTTTTATTTTACCAGTACTATTATTATAATCACTGATAACACCACCATTTTCACATGTAGTTTTTTCACTATTTAAATTATAATCACCGACAGGTATTGAAGTCGATTTTGTATAACTTGTAGCACCATCTAACTTTACCATTATAGCAAGAGATTGAGATTCAGTATTTAAATTATTTTCTTTTATTTTAAAACGTTTTATTTGTTCTAAATAAAGAAAAATAGCTGTAAAAATCATAACCCCACATACTAATAATATAATTCTTTTTTTCATATTTCTACATCTCCCATAAATACGGGCCTCATTTTTCCTAAAACTATTACATTTAAGAAAAAACGATGCCATATTTTCGTACTATTACTTTTTAATATTATCATATTTTTGAAAAAATTTATATAATTTATGAAAAAATTGTTAAAAAAGTATGAAAAACTTAAAAATATCAGAAAAAATCATAATTTTTACAAATAATTTCTAGTCAAAAAAACGGTCAAAAAAATTGTTTTTTTTCTTTTAGATACTGGCCAAAATAGACGTTTTTAGAAAAAAGATTATTTAATAATTTCTAGTCAAATTTTATTTTTATTGTTTAATTTATCCCATATTTATGCCGTAAAACAAAAAGTTTTCTTAAATGTATATGTTTTAGGAAAATTTAATGCCGAATATATGCCTATTTTATAAATATTAAAAATGCAAAAAAATAGATAAATTTTTTTGCATTTATCTATTATTCATTTTCTTTTTAAAATCTTTAAAAGCATCTTCATTTTCTAGGTTTGAATCAAGTAACTCTTTAAATAGTTTCTTTTGAGATAATGTAAGTTTTGTAGGAATAATAATATTTACTACTACATACATGTTACCACGAACTAAAGAATTTGGGCTTTTAATACCTTTGCCTTTTAATTTTAATTTTGTATAATTTTGTGTTCCAGGTTTAATATCTAAAATAACATTGCCTGTAAGGGTAGGAATTTCTACTTCACAGCCCAAAGTAGCCTGCGCTACATTTATAGGAAGTTCTAAATAAATATCATTACCATCTCTTTCAAAAAGTGGTGATGGTTTAATATCAAAATCTACGTATAAATCACCATTTTCTCCGCCTGGAGAAGCATTTCCTTTGCCTGCGAGACGAAGTTCATGACCACTATCAACACCTTCAGGAACTTTTACTTTAATAGTTTTTTTATTATTTATAATTCCTGTACCTTTACAATCTGGGCATACATCTTTATATGTTACGCCATTTCCTTTACAATCAGGACATACTTTTTGAGTTTGCATAATTCCAAAAAGTGATCTTACTTGTTCAAGAACAATTCCTTTACCACCACATGTTTGACAAGTTTTTTCATTAAAACCACCTTTACCATTACAATGAGGACAAGAATCTTTTAAATTTACTTCAAAAGATTTTTCGCATCCAAAGCAAGCTTCCTCAAAAGATAAATCAACTGTAACTTTTATATCAGAACCTTTGCTTCTTCTTTTCGAAGAAGAATGAGAAAATCCTCCAAATGGACCACCACCAAATGATGAAGAAAAATCTGAATCACCAAACACACTTCTTAAAATATCATCTAAATTAATATCACTTGCATCAAAGCCAAATCCACCATTTCCTTGGAAGTTACCAGTGCCATCAAAAGCACTAGAACCAAACTGATCATATTGTTTTCTTTTTGCTGGATCTGATAATATTGCATAAGCTTCACCAATTTCTTTGAATTTTTCTTCATTACCAGTTTCTTTATTATCTGGATGATACATCTTAGCAAGTTTTCTAAATGATCTTTTTATTTCTTCATCTGAGGCATCTTTTGATACTCCCAAAAGTTCATAATAATCTTTTTTACTACTCATATAAATCTTCTAACTCCTTTCTAATCTTATCACAAAAGGCAAATACTTCGTCATATAATGTTGGGCTTTCCATATCAACTCCTGCTACTTTTAAACTTTTAACAGGATCTAGTTTAGAGCCAATTTTCAAAAACTTAATGTAACTTTCTAATGAACCAGCTTTTTTATTTATAATATCATTTGCTATTTTAAGTGCTGCAGCATAACCTGTCGCATATTGATAAACATAGAAATTATAATAAAAATGCGGAATTCTATAGCATTCATATTTAATATAATCATCTACTACTACATTTGGTCCAAAATAAAGTTTATTTAAATCTAAATATTCTTTTTGAACAAGTTCTTTAGTTAAAACTTCGCCACTTATTTCTTTATTATGAATATTATCTTCGAAATGAGCAAACATGGTTTGTCTTACCATTGTTGCTTTAAATCTTTGTAAAATGCTATCTAAAATATATTTTTTCTCATTTACATCATCAGTATGATTAAGCATATAATTTGTAAGTATTATTTCATTTACTTGACTTGCTACCTCTGCTACAAAAATTGAATAATTATAGTCTTCATAAGTATTATAGTTTTGAGCGTAATAATAATGCATTGCATGGCCAAGTTCATGAATTAAGGTTGATACATCATCAAGTTTCCCTTCATAGTTTATAACTACATAAGGATGAGCTAAATAAGCACACGTACAATATCCACCTTCTCTTTTATTTTTCTTTGGAAGTACATCAATCCATCTTTCATCGAAGGCTTTTTTTATAACATTTATATAATCTTTTCCCATAACCTCTAAAGATGAAAGTACTAAATTTTTAGCTTCATCATAAGAATATGTTTTATCAAAGCCTTTTGTAATATTTGCATATGTATCATAAATATGAAGTTCTTTAAGGCCTAAAACTTTTTTCTTTAAATCATAATATTTATAAAATACTGGTAAATTATTTTTTATACCATTAATTAAATTATCATAAATATCATTTTTTATATTATTACAATATAAACTTAAACTTCTGGCAGTTTTAAAACCTCTTATTTTAGCAATTTTATTATTACTCATAACTTTCGTAGTATAAATTGAATTAAATGTATTTTCATAATGAGCAATTTCTTTATATAAATTTTCAAAAGCATTTAATCTAACACTTTGACTACTACTTTTAATATATGTACTAAAGTTTGATATTGTAAGTTTTACTTTTTCACCTTTTTCGTTAGTTATATAACCAAAGTCCATATCAGTAGTTAATAAAAGTTCACTTGAGTCTTCACTTTTTGAATATACTGATGAAAGAAGGGTAATTAGTTTTTCTTCTTCTTTTGATTTTATATATTTTTTTGCTTTATAAATACTTTTTAATTCATTTTCGTATTCCTTAAGTTTAGGAAATTTTTTAATAAAATCTTTTATAACACTAAAGTCTTTTTCTAAAAGTTCTGGAACTACAAAACTTTCTTTTTCATTTAAATCATTTATAAAGTTAAGTACACTTCCAAGCATATTATTATAATTTTCATTAGTTAAATCTAAATCATTATTAATATGTGCATAAAGATATAATCTTTCTAATCTTTTTGATATATTACTATCATACTCTAGATATTCATATAATTTTTCTGGACTAGAAAGTAGTTTTCCCTCATAAGAAGTAATTTTTTTTGAGTATTTAGTTAATGAATTAAGCTCTTTTTTAGCTTCCTCATCACTTTTAAATAAAGCACTTAAATCAATTTTTTCGTTCATAATATAACCAAATATTAGGTCCTAGAAATAGGACCTAATATTATTTACCTTTCTTAATTATTTTTCTTTATATTCAGCTTCTTGTGCATCAGAACTATCATCACTTGCATTATTTGAAGCACTTTCATTTGCTTTAGCATTTGCTTCATATACTTTTCCTGCTAGTTCCATAGCCTTTTTATTTAAACTTTCAGTTTTAGTTTTGATATCATCAATATCATTACCTTTTAATGCTTCTTCAAGTTCATTTCTTAATTTTTCAGCTTCTTCTTTATCTTTAGGATCAACTTTATCGCCTAAATCTTCAAGTGCACGATTAGTTGCAAGAATCATTGAATCAGCTTCGTTTCTAGCTTCACTTTCAGCTTTCTTCTTTTCATCAGCTTCTTTATTAGCTTCAGCTTCTTTCATCATCTTATCAATTTCTTCATCAGAAAGGTTAGTAGATGATGTAATTGTAATAGATTGTTCTTTATTAGTTCCAAGGTCTTTAGCAGTAACATTTACTATACCATTTGCATCGATATCAAATTTTACTTCGATTTGTGGTACTCCTCTTCTTGCTGGAGGAATATTTGTAAGTTGGAAGTTACCTAAAGTTTTGTTATCAGATGCCATAGGTCTTTCACCTTGAAGTACATGTATATCTACTGCAGGTTGATTATCAGCAGCAGTTGAGAATACTTGGCTCTTACTTGTTGGAATAGTTGTATTTCTTGGAATTAAAACTGTCATAACATTTCCTAAAGTTTCAATACCTAGAGAAAGTGGTGTAACATCAAGTAGTACGATATCATTTACTTCACCAGTAAGTACTCCACCTTGAATAGCAGCACCCATTGCTACAACTTCATCAGGGTTTACACTCTTATTTGGCTCTTGTCCAAGTTCTTTTCTAACAAGTTCTTGAATATAAGGTATTCTTGATGAACCACCTACTAAAATAACTTTATTAATATCTTTAGCAGTAAGTCCAGCATCTTTTAAAGCTTTTCTTACTGGCTCTAAAGTTGAATCAAATAAATCTTTATTTAAATCTTCGAATTTAGCTTTTGAAAGTGTAATATCCATATGAAGTGGTTCTTTATTTTCATTTTGAGTTATAAATGGAAGAGAAATTTGTGTAGTACTCATAGAAGATAAGTCTTTCTTTGCTTTTTCAGCAGCATCTTTAACTCTTTGCATTGCCATAGCATCTTTTGATAAATCGATACCATGTTCTTTCTTAAATTCAGAAACTAAATAATCTGCTACTCTTTCATCAAAGTCATCTCCACCTAAATGGTTATTTCCAGCAGTTGATTTAACTTCAAATACACCATCACCTAGTTCAAGAATTGAAACATCGAATGTTCCTCCACCTAAGTCATAAACTAAAATTGTTTGAAGTACATCTTGTTTATCAAGACCATAAGCAAGTGCAGCAGCTGTTGGTTCATTAATTATTCTTTCAACATCTAATCCGGCAATTTTACCAGCATTTTTAGTTGCTTGTCTTTGGGCATCATTAAAGTAAGCTGGAACAGTAATAACTGCTTTAGTTACTTTATCTCCTAAATAACTTTCTGCATCTTTTTTTAGTTTACTAAGAATTTTTGCACTGATTTCTTCTGGTGTATATTTTCTTCCATTAGCTTCAACTTTTTCATTTGTTCCCATTTTTCTTTTTATTGAAGAAATAGTATTTTTAACATTTGTAACTGCTTGTCTTTTAGCTGTTTCGCCAACTAGTTCATCATCACCTTTAAAAGCAACTACTGAAGGAGTTGTACGATTTCCTTCGGCATTAGGAATAACCTTAGCCTCTCCACCTTCAAGTACAGCAACACAGCTATTTGTTGTACCTAAATCTATACCTATAATTTTACTCATATATAATCATTCCTTTCTTTAATCTTGAGTAATTGTATTCACTCTAACCATAGCTACCCTTATAACTTTATCATTATAAGTATAACCTTTTTGCATAACATCAATAACTTCATTATTATTTCTTTCTGGTATTGATGTTGTCATAATAGCTTCCATCGTATTTGGATCAAACTCTTTACCAATACATTCTATCTCCTTAACGCCAATACCATTAAGAGTTGATAAAAATGATGTGTAAATCATTTTAAATCCAGATAGGAATTTTGATAGTTCATCAGTTAAGTCATCATCATCAAGACTAATAGCTCTTTCAAAGTTATCAATAATTGGTAATAATTCTTTAACTAGTTTTTCACCATCATATTTATAAATATTTGCTTTTTCCTCATTAAATCTTCGACTCATATTTTGCATTTCAGCATTAAGTCTTAAGATTTTATCTTGCAAATCTTTATTTGTTTCAAGTAGTTTTTCTTTTTCAGCATCAATGTGCTCTACATTTTTCTTTTCAACATTTTCATGTTTCTTATGAGATTTTTTATTTTCTTCTTTCAAACTTTCACCTACTTTTTCTCAATTTCTTTAAGGACATAGTCTAATAATCCATATACTCTTGCATAGTCCATTCTTTTTGGACCAATAATTGCAATTGTGCCTTTTTCTCCACCTGCTTCATAAGACCTTTTAATAACTGTGGTATTATCATCAACATTTGAGTCAGTACCAATATATACAGTATACTCATTTGTACCATCATCGCTAGTAACCTTTTTAATAAAGTCTTTATCTTCAAGCTTATAAGCAAGTTTCTTAATAGAGTTTGGATCATTATACTCAGGTTGTTCTAATACTTTTGCTTTACCATTTACTACAACATTTGAACTTTCATCAATAAAATCAGTAAATGCATTATAAAATATATTATATATTTTTTCATAATTGATTATTTTACTGGCAATTATTGGCTTTATTTCAAATTCAAGTCTTTCTGATACGTCTTTAATAGGAGTACCAATAAGCATTTTATTAATTATTTCACATGTCTTAATTAGTTCCTTTATATCAGTTTTTTCATCTAAAGCAAATTTTTTATTTTCTACAATACCTTTATTTGTACAAACTAGTGCAACAACTTTAAAATCATCAATTGGAATAATATTTACTTGTTTAAGTAAATTGTCTTCACTCGATGAACCAAGTACTACAGAGGCATAATTAGTTAAATCGCTAATAATCTCCATACACTTACTAATTGCATCAGTTAATACTAGATCACTATTTCTAAATACTTTCTGAAGTTTTAAAATATCGCTTCCATTTAACTTTTCTGGTTCCATTAAGTTTTCAACATAATAACGATATCCTTTTTCTGAAGGTATTCTTCCCGAAGATATATGATTTTTTTCAATATATCCAAGATTTTCCAAAACAGCCATCTCATTACGTATCGTAGCAGATGAACAATTAAATTTTTGACATAATGATTTACTTCCTACTGGTTTAACTGTTTTAACATAAGTTTCCACAATAACCTTTAGTAGTTGTTCTTGTCTATTATCCATATTGTCCTTTCTAGCACTTATTATCCCTAAATGCTAACAATATTATAATATGCAAATTAGCACTTGTCAATACATTTTGCTAAGATATTTTTAAATAAAAATTATGCAAAATATATTGCATAATCATTTTGATTTTAAGTATCATCATACTGCACCTTTTGGTCAAATAAAAAGTGCTTATATTATAATTTAATATAAGCGCTATCCACACATGGTAGCGCTCGCCAAGCAAAAGCGAATGCTTCCTTTTTTAATTTATGTAAGTTTTCCTTACATATTCATCATAACATAAAAAATATTAATAAATAATAAAAAAACATCTAACATTTGTTAGATGTAATTTATTAAGGTTGTACGTCTAGTACTTGAGTATATTCAATATTAGCAACGAATTTCTTTTGACCATTTTGAATTTGGTTGTGCATTAAATTTCTAAGTGTTACTCTAGCCATATAATATTCATTAATTTTACCAATTGCTTTAGATGTAGTTATAGATGTTTCATCTAATAAAACTTTTGTTGATTCATTTGGTTCAGTAGTAATATCAAATGAATCTTGAAGAACATAGCATCTACTTGTACTATCATCATAATAATCAGTTACCCAACTACTACCATCTAAATCATCACAAGCACTTTTTGTTGTTGCTGAAGAAACAAGTTTTCTACTAGAGTCATAACATTTTCCAGTATTACAATTGTCTTTTGTAACAGAAGTATCAGCTTTATAAAAATCTAATACAAGTTCAGCAACTTTTTCTGTAGTCCAAATATAAGTATTACTTGCAGTACAAGAGTATAAATCAGTATTTGAATTTGGTGTTCCTTTTGGATAACATGCATAATTAATACCATCAGTTGTTGCCCAAATATTTCCTTCACCGCATTCACTTTCGCCAAGTTCATTTGGAGTAGTTTTTGAATAACATACACCTGAAGTATATTCCATATTATTTTCAGATACATTTAATGAAATTTTATACTTTCTTGTAACTTCGCTTTCTGATGATGTTTGATATGTAATACTTCCTTTTGTTTCTGATGAAAGATCTTCTTTATTTTGAGCTTGTTCTTGTCCAAAATTTTCTTCAGTAGCTAAAATATCAATTTCACTACCAGCGTCAATTAAAAATAAATCACTTGACACATTTGTTGTAACGTTAATATTACTTTGACCCTTTCCATCAATACGGCTTGCTAAATATGCAAATGTTGCTCCTACTACGACAACTAGCATAGTAACAATTGCAATGACTGTAAGAAGAACTACATTATTTTTATTTGATTCCTCGTTCATTTTAATCTCCCTTCTATTATCAGATTTATCATATAATATTTTTACATTTTAGTCAATAAATTAAAAAATATTTTTAAAAAATTATACATTTTTTTATAATAATTTGATATTATTTTATTAGGGTGAAAAGTATGATACTAAAAATTAATAATGATGAATATATAAAAGTTTATGAAGCTAAAACTTTCTTTAAAAAATTAATGGGCTACATGGGTAAAACAAACATTAAACATGCCCTTTTATTTAAAAGGACAAATAGTATACACACTTTTTTCATGAAAGAAAATATTGATGTTGTAGCAATTGATAAACATGATGTTGTTATTTTTAAAGCATTAAATATTCCTAAAAATAAAATAGTTACAGTTAATAATAAAATAAAAAATACAAGCATTATAGAAATGCCTGCATTTAAAGCTAAAAAACTTGTTATCGGGGAAAAACTAACCTTTATAAGTAAATAAATAATCATTAATGGCAACATCATCGCCACTTTTTGCGCCTAGAGATGCAAGTTCATCTTCAACGCCCATTGCTTTTAAAATTCTGGCAAAGCGCATTGCACCTTCGTCTTCTTCAAATTTTGTCATTTTAAATATTCTTTCGATTTCTTTGCCTCTAATTACCCATATATCATTTTCTTTTGTAATGGTATATGGCTTTTCTTTTTTAAATTTAATATAAACTTCTTCTTCAAACTCATTTTCATCAAAAAGATTTTCTTCTTGAGCTGTTTCTAAAACCTTACCAATATTATTTAAAAGTTCGTTTACTCCACTCATTGTTAGTGAGCAAATTGGATATACTAAAATATTTGGATAAGCCTTTTTAAATTTTTCTAAATTATCTTTAGCATCAGGCATATCCATTTTACTTGCAGCAACAATTTCTATTTTATTTGCAAGTTTCTTTGAATATTTTTCAATTTCGTTTCTTATAACTTTATAATCATTTATTGGATCATTTCCCTCTAAAGAAGACATATTTACCATATGAAGTAAAATTTTACATCTATCAGCATGTCTCAAAAATTTAATTCCAAGACCCACGCCTTCACTTGCTCCTTCAATTAACCCAGGAAGATCTGCTACTACAAATGATGAAGAATCATTTAATTTTACTACGCCTAAATTTGGAGATAAAGTAGTAAAGTGGTAACTAGCAATTTTAGGTTTTGCACTACTAATAACTGATAAAAATGTACTTTTTCCAGCACTTGGTAGTCCTACAATACCAACATCTGCTAAAACTTTAAGTTCACATCTTAAATATCTAATTTCTCCTTCTTCGCCATTTTCAGAAAATTTTGGAGCAGGATTTTCATGAGTAGCAAAGGATTTATTTCCTCTTCCACCTCGTCCACCATGGGCTACTATAACACTTTGACCATCTTTTGTAATATCACACACAACTAAAGAAGTATCATCATCATAAATAATTGTTCCAAGTGGCACTTTAATAATAACATCTTCACTATTTTTGCCATAACGATTAGAACCCATACCATTTTCGCCTTTAGAGCCTTTAATTATTTTTTTATATTTTAAGTCCACTAAAGTTTTAAGTGATTTGTCACCTACAAAAACAATATTACTGCCTCTTCCACCATTTCCACCATCGGGTCCACCCATAGGTACAAATTTTTCTCTTCTAAAAGAAGTACAACCACTTCCACCATTACCAGCAATTAATTTAATTTTTACTTCATCAACAAACATAAATATTTCCCTTTCTCTTGATTTAAAAAAAATGCCCTAAGGCATTATTTTTCATAAACAGATACTTTTTTCTTATCTTTACCCATTCTTTCATACTTAACAACGCCACTAATTTTAGCAAATAAAGTATGATCTTTACCCATTCCAACATTATTTCCTGGATAAATTTTAGTTCCTCTTTGACGGTAAATGATACTTCCTGCATTACAAGTTTGTCCATCAGAAAGTTTAGCACCTAATCTACGACCTGCAGAATCACGATTGTTCTTAGTAGAACCTTGAGCCTTAACGTGAGCAAATCTTTGAATGTTTAAACTTATTATTAACATAATCAATTCTCCTTTACTATTATTTTTTATTAATTACCTCAATATTTTTTGGATAATCTTTTGCTAAAGATTTTAAAAGTTCTAACATATTAGTAATTAATTTTGTTGTAATATCATCAGATGAAAGAATTAATATTTCCATATATTCATCATTATCTGAAAACTTAATGCTTTTATCGTTGATACTATAAAGACCATTAACAGTCGTATATATTATGCTAGATACGCTAGCACAAACTATATCTTTTCCAAAAGTATCAAACCCAGCATGACCATAAATTTTTATACAGTTGCCATTTTTAATAACTTTTATCATAATTAACCATTAATTTTTTTGATTTCAACTAAAGTATAAGCTTGTCTATGGCCTTGAGTCTTTCTGAATTTCTTTTTAGGACGATAATGGAATACTTTTATTTTCTTTCCACGACCATTTTTAATAACTTCAGCCTCTACAGTAGCTCCTTTAACAAATGGACTTCCTACTTTACCATCTACGAATAGTACTTCATCGAAAACAACTTTTTGACCAGCTTCAGCATCTAATTTTTCAATATAAATGCGACTTCCTGATTCTACATAATATTGTTTTCCACCAGTTTTAATTATAGCTTTCATTTCTTTTCCTCCTTTTAATAAGTCACACCTTTAAGGTAAGTAAATACTTTTTTAAAACCTTTTTAGAGTGGATGAAATGACTTAAAACAATAAGATTTTACCAAAATATGCTTACTTTGTCAACAATTGCTTCCTTAAATATTCTCTATCAGAAATAATTTTATCATGCATAAAATAATAGTATTTTAAATTTTTATAAAACTTATTACTAAACCCATTAATTTGTTTAAATCTTTTATAATTTATATCATAAAAAATTTTTTCTAAAATAAATTTTTCATAAAATATATTTTTATTTTTAACAACTTCAATAGTTTTATAAATGAATAAAATTATAATCATGTAATTATTTAAACTATACTTAAAATTTAATATAAAATATAAAAAAATAAATATAAAAGACGTAATATAATATAGTTTAATGGATTTTTTATAGTTAAAAAAATAAGCATAAATTTCAAATACTATTTTTGATCCATCAAGAGGTATTATGGGAAGTAGATTAAATAGGATTAAGTAAAGATTAATTTTAATAAATTCAGGACTTTTAAATATTAAAAACAAAATACTTTGAAAAGTCACTCCCATAATGGCAATTAAAAAATCTGGTAAAAACCTTTCATTTAAAGGTTTATCTATTTTACTAACGCCGCCAAAAGGAAAAATTTCAATAGAAATAATTTTATATTTAAAAAGTTTTGCAATAAATACATGTCCGAGTTCATGAAATAGAATAATTAAAAAAATAATTATTCCCTTTTTTATATAACCACATAAAAAAAGAATAAATAAAAAATACCATGTTAAATAATTAATTTTTATCTTGAATATATTCTTCATAAGTATAATATTTATTATCTTTAGTAATTACTAAATAAAGATTTTCTAAAGATGATCCAATTAGACTATTTTCACTTACATAATCATATATTTTAACATTTACGTTTTCTAAATTACCATACCAAATATCAAAGCCATCACTGCCTTGTATAATAATCGTATTTCCATATCCTTCTTTAGCACCAGAAAATATTACTACACCACCAGTTAAAGCTGGAACACTTTGATTTGCATTTTTTATTTTAATACCATTTAAATAAGGCGTGCTTTCACTATAGTTAATTTCATTAAACATAGTTTGCGTTTTATTTTCTCCTAAAACAGTACCAAAATATTTTTCATAAAATTTATTAAAAGCTGAAAACTTAAACGTCTCACCAAAAACATATTTTTTAAATAAACTTTTATTTTTATCACTAATTTTTACAAAAATTAAACTAATAATTAAAATTACTAAAGATATTAATATTCGGTTTATAAAATTTTTAAAATATTTTTTAGATTTATTATCCTCGTTTAAATAATCATTTAAAATTTCATAATCATTATTTTCCATACTTAATTATATGAATTTTTATAAAGCATAATACTTGTTAATTGTAAAATTATGCTATTTTTAAGCAAATGAAAAAAACTTACATTAAATATGAGGCTAAGTAAAAACAAAAAAACTATATAATTAATCACATTTTTTAAATAATAGGGTTTTATAAATTTATCTAAAAAATATAAAATAAGTAAAATTAGAGTAATTATAAAGTAGGTATTTAAAAATAGATTATCAATTAATAAGCCTATAAAAATAATAAAATAAATATTTTTTTTATTTAAATAATTTAAAAAGAAAAAACTATAATAGTTTGTATAATTATATGTAATAATATCCAGTATCATAAATTATCCTTTGATAAAATAACTACATAATTATTATCCATATTTTTAGTTTTTATAATATAATTATTTTCTAAAGTACTTGGATTAATTTCATTTTTAATAATTTTTCCAATAATAATATTTTCATTGTACCCCATAAGGTTAGATACATATATGGTGCTTCCTATTTCATATTTATTATAAGTTTTAAATGATAAAATATTTTTATTATTTTCTACAATAACATATTCATCATTTATTTTCCCCTGAATTATAAAATCACTATTATTAATATTTTCGATAATAGCAAATCCCTTAAATACTTTTTTAACTTTACCAATAAGATAGTTTCCATTTAAGACTAGATCCCCTACTTTTACTAAAGATGTATCACAGATTACTTTCGTTTCATTTTTTACATAATAAATGTTTCTATTAAAAATTTTTCCATAGGTAAAAGCATCTTTATATTCAAAATTTTTTACTAAAGAAATATTTTCAATTTCTTTTTCTAAAGATAAAGAGTACATTGATTCATAATTTATTTTCTCATTATTTTTAAATAAACTAAAAATAAAATTCTTTGATAAAAGAAGCACAAATAAAAGAAAAAAAAGATAACTATTTTTAATAAAACTTTTCACATTTTTATTATTTACTAGTTATCTTTTTATTATTCACAAATATCATCGTTTATTTTATAGCTTTTATTTACAAAAATGGTTTTTTCATTTGCACATCTTACAATATTAAAAGAATCAAAATTATAAATTCTATCCATAGATTCATTTTGTTTATATTCTTTTCCACTTACCATATTATCAATGCTTTCTCTTTTGTCAGATAAAATATAGTTTAAATCATAAATATTATTGCTATCATATTTATAATAAATATTTTCTATTCCTAAATAATATACATTATTTTGCATATTACTAAGTTCTTTAGAATTATTATTATTTACCATTATTTCATATTCATCATATAAATGATTATCAATAATTTTTACATTAGTTAAATAAATGATTTCTGTATTTTCTTCGGTAGTAAAACTACTTACTAAACCAATAACTTCGATTTCATCAAAAATATAGTATTTCGAAGGATCTACTTTAATATCCTTTATAACAACTTTTTTATTGTCAATAAAACTTACATAACCATTTATACCAATATTTCCTTCATAAGGACTTATTTCAATAGAATTGTCACCGATAATTTTACTAATTTTTCCTTTTAAATGAACAAACTTATTTTTTTCTTTACTATATACTAATGAAGCATTGCTTTCTAAAAAATCATTTATGTTTGTAAGAAGAACATCATTATTATCACAAGCATAATTTTTTTTATATTTTTTATCTAAAACTAAAGATTTATCGCACTTATAAACTCTATATAAAAGGCTATTATAAGTACTTACTTTATCAGAGGATTTATATTCAATTGCCATAACAGGAACCTTTTTAATCGTTATAAAAGAATAATAATCAATCAAGTAAGTAAAAGCAAAAAGCATAATTGGAAAAAGCATAACTTTATATATTTTATTATCCGTATTAGCAATTAAACCTATAGAGGTTAAAATAATTCCAATAAGAACCGCAATAAGTTTAAAGACGGAATAGATTTTTATAAAAAATGGTGTAAAAATAAAAAGTACTCCTAAAACAATAAAATAAATATTTTCTTTTTTCATTTTTACATCAACCTACTTCCATTATTAGTATACAATATTTTGTTATTATTAGCCATAATTTTTTTTATGAAAATTTATTTTTTTAAGTTGTTTATTAAATAAAAATATTATATAATTATTTATAGTAAAGGGCTAGTGTGATAAGACTATGTTTAGAGAATTTGATTATGATAATAAACCAGTTGTAGAAATAGTTAATGAAATAATCGAAGATGCTATTAAAAAAGGTGTTTCCGATATTCATTTCGACCCTGCAGAAAAAGGAATAAATGTAAGAATTAGAATAGATGGTGAACTACATGATTATTGTAAAATACCAGATTCTGTAAAAAAGAATTTAACAACAAGAGTAAAAATTATAAGTGGTATGAATATTACTGAATCAAGACTTCCCCAAGACGGAGCTATTAAAAGACTTGATGATGGTAAACAATTAGACCTTCGTGTATCTTCCCTACCTACCATTCATGGTGAAAAAATAGTTATAAGAATACTAGATTATTCAATGAGTTTAGCGGGTCTTGAAACTTTAGGTTTCTCTGATGCTAACTATGAAAAAGTTAAAACTGCGCTTACTGCTCCAAACGGAATTATCTTAGTTACTGGTGCTACAGGTTCAGGAAAAAGTACAACAGTTTACTCAATGTTACAACTATTAAATACTCCAGAAACGAATATTATTACTGTTGAAGACCCCGTAGAAATGAAAATGAAAGGTTTAAACCAAGTACAAGTTATGAGTGAAATTGGTTTAGACTTTAATACAACACTTCGTAGTATCCTTCGTCAAGACCCAGATACTATAATGATCGGAGAAATTCGTGATGATGAAACTGCAAGAATTGCCGTACGTGCCTCTATTACTGGCCACTTAGTACTTTCAACAATCCATACAAATAATTCACTTAATACTATTGAAAGATTACTTGATATGGATGTAGAAAGATATTTATTAGGTTCTGCTCTTACTGCTATAATTTCTCAAAGACTTGTAAAAAAATTATGTCCTAAATGTCGTAAATCAAGACCCACTACTGCGTATGAAAAAAACTTATTTAAAAAGGTT
The DNA here is from genome assembly GCA_934101645.1 of uncultured Bacilli bacterium. Lineage (GTDB taxonomy): Bacteria > Bacillota_I > Bacilli_A > RF39 > UBA660 > UBA6448. The sequence goes on along the minus strand of CAKORX010000004.1, from coordinate 43,650 downwards.
TTGGATATAGATGTTCCTGCAATATATGAAGCTGTTGGCTGTGATGAATGTTTTAATGGATATAAAGGAAGAGCCGCTCTTCATGAAGTATTACTTCTTAATCAAGATATAAGAGATGCAATTATTAATAATGTTCGTAAAGATGAACTTAGAAATTTAGTTTATAACAAAGATAGTACTCGTACCCTTTTAGAAGATGGTCTTATGAAAGTTATTAATGGTACATCCACAATCGAAGAAATAGTTAAAGTTATAGATTTAGATACTGACTTTGGTAGTGATGATGTTGAAATAAGAAATGCCTTCTTAGGTAAAGAAATAGAAAAAGATGAAGAAAATCTAAAAAAGGAACAAAGTGAAATTATTGACTCACTATAAAACGCCACAATTTGTGACGTTTTTATTTTGCACTTTTATTCTACTACAAAGGGATTTGTAAACGAACCATCTCCAGATTTAAATTCAGTTCCTGATTTTAATGATACTGATGGGCGAACACCCCATGGATAAGACACACCACTGGAGAAGAAATTATTATTAGATACTCCTTTAACTTGGGCGTCTCCTTTATAGAAGTAGTTAGGAGAATTAACCCAAAAAGCATCTTGATTATTAAGGTAATAAATAACCTCATTATATGCTAAATAAACTTCTGAAATAGATAAAAGTCCTATAGGATAACTTAATTTTGCTTTAGGATTACTCATACTAAATCTATCTGTTTCATTTGCACATGCTAAACTTTTAGTATTTTCATAAGAATTTTTAAATTCTAAATTTTTAGTAGTATCCCCTCCATTTGGATTCCATCCATTTAGACTTAATATTTTTCTATTATTACAGAAAACTGTATCTTCAAGTTTATCTTCATAACTTGCTAAATTACTTTCATACCAACTATCTATATATTCTTTTACTGTACTATCTTTTGTATTTACATTATCTGCATATAACATTTCATTTAAGGCAACATCTACCGATTTCCCATTTTCTAAGGTTATATAATATGAAGTACCATTATCGATATAATATACGTAATATATTGATGCGCATGTAGTATCACTACTTAAACATGTATAATGATGTGTATTTACATTTGATTTTTGACTTGTCCAATTATCAGAATTTATTGTTGTTGTATCGCTTAATGTATAAGTACCATTTGCATAAGTAAATGATGATCCGAATACATAATTTTGTCCTTTATTTGTTCCATCTAAGTCTCCTCCAGAAAGTGAGTAATAATATATTGTTGTACCACTATAACCTACTATATACCATACATTTGTACAAGTTCCTGTTGTATTTGAACTATTACATGTATATTTTCCTACTAATGTGCTTATATTTGAACTTGAAACACTTAACGTAGTTGCATTAGTAAGTGTATATTCATTGCTTGCATATGTTGCTCCATCTCCATATGCTTTTGTTCCACTAAAATATTCATAATTAATTATTTCCTTATAAGAATAAGGATACACTGTATTATGCATATATCCTACATATGCCGGAGAACCATAACTACTATTAAAAGCACTTGTGCCTATTTGTGAATCAGTTTCTGTGTTATTACAGGATTTAACTGGTTCTCCTACCGCTTTTCCTATACTAAATGTTACAGTATCACTTCCACTTGCACCTCTACTATCTTTAGTGTATTCTACTTTTATTACATCTAAGGTAGTTAATCCAGTAAGGGCTATAGTTCCAGATACTGTACCACTATAACCATTAGAATCGCCTATAGCTGTTCCATTCTTATAAAATTTTGCTTTATCATAATATTTTCTTGATGATACATCATAAGATAAATAATAATCTCCAGCTGTAGCCACTGTAAAAGTTATTGTACCTGTTGCACTATTAGTTTTATTTGTACTTACCCAAGTTTTTGATGTACTATCAAATGTATATGGATATATAGCATCATTACTTATATTTGCATAAGAACTTTGTTCTATTGGTGAAGTATTTACAACATCAAACGGGATTCCATTATATATCATTTTTATTCCACCAGTATCGGTAGTTCTGACCATCTTCCAGCAAAATCCTCCAAATAGAACATTGTTATTTTCTACTGCACCATTAAAATAATATACTGGGTGTGAATATGAACTTGCATCAGATTCATCATATAGTTTTACATATGTATCATTATTTTTATATCTTTGTTCTATTTTACTATAAAGGCTTTCTTTTGAATAAGTTTCATTATCACATTTAATACTACTTTCATCTACATAAAATGTACCTGAAAATGTTTTACCAGCTAAAGCTGACTGATCTAAATCTAAATTATAAAACTTTGTACTTATTCCATAAGTTTGTGTTGTTCCTCTTGTTGAGGCATCAGATATTGTGGCTCCACTTATAATGACTCTTTTAGGTTTTGAGGCATTACTCCATTTTCCTGAAGTGGTTTCATAATTAAAGTTTTTTTCTTCAGTAAAATCCCCTTTTGCATCAATACCAAGTACTTGTAAAGTAAGTTCTTTTTCCGAAGTACTTGTTATGGGTGTTGGACTTATTCCATAAAAACTCGAAGATGAATCATACTCAAATACAATGTCATATGTACATGTAGTACGAATTTTATCAGAACCTGATGTAAGAGTTACATTTAAATAACTTCCATCACTCGCTGCTACAGTATTTGTTACATATTGCATCATATTCTTACTTGGAACTGTTAAGTTAAAATCCGCTCCGTCAGAAACAAATGTACCCTCTGATCCTACATCTATTGTTACATTTACTTTTACCTTACTATTTACATTTTGATTAAATGAGCCAAAATACGCAAATGAAGCTCCGATGAATAAAGATAAAAGTAGTACACTTGCAACTAGAGAAAAAATCTTCGTTTTTTTATTTATTACTTTATTATCCATTTATATCTTCCTTACTCTAAAATAAGTATATCATAAAAATATATTTTAGTTAACAAAAAAAGCAAGTTTTCACTTACTTTTTAACACCTTTTGTTCCATTAAATCCTTCAAGGACATTTGTTTCAAAACTTGTTTGTTTTTTTGATTTATTTTGATATTTTTTAATTCCTAAATCAATTATTTGACTAAGCATATCTTTATAAGTTACTCCCATTGGAGTCCATAGGTAAAAGGCTAGTGATCCTGGTATAATGTTAAGCTCATTTAAATATACTTCATTAGTTTTTTGATTAAGTAAATAATCAATTCTAACAACACCTGTAGTATTTAATGCTTTACAAGCTTTTTTACTTATTTCTTTTATTTCTTCAGTAAGGGCTTTAGAAATATCAGCAGGGACTTTTCTTCCTGTACTTGCCATTCCTTTACTTTTACCACCTGATAAATATTTATCATTATATGAAAGTATCTCATCTGATGAAAATACTTCTTCAATCATACTTGCTTCATAATTACTATTATCTCCAAGGACTGAACAATTAAGTTCTTTTAAATTTTCAATAACTTTTTCTACTAAAATCTTTTCATCATAAGAAAGAGCATCTTCAATAGATTCGATAAGTTCTTCTTTATTATTTGCAACGCTTATTCCTACACTACTTCCTTGTCTTGCGGGTTTAACTATTACAGGATAGCTTAATTTACTAATATTTTTAATAACGCTATCAACGTCCTTTAAATAATCACTTTCATAAAAATAATAGTAAGGTGCTACATTTATACCGTTTTCCTTTAAAACAGCTTTTTGATAAACTTTATCTTGGCCAATACAACTTGCATATAAATCACTTTCACAGTATGGTGCACCTAAAGTTTCTAAGAAACCAGCAACAGCACCATCTTCAGTATTATATCCATGAAGTACTGGAAAAAAGATATCAATTTTGGTAACAACGTTAAATGGTAAATGATTTTTCACAAGAACGAAATTATTATCTTTTTTAGTTATTAATACTTCACTTGCTTTTTTACTTACTTGTTTTAAATCTTTATAGGTTTCTATATTTCTTAGTGCACTACCTGTATAAAATACAGATGATTTAGAAATATAAATTGGAACTATTTCATACTTTTCTTCATCAATATTATTCATTGCTTGAATTGCACTTATAATACTTATTTCGTGTTCAGTACTCACACCTCCGAAAATAAAACCAACTTTAATTTTCATTTTTTTATTCCTCCGTATATAAATCTGGTAAATCATTTTCAATTAATACTACTGTTTTCTTATTACCAGACTTTTTCATTATATCATTATATGCATCTAAAAATCTATTATATACATTAATTTTCATTTTAGGGTTTACTTCCAAAATACCTTTTTGAATTGCTTTACTACGTTTTTTACCAATTAAGTAAGCAGTATCTACGTTTTTACCAATCTTTTTGCCAAACTCATAATTAAGTTTTTCTTCTTCTTTACCCATTTCTACCATACCTGGAGTAATAATTATTTTATTTCCTTCCATCAAAGATAATACATCAACAGCATTACTTGCTCCTACAGGGTTTGAATTATAACTATCATCAATTATAGTTATATTTTTTACTGTTTTAATTTCTAAACGATGTTTTATAGGTTTAATATTTTTTATGCCAATTTTTATTTCATTTAAAGAAAGTCCCATATGTTTAGCAAGAGCAGCAGCACTTAAAATATTATAAATATTTTTTTCTCCGAGTAAAATTGTTTGAACATTTACTTTTTCATTTTTAAAGCATAAATCAAAACTTGTTCCTTTACTACTTATATTAATGTTTTCAGCGGTTACGTCAGCTTTATTTTTTATACCGATCCAAATAACTTTAACTTTATTATTTAATTTATATTTTTTTTCATATTCATCATCTTTATTAAGAACGAGGGCTCCAGTGCTAGGAAGACTTTCTCCGAGTTCAAATTTAGTTTTACATATATTATCAAGTGTTTTAAATGTTTCAAGATGTGCTGGACCAATACTTGTAATAATGCCATATTTAGGTTTTACTAAAGAACATAACTCTTTTATTTCTCCTTTAGCACGCGCTCCCATTTCACAAATAAAATAATCATTAAAAATAGTTTTTTCATTATTTATCGTAAGTATTACTCCGTTTGGAGTATTAAAACTTCCTGGGGTATAAAACCCTTTATATTTTACACTTAATAAACTTTCTAAAATCATTTTTGTACTGGTTTTACCAAATGATCCCGTTATACCTATAATATTTATATTTTTCATACTGCCAAGTTTAGTTAAAGCTTTTAATTTATAATGATTAAATATAATTTTTTCCACGGGCATTAAAATACATATAATGCCCATTAAAATAAATGGATTTAAACTAACAAATAAAACTATTAGTCCAAGAGTAAATGTTATACTTAAATTTTTTGCATATATCATAAATATTAAATAAAAAATTATATCTAATAAATATATTCTTATAAGTCTTTTGGTAAATTTCAAAGGTAACTTTTCACTATGTTTTATATATGAAGTCACGCTTGTGAAAATAAGTATAAACATTATTGTAAAAAAGTAAATTATAAGTAAATTATTAAATTCTTCGAAAAATAAAAGTGATAAACCAAACAAATATTTTAATAAATATAGGTTATAATTTGATTTAATATCTTTAAGTAAAAATTTAAAATATTTAGATTTATTATTATAAGAGTTTTGTTGTAACATCTGAAGGTCAAATAATGATGAAAAAATAAATAAAACTGTAAGTAATATAATTCCAATAATTTTCATTTTAATCCCCTTTCTAGTCTAAGAAATTATGAAGTATGGCAATTGTTTGATTTAGATTTTCTAAATAAGCATAATGATGTGCTCCTTCATATTTAACAAGCCCAGCATCACTAATTAGTTTTTCAAGATCCTCAGCCTCTTTTATGGGTACATCAGTATCAAGTACTCCATATATCAAAAGTGTTGGGCAAGTAATATTTTTGGCATTTTCAGTTAAATCTTCATTAACAATTTTAACAAGTGATCCTCTTAAAATATCACTTGCGTTTTTATAGTCTGCAGATCCCCATTTATTTCTTAGGTAATCTGCTAAAGGTTTAAATAATTTAACTTTTTTAACCACTTTGTATATTTTTACTTTCATATTAGATTTTTTCTTTTTGCTTGGTCTAAATGGAGCAGAAAGTAAAACCACTTTTTCTGTTTTATATTTTGAGGCATAACAAATTGCTACCCTTCCCCCAAAAGAGTGACCAATTAAAATGGGATTTTTAACATTTAAACTAGTTAAAAATTCATGTAAAAAATTTGTATAATCTGTTACAGACCAAAAAGAATCTGGTTCAGGAGTGCCACCAAAACCAGGAAAATCTAAAATAATAATTCGATGAGTTTTTTCAAAAGGATGGCCTAACATATCCATCATCTCAATATTTTGACCCCATCCATGAAGCAGTACAATAACTCCTTTTTTATTTGTACCATAATCAACATAATTTACATCATTAATATTCATAATACCCACTTCCAATACTAATTCTAGAAAAATTATATCATAGTTTACTTAAAAAGCCCATCATATATTTGTGAAAAATTATTTACCATAATAATTTCTACATTCGTAATAATTTCTTTTTCTAATTGACTTAAATCATCAGCATTTGCACTTGGTACATATATTTTATTTACTCCCTCATTTACCGCGGTAGATATTTTTTCTTTGAGTCCTCCGATAGGAAGAATATCACCCTTTAATGAAAGTTCTCCCGTGAAAGCCACTGATGAAGGTATTTTCTTTTTATTAATCAATGATAAAAGTGCTACAGCGCAGGCAACTCCTGCCGAAGGTCCATCTTTTTTCACTGATGTTTCCATAAAATGAAAATGAACATCAAAACCTTTTAAGTCAATATTATATGTACTTACTAAATAGCTTATTACAACCATTATGCTGTCTTTTAAAACATCACCGGCTCCACCAGTAATTAAAAGTTTACCAGTTCCTTTATATTTAGTAACCTCTACATGAGATAATTTTCCTCCTAAAATAGTATATGCCATAATATTAGCTATGCCACATGTACTAATTTCTGGTAAATATTCAATATTTTTATCTTCTAAATATTTATTAACATGCAAAATAGTTATGCTTTTAGCATTAGGCTCATTTACATATACTTTTCTAATAAGTCTTTCTAAAATTCTTTTAAGTTCCCTTACTCCGGGTTCTTTAGTATAACCTAATATAATATACTCTAAAACTTCTTTATTTATTTTTAATTCAATTTGATAATTACTTAAAATATTTTTTACTAAATAATTTTTAGCAATATCTATTTTTTGGCTTAATAAATAGCCATCCATTCTAATAATTTCTAACCTATCAAGTAATGTTGCAGGTATTTTATCAATCTCATTAGCCGTTAAAATAAACATTACTTTTGATAAATCAAATGGTTCTTCGATATAATTATCTACGAAAAATTTATTTTGTGTTTCATCTAAAATTTCAAGTAAAGTAGATGCTGGATCGCCTTTATAATCTTTAACCATTTTATCTACTTCATCAATTAAGATAACTGGATTATTAACTTTACATTTCATAATTGCTTGCATTATTTTTCCTGGAGCAGAGCCTAGATATGTTTTACGAGAACCAATAAGTTCTGTAGAATCATTTAGTCCTCCAACGCTTATTTTATAAAACTTTCTATTTAAAGCTTTGGCTATAGAAAAAGCAATTGATGTTTTACCTGTACCAGGAAACCCTAAAAGGCATATTACCGGTGAAGATAAATTAGGATTTTTCTTTTTTAAAATTGCATACTCACAAATTCTATCTTTAACTTCCCTAAGACCAAAATGACTTTCATTTAAGGATGATGATATTTTACTAACATTTAAATTTTCTTCCGAAGAAGTATGCCATGGTAAATTTAAAAGTGTATCAAGATAGTTTTTAATAACAGAGCTTTCCGGACTAAATTCCGAAGAAAAATTATATTTATTTATTTCACTTAAAAGTTTATTATGGGTTTTTTCCTCTAAATTAAGGGAATTTAATTTTCCTAATAAATCCGCAATTTCATTTTCTTTATTATTACCAAGTTCTTTATTAATTTCTTTTAATTTTTCTTTTAAAATATACTCTCTTTGACCATTTTCAATACTTTCTTGTAAATGCTCATTAAGTTCTTTATCAATATGGCAAACAGATATTTCTTCATTTAAATCATTAATTAGATCTTGTGCTCTATTAATGGGATTAATTGATTCCATATAATAAAGTTTTTTATTAAAGGGAAATGGCAAAAAAGATGTAATTATATCCGTAAGAGAGTCAATACTTTCTGTATCATTTACGCTTTTTAAAATGGAATTTGATACATTTTTATTAAGGGAAATATATTCTTTTAAAAGTTCAATAAGTTTTCTTCGAACTGCAGTTTCTTTAGTTTTTGAAAAAACGGGTAATTCAATTATATCTGGTAAACATTTTAATATATTAGTATTCTTATTTTGAAAATATTTTAAAATGCTTACTCTAGTTTCTCCTTTTAATATTACTCTTAAATTACCATTTGGAAGCTCTACTTTACTTTTAATATTTGCTATAACGCCAACTTTAGGAAGGTCCTCTAAAGAAGGTTCTGTTTCAAGACTATTTTTGGGAGCAATAACTAAAACTTTATTATTATTTTTAGAGGCAACTTTAATAATTTTTTTACTAAATTCATTGCTTAAGTCAATTTTAATTTCTTGATTAGGTAAAATTATAAGTTCATTGAGGATAAATACAGGTAATAAGTTATTCATACTATCCTCCCTTCGAAATTAAGATTTATTATAATGACAAAAAAAAAGAATGTAAATATTAAAGACACTTTATTGACACTTTTTATGAATTAAATTTATTTTCATTCTCTTTGAAAAAATTATAGTAAGTTTTAACAGATGAAAGTTTTTCCCAAGGCACTGGAGTAAAGTCTTTAGTATCTAAATCATAAATAACTGCATCGGTTAAACTAAGTAAAAACGGACTATGCGTAGATATTATAAACTGGCAATTATAAAACCTCACAGACTCTTCGATAAACTTTTTTAGTTTTAAAATATTTTCTGCAGATAAACTATTTTCTGGTTCATCCAAAATATATATACCATCTTCTTTAATTTTGCTTTCCCAAAACATAAGTGAAGATTGACCATTAGATTGCATAGTAATATTATTGTTCATTAAATTATCTCGAACAAATCTAGACATACTTTTGTTTTTTGTTTCATAATGCTTTTTAAGTTCTTCATACTCAAAAATAGATATATCTTTTGTATTATATTTATTATCTAAATAATATTTTGCAAGTCCTTCTTTTTCACGATTAACATGCATATTAATGCTTCTTAAATCAAGCAAATAGTCAAATATATCATCGCTTGTTATAGTAACAATTTCAAAAGGCTCATTTGGCATTTCATATTTTATTCCTTTTACATAGCAATCAAAAAGCGCATCTTTATTACTTAAACTACTTCTTTGAGAATTCAATTTTTTTGAAATCATATTTAACAAAGTCGATTTCCCACAACCGTTATTTCCACAGAAAATAGTTATATCTCCAAATTTAATATTAAGATTTTTCATATAAGTAAATAATTTAAAGGGATAATAACTATTATATATTCTTCTTTCATCAACATAGCCAAACTCTTCATCTTCATTTAATAATTTAAAACTTTCTAAATATTTCATATAAAAAATATATACCACATAAATATCTTTGTCAATATATTTTTCATACATTTGTTTGTAAATATAAAACCAAAAAAATGTGACTTTAAATCACATCTTAATCGTTCTTATTTTTAAATTCTAATATGATTGGTGTCCCATCAAGCTCAAAAGTTTTACGAATTTGATTTTCTAAATATCTTGAATAAGAAAAATGTACTAGTTTTTTATTGTTTACTTCGAAAGTAAATCTTGGTGGCTTAACTGATGTTTGACTTGTAAAATATATTTTAAGCCTTTTGCCTTTATAAGATGGTGGATTATGCATTTGTACACTTTCCATAATGCAATCATTAAGTAAATTTGTAGCAATAAGTCTTCCGTGATTTTCATTTGCTTTTATAATCTCGGGCATTAAAGTAGAAAGTCTTTTTGAAGTTTTTGCAGATACAAACACTACTTTTGCATAAGATAAAAATTTAAATTCATTTTCCATCAAAAGGCGCCACTTTTTAAGCTCTTCCTCAGGATTTTCTACTGTATCCCATTTATTGACACATATTACAATAGCTTTACCAGCATCCGTTATATATGAAGCAATATGTTTATCATGCTCAATAATACCTTCTTTTGCATCAATAACAAGAACGCACACGTCACTTCTGTCAATTGCCTTTAAAGATCTAATATAAGAATATTTTTCTACTTGTTCATAGATTCTGCCTTTTTTTCTCATACCTGCAGTGTCAATTACGACATACTCTTCGCCATTATATTTAAATGTACTATCAACAGCATCACGAGTAGTTCCTGCTACATCAGAAACAATTAATCTTTCCTCTTTTAAAAGGGCATTAACAAGGCTACTTTTTCCAACATTAGGTCTTCCTACAAAACAAAATTTTACTCTTTCATCAGTTTTTTCCTTACCTATAGATATATTTTTTTCAAAGTATTCATTAAGTCTATCAAAACCAATGTTATGTTCCGCAGAAACAGCAATTATATCTTCGAAGCCTAATTCATAAAAATTATATAAATTATTTTGTCTTTCTTTGTTATCAGCCTTATTTACTAAAACTAAAACCTTTTTGTTTGCTTTATGAAGCATACTTGCAATCATTCTATCTTCTTTAGAAATTTCCATCGTAGCATCCACTACAAATAAAACAATATCTGCTTCATCAATAGCAAGAGTTCCTTGCATTAAAATTTCTTTATTAAAGTCTCCATTTTCTAAAGTAAGACCACCAGTATCAATTAAATGAAATGATTTTTCTTTTAAATTAACAATTCCATAAATGCGATCTCTTGTTACTCCTGGAGTATCCATAATAATTGCTTTTTTCTCTTTAATTAAACGATTAAAAATCGTACTTTTTCCAACATTCGGTTTTCCTATCAAACATACTGTTTGCATAAAAAAATCCCCCTTTCTTAATCACAATAGTATTTTAAATCATCATAAACAGAATATGAATCATCAGCAAGTAAAGTTTTTGTATTATCTTCTTTAACAATACATGTGTATACACGATTATTTTCTCTATAAATTTTTAATTTTAAACTATTTATAATTTTATAATCAACGTTATTTGTAATAACCATGGTACATAATCCAGATTCCATAGTACCACCTTCACCAGTACAAGCTGCTGCGCTATAGTCATATTTTTCTGGTAATACTTTCTCATCAGAATTTAAATAATTACTTTTTATTAAAAATCCTACGGTTTTTTGAGTATATGGATGCCCGTTTGCGTCAGTAAGAGTAAGTGCTTCTTTATTATCTTCTCCCCACTTAGAACCCGCAGAAATAACTTCAGCTAATTTATTTCTAAACATATTTTCATTCATTTTTCTTTTTACACCAGTTATACTAACTGTACCAATCAAGCTTACTACTGCTAAAATAACAATTACTGCTAGTAACTCAGTTAAAGTAAATCCTTTTTTATTCATGTTTTTCTCCTTATAAATAACTTTCAATAATTTTTAAAACGTCTTCTCTACCCTTTTTAGTAACTGTAGAAAACGGAATAAATATTTCTTCATCAGAAAGTTTTAATGCATCTTTTATTAATTTATCTTGTTTAATTCGATTGTTTTTAGTAATTTTATCGTATTTTGTAGCTACAATAGAAACATTTAAATTATAATATTTTAAATAATTATACATTAATATATCATCTTCTGTAGGTTTATGACGATAATCTACAAGTAAAAAAACTCTTTGTAAATTAGTCCTATTTTTAATATAGTCCTCAATCATTAAACCGAATTTTTTTTGTTTATCTTTAGAAACATTTGCAAATCCATAACCAGGTACATCCACAAGATAAAATTTATCATTTATTAAATAAAAATTTAATGTTTGCGTTTTACCAGGTTTCGAAGATGTATGAGCAAAGTTTTTTCTTTCAATTAAAGAATTAATAAAACTACTTTTGCCTACATTACTACGTCCCACAAGCAAAAACTCTTTTTTATTATCATCTGGGTATTGAGAAACCCTTACAGCAATCTGTGGCTCTTTAACCGACAAAATATCCATAAAAAATCACCTAAATAAATTATAACAAAAAAATAAAGTAAATTGCAATAAAATAGAAAAAAATATGAATTCAATCATATTTTTTTAAGTTAAAATGGCATTTTCATATTTCCATTTTGCATCATTTTCATCATTTTTTTCATTTGTTCAAATTGATTAATTAATCTGTTTACATCCTCAACCTTCATGCCACAACCATTTGCTATTCTTACCTTTCTTGAGGCTTTTAAAACTTCAGGATGACGTCTTTCGTATGGAGTCATAGATAAAATTATTGCTTCAACATGAGCCATATCCTTTGGGTTAATATTTACATCATTTAAACCCATTTTTCTTGCACCAGGAATAAGTTTTAGCAAGTTTTCAAGAGGTCCAAGTTTTTTGATTTGATTCATAGTTTTTAAAAAATCATCAAAGTCATATTTACCACGCATCATTTTCTTTGCTTGGTTTTTAGCTTCATCTTCATCCATTAAACCTTCAACTTTTTCCGCAATAGATAAAATATCTCCCATATCAAGAATTCTATTTGCCATTCTTTCCGGATCAAATGATGAAAGGCCATCCATTTTTTCAGAGTCACCAATAAACTTAATTGGTACATTTGTTAAATGTTTTACGCATAGTGCTACTCCACCTTTTGATGTACTATCCATTTTAGTTAAAATGCATCCAGTTAAATGAAGACTATCATTAAAACCATTTATAACGTTTATTGCATCTTGTCCCATCATAGAATCAATTACTAAAATCTTTTCATCAATAGGAAAAGTATCTTCAACCTCTTTTAACTCGTTCATTAATTTTTCATCAACTTGAAGTCTTCCGGCAGTATCTATAATTATATAATCATTTTTATTTTCTTTAGCATAGTTAAGTGCATCAGTAATAATTTCAATAACTGAAGCGTTTTCCTTTTTAAATACTGGAATATTTATTTCTTTTCCAATTTGTTCAAGCTGAGTAATTGCAGCAGGTCTATAAATATCGCAAGCTACAAGTAAAGGTTTTTTATTAAATTTTTTACGTAAGAAATTTGCAAGTTTTCCAGATGTTGTAGTCTTACCACTACCTTGAAGTCCTACTAGCATTAAAATCGTAGGATTTTTAGAAGTTTCTAAAGGTGTTGAATTATCTCCTAAAAGACTTACTAATTCATCTTTAATAAGTTTTATAAAAACTTCTTCAGGCTTTAAACTTTTGCTTACCTGCATACCTAAGGCTTTTTCTTTTACATTATTGGTAAACTCTTTAACTATTTGATAATTTACATCAGCCTCTAAAAGAGCCATTCTTATCTCTCTTATAGCGCCTTCAATATTATCTTCAGTAATTTTACCCATGCCTTTAATATTTTTTATAGCACTAGATAATCTATCTCCTAAGTATTCAAACATTTTATATCACTCATTTCTATGACTTATTCTACCATAAAAAAAGATGCAATGCATCATTTTTTTAATTTTCTTTCTTTTTAAGTAAGGTACTTACTCCTAAAATATTTACAAGTAGTAATAAACCATAAACACTTCCATTTGATGATGTATGTGGTGGAGTTATAATAGGTTCTTCAGTAGTACCTTGACCTTTTGTATATTGATAAATATATGTTACTTCAATAGCTTCATTTGCTTTAAATGTACCATTTTCATCACCAATAACTTTAACTAATGTATAACCATCAATTTCTTCAGCATTTGTTATGTAAGAAGTATTTGCATAACCACTTAATGTTTTATCACTAAGTAAAGTGTTTTCTTCTTCATCAACAAAATGAATGATAACGTTTCCTTTTAGGTTATGAGCAGCTTTTATAGCTAAAGAGGTTTCATAACTACCACTTTCAACTTCTTCAATAAATAATAAGTCATTATCATCAGCATTCCAACGTTCATTTTTGCTGTCTACATACCAACCATTAATTAAATCTTCACAATTATTTAATTCTTGAGTATTTTTTCTAATAATAGTAGATAATTTTAGATATTTGTTATTAACTACATTTGCTAAATCAATAATACCAATGCTATAAATATCATCTCCAGCAATTTCTGCATTATTATTGTAAATTTGTGCATTTGGAGAAATAGTTATTTTACCATTATTATTAATACCACCGCCAACTTTTAATTTATTAGCGTTATTTTCAGTGATTATTCCAGTGTTTAAAGTTAAATCACCAGTACTTTTTACATATATTCCTGAACCATTATTATTTGAAATTACTAAATCAGTGTCTTCTTCGACTAAAGCTTTGCCGCCAATAAATAATGCTCCGGGATTTGTCCATTTACTTGAAATAGAACAATCATTATCTTTAGCACTTTTTACAGCTTCATCTAAAGAAGTAAAAAGAGTATCATTTATTTTTGCCACATAATTTTCTGCATTAACACTGGAAATCATGCAAAATGAAAAAATGCAAGCAAAAATAAAACTAATTATTTTCTTCATACCAAAACCATCCTAAAAATAATTAGTTTCTATGTTACCATAATTTACCAAAAAGTTAATATAAAAAGAGCCTATAAAAGGCTCATCTATCTTAAGAAAACACGTAAAACTTCCCTACGGTGTTTTCTAATAATTATATATGTAATATAACAAAAATTATACCTACTTTTCTCCTTCTTCAAGCATTTTTCTAATATATAGTCCATAACCCGTGTATGGATTATCTACAATAACATGCGTTAAAACTCCTACAATATTGCCATTTTGTAATATCGGAGACCCACTCATTCCTTGTACTACTCCACCGGTAAGTTCTAAAAGTTTATCATCATTTATTTTGAAAGAAATATTTTTTACTTCACTAGTATCGTTTACTGATGTAATTTCAATATTAAATGTTTCAACTTTTTCATCACTTAAAACAGTTTTAATTTCTGCGCTACCAACTTTAGCTTCACCTATATTTGCCAAAGAAAAATTTTCTAATGTATCATTGTAATAGCCAAATATTCCATACTTAGTATTTTTAAAAATGCTTCCATAATTTTGATTATAATCAAATTTAGCCATTTTACTTCCTGGACTTCCTATTTTACTTTTTTCTATTCCTGTAATTCTATTATTAAAAATTGAACCACTTTTAATTTCTACAATTGAGTTTGACGTACTTTCAATAATTTCATGGCCTAAAGCTCCGAAAATTTTTGTTTCCGGATCAATATAAGAAAGTGTTCCTATACCCATGATTGAACTTTTGACAAAAAGACCAGTTTTAATAATACCATCGACATTTATAAGTTTAAGTTCTGTATCTTTCTCTATTCCATTTCTTATAAATGTTATTTTCACACTATTATTTTGAGCATTTTGTTCAATTGCCTTAGTGAGTTCATCAACACTATTTACATTATTACCATCAACTTTAATTATATAGTCTCCATTTTGCATATTAGGACTACCTTTATTAAATTTACCATTTACTTTATAAAAACCAATTACCATAACTCCTTTAGAATCAACTCTTATTCCAAGTGTTTTACCACCTACAATAATTTTTTCGGAGTAAGCAAATACACATGAAGGAATAATTAGTAAAGAAATTATTAAAAACATTATTTTTTTCATATTTACCACATTAATATTATGGATTATATTTACTTTTTTATTTTGTCACTTTCTTCCATATTAATATATAACTTCGTATGGATCATTCCATGTACCTGTACCCGTAAGTGCATCCTTTGATAAAGCTATAACAGGCCTAATGCCATAAACACTAGGTTTTATTTTAAATTAATTTATTAAGATTAACTATGGTCTCAAAGATGTTATTGGTAATACATAAATATTATTTTTTTTATCATAACCTACATATGATGTATTTGCTGTAATAACACACATAAATTTTGGTTTTTTATCCATAGATTTTGAAAATTTTATTAAATCTTCTTTAGCCTCTTCAACTTTGTTATTACCTAGTTTTATTTCTATTGCCGCATACTCTCCACCTTTAAACTCCAATATGCTATCAATTTCTAAGCCACTTACATTATCCCTAAAATGATATAAATGTCCATCAAGATAATTTGCATATATTTTAAGATCTCTTTCTACTAATAATTCAAACATAAATCCAAAAGTTTTAAAATCATCCATTAATTTTTTTTCATCCAATTCTAAAACAGCACATGCAAGTGAAGGATCTACAAAATGTCTTTTTGGAGATTTACCAACTCTTTCTGGTGAACGATAATTTAAACTATATAATTCTTGATAGTCAATAATATATAAGCGATATAAAACGTCTAAATAATCAGAAATTGTATCTCGCCCTTTAAGTATATCATTCTCTTTAGAAGCATCTTCAATATCTTTTAATAATGTTTGGTTGCTTGCTATTGAAGATTCATTTCTAGCAAGTGATTTTAATAACATTTTCATTTTATTTTTATCACGATTTTTATCATCATTAATATCTTTTGATAATATTGCCTCAATATAGCTACTTGGTAATAAACTTGCAAGATTTTCGGGTACATTTATATTACTTGACCATCCACCCCTTAATATTAAAGAAATAATTTTTCAAGTGAAGGGACTTTCACATTAACATCTTTTTGAGTTTTGTTATACATATTCATGATAGATGCTTCGCCTGTTGAATCACCAGATTCATATAATGACATTGGATACATATTTATTTTTCCAATACGACCAGCACCGGAATGAAATATTTCTTTTTGTTTTTCTTCATTTAATTCAGTTGAGCAAGTTAAAATATAGTTACCAGGAGTACCTATAAAATCACATTTTCTTCTGACAACATCCCATACTTTAGGAATTTTAGTCCATTCATCAATTAGTTCAGGCTTTTCTTCATTTATTATCATATCAATATTGACAGATGCTTTCTCAAATGTTTCTTCATCGTCTAGGTAAACAATACTATTTGCATGCTTACTTGCAGACCAAGTTTTTCCACAACATTTCGGGCCTTCAACTGAAATTACCCCAAATACTTGTAAATATTTTTCTATTTTTTCATCAACTAATCTAGGCATATATTTATTCTCATTAAAATTCATATTTCCTCCATCATTAGTTATAATGATATCATATTTCATGTAACAATGCAGTTTTTAAAAATTTTGCTAGTCATTTTTTAAGACTTCTGCTAGTCAAATTTTAAGATTTTTACTAGTTATTTTTTAAAGATAATATATTTAAGATACTTTGTATGGGTCATCCCATGTACCTGTGCCAGATAACTTAGCATAAGTTGATAAAGAAATAACCGCCCGCATGCCGGCAGGATGTCCCGTAAAAAACTGGTCAATGTCACCGGAAGAGTTAACAAGAAAACCCATAGCAGTATTACCACCATCGAAATAAGCAGGTGACCCAGCCCAATAAGTTTGTTTTGTATATAAATAATAAGAATTATTATACGTTCCTACTACTCCACCAGCCATTGCAACTTCATCAGCTGTTATTAATCCAACTGGATATGTTAATGCTTTATTTCCTAAATTACTATTCTTTGACGTAAATTTATCGCTATCTGTCGAACATATTAGTGTTGGGCGCTTATATGAATAAAGTCTTGTACGTGTGGCATAGTATGTAGTAGTCGAGGTGTTTGATGACCAAGTTCCATCAGTTACACTTCTATCATTACAAAATATTTGATCTTCTGATACTAACTTATTATCCTTTAATGTTGTTCCAGCATACCATGCTTCCAAACTCCATTTAATGTCACTTGATAAATTATTCCCATGCTGTTGTCCTGTGGTATACATATATCCTACATGTGATGGACTATTTCTAGTATAATTAAAAGCATTAGTTTTGATTTGGGTTTCATCTCCAGTCATCGTTGCTGAATCACTTGTTGGAGCATTTGTGCCAGAATATATCATCCTTATTGAACCATCACCATTTATTCTTATTATTCGCCAATATATGTCTTTTTCATTATCTTTTCCAAATTTTACCCAATTGTTATTAACAGCGCCCCTATAATAATATGATTTCATTCCTGTTGTAGCAGTATAGTCATCAGATGCTGCATACATTCCATCATTGGTAGTTGACGCATTTAAAAATGACGGTGAACCCTTTGATTCAATTGTAGTATTACCGCCATTATCATTTAGTATTTTTAAATATCCAGGAGGATATCCATCAAAAAATAAGCGGCATTCATCTGTACCAATAAACGAAAAACTAATTGTTCCGGTAGTATTATCATAATTACTCACTTTGCCATTATTTTTGCAATATGTTTTTTCTTCATTTAAAGCATAATAGCCTTTAGGAATTGTATTGTAAAATGATTGTTTGTATTCTTCTTCACCATTTTCTTTAATCATGATAGATATAGAATTATTTTTATTTTCTGTATTTATCTTATGTAAATTATTTTTACTTTTCACATTAAAATAAGACAAAATACTTAAGCAAACTATTATTCCGCTTACTAATAAAACCATTCTTTTTTTCATAATTTATTTTCTCCCATAAATACGGGTCTCTTTTTTCCTAAAACTATTACATTTAGGAAAATTTTTTACTTTTAAGCATATATATGGGAAATATCAAGCATTTAAAAATAAATTTGACTAGAAATTATTTAAAAATAATTTTTTTAAAACACTTATTTTGCCTAGTATCTAAAAGAAAAAAAGTAATATTTTTTGACCATTTTTTTGACTATAAATTTTTATTAATTTTTTATAAATTTACTAATATTTTTTATATTTTTACTATTTTTTCGACAATTTTTTCATAAATTATATAAATTTTTATAAAAATATGATAATATTAAAAAGTAATAGTACGAAAATATGGAGATGTTTTTTCCTAAATGTAATAGTTTTAGGAAAATTTGATACCGAATATATGCTTGTTTGTAAATGATTTAAAACATTAAAAAAAGTTCAATAATTTTTGAACTTTTAATTTGATGCTATATTTAAGTCTTTTAATTCACCACTTTCAGTTAAAACTTTATTTACTGCTTCTGTGGCATTTTTTATTTTATCTGAACAAAATTTTGCTAAAGACATTGCTTCACTATATTTTTTAATGGCATTATCTAAATCAACACTACCACTTTCTAATTCTTTAACAATTTTTTCAAGTTCATTTAATGCTTCCTCAAAAGTTTTATTTTTCATTTTTTACCTCCATTACATTTGCTTTGACTTTGCCTTTTGCAAAAGTTATATCTATAATACTTCCTTTCTTAATCTTTTTACTTGAATTAATTACATTGCCATCAAGTTTTACAATGCTATAACCTTTATCTAATATTTCCATAGGATTTAAGTGAGATAAACTATTTATCAATAATCCCAATGTTTTATCCTTATCTTCAAGTAATAATTTTGGATTTTTTAAAATATAACTTGCCATGACATTTTCAAAATCATGAGTTTTTTTATTAACAATATTTTGCATATTATTTTTAAGCAAATCAATTAAATTATCTAGTTTTTGTTCTTTTATTTCATACATGCTATAAGGATTTTTTAAAATATAACTTCTTTTAAATCTTTCAAGCATAATAAATTTTTGATTTACCATATTTTTAATATTTTTATTTAATCTTATTACATAATTATTTATAAGTACTTGTGTATCAAGTACTGTAGGTACTGCCATTTCTGCCGCTCCCGTTGGAGTTGGTGCTCTAAGATCTGCTACAAAATCTGCGATTGTAAAATCAATTTCATGACCTACAGCGCTTATTATTGGAGTATTACAATCATATATTGCTCTTGCAACTATTTCTTCATTAAATGCCCAAAGGTCCTCAATAGAACCACCACCACGGCCTACAATTAATGTGTCTAAATTATAAGTATCCGCAGTCTTTATTTGTTTTACAATATTATCTTTAGCGTCAGCCCCTTGAACAAGAGTTGGAAAAAGAATCACTTCACAAATTGGAAATCTTCTTTTAATCGTAGAAATAATGTCCTTAACAGCAGCTCCAGTATCTGCTGTAATAACTCCAACTTTACGTGGATATTTAGGAATTTGCTTTTTATGTTCCTTATTAAATAGTCCTTCCGCAGCAAGTTTCTTTTTAAGTTTTTCATATTCTATAAAAAGTCTTCCAATACCATCAAGTTCCATTTTATCAACATATATTTGATAACTTCCTGATGCCGGATAAGCAGAAACTCTGCCTTCAATCAAAACAGAATCTCCATCTTTAGGAGTAAAGGTAAGTCCTAAGGCATTACCTGCAAACATTACCGCATTAATACGTGAACTATCATCTTTTAAGGTAAAATATAAATGTCCCCTTGAATGGTTTTTAAAATTTGAAATCTCACCCTTTATATAAACTTTACTTAAGAAAAAATCTTTATCAAGTAAATTTTTTATATAATTATTTACTTGACTAATATCTAAATATTCGTGATTCATTATTTTTCCTTGGCTATTTTATCTAAAACAGCATTAATAATTTTTCTTACAGAATCATCACTGTATTTTTTAGAAAGTTCTATTGCTTCATTTATAACAACAACATCTGGAGTATCTGTATATAAAAGTTCATATATAGCCATACGTAAAATTGCACATCCAGTTTTGTCTAATCTATCAATAGTCCAATCAACCATGTATTTATTAGCAAGTTTATCAATTTCATCTTTATATGTTACTACGCCATAAACTATTTGTTTTACAAATTCATTATCGCATTCTAAATTAGAGCTTATCACTTTATCTATATCTGCATCCATTTTTTGACTTTTTGCAATATCAAGTTGATATAATATAATCATTATTTTTTCTCTAAGTATACTTCTTTTTAATTCCATAATAAACTCCTTTTTTGGTTTCTAAATAATAATACCACAAGTTAAAAAAAAAACAAATACTATAAACCGTACTTGGCATTTTTTTTACTTTCTAAACTAGTATATTGTTTTTTTAAAGAGTCTAATTTTTGCTCCAATTCTGATATTCTTATATTATTATAAGTTCTTTCTTCAGTAAGTTCGGCAGTTCTAAAATAATCTAAAAATTCATTATTAAGCATATAATCAATGTCTTCATTTTCTCTTGTTAACTCATCAATGTGAAAAAGTAAATCATTAATTTCTGTTTCCAAAGACATCATTTGGCCTTCGAGTGTATCAATATCAACTTCTTTTCCATAATCACTATCATACGCATCTTCGAATTCGGCATTAGATAACATCATAATATTATCCGGTTCGCTAAATTCACTGGCTTTTTGTAATTTACTATCTTTCATTATCTTCCTTTCGCTTTTTCTTTATTTTCTTCAAACTGGCAAATTTTATCTTGTAATAATTTATCATACATTAATAAATCATCAATAAACTTTTCATAAGCAACTTTTTTTAAATATTTTTTATATTTATATTCTAAAGTATCACGTAGTTTATTTAGTTCGCCTAAACAAAGCATATAGCCTTCTTCCCCATCTTCTTCATTTATTGAAACTAGCATTTTCATAAAGCTTTTGTATTGCTTTAAATACATTTTTACTAATATTTCATTAAGTTTATTTTTGTCATATATTATAAAAGATTTAACTTTAGAATTTCTAGGACTAAAAAGATAATAATCTAAATTATCAAAATTTACTATTTTCTTATCTTTATTACTCAACTTTAAAATATAATTACTCATCTTTCTTCTCCATTATATCAGGCCTTTTATTTTGTGTTTTTTGAATACTTTTTTGAAGCCTCCACTCGTTAATTTTCTTATGATCACCACTTAGTAATATATCTGGGACTTTAAGGCCTCGATACTCACTTGGTTTTGTATACATTGGATAGTCTAATAAATTATTTGTGAAAGATTCACTTTCAAGGCTTTCTTCATTAATAACTCCCGGTATAAGTCTTGTGATTGCATCAATCATACATATGCTTGCAAACTCGCCACCAGTTAAAACAAAATCGCCAATAGAAAGTTCCATATCTACTAAAGTTCGAATTCTTTCATCAAAGCCTTCGTAATGTCCACAGATAAAAATTAAATGTTTCTTTTTAGATAAATCGCACGCAATTTTTTGTTTAAATGTATTTCCATCTGGAGTAAGTAAAATAACATAACTATCATCAGTTTTAATTTTATCAAGACATTCAAAAATTGGTTCACATCTTATAAGCATACCAGCTCCACCACCATAAATAGTATCATCAACTTGGTTATTTTTAAGTGGAGTATAATCCCTAAAATTAATTATATTAATTTCTACTAATTTATTTTGTATGGCTCTTTTAATAATGGATTCAGTTAAAAATCCGTCAAACATATTTGGAAATAAAGTCAAAATATCAATTTTCATCGAGCTCACCTATATTTTTGACACGTATAATATTATTATCAGTATCTATTTTTTCCACGAAATTATCAATCAAAGGAATAATAAATTTAGACACTTTTATATATGTGCAGTTTTTATTATATAATACTTCTCCTACTTTGCCTAGAAAAACTTTCTTTTCATAAACATCCATATCTGGTATTTCACCAATAAGATATGAGTCTATATTTAGATCATCTTTATTTACATATACAGGCTTTCTTAAAATCAAATCAGCTTTTTCTATAGAATCAATATTTTCAAAGCCGATAATTTCGTATTTATTATTTTTTTTAGTACTAACAATTTTATAAGCAGTATTTTCAATATAAAGGTTATTATTTATTTTAAAAATTTCATTTCTATGATTTGTTTCACTGACAATTTTAACTTCTCCTTTGATGCCAAACGGTCCTGTTATATAGCCTACAAATACTAATTTCATATTTTACCTCCTGAAAAATTCTTTTGGATCTTTAAATGTAATAAGTTCAATAGTATTATCATTTGTAATGATACTTACCTCATAAGATTTTAAAACTGTTACTTTATTTCTTTTTGTAAAATCACCAGTCATTCTTCCAACTGCAGCACTTTTTGTATAATCAGTTTCATATCCATCTATAGTTTCTTTAACATAATTGTAAGGTTTAATATCAATTTTTATTTCTTTAATATTTTTAATAGTTTCACTAAAAACACCATCTTTATTTTCAATATTAATCTCTATATCATTGTCACCACAAGTAATAAACATATTGCCACTTTTATATTTTAGTCCTTTTATATATTTTCCTTTTAAATATGGCTTTTTAGGAAGCTTTAAAGTTTTAAATTTAATAATATCTTTTTCTTTATATAAAATATATATCATAAATATTCCTAAAGACAAAGGAACTGTAATATTTAAAAACATAAATAAAATTTCCATAAACTACCTATCAAACATATTATACATAATAATACTTCCTGCAACCGCAGCATTTAAACTTTCACACTTTTCACTCATATTAATATAAATAAATCCATCACACATATTTTTTACCTCTTCACTTATTCCTTGACCTTCGCTGCCAATAATAAATGCACATCTTTCATTATTAATTTCTCTTATATTTTTTCCATTAACTACACTTGTGCCATATACTTTATAACGCAAATTTTTAAGTTTTGGTATTATATCTAAAAGATTACTTCTTATAATATTAATATTAAAAATCATACCTTCACTGCTTCGAATTACTTTATCATTATAAATATCTACAGTATCGTCACTTATTATCAAAGTCTGCGTATCAAATGCAACGCAACTTCTTATGATAGTCCCAAGATTGCCAGGATCTTGAATCCTATCTAAAATAAGTATATTATTTCCAATAATCTCACTCGGTAATAAAAAATTACACACAGCCATTATATTATTCGGAGTTGTCAAATTACTGATTTTTTTCATAATGTCATAAGTTACTTTATAGGTTGGTACATTATATTTTTCATCACTCAAAGTAATTATTTCACTTACTATTCCTTTTTTTAAGGCTTCTTCTACTAAATGAGCACTTTCTACAATAAAAAGATTATTTTCATCACGATATTTTTTTTGTCTAAGTTTTGTCCAAAAAATTACTTTAGGATTTTTTAAACTAGTTATTTCCATGATCTTAGTTCCTTTCTATATTCTTTATACTTTGGACATGCTTTACTAACAATATCCCAAAACTTTTTTGAATGATTGCCTTCATAAAAATGTGCCATTTCATGAATTATAACATAATCAAGTAAATTTACATCTCTTTTTATAAGTTCTTTATTTAAAGTAATTTCTTTTTTTAATCTATTACATACACCCCACCTAGTTTTCATTTGTCTTGTTTTTAATTTAAATTCAGGTAAGTTATTAAAACAGTTTTTGCATATTTCAACTTCTTCATTAAATACTCTATTAATTTCTTCTTCAACAAAAAGATTTAATTCTTTTTCATTTTTAGAGTATACATAATCACCATTTATATATGTTTTATCAATACTTTCATTTAACTCAACATTATAAGTTTTACCAAGTAAATGAAACTTCTCATTATAAGATTTTTTTTCTAAAGAATTTTGATACATTTTAATTAAAGCATCTTCATTTGCAAAGATTAATTTTTTTATTTCTTCGAGAGTAGTTCTCTTCGGACAAGTCACTACTAAAACATTTCGATCATTAAAGCGAAAGTAAATATTTTTATTGTTTTTATAAACAATTTGTACATAAAAATTATAATCTTTTAAATTTATATCCATATCTACATTTTATCAAAATGAGTACTTAAAAACAAGAATTGTGATTAGAAAACTCTATTTCATAAAAAAATATTCAAAAAATAAACTTTGAATATCTTTTTTTATTATTCGCTAACTACATATGGGTCATTCCAAGTACCACTACCATCAAAATATACATCATCTGATAGTGATATAACAGGTCTTACACCTAATGTGGCAATTATACTTTTTTCATTAATTGTACCGTCCCAACTTATACCAGTACCATAAGAAGTAGCCGGAACGTTATTACTACGAGCGGCGCTATAATATGGAGTTACCAACCAATATGACACTACATAAGTATCAGTAAGTGCAGGCACTAAATAAGATTCACTATTTTTATTGTTATATGATAATCCTGCTACTACTGCCTCATCTGCAGTTAATAAACCAACAGGATGTGAAAGTATATAATAACTATCACCTTTCACATAAAATTTATCAGTTTCTGTTGGACACACTAAACTCGGAGTACCACTTAAATACCTTCCATAAAAGCCATAATACCATGTGATAGATGTTGACAAAGATGCATCGCCAAATGGCCCAGATTCGTTTTGAGACATTGTTCTATCATTACATATTATTTGATTAGCAAGTAGTGAACTATCAGTTGTATTAAATGAAGTATATACATACCAATTGTATAAGCTTTGTAATATAGTACTAGATGTACCATATCCATGTTGGTACGAAATATCATATTTAAACCCAACATAATATGGACTTGTATGATTGGCATTAAATACAGATGTTCCAACATATACACTATCATTTTTTTTCATAACAGCCTCTTTTTCACTTCGTGGAGCAACTGCACCTGAATATATTAATCTTATAGAATTATCACCATTTATTCGAACTATTCGCCAGTACATATCATCACCTGCTTTTGCATATGGTATTTCTGTACACTTATAATTATATGTTGAAGAATTAGTACAATCACTCAAAGATGGCCAATCATAAAACCTTGAATCTGTTTCGCTATAATACCCTCTATAATAAGTAACATCTGAGTTATATTTTCCAACTTTTACCCAGTTATTAGAGACTGCTCCCCTGAAATAATAAGATGTTCCATTGTCATCTTCTGCTGCAAACATTCCTTCATCAGTTGTTGCTGAAACGCTAAAATTTGGCTTGCCTTTTGCAACTATTGCATCAACTCCACCATTTGCTTTAAGTACTTTTAGGTATCCTGGAAGAACTACATCAAAATATAAATGACATTCATCTGTACCAATAAATGAAAAACTAACAGTTCCGGTAGTATTATCGTAATTACCAACTTTACTATTATTCTTACAATATGTTTTTTCTTCATTTAAAACATAATATCCTTTGGGAATAGTATTATAAAATGGTTGTTTGTATTCTTCCTCACCATCATCCTTTATCATAATTGATATAAATTTATTTTTATTTATTATATTATTTTCCTTTAATTTATTCTTATTGTTCATTTGAAAATAAGTTAAAATAGTTAAACAAATAGCTATACCACATAGTAATAATAACACTACACTTTTTTTCATATTTCCACATCTCCCATAAATACGGGGTTCATTTTTCCTAAAACATATACATTTAAGACAAAACGTTCCCATATTTTCGTACTATTACTTTTTAATATTATCATATTTTTATAAAAAATTATATAATTTATGAAAAAATTGTTGAAAAAAATTAAAGGAATATATAAATTAAGCAGAAAAATAATTCATTTTATAAAAATTTCTAGTCAAAAAATGGTCAAAAAATATTGTTTTTTTCTTTTAAATGCTGGCCAAAATAAACATTTTAAAAAAATTGTTTTTTAATAATTTCTAGTTAAAATTTATACTTGGCATTTAATTTGCCCCATATTTATGCTGCAAAATAAAAAGTTTTCCTAAATGTATATGTTTTAGGAAAATTTGATGCCGAATATATGCCTAAAAAGCGAATAGATTTATTTAGTAAAAAAACGTTAAGAATTTACTTTTTTCTTAACGTTTTTATTTGAAATTTTATTTTGCTTTTTTAAATTTTCATTAATTTCTCTTAAAAGGAGAATTTCTTCACTAACCTTAGGTTCTTCAGTTTTCTTTTCTTCCTCTTTTTTCTTTTTAGTTAAATCAGACAACTTATTTAATGCTTTTACTACTAAAAAGATACAAAATGAAATAATTAAAAAATCTATAATATTTTGAATAAACATTCCTATATTTATTGTAGCGTCTTTAAATTTAATAGAAACACTTGAAAAATCAATACCTCCGATTATAACCCCAATAATTGGCATTATAATATCATTAACAAGTGAAGAAACTATTTTAGAAAAAGCTCCACCTACTACAACACCAACTGCAAGGTCTACAACATTGCCTTTAGAAATAAATTTTTTAAATTCTTTTATCATGAAATATCCTTTTTAATTTTATTTGCTTCTTTTAAAATATTTTTTTTAAATGTTAAATAAGCACATATAACGTAACCTATTAACGTTAAAGCATAACCAATAGTTAAATATGAATATTTCGTAAATAACACACCTATTAAGGCAAGAATTAAACTTATTGCATAACTACCATAATAAAATATAATTAAATTTTTGTCTAAATTAAATGATTTTAATGATGGTATATGTTCATCTAATTTAATAAATGAATTAATTATTGTTACAAAGAATAGTAGTATTGAAATAATGGCAAATATTTTTGACATTCCAAGTAAGAATGAAAAATCAAACATATCAGAATGAAGTATTGTTATTGATGCAGAACTTACATAACCGAAAAATTCAAACTTATATTTAATCCACTTAATATTAAATAATATAAATGAAATAAATAGTGTAATCAAATTATTTATTAAAGTTTTGTCCTTTGGTACAGTTACATTAATTGTAACTTTTTCTTGTACTTTTTCATTTGTATTTTCTTTTAAAGGCGCACTTTCTGTAACTTCAGTTTGAATAATTTCCTTTTCAGGATCAGTCTTTATTTCTTCTTGAGATTTAACAGTTTTTGGCTTATTATTAACTTCTTTATTAGTATTTTTTTGATTTTCTTTTTTTGATTTATTTATTGCTTTAGTATTAGCCTTTTTAGTATTATTTTTTTTCACATGATTTTGTTTATCATTGCTTTGTTTTTCAACCTTTTTTGTAATTACGTTATTTTGTTTCTTTTCTTCCATAATAAAACTCCTTTTAACAATATTTATTATACATCATAATCTGTTTTCTTAAAAGTTAAATATATTAATTTTACTTAAAATTATAGTATATTTGTCAAAAATGTGTTATTATATGTTTGTTATTACCCAGTAGCCAAGCGGTAAGGCATCAGGTTCTGGTCCTGACATTCCATGGGTTCGAATCCTATCTGGGTAACCAAAAAAACTAAAAGTCCATAATTTATGGGCTTTTTTTATAATCTAATTGGATTAAAGGTTATTTCAACATTCACTTTATTATTCAAAATATAACTATTATCTATATTTTTTAATACTTCATATAAATTATTTTCCTTTGTATATTTAATTATAATTTGAAAATGGTATATGTTATTTATTTTAAAAACTGATTCTGGCGTTGGTCCATATATAATGGTGCCCTCAAGATTATCTTTGAGAATCTTTTTAATTTTATTTGCATTGTCACTTGTTTCTTTATAATCCTTACCAACTATCTTTATTAAAACAATATATGAATACGGTGGATAAAATAAAACTTTACGAATGCCTAGTTCATATTTGAAAAATCCTTCATAATCATTATTTTTAACATAATTTAATACTTTATTATCCGGATTATAAGTTTGTAAAATAACTTCTCCTTTGATATTTGATCTTCCAGCTCTTCCTGATGTTTGATATAAAAGTGAAAATGTTTTTTCATTTGCTCTAAAATCTGGCATATTTAGTGATGTATCTGCATTTATTACTCCTACCAAAGATACTAAAGGAAAATCAAGACCTTTACTAATCATTTGAGTACCAAGTAAAATATCATATTTATGAAGAGCAAAATCATCAATAATTTTTTGATAACTGCCTTTTTTCGAAGTTGTATCTTGATCCATTCTTATTACTTTGGCATCTGGAAATAATTTATTTAATTCTTCTTCAACTTTTTGAGTACCAAGTCCTAAAAAATTCAAAGAATTTTCATGACATTCTGAGCACTCTAACGGTTTTTTTATAACATATGAACAATAATGGCATCTTAAACTATCACTTGTTTTATGATATGTCAAAGTAATATCACAGTTCGGACATTTATATGTATAGCCACAGTTAGAACAAGTAATAAACGTTGAAAAGCCTCTTCGATTCAAAAGTAAAATAATTTGCTCTTTTTTATTTAATCTTTCTATAATTTTTTCTTTTAATAAATTTGAAATTATTCCATTACGATTATTTTTCATATCTACTAAAATAGTTTCCGGAAGTTTTGCTCCACTAGCTCTTTTCTTTAATGGTACTAAAGTATACACATTTTTCAATGTTCTTGCTTTTGACTCAAGGGATGGAGTCGCACTTGCAAGTACTAAAGGAATATTATTAAGTTTAGCTCGATATTTAGCGATTTCAATTGCATCATATCTTGGAGTAGTATCTTGTTTATAACTTTCAGAGTGTTCTTCATCAATTATTATTAAACCCAAATTTTTAAATGGAACAAAAATGCTTGATCTAGTTCCCACTACTATTGATACCTTTCCTTCATATATTTTCATATACTCATCATATTTTTCACCCGTAGAAAGACCTGAATGAAAAATTGCTACTTTACTACCAAATCTTTTATAAAATCTTTGTACAGTTTGTGTAGTTAAACAAATTTCCGGAACTAACACAATAACTGTCTTGTTCATAAGTAAAACTTTATCGATTAATGACATATAAACTTCTGTTTTGCCAGATCCAGTTACACCTTCAAGTAAAAAAACTTTATATTTATCTAAATCTTTTGCTATTACTTCATAAGCATTTGTTTGTTCTTCATTTAAAACTATTTTATTTTCTACATTATCACTTACATTTATTCGATTTTTTATTTCTTTAGTTTCTTTTACTATACCTTTTTGTAATAAAACTTTTAATGAAGATGCTGAAAGTTCACTTTTTTTTATTTTTCCTTTAGCAATAAGACTATCTATAATACTAATTTGAGCATGAGCTTTACTATTGTTAATTATATATTTACCAGCATCATTTATATTTACATTCAACGAAATATAGGTTTCATATTTATGAAAGTCTTTCATTTCATTTTTAATTTTAAGTGCTGGAGGAAGGCATACCTCAAAAGCACTTATTAATGGACATAAAGTAGTTTTTTTTAGATAATATGCAAGATGCATTTGTTCACTATTAATGATAAATGATTCATCAATATTATATATTTCCTTCATTTCAAAATCTTTTTTTTCATTATCTAATTTAATTATTATTCCCGTGATTACATCATTATTAAAAGGAACAACTACTTTCATACCAACACTAACTTTTTCCTCAAAATTTTTAGGAACTTTATAAGTAAAAACTTTATCTAATGATTTAACAGGATATTTGACTATAACTTGTGCATTCATTTTCTTTTTAACCTTTCATGAATTAGAAATATAAGTATGGATAAAATGGCAAGCAAAGCAAAGATGTAAATATAATTTTTATATAAAAATGAATAAAATGTTCCAAAGCCATTTATAACAAGTATTACTTTTCCATAAATATTACTTATGTGTATTTGTTCCCCGTCATTAAATCTATTACTATCACCCTTAGTCTTATAAAAATCATCATATGAATCAATAACTCTATGAGTATTTACATAATTTTCATTAGTTTTAAAACTAATTACATCGTTAGGAACATAATTATCCTTTTTCTTTACAATTACTAAATCGCCAACATTAATATAGGGCATCATACTACTCCCTGTATTAATAAAACTTGTATACCCAAATATACAAGGAACTTTCTTTAGTATAATTTTTTGATAACAATAAGAAAAAGTTATATACATAATAAATATTATAAAAATAGATAATAAACCTAAAATTATTTTTCTTAAAATCTTCATACAATTATTATTACATTTATGTAAAAAAAAATCTAGATTAAATTTTTCTAAATTTTTCGTTTTCTAGTGTAGCTAGTCTGCACATAGTAATTATATCTTCAAAATCATCTGCTCTTGCAAAAAATCTTGCTTGATGACAAAATGTAGCACTTTTTACATTTGTTATTTCAGGCAAATTTTCTGTTTCTCCAGCCCAAGATGATGGAAGAATAATTCTTTGAGAAAATTTTTCAGCAAGTGATCTTGGAACGCACTGTAAAGCGTATCCACCATTTGGATAGGGAAATACTACAAAATCTACTGCCTCGCTAGGATTTTCTTCATTAAAAGTAACAGTAGGCTCTAACCAATCAATAGTTTGGCATGGTAAAAACAAAATATTATCCATTCTATTAACTGTGCTGTGTAAACGATTATTTATTTCAGTTTTGCCTTGAACCACACTTATACTTTTGCTAATTACTGAAGAAAGTACAGTTGATGTTACTTTCAAAGCTTCATTAAAAGCATTATCATAATCTGGATTTTCTTCATCCCAATTTGGTAAAAAATTTTTTATATAAGAAAAAATATGTTCATTTGTATATACTCCATTATCTTCCATGTCAACTTTCTTAATAACATTTTCATCTGTCAAATTAAAAATTTCATTTATCTGCTCGATTGAAAGAGTTTTCATAAAATACAAAATAACATAGCCAAATTCTTTCCATACCAAACCAGCACTTGCATATTTCGTACCATCTATTCTTTGACCGTTTCCACCTTTTTGATGGTGATCAAATTTTCCCCCACCTACATCAACTACATAATCACATTCAGAATTTAAAATATTTAAATCTCTTGTCCTTATAATTTTAACTTTATCTTGTGAAGAATAAAGTTTTTCTACCATAAGTTTTATAATAGCACAAGCAACTACTTCATCGCTATGAAATATTCCATTGTGAGTACCTATTACCACATTTTCTTTTAACTGCATTATTTCCTCCTATGGAAAGTTATTCTAACATATAAATAACGTTCTATTCAAGCAACTTGATATTATTTTTTTATTATTATATAATATGCCAAGGTGAAGAAAAATGAGCAAAATTTTAGATATGAAAGAAAACATAGATTCTAAAGAAATGATGGAAGCGGCTAACTATATAAAAGAAGGAAAATTAGTAATTTTTCCTACAGAAACAGTTTATGGTATTGGTGCTAACGGTCTTGACGAAGAAGCTGTTAAAAGTATTTTTATAGCTAAAGGTCGTGCTCAAGATAATCCTTTGATTTTACATATTTCAGATATAGAAATGATTGACGATATAGCATGCGATTTAACTGACACACAAAAAAAGCTTATTGATATATTTTTCCCAGGTCCATTAACAATTATTTTAAAAAGAAAACCATGCGTACCTGATGCAGTTACAGGTGGTCTTGATACCGTTGGAGTTAGAATGCCTAGCAATAAAATTGCTAATACATTAATCAAATATGCTGGTGTTCCAATTGCGGCACCTTCAGCAAATATATCTGGTAAACCAAGTGGTACAAACATTGAAGATATAAAAAAAGAACTTGGTGATAAAGTATCATGCATTATAGATGGTGGAAATACAGATATTGGACTTGAATCAACTGTTATAACAGTTATCAATAACAAAGTAAAAATTTTAAGGCCAGGTAAAATAACAATTGAAAACTTTAAAGAATATGGTTTTGAAGTTGAACTTGATAAAAATATTTTTTCTAGCATAAAGCCTGGAGAAAAAGTTTTATCTCCTGGGATGAAATATAAACACTATGCTCCATCAAAAGAATGTATTTTAATATATAGTAATGACAATGAAAAATTTATAAAAAAAACTCAAGAACTTGAAAAAGAAAAAAATATTTTAGTTGTTTGTAAATATGAAAACTTAAAAAACTTCAAACACTCTATGGATATGGGTTCGTCTCTTGAAGATATTTCACATAATATATTTCATATTCTAAGACAAGTTGATAAGACAAACTATGATTTAATTGTTATTGAGGGAGTTAAAAAAGAGGGCCTTGGCATTGCAATAATGAATAGATTAATTAGGGCATGCTCACATAATTATATTGAATTATAAAAAAATTTCAGTTTAAACTACTGAAATTTTTTATTATCTAAAATTTTTCTTAATGTTCTAGTTAATCTTATTTGTTCTATATTTTTTTCAAGATCTGTTTCATTAGAAAACTTTTGTAATTTTTTGGCATTGACCATTGCTTGTTCTTGCTTTGTTAAAAGTTCCATAAGCATTTTATCAAAATCATTGTTTGAAAAATCCCATTTAGATATTTGAATAATTTTAAATATTTCATTTATATTTAAAGGATAATCTTCGGGTGCAATGTAATATTCATTTTTACGAACGTTATAAAGCGCCTCTAAAAAAGTTGGAGCTTTTATTGGAGTATTAAACTTTTTCATTAATGAAGAAAGTTTTCTTTGAACAGTTTCTGGACTTGGAATCATAGATTTTGGTAGTATTTCTAAAAGCATAGGATTATATAAAAGCTGTTTATCATAAATAGTATAAGACATATAGTTTATCACTCTAGATAATTTTTTAGAAATTCCTGCAAGGCCACGTTCTTTAACTTCTTCTTCAAATTTTTGGGCTATATCGCTAGAAAAATAAGGGCAATTTTGAACTAAATATTTTCCTTCATCTAATGCATCCATTTGAAGTCTAGTCATTGCAAAAAATCTATATGATGATAAATATGATGTATCATTATTATTTCTTTTACTATCCCAAGTTGGATCAAAATAATATACACCATCAACACCATATTTTTCATCTTTTATATATATTTCATTTCTTGCATGTCCTGTTACTTCACCCTTTTTCAATAAAATAATTTCTTTACTATTAATGCCTAATTTTTCAAGCAAAGTTCTAAACAATCTAGCATATCCTAAACAAACAATCTTATCTC
Organism: uncultured Bacilli bacterium; assembly: GCA_934101645.1. Lineage (GTDB taxonomy): Bacteria > Bacillota_I > Bacilli_A > RF39 > UBA660 > UBA6448. The sequence continues at coordinate 9,775 of CAKORX010000004.1, read as the reverse complement.
CGAGTAATACTTGTGAAAGATCTCTTGAAGTTCTTACATCTTCATCACTTTTTTCACATGTATAAATCTTTTTTCTAACTAAATCATAAACATACATAATTTTTTCTAATGGTGAGTAATTAAACTTTTCTACATCGCTAATCATCAAATTAATAGCTTCTACTGTTTTTTTATATTCTTCAAAAGTAATTAGCTGTGTATTACCCTGAACATCAAAATATATATTATCAGTAGTATCAGCAAATAAGCTTTCTATTTTCTTAACGGTTTCAACACTTAAATCAAAAGTATCCGTAAATAAAATTTTCTTTCCTCTTAAACTAGGATTTGCACCATACAAAAATGCAGATGTTTCGATATCAAAGTCAAATGAAATATATGAAGCATTTTTTAATAAAGCTTCTTCTTGTCCTAAACATTTTTCATAAAACAAAATGATTTCTTCATCATCACAAGCCTCAATCATTTCTTTAATACTACTATTTAAATCTGTATTACCAAAATCTAAGTTCATAGACGGTTTATCAATTGAAATTGAAATTTCATAATCAAAATACTGTATACCCATTTCAAAATTATAAGTATTAAAAGTAAACTCATCTTTCGGTACGAATTTAATTAATCCAGTCATAGTCTCCCCCTTAAAACATATAACAAATTTAATTAAGGGATAGTCTAACATATTTACTGACTTTTGTCAAAAATGAATGCATTATTAATTTAATTTCATATTATAAATGGTTTTTATTACTAATACTTAAAATAATGCCTATAGAAATCATACTAACAAGAAGAGATGATCCACCATAAGAAAAAAATGGAAGTGTTACTCCGGTTACAGGGATTAAACCTACAACAACACATAAATTTAATAGTGCCTGGAGCATTATTTGCATTCCAAGTCCAAATGATAAGTATTTACCAAATAAATTATTACATTTAATAGAAATTTTCATAATTAAATAAAACATTATAGCAAATAAAAATGTTACTGAGATAACTCCGAATATACCAAATTCTTCGGAAATAATAGCAAAAATAAAATCCGTTTGAGGTTCTGGTAAATAAAATTGTTTTTGAACCGAATTACCAAATCCCAGTCCTAAAAGGCCTCCGGGACCAATTGCATATAATGACTGAATTATTTGATATCCACTACCTAAAGGATCACTCCATGGATTTAAAAATGATATTATTCTTTTAAGTCTATATGGAGCAATTATTATAAGCCCCGTTATTCCTATAAGGCCAAGAGCAAACAAAACACCAAAAAATGAAAGTTTTACTCCTGAAATAAATAAGATTATCATAAGAGACATAACAATTACCATGCCTGAGCCAAAATCGGGTTCAAGCATGATAAGACCAAAAAACATAAATATAACCAAAAGAAGTGGCAAAACGCCTTTATAAACGCTATTAATTTCACTATTATTTTTCTCTAAATATTTTGAGGTAAAAATAATTAAACCTAATTTCGCAAGTTCACTTGGTTGAAGTCCAAAAGGACCTATTTTAAACCAGCTTCTTGAGCCATTTCTAAGAGTACCAATCCCTGGAATCAAAACAAGTAAAAGTAAAATAGCGCAAACAAATAAGATCTTATTTGAATGTTTTTTATAAAGTCTATAGTCTATTTTAGAAACTATTTTCATGCAAATAATACTAATTATAAAGAATACTAATTGGTATTTTGCAAAATGAAAAGCATCATTAAATTTGTATTCAGCCCATATACTACTTGCAGAATATATCATAATTATTCCATAAATAGCCATTATTGAAACTACTATAAATAATATTTTACTTTCCTTTTTCATTAATATAATTCTATTATATTTCAAAATTTTTATTCACTACGTAGTGATACAACAGGATCTTTTTTACTAGCAATTTTCGATGGTATTAAACCTGCTATAAACGTTAAAATAACACTTATGGCTATTAAAATGAAAGCATTTTGAACTGTTAAATGAGTTATATTTTTTACATTTGCTAAAGAATACACAACTTTATCTACCACTTTATTTAGTAAAAGAGTCACAAGTATGCCAAATGTTCCAGACATAAATCCTTCGATAATAGTTTCTGCATTAAATACTCTAGAAATATCTTTTTTACTTGCACCTATTGCTCTTAAAATACCTATTTCTTTAGTTCTTTCTAATACACTTATATAAGTAATTATTGCAATCATAATACTTGAAACTACTAAACTAATGGCAACAAAGGCAATTAATATATATGTTATAACATCAATAATAGTAGTAATTCCACTCATAAGTATTTTTACATAATCAGTGTAATTAATTTGATTTTCTTTTTCTACACTATCATTGTATTTTTTTATTATTTCCGTCACTTTTTCTTTATCATCAAAATTCTTAGGATATATACTTATTGAGCTCGGAGAAGTCAAATCACTTGCACCGATAATTTTTAAAGTATCTTCATACGTATTTTTCTCATCAAAACTTTGACCAGTTAAAACGCTTTTATTCTTACTTTCTTTTTGCTCTTTAGCAATTTTAGAACTATTATTTTCTTTAATTAAATAATTACTAAGATCTTTTGTATAGCCAATAAAACCGCTTTGGGCATTTATTGCATCTGATTTAACTTTCAAGATACCTACGATTTTAATATTTTCCGAAGAAGATACAACCTTATCTAAATATTTTTCATCATAAGATTTATTAAGCCATAAGCTTCCCTCTTTTTGATAAAGTTCATAGTTTTTAACAAGTTTTAAATCAAGTGATAGAAAACTTTCATAAGTGTAATTTGTAGATGCAATACTTTTATTTTCTTTTAAAAGTTCATTTAACTCTTTTTTATCTTTAATACCAAGAGTATATATCAAAGAAAGTGGTATTTTGCCATCTTTATCAGTTACTAAAACAAGATCATTATATTGCTCTGGATATTTTCCATAAACTAAATCATATTGACTTTTCAAAAGATCTGAATCACTTAAAAGTTCTTTAAAAGTTGTATCAAAATTACTCATACTGCTACTAGAACTTGCATTATACATGTTTTGCATAGATTCTACAAAAAGTCCATAATTACTAATCTTTTCATTGTTTTTAGCATTATAAATTTGTAAATCTAAATCATAGTTATATTTTATATCCATGACATAATCATTAATGTTTTCATAGTTTTCATCCAAAGCTTTCTTAAAATCTTTTAAGTTGTTTGTTACTTCTAAATTTGAAAGTTGCAAATAAGGATTAATACTCACATCATCCAAAGTACATACACTATTATTTGTGCATTTAGCTTTTTCATCATCACTTTTCTTACTATTATTAAGCATTTGGGAATAATTAATGGAATTTGCCTCAATCATAATTGGATATGAAGACAAAGTTTCTTTTTCTGTTCTATTAATATAGTTTGTGGCACCCGCAGATAAAGATAATATTAGTGCTATACCAATTATACCTATAGAACCTGCAAAAGAAGTCAAAAATGTTCTTGCCTTTTTAGTCATTAAATTATTAAGTGATAAAGATAGAGCTGTAAAAAACGTCATTGACTTATTATTTTTAGGTTTTTTTAAAAGTTTTTCATCATTAGTTTTTAAATCGTATGGATTTGTATCATTTTCGATATTTCCATCTTTTATGCTAATTATTCTACTACTATATTTTTCTGCAAGTTCTTTATTATGAGTAACCATTATAACTAGTCGATCTTTAGCAACACTTTTTAAAATATCCATAATCTGAGTGGATGTTTTTGAATCAAGTGCACCCGTAGGTTCATCTGCTAAAACGATATCTGGATTATTTACAAGAGCTCGCGCTATAGCAACTCTTTGCATTTGTCCTCCAGAAAGCATATTTGGCTTTTTTTTCATATGCTTTTCAAGGCCAACCTCAGTAAGTGCTTTAATACTTCTTTTTCTTCTTTCTTTTTTACTTATACCACTTAAAGTTAAAGCAAGTTCTACATTTGCAAGTATAGTTTGATGAGATATTAAATTGTAACTTTGAAATATGAAACCAATTTTATGATTTCTATAAGTATCCCAATCTTTATCTTTATATTTTTTAGTACTAACATTATTTATTAATAAATCACCTGATGTATATTTATCAAGACCCCCAATAATATTTAAAAGAGTTGTCTTACCACTACCTGATGGACCTAAAATTGACACAAATTCACTTTTTCTAAATGAAATATTAACATTTTTTAAAGCAACTTGAGTTAAATCTTTAGACTCATAAGTTTTTGAAATATTTTTTAATTCTAACATTTATTCTCCTCCACAAAAAATAGAAGCTATCCCTATAACTTCCACCCTTAGTAATTCATCTTCCAAAAATATATTAACAAAAATAAATTTAAAAGTAAATACTTTTTTATCTTAATACTAAGTAAATAAGTGCAACCATTGATATAAATAGCCCAGCACAATAAAACATTTTAATTATATCAGTTTCTTTATAAGAGAGCATTTCAAAATGATGATGAAGAGGACTTTTTAAAAGTATTTTTTTATGAAAATATCTAATTGAAATAATTTGTAAAAAACTTGATATAGTTTCAATTATAAATACAAAACCAATTATAACTAAAGACATTTCACTTTTTAAAATAATTGCTATTGCTGCTAAAGTGGCACCAAGTGATAAAGAACCTAAATCACCCATAAATATTTTGGCTGGATAAAAATTAAATGTTAAAAAACCTAAAAGCGCGCCTACTAAAACAAATGAAAAAATAGCAATTTCTTCGTAACCAATAATATATGGACTATTCCAAGCAATAATCCCATAAGATAAAAAGGTAATTGCAGAAAGCCCAGCAGCAAGACCATCAAGACCATCAGTAATATTTACTGCATTTGATGATCCAACAAGCATAAATAATATTAAAAAACCATATAAAGATTTTAAATCTAAAGAAAATAAATAAAAATCTACTACTGTATTATTGCCACTTATTAAAAATAAAGAGAAAAATATTAGTGCAATAACTATTTGTAAGAAAAACTTAATTAATATAGATAGTCCACCATTATTCTTTTTTTTAATTTTTAAATAGTCATCAATAAATCCCAAAAAAGCATAAGATAAAAATACTAATATTATTATTAAAAAATTATAGGAAAAATATATGTTTTTATTTAAAAATAAACAAAGTAAAATAAAAAGTGTGCTACAAATAAATATTACTCCACCCATTGTCGGAGTACCCTCTTTTTTTAGGTGTCTTTCATTTAGTAGCTTTGATACTTTTTGTCCAAAATGCATTTTTTTAAAAAATGGTACAATTAAAATTCCCAGTATTATTGAAACTATAAACCCTAGCATTATACACAAAATTGATTTTGTAAGTGTAAACATTTATGCCTCCTTATTTCAATAAAAGAACTACCGAATTACCCTCTTTTACATATGTTCCACCCGAAGGAGATTGATAGGACACATTTGTGCCTGATCCAGAAAATTCAAGTTTAAATCCTTTAAGTAATTTTTTTGCTTCCTCTAAACTTTTACCTACAACATCAGGAACATATACATATTTATTATCTAAATAATTATATTCTTTAGGCATACCATCTTTTGATGGTTTAATATCCAAAATATCAATCGCTGATGTCATAATACTTTTGGCAACTGGTGCTGATGCAGTTCCACCATACTGAGTTACATTTTTTGCTCCATCAATTGCCACGTAAACAACTATTTTAGGCTCGTCCGCAGGCATAAAACCAATAAATGATAGTATGTAACTAGAACTTGAGTAATGTCCATCAATAACTTTTTGAGCAGTACCAGTTTTTCCTCCTACACGATAATTTTCAATATAGGCATTTCTTCCTGTTCCATTTGCTACAACACTTTCTAAAGTAAACCTTACAAGTCCTGAGGTTTCTTCACTAATAACTTTTCTTTTTAAAGTTTTCTCATTATAATCAAGTAATGCCCCATTTTGAGAATTTATCATGCTTTTTACAATATATGGAGTGTATAGATTTCCACCATTAATTGCGGCACTAACCGCTGTAATTTGCTGCAAAGGTGTAACACTTATTCCTTGACCAAATGCTGTAGTCGCGGTTTCCACTGGACCCATTTTATTTACGTTAAATAAAATTCCTTTACCTTCTCCATTTAAATCTATACCAGTTTTTTCACCAAAACCAAATTTATTAATATATTCCATGAGTTTATAAGTTCCAAGTTTTTGGCCCATTGATACAAATCCCGGGTTGCTTGGTGTTACCATTGGAACAGAAAATAGCATTTTTCCCTTTATTTTCAATGGGTCCACTAAGAGTTCCAGTGTTCTTATGTCGGCTATTTTGAATCTCTTTATCACCAAAAGAACATTTTTTTGGATAAAAATTTGATAACTCAAGTTTTTTTATTTTGTTACCAATTTCTAATTCTCTGTATATTGTATCTGCATTAAAATTGAAATAAATAATTAATCTTACATGTTTTCTATCACCATTTATTTTTTCAACTTCTACTCTTTCAACTAATATTCTCATTAAATTAGGTAGCTCTTTTTGTAAATCAGTTTTTGAAGTAAGAGTATTTCTAACTTCTATTATTTTTTCCTTTAATTTTGTAATTTCTGCATTAGGATTATTAAGTGTATAAATTTTCTTTTTTAAGAAATTAATTTCATTATTAAACTTATCGTTTCTTTTCTTAAACTCTAAATCATCAATCATTCCTTTAATACTCAAATCTAATAATTTATTCTTTTGGTTTTCTATTTTTGTAATTTGATTGTTTATGCTTTCAATATTATCAGAGCTATTATTACTGCTTATAATATTCTCATATTCATTTATTACCCCACTTAAATATTCTTTTTTATTATCTATAAAATCACTAAATATTTGTACAAATATCTTATCTAGATATTCTTCTCTTAAGATTGGTGAAGCACAGGCACCAACTCCCTCAGTCTTATATTTCTTACATGACCATGTAGGATTATTTGCTCTATTACTTCCACCAGCTCTTATAAATACATTACCACAATCCTTACAATATAATAAACAGCTATATTTTGCAGTTTCTAAAGATTTTTCAGAATTTAGAATGTGTCTTGCAGGTGATTTTTTTCTCATCTCATGAAGTTCATTTGCTTTATTCCATAACTCTTCAGATACAATTGCTGGAACTCTATCATCATGCTCAATTATTTGTCTATCTTTTGGAACTTTTTTCTTTTTATGTGTTTTATAATTTTCAACCTCAGTTAATCTAGCAGTATAATAACCTTTATATCTAGGATTAGTTAAAAATTTTGCCATAGTTGTATCAGAATATGGTTCCCCTTTTGAATTCAAATATCCCATTTTTGCAAGATCTTGTCCTATCTTCTTAAGACCAACTTTCCCAGATGCATAAGTTTCAAAAAGATAAGTAATTATTGGTGCTTCTGCTGGATTAATTTCATATCTTCCATCTTTTTTGAAATATCCAGTTAAATTACCACCAATAAGTTTTCTATCTTTAATCATTCTATTAATACCAAATTTAACTCTTTCAGAAAGTTTTCTAACTTCATCTTGAGCCAAGCTTGACATAATTGTAAGTCTAAACTCCGAATCTTCCCCTATTGTATTAAGATTGTCTGATAAAAAATATACAATAACTCCCTGTTTTAATAAATACTCTGTATATTTTATACTATCAACAGTATTTCTTGAAAACCTTGATATCTCTTTTGTAACTATCATATCTATTTTTCCAAGAGTAGCGTCCTCAATCATTTTTAGAAATTTATCTCTATTTTTTACAGCAGTTCCACTAATTCCTTCATCTATATAACCACCACCAAATACCCAGTTTTTGTTTTCCATTATCATCTCTTTAAAATAGTTTTGTTGGTTCTCCAAACTATTTAATTGATCGTCCTTATCTGTTGAAACACGAGCATAATATACTACTCTAAGTGGCATATCATAAATCGTTTTTCCTTGTCTTAAATCTTCCCTTGCTTTTTTTATATCCATTATTTCTCACTCTCATTTCATGTTCTTAAAAAGCAAGATAACTAGGATGATGACATGCACCATGATTTTTCCCTATTGTCAAACCATCATTAATCTTGTCTTTATATTCATTTTTTATTTTTGTCATTCTTCCAAGTACTGATTGTTCCATTAAACTGAAAACTTTTAAATCAATTGCTTTACTCTCATATAATTCTCTATTTAAAATTAATTGCCATTCCAATAATTTATATTCCAAAGGCAAATGTTTGGTACTACACTTTATTTCAATATCATCTGTATTATACATGTTATACCATCCTCATCAAACTATATGAGATAAAGATATAAATAATACTAAATAAAAATTCAACATTATTTATTCTTTTTCTTTCCTAGTTCCTGTTCTTGATTAAATGTACTTTTTAAATGTATTTCAATAATATTTTCCCCATCATAATTGTTACTTATTTCAATATGATAAATATTATTATTAAGTTGTCATTTAGTTTATTTCTTGCTATTTTAATTATTTCACCTAATTTTTTTATATTTAATTTGCCTCTCTTCCTCTCTAGCACTCTTACTAGATGTTTTTAATGAACAAAATAAAAAAAGTGATAGTCCTAAAACTAACACTATAAATACTATAAATAATAACCATTTCCAAAATAAAAAATAAGCAGGTGGTGTACTGCTTATTAAACTTATTTATTTTTCTTTTTTAAATTAAAGACATTATTATTGCTATCTCTAATAATTAATTCTTTACCCTCAAAATTATATTCATAACATTTATCTATAGCATTTTCATCTTTAAAATCTATACAGATTGTATTATCTTTAATTTTATAAGTAAATTCTATTTTTTTATGTGGCAATACTAAATTTCCTTTATCATGTTCTAAAAACTCATAATTAGTATAACCATCTATTGTCCAAAATCCTATAATTTCATTATTACCTTTATTTGTTAGTAATAAACATCCAGATATTATTATTATAATTGTTATAACTACAGCAGTTATAATAAGTGTTTTTCTTTTTAATTTCATACTAAATTAAGAAAAAGAACTAGTTAGTTCTAGTTCTTTTCTTTCCAATAATTACTGCTGTAATTAGACCTAGAATACTTACAACAAACATTGTTATATATGTAAAGATTCCATCATAAGTTTGTGGATTATCTATATCAGGATTTTGTGGAATAATAGGAGGATTAACAGTATTAACAGTAATCTTACCATTTATTACTTCATCAGTAAATGTTACTCTAACATTATGTTCTCCTTTTGATAAAGCATTCAATTTTGCTAAACCAGTAGATGTAAACTCAATAATCGTGCTTCCGTGTTTAACTGTATAATCTACATCCTTTTCATATAAAACTCCATCTATTTCCAATGAAACAAATTTAGTTTCATCTGCATCTATCACAATCTTAAATGAATTTGCTTTTCCATCTATAGTTTGTTCTCCAGTACTTTCTAAGAATTCATATGAATAAATTATGTCTTTCCAAATTGCATATACAGTTTTATTTTCAGTCATATCTACTTTAGTAACAATTGCTCCATCTGTAGTTAATGACCATCCTTTGAATTGTTTTCCACTTGGTGCTGTAAAACCATTTTCTGGTAAAGTATATTCACCAGTTAAACCAGTTTTTGCTGTCATTGATCCAGTTCCACCATTAGCATCAAATGTTAGTGTATATGTTACTACAGGAATGTTTTCCCAAATTGCATATACAGTTTTGTTTTCAGTCATATCTACTTTAGTAACAATTGCTCCATC
>CAKORX010000003.1 GCA_934101645.1 uncultured Bacilli bacterium | reverse complement strand
CATCACAAATGGTAACATCCACATTATTATCACTTGCAATTCTTTTCGCTTTTTTCACTGATTCTGCTGAAAAAACTTCATATCCGGATTTTTTCAGTGAAAATGTAATTCCACGATTTAAATTTTCATCATCTTCAACCACGAGTATACATGGCATAGTATATGCACCTCTCTTTATTAACTATTTTTTCTCTTCGTCAAGACCTAGTTCATTACATAATTTCTAATTCTTCAAACATTTCATTACCTCTGGCAATTCCGATTTAATTACTTCTTACTTAACATCTATTCCACTGCCTCAAATCGTGACATCTAATCCGAGGTTACAACCTGACACACATTTTGTAGTAGATATGTTTCCACATAAAATAACCGAGCTTTTTCAGAAGTCTGGCTACTAATCCCAACCTCCGAAAAAGGCCTGGAAATACGCCGCTTTCTGGCACTTATTTATCTTTCCTTGACATCAAGACTACAGTCTCAACGTGATAAGTATAAGAAAACATATCAAGCAAGTATAACTTTGTTACTTCATAATTAGGCAAATCACTTAAGTTTTTAGATAAGCTTTGTGTATCACAAGAAATATAAATTATCTTTTTAGGTTCTAATTTATTAATAACTTCCATAGATTTTTTATCAACACCACTTCGGGCAGGATCTACAATAACTGTATCAATTTCATCATTTATAAAACCTATTTTATCTTCGACTTTGCCTAAAATAAAATTTATATTATTAATTTTATTGATTTTTGCATTTAATAAAGCATTTTTAACGGCATTTTCAACTACCTCGATAGCGTAAACTTTTTTGGCTTTCTTACTTGCCACTATTGAAAGAGTTCCAACACCAGAATATAAATCAAGTACATTTTCATTTCCCACATTTTCACTTATCAAATTAAAAAGACATGAATTAATATAGCTATTAACTTGAAAAAATGAATCATAACTTACCGTAAAAAATAAATCATTTATTTTTTCCATAAAATGGTCTTGACCATAAATACACTTATCATTTAGGATAATTCCCACAATTTTATTTTTTTCAGGATTTTCTATTTTTACATTATCTTTAGAATTGATAATAATCATAATCTCGTCATTATAATTTGCACGCACGCAAACACTTGCATTTTGTAAATTCATATTTTTAATAAATTTAAATGAATTATTTATAGATTTTTTAGCTATTTTGCACTCATCTATTTCAATTAATTTATTCGTAGATTTTTCATAAAAACCAAGATGACCATTTACAATTTTAAGTTCTATCTTATTTCTATAATATAATGGATTTTTATTTTCTATAACCAAAGGAATACTTGCTACTTTATTTTTACTTAGTATATTTAAAACTCTTTCTTTTTTATACTCTAAAGAATGATTATAATTTAAATGGCATAAATTACATCCTCCACATTTACCAAAATATGGGCAAAAAGGTTCGATTCTTTCTGAACTTTTATAAATTATAGATTTTATTTTTCCTTCCATAAAATTTTTCTTTTCTTTAGTAATAGTTACATCTACAGTTTCACCTTTTAAAGCATTTTTAACAAATATAATTTTACCATTTATACTCCCTATTCCATTACCAAAATGATCCATTCTTTCAATGTATACTTGCATCTTCATCACCATTTTTATTTTAACATATTTTTCTTACATTGCACCATACTAATAATATGATAAGAAAGATTAAAGAATGGTTTTCACAAAATGACGACTTAGTTATTCGTAAAGTTAAAATAAATGTATTTCATTCAATATATTTAGTCTTTTTTGATACTTTAATAAATCAAGATAAAATTAACGATTATATACTAAAAAAAATTACTAATATAGATAAACTTAATAATTTTGAAAATGAAGTTCCAAGTACAAATGTAAAAAAAATTAAATACGAAGATATTGAATATTATTTATATAATGGTTTTACTGTAGTAATAAATGAAAATAAAATTTATGCCGTTGAAACAAGAGCAAATCTTGATCGAGGAATATCCGTTAATGAAATAGAACCGTCTTTAAAAGGTCCAAGAAATGCCTTTATAGAAAATTATCAAACTAATTTAGGGCTTATTAAACGAAGAATTAAAACTAGTAACTTAAAATGTAAAAATTTAGATATAGGAAGAATTTCTAAAACTAAAGTTGGCATCTTATATATCGAAGGCATTACTAAAGAATCTTTAGTGGAAAAATGTTATGAAAGACTTAAAAATGTTGATATCGATTTTATTAATGATAGTGAAAATTTAAAAAAATATTTAACTGAAAGCAAGCATTTTCCAACAATCATTGCCACAGAAAGGCCTGATAGATGTGCAAAATCCTTATGTGAAGGAAAAATTGTTTTGCTTGCAAATGATAGTCCAACTGCTTTAATATTACCAGCATTTTTTATAGACTTTATAAATCCATTTTCTGATGATTATACAAAAGATTTTAATATCAATGTAACTAAATTTTTAAGACTTACATCTTACATATTATCAATGGTTGTACCAGCATTTTATATAGCAATAGTAAATTATAATCAAGAAGCAATTCCTTCGAGTTTAATGATTAACTTTTCTATTCAAAGAAATGGTGTTCCCTTCCCTGCAATTATAGAATGTTTTTTAATGCTTGGCATTTGTGAAATATTAAGAGAAAGTGATTTAAGATTTCCAACGAAATATGGGTCTGCTATATCGATTTTAGGAGCTCTTGTTTTAGGAGAAAGTGCAGTTAGCGCTGGACTTATTACGCCTATTATGATAATAGTTACCTCTTTTACATATATTTCATCTTTAATATTTCCCGAAATTGAGGTAACAAATTCTCTTAGATTTTATAGATTTTTTCTCCTTATTGGAGCTGCTTTTTTAGGCCTTTATGGTCTTCTTATAACGTTTTTAATATTTTTACTTGATTTAATAGATACAAAATCTTTGGGATATCCATATATGTTTCCGATTCTTCCACTTAACATGGCCTATGCTAAAGAAACACTTTTTAAAATGCATAATGAAAAAAGAAGTAGCATGTTATCAAGTAACATAGTAAAGGAAAAATTATGAAAAAAATACTTTTAATAATAACATTAATCATACTTACAGGTTGTTATAATTATAATGAGATAAATGATTTAGCATTCATTTCTTCGGTCGGAATTGACTATGATGATAGTAATAAAGAATTTATGGTAACCTATGAAATTTTAAATGATAATAGCACCGGAGAAAATAAAACTAATAAATCTTATATAATATCCGGGACAGGCAAAAATATAATCGATGCATTTAATAATGCAAATCTAAAAGTAAATATTAAACCATATTATTATCATTTAAAAATTATAGCTATTGATGAAAATATTGCTAAAAATTATGCAAAAGATGTTGTAGATACAATTTTACGTAATCCAGATGTAAAAAATGAATTTTTTTTAGTTTTAGTGAAAGACGAAAAAACTATAAATATACTTAATAAATCAAATGATGTTGATCTTGACATAGGATTAAAATTATTTAAAATGATTAAAACAAACAAAGTACAAAGTAATATTTCTATAGACCAAAACTTTGAAGCTACTACAAGATTTTTTGCAAATAATTTATCACATGCAATGCTAAATTCATTTTCTTTAAATGAAGAAGATGAGATTATAGAACTAGGTCTTTCTGTATTTAAGGGATATAATTACTACACTACTTTATCTTTAAAGGAAAGTGAATTATTTAATTTACTTATAAAAAATAAAGCTGGTATTTGTTTAGATAAATATTATGGTGATAAAATTCTTACTATTAATTTATATTCTGTAAAAACTGATATAACAATACAAAATAATATAGTTAATTATGATTTAAATATTTTGGCAGAAATTAAGGTTAATACAACAGATTTAGATTTTAAAGATCCAAAACTATTTCAGGAGCTTAATAAAACTTTTGAAGATGATCTTACTAAAGATATTACCTTATTTATTAAATACTTAAAAGATAATGATATTGATATTTTAGAGGTTAATAATTTATATTATACAAAAAATAGAAAGGAAGAAAACGTCTTTAAATTATTTGATTATAAAGCAAATACGAATATAAAAATTGATAAGAAAGGATTGATCTTTAGCTTTGAAAATTAATAAATATAACTACTCTCAAATATATCTTTTATCAAGATCCCTTTGTTTAGGAACACTTTTTTCTTTTTCTTTTTTTAATGTTGGTACAAGTGCATTAATATCATTTATTTTAGGAACACTTCTCGGAGGATTTTTCACACTTATTTTTTCCTATATAAAGCTTAATAAAAAAACTAAATTTTTTGAACTTTTATTATATATATTTTTTATTGAACTTTCTTTTATAATTATTACTACATTTATTTCTTCATTTTTCTTAAACAAAACTCCAAAGATTATTATAATTTTACCAAGCATCATGTTATGTTTTTATGCCTCTTTAAAAAATAATGATACTTTAAAAAATTTTGCTTTAGTTTTAACTTTTTTTAGTATAATTACGATAATTTTTAATTTTTTATCTTTAATGCATTTTATTGATATTAAAAATATTTTGCCATTATTTACTTTTAAAAATAATAAAATGATTAAATCAGTCTTGTTTTATGCAGTTATCACAAGTGCCCCATTATTACTTTTAAATGACCAGAATATTAGTCAAAAAGATTTTTTAATTTCGTATTTTATCACAAACATAATTTCCTTTATAATATGTTTTGCTATAGTAAGCATATTAGGAAGACAATTAATAAAAATGTATAGTTATCCAGAGTACATGGTTCTTAAAAAAATTCAAATATCTTCATTTATAGAAAATGTAGAAAATTTTGTATCTTTAATATGGCTTTTTGATTTATTTTATTTAATAACATTTTCAATTAAGAAAACAGCTTTAATATTAAAAAAGAATTATTTAACTTATATTTTAGTAATTATGATTTGCATTATAAATTCATTTTTTATAAATAGTAACTATGAATATATGTTATTTATTTATAAAAACGTTTATGTGATTTTATATATTTTAATTATCCCAATCATAATTTTTTCAGATAAAAAAAAGAATTATTTTATTCCTAAGAAATAATTCTTTTTTCCTTTTTTGAGTAATATTACTTTGCCTTCGATTAGATCGCTACTTGTAATAATTTTATCTAAACTAGTTTCTTTATTGCCATTTAAACTTATTGCGCCAGCACTTACCATTTCTCTTGCCTCTCTTTTAGATTGACATATTTTACTTCTTACAAGCATATCTAAAAGATTTTCATCATCATTAACCTCAAAATGAGGTACATCCTTAAATTCATTTAAAAGGTTTTCTGCTCCTAAAGATGAAATATCTCCATTAAATAAAGCATTTGCTTGGTTTAACGCATCTTCATAAGCTTTTTCTCCATGAATAAATGTAATAACTTCTTTAGCAAGTGTTTTATGAGCAAGTCTTTCCTCAGGATGAAGATTATGCTCTTTTTCAATTTGTTCAATTTCTTCTTTAGATAAGAAAGTAAACTTTTTCAAATAATCTATTACCATAGAGTCTTCAACATTTACAAAAAATTGATACATTTCATAAGGGGTTGTTTTATTTTTATCAAGCCAAATAGCTTTTCCTTCAGTTTTGCCAAACTTAGTTCCATCACTTTTAGTAATAAGGGGCATTGTAAATCCATAAGCTTCTTTATTATCTTTTTTTCTAATAAGCTCAATTCCTGCAGTAATATTTCCCCATTGATCTTGCCCAGCAACTTGCATTGTAACATTTCTTTCATTATATAAATGTTCAAAATCCATAGCTTGCATTATCATATAAGAAAATTCTGTATAAGTAATTCCAGCATCAAGTCTACGTCTAATAATATCTTTATCAAGCATATAACCAATGCTAAAATATTTACCATAGTCTCTTAAAAAATCAATAAAATTAATATTTTTTAACCAGTCATAGTTATTAACAACCTCAAAGCCAAAAATATCTTTTGCTTGTTTTGTTAAGCATTCAACATTATGTTTAACAGCATCATATGAAATCATTGCCCTTTCAGCAGTTGGTTTTGGATCACCAATAAGTCCAGTTCCTCCTCCTACAAGAAGTATAGGAGTATGTCCTGCTCTTTTAAGCCTAGTGGCAATTAAAAATGATGAAAAATGTCCAATATGCATACTATCTCCCGTAGGATCAGTACCAATATAGAAAGTCATACCACCTTTATTTAATTTTTCTTTAAGTTCCGGAGAAGAAATGTCTTTAATTAGCCCTCTCCATTCAAGTTCTTCATAAATACCCATATATACCATCCTTTCAAAATAAAAACTCCATAAACATAGGGACGAGTTTTCTCGCGGTACCACCCTACTTTATGAAGTTAATCATACAACTTTATTTTTTAACGCAAATACGCGATTTAGCATCCGAAGGTTGTAAGGCTTCATCAACTGCTAACAAACTAATTATAACAAATTATTTTTTACTATGCAATTAATAATTATTTTCTAGTTTTATCATAACTAATGCTTTCACTATAATAAGTAACTTTGCCATTTTCTGCTACTAGTGCATCTGCTATAGCCTCAACTTTTTCTAAAGATCCATCTTTTTTAGTGACAAATATATAATCTTTTTCCATACTTAATTTCCTTGAAAGTTATATTAACATATCGTTAAATAATTGTAAACTTTAAATTCTTGCAACCATCAAGCTACTTGAACTATATCTTTTTAAACCTTTATTAAAAATATAAAAAGCAAACAATGTAATAAATATAGTGTATCCTATAATAATTAAAAAATATAGTAAATTAAAATTATTTAATACTTCCATTGGCATATAGGAAGAAAGTCCTACGGGAACTAAAGTATATAATAAGATTTTTGTAATGCCTTTGAATATTGCTCCAGGGTAAGTATCAAAACAAATCACTAGGTTAGTCATCGTATCTGCAATAGCATCACTTTTTTTAATCCAAAAGGCTAAACTTCCAAAAATTACAGCAATACTTGTAATTATAAGAGCTCCTGTAAAAGAAAATAAGATAAATAGTATTACTTCCAAAAATGATGGTCTACATATTATCAAAATAATTATAGCATATAAAATATCTCCTAAAGCAGATACATCAACATTTCCAGTTATTGCATTTATTAAAATATTTCTTGGTTGTACTAAATATGAATCCAAACTTCCATCATTTATAATGTCTGAAAGCATATAACTATCTTTGAAGAAAAAATGACTTATTCCATAACTACCCGCAGCAAGTGCCCAAAGTAATATAACTTTTGAAATAGTATATCCCCCAAATGTTGATTTGAGTGAAAAAAATACTACCCACTCAATTATAAATGTAGCATTATTTAAAATCATAAAAATTATATTTGTTATAAATGTCCATTTATTAAGCATTTCCTTCATAAGAGAATACTTAACTGATAAAAACATTTTTCTAGCCTCCGTTAACATTTAAATTTCTCACTCCTTTCTTATAAATTATTAATGAAATAAAATAAATAATTAAAATATATATAAATTGAAATCCAAGTAATTTTAAAAAGTCAAAATATTTAAAATGAACAAATAGTTTCGCAGGTCCATAAGTTGTTACATAAACTGGACTATATTTTATAATTTTTTGTAAGAATTTACCAAAAATTTCCGCAGGAAAAATGGTACCAAATATAAGAATTATTTTACTATATATCCAATATATTGGGTTTGCATCTTCGATAAAGAATGATATCTCACCAATTAAAATCATTGTAAAAAGACTTATTACTGTTGATATTATCATAGTTATAAAAACTAAAATTAATTTTAAAATATTAATATTTACAAAGCTACCTAAAAATACATATCCTGTAATAATGCCTAAAATAAAATATATGATAAGTCTTGCAAGTACAAGCCCTAGATGTGAAAACAAATTATATAAAATATAGTTTATAGGTCTTGTTAAATTATAAACTACATCCCCATTTTTAATAGACTTCGAAATATCTTTTACTAAACGTCTTCCTCCAAGAGCGGACCATAAAATTTCTGTAATAATTACATACCAAATCATTTCTTTCAAAGAATATCCTGAAATCAAAGATGATGGGTCAGAATAAATATATTTCCATAGATTTAAAAAGATAAATATGTGAATTAAAAATCCTATATATTCATAAAACACATTTGATATATAAGAAAAAGCACTTTTTATTTCATATTCTAAAATTTTAAAATATTTTTTCATTTTGTTTTCCTTGCATATATTTCTTTAATTATTTCCTCTAAAGGGATATTTGAAATATTTATATCAAGTACTTTATCTATATCAAGTTTTTTTAATGCTTCAGAAATACTTTTCTTTTTTAAATCTACTTCAAGTTTTAAATTATAACCTTTATCTTTTAAAATTTTAATTCCTTCTTCATCATCTAAATTTATTTTTTCTTTCATCTTAGCATCAATTATTTTTTTATTTAAATAATGATATTTCAAGTTTTCCATACTATCATCAAAGGCAAGTGTGCCATTATTTATAATAACTACTCTTTTACAAAGTTTTTCTATATCGCCTACATCATGGCTTGTTAAAAATATTGTAGTTTTAAATTCTTTATTCATTCTTTTAATTAAAGTTCTTATATTTTCCTTAACTACTGGGTCTAGTCCAATCGTAGGTTCATCTAGAAATAAAATCTTAGGTTCATGAATTAATGATGCAATTATTTCACATCTTATTCTTTGTCCAAGAGAAAGGTTTCTTACGGGAGTATTAATAAAGTCACTAATTTCAAAGATCTCTTCGAAAGATTTAATTTTTCTTTCTACTACACTTTCAGGAATATCATATATAGCTCCGAAATATTTAAAGTTATCGTAAGCTGATAAATGCATCCAAAGTTGCTCTTTTTGTCCAAATACAGTACCAATTTCATAAGATAAGCTTTTTCTATCTTTAAAAGGGTCTTTTCCTAAAACCTCAACAGTTCCTTTCGAAGGACAAAGTATACCAGTAAGCATTTTTATCGTAGTACTTTTTCCAGCTCCGTTTGGCCCAATAAAAGCAATTATTTCTCCTTTTTCAACACTTAAATTTAAGTTTTTAACAGCCTTAACTTCTTTATATTTTGGTTTAAAAATACTTTTTATACTTTCTTTAAAGCCTTTACCTTTTATTTTAACTTTAAAAGTTTTACTTAAATTTTTTATTTTTATTATTTCACTCATTTTTTATCACTTCCTTATACTTATTTTTATTTTTTAAAATAGCATCATGCGTATTAATCCAGTATCTACCGATAGTAGCATCATCTTCAGTAATTTTGTTTTCAAGTACTCCTCCTAAAGAAAGAATTGTTTTAACTGAACCTAAATTTGCATCATCCGCAGTTAAAAGAACTTTTTCTAAACCCATTTCTTTTGCTTTTAAAAGACATAAATATAGATTTATTTTGTTATAACCTTTTCTTCTTTGGGAAGGTAAAATACCATAGCCAATATGTCCACCATGAAGAAGCATTTCAACACTTAGATTCCATCTTAAATTAATCATACCAATTAGTTTATCATCGTTTTCCCTTATTAAAAAATACTCTATACCCGGGCATCTATTACTAGGTCTTTTTTCATCGTCTAACAAATTGTCTAAATATTTTAGCCATCCTTCATAATCTGTAGCCATTTTAGAAAGTCCCGAGTCACCATTTACTATAGAGTTATGCATTTCAAATTCTTTTAAATATGCAAGTGCCTCTTCTTTTCTTTTTAAGCTAGCCTTCTCTAAATAAAATTTTTCCATAACTTTCCTTTCCGTTATAGAACTTTTGTATACAAAAAAAGCGCAAAGTCCCATAACTAGTGACTCCGCGCTCAACGTTAAAGCTTCGTGTAGGATTATCCCGAAATAGCTCACAATCTGTTTATATTTCCTCACTTACCTATAAAGTATATTCAAAATTTTGCATTTGTCAACACTAAATTTAAATTTTTAATCAACTTTTGTTAAAGCCTCTTTTAAAAGCGATATTGATTTTATAAGTTTTTGAGTTTCATTTTCATCTAATTCTATATACATTTTCTTGCTTGCACCATCTTTATTTACAATTGTAGGTGTACCAAAAAAAACATCATTTTTTTTATCATAACTTGATACTGTAATAATTGAATTTTCATTATTTAAGATTGCATTAGTTATTTTAGTTAAACACATAGCAACGCCATAATATGTAGCACCTTTTTTATTTATAATTTCATATGCTGCATTTTTTACTTCATTTTCAATCTTTTCTTTTTCTTCGTCATTTAAATATTTATCAATTTTTTCACTACCCACTAAGGCGGAAGACCATAAAGTAAACTCACTATCTCCGTGTTCTCCAATAACGTATGCATTTATATCTTTAGGATTTACGCCAACTTTTTCACTTATCAAGAATCTAAGCCTTGAGGTATCTAGGCTTGTGCCAGTACCGATAACTTTATTCGGAGCAAAACTAGAATATTTAAATGTTAAGTATGTCATTACATCTAAAGGATTCGTAGCAATTATAAAATAACCATCAAATCCCGAAGACATAACTTTTCCAATAATATCTTTAAAAATTTTTGCATTTTTATAAATTAAATCCATTCTTGTTTCACCAGGATTTTGGTTAGCGCCCGCTGCAATAACAATTATTTTGGCATCTTTACAATCATCATAAGTTCCTACTTTTATATCAATTTTCGAAGGTGAAAAAGCAAGGCAATGATTCAAATCCATTACTTCTCCAATTATTTTATCTTCATTTACATCAATTAAAGCAAGTTCATTTACTGGGATACTTTGATTTAAAAGTGAATATGCATAACTCATTCCTACATTACCACAACCAATTATTACAATTTTATTCATTTTTTCTTTCCTTTCATAATGCTAAAAAATACTCATAAAGTTCATCACATTTATTTTTATCCATAGCCTTTTTATTTTTATATGGATTATCCATATTTAACTCTTCATATTTTGAAAATCCCATTGTATGAAATGGTAAAAATTCAACTTTAATAACATTTTTAATTTTAGAAATATAATTTTTTAGTCCTTTCATATATTCCTTTGTATCATTAACATCAGGAATAATTACTACTCTAATAATAACATTTGTATTAATTTTATTTAAGTTTTCAATAAAGTTATCTATAACGTTAATGCTCCCTCCAGTTATATCATAAAAACCTTCATTATTAATTGCTTTTATATCAAGAAGTACATAATCAAACATTTCTAATAATTCTAGATTAATACTTTTTACATATCCTGATGTATCAAGAGCCATGCTAATGCTCTCTTTTTTTAAAGTCTTAGCAAGCTCTAACAAAATATCTTGTGATAAAAGTGGTTCACCTCCAGAAAAGGTTACACCACCACTACTTTTATAATATGGTTTATTATTTAAAATTAATTCCACTAACTTTTCAAAATTAATATCAAGTTTATTTACCTCTTTTTGCATTTCAGGATTATGACAAAATTTACATCTTAAAGGACAATTATTAAAAAATATTACAGTTCTAATTCCTGGACCATCAACACAAGAAAAACTTTCTATTTTAGATATTGATAACTTAGAGTTTTTCATGGAAAGTCCTTGAAATAACTTCGAGTTGTTGTTCTTTAGTAAGTCTATTAAATCTTACAGCATATCCAGATACTCTAATTGTTAAAAGTGGATATTTTTCGGGATTATTCATAGCATCAATTAACATTTCTTTATTTAAAACGTTAACATTTAAATGATGTCCGCCTTTAATAAAATAACCATCAAGTAAGCTTACTAAATTATTTACTCTATCATCATCACTTTTTCCCAAGCTATCAGGAATAATTGTAAATGTGTTTGATACTCCATCAAGAGCATATTTTATATAATCAATTTTTGCTACTGAATTTAGCGATGCAATAGCGCCGCTTTTATCTCTTTCATGCATTGGATTAGCTCCTGGTGCAAAAGGTTGTCCTTTTTTTCTTCCATCTGGAGTACTACCAGTACTTTTTCCATATACAATATTTGAAGTAATAGTTAAAATTGACATTGTTGGTTTTGCATTTTTATAAGTTTTAACACTTTTTAATTCTTCATAAAAATAACTTAATACTTCCTTTGCAATATAGTCTACTCTATCATCATCATTTCCGTATTTTGGGTAGTCACCTTCGATAGTAAAATCTATAGCAATACCATTTTCATCACGAACTGGTTTTACTTTAGCATATTTTATTGCAGATAAACTATCCACTACAACAGAAAGGCCCGCAACGCCATAAGCCATAAGATGGTTTACATTTGTATCATGAAGTGCCATCATAACACTTTCATAAGCATATTTATCATGCATATAGTGAATTACATTCATTGTATTTGCATAAAGTTTTGCAACTTTAGAAAGTACTATTTTAAAATCTTTTATAACCGTATTATAATCTAAAACTTCTTCATTATTTTTAGAAATATTTTCAAAAACTTTAGTATTTTCTATCTCATCTACGCCACCATTAATTGAATATAAAAGAGCCTTTGCAAGGTTACATCTTGCTCCGAAAAATTGCATATCTTTACCAAGTCTCATAGCAGAAACGCAGCATGCAATACCATAGTCATGTCCAAATACTTTACTCATTAAATCATCATTTTCGTATTGAATTGAATCTGTTTTAATAGAAATCTTGGAACAATACTTTTTAAAATTAATTGGTAAGTTTTCACTATATAAAATAGTTATGTTTGGCTCTGGTGCAGAACCTAAATTTTCAAGTGTATGGATAATTCGATAACTTGTTTTTGTAACAAGAGATGCTCCATCCTTCATTCCTCCGATAGCACAAGTTACCCAAGTTGGATCACCTGAAAAAAGTTCATCATACTCTGGTGTTCTTAAATGTCTTACAAGTCTTAATTTAATAACAAAATTATCAATTATTTCTTGAATCCCACTTTCAGTAATCTTTTCTTCACTTAAATCTCTTTCAAAATAAATATCAAAAAAAGCATCTACTCTACCTAA
Source organism: uncultured Bacilli bacterium (assembly GCA_934101645.1). Taxonomy (GTDB): domain Bacteria; phylum Bacillota_I; class Bacilli_A; order RF39; family UBA660; genus UBA6448. The sequence goes on along the minus strand of CAKORX010000003.1, from coordinate 200,882 downwards.
ACTCATGGCAGCACCATTATTCTCTTTAACTGCTGCAAGATAACCTAGATATGTCCACTCTACAGCTTCACGGCTATTTTGAGCAGGAACTGAAATATCAAATCCATAGCTTTTAGCCATTAAAGTAAGCTCTTTTAAAGCTTTTATCTGCATGCTAATCTCTTCAGAGAGCCTAATAACTTCATCACTCATATCAGAAGGAAGATTTTTTTTATCTTCAATTTTACATTTTATTAAGTAATCAGTTCCATATAATGCAATACGGCGATAGTCTCCAATAATTCTTCCTCGTCCATAACTATCAGGAAGTCCAGTTAATAAATGAACATGTCTTGCAAGTTTCATTTCATCTGTATAAGCATCAAAAACTCCATCATTATGTGTTTTTCTAAATTCACTAAAATACTTATTAATATTTTCATCAAGTTTATAATCATAAGCCGCAAGAGATGAATAAACCATTCTAATTCCACCATAAGGATTAATCATTCTTTTAAGTGGCTTATCTGTCTGAAGACCAACAATTACATCATCCTCAGGACAAATATAACCTGGTAAAAAATTATTAATACCACTTACTTTTGAAGTTTCTATATCTAAAACTTTTTTCTTTAGTTCTTCTTGTAATAAACTATTTACTTTTTCCATAATGTTAATAGTCTTATCACTTGGTTTACTTAAAAACTTTTCATCTCCTAAATATTCTTTATAGTTTAGGTCAATAAAGTTTTCAACATCTATTGAACTGCACCATGTTCCTTTAACAAATTTATCATAATAATTCATTTAATCACTCCTAGCATAGTTTATAATAACATAACTATATATTATAATTTTGTTGCAAATGCAACTTTAGGCATTTTATTTACATAAAAAAAGAGCACTTAAGCTCTTCCAGAATATTTACCATCTTTAGTAGAAACTAAAATCTTTTCACCTTGATTTATAAATAAAGGTACTTTTACAACATAACCAGTTTCAATTTTAGCATCTTTATTAGCATTATTCGTAGTATTTCCTTTTACTGCTGGTTCAGTTTCAATAACTTCATATTCAACTTTTTCAGGAAGTGTAATGCCAATTATTTCACCTTCATAAATATCTAAATTTAAAGTAAGACCTTCTTTAATAAATTTAACATTATCTCCAAGTATTTTTGCAGATACTTCAATTTGTTCATAAGTTTCATTATTCATAAATGTGTAATTATCTCCACTACTATATAAATATTGAACTTCACATCTATCTATATGAGCTTTTTGAATTTTAAGATTTGTATTATAAGTATCTTCAGTAGTTGAACCAGTTCTTAAGTTTTTTAGTTTAATTCTAACAAAAGCAGGTCCTTTACCAGGTTTAACATGTTGAAATTCTTGAATAGTACATAAGTTACCATCCATTATAATAGTCATACCATTTTTAATATCATTAATATTAATAAACATAACTTACCTCCCTATTTCTTTTCTTTTGCTACAACATGTTTATGACAAGCTGAGCAGTATCTTTTAAGTTCTAATCTATCAGGATTATTTTTCTTATTTTTACTTACTGGGCGAAGTTCTTTACCACAATTAGTACATTTGATAGTTACTTCTTTTCTATTTTCATTTTTAGCCATAGTTATCCCTCCTTTTTCAAGTACGTTAATATTATACCAATATATCTACCTATTTTTCAAGGCTTTTCACATTTAATGAGTTAAAATAATCAGTTATTTTTCGTGATACCCGATTTGTAATATAATATATATACTCTTTTTTACTATTATTATGTGAAGCATTAGGGCTTACTACCACCAAACTATACTCAGGGTTTTCCACTGGAAAAAAGCCTGCCATAGTTAAAGAAAGCGTTTTTGTATCAATTTTACCATCATTATCCGTATCTAAAAATGATTCACTAGTCCCAGTTTTACCCGCAGGATTTAAATTATAATTCATATATCCTTTACCCGTTCCATAATTCATTACATTATAAAATCCTTTGAAAATTCTATCATAATACTCTTTTGATAATTCAACATTTTCTTTAATTTCATAATTATTTTGATAAATCACATTTCCATAATTTTTAATTTGATAAACTAAGCTAGGACTTCTTTTTTCACCTTTCGAAGCAAGTGTGTTTATATAGTTTAAAAGTTCTATCGGAGTATACGTATCATACTGACCAATTGCTAAATTTAAAAGTAAATCAGGGCTTATTTTTTTACCAATTAAGCCGATTTTTTCATTAGGTAAATCAATTCCCGTGATAGTTCCAAGTCCATAAGAAGCAAGCATATTTCGGTAAATGTCAAATTCATTATTTGAAACCTCAAGTTTCATATTCGGAGTGTATTTTTTACCCGCTAAAGAAATTGCAATTAAAAACTGATAATAATTAGAGCTCATCTCAAGCGCTTTAATATCATCTAAATAACCAAGTCTTTGAAAAGAACATTTTTCTGTTAAATTTGCAAGTTTTACGCAGCCATCTAAAACCTTTTTATTATAGTCAATTAAGTTATATTTGTACCCCACTGAAATGGTAGCACCTTTAACAACTGATCCCATTGTAAACGAAGAAGTTATATTATTAAAACTAATATCTGTAAAATAATCATCATTTAAATATCTTTGCCCATTGATTGAAATAATTTCTCCGGTTTTAGGTTTTGAAATAATAACATATGTATCATTTAAATATTCAGTATTAGGCTTTTTCTTAGCATTTATTAGTTCCTCTTTAATTATGTCATTTACTTTATTTACTAAATTTATATCAATTGATAAATATAAATCACTCCCATTTTTAGACGGACTTATTAAAGATAAAGTATTATCTGCATTAACTTTGTATTTAGCTTTTACTCCCTTTAAGTATTCTTCATATTCTTTTTCAAGTCCACTTATACCAACACTATCCCAAATACTATAGCCATTTTCCAAATAATAAGATTTATTTTCTTTACTTATTTTACTTACCGAACCAAAAATATTTTTTAAAGTTAGACCATACGGATAGAATCTTTCATAAGTTTCTTTTATAAAAAAATCTTTTGTACTACTTGAAAGAACTTTTTCAACTTCTTCATCTGTTAAATTTTTTTTTATTATTTTATCTTCATATAAGTAGCCTTTATTTAAACTTTCATAAACTTGCGCAGAATCTAACTCAGGAAATATCTTTAAAGCACTGTTTACCACATCATCTAGATTTTCCTTATTTTTTAAGTGATAAGCAAGATTATATATTTTTTTATTACCTACGAGTAAAATTCCATTTTTATCAAATATTTGACCTCTTAAGGGACTATCAACACTTACTATCCTACTGGTTTTAAAGATAAGTCTATTTAAATAATATTCATGTTTATTTGTATACGTTATAATAAAGTAAATACTTAAAATTATAAAAAATAATATTATAAATATTTTTAAGAATTTAACATACTTTTCCATATTATTAGTATTCAAAATAATTATTAAATCATACTATATATTAGGGTGAATTTAATTTTATGTTTAATATGATCGATAAATATATGCAATCAATAACAAAAGATGATGTAAATAACTTTGCAAAAAGTAAAAATATAACTTTAAGTGAAAGTGAACTAAATTTTACTTATACATTTGTAAAGAAAAATTATAAAGAAATGCTTAAAAATCCAAATTTATTTAAAATAGATAGATATAAAGATCATTATCAAGGAAATAATTTCGAGAAAATAAAAAAAGTATATATTGAATACTTTTCTAAATATCAAAGATTTTTATAATAATTTATAACATTTTCTTTTAAATGAGGATTAAATACTTTTTCCTTAATTTCACTAATTTCGAATTTGTAAGGAGGATATTCCTCTACAAAAGGTGTTTCTAATATTTTAGGAACATTTTTTAATTTGTCAGAATAAATTACATTTATTAAATTATCAAAACCAATAGTTCCAAAGCCAATATTTTCATGTCTATCTTTTTTTGAGCCTAAAGGATTTTTACTATCATTTACATGGATACAACCAATTTTATCTATGCCAATTTCTTCATCAAATGATTTTAAATAATTATCAAAATCCGAAATATTTACCCCAGAATCATTTAAATGACAAGTATCTAAACATATACCAATTTTTTCTTTGAAAATAACGTTATCTAAAATAAATTTAAGTTCAGAAATATTAACGCCACATTCACTACCTTTACCAGCCATAGTCTCTAGTAAAACAGTTACATTTGTATCACCATTTATAGCGTAGTTTAATGCATCACTTATATTTTTTAAAGCCACATTTCTATCCATTTTTAAACTACTTCCAGGATGAACTACAATATATTTAACTCCAAGTGCTTCACATCTAGATATCTCAGTTTTTAAAAATGAAATACTAAATTCCCATTTACTTAATACTTCTTTATTTGCAAGATTTATTATATATGGTGCATGGCACACTACATTATTTATATCAATATTATTTTCATTCATAAGTAAAATAGCTTCTTTAGTATTTTCATTATCAAGAGCTTTTCTTACAGTATTTTGTGGAGCTCCAGTATAAAACATAAATGTATTTGCTCCATAACTTAAAGATTGTTTTACACATCCTAAAAGTCCATTATTAAAGCTTACATGTGATCCTATTATCATTATTTACCTCTTCTTTATAAGTATAGCATTTTCCATTAAAAAACTCAATCAAATGATTGAGCCTTAGATTTTACTATTAACTACAAGTAGCACCAGAACCTGTAACTGTACAATATACAACGCCTGTTGCACCACCACAATCATTTGAAGCAGTAGCACCATCAGTAACCATTGTAGTATTATCAAGATCTATTGCATTAGGATCTACGCCTGAACCAAGTGTAGCACCACTCTTAGAAGTTCCAAATACATATGTTCCATTTGAAATCCAGAATGTATAAGAATATTTCTTAGTTGTTGCATCATATTTAGCTAATACAGAACCAGTATATCCATCAGTTCCAGTACCTTTTGTATAATATTGTTTTTCATTTAGATATCTTAAATCAAAACATACAGTACTAGTTGATTTAATTACTGAAGTTGCATTCATTTGTTCTGCTTGATAAGCAGTTTGAGCAGCACCAACAATACCAATACCTTCATCTGAAAGTGAACCCTTTCTTGATTTGGCCATTAATGGACCTACAGCACTTACAGCAATTAACATAACTACCGCTAAGATAACGATAACTGCTAAAAGTTCGATTAAAGTAAAACCTTTTTTATTATTCTTCATTTTGCTATCCTTTCTATGTTAAGAATATCACATCAAAAATATTTTTTCAATATATTTCTATTTAATTGTGTCAATTATTGAAGAAATCATTTCTACTCCATCAATGGCTTCACTTATTTTATCAGTAGCCCTTTCTTTATAAACTTCTTTCATTTTCTTTTCAAAAGATGGAAAGACTTCTGGGTTTCTATTTATATCTTTAATAAAATAGGAATGCTCTTTAAAATGTTCAAATAATTTTTGATTTTCTTTAAGTTTAATTAAAATAGCTCTATTCATTAGTCCTCAAAAAACTTATTTAAAGGCCTTGGCGTAACTACTGTTTTTGCACTCACTGTCGAGCCTGTTTTACTTGTAAGTTCCTGAACAAAATCAAGAGCCTTTTGTGCTGTACCAATATGTTCTTTGATTGCGTCCATATTAACGTTTTTTATTATATCATTTATTTTAAAATTATTACTTGATTCCGAACTTCTTTGATATTTACTCCATACATTTTCATCATCACCATATATATCATATAATTCATAAAATTTTTGCCATGTCATTTGTCCATTTGAAATATAATCCGCTAAAGAAGGATTTGCTTTAGCAAACTCTTTAAATTCATCTTTTTTACTCATGATATCACCACTATCATTTTATGAAAAAAAAGTGCTATAAAGCACTTAAATTTTAAAACTATCTACAAAAGAATCAAAAGAAAGTTGTTCTTCTTTTAATAAAGTATCTTTTTCTTCAGGTAAAGAAGTATTTTCTTCTTCCTTAATTTCTTTAACCTTATTTATTTCATATTTAGGTTTTACTTCCATTACACGTAAGTGAGTATAATTACTTCCAAAACTATTTACATCCATTATCGGAATATCACTATTTTTAATTTCATTAACATCACTATCTGTCTTAAGTACATTAATTGTTTTTGCATTTGATGGATATGCAGATATTACTTTATAATCTTTAGTTTTGTTTTTCTTAATAATTTCTTTGCCTTTTTTATTTCTGGTAAATAAAATTAAATCAGTAATTTTTACTCTTTTGGCAGTATTTAAATTTGTAAATATATTTATATATTCATCATTATTTCCTATTTGCATCGAAGAAACTACATAATCATCTTTTAAATTAATGCCTTTTACACCGGCGGCTTTTGCACCAACTTCAGGAATTTCACCAGTACTAAATAACAAATAATAATTATTATTTGTAACTAATAAAGTTTTATCTAAAGACTCTTTAGCACTTACTAGTTCATCACCATCTTTTAGTTTAATTGCACACATTGGTTTTGAGCATCTTGATACTTCGTATTCATTCATTCTTACTTTTTTTACCATACCATTTTTTGAGGTTAATACTAAGTATTTTTCTGGTTCATAAATGTAAGAATCAATTATCTTTTCATTTTCTTTAATCATAACTAAATTACTTACATGTTTACCTAAATCTTTCCATTTACATTCATTAATTTGATAAACAGGTATAAATAAATAGTTTCCTAAAGAAGTAAATAAAATTAAATGATTACGAGTATTTAGGTCAAATATATTCCTTACATAATCTCCAGGTTTTAGAGTTGTTTCATCAGTTGCGGCTTTATAAGACTTAATTGGAACTTTTTTTACATAACCATCATTTGTAACTACCACAATAACATTTTCTGATGGAATCATTTCTTTTAAATCTACCTTTATTTCAGTAATTTCATCTTTTATTTCAGTTTTTCTATCAACAGCATAGTTTTTCTTAACTTCCTTAAGTTCTGCTTTCATAACTGATTTTAAAACGTTTTCATCATCTAATATTTCATGGCATCTAGAAATAAGTTTAGTTAATTCTTCAGCTCTTTCTTTTAAAACTACAATATCAGTATTTGTAAGTCTATATAATTGAAGTGTAACAATAGCCTCAGCTTGCTCTACATTAAAATCAAATTTACTTACTAAATTATCTTTGGCATCACTTTTATTTTTCGAAGCTCTAATTACTTTTATTACTTCATCTAAAATTGATATTGCTTTCATAAGACCAGAAACAATATTAAATTCTTTTTCATAAGTCTTAAGTTCAAACTCAGTTCTTTTGGTAATAATTTCTTTATAGTGAGCAATATAAGCATCAAGAATTTCTACGATACCCAAAGTTTTCGGAGTTCTATTTACTATTGCTACCATATTATAGTTATATGAAACTTGTAAATCTGTATTTTTAAATAAATAGTTTAAAATAAGAGTTTTATTTGCTCCATTTTTTAAATCAATAGCAATTCTTAAGCCTTCCCTATCTGTTTCATCTCTAACTTCGCTTATGCCTTCGATTTTTTTATCAATTCTTATAGCATCAATTTTCGAAACAAGTAAAGCTTTATTAACTTCGAAAGGTATTTCAGTTACAATAATTTGTTCTTTGCCTTTTTCTTTTTTAAATTCAGTTTTGGCACGTACAATTACTTTGCCTCTACCTTTTGTAAAAGCATCATAAATGCCTTGCTTTCCCTCAACTATTCCTCCAGTTGGAAAATCTGGGCCTTTAACTATTTCAAATATAGTCTCATTACGACAATTAGGATTTTCAATTCTTTTTATAGTGGCATCAATAATTTCTCCTAAATTATGTGGAGGAATATTAGTAGCATAACCCGCAGAAATACCATTTGTACCATTAACAAGTAGATTTGGAAATTTTGCAGGAAGAACTGTTGGCTCTAAAAAACGATCATCAAAGTTTGGTGCCCATGATATTGTTTCTTTATCTAAATCGCCCAAAAGTTCATTACTTATTTTAGCAAGTCTTGCCTCGGTATAACGATATGCCGCAGGACCATCTCCATCAATGGAACCATTGTTACCATGAATATCTACTAAAATATGATTTTGTTTCCACCACTGGCTCATTCTTACCATTGCATCATAAACTGATGAGTCACCATGTGGATGGAATTTTCCTAAAACATCTCCAACTGTTGCAGCACATTTAATATACCCTTTATCAGAGGTATTACCCGCTTTATACATTGCATAAAGTATTCTTCTTTGAACAGGTTTTAAACCATCTCTTACATCGGGAATTGCTCTATCTAAAATTATTTCTTTTGCATATTTACCAAAACGATCACCCATTATTTCTTCGAGTGCATAGTCTTGGATTCTTTTTAATATTTCATTTTCCATAATTATCCCCTATAATCATCTTCCATAGTAAATACAACATTTTCATTAATCCATTCTTTTCTTGGTTCAACTTTATCTCCCATAAGTGTACTTACTCTTTTTTCTGCTAAAGCAGCATCAGTAATATTTACTCTAATAAGCATTCTTGTTTCAGGATTCATAGTGGTTTCCCAAAGTTGTTCTGGATTCATTTCACCTAAACCTTTATATCTTTGAATAGAGTATTTACCAGAATTTTCTCTTTTTATTTCATTTAATTCTTCATCGGTATAAGCATAAAATCTTTTTTTACTATAATCAAGTTTATATAACGGTGGCATTGCTATATATAAATGGCCAGTTTCTATAAGCGGTCTCATATAACGATAGAAAAACGTTAAAAGAAGTATTTGAATATGAGCTCCATCGACATCGGCATCGGTCATTATAATTACTTTATCATAATTTGATTCTGTTATATCAAAATTTTGACCATAGCCAGCTCCAATTGTATATATTAAAGTATTAATTTCTTCATTTTTGAAAAGTTCTTCGCTTGCGGCTTTATCAGCATTAATAACCTTACCTCTTAAAGGTAAAATTGCTTGAAATTTACGGTCTCTTCCACCTTTTGCACTACCACCAGCTGAATTTCCTTCTACTAAAAATAATTCATTAATTTTAGGATTTTTACTTTGTGCCGGAGCAAGTTTACCAGATAAATTTTTTTCTATCTTATTTTTGTTTTTGCCATTTCTAGCTTCTTCTCTTGCTTTTCTAGCAGCCTCTCTTGCGGTTTTACTTTTCATAGCTTTTTCTAAAATATTTAAGGCTACTTCTTTATTTTCCTCAAGATAAAATTTTAAACTATCATAAGTTATACTTTCAGTAATACTTCTTGCTTCAGGAGTTCCAAGTTTTCCTTTCGTTTGTCCTTCGAATTGGAGTAATTCTTCAGGAATTTTTAAACTTATTACAGCTGTTAAACCTTCTCTAACGTCAGCACCATCAAGAGAATAGTCTTTGCCTTTGAAAATACCATTATTTTTGGCATAATCATTAAATGCCTTAGTTATACCCGTTTTAAAACCTACTTCATGGCTTCCTCCATCACTAGTTTTAACATTATTAACAAATGACAAAATTGTTTCTTGATATGTATCAGTATACTGAAGAGCAATATTTACATCAATTCCACCTTTCACGCCATTATAATTAATAACTTTATGAAGTGGTGTTTTATCTTCATTAATATATTCTACGAAACTTGTAAGTCCATTATCATAATGATATTTAACTTCTTTCTCATCAGCTTCATCGATCACTTCGATAGTTAGACCTGGAAGCAAAAATGCACTTTCTTGCATTCTTTCACATATTGTTGTATATGAAAACTGAAGATTTTTAAATATTTCATCATCTGGTTTAAATTTAACAATAGTACCAGTTTTTTTACTTTCTCCGATAGTTCTTAAAGAATTTTTTACTTTTCCTCCATTTTCAAAATCAATTTGACTTATTTTGCCATCACGATAAATAACAACAGTCATTTGCTTACTTAAAGCATTAACAACTGAAGCACCAACACCATGAAGTCCTCCGGAAACTTTGTAACCATCTTCGGTAAATTTTCCTCCTGCATGAAGTATTGTATAAATAACCTCTGGAGTACTTTTACCAGACGCATGCATACCAATAGGAACACCACGCCCATTATCCGCTACAGTAATTGAGTTATCCTTGTTAATTATTATTTTTATATAATTGCCATATCCATTTATAACTTCATCTATTGCATTATCAACAATTTCCCAAACTAAATGATGAAGCCCACGTTTATCTGTTGACCCAATGTACATACCAGGTCTTTTTCTAACGGCTTCAAGTCCTTCAAGAATTTTTATAGATGATTCATCATATTTAGCCATACCATCACCTTAAAATATTATAATGAAAAAATAAACTTTTGGCAATGATAGTTGACACATATTTACTTTTCTATGTCAAATAAAAAGTACCTTTTAGGTACATTATTTATCATCCTTTAATTTAGGAAGTTCAATATTCATTGTTTCTTCAAAATCAAAATCATCATCTTCCATAGTTTTTTCTTCTTTAATAGGTTCTTCTTTTTTAGGAACATACACAGAGCTATAAATATTATTAACAACTTTTGTATTAGTAATATTATTTGCTACTTCATTATTAGGAATATTATTCGTATTTTGTTTCATATTTTCAAGTTCAGTTAAGTCTTTATCAATTGAAGAAGCAAGGCTTTTAAATTTATCTACTTCTTTAACATGGTATGTTTCCTCATTAGATATTTTATTTTCAGTTTTTGGAATCTCATTTATTTTAATTGTTTCAGAAATTATCGGTTTTATTTCTTTTTGTACTGGTGCAGGTTTAATAGATTCAACTTTAGTAGGTTCCACTATAGGAGCACTTTTCTGAATATTATTTATAGTTTCATTTACTACTGGAGCTGGTTTTACTTCATTTATTTTCACAGGATTTACTGTTGGCATACTTGGAGTAATCTTTGGATCTTGCTCAGTTTTTGGCATAGGCGCTGGTGTTACTGGAGCATTTTGAACTACTTTAGTAACTGGACTAGGCTGCACTGGAGCATTAGGAAGTGCAGCAGGTTTAACTTGAGGTGCTGGAGTAATTGGTTTTTCAGCTACCGGAATAGTTTCTTTAACCGGAGCACTATTTACAGTAGCACTACCATTTTCACTTGCCTTTTTAATTGCTTCAGCATTTAATCTTTGAGTTTCTTCGATTTTCTTTTGGTCCTTTTTACCTAAAAAGAAGACAACAAAAAACGCAATAAGTAAAACAACAATTACTACTCCTAAATAAATAGGAAAATACTTATTTGCGTATAAATTTATAATAAAGTCTTTCACTATAAACACCTCTTTATTCTCTTTAATTTTAACATGTTAAAAATTAAATTGCAATATTTTAAATTAACATAATACTAGGAATGTAAATATCATCCTTTTTTTTGTAAATAGCTACTTCTTTATTATCATATAATAATATTAAATTTTCATCATTAAGATTAACTTTTATATGATTACCATTTTTTACTCTTTGATACTCTTCGTCAGTTAAATTATAATTTTTATAGTCTAAAATATCTTTTGCTTTTAAAATTTTAAAGTTACCATTTTTTATTTCTTCAATAGTATAACTTTCGCTTATATCATAAATACCTTGTTTAGTTCTAACTAAATCACTCATAGTACCAATAATATTTAAATCATCACAAATTTTTTGAATCAAGCTTCTTATATATGTACCCTTTGATACATTACATTTTATTTTTATTTCATCATTTTTATACTCTAAAAGTTCCAAATTATAAATATTAACTATATTTTCAGGAAGCACAACACTTTCATTATTTCTTGCATATTCATATAATTTTTTACCATTAACTTTTTTCGCAGAATAAATTGGTACAGTTTGTTTAAACTCTCCGATTAATGATTTAAGTTCATTTAAAAGTTTTTCTTTTTCTACCTTACATTCACGCTTTTCTAAAACATTTCCTGTAATATCTAAGGTATCTGTTTTAATACCAAGTTTAATCGTAGCAATATACTCTTTTTTAAGACTTACTAAAGTATTAACAAGTTTTGTATATTTTCCTATACATACCACTAAAACACCTGTAGCGATAGGATCTAAAGTTCCTGTATGGCCAATTTTTTTTGTACCAAAAATATGAGTTAATTCATTAACTATATCTCTACTTGTTTTATTTTTATCTTTGTTTATTAATACGATTCCTTCCATAACCATCTATAAAAATAATGCCCTTCCTTTCTTTTTCGCCTAAATTTTCTAATCTATCAATTAAAATTTTTCTATAAATTGTTTCGTCATATTCAAAATCAGCAAGAAATAAAGTACTTTCCAATGTATCAGTTAGATAAGTAAAATCTGTATCTATAATCGATGGACTCATACATAAAGCTTCATCACAAGCGTAATTTAAAAATAAATTATAAATATTTCTCAAAACGGAATTGGATTTTTCTTCGAAACCCTCAAAATTTCTTACCATGATATCAGACATAGATAATATTCCATCTTCATAAGAAAATATAGTAAATGCAATAATTCTTCCACTATCAGCAAAAAGAGCAACAAGTTCACCTTCACTTAATTTTCTTTTCATATCACAAACAAAAAGATAATTAGGATCTAATTTTTTTAGTACATAATTATCCTTTTCATACAGCATCTCTTTTTGAGAAATACGTGCAAGTAAATTTGTTTTACAAAAATATGAACTATAATCATAAGCAATAGTACATACTTGACGTAATATTCTTCGATTTACATTACTTTTTCCAATAACCATATAACCCCCATGAAAAAGTTAGTTTTCTTTACTATGAATTTGTTTTATTATATCATCAATTTTATTTCCATATTCAATTGACTCATCGTAAATAAATTTTAAAAATGGAATATTTCTTGCTTCAATTAAGGATGCAAGTTTTCCTCTTATAAATGGACTTGCTTCATTAACTTCTTTTTCAATTTGTTTTTTATCTAAATCAGATAAAGAAGTAAAATATACTTTACAAAAACTAAAGTCTTTTGCAAGTTTGCATCCAGTAATTGTAACAGTTTTTAAAAGTTCATCATGACATTCTCTTTGTAATATAATTGGAATATATTTTTCAATATCACTTTCAACTCTTTTTACATTTAAACTAGGCACGTTTTACTTCCTCCATTACATATACTTCGAAAATATCATTTTCTTTAAAGTCATCGTATTTTTCAAGAGTAATACCACATTCAAAGCCTTTTTTAACTTCCTTAGCTTGATCTTTTCCTCTTTGAATTGAGGCAATTTTTGTTTCAGTTAAAACTCTACCATCACGAATAACTCTAACATTAGCATTATTTTTTACAATTCCATCAGTTATATAAGTTCCTGCGATATTACCAACCTTAGAAAATTTAAATATTTGTCTTACTTCGGCAGTTCCAATAATTTTTTCTTCGAATTTAGGATCAAGCATTCCAGTTAAGGCAGCTTCAACATCTTCTACTAATTTATAAATTATTGTATAAAGTCTTATTTCAATTCCATATTCTTTAGCCATAACTTTAGCATCGTTAGATGCAACAACATTAAAGCCAATAACTATAGCTTTACTTGCACTTGCTAAAACTACATCACTTTCAGATATTGGTCCAATACCACTACGGATAACTTTCACTTTAACATCTTCAACTTTAATATTTTCAAGAGCATTTTTAACTGCTTCTTCACTACCTCTTACATCAGTTTTTAAAACAACAGCAATTTCTTTTTGACCAGCATTAATGCTATCAAAAAGTTCATCTAAAGAAAGATTTCTTTTTACATTGCTCTTTTCTTTTTCAATATTTTTTCTTTTTATAGCAACATTTTTAGCTTCTTCAATAGTTTCAAAAGCCATAAATTTATCGCCAGCTTTAGGAGTATCATTAAGTCCGGTAATTTCTACTGGAGTTGAAGGACCAGCTTCAACAATGCTTTCTCCACGATCATTTTTCATTGTTCTAATTTTTCCAAAAGTAGTACCTACTACAACTGGATCTCCTAAACGAAGAGTACCATTTAAAATTAAAAATGATGCAATACCACCAACATTTTTATCAAGTTTTTCTTCAATAACAGCACCAAGAGCATATCTTGATGGATTAGCCTTTAATTCTCTTACTTCAGCAATAGCAAGTATTGTTTCAAGAAGTTTATCAACACCTTCGCCAGTCTTCGCAGAAATATTAATAAATGGATAATCGCCACCCCAACTTTCAGGTGTTATTCCTTCTTCAGTCATTTCTGTATAAACTCTTTCAATATTTGCATCTGGTTTATCTATTTTATTTACTGCAACAATAATTGGTACACCAGCACTTTTTGCGTGATCAATTGCTTCTTTAGTTTGAGGCATTACACCATCATCTGCACCAACAATAATAATTACAATATCAGTAACACTTGCTCCTCTTGCACGCATTTGAGTAAATGCAGCATGACCTGGAGTATCAATAAATGTAATTTTATGACCATCCTTTTCAGTCTGATAAGCACCAATTGCTTGTGTTATTCCTCCAGCTTCTCCAGAGGCAATATTACTATTTCTTATATAATCAAGTAAAGTAGTTTTACCATGATCTACATGACCCATAATTGTTACAATTGCAGGTCTTTCTTTTAAATCTTCGGGATTATCTACTACCTCATAATTATCAAAATCTGTAATATCCTGACTTTCTTTCTTCTTTAAAGTTTTATTATAATCAAGAGCTACGATTTCAGCATTTTCAAAATCAATTGGAGCATTAATTGATAGCATTAAACCTAAACTCATAAGCTTTTTAATAATATCGTTAGCAGATATGCCTAATGCATTAGCAAAATCGCTAACAGTCATATTATTTTCATAAATAACAATATTATCTTCTTTACTATTACTCATAAGTTTAGACTTATTTTTATACATTTGTTTTTTTAAACTTTTAAATTCACTACTATCTTTACTATCTTTCTTTTTAAGTTTTTGTTTATTAGTTAAATTAAGTGAATTTGTTTTATCAATGTTTTCACTTTGAAGTACTTTTTCAACAACATCATCAATTTGATCTTCTTCCTCATATGTAGTTTCTTTATTAGTACTAATTAAATTAATAGTGTTATCAATCATGATGATATCATCATCAGATAATACGCTATTACTATCTGCTTTAATACCTAACTCACTACACCTTCTAAGTACTTCCGCAACTGATAAGCCTACATCCTTTGCATAATCTTTAATATTCATGGTTAACCATCCTTTCTTTTATTTATCTTTTTCTTTCACTTTCTTCACCAGGCATTTTAATATAGCCAGTTTCAATTAATAATTCTTGAAGTGTTCTACCTTCATATTTCACAACCTCTATATCAACACTACTTACAATTTCCTTTGATAAATTTGCATCATAAGAGCTATTAAAGACAACTTTTTTAATTCCACTATTGATAATTGAATTCATACAATCTTTACATGGAAATGTATTTACATAAATTGTTGCTCCAACAGTTGATATACCATGTCTTGCTGCAAAAGCAATAGCATTTTGCTCAGCATGAGAGGCAGGACATAATTCTAAATATTTTCCTGAAGCATAATCATCCATTGCTCTTCTTCGGCATCCACCTAAATCTTCACAATGAGTAACTCCTCTTGCAGGTCCATTAAATCCAAAACTAATCGGATTATCATCTTTTACAACCACTGCACCAACTTTTCTTGAAAGACATGTACTTCTCATTGAAGCTAGTTCAGCAATTGCCATATAATATTCTTCTTTAGTTGGTCTCATTTGCCACCTTTAATAGTTCATCGTAAATATTATCATCTACTTTAACTTCTAATACTCTATCTAATATTTTAGTTTGTTTTGCTTTATTTATTACATTAATATCTTTTTTTAAATATGCTCCTTTACCATTACTTTTGCCAGTTTTGTCATAAATAACAGTTTTTTCAGGAGTTCTTACAACCCTTAAAAGATCACGTTTTTCACATTTTTCTTTAGTTACAACACATGTTCTTAAAGGTATTTTTTTCATTATTTATTTCCTTCTTCGTTAACTTCTCTAAGAGTTTTAATTTCAAGATAATAATGTGTAAGACGAGAAGCAAGTTTTATATTACTTCCTTTTTTGCCTATTGCAAGAGATAAATTATCATCATTTACAATTACTAAAGCTTTCTTTTCTTTTTCATCTAAAATATTAACAATTGCATCTTTAGCAGGAGTCATAGCATTTTTAATAAATATAGCAGGATCTTCATTATATAAAACTAAGTCAATTCTTTCATTACCAAGTTCTTTTAAAATGCCTGCAATTCTACATCCCTTTTCACCAATACATGAACCAATTGGATCAATTCTTTCATTCGTAGAATAAACTGCAACTTTACATCTAATACCAGGTTCACGAACAACAGCATATATTTCAATAGTTCCATTTATAATTTCAGGAATTTCTTGTTCAAATAATCTTTTTACAAAACCATAATGTTTTCTTGAAAGCATAATAACTGGTCCTTTAGCTCCTAAAGTAACTTTAGTTAAATATACTTTAATATTTGAACCCATAACTATTTTCTCATCAGGAATAATTTCAGTTTTAGGAAGCATACCACGAGTTCTACCAAGATCAATGTAATAATTTTTTTGGTCTTCCATAGCAACCATTCCAACCATTACTTCGCCTTCTTTATCTGCAAACTCATTAATGATACTTTCTTTTTCAGCTTCTCTAATTTTTTGAGTTAATACTTGTTTAGCAGTTCCCGCAGCAACACGTCCAAAGTCTTTTGGAGTAACTTCTTTTTCAATAGTGTCACCAATTTTTGCTTTTGGATCGATTTTTTGAGCATCCTCTAAAAGTATTTGAGCATCAATGTTAATCTCTGGTGGAACGTTTACTTCGTTTCCTTCTTCATCTATAGTTACAGAACCTTCATCAATTTCAGGTACAACTACTAAATAAGAAAATACTTTAATTTCACCAGTTTCACGATTTATTTTAACAATTACATTAGTTTTAGAATCAAAATTCTTCTTATATGCTGTAGTAAGGGCTAAAGTAAGTCCATCATATATAACATCTTCACTAATATTTTTTTCTTTAGTTACAAGCTTTATTGCTTTAATTAATTCATTACTATTCATTTTATCTAACCTCTTTCTTTACTTGATATATCTAATATATAGCTTTCTTCAATATCACAATATTTATCAACTACTTCATTAATTATATGAGTTGCTTTAACAATCTCATCTAAATCAATGCCACCAACTTTATCTAAAGTTACCTCTAAAAAATTATATTTGCCTTTCTTTTTATATTTAATATCACATGCAAATATTTCAAGATCCTTAACTGCAATATTGATTTTTTCCATTAAATTACTAAAATCCAAATATATCACCCTCTTAATTAATAATAAAAGTGGGATTGCAGGCCCACTTAAAATGTCATAAATATTTTAACATCATTTATTAGAATTGTCCACAAATAACGATAAATTTGTAAATATTATAAAAAAATCAATAAAAAAATGTAAAAATTCTTGTTGTTTAAAAAATTTTTACATTTATATTAAATTAAAATTATTCTACTACAAATGGATTTGTATATGAGCCATCTCCTAATGTATACTCAGTATTAGGTTTTAAAGAAATAACAGGTCTTACACCATAACTCATCCTTGCCTCTAGTATAGAGACACCATAGCCACTCCACAAAAGCGAAGTTAATATATATGGTTGAATATATATATAACTGTGAGGACTCATCAACCAAGCAGTACTTCCTGCTAAGTAATATTTATTTTTATCAGAATCTTTTAAAGCAAGTGAAGCCTCAGCAGAAGATAGTAGTCCTACAGGATAAGTCAATTTGGCTTTATTATTACTCATACTAAATCTATCAGTTTCATTTAAACATGCTAACCCAGGACTATTGCCTAATGAAATAGTTATTATTGAATCTGAAATATTCGAGGTGGCTTCCCAAGCACCTTGTTTAATTGTTCTATCATTACAAAATACTGTATCTTCGAGTTTATCAGTGTAACCTGTCATATTGTCTTTATACCATGAGTCAATATTTTCTTTTATTGTACTATTCTTATTATTAACATCATCTGCATATAGCATATTTTTTAATGCATTATCAATAGATTCACCATTGGTAAGTGTCATATAATATATTTGTCCATTAGTAGCAGTAAATATATAATTTAATGAAGAACAAGTCGTGCTAGTAGTTAAACAAGTATAATGTTTGTCATTTAGTGTATTATATTCACTTGACCAAGTTACTATTGTTTTCGTATTGTTTATTTTATAAGTTCCATTAGAGTATGTAAATGTACTGCCAAATATTATATTTGATTCATTTGACATGTTTTTAAAGCTAACTGTATATACTTTGTTATACATATATCCTACATATGCTAGTGAGGTAATATCACTACTATATGCACTTTTCTTCGTTAGTATTGCAGCATTACCAGTATTATTGCATGAGTCATTTGTTTGTACACCATTATATATCATTTTTATTCCGCCAGTTTCAGTCGTTCTTACTATCTTCCAACAAAAACCTGCAAATAAAACATTATTATTTTCTACTGCACCATTAAAATAATAAATATTATTGGCATAAATAGTTGCATCTCCAAATTCAGTTGGATTATATAGTTTTACAAATTCATCATTATTTTTATATCTATTTTTTACAAGCGAATAAATTGTTTTATCTTCAGATTTATCACATGATACATTTGCTACATAATATCTTCCTTTAAAAGATTTATTTGCTAATGCTGATTGATCTAAATTTAGATTATAAAATCTATTTACAAATTCCCATCTATGAGTCGTGGGCATCCCTGATATTGAGTTTATTATTTCTGCCCTACTTACAACTGTTTTTGACCTACTTGTTAAATTAAAGTTTTTTTCTTCGAAATAATCACTTGTTCCATTTGGGCCACTTATCTGAAGGGTAAGCTCTTTATCTGCTCCAGATGTTACTGGTGTTGGACTTACTCCATAAATGTTTGATGATGAATCATATTCAAAGATAATATCATAAGTACATTTAACACTTAAGCCATTAAGTGCCGGATTTATTGATACATCAAGTGTTGCTGTATTTTCTGCAACATAGGTGCCATTACTAGCTTCACTCATCATTGAGGGATCTACATCTAAAGCAAATGATACATTATTTGTTACATTAAAATATGTATTATTTACGTTTTCAGCGATTATATTAACGTCAACGTTATTAAGCTGTTTTTTAAAACTTCCTAAAAATGCAAATGACACCGCAGAAACAATAACAATCAGTAATACTGATGAAATAACAATAATTAAACTTTTTTTATCAAACTTATTCATAATTTAATACCCTATCTTCTAATAATTATGATAACACACTAAAATGATTTTTCCAAGGTATATTTTTCAATTTTCTTTATATCACTTACCATGATATACGAGTTTATATCAAAAGATTTTATTATATGAACAAGTCTTTTATAATCTTTTTTGTTTGTTTCAATAATAAGCATTTGTTTTTTTATATTATCAAAACTATTTTTTAAGTCAATAATTGATATTTCATAATCATTATCCCTTAAAATATCTATTAAATTATTATTTTTCTTTGTAATGACAGTTACATTTATTTCAGTTTTGATATAATTATTAGAAATAAATGAACCAATTAAATTACCTGTAGCATATCCAAGAGCATAACTTATTGGTATCCACACTGAATTTAAATTTATATTTAATGCTTCCCTTGCCACTAAAAACCAAACTAAAACCTCAAAAAAGGAAATAATCGTAGATATAATTGATTTTCCTTTTAACGTATAAAATGTTCTTATGGTATTTAATGTAACATCTAAAATTCTAGCAAAATATATTTGAATACATAACGCTATCATTTAATAAGTTTCCTTACTTTTACTAAAGCTGTTTTTTCTATTCTTGATACTTGAGCTTGAGAAATATTTAAATCATTTGCTATTTCAGTTTGAGTTTTACCAATAACATATCTTTCCATTAAAACAGACTTTTCTCTATCTTTAATTTTCTTTAAAGCTTTATACATAGATATTAACATATCTTTATCATAGTTTGCACTTTTTGTATCCGCTAACTGATCTTCTAAATAAATTGTATCTCCCCCATCATTATATATTGGAGCAAATATACTTACTGGTTCTTTTAAAGCATCTAAAGCAAAGCCAACATCATATTCACTTATTCCTAAAGATGAAGCTATTTCACTAAAAAGTGGCTCTTTTCCATGAACACTAATATATTCTTCCTTAAATTTTAGTATTCTATATGCATCATCTTTTATGCTTCTTGCAACACGCATTTGTGTATTATCTCTTAAGTATTTTTTTATTTCTCCTGCTATCAAAGGAACTGCATATGTAGATAGTTTTAAGTTATAAGATAAATCAAAATTATCTATTGCCTTTATTAATCCAATAACGCCAACTTGAAATAAATCATCCTGATTAATTGATTTTTTATTAAATCCCTTTAATACAGATAGAACTAATTTTAAATTACCATTTACTAAATATTCTTTTGCCTTTAAATCTCCATTTTGAAGCATTTTAAATAATTTAACATTTTCTTCATGAGTTAGACACTTTAAAGTACTTGTATTTATCCCGGTTATATCAACTTTGTAATTACTCATTTTTCATCCTTTCACACATATTTTGATTAAAAACAAAGTTTTTTATTCAAGCACAAAAAAAGTATGGAAAATTTTTCCACACTATAAAAATATTTTAAATTAATACAAGTTTTAATTAATAGATGAATACAAATCTGTAATTATATTTTGTAATAAATAACTGAAATTATTTTAATTTGCCTTCCTTTCTTAAAACAGTCTTTATTTGTTTTAATTTTTCTTTTGAAATATTTGTACTTGAAACTATTTTTTCATCAGAAATATTATTTAAAATCATATTTTTAACAATATTTTCCGTAGCAATTTCCATACCTTGCTCTTCCCCGGCTTCCATGCCTTGATTGTAGGAAATTTCCTCCCTTTCTGCTTTTTCAAAAGCTTCACGGTCATAATATAAAAATCCGTCAAAATCTTTTATCATATCTTTCATAGTTCCAATCACCCTTTCCATTATTTTATTACCCTTATAAAGTTTATCAAAATCATCTTTGTTTTCACTTGAAAATATAATTACTAATTTTTTTAAATCATCGTTAGGAAGTTTGAGCTTATCTTCATAACTCATAGTTTCTAAATAGTCTAAGTTTATATCATAATAGTTATATTTTCACTTCTTATTTCTAAAGTCTCGACATTTACAAGTTTAGTTATGTCTAAAAATCTTTTCACAGAAAATGGACTTTTTTTATTAATATTTATTTGAAATATTGGTTTAATTTTATAATAATCCCCTATTCTAATTTGCCTTAAATAAAGCTGACAAATATATGCAGTATTTTTATCTTTAACTACTTTTGTCATACTTCCATTAGCTTCGATGTTTATTATTATGCCAACACTTTCATATAATAAATCCGTTTGTTTATTTTTTACACTTAGATTATCACTTATTCCATTATCTAATATAACTAAATTATCATCAACTTCATCATAAGAAATATTTAATACTTTAGATATAAACAAAACTAAAAATTCTCTATTTTCATTAAAAATTCTTTTAAAAGCCCCATCTTTTATAAAACCTGTACCAGTATTATAAAAATCGGTCATTTTCTCCTTATTAAAACTCTGACAATTATATAATAACAAAAGGTTTTCAAATTGTAAACAAAAAGATTAGTTTTACTAAAACAAAGTTCTATTAAAACTAATCTTTAAATGATCATAACTTTTATTTGTGGCAACTCTACCACTTTTAGTTCTTTTTATAAAGCCTTCCTGAAGTAAAAATGGTTCAACAACATCTTCGATTGTCGATACCTCTTCACCAATTGAAGTTGCAATTGTTTCAACACCCACAGGTCCACCATTAAATTTTTGTATTAAACTTTTTAAATATTCTATATCAATACTATCAAGTCCATAATCATCAACTTTAAGTCTTTTTAATGCATCTTTAGTAATATCTAAGGTAATTTTACCATTACCTAAAACTAAAGCAAAATCACTAACTCTTTTAAAAAGTCTATTAGCAATTCTTGGAGTTTTTCTTGCTCTTTTGGCAAGTTCATAAGCAGCATCATCTTCGATTTCCATATTTAATACTTTGCTTGTTCTTTTTATAATTCCCGCAAGTTCATCAAAAGAATAATACTCTAGTTTATTTACTATACCAAATCTATCTCTTAGTGGTGAAGTTAAATCACCTGCTCTTGTAGTTGCTCCAACTAAAGTAAATGGAGGTAAATCGATTTTTATACTTTTACTTTTTCCTTCATTACCAATAACTAAATCAAGTTCAAAATCTTCCATCGCTGGATATAATATTTCTTCAATAAAAGATGGAAGTCTATGTATTTCATCAATAAATAATACATCCCCTGGTTCAAGTGAAGATAAAACCGCCGCAAGATCTCCTGGTTTTTCCATAGCAGGTCCTGATGTTGTTCTAATATTTGTCCCCATTTCATTTGCAATTATATGAGCAAGTGTTGTTTTTCCAAGTCCCGGAGGACCATAAAGTAAAACGTGATCTAATACTTCTCCACGCATTTTTGCAGCTTTAATAAAAACACGCATATTTTCTTTAATTTCTGTTTGGCCAACATATTCATCAAGAAGTTGAGGTCTTATATTTTGTTCAAATATTTCTTCATTTTGTTCATTTGCATCTACTATTCGTGGCATAATACCTCCTTCTCAAAATAATCAATTACTTCTTGCCAGTTTTTTACATCTTCACCATATAAAAGTGCGTTTACTCCATGATTTCTTACATCATTTACTACATCAATACTATCATCAATAACATAATCTAATTCATATTCTTTTGCTTCTTTACCTTTTGGATAGACAGAAAAAATCATTTCATCAAAAGGTATATTATTTTTTTCTATAAATTTTTTAGTTTCCTCGATAATTTCAGGATAATGTCCTCCCCTTGCGGTAATAAGAACTACTTTTATATCATTTTTCTTAAAAAAGTCTATAGCATTTAAAACATTATCAAAAAGAGTTAAATCTTTAGTTATATCATTAAAATAATGTTCTACAAAATACCATTCTTGTTCTTTTGGCAGTTCATGATAACTTTTTAAATTATTATCAGGTAAAAATTTATCTAAATATTTTTTAGATGTTTCAAAAGTATTTACAATTGTATTATCAAAATCTATTCCTATTTTCATATTACCTCAATAATAGTTTCAATGCTTCTTTTACCTGCATTTCAACGCTTTGCTCTGAAGAAACATTTTTTACAACTTTATTAATTTCACTTGTTTTATAACCAAGACTTTCAAGTACTTCATAAAGTTCATTACTTGTATCAGAAATATTGCCTGTATCAACAGCAGTAACCTTTCCCTTCAAATCAAGTATAATTTGCTTAGCAATCTTTTCACCTATTTTAGGAAACTTAGTTAAATATAAAACATTTTCTCTATTAATAGCATCGATTATTCCATTTACACTGCCTGTTGCAAAAAATCCATTTGCCATTTTAGGACCTAACCCTTTAACATTTATTAACTTTAAAAATAAATCAAGTTCCTCTTTTAGCTTAAAGCCATATAAAGAATTTTCATCTTCCTTTATATGATTATATAAATAAATTTTATATTCTTTATCTATTTCATAAGAATAAGGGTTTGATACATTTATTAAATAGCCAATATTATTACATTCTACTACAATAAAATTTCCCTCTTGTTCTTTAACTTTTCCAATTATATAACGATACATTTTTTAATCCTCCCTACTCATTATATAACAAAAAAACATTTTAATCTAGATAACTAGGTTTTTATATATATAAAACTTATATAAAAAATTGACTTTTGCCTTTAATTATGTTAAAGTTTAAAGGTAATGAAAAAGGAGGCAAATTAATGGCTACTAAAATAACTAATAAGAAACCTTTATCAGGAAATAATAGATCTCATGCATTAAATGCTACAAAAAGAGTTCAAAAGCCTAATCTTCAAAAGAAAACTATAAATGGAGAAAAAGTTATTATTTCTGCAAGAGAAGCAAAAACAATTAATAAAAAACAAAAATAAAAATACTTTAGTTTGAAAGCTAAAGTATTTTTTTATCTAAAGAATAATAAATAACTCATAAATGCTATATATATCAAAAGAAGTATTACTCCATTAATTTTATCTTTTTTATTTTCAACTTCAGGAATACCTACTGCCATCGCAGCTAAATATCCTCCTATAAGTCCTCCTATATGACAAGCATTATCAATATCAGTTACCATAAAGCCAATCAAAAGGTTTATTAATATAACAGGAACAATTCTTGTTTTAAGAGCATCTGATAAATATAGTCTAAAATGAAAGCCAAAATACATAAGTGCTCCAAGAAGGCCAAAAATTGCTCCACTTGCACCAATACTTATATTATTATTAAATAATGCACTAAGTAGTCCTCCAGTTAAAGCACTTACTAAGTATATAAAAATAAATTTTAATTTGCCATAATTATTTTCAATTTGACTTCCAATAATATATAGTGAATACATGTTAGTTATTAAATGAACTAAACCACCATGTAAAAATGCGTATGTAATAAGTCTATATACTTGTCCACTTTTTACAAGAACTTTTAAATTTGCTCCCAAAAGAAGGTAAGCTTTATTACTTGCTCCCATGAAAGTTACTAAAACATACATTAAAATACATATAAGCATTATTAAATATGTAATAACAAGTTTTTTCTTAGAAAATATTTTTTCAAACTTTTTATTATCAGTTTCAGTTTTATTATTTATATCTTTTGTAACATTTAAAAGTAAATCTAAACTATTTCCACTTTCATATAAATCAGATTTAATACTCGGAAATACAGAAATAATTCCTTCATTCTTTTTAATATCCTCAAGTTCATGAACACTTACATTATCTATATCCTTATTAGGCTCTATTTTAACTCTATCAGAAACATTTAAATCAATATTTAAGGTATTAATTGAAAATGATAAAGTTTTCTTTTTAATTTGTTTCATAACGTTTTTAATTTTAAATTGTTCAAACGTATATTGTTCTTCATTATGTATATAATTATTATTAATTCTAATTATTCTATATGGTCCGTCAACATTTTCAAGCCATATTTCATCTTTTACACCTTGAACAAATATCGGAGAATAGCCCTCTTTTGTAACAAAATAATGTACTAAACTCATTAATATTTGATCTTGTTTTCTAACGTTTACTTTATCCATTGCTTCTCCTTATTTTAAATTATCTATAAACTCTTTAAACTCATTTGGTAATGGTACTTCAAAATGAAGCTTTTTTCCTGTTATTGGATGGACAAAATCAATTTCTTTTGAATGTAAAAATTGTCCAAACGAAGTACATACTTTATTACTATAAACTGGATCATTATATAAAGGATACCCTAAATAAGCTAAATGAACCCTTATCTGATGAGTTCTACCCGTTTCTAAGTTTAATGATAATAAAGTATAATTATTATATCTTTTTAAAACTTTAAAATGTGTTATTGCTTTTTTTCCATCTTCACAAGCCATCATTTTATCAAAATGTTTATCATCTCTTTTAATAGGAACATCAATAGTTCCCTTATTATAGGGAATAACTCCGTTTGTTAAAGCAACATATGTTCTTTTTATATCATGATTTTTAAACATTTCTGATAGTAACTCATGAGATTTATTATTTTTTGCTACAACCATAAGTCCCGAAGTATCTTTATCAAGTCTATGAACTATTCCAGGTCTTATGTCACCATTTATATCACTTAAGTTATTTGTATAATTAATAAGACCATTTACTAAAGTATTTTCATGATTTCCTGCTCCTGGATGAACAACTACCCCACTTGGTTTATTAATAATCATTAAATCGTCATCTTCATAAACAATGTCAAGATTCATTTCACTTGGCTTAATACCAGTATTTTTATCTAAGTTATCATTTATTTCAATTTCATCAGATTCACAAACTTTATAACTTTCTATAGTGGATTTACCATTTACTAAAACTAATCCATTTTTTATAAGTTTTTCAATATAACTTCTTGAATACTCAGTGTTTTCACTTATATATTTATCAATTCTTTTATTATTTTCCTTTACTACTAACTTCATTATCTTCCCCTAAATAAATACTATATATTAATAAGCATACACCAATACATATTGATGCATCTGCTATATTAAATATAGGATAATTATAATTAAAAATATAAAAATCTATAAAATCAATTACATAGCCATGAAATATTCTATCAATTAAATTACCAATAAGGCCGCCATAAATACATGAAAAAGCAATTATATTACGCTTATTATTTTTAAATTTTTTCATATATAAACACAAGAAAATTAATATTATTATGCTTATTAATATTATAAAAAATCTTTTACCAGTAAGCATACTAAAACTTACTCCATCATTATATACTTTTGTTATATATAAAAATTTATCAAAAATCTTTATACTTTTTCCAAGAACTAAAACTTTATCTAATATAAATTTACTTATTTGATCAATCAAAAAAATTAATGCGCTATAAATAATAATTTTCTTTTTCATACTACTTATTATAAACAATTTTTTAAACTTTAACAAGTATTACATCTTTTCCTACTTTAACTATATCTAAGTATGTAAAAGTTACTTCATTATTACTAAGAGGTTTTTTAAAAATTTTTCTATTTTCCGCTACAAAAGAAATTATTTTGCCTTCCTCATTTATTTCACAATCAACAATATGTCCATAATTTAATCCTGTTTCAATTGAAATAATTTCTTTTTCTTGCATTTCAGATAAAAACATACTATTCATGATAAATAGTATGTTTGTTATTAAAATTTATACAAAATTATGGAGTAAACACAATTCTAGCGTAGCCATTTCCAGAATGGCCAGTTTCTGCGGTACCACCTGTGCCTGTAAATGATGTGCCTCCATTAACTGTACTTGCACTAGATAGATAATATGATGATGAAAGCGTTGTACCAGATGGAACGTTACTTGCAGTTGAAGATGTATAAATAAATCCTGAACCACCACCGCCACCACGGTCGTCATCACCAGAACTATCAGGAACTGTACCAGAGCCGCCATACCAGCCGCCGCCGCCAGCTCCACCATAACCATTGCTTAGGTAAACACCACCGCCGCCAAAGCCAAAGCCTCCAGCATAATAATTTAAAGTGTTAGAGTTAAGTCCTGTTGTTGCTTGAGAAGTTATAGTATAAGAAGCTGAATATCCAGAATATGTTTGATTTCCACCTTGTCCACAATAGGTTTTATTGGCTGTATAGTTTTCTGTACTAGTACCACCAGTTGTTCCACCACCATACATACCTTTCTTAGTTTTAGCGCCATCAGAACCGCCACCACCGGCAACAATAATTCTATTTTTCAAACCAGTAGCATCATTCCAAGCACCACCAGAAATTCTTATATCAGTGGCACCACCACCGCCATAATATTTATAACGATATCCACCACCATTATATCCACCTGTACATATTGTAGATCCACAACCAGATGAACCACTTCCTCCGGCTCCACCTACATATACATAAAGTGTTTTTCCATGTGTCTGATTTGTTAATGTACCTGTAGAATATCCACCTTTACCGCTATAGTTGGTACTAGAACGATATCCTCCTTCAGCACCCCAAACATAAAGTATATAACTACCATTACATGCCATTGAATAAGTTTGAACTGAACCAGTATAATCAAAATTTGCAGTAGTTGATGCAGCACAAACCATACTAAATGATTTACTTGAAGTTTTACCAGCAGCATCTTTTACATGGACATAATATGTGCCATTTGATGATGCAGCATATGTAACGCTAGCAGTTTTTCCAGATACTGTAGTCCAACTTGTAGGTGTAGCAGACGTAGTAGTTACTGCATAACCTGCTAAATTAGTATCATCAGAAAGTGCTATTACAGCATTTTTCGTATAAGCTTCAATTGTACCAACAACTGGTGCAGAAGAATCAATCACTATTGTTATAGCAGATGATACTGCACTATTTCCAGCACTATCTTTTACCCATAAATAATAAGTTCCTTCAGTAGTATGCTCAAATGTAACTGTTTGACTCGTTCCATTAAAATATTTCCATTCGCTAGGTTCAGTAGTATTACTAGTACTTAAACCATACATTGCAACTGAAATGTTATCAGTGGCGGTAAACGTAATTTTTGTTCCATTAGTACTTACCGAAGAAATTGTCGGAGAAGTACTATCACTATTTTTATCTGCATATACATTACATACAGCCTTTTGAGTTGTTAATACTATAATATTTTTTCCTTCTATACTTACAGTTGCACCATTAGTGCAATTAGTTTTCGAAGTATTTATTGTATAATAGTAACCAACTTCATAAAGTGGTAATTTACCCATTTGATTGTAATTTTTATCCTCAGTATTTCCCGGAGTTTGTTGAACAAATAAATTAACAACATAATCCTCGATATAACCATCTTTAGCATCAAAATATACTTTACATTTTCCTTTTTTCGAAGCATTTACTGTAAAAGCAGTACCATCAAAACTATTTATAGATAGTCCATCATCACAAGTAGTTTTACTTGAATTATAAGTATAAGTCGTCTGTCCTGGAACATAGTATGAAAGAGAATATGTTCCAATACCAGTACCATTTGCATCACGGTCTTCTCTATAAATATCTATTTTTACATCACTTGGATCAAGCGAAGCAATACCAGATATAATTAAATTTGTAGATCTATTTACATAAAAAGAATATGCAATAAGTGTTACACTTGATATAATTGAAAGAATTAAAATAACTAAAATAGTAATACTTTTTTTCTTATTTTTATTAAAAGCAATTTTTAAGTTATTTAAAAATGTTTTAAACTTATTTTTATTCATGTAAAAAACCTCTCTACTATTAATATTGTACTACTATTTTATAATATCATAAAATTAATTTAAATACCATAGTTTTTTACCATCTTTATAAACGCTGTCAATAAACCCACAACCAAGGCACTCTTGTCCATCATATAATACGCAGGCTTGACCTGGAGTAACGCTTTTAGCTTTTCCTTTATATATTACTCTTATTTTATTACCCTCTAAGTACTCTAAAACAACTGGATGATCTTCTCCTCTATATCTAAATTTGCATGTACAAAATGAAGGCCTTTTACTTGAAATAAAATTTACATTATCGATAATGCATTCATCAGAATATAAGTACTCTGAATCTCCATATGCTACATATAATATATTTTTTTTAGTATCTTTTCCACAAACATAATGTCTTTCTTCATCTCCAGAAAGGCCTACATTTTTTCTTTGACCAATTGTATAATTCATAAGTCCTGTATGAGTGCCTATTTTTTCTAAGGTTTCTACATTTATTATATCTCCAGGATTTGGTTTTAAATAATTAGACATAAATTTTTGAAAATTTCTTTCGCCAATAAAACATATACCCGTAGAATCTTTTTTATCAAATACAGGAATTTGTGCTTTTTTAGCAATTTCTCTAATTTCTGGTTTTGTATAGTCTCCGACAGGAAAAAGTACATCTTTAAAATTATTTACATTTACATCTGCTAAAAAATAAGTTTGATCTTTATTTAAATCTTTAGCTCTTAAAAGTTTATTTCCTTCGATTCTAGCATAATGACCCGTAGCAATAAAATCTGCTCCAAGTCTTCTTGCTTCTTTAACAAATAAATCAAATTTTATATATTTATTACAAAGCATATCCGGATTAGGAGTTCTTCCCTTTTTTAGTTCCTCTAAAAAATAAGTAAATACATAGTCCCAGTATTCTTTAATAAAATCTATTCTATAAAGTTTAATACCTAAATGCTCACAAACTTTTTTTGCATCATTATAATCTTTCTCCTGAGGGCAAATATCATTTGTATCATTAGGATTTCCTAAAATATCATTATTAATATTACTATCCCAATTACGCATAAAAAGGCCTATTACTTCATAGCCCTCATTTTTTAGTAAATATGCTCCAACAGCGCTATCTACTCCACCACTCATACCAATTACAACTTTTTTCATATAAATCACTAAAGTTATTTTAGCACAAATGAGATAAAAACACTATAACAAGTTTTTTAAGTAAGGAATAATAAAGTTACTACATAGTAATAGTGCTATATTAAAGACAAAAAAGATAATTGACATCAAAGCAATTTTTTTCATATATAGATGAAGATTATTGATATTTCTACGATATTTAGAAAATATATTTAAATAAATATGTTTAATTAATTTAAATGAATAAAATGAAAGTAAATATAAAATAAAATAATTAATTAATTTAAATATTAAGGTAAATAATAAAATAAAAATAATTCCTTTATAACCAAAATTTTTTAAAAATAATATAATAATATATCCAAAAGAAAAACTTTCAAAAATCAAAAATATTAAAGAAAAATTCATACTAAAAAAAGGAAGAATTATAAATAAAATTGCAAGAGCAAAAATATACAAAAATGCTTTAAAGGAAAAAATATTTATTAAAAAATTATAATTAGAAATATCAAATGGATATACAAAAGAAAAAATAACACCTAAAATAAATGCTACGAAAATGCTATAATTTATAATTTTTTTCATATTAAAATATATGATAATAAGGAAAATTAATGCTTAAAAAAAGGAATAATCAATATCCCTTGTTTTTGTAATAATCATATAATTCTTTGAATCTATTAAAATGAATAATTTCTCTTTGTCTTAAAAATAATAATGGTCCAATAATATCTTCATCTTTAGTTTGGTTAATTAATCCTTCATAAGTTGCTCTTGCTTTTTCTTCGGCTGCCATGTCCTCAGAAAGGTTTGCAAGTACATCACCTGTTACTGCAAAATATGCACAAGTAAATGGATTACCCGTAGCATCTACTGGGAATATTCCTACTCCATGCTCAGTATAATAACTACCAAGGCCTGCTTGTTCAAGCTCTTCAACTGTGGCATTTTTAGTAAGTTCATGAACCATAGCACAAATCATTTCAACATGACCAAGTTCCTCAGTAGCAATATCATTAAGTAATGCTCTTCCTTTATCATCGGGCATCGTAAATTTTTGAGAAAAATATCTCATCGAAGCTCCAAGTTCACCATTCGGGCCACCAAACTGAGTAATTAAATATTTTGCCATTTTTAAGTCTTTTTTAGAAATAGATATTGGATAAGCAAGTTTTTTATCATATTTAAACATATTTTGCATCCTCTCTTTCCCATGGCCAAGGTCCTTCTATCCATTTAAAGGTACTAAATTTATTACCAGTATTATCACAAAGTGGTCCATATTTTTCCTCATATTTTTTAAGCTGCATTTCAAGTTTTTCACACCATGATTTATATTTGCTTAAAATAGTTTCATCGTTTGGATGTAAATCAAGCCATAATACATAATCATTAATGGCAAATGAACTTTCCATAATTTTTAATAAATCTTTATCTTTTTCTGTCTTAATTTTCGGCATAATATAAGTATAATTTTTATATGGTTTATATTCATTATCAAACATATTTCCTTTTAAGAAACCTTTTTCAACTGTAGCGCTGTCTTCATACTTTTTACCAAAATCAAATCCAGGAATATTATAAAGCATATCATTATAGCTATTAAAATAGCCAGTATCATCAAATAACATTTTTTTCTCCCTTCATAAGTAAAGTATGAATATAGGCAAATATAGTATAGTTTTTTAGCCCAAAAAAAATAAGCAAAAATGCTTAAATTTTTATAACGTGAACTTCATTACCATGTTTTTTTATAATATCAATTAAGTCTGATACTTTTAACCATATAGTTGCTGAATTATCATTTGGGTGAACACCAATTTTATCGTTTAACTTTTCATCAATATAAAATTTCACAATTATATTTTTATCATTTAATATTCCTAAAGGGCTTACACTTCCAGGGAATAATCCTAAAATGTCAAATAATTCTTCGTTACTAACAAAAATTAAATAGTAGTTATTTTTTTATCATCGCGGACAAATAAATTTTTTTCATCATATTCTTTATAAGGTAAATCTATTTTTTGAAGTTATTCCATAGTAAATACAGCTTTATGATTTACTTTTTCATATTTGATATTATTTTTCTCTAAAAATGTATATATTTTTTCTTTATTCATACATTTTCATTTTATCAATTGCACGAGCTAATTTTGGATGTGGATTTTCCCAGCCTTCAGGTTTAACAACTTTACCCATTTCGTTATAATGTGGTTTTCCATCTTTCCAAAGTTTGCTCATATTAGCATTTTGTACTATATCAAATAACACGCCTGGATGAACACCAATTTCTACCAAAGTGCCTAATGCAAAATATATTGTGTCAATCATTGCATCTGCTTGCTCTACTATATCCCCACTTTTTACGGCATCAAGAAATTCATTTATTTCTTCAAGCATCCATGCATATCTTTTACTTGCTCTTTCATTTGTCATAGATACAGGAGTATCTGACGTTGGATGGCCAAAAGCTGTATGAAATTTTTTTACTTCTTCATATTGATAATCTATACTATAGTCTTTTTTTGTAGGGTCAACTTCCAATGAGGTTTTCATTTGCTCAATTGCTCCAGCTAATTTTGGATGTGGATTTTCCCAACCTTCAGGTTTAATAACTTTACCCATTTCGTTATAATGTGGTTTCCCATCTTCCCAAAGTTTACTCATATTAGCATTTTGTACTATTTCAAATAATTCATCGGGTTTTACTCCAAGTTCTACTAAAGTGCCTAATGCAAAATACATTGTATCAATCATTGCATCTGCTTGCTCTACTATATCCCCACTTTTTACGGCATCAAGAAATTCATTTATTTCTTCAAGCATCCATGCATATCTTTTCATGGCCCTTTCATTTGCCATTGGTGTTGGTGCATCTGCTGTTGGATGACCAAACGCCATTTGAAAATCTTTTACTTCTTGAAATTCTTTATTCATTATTTTCCTCCATTATTTTTCTTCATAAGCATTAATTACATCTTTTGATATATCCTCAATTGATCGCACTACGCCATCTTTAAAACAATCTATTTGAATATAATTAAAAAGTTTAGAAAGTTCTAAATATGCTCTTTGGCTTTTCTTTAGATATTCTTCGTCCATTTCATTTTGATCAAGAGCCTCAGGTCTATTAATCCTAAGAGTTTTTGCCCCTTCAACTGGCATGTATAAAAATATTATTTTATCTGCACGTGGAAGGCCTAATAAATCAAACTCTAAAGTTGCATTAAATTTATAAAGTTCTTGTCTTTTTTCTTTATCATCTTCTTTGCCGGCTTGATGAGCCATATTTGAATATACGTATCTATCAAGTATTACAGTATATCCTTTATCTAATTTTTCTTTAATTTTTGGATAATTATAATATCTATCTGCTGCAAAATAAAGTGATGATACTTTAGAGTCTACGTTTGGGGCTCCTTCTTTAAAAAAACCATCGCAAATATACTTTTTTCCTAAAAATGGTCCTCCTACAATTTTTCCCGTAGGACTATCATAGTTTGGAAATGACATAGTAAATACTTTTTCATTCTTTTCTTTTAAATATTTTACTAACAAAGCTGTTTGAGTTTCTTTACCTGAACAGTCAGTTCCTTCAATAACAATTAGTTTTCCTCTCATTTATTCTCCTTTTTTAGTATTAATTTAAGCCTACCACATGATTCTTTTCCTTCACCACAATAATGTTTTGTTACACAATCTGGTCCTAGATTTTCTACATAGTAAGTAGATTTTTCTTTTAATAATTCATGCATTTTAGTAACATTTTGTCTAATACACCATTGGGCTTTCGTACATTCTCTTAAACGGCAAATCCATCTAAAAGCTTCTCCATCAAAATTAATAATTACATTAACTTTGTTTCCACTTAAAGTAAAGTAAACTAAATCTTCATCGCAAATGCCTAGCGCCTTAAATTCATCTTTAACTTTTTCATTTTCTGCAAAAACTTTTTCATAAAAATCCTTATAATCACTATTTTCAATTTTCGGTGGAATTTCATACTGTCTTAAGTCCACTAAAGGAGAAAAATCCGGTATTGATAAAGAAAGTCTTCTATGACGGGTATAATGAGTTAAAATTGCAAACGGAATAGATAATTGAAATCTAAAGTTTACTTGTCTTAAATCTTCATTATTTACTTCCTCAAATATAGTTTTCATTAATCTATGCTTTAAGTCTTCATCATTAGATAAAGTTGATTCATATATAGCATTTGCCTCGTTTACATTTTTACCAAACATACGGCAAATAGCATTAACAAATATGGTTTTATCAATATCATCAGTCGAAGACAATAAAATTGGTTCTTCTAAAGATGTGTACTTTTTTTTAACTCCCGCTTCACTTAAAATATTAAAAGCCTGACTTTCTCTATTTTCCTGAACTTTACTTTGAAGTGTTTCAATATAAGGAGCTCTTTGACTTGCTATTTCTCTTAGTTTTTCGCCAAGCATCCTAAGTTCTGTAATATTTGCATACTTTGTTTTAGTAAGATTGGTTATCATTCTATTTAAACTTGTTCCATCAAGTCCCATAATAATTTCTGAATGATATGAATATGGTAATATAAAACGAGCATCTTCTTTTGGAAAACCAGCACTTTCTAGTTCAGAATATTTCTCAAATAAAGAGTTCATATAATTAATATATTTTTCTTTTAATGCGTCATTATCTGAATGCACTTTACCATCTTTTGTATGAAAATCTGGTACATAAAATCCTGCATTTGAAAAATCAACTTCTCTTCTTGATTTAATTGTAAATGAAGAAAATCTTTCCTCAATAATAGTTTGCTCTACTATAGGGCTTACCTTTGATAAAGCAAATACCATATAATCATGATCAATCGTAGACGTATGGCCCATTGCAATAACTCTATTTACAAATTTTAGAGCTTTTTCTGGTTCATTCATTGAATAAACTGCGTCAAATACTGTTCCAGGCATTCTTGAAAGTTTTCCCGCAGCAGCACAAATTTGAATTTGACTTTCAATAAATTTTTGATCCGTAGAACCTAATAATTTAACTTCCATTTATACCTCCTTAATACCATAATGGATATTTATCAGTTATTTTCTTAACCTCTAATTTTAAATTTTTTAAAATCTTTTCATCA
Source organism: uncultured Bacilli bacterium (assembly GCA_934101645.1). Lineage (GTDB taxonomy): Bacteria > Bacillota_I > Bacilli_A > RF39 > UBA660 > UBA6448. The sequence goes on along the minus strand of CAKORX010000003.1, from coordinate 165,545 downwards.
TCACTATTTTTTAAAGCTTTACTAATTATTAAACCAATATTTTTAAAGTCTTCTTCATTAAGTCCTCTTGTGGTCATCGCTGCACTTCCAAGCCTTAATCCGCTTGTTATCGTAGACTTTTCTGTATCATTTGGAATCATATTTTTATTTACTGTAATATTTATTTTTTCGAGTACTTCTTCAGCTTCTTTTCCAGTTAAGTTAACGCTTTTTACATTTAATAATATTAAATGATTGTCCGTACCATTTGAAACAATTTTAAATCCTTCATCCTTTAAAGTTTCACATAAAGCCTTAGCATTTTTTATAACATTTTGAGCATATATTTTAAAATCATCACTCAATGCTTCATAAAAGCATTCTGTTTTAGCCGCTATAACATGTTCTAAAGGCCCACCTTGAATTCCAGGGAAAACAGTTTTATTTATTTTTTTAATAAGTTCTTCACTATTTGTAAGAATTATGCCTCCTCTTGGTCCCCTTAAAGTTTTGTGTGTTGTAGATGTAACTACATCTGCGTACATCACCGGTGATGGATGAACATTTCCTGCCACAAGGCCCGCAATATGAGCCATGTCAACCATTAAATAAGCTCCAACTTTATCTGCTATTTCCCTAAATCTTTTAAAATCAATTATTCTTGAATAAGCTGATGCTCCAGCAATAATAAGTTTAGGTTTAATTTCAGTAGCAAGACGCTCTATTTCATCATAATCAAGCATTTCAGTTTCACTATTTAAAGAATAGAAATGTGCATCATAATCTATACCACTAAAACTACTTTTAAAACCATGAGTTAAATGCCCACCATTATTTAAATCCATGCTAAGTATTTTATCTTTAGGATTTATAAGAGCTCTTATTGCAGCCATATTTGCACTCGATCCAGAATGAGGCTGAATATTTGCATATTTTGCTCCAAATAGTGAACATACATACGATATTCCTAGGCTTTCAATTTCATCAATATTTTCACAACCTCCATAATATCTTTTACCAGGATATCCTTCAGCATATTTATTTGTTAAAATACTTCCCTGAAGATGTAATATATCATTTGAAACATAATTTTCTGAGGCAATAAGTTCAATTGAACTTTCTTGTCTTTTCCTTTCTTTTTCTAAAGCATCAATAATTTTTTTATCCATTTACACTCTCCTTTTGCATATAATATGCCTTAATCAAATTATCTATAATCATAGCAATAGTCATAGGTCCAATACCTCCGGGATTCGTAGTTATATAAGTACATTTATCTTTTAGATTATCAAAGTCAACATCTCCAATAATTTTACCATCTACAATACTTATTCCTACATCTATAACAATTGCATCATCTTTTACCATATTACTTTTAATCAAATGTGGTTTTCCTACGGCACTTATAACGATATCTGCTTTTTCTGTAAACTCAGAAATATTTTTAGTATGAGAATGACAAACTATAACTGTAGCATTATTGTTAAGCATCTCAAAAATAAGAGGTTTACCTACAATGTCACCCCTTCCAACGATACAAACATTTTTACCCGCTAAAGTAATATCATAATACTTTAAAAGCATAATAATGCCTTTCGAAGTACATGGAAAAAGGCCACTATCATTATGAACTAATTTATAAAGGTTTTCTTTACTAAAACCATCAATATCTTTACAAGGTTTTATAAGACCACTACACTTTGAAAAACTTATTTGTCTTGGTACAGGGCTTTGTAATATAATTCCCGTTATATCTTTTGAATCATTTAATTTTTCAATAAGTTCTATAACTTCTTTTTCCTTTGTTTTGGCATCCATTTCATATAAAATTACTTTTATACCAACTTTTTCACAATATTTGATTTTATTTTTTATGTAAACTTTACTTGGTTCATCATTACCAACATAAATAATTGCTAAACTTATTTTCAAACTTTCATTCTTTATTTTTTCTTCATAAAATGAAAGTAACTCATTTCTTACTTTTTTACCATCTAAAATCATAATTACCTCTCCATATTTATTGTAACTTATTTTATTTTTCTAAACAATTAAAACACTTTAAATTATACTTATTTTTACACAAAAAATAATTTTCAATAAAAAAAGAAAAAAGTTTAAATTTTTCAAAATCAAAAATCTTCCCTTTTTTTCTTTTTATTATAATTAACTATTATGGATTATAAAGAGCACCAGTAAACCAAATTTCTCCGGTTTTAACATTTCTAATAAAGAATATAAATGGTTTATCAAAAGTTAAATCAATTTCTTTTACAGGAACTTCATACAAATGATTAAAACTACAATCTGTTGATCCAAAACCACCAATTGATGCTGCTGCAGATGCTTTAATACCCTCATTTGAAAATTCAATTGTAGCTTTATGAATTGCCGGGTTAATAAGCACCTTATCATCAGTTAAATTTGATAAATTAGCATTTGAATTAAATACATCAGTAATGCCTATATTTTGTAAGTCCTTTTGAAGATTAAGTTCATAATCAAACTTAAATAATGGAATGTTTCCTTTGATTTGTGTAATATAACCTTTCTCAAAATTATCTAATTTTATTTCTTTTAAGTTATTAAAAATGTTAGTTACATCGCTTACTTTTAAAGAATCAATATAATCAGTTAAGCTTTCCTTTTTTGGCATTATACCAACATATTCTAAAGTTAATCCATCATATTCCTGCAAAGATTTTGCAAAAGCTTTAACATTTTCATCATCATAAAATTTAAAATCTGTTGAACTACCGACATCTTTATAATTTGAATCTAACTCTTTTATAAAGTTGTCCACAAAAGTACTTGTTTCTTCATATTCATCCATTTCACAATAATCATCACTAACCCACTTTTCGTATTCTTTAGTAATTTGACTACGAATATTTTCTTTACCTAAGTCACTAACAATATCGTAGTTATTAATTGATGCACCAAACTTTAATGAACTTACATCGGTATTATTAAACTTCATTATTGGATATTCATCTGCCACAATAGTGCTGATATACATTGAGTTTAAATTTTCATGAAGATAATCAACATGCCAAGCGGCAATATCAAAATGTTTTTTATCATAAATTTTCTTTTGAAGCTCTGAACTATTATTATCTGTTAATACTGGCTGAATTAAATAGTTCCAATTCATATCAATTGCAAGTGCATTTATTAACATAAAATCATTATTTGAAACATCATCAAGTAAATTATTTATTAAATTAAATGTTTTATTTGACACCCAAGAATTAATAGTTTTTGGACTACTAAAACTATCATAAACTACTTCGCCATTATATTTATTTTTTATTAAATCTATGTAACTATCCTTTACACTTTGTTTAAAGCTATCCTTTATAAACATAGCATTAGCAAATGAAATATTATTACTATTAACATATTTTTGGGGTTTATATTTTCCTAAAACAGCATCGATTTGATTTTTACTATCATTAGATGCAGCATCTGAAAGCATTGCTAAAGCATATTTAATTGATATTGGACTATAAATAATGTTTTTTTTCTCATTTTCTGTTTTCAAAAAATATAAATCTAATAATTGCAAATTATTATCGAGCATTTTATATTCAGAATCAAATGTTTTTACATTAGTATCTACAGTATTTTTCTTTCTAAACTTAATTACCGCAAAGATAATTCCCCCAAGTAAAATAATGGTTAAAATACTTATAATAATTCTTTTCTTTTTTTTCATTACTAACCTCTTTCCTATAATAATATTAAACTAAATTTATTAAATATTCAATTACACAATAATAAAAAAAGTAATTTAAAAAAATTACTAAATATTTATGCATCCTTTACTTACAGCATATATTTTTCCTACAAAGTTTTTATTTTCAAGTCCAACTTGGCGATCTGCTAAATTATAAAACTTAAATTCAAAATTCCAGTTAGAAACATTTTCTGTTCCCGTAGATGAAATTTTTGCTCCACTTACTAAAGTTATGTTTGCTCCTTTACTTGAAGTAGCACTTACCCAGCCATCTGAAGTATTAAAATCAAAATTTTTTTCTTCAGCATAATTATTTGTTCCACTATTGCCAATAACTTTCATAGTAAGTTCATTTTCACCTGTAGTTGTTACTTTTTCATCGCCAAGGCCATATACTTTAGAGCCACTTTGATATTCAAAAATAATATCATATGTACACTCCATCTTTATGCTTGTAGAAGCAGAATCTAGTTTTACAGATAAATTAGCATTGCTACTTGCAGCCAAAGTTCCATTGTTAAGTTGATTCATCTTAGCGGGTGGTACAGTTAAATTTAATATAGCCCCACTTGTTGTAAATGTTGAAGTAACACCATCTTCAGTGGTTATATTTACATGTAATTTATTATTTAAATTCGTAGAAAAAGAACCAAAATACGCAAACGCTGCTGCCGAAACTAGTGTTATAAGTAAAAAGATAGTAATAAAAGTAATAATCATTTCACTTTTTGAAAACTTTGTATTTGCGTCCATCTTTCATTCTCCTTACTATGATAAGTATAGCAAAAATATATAAACAATGCAATTATTAAAAAACATAAAAAAAGTTATTTTATATCCATCTTGATATATAAATAACTCTTGTACTGCTTTCTTTATAATTGTTAAATATAAAAATTATCTTATCAACAAAAAATTTTAAAATATCTTTGCAATCATTTTTAACTTTAACAAGCAAAATTTGCTTTTTTAATTCTTTTCTAAAAATATAATCATCAATATATTTTGATAATGCTTCATCTAATCTTTTTATTTCTGAAATATTATCCTCATTATTTATGTCCACTTTAAAAATATATTCTTTATACATCCTGATAAGTTTATCAGTTATTTCATCATTTGTTATAGGTTTAAAATCAATTATTTTATAAAAATTAGGGCAATATGCTAAAACTTTCTTATTATCACTCATTATCTTCACTACCTTAAATAAATGATATAACATATTTTTAAAATTGTAAACAAATTTTTTATAATTTTTGGCCTATATCCCTATTTAATTCATAATTACTTTCAAATCTATCAAAATATACATTTTTTAAATCAATTTCTGAAAACATTAAATCAAGTAAAATATCTCTTTTATCACTTAATGGTAAATTATCACTTAATGATATAATTTTTTGCATAGTTCTCTCATCAATTTTACATGTAGTTAAAGTTTTTGCTAAATAAATAAGCCTTGTAAAGAAAATTATATTATAATTAATTTCTTCGAAATCAATCTCACCATTAGGTATTCTAAATTCAATCGTATTTTTATCTTTTGATAAAGCATTTTGTAAATTAATTGAGGTGTATTTATCATGCTGAAGTTCTTGCATTTTCATGACAAAGTCAGATATAGATAAATCTATAAAAGACATATATTTTCCAAATGCCTTTATCATCATATCTTTTATAGATCTTGCATTAGTTAAAGCACATGGTCTTATAGTAGAACCACACCTATTGACCATTAAACTAATAGCATCTTCACAATAAACATATAAATAATAAAGCATTTGAATTTGTGATATATCATCGAAATAATCAAAGCCAATATGAATATGTCCCCCACAATTCTCATTCACGGAGAAATTATTTCTTTGCAAAAATTGACAAACATATTTTAACTCTCTTAAGGAATTTACATTATAATTTAAAACCGGAGAAGTAATTTCGACACCATTTAAAACTGTTGCCTCTTCTTTCATTATCCATCTAGATAAAAGATTTTTAATTGAAATATATGCGTCATTATAATCATTTACGCACTCAAGTTCAATTCCTATAGTTATTTTTTTATCAACAAACGGAATAGATTCTATTTCTATATCTCCCGTAAGAGCCTTAGGACTTCTTTTATTACTTTTTATGGCTTCAACAATGCCTTTATCATTAGTTAACTCAGCAAGTTTCTTTTTAATTTCTAAACTAGTTACAGTACTACATAAATATATAAGAACATCAGTATAATGAGTTCCTAAATTCATTAATTGAAAAAGGCCATATTTAATATTATCATCTTTTACTTTTTTTAAGACAATAAGTTGTTTTTCATAATCATTTAATCTTAAGAAATAAGAAAATAATTTATCTAAATCAGTTAACGATGGAATGATATATTCAGGGTAAAAACCTTTCTCAATGAATTTACATTTGGTATTGTCATCCTGAGCAAAAATGAATTTTAATTGTTCTGATAAGCACATTTCATCAAAATAAGTTCTTTTATATTCACTAGATTCCAAAGATAGTATCAAAATAGACTTATGACTTGCATTAAAATATTCAAGAAAAAAAATAATATTTTCATCTTTCGTAAACGTTGAAACTATATTAAATAAAAATTTTTCAGAAAATTCATGAGTTTTTAAATATGAAACAACAAAGTTTTCATTCTTAATTCCCCTTAAAATAATTGCTTTACTTTTTTCATCGGGAAGCATTTCTAAAAGTTTTTGATAATTTTCTAAACTACTAAGTTTTAAGTCAAGTATGTCTGAGGTCAAAAAACGACTTAGAAAAATAAATTTTTGAAAATAAGGTAGTTTAAGTAAAGTCATTTTTTCTTCATCATTAAGTAAATAAAAAAGTTCCATTAGATTCATAAATTTAATATATTTAATAACATTTTCAATAGAAAGAATTTTTAATAAAAATCTCAAATCTATGTTTCTTATGTTTTCTACTATATATTTACAAAATACTTCATCATCAAAAAGAAAATAAAGATTATTTAAAAAAATATGCTCTATTAATACATTAAATGGTAAATTAAAAATATGCAATTCTTCATACTTTTTATTAAGTACCTTTAACATAGTTCCCCCTTAGAATTGCTTGTATTATAGCACCTAAGAATTATTAAGTCAAACTGCATAAAAAAAGAAGAATCTTATTTTCTTCTTTTCATTTTTGTTTTGTATTCATTAATATTTTCTTTAGTATATCCTACTAAAATATTTGGATTTTTTTGACTAATAGTATTCATTATTTCTTCAAACTGTTCAGTTTTTGCCTTTGTACTAAGACTCATTGAAGCAACACTGTAAGATTTATTAAACATATCTTTTAAAATAATTGCCTCATTTGTTTTAATTCCATTAGTTCTTTGTACATGTTTATACATCCACAAAATATCAGCATATTTAATAACACAGAACGGAAGACTTATACTTACAATATAATTTTCTGTTAAATATACTTTAGCATAATTATAATAAAAAGATTTTGGATCATTCAATTCATCATTAATATGTTTAAGTTCTACTCTAGAAAGTTTTTTGATATTCTTACTATAACTAATTTTTTTAGCAATGTTTATTATTAAACAAATTATGCCTACAAGAAGTGCTATAAATCCTATAACAATTAAAATATTAGTACTTGAACTATATTCTTTAGTCATATCAATATAAACATCTCCGAAATATATATCATAATCCGCAGTTGTAAGTTCTGCTTCAAAAAGTTCATTATATGTATCAATAGCAAGTTTTTTAACATCAGATGAGGGAATGCCAGTTATTCCCTCGATTTTAATTGTTCCATCATAATCATTTTCATCATTAACTTTATTGTAATCACTTTCACTCATATATGCTACATATAGATAATTTCCATCCGTTAAAATATAATACGCATCAGTAGTATCATTTGATACAGCAAACTTATAAGGATTTTTCTTAACCTCAACAAATGTATGAAGGGATTCTTTGTTTTCATCTTTACTCATAATTATAGTTTCTAAATTTTCAGATTTATTTTTATCTTTTTCATTTAAATAATCCCCTAAAATAAATAGACCAAAACTTGCAAAGATAATAAAGATCCATATAAAAATTTTTTTAGTAATTCCCTTTTGCTCTTTTAAAACATTTTCATTTGTAATCATATACTCACACTCCATATTAATTATCTCACAAAAATAAAAAAATAGATACAAAAATTATTTATATCTATTCATTTGACTCATAACCTGTTTAATTTGTTTTTGACTAGGCTTTCTACCCATTCCACTCATCATAGCTTCAATCATTTTTTCATTAATAGGTGGATTTTTTGTAAGTAATTTCTTCGTAGCAATACGAGCAATTAAAAAACCTATTACAATTCCTATAACAAAGCCAATTAAACCCCAAGCAATTTGTGCTCCCATTATTTATCACTCCCAAAATTATTTTACTAAATATATTTTATTTTGTCTATATTTAACAGCAAATCTCATCAAGCCAAAAATAATCTTTATTCTCAAAATCACAAACAAAAAAATTATAATTGGTTAAAGATTTAAGTAAAACTAGATTATTACTATTTCCCACTGAGGATAAAAAAGAATTTTTAACTGTCAACTCTTCTTCTTCACCTTTATATTTATTATAATAATGATGTACATTTCCTACTAAATAATAAAATTGATTATCTTTATTCGCAGCATAAATTTTTTGATTTATTACATTTTGATTTATTCTCATAGCCATCTGTTCATATAAATTTTGTGCCATATTTAAATCTTTTTTATTACTATTATAAATTGTTTCAAAACTTTTATATAACATATATGGACTATCTTTCGCAAGTACGCTCATTTCTTTATTAATATTAAAAACATAAAACTTTCTCATCATATCCCTCATTTCATGTTAATACTAACAAATAAAATAAAAAAAATATGTCGAATTAACTACTTTTCGAGCATATTTTTAATTTTCATAATTAAAGTGTTATAGTCGAATCCTAAGAATTTCAAAACATCATTTTTCTTTCCTGAAACTCCAAATGTATCAATTCCTAAAGCACATTTAGGATTTGTAGCAAAACGATGCCATAGTAAAGTTGAACCAGCTTCTAAAGTAAATGTTATTACATCCTTAGGTAAAAGTTTTTCTTCATAAATAGGATTTTGTTTTAAGAATAGTTCAATCGAAGGCATAGATACAATTCTTAAATCAATTCCTTCATTAAATAATTCTTCCGCAATTTTTAAAGCAGTAGTTACTTCATATCCAGTTGCAACAATAATTCCATCTAAATGATATTTTTCTTTTCTTACTATATAAGCACCATACTTAACATATTTACCATTTGTATGTTTCAAAATACTAGTATTATCTTTATTTATTACTAAAGATACTGTAGTTTTATTTTTTAATATATATTCCCATGCACCAATTATTTCGTTAATATCCGCAGGTCTAAATGTAATCATGTTTGGAATAGTTCTAAGCATTGAAAGTTGCTCAATAGGTTCATGAGTTGGACCATCTCCACCAATACTAACACTATCATGAGAAAAAATATAAGTAACTGGTAAGCTCATCATACTGCTCATTCTCATCGCTGGTTTTAAATAATCTGCAAAAGCTAAATACGTTGATCCAAAGCATCTTAGTCCAGAAAGAGCCATTCCATTAAGTATTGCTCCCATAGCATGTTCTCTTACACCAAACTCAATATTTCTTCCTAAAGGATCTGTATCAGACATTAGTGTATCTTTTGTTAATAAACATCTAGTAGATTTAAATAAATCTGCACTGCCTCCTAAAAAGAATTTAGTTTTCGGAGCAATAAAATTCATAACTTTTTGATTAGATAACCTACCTTCTTCAGAATATTTATCATTAATTTGATAGTTAGTAGAATCAAAGTCTACAATAAACTCTCCTTTTTCAAGTAAATTTATCATGCTTACTAAACTATTATCCCTACTTTGAAGTGCTATATCATAAATGATTTTCCATTTATCAAAAGTTTTTTCCATTCTAGTTACAATATTATTAATTACAATATTTCTATATTTTTCATCGTAATTAAATGGGTCTAAAGGGATATTATACTTTTGTTTTAATGTAATCATTTCTTCATTATCAATTATACCAGAATGAACTTTACTTGTTCCTGCATCATTTAGTCCATCACCTAAAATAGTATTAACAATAACAAGTGATGGCATATCACTTTTCTTAGCTTCTTTTAAAGCATCAGTTATACTAGAAATATTACTACCATTTTTTACATTAATTATATTAAAATCTAATGCATCAAATCTTGATTCAATATCTTCGGTAAATGTTTTAGAAATGTCACCATCAATGCTCACTTTATTTGCATCATAGATAACAATTAGTTTATTTAGTTTTTGAGCACTTGCAAAAGATAATGCTTCATAGCTTATTCCTTCCTCTAAATCACCGTCAGAGCATAAAACATAAGTATAGTAGTCAACTAAACTTAACTTGCTATTTACATTTCTTGCTAAAGACTCAAAATATCTTTCAGCAAGCGCAATACCAACAGCATTTGCAACCCCTTGTCCTAAAAGCCCAGTACTACATTCAACTCCCATCAAGGTATTAAGTTCAGGATGACCCGGAGCATATGAATCTATATCACGAAACCTTTTTAAATCTTCAATAGAGTAATCGAAGCCTGCGTAATAAAGCATCGCATATAATGCAGCACTTGCATGACCGCATGATACAACTAATCTATCACGATTCATCCAGTTAGGTTTGCTTGGAACAATATTCATTACATTATTATATAATGCATAAAGTATCGGCATACTGCTCATTACTACGCCAGGATGTCCGCTTCCTGCATCATTTATCATATCAAGAGCAAGCATTTTAATATTATTAACTATATCATTGGGTTTTACTGCCATCATTTCACTTCCTATTTTATAGTTTATCATAAATTTCCTATAAAATAAACTTTAATTATTAACCACATGAGAAATATTTTTAACATTGCGAGAATTAAGTACAGAGTATCTTGCATTTAATAAAAATACACATAATACTAAAAATAAATAAAATAGTAAAATAACTCCATAATTTTTAAATAATCTTTTTAACATATTCATCGCCTCTTTCATTTTTAATTCTAATACAAATAATTGTTCGTGTCAATTAAAATAAAAACATTTGTTTGACATTTTACAACTTCTATTGTAAAATTAAAATATCAAAAGGAGAAAGATAAAAAGTGGATAAAAAATTAACTAAAAGACAAAATGACATTTTAGAATATATAAAAAAATATAATGCAAAATACGGGTATTCCCCTACTATAAGGGAAATTTGTGAAGGTGTTAACCTTTCTAGTCCAGCAACAGTATTTGTTCATATAAAAAATTTAGAAAATAAGGGTTTCATTACTTCAACAAATAATAAATTTAGAACTATATCACTACTTGTAGAAAATGAATATGATGAAAGAAATGAAGATGTTGTAAAAGTACCGCTTCTTGGAAAAATTACAGCAGGCTCTCCTATTACAGCAATTGAAACACCAAATGAATTTTTTGATTTACCAGCAAGTTTAATACCCAAAAATGAAGAAGTATTTACATTACATGTTTCCGGAGAAAGTATGATAAATGCCGGGATCTATGATAACGACTACGTGATAATAAAGAAAACAAATAGCGCTCACAATGGACAAATTGTTGTTGCTATGACGCTTGAAAATGAAGTTACATTAAAAAGATTTTATAAAGAAAATGGACATATAAGATTGCAACCAGAAAATGATACAATGGCACCCATTATTTTACCTGATTGTAAAATACTTGGTATAGCAATTGGTCTATATAGAAAACTATAAAAAAATTGTAAGAATTAACTTACAATTTTTTAGTTATTAAGTCCTTCAATATAGTAAGGATCACTTTTTGTTCCTGTTCCTAGTAAAGTAACATCTTTTGAAAGAGATATAACTGGATAAACTGCTGATGGACTGGCAGTATGTACATCGAATGCCAAAACTGGATTTCCGCCATTGTACATAGCAAATGGTGTCATAGTCATTAAGACGCTAGTATTGTTAGTCAGTTTTACTTCGTCGGCAGTCATTAATCCAATTGGGAATCTTAATGTACCAGTTCCTTCATAATTGTCAATATATTTATTTACAGTAAAGCTATTATATTTATTATAACAATTAAATGAATAACCAAGCATAGCTAATCTACCTTGAAATGCATACATTGTCATGTCAGCAGTATCTAAAACATCTTGTTGTGGAGTGTCTTCAGAATTAGCCAAATTTCTGTCATTGCAATAAATTGCATCAGCAATGTATTGTGAATATGGATATTTGTTATTTTGACCTCCCTTAATATATGTAAAATACCAACTATCTAAATATTCTTTTACCCTACTACTAGTATTATTTGCATTTCCATCATCAGTGGAAGAATACATATATCCTAAACACTTATTTGATGTTGAACAATCAGAAAGATTATTAAATCTTTTAGATCCAATATTTTTTAAATCGTTATCATTATCAGTGCCAACATAAACCATTCTAATACTTCCATCACCATTTATTCTTATTATTCTCCATAACATATTACTTCCAGCAGTTCCAAGCCTCTTAGTATTACATTTACTTGTATTTTCCTCGCTTATGCACTCAGACTCACCAATATACGTTTCTTTCATTGAATAATAAATGTCAGCATCAGATGAATATTTACCGAATTTAACATAATTATTGACTGACTGATCAAAGAAATAATAAGATAATCCTAAATCATCAAACTTGCTCAACATACTTTGAGACAATGTTTTTTTAATATTTACGCTTCCACCATTTGCATTTAAAATTAATCTTTTCGCAGGATAATCAACATAATCAAAGTATAAATAGCACTTGTCACTACCTAATATTGATATACTAACTTTTCCATTCGCAGAATCATATTCAACTACATTTCCATTATTTTCACAATATGACTTTTCTTTATTTAAAGCATAGTCTCCTTTTGGAATGGAATTTTTAGAAAATTTTGAATAATTAGTATCTCCATCTTCCTTAATCATAATTGCCATAGAATTACTTTTAGTGATAGTATTATCTTTCAGCAAATTATTTTTACTTTTTGTATTAAAATAAAACAAAATACTTAAACAAACAACTATACCACTTATCAATAAAATAAACTTTTCTTTCATACTTCATTTTCTCCCATAAATACGGGCCACTTTTTTCTTAAATCTATTACATTTAGGAAAATAATTTTGACTTTTAGCATAAATATGGTAAATATCAAGTATTAGAAAATAAATTTGACTAGAAATTATTTAAAAATCTTTTTTAAAAATTATTTATTTTGCTCAGTATTTAAAAGAAAAAAAGTAATATTTTTTGACCACTTTTTTGACTAGAAATTTTTTATATAATAACTAAATATTTTACGTAATTTGCTTTTTTTAATAATTTTATTTAAAATTTTTTCATAATTTATACAATTTTTTATAAAAATATGATAATATTAAAAAGTAATAGTACGAAAATACGGAAGCGTTTTTTCTTAAATGTAATAGTTTTAGGAAAATTTGATACCTAATATATGCCTAAAAAATAGGCTTTTTATTTTCATTAAAAAAAGTTACAATTTCTTGTAACCTTATGATATAAGTTTATCAATATTTTCATTATAATTATCACTATTTGTAATATATGAACCACTTATTATTAAGTCTAAATTTTTGTTTTTTATTAAACTAATTGTGTCACTATTAATACCACCATCAATTGCTATATCAAAATGATACTTATCTTTAACTAAATTTAAACTATCAATTGTTTTTAGTACGTTTTCAATAAACTTTTGTCCGCCCTTTCCCGGCATAACACTCATTACAAGAACTTCATCAACAATTGGATAATATTTTTCAAAATCTTTTAGTTCTTCATTTGGATTAATAGCAATACCACATTTAATGCCAAGTGATTTAATATATTTTAATACATTAATAGCGTTATCAATATTATGTATAGTTATAACATCAACATTTAAATTTTTAAGTTTATCAATATAATCTAAAGGATTACTTACCATTAAATGAATATTTAATTTTTTTTTAGTATTACTTAAAAGATTTAAAATTTGATTCATATCAATATTATTAGTTTCAACGTAATTTCCATCACACATATCGACATGAATAAAGTCGGCTTTACTATTCTCTATTTGATCTATACATTTTTTATAATCACTACTACTTAAATAACTTACTGCGACTTTCATTTAACTCCTTTATAAAATTTACATAATTATCATATCTACTTGAAAGTATTTCTTCATTATTTTCAACCTGACATCCTTCGGTATTAATATGATTACAATCTCTATATTTACAATTATAATTACCAAATTCCACAAAACCATTACGGATGTCCTCTTTAGTTAAAGATTCAATTGAAATACTACTAAATCCTGGACTATCACAAATAAAATATCCACCTTCATCATAAAGTGATACCATTCTTGTAGTATGAACACCTCTTCCAAGTGCTTTACTTATTTCATTTGTATCAAGTTTTAAACTAGGATCTATTTTATTTATGAATGTTGATTTTCCCGCTCCTGTTTGACCGCATAATATAGTAGTTTTCCCTTGAATAATTTTCTCAAATTTTTCTAGTTCAGTATTATCAATAACATCATAATACTTGCTATAATATGTTCTTATTTTTGAAAAATCTTCATTTTCTTTACTATTTAGTAAATCTACTTTAGTAAAACAAATAACCGGTTTTATATTATTTAAATAAATTACCATTAATAATTTATCTAATAAATTTAAATCTAAATTTGGCTCTTTTACACTTGTAACTATTAACGCAATGTCTACATTTGCAACCATTGGTCTATTTAGAAAGTTTTTTCGAGGTAAAATTGTTTTCATTTGCAAAGAGTTTTCATCAAACTCAACATAATCACCCACTAAAGGGGTAATTTTATCATTTCTAAATTTACCCCTTGCGGTGCATATATATTCCTTTTTATTTGCTAAAACCTTATACCTATTTGAATTAATATTTATTATTTGCCCTTTTAACATAAACCGCCGTCACAAGTTTTATTTTCACTATCATTATTTTTTTCAGAAACATCAATTTTAATAATTAACTGTGCTCCCTCAGTAACCTTTGTTCCAGCTTTTCTATTTTGAGAAATAATTTTATAATCGCTATATTCATTTGCATTGCTATCATTAATTGATAAAGTTTTTCCATCTTTATCTAAATATTTTACATTTAATTTGTATTCTCTTACAAAATCTATTACATCTACGATTGTATAAATACCATCAGTAAAATCTGGATATAAGTTTTTAATTAATGGAATTGAAAGTTCAATTCTATCTCCACTTGTTAAATACTCGCCTTTTTTAACAGATTGTTCCATAATCATATTTGTTTCATATTCATCCTCAGAATCAGCTTCAATTTCAACTTCTTTAATTTCAACTATAATTCCATAAGCTTCAAGCTTTCCTTTAATTTCTAGATAATTCTTACCTGTATAATCTTCAACTTCTAAAGACTTATTTCCTGTTGAAACTTTCAATGTAATTTCATAACCTTTTTTATGCTTTGTTCCCGGAGATGGCACAGTAGTTATGACATTACCTTTTTCAACTTTTACATCTTCTTCCTCAATTTGTTCTGGTGATACAGTAAAACCTTCTTTTTCTAATAATTCACTTGCTTTTGCAACAGTCATATTAGAAACATCTGGAACTGTAACTTGTGCTTTTTTAGTAATTTTTGGAAGAAGTACTACAATACTTGTTATTAATACTACAATTCCCGTAAATATTGATATTAAAACAACTAATGTTTTATTTTGTTTACGCATATCATTTTGGGTTATTTTCTTTGCTATAATCTCATCACTTTCCTTTTTTGTAAGATTTTCTTTTTCATTTTTTATTTTTAGCATTTTTCCATCATCTAAATCTATTTCTGGATATTTATAACTAATTCTTATTTCATTTTTTCTTGATTCATCCAAACATGTTGCCAAATCATCATGCATTTCTCTTGCATCTGCATATCTGTTCTTAGGATTTTTTGCAGTAGCTCTTAAAATAATATTTTCGATAGATTGAGGAATATCTGGAATTTCTTTTCTAATACTAGGAATATTTTCTTTTAAATGTTTTAAAGCAATTTCTACAGCATTTTCTCCTCTAAAAGGTAGTTTTCCAGTAAGAAGTTCATACATAAGTATTCCCAATGAATAAATATCACTTTGAAGTGTTGCTCCCTTACCACTTGCCTGCTCTGGAGGTAAATAATGAACTGAACCCATAACCGAATTTGTCTGGGTAAGCTGAGTTGAATTCATTGCAAGCGCTATACCAAAATCAGTTAGTTTTACAAGACCATTATCTAAAATCATAATATTTTGAGGTTTGATATCTCGATGAATTATGTAACTATCATGAGCAACAGATAAACCACTTGTTACCTGAAGCATTATATCTACAACCTCAGTAATAGTAAGTTTGCCACGCTTTTTAAGTAAATTTTTTAAATGTTTTCCCTCAACATATTCCATTACAATGTAGTATTCGCCATTATCTTCGCCTACATCATAAACTTCAACTATATTAGGATGTGATAAACTTGATGCTTGTAAAGCCTCTCTTTGAAATCTACGAACAAATTTCTCATCATTTGCAAGATCTCCTCTTAAAACTTTAACTGCAACATTTCTTTCTAAAATGGTATCATAGGCAAGATAAACGTTTGCCATGCCACCTTCACCGATTGATTTTATTATTTGATAGCGGTCAGAAATTTTTTGACCTTTAGCAATCACTTATTATCAGCCTCCTTTTTCTCTAAATATGCTATCGAAACATTATCAAATCCGCCTCTAGCATTACACTTTTGAATAAGCTTAATTACTTTTTCATTTGCATCAAGCTCTTCATCATTTAAAACCCTTTCTATTTGATCATCTGAAAGCATTGTAGTAAGTCCATCAGAACATAACATGATGCCCTCATTATTCATGTCAACATCAAATATATCCATTTCTACTTTCTCAGTAGCTCCAAGTGCTCTCATTAATACATTTTTCTTTGGATGATATTTTGCTTCCTCTTCAGTTAAATTACCAGCCTCTACTAAAAGATTTACTAAAGTATGATCTTTTGTAACTTTATGAAGTTTTTTATTTTTAACTACATATCCCGAAGAATCTCCTATATTTCCAAAAATTAAATAATCTTTTGTTTGAATTGCTACTACAAGTGTTGAACCCATTCCCGTAGAATCTTCATGCTCACTTGCATAGTCAAGTATATTTTTATTTATTTCATTTACATTATCATTAAGCCAATTAACCGCGTCATATTTTGTACCAACACTTGCTATATCAGTAAATCTTTTACCTAAATGAGTAAGTGCTATAGAGGATGCTACCTCACCTTTTCTATGGCCACCCATTCCATCAGCAACCATTAAAAGATATTCACCACTTTGATTTTTCAGTATTGTTACACTATCCTCATTATGACTACGTACTTTTCCAGCATCAGTTAAATAAAATGCTTTCATTTCATCACCTATCTTCTTTGTCATTATATCATTAATTTTTTTATTTTACTATACTTCTTTACTACGAAGCTGTCCACATGCTGCCGAAATTTTATTGCCAAATTTACGACGAACAGTAACATCTATATTATTTTTTTTCAAAACATCGTAAAATTCATCAATAGTGCTTTTTGGACTTTCTTTGAAATCAATATTTTTAGTTTCATTATATGCAATTAAATTTACATATGCATTTTTACCTTTAATAAGATTAGCAAGCATTTGTGCACACTCTTTAGAATCATTTACACCTTTTAACATAACATATTCAAAAGTAATTCTTCGGTTTGTTTTTTCATAATAATAATCTAGTGCTACCATAAGCTCTTTAATACTATATGCTTTACTTATTGGCATTATTTTATTTCTAATCTCATCATTTGGAGCATGAAGACTAATTGCTAAATTTACTTGCAAAGGTAAAAGTGCAAACTCCTTTATTTTAGGAACAATTCCACATGTTGACACAGTTATATGCCTTGCTCCAATATTTAAAGCCTTGGGGTCATTTATTATTTTTAAAAAGTTAATTACATTATCATAATTATCAAAAGGCTCTCCAATCCCCATAATAACGCAGCTATCTATTCTCTTCTTTATATAATCAGAAATTAAAATTATTTGCTCTAACATTTCATAAGTCTTCAAATTACGTACTTTTTTAAGTCTTCCACTTTCACAAAATTTACATCCCATATTACATCCAACTTGGGAAGAAATACAAACACTTAATCCATAATCATGGACCATTAATACAGATTCGATTTTTTCTCCATCCTTAAGTTTAAATAAGAATTTTTTTACTAAAGTATCTTCCTCGACTTTTTCCATTTCAATAAAATCAAAACTAAAATTTTTCTTAATATACTCTATATTTTCTTTTTTTATATTAGAAAACA
The DNA here is from genome assembly GCA_934101645.1 of uncultured Bacilli bacterium. Taxonomy (GTDB): domain Bacteria; phylum Bacillota_I; class Bacilli_A; order RF39; family UBA660; genus UBA6448. The sequence continues at coordinate 147,251 of CAKORX010000003.1, read as the reverse complement.
TATCTGGGTTATAAACTTTTTTATCATAAATCCAATCAAAAATTTGTGATGCCATAAACTTTTTATATCCATCACTTACAAGTTTTTCTTCTAAAAGGGTTTTTGAATAATTAAAAATATTTTCCATAGAAAAATTATATCATATTTTGACATAAAAAAAGAGTATTTTTACTTTACTCTCTCATTATTTTTTATACTTTTACGTATTTCTCTAAGTCCCTGAGAATCTTTATATTTTTCATAAAATTCATTATTTAGCCACAAAGTACAAAAATTATCAAATCTATTTTTTATAGATGTCTTAGGTTTTAATTTAATATCTACTTTTGGAGCATGATGTTCTTCTTTAAAGTTATAAGTTTTTAAGAATTTTAAATATGAATATAATGTTAAAACTTGAAAAATGTAAAGTGGAATAAATAAAATGAAATATAATGTGTCATGATTTATGGATACTATATAATTTATAAATTTATCTCCTAAAAAAGAAAGTTTTTTAATATCAGTAATTAAATAAATTAAAATTACCGTGATACTCATTATAATCGTTTTTATTTTTCCAAGTTTCGAAGATTGAATATTAACATTTTTTTGAAATTTAACAAGTTGTACAAGTACAATTGCTATTTCAAATATAATAGAAATAATTGAGTAGCTTGTTACCTTAAATAAAATTATTAAATTACTACATGAAAAAAGTTTATCAGCAACACCATCAAACATACTACCAAAAAATGTTGCAACATGATATTTTCTTGCTAAGAAGCCATCTATACAATCAGTTAAATAACATGCTACTGATAAAATCGCAGCACTAACTCCTCCATATGTAAAAAATATAGGAACAATCATAAAAACGCCAATTATTCTTACCATTGTAAGCAAATTAACAAATACTAACATAAACTTTTTCATACAATCACCATTATTATAAAACATTACTGAATTCTAAAAAATAACTATCAAGACCTTTTAAAATATCAATAGATTCAATACTATCTGAATTAATCTTAATTTTAATATTTAATTCATCATTACTATAATATAAACTTTCCGTAACTTCATCAATTTCTTTATTCATATTATCAAGTAAAGCAAATACATAATTTAAATCAATTAAATTTTTATCTATATCTTCATATAAATTATTAACTTCAACTTTTGTATTCATTATAAGTTGATATTCTTTCTCGTTTTCGATAACATATCTTATTATTTTATCATTTTCTTCTTTATATCCTGAATCATTTAATCCATTTTTAACTCCGTAATATAAAATATTTTTGCTATTTACATATAAACTATATTTATACTCAAATTTATTATGTAAAAGTTTTTCCTTCATTTCATCAAACGTGATAATTTTTTCTTCTTCATTTATATTATTATCATTCGAAGGGGTTTTCACATTTTTTTCAAAACTTCCTAAAATAAGAAATACAAAAGTAATAAATATAGCCCATAGTATTAAACAAATTAGTGCATGTAATCTTTTATTTTCCCAAACTTTAATAAACATGCTGTCAGGTTTTTTCTTTTTAATATAATTAATGATTAACATAAACTTTATCCTTATCTATTCCATTTAAAAACGATTTAATATTCATTTCATTTTTACCAAATGGTTTAACTATTTCAAGATTTATAATTCCATCAGCGCAAGTTATAGCAAGTGATGACTTGGTTACTTCTACTTCATAAGGTATTTTAACTTTTGTTGGAGTAAATGAAGCCTTAACAATTTTAATTTCTTTATCATTTAAAGTAAAATTTGCGTAAGGAGATGGAGAAAATGCTCTTATTTGATTAATTATATCTTTGCCAGGTCTATTAAAGTCAATTTTTTCATCTTCCCTAGCAATAAGCCTAGTATAACTAGCCTTAGCATTATCTTGACAAACTCTTTTGTTTTCGCCTTTTAAAATACTAGGTAAAGTTTCTTTTAATAAATCTGTTCCTAAAATAGAAAGTTTATTACTTAAACTTAAATAATCATCTAAAGGATCTATACATATTTCTTTCATAGAAATTATATCTCCAGTATCCATTCCTTTATCCATGTACATTATCGTAACACCAGTTTTTTCATCGCCATTTAATATTGCAGTTTGTATCGGAGATGCTCCACGATATTTTGGTAATAATGAAGCATGCACATTAATGGAACCATATTTGGGAATATTTAAAATACTTTCTGGGACTATTTTTCCATATGCACAAGTAATTATAATATCAGGGTTAATTTCACCAATTATTTCCTCAGCATCTTTTATTTTATCTGGAGTAATAACATCAATATTATTTTCTAAAGCTATTTTTTTTACTGGAGAAAAAGTAAGTACTTTTTTTCTTCCTTCAAAAGTATCTTTTTTTGTAACTACTAAAACAACATTTGTATTTTTAGTCAAATATTTTAAAACAGGGACAGCAAAATCTGGAGTTCCCATGAAAATTACTTTTGCATCTTTCACTATTACCACCTATAGAGATTATACAATAAATTAAAGTAAAATAAAAGAAAAACAGGCATAAAAAAAATTCCTTTCGGAATTATTTTTTAAATGGTGTCCTGTTGGAGATTCGAACTCCAGACCCTTTGATTAAAAGTCAAATGCTCTACCGACTGAGCTAACAGGACGTATTTGAAATGGCTGCCTCGGATGGATTCGAACCATCGGAATGTCAGAGTCAAAGTCTGATGCCTTGCCACTTGGCTACGAGGCAATATTTGAAATGGTGGAAGGAGATGGATTTGAACCATCGAACCCGAAGGAACAGATTTACAGTCTGCCGCGTTTGGCCACTTCGCTATCCTTCCAAACACTAGAAAGTTTCCTTTCCCTAAAGACATAATAGATTTTATCATAAAAAATTAGGTTTGTGAACACTTTTTTAGCATTTTTTTTATTTTTTTGCAAATTTTTAATTTTTATTAACATTTTTTATGGTTTTTACTAATCAAATTTATATATAAATCATATACTTCATCAACAGTTTTATCCCAAGTTTTATATAAATCAATATAGGCGTTCTCACTTACTTTGTCATATAGTTTTTTATCTGTCATAACTTCAATAATTTTATCTGAAAAAGCTCCTACTGTTGGTTTACTTATAAAACCATTAACATTATTTGTTACTGTTGCACTTGTTGCAGTATTTTCTAAAAATATTGTAGGTGTTTTTTGAGATGCAGATTCTATTTGAACTATCGAAGATGCATCATAAACTGATGGAAATAAAAATAAGTCTGCTCTTGCATAGTAACAAGCAAGTTCTTTTCTATCTGTAATTTTTCCAACCATTATTACATTCTCTTCAATACCAAGTTCATGAATATAACTTACAAGTTTTTCTTCATCTTGACCAGTTCCCACAAAAAGCATTTTAAATTTAAATTTAACATTTTTTAAAGTTAAAGCTTTTATTGCATCTGCTATAAAGAATATGTTTTTTAATTTATTTATTCTGCCAACAAATAAAAATACTTTTTCACTTGAATGAATATGATGTTTTTTATTAATATAATCACATGCCTTTTTATAATTTTCTACAGGTAACATTTCAGTAGCATTATTCATTACTCTAGGCATAGTTTTATAGTGATAATCTTCATAATATATTCTTGCTACCTCTTTATTTACAGCCCAGCATTCATCACATTTATTAAATATTTTGATTAAATTACTAGTTAATTTATCTGCAAATTTTTCAGATTTTACCGCTCTTAAAAAATCAAGTTTAAACTGTGAATGCATCGTAGCAATGCAAGGAATATGATGTTTTTTAGCATAGGCAAGCCCAGCCTTACCCATTGTAAATGGTGAATGAATATGGACTATGTCAAGTTTATACTTATTAAGTTCTCTTGAAAATTTAGGATCTATTTTAGGGACAGAGACTGAATAGTCTAAAAATGGTACTTTAACAGAATGACATCTAACAACCTTATATGGGAAAACGCTATCATCATATTTTTTTGTTAAATACTCTGGAACAAATACTATAACATTTGCATATTTACATAATCTTCTTGCATAATTATCCATAACCATAATAACTCCATCGGCCATTGGAAAAAATGAGTCATTAAATAGTCCTATCGTAATTTTTTTATCCACATTATCACCTTTTTCTTAAAATGATTATAACATAAAAATTATATTTTTAAAAATAAATAACATTGCTTCCTTTTATAGTTTTAACATAATTTAATAAAAATAATGTGAAATATAAAATTACTATCAAAGGAAGACCTATATAAAATCCTTTTAAAATATAAATAATAGTGAATAACAAGAATAAAATTATTTTTAAAATATTAATTTTAGAAAAAGAACTAAAAATAAGAAAATAAATTAGCTCTATAATAGTTAATATGTAAAATAAGTCAGAAATTACTAATATGAAATTTACACTATCATTATAGTGATATACACTTTTTAAAATTATGTAAAGAGCAAAAGATGCAAGTTTAAAAATTATAATAGATATAGTTAAAAATAAATTTTTATATAAAAACCAGTCCTTTTTTTGCATTCTTAAAAAAAGATATTCCTTTGCCCTATTTAAATCCGAAACTATAAAATAATAACCAATATAAATTGTCAAAAAACTTTTTACTGTTTTCTGTAACAAAAACAATAAATCAGTTTCAGCAATATTTCCATAAAACAAATTAGCACTTGAATAGCCAGAATTTTTATAATTAGATAATATAAAAATTAATAATATTATATATGAAATAAGCATTGGCAATATAATTTTAATTTTCTTCTTAATAGAATAAAAAGATTTTAAAAAGATGAATTTTATTTTTCCAACAATAAAAGTTTTATTTAAACTTAAACTTTTGTATATCAAATAAATAAGCACTTCAAAAACTAGTATATTCCCAACTGTAAAAGTTAAATCCATAAAAAAGTTATCATATAAAAAACCATTTAAAAAATAAGGGAAAAATAATTTATTACTACTACAAAAAAATTGAAATAAACTTATTACAATGTAAATTGCAAATGTTATATTTGGTCCTACTAAAAAATAACACATATAAATAAAAAAAGAAAACAACATTAAAAAGATAAAAAATCTTAATATTACATACACTAAATAAAAAGAAATATTTAAATCGTAAACAAATTTAAATGTGTGTGGTAAAGGGCCATTTTTGATTATCAAAAGTGAAAATATTAATAATAAAAAAATTAGGAATATACTACTGCAAATAATGAAAAATGGAAAAATCAATTTTTTAATAAATGTAGATTTATTCTTATGCCTAATCATAAGTGAATATTTATTACTATATTTTTTACAAAAATCAAGTGTTACAATAGTAAATACAAAACTTAAAACCAAAAATACCCAACTATTTATAAAACTATAATAAGTTTCTAAAAATATATTAGATTTAAAAACAGAACTCGTACAGTAAATTGAAAGAATTAAAATTATCAAAAAATATAATTTAAATCTATAGCCATTCAAACTATTTAAAATAAAAATTTTATTTCTTTTAAATTCATTTATTCTCTTCATAAGATATCTTACCATTTTCAAACTTATAAACTGTATCACATAATAGATTTATATCGTCTTTAATATGTGAAGCCACAATAATAAGCTTACCAGCCTTTTTTTGCTCTATAAAAAATTTTCGTAATTTTATAGCAGTATCACTTTCAATTCCGTTTAATGGCTCATCAAAAATCATAACTTCAGGGTCTTCCATAATTACCTGAGCTATACCTAACTTTTGTTTCATTCCAAGAGAATATTTACTATATTTTTTATCTTTCTCATCAAATAAATTAACAACTTTAAGTGCCTCAAAAATTTGAGTATCCCCAATCTTATTTTGAATATCCGCAAGAAGTTTTAAATTCTCATAACCAGTTAATTCAGGAATAAAATCAGGATTCTCAATTAAAGCGCGAGTATTTTTAGGAAAATCATTTTTAACATCTAATTTATCATCATTGTAATAAATGCTTCCACTCGTAGGAAAATAAAAACCGCAAAGCATTTTTAAAAATACACTTTTTCCTGAGCCATTTTTTCCTATTAATCCATAAATATTTCCACTTTCAAAAGTAATAGAAACATCTTTTATTATTTCAATACCTTTAAATGATTTTGTAACATGTTCTAGTTTAATCTTCATAATATTCCTTTCCACCTCTCAACTCTTCACAATTAATTACCATTTTTTCTTTATTTCTGTACATAAAATAAACTACTATGAAAGAAATAAGTGCATAAACAATACTAACCAGTAAATATAAATAATCATTATATACTTCGAAATACGCTAAACAATCAAGAATATTGATTATGCCATTATTTAAATCAATATGAAGAATTTTTTTAAAAATTAATCCTACTATAATGGTTTCATTAAAAATTCCTATTATAAAAAAAGTTATTATTGCCTCAAGAGCACCCACTATAACGCTTTTATTCTTCTTAGCAAAAATTAAAGCTAAGTTAGCGTAAAAAATACTAAAAAAAAGTTTATTTAAAACAAATCCTGTATAAAAGGAAGGAAATCTTTCTAAATAATTAACCTGCCATCCATTATTATTAATTGGATAATTAAAATTACCAGAAAGTATTACGCACAATATAAAAAGTAAAATCATTACCGTAGGATATATCCATATTCCTGCATATGCTTTTTTTATTAAATGTTTAAAATAATCTTTATAAGATTTTCTCATTGTATAATTTTTAACAAATGATGACCTAATTTCTTTAGATACTACCCATATCGCAGATACAATTATTGGTATTTGAAAAAAATATACTAATTCTAATCCACCATTTAATGAACTATAAAGTAAAGTGTAAACATCTATGACTTTTCTTTCTTTACCTACAACTTTACTACAAACATATTCTGAATATGTATTATTTTCACTTTTACACTCAAGTGCAACCTTTTCATGTAATTTTCTTACTTTGACATCATTAATATACGTCGAAAAACAGTTATAAAAACATATTGATAATATAATTATAAATGATATTAAAATTGTTTTATTTTTCATATAAGTTCCTTTATTTTAAGAAGATTAACTCTAACATCAACTATTTAATTTTTAGGCACTAAATTATCATTTAGAAACCAATTACCACTATGCACACTGGTACTAGCCACAAATTCTTTTCTTCTTCCAATTATTTGATAAGTACCAATAAAAATATTTTCTACATTATCTCCCCAAGTGGAAGTATCCTGACTTCCAAGTGTAATATACCCAGTAGTTAAATTAGAAGCAACTCCCGTTAATCCTTTTGTTTTTAATTGAATATTTCCAGTTTTTCCAGTCGACGAAGTCCTTATACCAGCATTAAAATAATATTGCTGCCCATCATACGTTTTAGTACCACTTCCCATTACTTTTTCTTTACTAAATGCAGGAAGCTCGATTGCAGAAAAATTCGCATAACCATCCAACCCAAAAATATTTAATGAAGTTAAAGTTAATGATATTGTAAATATCATTAACGATATTTTTATGTATTTCATAATATATTCCTTTCTACATAAAATGTATGTTTACCATGCGTCAATCTTCTCCTACCATACTTATAACATAAAAGAACAAAATAGACAATACTCTATCAAAAAAATTAAGCATATTAGTTTTATAAACGAAAGTGCATAAATTACTGATAAATATATATAATTAAAAATATCATGGAATACATAGAAAATATGGAAATTACCATACTTTTGTAGAAATAAAAGCACAAAAAAATCCCAAATATATGGGATTTTCTATATTATAATGGTGCCGACAGAGGGAGTCGAACCCCCAACCTACTGATTACAAGTCAGTTGCGCTACCAGTTACGCTATGTCGGCACTAATGGTGGGCGATATAGGACTCGAACCTATGACCCCCTGCTTGTAAGGCAGGTGCTCTAACCAACTGAGCTAATCGCCCATCAGTGCGCTTATTTCCGCTAACAAATATGATTATACTATATAAAACCTACTCTTGCAAGACTAAAAATTAAATTTTTTGAAAGTTTTTAGTAAAGTAATCCTTCAGAAACTGCAAAAGGAATAAAATGATCTCTTATTGCAGATGACAAATTGTACTTACTTTCCCCTATTTTATAAAAATGATATGCTAATATTTCTTGATTAGTAAAAAATGCTTTATCAATTTTTTTACTACATAAAAACATAGTCATTATTATATCAAGTTCTGGATCACTTGCGGCACTTTCTTTAAAACACATCAATGGTTTTAAATCTTCTTCTTGAATTTCAAAGCCATTATGAAATTCTTCTCTAACTTCTCTTATAGCAGCCTCAACTTCTGATTCACCGCTTTCAACGCCTCCGCCAATCAAAGTCCAAACATTACTTTTACTACTGCGAACACTTTTTACAATTAAAAGTTTTCCATCTTCAATAAAGGCTACGCCAATTACATTTTTTACTTTTCTCATAAATTACACCTACTATCTAAGTATACTATTTTCTAAATAATTATTAAATATTAAAAGTTATATCTTTACACACCATTTATTATTTGTTATACTTTTCGTGCATGATATGAGGAAAGGTCCTTATGTCAAATAACTTAGATGAATTTCAATTAAAAGTAGTTTTTTCAACTGATAACACTTTGGTTATCGCCGGCCCCGGAAGTGGTAAAAGTACTACTATTGCACAAAAAGTTCGGTATTTAATAAATGAATTAAATGTTTTAGAAAGTGAAATTTTACTTATATCTTTTACAAATAAAAGTGTTGATGATTTAAAAAAGAAACTTGGAAATAATTTATTTATCACAACTTTTCATAGACTTGCTATAGATATACTAAAATATAATACTATTAAATATCAAATATCAGATAGTAATTTGCTTGACTATATTATTGATGAATACTTAATAACAATTAAAAATAAAGATAAACTATGTAGATACTTAAACATTTTAAAACTTGATAAATATTCTATTGAATATATTTCTTTCAAAAAGCTTATTAAAACATTTATAAACTTATATAAAACTAATAATCACTCAATTAATGATTTAAGAAATATGGTAAAAAATGAAGGTGATAAATATTTAATAAAGATAATACTTGATATATTTTATTTATATGAAGAAGAAAAAAATAGCACTAATTCACTTGATTTTGATGATATGATTTTACTTGCCACGAAAATTTTACAAAAAAATTATAATTACAAAAATTTTAAATATATTATTATCGATGAATTTCAAGATACTTCACTAATAAGATTTAATTTAATTAAAGTCATACTCGAAAACACAAAAGCTATTTTTACAGCAGTCGGAGATGACGCTCAAAGTATTTATCATTTTTCCGGTTGTGATTTATTTATATTTTTAAATTTATCAAAGTACATTGATAATTTAAAGGTTTTAAAACTTGCTAATACCTATAGATTTAGTCAAGAACTTATCGATATAAGTGCAAAGTTTATTAACAAAAATAAAAATCAACTTGATAAAAGTATGCATGGATTTTTCAGTGAAAAAAAGCCTTTAGAATTAATTTATTATTTAAATCCTAAAAAAAAATTTAAAGAATTATTAAATATGTTAAATGAAAAAAATATTTTAATTTTAGGTAGAAATCAAAAAGATATTTATGAATATATTGATGATGATTTTAAACTTGAAAATGATAATCTAACTTATAAGGATAAAGTTTATAGATATTTAACTATTCATAGTGCTAAAGGCCTTGAGGCTGATTATGTAATTATTTTAAATGTTTCAAATAAAACTTATGGTATTCCAAATAAAATAGAAAATCATCCAATTTTATCATATGTGAGCAGTAAAGCTGATGACTTTCCATATGCTGAAGAAAGACGTGTTTTTTTCGTTGCAATAACTAGATGTAAAATAAAGTCTTACTTATTAATACCTAAAAATAATCCCTCAGTTTTTATAAAAGAAATTAAAAAAATCATATAAAAAATGGCTTTTCTAAGCCACTTCTTTGCTACTATCAAGAATATTTAAATAAAATTTAGTAAATGTTACTGCCATATAAGGGTAAATCCAAATATAAGCAATTCCTAAAGTTAAAGCACCTACAAAAGCCCAGCCTATAAATGATAAGCTTAATACAAATGCATCAAGTTTATGGCCATTCATAAGTGTTCTACTAAGTTTTAGTGTCTCAACTATTCCAAGGTCTTCCCTTTTTACTAAAAGAATTGGAACGAGTGAATAACTAAGAGCTAAGATAATACCAGGTATTACAAAAAATACGCTTGCAATTGTTACTAGAAAGCCACAAAGTAAAAGTGTTCCTGCAACTTTTACAAAAGATTTAAAATAATTAAAAATATCTTTTGAATCAAAATTTTTATCCTCTACAAAATTTATTAAAAAACTTGTTACACCAACAGTAAGTGGTAATAAAACTATTTCTCCAATAAGTGATACCACTGCAGCATCTTCGCCAAATAAAATAGTAATTAAAAATCCAAAGCCAATACAAATACCATAAGTCATTAAAGCTATTTTCCAAATATCCCATAAATGTCCTTGAATTTTCTTTTTCGCAAATTCTTTTATTTCTACTCTATTCATTGTGCATCCTCCTATTTAAATAATATCATAAAGTTCCTTTTTTTAGTAGTTATTTTTTGATAGTTCAATTATTTTATCAAAGTTATCATCTTTTGCCATAATATTTTTATGAAGCATTCCACATTTTTCACATTTATAAATAATTTTATAAGTATCCTTAAATTTTTCTATTCCAACTGGTTTTAAAATACCTTGACATTTATTTTCTCTATCACCCGGATTATTATCAACATGTTTACTACAAAGACAATATGGGCAGTGATCTCTTGCGGTATATCCAAGCTTATTAACCTTTTTTTGGCAAACCTCACATATAAAGTTTTCATCAATCATAGTAAATTTCTTTTTCATAAGAATAGTTTATCAAAAATATATTTAATTAGGAAGTGAAATATGTTTTTTAATTTATTAAATATTATAAAAGACTTACTTTTTTTTACAGGAAGTTATTCAAATAATGTTTTTTTAGAACCACTATCAAATGAGGAAGAAGAAAAGTATGTAAAATTAATGCTTGATGGTGATAATAATGCTAGAAACAAATTAATTGAGCATAATTTAAGACTAGTAGCTCATATCGTAAAAAAATTTGATTGTAAAGAAAATATGACAGATGACTTAATATCTATTGGAACAATTGGTCTAATTAAAGGAATAGATACTTATAAAGATAATAAAAAAACGAAAATTACAACCTATGCTGCAAGATGTATTCAAAATGAAATATTAATGTATTTTAGGGGAAATAAAAAAAGTAACAATGATGTTTACTTATCTGATTCAATTGGTTTTGACAAAGAAGGAAATGATGTAAATTTAATTGATGTACTCGAAGATAAAAGTATCGATTTAATTGAACATATTACTAAAAAAAATAACATTGAATATCTTAAAATGTACTTAAAAAAACTATCTCCTAGAGAAAAAGATATTATTATTAAAAGATATGGATTAAATAATGAAAAAGAAAAAACTCAAAAAGAAATTGCAAAAGAACTAAAAATCTCAAGAAGTTATGTTTCAAGAATTGAAAAGCGTGCTCTTACTAAAATGCTTAAAGAATTTATTAAAAATAAAAAGACTTTATAATTGATTTAAAAAACAAAAAATGCTATACTTTTTATAGTAGGAGATAATAAATATGGAAACAATAATATATGATACTAAAACAGGGAGAATAATTCCTTTAGAAGAAGCTCAAGCACTATTTCATGGTCAAACAGTTCCAAGAAATTCACTTGGCATTGTAAATAAAAAACAATTCTTAGATATTAAAGATGGTAAAATTACTAACGTACAAGATTTAGAAGGATTTGCAAGTGTTATTCCTCAAGATAAGGTTGTAGATGTATTTACTGAAATAGTAGAAAGACATCAACACGATGTAAAAAATGGTTTAAAAGAGCGTACTATTATACCTAGGGAAGAACTTGATAATATCGTTAAAGAATTTTCTTTAAAACAATTTGGTAAATATGAAACTAATTCTGGTGTAATAATTGATAGAAGTGCTGAAGAAAAAGAAAATAGATTAAGACAAGAAAAATTTAAAAAGAAAATAGAAAGACGTAAAAGAGTTATCAAAACCACTAAGAAAATTGCTATAGCAACGTTAACTACTGCAATGGTTGCTGGTGCAACAATTGGTATTACTTATTGTGAAAAACTAAATGAAAAATCTCAAGAAGCATATGACACATTAAAAGCATCACATTGCTATATAAAAAATGAACCCGAAGAAGGTAAATCTTTAGTTGCACTTTATGATGATACAGAACTTTATGGTGAGCCAAATCCAAATTATACTCAAATTACTCAAGATAGTTATGATGCTCTTCATCATGAACTTGTACTTCAAGGATATACTGATGAAGAATCAACAATATGTTTAAGTAGTTTAATTCCATATTTTGCTTGTGAAGATTATACTGACGATGTGAGTTTTAAAGATAAAATTGATTTTGTATTTGACTTAGATAAATTAAGTCTTAATAGATAAGGAGAAAAATTTATATGATAGAACTAAATATTGTAGAAATTGATGGCAAAGATTATTTTGAAATAGAAAGTATTCAAGGAAAAGAAAATTTATATTATTACTACGGAAGTGAAAATGATCCCGAAGATTTTAAAATTTTTAAATTAAAAAAAGAAAATAATGAAGAATACTTAGATAATTTAAGTTATGCAGAAATTGATGAAGCCTTTAAATTATTTAATGAAAAACATTGCAAATAAAAAATACTTTGATTAAAAAGTATTTTTTTTGTTAAAATGAATCAATATTTACTTTAACTTTTGGCATTTTATTTAAAAATGCATATGCTTGAATTATAGTTCTTAAAGAAGTAGCTATTTTTCCACCCTTACCAATAACTGCACCGAAATCATCATGATGAACAATTATTTCTAATATAGGGTCTTCGCCTTCAGTTTCAAACATTTCAACTTTAACCATATCTGGATTTTTAACAATGCTTTTAACTAAAAATGAAGTATACTCTTTTATATCCATAATTAAGCCTTCTTAACTTTTTCAGTTTTTTTCTTAGAAGATTTGCTTTCAGCATATTTTTTCATAACACCTTGGTTACTGAAAATACTTCTTACTGTATCAGTAGGAATTGCTCCTTTTGAAAGCCAAGCTAATGCTTTTTCTTCATCAATAGTAACAACTTCTTTTCCTTTAATAGGATTATAAGTACCTACTGTTTCAATGAAACGACCATCTCTTGGACTACGGCTGTCTGCAGCCACAATACGATAAAATGGTTTTTGTTTACTACCCATTCTTTTTAATCTTAATTTTACTGCCATAATTACTCCTTTCAATTACACAACTAATATATCATATTACTTTTTTGCTGTCAACTATTATTGGTTGACTCTTCTAAATAATCATCGTTTAAATCATCAACATTAATATTTAATTCATCATTGTTTTCATTATCGTATACTTCTTCATAATCATCATAATCATCTTCTACTTGAACTTTTACTGTAGCATTTCCTACTACCTCGATTCCAAGTTCTTTTTCAATTTTTAAATTTACTAAATCATTTTTTATTTTAACATCTGTTACTGTTGGTTGTTTTAAAGCATTTACAATAATATCACAATCATTATTTAACTTACTATTATCTTTTAAAGGAACATTAATTACATCAGAATAATTAAATTTTCTTGTACAAACTGCAGTTTTTGTATCATTATCATATGAATACCAAACATTAACATCAAAATTTCCCGTTACATTAACTTTTCCTAAATTATTTACCCCTCTAAAAGAATGATTGATTACCCAACATCCTAAAATAGTATTTGGTTTTTCTTCGCACTCAATTTCATAATTACTTGTAAGACGTTTTTTACATTTACCAATAATTGCTTTAGTAACGATTTCTTTAAAGTTAGACATCTTATCACCTTCCTATTTTAATTTATGCAAATATAGGCAAAAGTTTCAAAAAAAAAGTTACTTTTTAAAAGCAACTATTTTTCTTCTTTATCGTCTTTTAGGCCATCTTTAATGCCTTTAGTAATATTTTCTGCAACTGAACCAGCAATTGTTCCAGCACTTTTTGCCACAGTAGGAGTTGTTTTTTCAATGCCTTCCTCTACTATTGGTCTAAATTGTTGAGCTTTATATGCAACTAACTCACGTTGTTTTGTTTGCATATATAGTGCTGCTGAAATAGCTAAAGAAATAAATATTACAAATATACCAGCAACTGTATACATTGAACTTTGCATAGCCCTTTGTTTACTACTTTGCTCTTTTATAGTATCTTTTGCAGTGTTAAATATATCATCAAATCCTGAGTCAGCAATTAGATTGCTACCTTCAGCTGTCATTCTTTCCTTTTGAAGGTAAATTAAATCCATATTTAACTTTTCAATCTCTTTATCTTTTTCTTCAATTTCACTTTGTTTCTCATGATAACGATCACTAAAATCCATATCTTCTTTGAAAATTTGATTTAATTCTTGTTGTAATTTTTTCTTTTCATCATTGATGTTATTAATTTTTTCTTCTAGTTCATCTATTTCTTTTTGAATTTCTTCTTTTGACTTACCAGTTTGATTAGTCACATTATTTACGGTATTGCTTATACCATCAACTAAGTTATTTACGTTTTCATTACCCTTTTTAGCTTTACTAATTCCTACACATATAAGTGTAACACCAATTATAAGACCGATTATTAAAACAAGTAATGAAGATGTCTTAATTTTCTTTTGCCAATTTTCATAATGCTCTTCAGTTAAATATTCTTTCTTTTCCATTATATACCTCTTTTCTTATATTCATTATAGCACATGTTATTTACTGAATAAATTATCTATATCATTTTTTTGTTTATCAATTATTTTTTTATTTTTATTCATCCTAATAAGTAAAATAGTTATTGCTACAACAATAATTAAAACTATAGCGATAAGCACACATGTAAGTACAATATTTTGACTTTTTTCCTTTACAATATTAACTATATAACTTACGCTTTCATCCTCTGATTTTACTTTAATTTCAATAACACTTCCATTTTTTAAATTTTCATTACCTATTATTTCATAAGTACTACCATCATTTGCTTCTACACTAATATTTAGTTTATTTTCATTAGCAATTTTTAAGGTATATTTAAAATTATTTTTATAAAAATTTAAATAATAGTCTTTGATCTCAATGTTTTTTAATACTAACCCTTCATCACAAGTTGGTTCTTTACGATTTACAATTAATTTGTATTCTTTTTCGCTTCCATCTTCCGCAGTAACTTTAATTACAATTTCATTGTCACCATACTTAAAATCGTCATTACCATAAACATCGTAAATTGCATTACTATCACTAAGTATTATATTTAAATCAAGTTTAGAAATTTTACTATCAACACTTATATTGTAACTTGTAACATCACTTTTAAAGTTAAAATCTTTTACGTCCTTGATTTCAATATTTTTAATATTATTATCACTACTTTTTGTAGGTGCAGTTGGTGTATTAGGTTTTGATGGATTTGATGGTTTTGGAGTTGGCGTAGGTGTCGGAGTCGGTGTTGGCGTTGGCGTAGGTGTTGGTTCAGGCTTATTAGTGACATTTACTGAAGCACTTCCTGAAACGTTTACTGCATTTCCATCATTTGCACTTGTTACATCTCCAGAAAGTGTAATTGTTATTGTTCCTACTCCTGTTGACGTGCAAGTTACCGGAAATGATTTATTTGTATCAAGAGCATCTAACGTAGCGTCTGCTATATCAAGCTTACAACCACTTACCGGTCCTGATGCGGCAACATGTAAATTCCATGCCGCTGCTCCATTCATATTAACATATGCTGTAAAACTATCTCCTGAATAAACGCTATTTGAACTAACAGATAAGTTAGCACTAGCAGCATTTACATTTAAGCATATTATTAAAAATGATAATATCCCCGTCAAAATTAATTTTATCTTTTTCATTTTTTATCCTTTCTATCCTATTAATTTAGTTCCTATCAAATGTTGTCTTATTCTTAGTAAATCTGCTGAATTTACTATACTATCATAATTTATGTCTGCTGATGTGAAATATATTCCTTCAAGTGGTTTCACACCGATTAAATGTTGTCTTATTTTAAGTAGGTCTGCTGAATTTGTTATACCATCACCATTAATATCTCCGATAACAACATTTACATATTCTTTAACTAATCCATTTAAATTTCTTATTTTAGTTTTACCACCTGTATATAATAAACTATTTTTTGTATCAACAATCACATTATAATTTGCACCTAACTTAATATGACTTTTAAAATTACTTTCAGTGGTTCCTACAATTATTTTGCTAATTATACTATTATTTTCATCAACAAAATAATCATTTATAGAATATGTAAAACTTTCCTTAAATATAGGATATAAAACTAAATTACTTTCTAAAATTATTTCATCACCAACATTATATGTTTGACCAGTACCATCTATTTTTGTATTCCATGAAATAAAATTATATCCAACAAGTTCTATAGGACAAGTTTCAATTTTAACACTTTGACCAATCTCATATTCTTTTTCATTTTTATTTGTACAGCTACTTCCCAAACAATACGTAATTTTCGCTTTTGGTTTTTCCCATTGTGCATATAAAGTTAATACATTATTTTCAGAATAGTCGGCAAAGTCCTCTACATTAAGACTTCCATCCGCAGAATAACTTTTTCCTGTGCCATCAGCTTTTGTATTCCAGCCAATAAATTTATAATTATCTCTTGTAAACTTATTATATGAAATTGCAATTGCATGAGCTAGTTCAAATGTTACATCATCATATCCAGCCATCTGACCACTTCCACCATTGCCATCATATTTTAATGCATAATGGATGGCTTCCCACTGAGCATATAATCTTAAATTTTCATCTATGCCATCATTTATTTTTTCACCAGCTTTATAGCTTATTCCTTGGCCATTTGCAAGTGTATTCCATTCTTTAAATGTAAAACCTTTTCTTGTAAAGATAGCATCTTTTATATTAAATGATGTTAATTTATTAAGTGTTTCAGAATAACTTTCATTATTTTTATAATTACTATAATATGTGATTACTGGATTATCCACTTTATCTGCAGTAACATTTACTAAAATATCTTTTTCAAAACCATCATAATTACTCTTAAAATGAATTTTTGCAGTACCTTTATTTATAGCGGTAATTTTGTATTCATCTAAGTAATAATCGTTATTTGTATCTATCCAATCTAAATTAATAATACTATCATTCTCAGTAATTTCTATAGTACTATTATTTTTAACTTGAACTTTATCTATATTATTAAAAATATAATATTCATCATATAACTTTATATTAATATCATCGACGTTTATGTATTCAAAGTCACTACCATTTAAAACAGGAATTCTAGGTATACCATCTATAGTTTTTAATTCCCAGTTATCATCAAAGTCAGTCCACTCAGAATAAAGAGTTTTATCAAGTATTTTATCTGCCGTAGTGGATATTTGTTTAATATAATAATTATCATAAGTATATTTCTCGGTTAAATAATAGCCATTTTTAACCTGAATATATTGATTTGAGGAATAACCTATTAATCCATATAATTTATTATACTCTTTATAATTTGAAAAATATTTTGGATCATTAAATGAACTATTTATAATAAAATTTTCTATACTAAGATTTGCATTATTATTAATATAACCAATTACAGGAGAAAATCTTTTATTTTCATCATATTCAAATCCGTTTTCTTTTACATTTATTATTCCAGAATTTTGAATGTTGGTCATCTGTATTTGGAGCATTATGCCCGTTCCACTTCTGTAGCTATCATTTACATAGCCAATAAGTCCTCCGGAATTATAACCAATTATTTCCGTTGAAGAAAAAACCTTATTAATATTTAAATATGGAGTTTGATATGAAATTGGAACTATATCAACATTAGCCACAATAACTCCGGCATCCCCTATTTTAGATTTTACGCTACCACCTTTAAAGTAAACATTATCAATCGTAAATTTTGAAGCTTCTATATGCATCATTGAATTAAATTCTCCACTTTCCTTTACATAAGAAGAATCATATAGTAGCATACCAATTAATATTCCCGCAGGTCCACTATTTGAAATACTAGCATTACTGAAATTAATATTTTTTACATAACTTTTTTCTCTATATGATTTGTAATTTATATTTTCATCATAATAATCGAAATTAAATTTAGGATTATAATAACCAATAAAACCTACTGCTGATGAAGAATTGCTATCGATATTCAAATTATATATAGTATGATTTTCGCCATCTATTGAACCTCTAAAAGGATTATTTTTACTACCAATAGGTTCCCAATTTTCTGTTAAAGTTATATCATTTTTTATTACAAAATATTTATCTAATAAATAATGTATTTGTTTTAAATCTTCTTCAGTATATATCTGATAAGGATCAGTTTCTGTACCACTTCCAAGAAGTGTTTTAATCTCTGGAACAGTTAGAATTATATCAAAAGAATAATTATCATATGAAATTTTTAATGTATAATTTCCAACTGGAATATCTTTATTCAAAATCATTGATGCATTAATATTATTTTCAGCCACTACATTATTTTCTAATTTAACTATATAACCACTATAATCTGTATTATCTTTTAATAATTTATAATCGATTATTTCATTTGAGGCAATATTTTTTGTTTCTGAATATATAAAATATTTATAATTTCCATCACTTATTTTTAAAACTTCGCTTACATCAATGTTACTTGTTTGTATAACTGGAGTTTTATCCACATTTGATGTAAATACAGAAATAGAATCTCTTAATAAATATACATCGTTAGTACTTTTTATAGTAACAGTAAATTTATTTCCTGTAATAGTAATATTTTCACTACTTAAATCCACTGTATATATTCCTGGTAAATCAGTTGTAATTTCTTTATTATACGTATAATCTAAATTATCTGATTTTATATTTAATGTATACTTACCATTTTGTCCCATGGTATAAAACTTAATTTTTTCTATTTTTTCATTAGAGTTAATCTTTTTTAAAAAAGTTGATTCTACTGATAAAAGACTATCACTTCCAGATGTTTTCCATAAATTACCATGATAATTATTATCCCAGTTTCGCTCAGCCATTTTAGAGATTTTTGTAGCAAAATTTACACCTATATTTTGAGAATCAAAAGTTAAGTATACATATTGAAATTCTTTTATACTATCATCGGTTCCCCAAGAATTTCTAAGTAACCAGGCTCCTGTACCACTTACTAAACTATAGTTATCTGGACAACTATCAGAATATGGCATATGATTTGAACCATTTGAGCAAAATGAATATTTATACTCATCATCCCAGCCAATAATTTGCATTGCATGAGCGCCATAATTTGAATTATACGCACATTTATCATTTCTTATTACATAACTACTTTCATCATTATTATAAGTTCCACATGATCCTTGAGGAGAACCGGTTGCAACATAAGCACTGCCATATTTCAAAATATTTGATTTTATTGTTTTTACATAATTTTCTTTATCTTTATCTGTAGAACTTGAATTAATTATTGGAATATCTATAGTCCCATTTACTTCATATAGTGAATTTCCATAATTTAATACTTCATAAAGTTCTTTTTTATCAGTACTTGAATTAAATGGCATTTTCTCATCATTTACAATAGTAATTCCATTAGACATAGCTAATGAAGACATATAATAGTTTCCACCACTTGTTAAATCTCTATAACCATTTTCATTTGTATAATTTTTAATACCACTTAATGAAGTAGCATAATCCATTTGTCTTATTGAAAAAATTTCACTATTTTCATCATAAGGTTTATTTTGAGTAAACATTAAATAGCTTTCAATCTGTTCCAAACTTGCAAAAGCCCAGCATAGTCCTGTACTATATTGATTTTTCATTTCTGTTATATAATTTTTACCATTATAATCTCTAGCATCAAATTTTGTAGGTAATTCGTCAGTAATTTGAGTGTCATTAGATACAAAATCCACTACCTCAAAACTTGGTATAACGCTTTCTTTGCTCTTTTCTTCTTCAGATAATGTTAAATAAGCAATAAATGTAGGATTTAAATAAGGCGTATTTTCTTTTTTATTTTTTTCAGTAAGTAAAACTTTGCCAGTTTCATTATATACATCCTCAATATATTTTTTAGCCTCTAAAGGTAAATAATTATAACTTTCAGATTTTAAAATTCTTTCTATTTTATTTGAATTAAGATATTTAAATAAAGTTAAAACTCCCATAATTAAAACTACACTAAAAACCAATACGATTTTCTTAATACTACTTCTCACAAACTACCTACTTTCTTCTACTATTAAAATAGTATCATAAAAAATGTCAAAATTCTACAATTGTAAATGAATATTTTAGATGTTATAATATCTATAGAATAGAGGTTGGCTATGATAGGAACGATTGAACAAATTATAAATAATACTATATATGTAAAACTTGCAGTTGATGTAAAAAAAACACCTAACTTAATTAATCTATATGTTTTAATTAAAGATAATCAAAAATCATTTGTTGGTGAAATTGTAGAACTTTCTTTAACAAATTGTAAGATTAATATATTAGGTAAAATTGTTAATAATGAATTTATTTATGGTTTTGATCAAAAACCATCTTTTTCCTCTGTGATTTACTTACTTAATTATGATTATGTACAAAATATAGTAGGTTTTAAGCGTAATGCCTTGCTTATGGGTAAAAGTCCATTTTATGATAATGTAAGTATAACTGCAGATATAAATAATTTATTTGGTGCTCATTTTGCTATTTTTGGTTCTTCAGGTAGTGGTAAAAGTTGTGCATTTACAAGAATTATTCAAAATCTAATGGCTACAAAAAACATGAATTCAGCACCAAATATTGTTATTTTCGATGCTTACGGAGAATATGAAAGTGCTTTTGACTATTTAAATAAAGAACTTAATTTTGCTTATAAAACTTTTACTACAGATTTAAATAGTCCTGCAGAAAAACTTTTATTACCACCTTGGCTTCTTGGCATTGATGAATATGCCCTACTTCTTGAGGCTAATGATAAAGCTCAACTAAGTTTAATTGAAAAAACATTAAGATATGTAAATCTTTTTATTAATAATGACGCAAAAGTTAAAAGTTATAAAAATACTATTTTAGCTAAAGCTTTATTAGATATTTTAATTAGTGGAAGACCAGGTCCTCAAATAAGAGATCAATTTGTTGGTGTACTTACTAAAACAAATACTCCGGAAATAAACCTTGAAAGTCAAATTAATGAACCAGGTTACTACCGTACTTTAAGACAATGTATGAGAGTTGATGATCACAATAAAATTAATGCTATTGAACAAGTAACTGACTTTTTACAAAAGTTTATCGCAGATGAAGTTACATTTGCTTTACCTGATGGCACTGTTCCATTTACAATGCAAGACGTAGCAAACGCTTTAGATTTTGCTTTAATTGATGAAGGAATTTGGAAAAATGATAGTGTTTTTAATACTATGAACATTTTAAAAGTAAGAATGGATTCTATTTTAAATAGTGATAATAAAGAATATTTTAACTGTAAAGAATACATTAGTCTTGAAAGATATATAGATAAAATTACTCACACAATAAATGGTCAAAAAGCTCAAATTATTAACTTTAATATAAATTATGTTACTGAAAGATTTGGTAAAGCTTTAGTTAAGATTTATTCAAAGCTAATATTTAATTATGTAACTAGTTTAAAAGATCGTGGTTCTGTACCATTTAATATTATTATCGAAGAAGCACATAGATATGTTCAAAATGATACTGATACTGACGTTTTAGGCTATAATATATTTGAAAGAATTGCTAAGGAAGGTAGAAAATATGGTATTTTGCTTGGTTTAATTTCTCAAAGGCCTTCGGAAATATCAGAAACAACACTTAGTCAATGTAACAATTTTTTAATATTTAAAATGAATCATCCAACTGATATCAATTATATTAAAAATGTTGTTCCTTTTATAACAAATGAATCAATAGAAAAAATGAAATCAATTGTTCCTGGTAATGGTATTGCCTTTGGTACTGCATTTAAGATGCCACTTTTAATTGAATTTGAATACCCTAACCCAGCTCCTAAAAGTGCTAACGTTGATTTATCTAGAGTTTGGTTTAATTAAATGATATACTATTTATGAGGTGAAAGAATGAATTGTTTATTTTGTAAAATTGCAGAAAATAAAAATGAAAGACTAACTATTTTTGAAGATGATATGGTAGTAGTAATAATGGATAAATTTCCTATTTGTGACGGGCATTTACTTGTAATATCCAAAAATCATTATGAAACAATTATGGACGTTCCAAATGATGTTTTAACTCATATGTTTGATGTAGCAAAAAAATATGCATTAATAGATATGAAAGTGTTAAATGAAACTGGATGCTCATTTTCTATAAATTATGGCACAAAACAAGAAATCAAACATTTACATCTTCATGTAATGCCAAATTATAATGTTAAACCTTCTAAAAATGTAGAAGAAGTATATAAATTAATAATGGAAGGTCTAAATGAAGAAGAAAAGAAAATTTAAAAAGAAAATAAGGATATTTTTTTCTTTACTATTAATTATAACAGCAGCAGTATTCGGATGGAAATATTATAAATCTAATACTAATAAAGATATTTTAAACATTAATAAAACTGTTAGTGAAAACAAAGTTACATACCCTATTACTAAAAAGATTTCTTTAGTAGCAACAGGTGATGCACTTCTTCATAATTCTCTTTATTTAGATGCTTATGATAGTAAAACTGATTCATTTGATTTTAATGATGACTTATCAATGGTTAAAGATATAATTAAAAGTTACGATTTAGCTTATTATAATCAAGAAACTGTTTTCGGAGGAAGACTTACAAATAGATTTAACTTAGGGACTTGTAAAACAGCATTTTTAGGTTATTGTTCTTATCCATATTTTAACTCTCCTTCAGAATTCGGAGATGCTATGGTTGATGCTGGCTTTAATATTGTATCTCTTGCTTCGAACCATAGTGCAGATTGTACCTTTGAAAGTGATACTTGTTTAACTAATTCATATAATTATTGGAAAACTAAAAATGTTGTCTTTGATGGATTTAATGAAGATGAAACTAAAGAAAATAAATATAATACCGGAGAAGTTAATGGTATAAAGTATGGTTTTTTAAATTATACAAATACATTAAATGGATTAGATAACTCTGTAAAAAATATTTCTTATAAAATAGATTTATACGATGAAGAAACTGTCAAAAAAGAAGTGGAAGAACTTAAAAAGAAAGTTGATGTTGTAATTGTGGCAATGCATTGGCATAAATCATCAAGTGAATATGAAACTGTTCCTACTGCAGCAAATAAAGAAATTGCCAATTATCTAGCTTCTTTAGGTGTTGATATTATCCTTGGAACATATTCTCATTGTCTTCAGCCATTTGATATAATTGGTAACACAGTTGTTTTCTACTCTCTTGGAAATTTCATATCAAATCAAGGAGACTTAATTAATAGTATTGGCTATAAGGGTATTGTGGGAGTACTTGCATCAATGGATATTACTAAAACTACATATGAAGATGGTCATAGTGAAATAAAAATTGACAATCTCGGAGCGGATTTAACATATACATATAATAAAAATCATAAAAACTATGAGGTTATACCATTTAGTAAAATGAGTGAAAAATATAACCCGGATTATTTAAAGATATATGAAGATTATAAAAAGATTCTTACTTCTTTAAATGACAATATAAATGTAAAAAGTCCACAATAAAAAAGAAAAAGTTTTACCTTTTTCCCTTTAGATTATTGGTCCTATAATTATAGCAAGTAAGATATAAAGAATTAGTACGATAAAGAAATAATTATTAAATCCATTTGAGCAGGATGCTTCAGGTGGATTTTTTTTATTACAGCAACTCATTTTTACCTCCTATATATAGGCACCAACTATGATTATTAAAAGTATAAATAATACTAATATAATCGCAGCTCCAAGGTTGCCTGAACAACAATGATTCATATAAATTCCTCCTTTTTGTCTTTTCATAATATTAAATGCTAAATCTTTAATTTTGCTACTTTTCAAAAATAATTGTATTTTAGTTTCTAAATTGCTATAATATCGTTATGGAGGTAAAGATGAAAAAGAAAATAATTGGTCTTATGGCATTTGCCCTACTTCTTACAGGTTGTGGTAAAGTACCAAAATTAGAAAATGGAAAGGATGCAGTAGTAAGTTTCAATAACGGTGAAAAAATAAGCGTTGATGATTTATATAATGAAATTAAAGAAAAATACGCCCTATCAGTATTAATGAATATGGTTGATAAAAAAGTATTAGAAAAAACTTTTCCAGATAATATTGACAAAGCCAAAAAATCTAGTGAAAGTTATATGAAAGCTTTAAAAGAAAATTATAAAAGTGATGATGAACTTTTACAAACTATTCAACAATACTATGGATTTGCAACTTTAGATGAATATCAAAATCAAATATATTTAAATTACATGCAATCATACGCAATGAATGAATATGCAAAAAATCAAATTTCTGATAAAGATATAGAAAAATATTATAAATCTATGGATAGTGACATTGAAATCAGTCATATTCTTATTACTCCTGAAGTTACTGATAAAATGACTGATGATGAAAAGAAAAAAGCTGAAGAAGATGCTGAAAAGAAAGCAAATGATATTATTACTGAATTAAAAAATGAAATTAATAATGGTAAATCAGTTGCTGATGCATTCTCAGAGCTTGCTAAAAAATATTCTCAAGATGAATCTACAAAAGAAAAAGGTGGTTCTTTAGGAGAAGTAAGTAAAACTTCTTTAGGAGACAAATACACTGAACTAGTAAATGCAGCTTACACTTTAAAAGACAATACTTATTATACAAAAGTTGTAAAAACTGAACTTGGTTATCATGTAATTATGCGTAATAAAACTTATGATAAAAAAGATTTAAAAGATGTTAAAGATGAGATTATCAAAACATTAGCAAATGAAAAAATAGAAAAAGATAATACAATTTCAGTAAATGCTTTACAGCATTATCGTAAACAAATGGGTATGGAAATTCAAGATAGCACACTTGCTACACAATATTCAAACTATATTGCTAATACTCTTGCTTCATTAACACAGCAAAATAATTCAAAATAAAATATCGGTGAAAAAACCGATATTTTTTTATTTACAAAAACCCTTTAAATATAACTTTTGTTTAGTTAATAATTTTGCTTTATCTTCAGGATATTTTTTTATTAATTTATTATAAATTTTATTATATTCTTTTTCATAGATAGAATCATCATCAAATGAAATATTATTTAAAAGCATATTATACATATCTTTTGAATAACCTAAATTATTTAATTCACTAGATAATTTTTGAATTAACATTTTTTTTGAATAGTTTTTATTTGTTTTAATTTTTTTATTTATTATCTTACCTATTCTTTCTTTCCAAAACTCATTATCAAAATCTAAATATTTTGAAATAATTATTTCATCAAAACCATTTTTTAAAAGATAATTTTTAATTTTAAAAGGACCTTCATAAGATAAATTCAATTTATCATTAATATAAGATTTAATGTATATTTCATCATTTAAATATCCTTGCTTTTTTATAAGTTCAATTATACTATCTTGCTCTTTTTTTAATACATTTAAAGTATTTAATTTTTTTCTAATTTCATTTTCTGTGCGAAGTTTTACATTAATAAACTTTATGATTTTATAATAGTTTTCATAAAAAAGATTATCTTCTTTTATTTGTTCTAATAATTTTTCATCAACATCTTTTTTTGAAAAAAGTAAGTATTTTATAACTACATCCTGATATAATTTATACTTTTCATTGTTAATAGTTACTTCATACTTACCATTTTTATTTAGTTTAATATTTTCTGCCTTCATTATGCTTCTTCTTTAGCAAGATATCTTTTTGCTTCTTCATCTAAATCTTTAATTAATAATTTAACATCCTCTTTTTTAGATATTCTAGCACCTGATGCGAATTTATGACCACCACCATTATACTTACCAGCAATCTCATTAATTACAGGTCCACGAGAACGAATATTAACTTTATATAATTCATTTCTTTCATCATAAGTAATGAAGCACCATAAATTTAATTCTTCGATAAAATTAAAATTATTAATTAATACTGATGCTGCTGAAGTGTCAACTTTATATTCTTCGATAACTTTATTATCAATCAGAATATAGCCAAATTTGTTTTCTGTAATAGTTAGATTATTTATTATATAAGCTTCGAATTTACATTCATTAAAACTTTTTTGATATAGATTTGCATATAATGATGTAAAATCTAAATTAAAGTTTTTTATTAACCTTGCAGCCATTTCAAATGTTCCTACAGTAGTATTTTTAAATAAAAATCTTTCACTGTCAGAAACTATACCTAAAAACAATTTTTCTGCTACCTCTTTATCAATCATAAGTTTTGTTTCATAAATTAAATACGAAACCATCTCACAAGTCGAAGAAAAATCACTTGATGTAAAATCAACAGTTCCCTCAATATCCTCTTTAGGATGATGATCTATTTTAATAATTTCTTTATAATCTAAATCATCTATACCATCAACTCTATAAAAGTTTGGAACATCTAAAACAATTAATAAAGCATTAGTTAAACTATTAAAATCAGGTTTATCTAAAGAGCCTAAATATCTAAATTTGCTTACTCCAGCTCCAACCGCATAAACTCTTTTATTAGGAAAAGTCAAACGAATTGAATCTCTTAAAGCAATTTGACTTGCTACAGCATCAGGATCAGGTCCAATGTGTCTTGCTAAAACTATTTCATCATATTTTTTTATTAATCTAAATATCTTCTTATAGATATCTTTATTTATTTTAATCACCCATTTCAATCTTTAATTTCATTGTATCTTGAGCAATTAATAATTCTTCATTTGTAGGTAAAATATAAACAGGAATACTTGAATCTTCAGTAGAAATTTTACGATATTCACCTCTAACATTATTTAAGTTATCATCAATTTTTACTCCTAAAGATTTAACTCTATCGATAACCATTTTTCTCATTCTAGCACTGTTTTCACCTACACCAGCAGTAAATACTATAGCATCTGCTCCACCAAGCATATTGTTATATACAGCAATATAATTAGCGA
The DNA here is from genome assembly GCA_934101645.1 of uncultured Bacilli bacterium. Classification (GTDB taxonomy): domain Bacteria; phylum Bacillota_I; class Bacilli_A; order RF39; family UBA660; genus UBA6448. The sequence goes on along the minus strand of CAKORX010000003.1, from coordinate 119,893 downwards.
TTTTTTGAGCATACATACTTTCTGCCAAAACAGCCATCTTATTTCCTTCCATTGCGGCATTTTCTACATCTCTAGCGTCTGATGAAATTCCAGATACACCTAAGAAACCACTTTTTTTATTTAGATCATTTGTAATTTCAGAAATAGTTTTTCCAGTTTTATTACATACATACTCTAATATAGATGGATCAATATCACCACTACGAGTTCCCATCATAACACCTGCAAGCGGAGTAAATCCCATTGAAGTATCAACTACTTTGCCTTCATCAATTGCACATAATGATGCACCATTTCCGATATGACAAGTAATTACTTTTAATTCTTCATTTTCAAGTTTTTTACATAGTTCTCCATAAACAAATCTATGACTAGTTCCATGAAAGCCATATTTTCTAACGCCATATTTTTCATACCATTCATAAGGTACTGGATATAAGAAATGTTCTTCATCCATTGTTTGATGGAAACCAGTATCAAATACTCCTACATTAATAACACCTGGAAGTGCTTTCATAAATGCTTCAACTCCAAGTAAATTCGCAGGATTATGAAGAGGTCCTAATTCATTATATTTGCTAATTCTTGCAACAACATCTTCATTTAATACAACTGGATGAGTAAACTCTGCTCCACCATGAAGTATTCTATGACCAATTCCTTCGATTTCGTTTAAAGAAGATACAATATGCATATCAACTAGTTCTTTAATTAAACAGTCAACTGCAACTGAATGATCTTTTAAATAAGTTTCCTTTCTTGTTTTTTCACCATCATATTTGATTGTATAAAAGCTATCTTTAAGGCCAATTTTTTCAAAAATACCACTTGCAATAGCTTCAGTTTTTGGTAATTCAAATAATGTAAATTTTAAAGATGAACTACCTGCGTTTATTGATAATATTTTCACTTTTTCACCTCAAACTTATTATACAAGATATTTTTACTTTTTACTACCTTTTTTTAGTAATAAAAAAAGATAACTATTTTTTCAAGTTATCTTTAGAAAATTTGCAACTACCAGTTTTTTTATAAATATTATAATTATCAACAATGTTTTTTCGCGAAGAAGATAAATTATATCCGTACTCATTAAAATGCTCAGTTAATTTACCAATTCTATCATTATTAAAAATTTCACTAGTTTTATAATATCCATTTCTTATCATATTATTATTTTGAGCAAATTTTTAATAATTATAACAAGTCTTCGTACTCTTTTGTATTTTCGTTAATATTTATTATATTATCATTTTTAATTGCTTCATACATTAAGTCTTTATCAATTAATGCTTCATACTCCTTAGCAAGCTTTAAATCTGGATGAATAACTGGATGTTTAGGAACAAATATTGTACAGCAATCTTCATAAGGTCTAATACTTATATCATAAGTACCGATTTTTTTTGCTAAATCAATTATTTCAAGTTTGTCAAAACAGCATACTGGTCTTAAAACTGGTTTTCTAATTGATTCATTTATTACTTCCATACTTTTAAGTGTTTGACTAGCAACTTGTCCTACACTTTCACCATTAATAATAACGTGAGCATTTACCCTATTTGCAATAATACCTGCAATTTGATACATAAATCTTCTCATAATAGTTATTAAGTAATAATTCGGAACTTTTTTAATAATTTCTTCCTGAATACGAGTAAAATTAATTACATGTATTTTAACATTCCCATTATATTTTGAAAGAACTTTAGCTAAGTCTTTTACTTTTTGCCTTGCCATATCAGATGTATGAGGTGGTGAGTCAAAATATATTGCCTCAAGTCTTATTCCTCTTTTATTAGCAAGATAACCTGCAACCGGAGAATCAATTCCTCCAGAAAGCATTAATAAGCCTTTTCCTAAAGTAGATACTGGATATCCACCAAGACCTTTATAACCATCAAAATATATTAGTGTTTCATTAATTCTAATTTCAACAAAAACTTCCAAGTCTGCATTTTCCATTTTAACAACTTTTCCAGGGACATTTTTTAAAATATATCCACCGACAAGTTTAGAAAACTCTATACTAGATATTTCATAATGTTTATCACTTCTTTTAGTGGTAACTCTAAAACTTGAAAATTCCTTATTTTTTATTAAAGAAACGATATTTTCTTCGATTACATTAATATTTTTGTCTTTTAAAATGTAACCAATCATTATCTCATGAATTCCAAATACATCATGAAGTTTATCCATCACGCTAGAAATATCAGATGTATAAATAATCATTCTGCCAATATCTGATTTAATCTCAAAGTCTAAACCATTTAATTTATTTTCAATATTATGTTTTAATGTCTTAATAAAAAAATTTATATTATCACTTTTCGTTGATAATTCTGCATACTTAATAATAATAACTTTTTCCATGTTAATCCTTCTTTACTAAACTATTAAGTGAAGCAAATTCTCTATCAAATACTTTAATAAATTTATCAATTTCTTCACTTGTAGTCATGCTAGACAAACTAATCCTAATTGTATGTGACGCCCTTTTTATATCATTATATAATACCATAACACTACTTGATACATCACCTGATGAACATGCTGTATTTGTTGAAACATAAATCTCTTCTTTATCAAGAGCATGTATGAAGGTTTCTGGTTTAATATTCATAAGTGAAATATTTAAAATATGTGGTATTGAATATTTTGTTTTATTAATTAAAATATCTTCATATTTATTAAAATGTTTACATAGTCTTTCATTTAATAAATTTATATATTTTTCTTTTTTTTCAATGTCTTGAAGTGATAGTCTTAATGCTTTAGCAAAACCCACTATTAAAGGTAATGCCGGAGTTCCTGGCTTTAAATCATTAGACTTTCCACTTCCATAGATTATTGGGGTAACCCTTACATTGCTACTTTTATAAAGCATTGCAATACCTTTAGGTCCGTATATTTTATGAGATGATATAGTAGCAAGGTCTACATCATGAATAGAAAGAGGAATTTTGCCAACAGCTTGAGTCATATCACTATGAAGTAAAACACTTGGATTTTCCTTTTTTATTATTTGTCTAATCATTTTAAGTGGTTGCCTTATACCAAGTTCACTATTAACAGCAGCAATACTAACTAAAATAGTATCTGGTCTAATTAAGCTTCTAAGTTCATCAAAATCTACAAGACCATCTGCGTTACAATTTACATAACTAATTTCAAAGCCAATAGAATTTAAATAATTACATATTTCGTAAACATCTGAGTGTTCAAGCTTTGAAACGATAATATGTTTTCCTTTTTTAAAATATGCTAATGACACACCAATAATTGCAAGATTATTACTTTCAGTTGAAGATGATGTATAAGTAATTTCACTTTCTAAAATACTTAATTCATCAGCAATTTGCTTTGTAGCACTATTTAATAAATTACGAGATTTAATGCCAAGTCCATTAATTGAATTAGCGTTTCCAATAAATTCTCTAGTAACTTTATTCATAGTATCTTGAACTTCAAGAGAAACTGGCGTTGTTGCACTATAATCTAAATATATCATTTTTTCACCTTAATCTTTAAAATTTTCCAATAATTTTTTATGTATGCCAGGTTCAACTACATTTATTGCACTTATTGCCTGTTCCAAAGAAATTTTATAATTACCTTTATAAAATGAATTTTCTGACTTAGTTAATCCTAAATCAACTTCTTTATTTACTGTACGATACCTGTTTCCATAAACAATAGCCATTTCTGCCATTTTTGCAGTTTTTGTAGTCTCATTAATAGTATTATAAACTTTTAAAACTAAGTCTCTTGCAGTATCTACTCTCATATTTAACACTTTTATAGAAATAGGTCTTTTTTCAAGTTCATTAATCATTTCTCTTATTGCTAAAGTAGCTTCTGCAAATTCAACATAATAATTTTTAGGTATAACTGGTAAACTATATTCCTTTGTCTTGTTTTTACTATTTTTTAAGATTTGCTCAATTTCGGTTAATTGCTCTCTAGCTCTTATTTCATCATCTTTAAAACTACTTAGCATTTGTAAAGTATGATTTAACTTTTCTTCATCTTTTAAAAGTTTCCCATTTAATATTTCCATTTCACCAGCAAGTTTAGAATACGCCAAAGACTTATTTCTAAATAATTCCATGATATGATCATAACTATTATGTATGTCAATTATTTCATCTTTAATTTCGGTAATAACAGCAACTTCTTCATCAGATAAATCATAACTATACTTAAATTCACCAATTTTTTTATAAAGTTCATTTACAATTTTTTCAAGTTTAGATAATTTTAAAGCTATGGAACGTGTATAATCATCAAAAACACGTTTGCTCATTTTTTCTTTATCAAAATCTAAATACAATGAGTCAAAATAATCATGCATTGTTTTTAATTCGAAAATTGAATCTTCTATATCAAGAACATTTAATCTTTGAAAAATATCAACAATTTTTTTATTTGCCTCATCAATATTATATTCAATATTTAAGTAATCTAAATTGTAACCATTTTGAATCATTTTTTTGTATATTTGACATATATCTTCAATCTTTTTAGGAATAAGATTTTCTCCATATAAACAAATAGTTCGAGTCTCTTTTATAATCTCCTTTAAATTTGATACAATATCATCTATTGCTTTAACAATTTTACCTACTTCTGTATAGGCATTTTTATCCATTGCAGTTTCAAAACTTGCAAATAACTTATCTACATTTTCAAATTGTAATTCAATCGGTACTTTAATTTTAATAAAACCTTCTTGATCTTCATTATATGTGTTAATTACTTCACGATATTCGGCTTTTAATTTTGTGATTTTTTCACGATTTCTTTCCTCACTAAGAGTAATTTCTTTTATTTCATCGAGCAAATAAGAAGATTTAGTTTGTAAATAATTTAAATCCATTTCAGTTCTTATTATCGAAGTTTTTAAATTTCCATAGTCTTTATCTTCAAAATACTTTTGAACTTCATTTATTAAATCAGTTATTTTAGGTATATCTGTATTTTTTATTTCATTAAATCTATTTTGCCAATTGTTATATTTTTTTCTTAAATCATCATTATTTATTAAAGATTCAACTTTATTAAGTTCAGTCAATATATTTGCGGAAATTATTAAATTTTTTTGTCTCTCTAGTTCATTTATTTGTTTAAGATATTTTTTTCTAGTTTTATTATTTATGACAATTAAAACAATCACAATGATAATCATTGCAAAAAAATAGTAACCAACAGCAAATAACATAAACATTGATCTAGTCATCCATCTTTTTCCTTTGCATATTAATTTTACCATAAATAAAATAAAAAAAGAATATGATTTTATTGATTTTTTAAAAGTTTTATATTATAATTAATTTGCTTTTTAGGAAAGTTTTAATTTTGCGCCCATAGCTCAACTGGATAGAGCGTTGGTCTACGGAACCAAAGGTTAGGGGTTCAAATCCCTTTGGGCGCACCATTTCATTTTACATTATATACATGTTATTTTTTTACAAGAGAGTGCATTTTGTATTTGAAATATTAAAATATTGTGATATAATATACTTGTTTTCGAGAAGTAGCACAGTTTGGTAGTGCACTACGCTTGGGACGTAGGGGTCGCAGGTTCAAATCCTGTCTTCTCGACCATTTGAACTTAACTAGGAATAATCCTAGTTTTTTTATGCAAACCCCTACCCTAATAATGATTTGAAGTTAAACCAATTCAGTTAAAATTTTTTCTATAAAAAACTATACTCCAATATGAACATTTTTCTTTTTCAAAATTCTTTTTCTAATATAATCTACTGGAAAAATGCTTAGTGAAATAATAAATACAAATAATAACTCTTTAAATGTTAATCCATAAGTTCTGAATAAATCTCCACCAAAATAAATAATATAAATTTGAACTACAAAAATAACGATATTTATAATTAAAAATACTTTATTTTTTAAAATATGAGCAAAAATATTTAATCGGTGAGTTCTTGAAGCAAATGAATTACATATACCCATAAATATAAAAAGGGCAAAATACGCAGTATAAAGATATTTATCTTTAGAGCTTAATCTTATAAAATGTTTTATTATTGGAAGTTTTAGAAAAAGGAGACATATTATAGCACTATATGCACCATTAACTAATATTTGATTAAACATATATCTATTCATAATTGGTTCATTTTTACTTTTCGGAGGCTCTTTTAAATATTCTTTTAATGGTGGTTCATAAGAAAAAGCAAGGCCAGCAAAGGTATCCATGATCATATTTAACCAAAGCATTTGAATAATTGTTATTGGTGTAGAAATACCCACCAAAACACCAATTATAGAAAGAAATAAAGCGCAAATGTTCACAGTTAATTGGTATATAATAAATTTTCGAATACTCTTAAAAATTGTTCGACCATACAAAATTGCTTTACATATTGAAAAAATATTATCATCTAAAATCACAATATCACTTGCGTCTTTTGCTACCTCAGAACCACTACCAAGGGCAAAACCAACATCACTTTTTTTAAGTGCCAAAGCATCATTTACTCCATCACCTGTCATGCCAACAACTAAGCCATAGTTTTGAAAAATAGAAACTAATCTGCTCTTATCCTGAGGAAGAGCTCTTGCAATTACTGATAAAGATGGATATATTTTCATAACTTGGTCATCACTTAAAGTAGCAAGTTCATCATGAGTTAATGCAATTGTTTTTTCATTAGAAAGACCAAGTTCTTTGGCGATATTAACAGCAGTTGGTTTTGCATCGCCTGTAATCATAATCGTCTTAATTCCAGCATTACTAATCAAATCTATACTTTCTTTTGCCTCAGGCCTTATAGTATCTGCAATTACAATTAGATTTATAAATACTAAATTTTTTAAGTCATCATCACCATAGGCGTTTACCAAAACTCTATACCCCTTACTAGTAAATGACCTAATTAAACTTTCTAAATTATTGCAGTTATTTAAAGCCTCTTCATTTCCATTTATATTTAAATACTTACTACATTTTTTTAATAAAACTTCACTTGCACCCTTATAATAACATTTATCATTTGTTTTAACCATGCTATACTTTGTTTCTGATGTAAATAACTTTTTGTTAATAATTTTTTCTTTATAATTAATGGTGCCAATAAACTTTTTAATTGCTTGATCTGTTGTATTTCCACCAATAAAATTGCCATTTGAATAAATAGTTTCATTATTATAATATAAAGATTTAGTTAATACCTCATTATATTTTTTATATAACTCAACTTCTTTTTTAGATTTAAAACATCGATTATCTTTTGTAACAATATACTTAACACTTAGCTTTCCTAAAGTTAAAGTTCCAGTTTTATCACATAATAAAACGTTTAATGAACCACTTGTTTCTATACCAATAAGTTTTCTTACTAAAACATTATCTTTAAGCATCTTTTTCATGTTCGAGGAAAGAACTAAAGTTATCATCATAGGAAGTCCTTCAGGAACTGCCACTATTATAATAGTGACAGTTAATGTTAAAACGTAAAAAAGATAATTTAACATTAAAGGAATATTTTTTAAAGTTAAAATTATTAAATCCAATTTAAAATTATTTTTTACAATAATTTGCATAAATAAATAAGATACACTTGCTAAAAATGCCCCTGCATAGCCAAGTTTACTTATACTTTTAGCAAGTACTCTAAGTCTTCCTTTTAAAGGACTTTCACTCTTTTCTTCTTGAATTCCCGAAGATATGCCACCAATAAAAGAATTATCTCCAACTTTTGTCACAATAATTTTTGCACTACCTTTATAAATAGTACTTCCACTATAGACAGTATTATCTTTGTCTAAATACTTTTTATTTACTTCCTTTGATTCACCCGTAATAAATGATTCATTAATTGAAAGCTCCCCTTCTTTTATGTAACCATCCGCAGGAACCTTATCACCAGATTCCAAAATAAGTAAATCTCCAACAACAATTTCTTTCGAAGGAAGGTTAATAAGCTTTCCACTACGAATAACTTTAGCATAAGTTCTAAGACTTTCTTCTTGCAATCTTTCAAAAGCTTTATTTGAACCATACTCACTTATTGAAGAAATAAATGAAGCCAAAAAAATAGCAATCATAATGCCTAAAGTCTCATACCAATCAAAATTTCTAAATAAAAAAACAATTTTTATAGCAAGTGCTATTAAAAGAATCTTAATAATTGGGTCAGATAAAGATTCAAATAAAATTTTTATAAATTTACTACTCTTTTTCCTTGTTATTTCGTTACTACCATATTTTTTTCTTGATAATTCTACTTCTTTTTCAGATAGTCCCAAAGTAAATACCTCCAATAAAATATATTTTTAGAAGCATTTTATAATACAAAATTCAAGGTATTTTTTATTGATTTTACATAAACTTTACAAATACGTTTTTTTATGATATAATTACTGTATCTAGGGGGGATATTATGAAAAAGAAAAATTATATATTTTTAGTAGCAATTATTGCTATCATGATATGTTTAGTTTCAGGTGTTATCTACGTTTTTGGTAAAAATTTAGATACTACTCAAAATCATTATTTAAACAAAATTAATGCAAATGAAATTAAAACTATAAACATGAATAAAGAAATTGTAGCTATGAAAAAAAATTAATACATGTAGGTGTTTATTATGAAAAAGAAAGTACTTATTAATTCTATATTACTTATATGTATTTCTACTTTAATTGGTGTAACATATTATTATATCTCATCAAATAATTTATTAGTTACTATAGAGCATAATGAAAAAAACAATATTTCTAATTTTGGTAATTATAATAAAAAAGATAAACAAACTATTTTTTATGTTGATGAAGAAGAAAATAATGTTTCAGTTAATATAACTTATTTTGAAAATCAAAATAATAAAACTAATGATAACATATTTAATACTGAGTTTCCGGTTACCGAAGAAAGTATAATTAATGACAATACATCTAATACTACTGAAACATCAATTAAAAATAATAGTGCAAATTATGATAATGAAAGTGTAAGTCAAGATAAAGAAAATAATAATCAAAAAGATGAGTCAAATAAAAATGCCTTAGACAAAATAAATATTAAAGATTTAAATCAAAATTTAATTAATGTTCTACATAAAAATGTAAATGGTAAAGAAATAACTATCGAAGATACTTCTAAAGGTGATCTTGCTCAAGCAATTGAATATTATTACAAAGATTATTATTTCAATTGTATTAAAAGTCAGTATGTTATTGTTACTGTAAATAATAAAAAATATAATATAAAAGAAGCATTAAATAATAATATTGTCACAATGAATGAATTAATCGAAGTAGGTTTTAAACCTATGAAGAAAAATAATTTAGTTACAAAATAGTATACGCAAGTAAGAAAATCTTACTTGTTTTTTTATAAAAAAAAGACTATTTCTAGCCTTTACACGCTCGTTTTCTCAAAATAAATTGCTTCATCACAATAATTATTACTTAAAAATCCTATATTTTTCTCTTTTAAAGTATAAATAATAATTGCACTATTAAAAGATATATATTCATTATTGTACTCCACTAAATTATTTTCTTTAGCTTTTTTAATTAAATTATTAAAATTATAATTATCATTATTATTAACAATAAACATTGTACTAGGATTATATTTTAGTTTACTTATAAGTTTTTCCATATTATCTCCCACCCTAACAATGTCATAATTTAATTTATCAGCAAGGTCGTTTATAACATTTTTATAATCACCAATAAATGTTAAAATACTAATTTTATTATTATTCAATTTATTTGTGATTTTCTTTACTACACTTTTATCATATTTATCTTTAAAAGAATCATTTATTACTTTAACCATTTTATTTTTATTTATTATATTATTTTTTAATTCTAGTACATCTAATATATCATGTTTTTTTACACAAATGTTTTTACCACTTTTTAAAAGCATTATATCCTTTTTTAAATTATTTTCTTCTTTACTTGTGAATAAGGCTTCTTTAAAATTATCATTTTCTAAATTATATAATTTTTTATTAGTGATTTGTTTTAATTTATACTCTTTTTCTTTAATCATATTACTTGTTTCGTTTAATTTTACATAACTTAAAACACTATCCAATAATTCTATTGCTTTATCTGGATTTTTTTTATTAGGAAAATACACATTTGCAAGATGTACTATTAATTCTATATTTTCATCAGATATATTAACTTTATGATAATTAATATATTCTTTTTTAATATTTTTTAAAATATTTATAGTGTCATTTTCATTTGGCTCTTTTACAAAAATAGTTTCAAATCTTCGAGATAAAGCTTTATCTTTTAAAATATATTTTTCATATTCTTCCCTAGTTGTGGCACCTATACATTTAATATCACCTCTTGCAAGAAATGGTTTTAAAATATCACCTGCACTAATAGCTCCCTCAGCCGCGCCAGCACTAGCCATTGTATGGACTTCATCTATAAATAATATAATTTCAGAATGTTCTTTTATCTCTAAAATTATTTTATTTAACCTGTCTTCAAATTCGCCACGATACTTTGTACCAGAAATAAGTGATGCCATGGAAAGCTCTACAATTACTTTATCAAGAAATTCTTCATATATATTTCCACTAACAATTTTTCTTGCAATTTCTTCTACTATAGCACTTTTCCCTACTCCAGCTTCTCCTATTAAAAGGGGATTATTTTTCTTTTTTCGAAGAAGAGTTTCAAGTACTAAATTTATCTCCTTGTCTCTTCCAACAACATGTTCCTTGTAGTCAATAGTTTTATTTAAAATTTTACCATATTTATATATTAATAAGTTATCGTAAGAATTAGAGTTTTTTAGATAATTATAAATTGCATCTACATCTATATTCATATTAATAAGAAGTCTTATGGCAACGCCTTCACTTGCATCAAGCATATTAAAAAGTAGTTTTTCTTCATTAATATTTTCTGACGAAAATAAAATTATTTTTTTTAATAATGGTGTATAAATATTATCTTTAATAATGCTATCTTCACAAGGCATATTATTTTTCAAAAAATTCTTAAAATTATTATAAGTTAAATCATGTTTTCTTAAATATTTATTTATCTTAGCATCGCTATTTAAAATAGCTAGTAATAAATGTTCAGTACCAACATATTCATGATTTAAACTTTCACGTTCTTTTTCAGCACTTCTAAATAATTTACAAATTCTTTCATTATAAATATTTTCCATACAATATAATTATGTTTATCAAATTAAAAAAATATTCAAAATGATAAATAAAAACTTATAACTACCACTTTTTATAATCATAAAAAAGAAGGAAAAATTAATCATTCCTTCTTTTTTAGAATATTACTTCTTGATATCGTTAGCTTTAATATGCTAGATTGATATTAAGAAAATTATATATGTACTAAGTAATATCTGTGTACATATTTTTAATATTTACTTTTTTTCATTATTTATGATGACATTATTTTCCAATTTTTCATTTTCTCTTTGATAATTAAGGGCCATTCCAATAACAAATACGTAAGCGAGAAAATAAAACCAAATCATTAAAATACAGATATTTGCAAGTCCTCCATAAAACGAAGAATATGAAGCATAATGTAAAACATATACTGAATAAATTTCTGTAACTAAAGTCCATATAACTGTTGTAAATAAAGCTCCATAATTTGTATTATGTGATTTGATTTTTTTATCCGGAGCAAGCGTATAAATGATTTTTATTAAGAAAAATAAAAGTATAATCATCATCGGACTTCTTAAATACTCAAATACTTTTAATATAATATTTGTTATATTATCATTTAAATTAACTTTAGTTATAAGTGATACTATAGCGCTACCAAAAACTGGTACAAGAAGTAAAAATGTAAGTAATAATACTAAAATAATTGATAGTACTATTGCCTTGAAACGTCTTTTGAACCAACCATGATTTTCAATATTATATATTGTATTAGAGCATAAAATTACTGAATCCATACCATTACTAGACAAATAATAACATGTAAGAATTATAATAGTAAGTTTAAGCCCTGAATTTGATACTGTAGATGTACTAAGAAGTAGATTTGCTACATCTTTTGAAAAAGCTTTTTGTAAAAAAGTATAAATAAAATCCATTGAAAGATTTAATACCGAAGCAAGATATGTAAGAAGTGATAAGGTAGGAACTAATGCAAGTACCATAAAAAATGCAAGCTGTCCTGGTAGTAATTTCATATCACTTCTTCTTAAAACCTTAAAAAATCTTTTAAAGAATCTTTTAATCCTCTTCTTCATTTTCTTCCTTTTGTTTTTTTAGTATCTTTGTTGCTTCATTTAGTGCATCCTCAATTGTTTTAATATCATCAATAATCATTGAATAACCAAATTCAGCACCATATTCATAAGGTAATTTTTTAAATTCTTTATTTAATTTATGAATGTAGTTAGTTACTTGTTTTTGATTATATCCGACTAAATAAACAACAAATTCATTTCCATCACTACGAATAATATCAGAATTATCAAGTTGCGTTTTAATTAATACATTAGCAGCCGCCTTAATTTGTTTATCACCTTCTTCATATCCTTTTGTATCATTGATACTTTGAACGTGATTTAAGTCAATAACTAAAATTGTCTGAGGATATATTGTATTGTTATTCCATACTTTAATATTTTCACTTAAATAATTACGATTTTTAAGAAGTGTTAACTGATCGATAAAGCGCATTTTATCGTCTTTTTTTATCTTCTTAGCTATAGTAATTTTTTTAGTTTTTCTAATAACAAGATATGCAACAATTACAAATGCAAGTAATAGATATATAAAATATTTTGCAAATAAACTAATAACTTTTCCATACTTAACAGTTTCAGTATGATTATTAATTCCTTCATTTAATATTTTTCTACTATCAAGAATAGATATATATTTATTTAATAATTTATATAAAGCACTATTATTTTTTACTCTAAAACTATATATTTCTTTTATACTGCCACTTGTTCTAATTGTATAGTTTTCAAGACCATGGCTTTTATAATATTCATAAATATTACTATCAATTAAAATTATTGTATCTTTTTTATTTAATTTTGTAAGCTCCGAAGAATTTTTATATGTTTTAACTTTTACATCACTAATATTATTTAAATAATTATGAAGTATTGAATTTTTTTGAACATATACTTCTTTGCCACTTAAAGCATTTAAGTTATTTACTACAACATCATTTTTCATGTTTGCACAAATAACATAATTTACATCAATTCCATTTTGAGTTTTAAAGTAACTATTATCAAAATTTAAATATCCAAAATAAACATCAATATCTTTATTAGTTAAAGCATTATTAAATTTTGCATCATTACTATATTTTTTAAACGTAAAATCAACATCCGCAAAAGACATAAATCTTTTTAAATATACGGCAACAATTCCGCCATAATTACCGCCAGAAATAACTTCATATGGTGAATTATTAACATATCCATATTTATAACTAACAGAACGCATTGCATCTATTTCTGTATCTGTTAAATTTAAACTTTTAGAAACTAAACTAAATAAACTGTCATCATAACTTTCTTCGAAGTTTTCTTTCCAAGAATTATAATATTTTCTAAGTATTGAACCAAATTCATCATTTGATAATGATAATGTATAATATGAATTTATATCTCCGAAATGATAAATAATTTCTTTATTATTACTTAGTATATTAGTTAAATAAAGATGAAGTGGTAATATTGCATATTTATTTTCTGACATAGAGTTCATTAAATTATCTATCGTATCATATGTTTTAAATGATAAATTATAGCTATTTAAATATTTTGAGACATATGATAAGTCATTTGCTAAAATTGCTATATTTTTTCCTTGTAAATTTAGTGGACTAGTTATTATTTCTGTACTATTTCCAATTAAAACAAAGTGATCAGTATACACAACTTCATCATTTTCTGATAAATTATTTTTAACTGTTAATGAATTTCCAGAATTATTTGTTCCATAATTAAAAGTAATTTTATTAATGTTTAGTTTATAATCTTGAGCAAAATCATTTAAAAAGTCAAAAAATATACCTTCTCCATTACTACCAAAAACTGACGCATTATTTAGTACATTAATACTTATTAGCGTAGATTTCGAACTATTCTCATCAATCCACCTTTTTTCAGATACGGTTAATTTATTCGAAGTTAAGTAAAAATATAATCCTAAAAATGTAGCACATACTACTGCAATACATATAGATATATAAATAAAGAGCTTACTTTTCTTTTTCATCAGTATTTTCCTTCTCTTTTATTGGAGTATTATTATTCCAAGATACTACTTCCGAAGCTGCATTTTTTGAGCCCATCATAGTAAAATTATCACTTTTTAAAATAAATTGTATATCATAATAACTAGTTATATTTTCGTCAAACACATCCAAAGAACTAGTAACTATTTTTTTTGCTTTTTCAAGATCAATTTTTTCATCAAATGTAGCAGTTATATAAATAATTCTTCCTTTTATATCAATATTTACTGTTTTAACACTTTCATTTTCTAATAAACCATCTTTATAACTTGATTTAATTTCATTAGAAATTGGATGTTTATCAATGTCTACAAGCCTATTTCCATAAGTTGATGTATCCTTTGAATAAAAGAATGTTAGGGCAACAGAAACAATTGCAATAAAACATATAATTAAAATAATCACAAGAACAAAAACCACCCTATTATTCTTCCATAATTTTTTCATTTTCCACCTCAAATGTAAATTAATTATACTACATTATATGCAACAAATCAAATTACAAAAAAATAATGGTTTATTTTCCCATTATTCTTTTAATCTCTTCTTCATTAATTATTTTTATATTAAGTTTTAATGCTTTATCATATTTACTTCCTGGGTCAGTTCCCACGATTACTGCATCTGTATTTTTAGAAACAGAGCCAGTAACTGTGCCACCATTATTTTCAATAAATAGTTTAATTTCATCTCTTGGAATATTTTCAATTGTACCAGTTATAACAAATTTTTTATCTGTAATATCTTCATTATATACTTCTTTTTCTCCCAAATAGTTCATATTAATATTAAGTTTTTTTAATCTATTAATAAGATCTAAATTTTTATTAAAATACTCTACAATCGATTTTGCTATAATACTGCCTATGTCTTTTATATTCGTTAAAACTTCTTCATCTGCAGCCATTAATGCATCCATTGTTTGAAATTTTTTAGCAAGTATTTTAGCGGTTTTACTACCCACGTTTGAAATTCCTAAACCAAAAAGAAGTCTTTCTAAACTATTATTTTTAGAGTTTTCAATTGATAAAAGCAGTTTTTCTACACTTTTTTCTCCATAACCCTCAAGAAGTTTTAAATCTTCTTTATACTTTTCTAAATGATAAAAGTCATCAATATTAAGTACATATTTCATATTATATAAATCTTCAACAACTCTATCACCAAAACCATCTATATTCATTGCATTTTTTGAAGCAAAATGAATAAGTAGTTCAATGTTTCTTTTAGGGCAATCATTATTTACGCAAAAATAATCTATATTCTCACCTTTTTTTACTAACTTACTTCCACAAATAGGACAAGTTTTTATCATTTCAAAATCTTTTTCATCGCCAGTTCTTCTTTCAGGAAGCGCACGAATAACTTCCGGAATAACATCACCGGCTTTATGAACTGCTACAATATCACCAATCTTAAGTCCTAAAGAAATAACATTATCTTCATTATGAAGTGTTGCTCTTGAAATTGTTGAACCCATAATAATGACTGGTTCAAGAACAGCATTCGGAGTTATTTGACCGGTTCTACCAACTGTAAAAATAATATCATTAAGTCTTGTATAAACTTCGTCATTAGGAAATTTATATGCAATAGCCCATCTTGGATATTTTGCAGTATATCCTAAATTTTTTTGTGCTGTTAATTCATCAACTTTTATTACTACACCATCTATATCGTATGAAAGGCTTTCTCTTTTACTACCTAAATTATTTATATAATCTTCGATTTGCGTAAGAGAACTTACAAGTTTATTCCACTCAGTGTTAACTTTAAATCCTAATTTTTTCATAAATTCTAAAGCCTCATGATGAGTTTTTAAATTATAATCTTCGGGATTAGGTAAATGGTATATAAATACATCAAGATTTCTTTTTGCCGCAACTGAGGAATCGAGTTGTCTAATAGAGCCCGCAGCAGCATTTCGACAGTTTTGAAGCAAAGGAAAACCCTCTTTTTTTCTTTCTTCATTTAATGACCTTAAAGTATCTTTATGCATAAATATTTCTCCACGTACTTCAATATCAATTTTTTCTGGTAATGAAAGTGGCACATTTTTAATGGTTTTAACATTATGCGTTATATTTTCACCAACTGTTCCATCACCTCTTGTGGCCGCAGACACTAAAACTCCATTTTTATAAACTAAAGAAACAGATAGACCATCTATTTTTTGTTCACAAACAAAATGTGGAGATATACCTGCATTTTTTATTTTATTATAAAAGTTTTCAATTTCCTCGATATTAAAAACATCTGGAAGCGAAAGCATTGGCTTTTCATGAACAACTTTTTCAAATTTAGAAATTACTTTTCCGCCAACTCTTTGCGTCGGTGAATCAGCCATTTTGTATTCTGGATATTTTTCTTCAAGAAGTTCAAGTTCTCTTAAATATTTGTCATACTCTTGATCTGTTATACTTGGATTATCAAGTGTGTAATATTCATAACCTGCTTTATTTAAAAGTTTAACTAAATATTCAATTCTTTCTTTCATAAATTAATTCCATAAATTACTTGGATAAATTCCTTTTTCTATGTAATCTAAAATTTCTTTTTTTACGTTATCTAAGTCTTCTTTATAAGTCATGCCAATCCATTTAGCAGGAGTATTTATAACGTCAACTTTTCCCTCTTTTACATAAACATCTACAACATCTGGAAGTAAAAATTCTCCTTTTGTTAAATCTGCAGTATTTAAAAACTTTTCAAGCATTGAGGTAATTCTATCAAAAATATTTGTATTAAATCCATACATAAGCATAGAGCACGGATTAGTAAGTGGGCACGTAAATGACTCATCACTAGTAAGTGGCGTGCATATTGCTTTATCACCAGATTTTTTTACTTTACATTCAGTTATGGCATTAATAACTCCATTATTTGATAAAACAATGCCTCTTTTTACCTCTCCCTCATCAGATAAAGTAGAGCCTACCTCGTATCCTACAACGCAAATTCCATCTTCTTTATCTAAATATTTACTTAAGATTTCAAAACTTTCTTTACCATAAAAGTCATCTGCAGATATAAGACCAAATGGTCCATTTATAACGTTTTTTGCACAATAAAGAGCATGAGCAGTTCCTAATGGTTTTACTCTATCAATTTTTATATCAATTGGTAAATTTTCCATTTCTTGATAAGCATACTCAATTTTTATGCCCTTAATCCTTTTTGATACAGTTTCCTCAAATAAACTTTGATTTTCTCTTTTTATAACAAATACAATTTTATTAAATCCGGTCTTTATTGCATCATAGATAGAATAATCTATTAAAAATTCTCCGGATGGTCCAACAGGCTCAATTTGTTTAAGCCCTCCGAACCTTGACCCCATTCCTGCGGCTAAAATTACTAAAGTTTTTTCTTTCATTTAATTCACCTTCCTTATACCTTTATAATTTTTTAAAAACTTTCTTGTTCCAACTTTATGATTAAATGCTATAGTTATAAATTTTTCATCTATATCTATTATAACACCTTTTCCATATGTTATATGCATAATTATATCATCTTTTTTAAGTTCATTATTTGTGCTATCATCATCACCATATAATAATTTAGATTTTACTGAGTTAATTACATCTTGTTTTCTTTCCTCTTTTTCAAGTAAGTTTTCTCTTATTTCACTTATAAACCTACTCGGAGGATTCATTTGAATATTTCCATAAAGCATTCTTTTACCAGCATTTAATAAATATAATCTTTCCTTAGCTCTTGTTATAGCAACATACATAAGTCTGCGTTCTTCCTCAAGTTCCTCTTCATCATACAGTGCCTTACTTATTGGCATAATATTTTCTTCAAGCCCTACAATAAATACAACTTTAAATTCAAGACCCTTGGCACTATGAATAGTCATTAAAGTAACAGCATCAGAATCTTCACTATATTCAGTAGCATCAGCAACTAGACTTACCTCTGCCAAAAAATCACTCAAATTTACATTCCCTGTAACTTTTTCGTAGTTTTCACTTACACTTCGAAATTCCATTAAGTTTTCTATTCTTATATCACTTTCTAAAGATTTATCTTTTTCATAAGTTTCTTTCATTTTAGAAAGTTCTAAAGTTTTATCAATTAACTCAGTTATCGAAGAGTTTTTACTAAATTCAATTAACTTCAAAATAAGCTCTTTAAATTCTAACTCTTTTCCACTTTCAATTGCTTCGAACATAGAAATATTTTCAATGTTTGCTTTTCTTTCCAAATTTTCTATAGTCTTATCACCAATTTTTCTTTTTGGCTCATTAATAACTCTTTTTAATGATATATCATCTTTATAATTTGCTATAAGTTTTAAATAAGCAAGTAAATCTTTAATTTCCTTTCTTTTATAAAAGTAATAACTTCCAAAGACTTTATATGGAATATTTTCTTTTACCATTTTATCTTCGACCGCACGTGATTGAGCATTAGTACGATAAAAAATTGCTATATCTTTTCTTTGATAACCATTATTAAGTAAATTTTTTATTTCATCAATAACTCTTAAAACTTCGGCTTCATCATTATAAGAACGAATATATTTTATTTTAAGTCCCTCTCCCAAATCAGAAAACAAATCAATGTCTTTTCTTTGCCTATTATGTTTTATTACATCATTTGCAGCATCCAAAATAGTTTGTGTACTTCTATAATTTTGAGGAAGTTTAATTACTTTACAATCATTAAAGTCTTTTTCAAAATTTAATATATTTTGATAATTAGCTCCTCTAAAAGCATAAATTGATTGAGATGGGTCTCCAACAACAAATATATTTTGATATTTTTTAGATAATAACTTAACCATTTTGTATTGAACTTCATTTGTATCTTGGTATTCATCAATTAAAATATATTTAAATCTATCTTGATACTTTTCTAAAATATCTTGATTATGAATAAAAAGTTCTACTGGTTTTTTTAAAAGATCATCGAAATCAAGTGTATTATTTCGTGATAATATTTTTTCATATTCATAATAAACTTTAACTGCAATTTTTTCGTTTTCAGCAATTAAAAAATTTGCTATCTCACTATCATTTAATAAATTATTTTTTATAAAAGAGATTTTACTTCTTATAAATGATGGTGTAACCATTTTATCTAAAATATTTTGATCTTTCATAATTTTTTTAATAATACTATTTTGATCTTCAGTATCTATAATTGTAAATGTATTAGTTAATCCCAAAAGTTCATAATTTTCTCTAATAACTCTTAATCCAAAAGAATGAAATGTACCAATAAAAGCATATACTTTGCCAATTAAATTTTCTACCCTAGTACGCATTTCATTTGCAGCCTTATTAGTAAATGTTATTGCTAATATATTATTTGATGAAACACCACTTTCAATTAAACTAGCAATTCTTGTAGTAAGTACTTTTGTTTTTCCTGAACCTGCACCCGCAATTACTAGACATGCACCATCTTTAAAAGATGCAGCTTCTTTCTGTTTTTCGTTTAATCCATTTAAGTAATCCATATTTACTTTATTCTCCTTACAATTTTTATTATAACAAAATAAAAGTATTTAAAAAAGTAACTATACTTAAACTAGACAGTAAAAAAAGTATTTTGTATAATTAATGTGGTGATATTATGAAAAAGAAAAGTATATTTATTGTAATGATACTAATTTGTTTATCATTATGTGGGTGTGGTAAAAAAATGCCTAAAGAAAATCCTATAGTAACTATGAATATTAAAGATTACGGACAAATAAAAATTGAACTTTATCCTAATGAAGCCTATAATACAGTTGCTAATTTTGTTAATCTTGTAGAATCTGGTTTTTATAATAATAATACAATTCATAGAGTACAAAAGGGTTTTGTAATTCAAGGTGGAGATCCTACAGGAACTGGAACTGGAGGACCTGGTTATTCTATCAAAGGTGAATTTAGTCAAAATGGTTATAGAAATAATTTATCACATACAAAAGGAGTTATTTCAATGGCAAGAACTTCTGACAAAAACTCTGCAGGTAGTCAATTTTTCATAGTTTTAAGTGATACTGCTAGTTCATCATTAGATGGAATGTATGCTGCATTTGGTAAAGTTATCGAAGGAATGGATATTATTGATAAAATTGCAAATGATGATCATGAAATTACAAATGAAGATTACGGCATTTTAAAAAATTTAATAATTATAGAAAGTGCTAGTGTTGATACAAAAGGATATACTTATAAGGTAACTAAAAATTAGTTATCTTTTTTCATATTTATTGTAAAAAAAAGATAAATTAGATATAATTAATATGGTGAATAAAGATGGCAAAAAGGAAAAAAAGTAAAGAAAAAGAATCAAGTCCAAAATATAGTATTGAACTTACTGGATTAATTTTAATATTAATTGGTATTATAGGGATGGGCTTTGGATATATAGGTGCATTCATAAAAGAATTTATGATGTTTTTGGCTGGAGAATTTTGGTTTGTAATTTTGTTTGCAATTTTATTTTTAGGCGTGTCTATGTTATTTAAAAGAAAACTTCCAAATTTCTTTTCCACAAGACTTATTGGACTATATATATTATTTTTGATAATCTTAGTCCTAGGACATTTTGAATTATTAAAAAAGACTGCAGGATTTTCTGATTTATTAAATGTTACTTATAATAATTATATGAATAGAATTTCTTCGATAAGTAAAACTGATTCTCTTTTATCAAGTGGCTCTAGTTCAATTGTTATTGGTGGTGGGTTTATTGGAGCAATATGCTCAGGAGGTCTTAATGCAGCATTTAGCTTAAATGGAACTAAAATCGTTTTAGTGGTATTAGGAATCTTTTCATTTATTTTAATATTTAATATAACAATGTCTGACATAATAGAAAAAATTAAAAGTATATTTAAATCAAATAAATCTAATGACGAAGAAAAAGTTAAAGATAAAAAAGAATATGTTGTTGAGGGTGATGAACTCGTAGGAATCAAAGACACCACTAAAGTTGAGGAAAAAGAAAAACCTAAAGAAAAAATTGTTATTACAAGTATTGATGATTTAAAAAGTATTAATGTTCCTGAAGTTAAAGAAAGTTTTGAACCTACAACTATAGAAAATGATGAAAGTGCAAGTAATCCAGATATTTATAGGCTTCCAAAATTTGATTTACTTACACCTACCCCTAAAAACAAGAAAAATGGTGAAGAAGCATTCATTAAGTCAAATCAAGAAAAACTTGAACGTGTATTAAATGACTTTGAAATAAAAGGAAAAGTTGTAGAAATTCATATTGGACCTGCTGTAACAGAATATGAAATAACTGTTCCAAGTGGAACTAAAGTTAGTCGTATCGTTGGTATAAATAAAGAAATTGCTCTTGCAATGGCTGCTAAAGAAGTTCGTATACAAGCCCCTATTCCTGGCAAAAATACTATTGGTATTGAAATTCCAAATAAAGAAATATCTTCTGTTGGATTTAGAGAAGTTCTTGAAGCAACATGGCAAACTAATGGTGCAAATAAAATATTAGTTGCTTTAGGTAAAGATATTATGGGTAAATCTATTCTTGCAGATTTATCAAAGATGCCTCACCTTTTAGTTGCTGGTTCTACTGGTTCTGGTAAATCCGTATGTATTAACACTATTATTTGTTCAATTTTAATGCGTTATAAACCAAATGAAGTAAAACTTGTTTTAGTAGATCCTAAAAAAGTTGAACTTACAAATTATAATGGTATTCCTCATTTATTATGTCCTGTTGTATCAGATCCTAAAAAAGCATCTGTAGTACTTCAAAAAGTTGTTGCCGAAATGGAAAAACGTTATGACTTATTTGCAGAAAAAGAATTTAAAAATATTGCTGGCTATAATGAATGGGTTGACAAAGAAAATAAGAAAAATCCTGATAATAAAATTACAAAAATGCCATATATTGTAGTAATAATAGATGAACTTGCTGACCTTATGCTTGTAGCATCAAAAGAAGTTCAAGACTCTATTATGAGAATAACTCAAATGGCAAGAGCCGCAGGTATTCATTTAATCGTAGCAACTCAAAGACCTTCAACTGATATTATTACTGGTGTTATTAAAAATAATATTCCATCAAGAATTGCTTTCTCTGTATCATCTGCAATCGATTCTAGAACGATACTTGATTCTTCAGGAGCAGAAAGTCTTCTTGGTAAAGGTGACATGCTTTATCTTCCAATGGGAGAAAGCCATACAACTCGTATTCAAGGATGCTTTATATCAGATAATGAAATTAGTAAATTAATTGAATATTGTAAAACCCAAAGTAATGCAAAATACGATGAAACATTCACAAATACTGAAGTAGCCCACTCTTCTTCATCTGGTAGTTCAAATTCAGATGCTGATGGTGATGACCCTATGTATAATGAAGTTGTTGAATTTGCAATTGAGACTGGTAAAATAAGTGCTTCATTAATTCAAAGAAGATTTAGATTTGGTTATAATCGTGCCGCAAGAATGATAGACCTTCTTGAAGCAAGAGGCATCGTAGGTCCTCAAAATGGTTCTAAACCACGTGAAGTTTTAGTAAAACTAGAGAAAGATAATACTGACTAAGTTTACTTTAAAATAAATATTTGTTAAAATAAGGATGGTGATTTTATGGCAAAGAAGAAAAGTAAAAAAGGCATTCGTTCTTGGAAAAATATTGTTTACTCTATATTAATTGGAATAATAATTATTCTTCTTATATGGTATGTATATTCTTGGCATGTTGTAAAAAATCAAGAAAAATATATTAATAGTTATTTAATATCTTCAAATACTGTTAACCTTGAAATTAAGGATATTTCTGAAATAGTTCAAGTTTTAAGAGAATCACCAAGTGAATATTTTGTTCTAGTAAGTTATACTGGTGATGAA
Source organism: uncultured Bacilli bacterium (assembly GCA_934101645.1). Classification (GTDB taxonomy): domain Bacteria; phylum Bacillota_I; class Bacilli_A; order RF39; family UBA660; genus UBA6448. The sequence continues at coordinate 96,791 of CAKORX010000003.1, read as the reverse complement.
AAAGTATTTAATTTAGAAAAGAAATTAAAAACTATAATTGATAACTATAATTTGAAAGATGAAATATACTATGTAAATGTTACAAGTATTAAAGATGAGGATAATTTTTACGAAGAAATAAATGAAGCATTTAATACTAAGTTAATTAGTTCTGTACCTACTATACTATATTTTAAAAATAATGAACTTGAAAAAGTTATACCAAGTAATGGTAATGCAAAAATGATTAGTGAATTTGAAAAAGTATTAAGAACTAATGGTTTTGAGGTAAGTAAATAAAACATGATAAATATTGTATTATTTGAGCCAGAGATACCACAAAATACAGGTAATATTATGCGTACTTGCGTTGCTACTAACTCTACTTTACATCTAATTAAACCTTTTGGTTTTATCTTAGATGATGTTCATATAAAAAGAGCTGGCGTTAATTATATAGATAAATGTAAATACTTTGTTTATGAAAATATCGAAGAATTTTACGAAAAAAATAAAGGTACATTTTATTATCTAACTAGATATGGTCATAAGTCGCAAGATAAATTTGATTATTCTGACCCTTCAGAAAATATATATTTTGTATTTGGTAAAGAGTCTACGGGTATTCCTCCTAAATACTTAAAACCACATATTGAAAATTGTATAAGAATACCAATGACTGATAATGTACGTGTTTTAAATTTATCTAATACTGTAGCAATTATGACATATGAAGCATTAAGACAGCAAGGATATCCAAATTTATTAAGTGATGAACCACATAAAAGTAAAAATTTCATCGAAGAATCTGAGGACTAACAAGTCCTTTTTTTAACTAAAAAAGGTATAGATTAATCTATACCTTTTGATTTTAAGAATTTAATTAATTCATCTTCATCTTTATATCCAATAAATCCTGCTTCTTGTTTATTTGATTTAGAAACAATAACTGTTGGTGTAAAACCATAATTATCTAAGAAATAACCGTAAGTTTCTGTAAGCGTTCCACCATCATCAGTTTCATTTAATGTTTGTGTTGACTTCATTGTAAGAAGGTTTATAAATTCCTTCCATTCAGAGGAAGAACGATCAACTTTTGTTATATCAATATATTGAGTTATATAATTAAGTTTTTGACTGGCATTTTTAAAATATGGTAACATTTTTTCACAAACAGTACAAGAACTTCTACCAATATATATTACATGATAATTATCACTTTTAAATATTTCTAAAGCCTCTTTTACAGTTATTTCATTCATAAATGAAGCATCATACTTGTTACTACTCTTTTTAATCATAATAAATGATAAAATAAATATAACAGTGGCAAGAACTATGACAATAAACAAAAGTATTTTAGAAAGCTTATTCATTAAATTTGCATTAACTCGCTTTCTTTATTTTTAATTTCTTCATCAATTAATTTATTATATTTTTCCACAAGTTCTTGAAGATCCTCTAAATAAAGTTTTTCTTCATCTTCTGGATATTTTGCTTTTGTTATTTCATCTTTAGCATCTTGTCTTATATTTCTTAAAGCAACTTTTCCTTCTTCACCAATATTTTTTGCCATTTTAACATATTCTTTTCTTCTATCTTGAGTAAGTTCCGGAATAGTTAAAATAACCATTTCTCCGTTGTTTGTAGGATTAATTCCTATATTTGCTTCATTAATTGCCTTTTCAATATCTTTTATAGCATTTCTATCAAACGGTTTAATTAATAATTGTCTTGCCTCCGGTGCCATTATATTAGCTATACTTTGTATTGGAGTCATACTTCCGTAATAAGAAACCATTATACCATTTAAAAGTGCTGGGTTTGCTCTTCCTGCTCTAATGTTTAAAAGTCTATTTTTAACATTTTCTAAAGCATTTTTCATTTTATTTTCTGTGTCCATATATTTTCCTTTCTAACTAAGAACTATAACATCATTATAATCATTTTGTTCAGCTTTTACAAGTATTGTTATAACTAGTCTTCCAAGTTTATCAACATAAAGTTCATAATTTGAAAGATTATTTATAGTGTCCTCGACTTTAATAGGATTTTCTTTATTTATTAAATTTTGATCATTTAAGTATGTTGTTAATTTTGTTTTAATATCGTCTTTGCTTACATTAAATTTACTTAAAAGTTCATCATTATTATAAAGCTTACCTGTTTTTTTATCAAATACATAAGTACTACTTCCTAAATAGGAAATAATTGTTTCGTAATTAAAACTAAATTTATTTTCAATTATTGAAATGTAATCAGAGTAATAAATAATATCATATTTTGCAAATTTTGCACTTATTAAATGATTATAATTAGCTTTTTCATTTGTTTCATCATAAACAGGTGTTTTACTCATTTCTTCATTTTCTTTATTTAAGATATTTTGAATGCCCTCTTTATCTTCGAAGTTTATATTAATATCTTTATATTCAATATCAAGTTCACCTTCAACAACATTAACATTTGTATAATAAATATATTCTTTTGTAGGGTCAGTTCTTATATCTGTAGATTTAATCTCTGTAACGGTTTGATTAACTTCATTTTTTAAATGTTCACTTTTTTTCATTAAGTAAAACCCTCCGAAAATAAAAATTAATATAATTATTACAAAAATATATACCTTAACTTGATTACTTTTCATAATTTATAAAATCCTCCAACGCTTTTTTTAAAGTAATTTTCTTTAAATTTGTACGATAGTTATCAAAATATTCTTCTGCACTATTATATCCATGAACAAAAGCATCTTCATCATCGAAAAGTCTAATTATACCTGCTCTTTTAACTAAAAATGTCGGAGCATAAATATTTTGACTACCATCATCTAAAGTTATAACATAATCTTTCAAATAATTTACAATGCTTTCATAACTACCATTTTTATATTTACGATCTTCAGTCATATCATAATAATATATCTTTTTTATGCCTACTTCTTTGGCAACCTCATTTAAAATATTGGCATAATATCCAACATAAGAATTATTTTTATAACCAAATAGAATAAGTACATTATCATTTTTAATATAATTTAAAGTATCTTGAGCATTTAAATAAACAAAAACATTATCAGTTGTAATTTCTTTATATTCATTTATAAATTTATCACTATCACTAACTTTATTTGCAGTTTCTTCAAACGAACCAAAATAAATAAATAATGCTATAAATATACAAAATATTATTATATATATAATCATTTGAGTTTTACTTTTAAAAAATTTTTTCTTCTTATTCATAATTATCACTATACATATAATATCAAATTTTGATAAAAAAATCTATATATTCAAAATTAAACAAAAAAATGATGATATAAAATCATCAAATTTTTACCAAGAACCTCCGCCTCCGCCTCCGGAACCTCCTCCGGAGGAGCCACCACCAGAGGAACTGCTTGAACTCGAAGACATCGAACTCGAAGCAGATGTCATTGTCGAAGACATAAAACTTCCAAATGAGTTCATGTCAAATGAAGAGTAACCATCATACCAATCTGGTGCTTTCATAGAAATAGATTCAAATTTTTTAATCCATTTATTTGAAACAGCTAATGCATAAGTAAATGGTAAAATTTCATAAAAATACTCTGGATCTTTCATTACTAGTGCCTCTAGTTCTTCTTTTTCAGAAACATTTAAGAAATTTTTAAATCCTTGTATTTTTCCTAACATTTCGTTTCCATATTTATTTCTTTTAGGCATAAGTTTAAGAAAAATTATCATTAATATAATTGCTGAAATGCTACACAAAGCACCCATCATAAGTAAAAAATCATTAGTTATTGCCATAAAAAACGTTGTTTGATATATAAAGAAAAATGAATGAATGATTATAAATAATAGCATTATAAATTTTGCTACATATTTTTCCATTGGTGCAAATATTGCAACTGCATAAAATGGTAAATAAACTAAAAATGTTCCAAATATAGACCAAAAATCATCCATATTGCCATAACTTAATGAAGGCACAGCCAATAAGATAATAAAAGACAAAAATATAAATATAATTATAACTAAATGTCTAATCCAAGAATTTTGCTCAAAAATAGTTTTTTTATTTTCCTTACTATTCATGTTTGACAAGATTTTATTCAACGTAATATAAAAATTATTATATAATTCTTTTTTAGTTACAGATGTATTTTCTTCTTCTCCCGCTAATTTTACAGCATCAAAATAACCTATTTTTTCGCCTCTATCTTTAGCGTCATTCATAATTCCTTCTACTTCTGAAAATTCAACATTTTTTCCTTTTTTAAATAATCCTTTTAAAAATAGTTTTTCATTTTCATTATCACCATCATAATCTTTTAATTTTGTTATTACAAAATTATCACCTTTAGAAAAAAATGATTTATCTTCTACTTCAGATATCTTAATATATCCTTTATTTGCTAAATATATAAGTAATGATATAACGTCCTCTTTTTGTGCTTTACCTTTGTAAAGAAAACCGACCTCTAAACTATTAAATTTTTCTGGAGGATAAAATTCTACAGTTTCTATTACTTTATCATCCTTACCATATTTATACCACAACAAAAATGAAATAATAGCGCCAATAATAGGTATAATAAACATTAATATAACCCAATTTGATGTATTGCTTTCAGTATTTGTAAAATACCCTTCTGGTAATTCAAGTCTTATAGTTAGTGCTTCATTTTCATTAAGAGTACCATTATATTTTCCCTTAATAACATTTCCATTTACATTATACTCGATATTAGATGAATCTGTAGAACCGATTTTTCCACTTGAAAAGCCAATTTTTGTTTTATCAAATTCTTTAGGCATTGTAATAGTAAAAGTAATATCACTAACTGTAGTATCCCACTCACCACCAATTATATTAAAATATAATTCATCATATTTTTTTGATGGATCTTTGCCTATGTTATACAAGTAACTGATTACATAATTTTTGTGACCTGTTAAAGTATAGTTAGCATCACCAATTTTAATAACTCTATAGCCATTATCTGTAGATAAACTATATTTATCGCTTACATATATATTACTAATTTTAGCTATATTTCTAGATTTCGTACCATCTAGCCTAGTTACCACATTTTTTAATGGTATTTTTCTATATATACCATGTTTAGGTGTTAAAAAGTACGCATCAATTTTTTCTGTTATATCAAAAGAATTATTTTCATTTACAATAATATTTACATCATAACCACTCAAGACATAATCATAAAATTTTGAATCATCTGCATTAACTTTTGGAATAATACAAAATGACAAAAATGCAATAAACAAAATAAAAGTTTTAAATTTTCTCATACTACAACCTACCTATTATAAAGATTATAACATAAAATACATAAAAAAAACTCGGTTTTTTTATAACCGAGTAAATTTTATTATTTAATTTGATTCATTACTTCTTCAGCAAAATTGTCGTTTCTTTTTTCTAAACCTTCGCCAACTTCGTAACGTACCATAGAAACAAGCTCTCCACCATTGTTAGTTACATAATCTTTTACTGAAATATCACCGTTTTTAATAAATGGTTGTTCAGATAAACAAATTTCTTTGTAATATTTTTTAATTCTACCTTCAACCATTTTTTCAGCTATATCAGCAGGTTTACCTTCATTAATTGCAATGTTTCTTTGAACTTCTTTTTCAGCATCAAGAACATCTGCAGGTACTTCACTTGGAAATAAATATAAAGGTTTCATAGCAGCAGCTTGCATTGCAACTTCTTTTGCTACTTCTTCGCTAGCACCTTTTACTACAGTAAGAACTGATATTCTGCCACCCATGTGAATGTATGCACCAAAATGTTCATCATCAGTTTTAGTAATTTTTTCAAATCTTCTTAGTGATAATTTTTCACCAATTTTAGCTGTTTTAGCAACAATTAAATCATTTAAAGTTTCACCAGCATAAGGTAAATTTTTTGCTTCTTCTAAAGTAGATGCATTACCTTCAAGAATTGTTTTTCCTAAAGCATCAACAAATTCTTTAAATTCAGTATTATTACTTACAAAGTCAGTTTCACTATTCACTTCAATAATAACAGCATTATTACCATCAACATAAATATTAGATAAGCCTTCAGCAGCAATTCTACCTTCCTTTTTAGCAGATTTTGCAATACCTTTTTCTCTTAAATAATTAATTGCTTTATCTTTATCACCATCGCATTCAGATAGAGCTTTTTTGCAATCCATCATTCCAGCACCAGTAATTTCTCTTAATTCTTTTACTAAACTAGCAGTAATTTCCATTATATCCTCCTTAGTTTAAAGCATTTATTAATTCTTCTTTTTTCATTGAAGAATAACCTTTAACACCTTTTTCTTTAGCAATTGCTTTTAGTTCTGCAAGTGTTTTAGAACTTAAATCATCACTATTTTCTTCTTCGTCTTCAACGATATCATTAATTAAGTAAACATCACTTTCTTTACCTTCTTTAACTTTTTCATCGATAACTTCACCAGCAATTAATTCTTCCATTGATGCATTTTTCTTATTTTTATCTTCCTCAGTTACATAATCAACTATTTCTAAGTTATTAGCTTCACAAATAGCGTTTGTAAGTACTCCAAGTAAAACTTTAATACTTCTTACAGCATCATCATTTCCTGGAATAACATAGTCAACTAAATCTGGATCTCCATTAGTATCAACTACACCAAATACTGGAATATGAAGTTTTCTAGCTTCTTTAATTGCATTGTATTCTTTTCTTGGATCTACAATGATTAATGCCTGTGGAAGTTTAGTCATTTCTCTAATACCACAAAGAAGTGTATTTAATTTGTCATATTCTTTCTTAATTTTAATAACTTCTTTTTTAGGTAGTGCTTCAAATGTTCCATCACTTTCCATTTTTTCAATGTCTTCAAGTCTTTTAACTCTTTTTCTAATAGTTCTAAAGTTAGTTAAAGTTCCTCCAAGCCATCTTTCAGTTACATAGTATGAACCACTTCTAAGTGCTTCTTCTACTGCAACTTCTCCTGATTGTTTTTTAGTTCCCACAAATAAGAACTTTCCACCATTACTAGCAATAGTCTTAATTTCTTCATAAGCCTCCTCTAGTAATTTTTGTGTTTTTTCAAGATCGATAATATAAATATCATCTCTTGAGTTGTAAATGTACTCTTTCATTTTAGGATTCCATCTTTTAGTTTGATGTCCAAAATGAACTCCTGCTTCTAATAAATAACTCATAGAAACAACGGCCATAAAATATCCCTCCTTCGTTATTACACCTTAACGCTTCATCCTAACATTTCACCCTCTTCGGGCACTCGAAACCTTAGTCCACATTAATGTTTATTTGCTTTTAAAGCCAACATTATATTATCAAAATTTTTCGGTAATTACAAGCATTTTAAAAGAAAAAACCGGCTTATAACCGATTTATTTTCTAGCAAGTTTTCCACCAGGCTCTTTCTCCACGTCTTGTAACATGTACTAAAGGAAGGCCACACTTTTCTGCATACATTTTTACCATTTCCACATTTTCACAATAATCATTATAAAATACCGCAATTGGTTTAGGGGTACCCGTAATAACAATCTCCGAATATGTTGCCATATTATTATCTAAAACATCTTGTTCAATACGTTCAGGAATAAGTAATTTTGACACTTCTGGTTCTTCATAAAAAACTGTTAATTCATCAGTCGAAGGATACTGCCAATTTTTAGGTAAATTTCTATCTATAAACTCACTTTTTGTAAGTTCCCAACTTCCAGCGTCACATGAACAGCATTCATCGAAATTATTATCTGCACCAAATAAAAGTCCAAATTCACCAGATGTTTGAATTTTATCAGTTAAAAGTGAAGTACATACCTTATGAATTTCATTTGGACTTACACTACCTGCAGTAAAAGTATGTGCAAGATACGCAAAATGATTTGGGTCATAATCATTTGGATCTGTTAAAAAATCCTTCCAGCGTTTTTTCGCAAGTGGCTCTAAAGTTTTTTCTAATTCTAAAATACTAAGATAATTTTTTTCAAAAGCATCATAATCATCTTTAAAGTCATCACTATAATATGGATATACATCTCTATAATCCTCAGGAATTTCTGGATATTTTTCTAAAAAAGCTTTCATTTCTAAAAGAGCATCCATAGAAACGGTTTCACCCACTAAATCTTTAGCACATCGTAAAGTATAACCAGCTTTATGTAGCATAAATTGAACATTGCCATAATAAGGAAGCATTTTTCTTTTTTTTAAATCTTCTTTAATATTTTTATTTTCTTCAATATATAAATTGATATATTCCTTAATTGCATTTTCAAAGTCAATTCCACTTTCATAGTGATATTTAACTATTGCCTCTAAAACATTATGATAGTAATCCTTTCTTTGTTTTATTGTAGGTTCATAAGGATACACTTTAAAACTATCGCCCTTATACCTAATAGAGCATTTCAAAGATAAATAAAGTTCACATTCTCTTATCAAAGTATATTCTATATTGTCTGTTACATACGTACAAAATGGATGTTTTAAAGATAAATAACTAGTCATAAAAGAAACATACTCTGAATATGTTGTTACATTTCTTAAAGCCTCAGCATCAATGCCTGGATATATTTTTATATCTTTTTCTATAACATCTCTTATCATACAATTATGATATCATAAATATTAAAAAAAGTAATTAATTTATCATAAAAAAATGTAATTATTCTTTAGGTTTAGAATAATTACATCCACAATAATTTTGTCTATACAAATTATATTTTTTTGAATATTCAATAGATTTTTTATATCCATCATTTTTTTTAAAATCTGAGTAAAGATACTTTATCCCATATTTTTCCTCTAAATCATGACCAATTTGATTTAAAACTTGTGAATTTTTATATGGACTTACAGAAAGTGTTGTACAAAAATAGTCAAATCCCATTTGTTTTGCTAAAATGCAGGTTTTCTCCATTCTTAGATTATAACATCTATGGCATCTTTCTCCACCCTCAGGTGCATTTTCATAACCTTTTGCCATTTCTTTAAAACTTTCATTTTCATAATCACAATCTAAAAACTTAATTTCATTTTTGCCTTTAAATTGAGTAATAAATTTTTTTTGTTCCTCTTTTCTTTTTTCGTATTCTTCTTTAGGTTCTATATTTGGATTATAATAAAGCACTGTTACTTTAAAACTTTCTGCCAAAACAGATAATACATATGATGAACATGGTGCGCAGCAACTATGTAAAAGTACAGTGGGCGTGTCATCAAGACTTTTTACTATATCATTAAAAATATTATCGTAATTTATTTTCATTATTTGCCTCTTTTTTTCGGTAAATATATTATCATTATTTTTACTTTTTTTAAAGAAAATTTTACTCTGTTTTTTCTTCAGAATACTTTTTAAATACATAATTTTTACTAGAACTATCCAAATATAAAGTTCCTTTATCAGTTAATGCTGAATAAATTTCCTGATATTTATTTAATTTTTCAATATTAATTAAATTAACGTATATAGTATTTCCATCCTTCATTCTAAGTAAAAATCTTTCATCATCAATTATAGTATTTTCATATTTATCTACAGAATACTCAATTTCACTTATCATTTGATAATTACTATCATTTACTTTTGAAAGTGATTTTATTAATTCTTTATATATTTCACTTGGCACATAATTAACAAGTACCGGATAACCCATATATTTATTATTTATATCGATTTCTTTCTCATCTGATAAAACGAGTTTTTTTGTTAATGCATTTAAAAATAAGATTTTATTTTCTTCGATATTAATAATAATTGTACCATTTAATCTTCTTTCTATTTTTGCCTTTTTAATCAGTGGATTTTTCTCTAGATTTTTTTCTATTTTATAAGTACTTATTTTAAATATTGAATCATTATAAGAAATTTTAGAGTCTGTTATTATATCTTCTTCAGTAAGCAAATTATTTCCTTTAATACTAATATTTTTAATTGGTGATTTAATAAAATAATAAATAAGTGTAATTAATAAATAAACAAAAAGAAGTAAAAATATAATTCCCGTAATCCTTACTTTTTTCTTTGGCTTTTTCATAATTTATTCCACCACACTATTTTTGGTTCAACCTTTAAAGTTACACCATATTTTTCTTTTACTTTAAAAATTATATAATCAATTAACTTTATTACATCATCAAATGAAGCATTACCTTTATTTACAATAAAATTTGCGTGTTTTTCACTTATATAAGCATCATTTATATGATAACCTTTAAGACCTAAATCATCGATTAGTTTTCCAGCACTCATATTTTCTGGATTTTTAAAAATACTTCCCACTGAAGGCATATCAAGTGGCTGAGATATTAATCTTTTATCATTATTTTCTTTCATTTCCTTTAAGGTTAAAATTGGATCTCCTTTTTCTAAAATAAAAGTAGCGGATAAAATTAATCCTTCAATATCTGTAAATCTATATCCATATTTTATGTCACTTTTTAATATATTTTTTACATTTCCATTGTTATCAAGTACCTCAACACTATAAACATAATTTAAAAGTTCTTTATTATAGCATCCCGCATTACCTTTTATAGAGGCACCAACTTCACCCGGTATAAGTGATGCAAATGAAAGAGAAACAAGTCCATTTTGAAGGCATACATTATTTAAAAAACCTAACTTTACTCCACACTCTGCCGTAACAAAATTATCATTTATAGATATTTTATTAAGTTTATTTAATTTTATTATGACACCATCAAAATAATTATCATCAAGTATAACATTTGAACCATTTCCTAAAATATAATATTTTAAATTATTATTTTTTAAATAATCAATTAATTTTATCAAAGAGTTTTTATTATTTACTTCGATTAAATACTTACAAATTCCGCCAATTTTAAATGTAGTATAATCCTTTAAACTAACATTTTCTTTTACAGTTCCATATTCATTCATTTTAATAAATCCTTTATTTCATCATAAATAATTTGAGAACTACTTACTCTATTAATTTTTTTCAAATTATCTTTCATATTTTTATATTCTTCATTAAAAGTCATAAGTTCTTTTACTTTATTGTATAGTTTTAATGTGTCTAAATCTTTTTCTAAAATCATTATCGAAACACCTCTATTTTTTAAATCTAAGGCATTATAATATTGATGATTATTTGCAACATATGGAGACGGAATTATTATCGAAGGTAAATGAGAAACCATTATTTCAGATAGTGTTGATGCTCCAGCTCTTGAAATGATTAAATCAGTACTGTTAAATAAACCTGACATGTTATCAAGATAAGGTAAAACTTTTACATTTTTTGAAAATTTATTATTTTTTATAAAATCATCATAATATTTTTTACCAGTGATATATAAAACCTCAAAATTATCTTGCTCTTTTACATTTTTTAAAAATGAAGAAAATGTTTCATTGATTGTATTACTTCCTAAAGAACCCGCCACTACTAAAACAAGTTTTTTATTTTTATCAAGGCCTAGACTTTCTTTCGTTATTTTTTTATTATTTAAAACATTTTCTCCCGAAGGATTTCCTGTACATAAGCATTTTTTCGCTTTAGTAAAATATTTATTGCTATTTTCATACGAAGTGCACACTAAATCACAATTTTTAGATAATGCTTTATTAGTTTTACCAGGTACACTATTTTGTTCTAATATAACTGTTTTAATTTTAAGTTTTTTCGCAGCATATATAACAGGCATAGTTACATAACCGCCAGCTCCTATTACAACATCTGGTTTAAATTCTTTCATTATTTTTGTACATTTATTTATAGCACTAGTTATAAGAAAAATATTTTTAAAATCCCTTAAAATATTAGTTTTACTAAAGCCATAAATTTCTATAGGAATATATTTAATGTTTAAACTAGGTATTAAATCTTTTTCCATTCGATTATGTGTACCAATATAAATAATTTCTAAGTTTTTTTCTTTTTCTTTAAATTTATTTATTAATGCTAAAAGTGGATATATGTGACCACCTGTTCCACCTGCACTTACAATTATTTTCATAATATCACCTATAATAATATTATACATAATTATGTTTATTTTTACAAATAATAAAAAACTGCATTTTAAGCAGTTTCAATTTGTTTTAATTCATCAGTTAAAATCGAATATAAATACGTTTCAACATTTTTACTAGTTTTATTTTCAATATATTTTTTATAAATACTTAATTGTTTTCCATAATTTACATCGTTAATATTTGAAAGTTTATAATCAATAATTATTATTTTATCTTCGTATTCAATCATTAAATCAATAATTCCGGTGTATTCAACATTATCTATAATATCTGTAAATTCATATTCTTTATAAATTTTTGCATTTGTAAGATTAATTTTATTAACCAGATTTTTTACGTATTTATTTTTTGGTTCATCAAAATTTTCATATTCGAATATTTCATGTATTTTGGTTCCATACTCCATTGTAAGAACTTCATTTTTTGTAAGAAGATTACCCACTTTTTTGCTTACATTACTATGTTTTGCAATGTCATTTTGAACACTAATTTCGTTAACTGTTAAATGACTATTTACATCATTTTTAAATAAATCTTTTTCTTTTGTAAAATTATAATTTTTCGTTAAATCTACTTTTTTAATATGTTTAATATTATCTTTCAAAGCAAATTTAATTGAATTTATAAACGATAAAAATGAATAATAATCTTCTTTTGAATTTATAATTTCCTCTTTATTTGGAATAACCATAATCATTTTTTCTTTTGCTCGAGTAAGTGCTACATAAAAAAGTCTTATTCTTTCTGATATGTCTTCGATCAAATAATTATCTTTATATAAACTCTTAAGAATTGTAGTTCCTACTCCATCATCATAAAAAGGTAATATTAATCCATAATTATAGTCAAAATTAAACATTTTATTTACGTCTTGCTTATTAAAAGACTTATCAAATCCCGCAAAATAGCAAATAGCAAACTCAAGGCCTTTGGATTTATGAATATTCATAAGTCTTACACTATTTGAGGCATTGACAGATGAAGATAATGTAATATCGACATTAGAAACTACTAAATCATTTAGATAATCATTAAAATCCAAAATACTTTTGCCAATACTTGCAAGATTTTCCGCTAAAGAAGTTAAATAATCAATTCTAAGTATTAGTTTATCAATGTTTCCAACCGTTATACCTTTTTCATAAAAATCAAATTCATTAACTATTTCCTCGATTAAAGTTTTATTACTTAAATTATCAAGTTTTTGAGCTATTTTAAAGCATTTTTTAAATAAATCACTTTCAAAATAATTATTATTTACATAATAATTTAAATACTCTTCATCGCTAATTTGATGGATAAAACTTCGCGATATAGAATAAAAATCATATTTAAACTTCTGATCAAACTCTTTTTTATAAATTTTTACTATTAAATCAATTAAATTTTTAATAACTAAAATATCTTTCTCGCCAGTAATTTTTTCATCATAATAAATTACTAATGGAATTTCTAAATACTCAAATATTTTTTTATAAGTTTCAAAACCATTTTTTCTATCTATTAAAATACAAAAATCACTATATTTACAAGGCCTTAAAGTTTTAGTTTCTTTATCAAGCACTTTATAGCCACTTTTTATTTTTTCTTTAATGTCTTTTGCTATTATAAAGGCTTCATACTCTGTATCTGAATATTTTTTATCTTCTTTTTCATACATTAATACATCAAGATTTTCGTTTTCTACTTTATTTTCCTCATATAAAGTATTTCCAAATACCATTTGATGTGAGGCTTTGTAATTCGCACCACCAATATTTTCATCCATTAAATAATTAAATATCTTATTTATATTAGCAATAACTAGTTTTCTTGAACGAAAGTTTTTAAGTAAATCAATTTTCATTCCCCCATTATGATTTGAATATTTTGCATATTTGTCTTTAAAGATAAATGGATTAGCATTTCTAAATCGATAAATTGATTGTTTAATATCTCCAACCATATATACATTATTATGGCTAATTTTTGTAATTAACGTTTCCTGTATATCTGATGTATCTTGATATTCATCAACCATAATTTCTTTAAAAGATTCAGAAAGATTTTCTTTTACATCTTCATTATCAGTAACTATTTTAATAGCCATTTTTGCTATATCATTAAACTCAAATTCATCAATTTTATATTTATATTCTAAAACCCTTTTATCAAGTAATTTTATTATATCAATAATTGAAATAGCATAATCTTTAGTTAGATATAAAGTGTTTTTTAAATGATTTTCATCTTTGTAAATAAATAAACTATGTAAACTATCAAGTTCATTTTTTAAAACATCTTTATTTTCTTTTAACTCATCATCACTATTTTTAGGTAACGCAGGAAAGCTTACTTTAGAATAAACTTTATACTCATCATAAGTTTTTGCATTCAAAAGTGGTCTTATTGCATAGTTAAGTTTTTCATAATATTTTTCTTCACATAAAGATGCCACATTTTCAAACAAATCATTTATTTTCTTAATTTTTTTATTTACAAGTTCATAAAATCTATCAACTAAGTCATTAATATTTTTTTCATTATAGAAATTATTAATATAATTATCTAAATAATTTTCTTTATCAATTAATCTATCAAGTAATTCATTTAAAGATAATATTTCTTTTTTTATAGAGCTATCATCTTTGATTGTTAAATCTTTAATCATTTTTAAAAATGTTTCATCTTTTTTTGCATACTTTTCTTCGAAAATTTCATCAAGATATTTTTTTCTTACTGTATCACAGATTGTTTTATCTAAAATACTTATATTATTTGATATGTTAAGTAAATAATGATATTTTTTTACAATAGAATAAGCAAAAGAGTCAAATGTTGTAATATAACTTCCATCGATTAAATCAAGTTGTTTTTCTAAAGATTTATCATTATTAATTGCCACTCTTATTCTATCTTTCATTTCCATTGCGGCAGCATTTGTAAATGTTAAAATAAGAAGTTCATTAATATTAACACCTTTTTTTAATTTAGTGATAACTCTTTGCGTTAATACAGCAGTTTTACCTGAACCAGCTCCCGCGGAAACGATTATATTTTGACCTTCGGAATTTATTGCAAGTAATTGTTCATTAGTCCAAGCCATCATTATCCTCCTTCTCTATTATTACTTCATCTTTTGGAGTTTTAAAACATATATCCTTAAATTTACAAAAAGTACAAGAAATATTTTTTTCATTATATATTTTAGGGTTAATATCAAAATTACAATTTTCTATATTACTAATAGTCTTTTGAATTTGATCATCAACTTTGTCATATATTTTATCCATTTGCTCATTTGATAAAACTTTACTATAGCTATAAAAATTTCCATCATTTTTTACTTTCAAACTTTTAATAATTTTTGAATCTCTAAAGTTATAATCAAGTAATTTTATAATGTTTTCATCACTATTTGAATAACCACTTAATTTTAAATTATCAATTTTTCTTTTTTCAAGACTATTATCTTCACTATATTTATTATCTTGGCAAAATACTTTTTGGATATAAAATCCAATAATTTGACAGTTTGGTATATTATTTTTTATTAAATACATATATATAGGAAGTTGCAAATGAAGACCATAATTAATTAAATCCATTTTTGATTCTACATCATATGTTTTATAATCTATTATTGCAGTATATACTTTACCCTCTATTTCTTTATAAATTATTTTATCTATAAAGCCCTTAAATATAGTACTCAGTTTGCCATTTTTAATTATTTCAAATTCATTTTCAGTTTTAATATCCTTTAACGTGCTATATTCCATTTGTTTTTTTATAGTATCTAATGTAAGAATCATTTCATCTTTCATTTTTTCTACATAAAATAATTCTTTGTTTGAAAGCACTTTTTTGCTTTGAGAAATATATTCATTTACTACATTTTGAACATCAATTTCTTTTGTTAAACCAAGTTCTAAAACATAATGAAAAATTGAGCCTAAAAATGCAGAAAAGTTATCATCATAAATATCTAGTTTTAAAATATTACCTAAATAAAACCTAAATGCACATTCATTATAATTTTCCATACTTGAATAGGAAAGTTTTAAATTATCTTTAAGTAATTTATTTAATAAATCAAAAGAAACTAACTTATATTTATTATTATAAGTTAAATAATCAATTTTATATAAATTATATAAAGTTTTAAGTTCATCACTTTCTTCATTATATTTATAAAATTTATCAAGTAAAGAACATAGTTTTATTTTATTAGCCTTATTTGAGTATTTATGAGTTATTACTCCATCTACTTCATTTAAATTCATTTCACTAATTAATACTGATGGTAAATAAGAATTACTAGCACTTTGAAGTTTATAAGTAATTTCTAAATTTTTAATACTATTAATACTTTTTATTAAGTATTCTTTATTTTGTTTTGCTACAATATAAGATGGTAGTAATCCAAGAATGATTTTTTCTTTATCAATTAAATAGTCCTCATCTTTATATATTTCAGGATAACTTTTTTGATTAAATCCTAGTAAAAAAGCAAAATCATCTTCATTAATACTATCTAAACTTGAAATATTTATAGCATTTACATATTTTTCTTCATTTAAATACGTATTTTTTAATGTATCTATAAGTAAATCTTTAACTAAATTTTTATTCTCTTCGAAAGTAAATTTATTTATTACTGACGCAAGTTTATTTACAATATCTAAATTATATTTTTCTTTTATATTTTCATAAACTTTTGTTAAATCACTATCAAAGTTTTCAATTAAATATGACGCAGCAATTGTATGGTATAAATAAACCTTTTCCCCTAAATTAACAGGTATATTATAAAATTTAAATATTCTTTTTATGTATGGAATATATTCTTTGTCTTTAATAATTATTTTTATATTATTTATATCTACACCATTTAAAATATGATAACATATTCTTTCTGCAACATACTCTACTTCATCTTCGATTTTATTAAATTTAATAACATCATGTTTATAAAATTTTGTTTCTTTATTAATTACTTTTACATTACAAATACTGCTTATTTTATCAATTAATTTTTGCTCATAAGCATCAATATATGGTAAATTATAAAATATTATATCTTTTCCAATTAAATTTTTTTCAAATAAATCATTAATAATTAATAATTTTTCATTTAAAAGTTCTTCTTTTAAATTTACTAAAAAATCAAGTTTTTTATTATTATATTTTTTATTTTCTACATAATAAATATTTTCTAAATATGTTTTGGCTATTGAGGGTTTTACATTATATTTATTCGTTATATAAAAGCACGTTTTTTCATCATACGAAAAAGTTAGTGATTTGAAAAAATCACTTTTGTTATAAAATTTTATAGATAATAATTTTTGGAAAGAATTTAATTTTTTTAATATATTCTTTTTTTCATTATTACTACATATAATAATTGTACTATTTTTAATATCTTCAATGTTCATATCAATAGTATAACACGTAAAAAGTAAAATAAGTTAAAATTTTTATTTACTTTTCTTCATTTATGGTTTCATAATGATATACTATATCTCTATCATAATAAACAATTTTTCCACTTGGAAGTAAAAGCATTCTTGATATCCCTAGATTATCTACGAAATCTAAATTATGGGAAACTACAAGCATTGTGCCTTCAAATGTTTTAAATGTTTCGGCAATAAGGGTTTGAGTCATTGGGTCCAAATGATTTGTAGGTTCATCTAAAAGAAGTGTATTTGCTCCCTTTAAGGATATTTTAGCAAGTGCTACTCTAGAACGCTCCCCCGGAGAAAGTACACTTACTTTCTTATATATATCGTCTCCTGAAAATAAAAAACTTCCTAGTACTTTTCTTAGTTCAAAATCTCTTAAATTAAATTCATTAAAATTATCAATTATAGTTTTTTCATTATCAAGTATTTCATGTTCTTGAGCATAATATCCTATACTTGTTTTATCATTTATAAAAATAGTTCCCTCAATTGGTAATAAAATTCTCATTATTAATTTCAACAAAGTTGTCTTTCCTATTCCATTTTCTCCGACTACTAAGAGTTTTTCTCCGCGAGTTAAATCAAATGTTAAATTTTGATAAAGTAAATTGTCCTTATTATAACCAAATGTTAAATTATTCACTGATAATGGTATTAAATAACTTGGCTCATTAATTTTAATGTTAAATCTTGCATATTTGTTACTTTTTTCAAGAACTACTTTTTCTTTTTGTAGTTTTTCAAGTTTCTTGATTCTATCCTTTGCAATATTTGCTTTCTTTTCATTACCTCTTATATATTTATTAATTATTCCTTTTAATTTTTCCTCTTCTTTAATTTGTTTTTCATAAAGCCTTTCTTTTGCTAAATCTCTTTCATTTTTTATTTTTAAATACTTTTCATAATTACCATTATACATTTCAACATTTTTCTTTAGTTTGTCGACATAAAGCGTTTTGGTAGTTACTTCATTTAAAAAATCAATATCATGAGAAATTACTAAAATAAGGCTCGGATAAGTTTTTAAATAATTTATTATGTAATCTTTTGTATCAATATCTAAGTGATTTGTTGGTTCATCTAAAAGAAGTACCTCTGGTTTAGAATAAAGAAGTCTTGCAAAAGCTATTTTTGATTTTTGGCCTCCTGAAAGGCTTGTTAATTTTAGATTAAGAAGACTATCATCAATATGCATACCATCAATTATTTTTAAAAGAGTACTTTCAGCGTTGTATTCATCATAATAATCAAGTTTATTTTGATTTTTTGTTATTTCTTTAAAATAATAATTTAATTTTTTATCATCTTTTAAAGTGGCAATTTTTTCATATAAATCAGTTATATTATTTTTTAGTTTTTCTATTGGTCTTCCTAAAAGTAAATACTCAAATGTAGTTATATTATCATCAGGAATTTCATCGGTAATAACTTGTGGAAGATAACCTATTAAATCTTTATTTTTTATCGTTATTTTTCCAGAGTCAGGAGAGGCAAGTCCTAAAATCAAATTAAACAAAGTAGATTTTCCAGCACCATTAACCCCTACTACACCAACTTTGTCATTATCATTAAAATGAATATTTACGTCATTAAATATTTCCTGAAGTCCAAATGACATATATAAATGTTCTATATTCATATTTTACCTCTTTAGCAAACTGATTATATTAAAAAAAGCGGTTTAAGTCAATAAACCACCAATTTAAAGTTAATCTATAAAGTGTCCAAACATTGCTCTATTTTCATATTTTTCATTTAATAAATTTAATGAATTTATAATATTTTCTACAGTGCATTGCTTATATAAATTATCTAGTACAGGTAAATCACCAATATCTGAAGTAATATATATTGCTAAAGGATTTTTAAGACCAATAGCATAAGAAAGCTGTACAAGTACATATTTTAAATTATCATTATTTTTTAAAATGTTTTTAGCAATAATCCTTGCCATGTAGGCTCCTGACCTATCAACTTTGCTTGGATCTTTGCCAGAAAAAGCTCCACCGCCAACTGGAGCAAAACCTTCATAAGAATCTACTACAATTTTCCTTCCTGTAAGTCCTGCATCACCTGTAAAACCTCCGATTAAAAATTTTCCTGTTGGATTTAAAATATATTTTTCAACTTTAATATTATATTTTTTACAAATATTATTGCAAACATTAATTAGTATTTCATCCGTTTTATTTCTTTCTTTTTCTGTATTTTGATAGCAAATGACAAAGTCCTTAATTTTAATTAGTTTATTATTTTCATAATATCCCGTAATTTGTGCTTTACCATCAGGCAAAAATCTACTATCCTTTTTTCTAAGCTTATCATATACCATAGAAAGTTTTTGAAGTATTACCATAGATGTTGGAAGGTATTCTTTAGTATCACGGCAAGCATAGCCAAACATCATTCCATTATCACCAGCACCATGAACTTTATCATTAGTTCCAAGTGCTATATCAGGACTTTGTATACCAATATTATTAATAATCTCAAAGTTTTCAGTATAGCCAACATCTTTTAAAACCCTTTTAACTATTTTTGAAACATCTACCTTGGCTTTACTTGTAACTTCCCCAGTTATAAATATTTTACCCTTTCCTCCCATTACTTCAATACCACATCGCGAGGATTTATCACCACTTAAATATGCATCTAAAAGTGCATCACTAATTTGATCACAAACCTTATCTGGGTGACCACGAAATACTATTTCATTACTAAAAATTTTCATTTAAACTCCTTTTCTCATCTTAATAGAAAATGCTAAAAAAACTTTCCTCCTTTCATAAAAAAACACCCAAGATAACAATACCTTGAGTGATAAAGTTATCTTATAGATCTAGCATTACCACCTAATTTAATAGGTTGGTGTGACTTCAACGGGCTAGTCCCTCCATCACTCTTTATAAGATGTAATTTAATTATAACACTTTGTTTAAAGAAAGCAAATACTATGTTATTGAAAAAAATATTGATAGTGTCTTTAATTAAGAAAACTTTAAATACAAAGTAGCCAAAACATTGGATTTTTTTGATACATTTAATTAAATTATTTGCGCATAAAATTGTACACAAAATTATCTTAAAAATACGAATAAGCTCTTATAAATAAACAAAATGAAATACTTCCATTTCTATTAAGATGTGCAGTTAAAAGAGACCAAATTGTATTAAGTTTTTTAAATACGTGCATTTTTATATTGACATAAGCTGGCATTTGCTCTGGCTTTTTAGTACTTTTGTACCCAAATTATACATCAAAAAAGACATCAATTACTTTTTTGATGCCCTTGGTTTTCCCTTTCTTATTTTTGTTTCTTTCTTTTTATCAGTATTATTCGAATTAATACACTCAACATATATTTCACTAAATATTTCTTCTAATCTTTCAATCATACCATCTTCCCCTGTTAAAAATTTTTTTACTTCTATAAATTGACTATATGAAAAGTATAACATTATTATTACGATACTAAAACTTATTAGATAAGGTAGTGCAATTATCAAGCCATTAAAGTCAAAGCCATCTTTAGTATAAAACGAAAGTATTGCTGGAATAGCTATTGATAATATAGCCAACAAACTTCCACCACCAATTTTAGTTTTAATCATATTTCTATAGTGTTCGATTATACATAAAAGTGATTTTTCATTATAGATATTATTTTTTATAGAGTAATCTTTAAATAATTTCTTTTCAGCATTTTTAATAATTAATGGTAAAGTCATCTCATTTTCATTTTTTTTGCCTATGTTAAAGTGTAATTTTGTATTTAGTACTTTTTCACTTACAATTTTCATGATTAATAACATAGCTATAAACACTAAGATCATTAGTACTATTTTATTTAAAAATTTGAAAATTAATGAAATCAATATAAATACAACATATATCAAAAACGTTCTTTTTTTAATAATGTTATATGGACTTTTTTTCTTATATATTTCTTCTATATCTCTGTACATATTATTCCACTTAAATTTAACTATATCAGATTATGTTACTCATTAATATTCGTTCTATTTAATAATTTCTAAATATCTATCAAGCATTTCATTTTCTGCTTCCGTTACTAATTTAATAAAATCAGTATAATCACCTATTGTATGTGCCTTATCAAGTGCTTCATAATATTTTAATCTATCATCTTTTTTAATAATAACTGGTACATATCCACTTCTCATTAATTCCATATTCATTATTAATCTAGATGTTCTACCATTTCCATCAATAAATGGATGGATTTTGACTAATTCTCCATGTAATAATGCTGCTCTTACTATTGGATGATATTTGTCCCATTCATCATAATTCATTATTAATTTTTCCATTAATTCCGGAACCTTTATATATTGTGGTGGTCTATGTTGGGCTCCGCTAATTATTACATCATGATTTCTATATCTTCCAGCATTTTCATCATTAATGCCTTTTAAAACCAATTGATGTAATCCTTTAATATTCCATTCAGATATTTCACTTTTAGCATCTATTAATTCTTCTAGATATTCAATAGCATTTTCATGGTTTATGGCTTCTAAGTGTTCTCTTACAGATTTTCCACCTATAGTAATACCTTCTAATACTACTTTAGTTTCTTTTAATGTTAATGTATTACCTTCAATACCATTACTGTTATATGTCCATTCTAGATTAATTGCATTTTGCAATGACTCAGTTGCTTCTTTAGATAATGGTCTTTTACTATTTAGTTTAGCAAGTTTTCCATCAACTTCTTTAAAATAATCTTCCGGTAAATCTATTTTGAATTCTATTTCATCTTTTATCCTTTTATCGATTGGCTTATTAGTATCATCTGGAATATTCCATGTTGTACCTATTTTTTCAGCACCTTCAATTCTTCCATCTTGAATAAGTTGTCTTATTCTTCTTTCACTAATATTCCACTTTTCACTAGCTTCTCTAATTTGCATAGTTATCACCTCTATATAGAGATTATACCGTTTCTGGAATAATATGTCAATATATTTTATACCGCTTGTGGAATAATATTTTTTCATTCATACTGACCATTTATATTTTATCCGTATCATTGTTAAAATTAAAAATCCATTGAGAATTTTTGCCACTTTCGGCACTTTTTCTCAATGAACTATTTCTTAAATCAAATTTTTTTGTACCTAAATTATACCTAAAATCATTTTAGAAAAGTCGATGCCTCGCAAACCCTTATAAAATGGGCATAAAAAATGAGAGCACGGTTAAATGCTCTCTTCAGTGGGAAAAATTATACCCTGATTTTTTGTCATATTTTTCATTATTATTGATTTATCACTTGCTATATTTCTCGTAAATAGCCCCATTTTACCTATCTTGCTCTATGTAGTTGTTCCCCATTTGTTCCCGAAAACAGCCATTACATATTAGTTATTTACTACCTAATATATCTGCTATTATCACCTTATATTTACTTTCGTTTATTTGACAATCTAATGCTTTAGTTAATTCTTTTATATCTTCTTCAACTAAGTCTTTTTTATCTATTAAGGTTTCATATACTACTTTTATCTTTTCTTGATTTTCGATTATGTACTTATTATTCGTATCGTAATAGAAATACCTTTTAATAAAACTCTTACTATCTTTTACATCATTAATATAGTAAGCAACATTCATCAAATTTACATATGTACATAAATCTATAAAATTCAGATCAAATTTGCTTTCTTCATTACTTATTTTTTTATTTAGAAAGTTCAAATACATATATTCTATTACCAACATCATATATTTTAGATTTCCTAACAAATAGTTTTTATACTTAATTGTTTTATTCATGTATGATACAAGTTCTTTTAAACTACAAGGATGAATAATTTTACAAAGGTATTTATATCTTCTGGTTCAAAATAATCTGTAAATATTGAACTGCAATTTTCTACTAATACTTTGCGCAATTCTTCTGGTGATGTATCTAAAGTAATTTTGATTTTCTTGTCATATGAAGTTGCAATTATATAAATAATATTTTCATACAATGTTCTTAACACTGTAGCAGCATTTAATAAATCTTGTCTATTAATTAATTCATTTATCAATTTAAAATCTGCTTTCACCTTTTCATATGTTGGTTTTGACTTTGTATATTTACTTATCTTTTTAAATTCAAAACAATCAATTTCGTCAATAAAAACATAGTTAGCACAATTTAATAATTTCATACATTTCTTGTAATCATTCATCTTCTTAATAAACAAACTTGTATTAGCCATAATTTCACCTCTTTTATGTATCTATTATACACTAAAAAGCCTGGGTTTTACCAGACTTCTAATTATTAAGATTTAATCTTTCCCTAAAATGGCTTTAATATCATCAATTATATCAAAATTGATTGATTCAACTAACTCGCCTTCGATATATTTTAACATTATATCTTTCTTTTCTTCTAATCTATTATAAGTTTTTAAATCTATACTATCTTCATCAGGATTAATACTTTTCAAAACCAAATAATAATACTGTGTATATTGATTTTCAGGTAAGCCAAGACGATTAATTCTATCTCTAGATTGCAACATATGCGTTAAATCAAAGATGTATTCAAAGTATACTGCATTATAACAAATATCATGTAATGAACAGACTTTTCAACACCACTTTCTTTTGTATCAATACTTTTTTTCATATTCTGTTACATCAAATAATTTGTATTTAATAATATTCCTATAAATGCTGACTAATTTTTTATTTTTAAACAATTAATATAACACGGAGGTGTCTATGTTAAAAAAATTTACAAAAAAAGATATTGATGATGAAATATGTGAAAAGGTTATCAATTGCTTTTACAATAATTATCATGCACTTATTGAAAAATATATTATACATGAAGTTATTGCCTATTATTTTACTAATTATTTTTATTGAAACATTATGTGGAAAGCAACATTTTTACAGTATTATAATTCGGTTTCATATATGTTTAATCTAATTGGAGAAAATTATGAAAAAACCAAAAAGAAACATAAAATACCAAGTTTGAATTTAAATTAAAAATACAAGAATATGAAAATACAAATAATACAACATCTGAAGAAATGATTAGAGTGTTTATTGAATTTAGAAAAATAAAGTTAAGGAAAACACATTATATTGTTATAACAACAAATTACCTTATCTAAAATCATTATATAAAGTTAAACTTAAAGACTTTAATTATTCTACTTTCAAAAGATGATATGACAAAATAAAGAGTAATCATTTTGCTACAAAAACTAAGAATGATATTTTCAGATTATTAAAAAGTATCTTAATTTATGCCACTGCTTGACATGAATTTAATTTCATTAGAGTATATCCTAATATATATAACTTTAATAATCCTAATTAATTTCCTAAAGAACAATTGTTTTTTACTTATGATGAATTCAAACAATTTCTTTCTGTTGAATCAGATATCAAATGGATTGGCATTTTTGAAATATTATATTACTGTGGTTTAAGATGTGGAGAATTTAGAGAATTACAATGGAAATATATAATTTTAGAGATAGAACTTTAAGTGTAACAAAACAAATTAATGACCGTTGTGGATCTGTTAAAAATTGGCAATTCTCGGTTTCTAAAACCAAAAGTAGTATAAGAATATTAAAGATGCCACAAGTCCTTACAAACGACCTTAAAATAATGAAAAACGAGGCAGAAAAGATACCTGTATTTAATGATAATTTCTTTGTAGCTGGAGATATGCTTCCTGTATGTAGTAATACACTTACTAATCATAAAAATGTTAACTGTAAATTAGCTAATGTTAAACAGATCCGATTACATGATTTCAGACATTCTTGTGCATCTCTTCTGGTTAATAAAGGTGCTAATGTTCAAGTTGTAGCAAAATACTTAGGTCATACAAAAGTTGAAGAAACATTAAAAACTTATTCACACCTATTTACAAGTACTTTGGATGAAGTAGTAGCTGTAATAGATAATTTAGATAATAATAAAACCGAGGATTGATTTTCTCGGTTATTTTTTAGTGATTGTGTGGGATAAATTTTCTACTAATTTAACAACTTTATCTAAGGTTTCATTTGTATTGTCATCGTACTTACTCTTGTATGTTTCTCCCGCTTGGCCAAAAATTTTATTTGATAATTCTTTCTTTATCAAAATTTTTGTTTCTTGTGGAATATCATCTAAATAAACATCTATAGAAGATAATTCAAGTTGTTGTTTTCTATAGTATACTTCGTCTTTTCTTAAATTACTTGCTTGTTTTCCTGTATAACCAGACATACCTAACAATATAACACTTACTATATATCTAGCTAATGTTGCAATGTTATAATCTTTTGTAAAAAGAGTGATTAATCCCATTAATGCAAAGGCTACAATAAAAATAATCACTGTAGCTATTTGCCATTTAATTCTTTCAAAGTGTGCTTTGTCAGCATTAGACTTGTACTCGCCTATATTTGCTTTATTTCCTATTAATCCTATTAACTCAGATATTTTTTCATCTTTCTTTTCAATTTCAACTTTAATATTATCAAAATCTTGTTTAGCGCTGTTTTCAAACTCTGATATCTTATTTGAATATGATTCTTGTAGTTCATTAATTATTTTATTATAATTTTCCTTCGTATTTTCTATTTCAGCATTTTTATCTTCAATTGTTTTTTCTAATTCATTTATTTTTTCTGTAAAATCATTTAATTGATTATCAATATCAGTTTTAAATTCTTCTTGTTTATCTCCAAGTTGTTGAATTTTATTTTTTTCTTCTTCTTGTAATGTTTGAAAATTAGCTACTGTTTTTTGTTCTAATTCAGCAATAGATGAATTAACTCTGCTTAAGCCTCTTTTATAAGACTGAACACCATTCTTTATACCATCTCGACTTAAATAAGTGGATATATCAATAAAAGAATTAAGAATAATTTCAACTTCTTTTATACTACCGATTATTGAGTCAAGACGATTCCTAATTTCTTGGGTATTGTTTGGATCATCAATAACAACCTGCCCGATGGTAGTTTCTGCATTTATAATTGCATTAATATTATTTTTAATTTTTTCTTTGTCACTGGATAATTCGAACGATAATTCACAATTATTAATAATCTTCTTTATTTTATTAATTCTTCTACCTATGTATGTAACCTTTTCATCATCAACATCATCTACTTTGCTTTCCACGTTAGTTTTATATAGTTTTTCCATTTCTTCACAAATACTATATAATTCTTCTTCAACACTTACAATATCTTCTACCATATGCCCTCCTTAATAATACTTCGACCACTGACAATTTTCATCTTCGGGATTACATGCTAAATGAGCAGGTCTTATTGCTCTATTTACTTTAAAAAGTTCAATTAAAATTTCCTTTGCTTCATCTATTGAAATATTAAAATTTTCTGATATTTCTCTCGTAGTAACAATGTCATTAATACATATATATTTATAAATATCATTGGCATCTGCAACATTAATATTTACATATTGTGATTTTCCAGTTTCAATATAAACAATATAATTTAACAAATTAACAATAGTATTTATAACATATATAGCATCTTCTTTCGTTAAAATTTCATTATCGTGTGCAAAACTACTATTATTTCTTATATCATTAAATTTTTCAAATATTGAAATTGACTGTTTTAATGCTGTTTCACTAAAGTTATTAAGAATTCCTCTTTGATTATACTTTTTTACAAGCATTCCAACCAAACTATGCAATGGATACAACTCATTTTTTTCATTAAAAACAGCTATATTATTTTCTTCACAAAATCTTCTTATTATTTTAACGCTTAATGTATGCAGTCTATCTAAAACTAATTCTGGATGCTGTTCTTTTAAAGATTTTTTTATATCTTTTTCTAATAATTGTAATTCACTATCCATTATACCCTCCTTATAAAAGAAAAAAATTCTATAATTATATAGAATTTCTATGATTACATTATACTACATTTTCCGCTAAATGTCTTCTGTTTTTACATCACTTTTTATTAAAATATTTTTTATTATTTAACAAAACTTGTTCCCGAGTTGTTCCCAAGAATTGTTATCAATTTTACATATGCCCGCAAACCCCTATAAAATGGGCACAAAAAATGAGAGCACGGTTAAATGCTCTCTTCAGGGGGTACAATCTTTTTTAATTAAGTCCAACTTTTTTCTTCATTTCAATCATTTTTTCATAAGCAAGTTTTCTAGAATTCTCTTTACCCTTTTCTAATATTTCATCAAGTCTACCAGAACTTATAATATGATTATATTTTGTCTGAATATCACTTATCATATTTGATGTTAATGATGCTACATACTTTTTAAAGTTGCCATAGCCAGAGTTTTTATATTCATTTGCAATATCCTCTACAGTTCTTTTAGAAATAACGCTTGCTATATTAAGCAAATTAGAAATTCCAGGTTTATTTTTTTCATCGAAATACACTAAATTTTCACTATCTGTAGTTGCTCCCATAATCTTTTTACTTACCATTTCTGGGCTATCAAATAAAGAAATAACTCCATTTGGATTAGTTTCTGATTTACTCATTTTTTTACTTGGATCTTTCAAATCTTTAATTTTAATTCCCTCTTTACTAATTAAAGGCTGTGGAAGTTTAAAAATTTCCCCATATTTATTATTAAATCTTTCTGCAATATCACGTGCAATTTCAACGTGTTGTTTTTGATCTATGCCTACAGGAACATAATCTGAATCACAATATAAAATATCTGCAGCCATTAAAATTGGATAAGTTAAAAGTCCTACAGTAAAGTTTTCTTTACCTTTAGATTTTTCTTTAAACTGAATCATTCTTGATGCTTCACCATAATAAGTGTTACACTCTAAAATCCATGAAATCATAGGGATATATTCATTATCTGATTGAATATAAACAACCACCTTTTCTGGGTCTATTCCACAGGCAATATACATTGCAATAAACTTTTTAATTCTATTTCTTAAAGTATCAGGATCTTGATATTCAGTAAGCGCATGAAGATCTGCTACAAAAAGATATACTTCATTATTTTCATCATTTGAAAGTTCTACCATTTGCGATATTGCTCCAATATAATTACCTAAAGTAAGTTCTCCAGTTGGTTTTAATCCAGTTAAAATTCTTTTTTTCATATTTATCCTTCTTTCTTTAAAAAAAATCTTATCCTCAATAATTAGGATAAGATTTAAATTCTTATTAATGCCACCTAAAAAGTGTGTCATGTACATTTATACATGCTATTTTGTTAACGAAGTTAAGTACTCCGTGCTAGCCTACTAAAATTTCGGTAGCCTCTTAAAAGTCCATTTCGTATAACATCAATTTATAACTTTCCACCATTTAGTTACTCTCTATAAAACCAATATTACCTACTTTTCTTTCTCATCGATTTACAAGTTTATTGTATAAAAATTATTTTTCTTTGTCAATAACAATATATTTTATAATTCAAATTGAGAATTATAAAGTTTAGCATAAAAGCCATCTTTTTTCATAAGTTCATCATGAGAACCTTGCTCTATAATATTTCCTTCATTCATAACTAATATTAAATCAGCATTTTTTATAGTTGAAAGTCTGTGGGCAATTATAAATGATGTTTTATCTTCCATTAGTTTATCCATAGCTTTTTGAACAAGTTCCTCAGTTCTAGTATCAACATTTGATGTAGCTTCATCTAGTATTAAAAGTGGAGCCTCTTCACACATACCTCTTGCAATTGTAAGAAGTTGTTTTTGTCCTGCGGAAATATTATCATTTTCAGAAATTACAGTATCATAATTATTTGGAAGTGTTTTAATAAAATGATCTAGTCCAATATATTTACATACATTTTCTATTTCTTTATCAGTAATTTTTGAATTATTATATCTAATATTATCTTTAACTGTTCCTTCGAAAAGCCAAGTATCCTGAAGTACCATAGTAAATAAATTATGAATATTTTCTCTTGTTAAATCATGAATACTTTTTCCATCAATAGTTATATCTCCATCATGTATATC
Organism: uncultured Bacilli bacterium; assembly: GCA_934101645.1. Taxonomy (GTDB): domain Bacteria; phylum Bacillota_I; class Bacilli_A; order RF39; family UBA660; genus UBA6448. The sequence goes on along the minus strand of CAKORX010000003.1, from coordinate 67,344 downwards.
ATAAAACTTCATAAGTAAGTTTACCATAGTTGTTTTACCTGCACCAGTTGGTCCTACAATAGCAATTTTTTGACCCGATTTAACTTTTGCAGAAAAATCTTTAATAATTGTTTTGCCGTTTTCATCATATTTAAATGAAACGTGGTTAAACTCAATATTTCCTTTTACACTATCTTTATCAAGTTTTTCTTTATTTTCTTCTTTAGACATTTCCTCTTCATCTAGAAATTCAAATACTCTTTCTGAAGATGCTAAAGCGGATTGTATAAAAGTAAATTCCTGTGCTATTGATGAAAGTGGCATTGTAAATAGTCTTACATATGTAATAAAGGCAATAATTACACCAAAAGTAATTTTACCATTCATTGTAAGAAGTGCACCAACTATGCATACAGCAACATAACCAAAATTACCTACGAAGCTCATCATTGGATGCATAAGTCCTGATAAGAAACCACTTTTTCTACTACATTCACTAACCTCTTTATTTATTTTATCAAATTTTTTGTTTGCATCATCTTGTCCATTATAAACTTTAACAACGTTAAGTCCAGAATAAATCTCTTCAATATGACTATTAAGTTTTCCTAAACCTTCTTGTCTTTTTACAAAATATTTTTGACTCTTAGAAAGAATTATTGCCATAAAAACAAAACCTATTAATGATGAAAGTATTGCTGTTAAACTCATAACTGCATTTGTTTTAAACATCATAATAATTGAGCCAAATAATAATGTCACATTACTTGCAAGTGAAGAAAGCGAATTATTAAGTGTTTGAGCAAGTGTATCAACATCATTTGTTACTCTTGATAATATATCTCCAGTTTGATGATTATCAAAATATTTAAGAGGTAATTTATTAATTTTTTGTGATATTCTTTTTCTTAATGTTCTAGCAAAATTATTTGATACATTAGTCATGGCAAGTGCTTGTAAAAAGCCAAATATACTACTTACAAAATAAACAGTTAAAAGCATAATACATATGTTTTTAATTGTTTTAATATCCATTTTTGGTTTAATTACTTTTTGAACACTTTCTGGCATGTTTTCAAGTGCATTATATAATTCTTTTGCACTTGAACCCTTTTTTAACGTTTTTAAAGCATTAACATATTCTAATTGATCGTTCATACTTATAGTAACATTATCAATAACAATGTCACTTCCAAAAGATGTTTCTATTTTTTCATTTAAAGTATTTAGATTTTTTGAATTAATAACTAACCCTTTTTGAATTTCATCAGTTAGTTTAGAAAGTCTATTCGGAGCACTTATTGTAAGTACTGAACCAAAAATAGCTAAAATTAAACTTATTATAACAAGTACTTTAAATGGTTTTAATTCCTTTACAAGTCTTTTAAGTGAACCCTTAAAATCTTTTGCATTTTCCATTTTTTTATTATGCATTTTCAAGCTCCTTTCTAGAAAGCTGTGAATAAGCAATTTCTTTATAAACATCACAATTTTTTAGTAATTCTTTGTGAGTTCCCATGCCAACCATCTTTCCATTATCAAGAACAATAATCTTATCTGCATTAAGAATAGTTCCAATTCTTTGCGCTACAATTAAAGTTGTCGCACCCTTTGCATTTTCTTTTAAAGCCTTTCTAAGTGATGAATCAGTTTTATAATCAAGAGCTGAAAAAGAGTCATCAAATATATATATTTCAGGATCTTTAGCAATTGCTCTTGCAATAGATAATCTTTGTTTTTGACCTCCAGATACATTTGTTCCACCAGATGCTATATGTGAATCTATATCTTTATCCATTTTAGAAACAAAGTCATATCCTTGAGCGATTTCCAAAGCTTCTTTGACTTTATCAGCTGTTATTTTTCTATTTGATTTACCATAAGAAACATTTGATTTAACTGTTCCATCAAACATAACTGCTCTTTGAGAAACATAACCAAGTTTATTATATAAACTTTCAAAATTATATTCTTTTACATTTATACCATCAATTAATACTTCTCCATCGGTAGCATCATAAAATCTTGGCACTAAATTTATAAGAGTACTTTTTCCACTTCCCGTTGAACCTATAAAGGCAACAGTCTGGCCTTTTTCTGCCTTAAATGAAATATCTCTTAATAAATATTCATCAGCATCAGGATATTTAAATGACACATTTTTAAATTCTATCGTTCCAACTTCACTTGTTTTTCCGTCAAATGCACCTTCATTGACAGTTATCTTTTCATCAAGAACTTCATTAATTCTTTGTGCAGATACATTTGCTCTTGGTAAAATCATAAAAATCATTGAAAGCATAATAAATGACATAATTATTTGCATTGCATAAGTAGAAAATACTACCATATCTCCAAAAAGAGTTAATTTATTAGTCATTAAGGCATTATTTATAAGACTTGCGCCAATAAAGTAAATACCTAAAGTTAACGTATACATTACCATAGTCATAATTGGCTCTAATACTGCAAAACATTTTTGATTGAAAAGTTGAGTGTTTGTAAGTGTATCATTTTCTTTTTGAAATTTATTTTCTTGAAATTTTTCAGCATTAAATGCACGTACAACTCTAATGCCTGTTAAATTTTCTCTTGTTACACGATTTACTTTATCGATTAATTTTTGCACTAAAGAAAATCTTGGCATAACAATACTTGTAATAATTCCAATTGTTATAAGAAGTACAACAACGCAAGATGCTGTTAAAGCACTCCATTGCCAACTTTTATTTAATATTTTAATTATAGCCCATGCAGCAGTCATTGGTGCTTTCATTAAAAGTGATAATCCCATTGATAAAAACATTTCAATTTGGCTTACGTCATTTGTAGTTCTTGTAATCAAACTACTTACAGAAAAGTTTTTTACCTCTGCAGTTGATAAATCCATGGTTTTTGAAAAAACTTTTTTTCTAACATTTTTAGAAAACGTGGTTGATACATAAGTTAATATATAGCTTGTTATAACAGCTCCAATTAAAGAACCAAAAGCACATAAAAGCATGTATCCACCATTTTTTAGTATCTCACGCATTTTACTACCTTCAGTTTGAACAAGAACTGTTATATTACTCATATAATCTGGCATTTTTAATTCTAACCAAACTTCTAAGAAAATAATTATTGCACATACCAAAATAAGTAAATAATCTTTTTTTCTTAAATTTTTAAATAATTTTAACATTTTTTTCCTCCTTCAAATTTTCTGTCATTTTAGATAAAACCTTTATAAATGTATTTAAATCTTCTTCATTTATTCCACTAATACATTTTTTTTCAAGACTTTCAATTTTTTCTTTACTACTTTCAAATACTTTTTGAGCATTATTACTTAAAACTATTTTTTTAGTTCTAGTATCATTATTGTCAGTAATTCTTACAATTAAACCATTTTTTTCCATTGTTATTAAAACACTTGAAACCGTAGCTCTAGAAAGTCCTAATACCTTTTCAAATTCTTTTTGAAGTGCATATTTTTTAGGGCTATTTATAATATATTCCATAATTTCAATTTGGGTAGTTGTAACATTTGGATATTTTGGCATATTCCTAACTCCCATACTATTAATAACTAATTGGTGAAATGTTTTAACGCTTTTCAAAATACTTCTTTTCATACAAACCTCACATACTTTTTATGCACATGAGTAATTATATCATCATTTAGAGTTTTGTCAATGCACTTACAAAAAAATAAACTCAAAATTTGAGTTTAATAATTAAAGATATGTAGGTTTGCTTTTTCGACATTTTTCTAAGTAATCTTTTATAAATTTTTATTTAAATAGTCCAAAATGACTACTACCACTTCTTTGACTTTCTCTTTGTTCTTCTTGAATTTTAATTTCTACATTTTTAATTCTTTCATTTACATTATGAAGTTTTATTAAAAAATTTCTCATTTCATCTTTACTTTCTGCACTTTTTAACGACTCAAGGATTTCATTTCTAATACCAATTAATTTATTTTTATAACCAATTAAATTTTCCATAAACCCTCCAATTACATTTAATTTAGCATATTTTATTATTTAAAACAATATTAATTAAATTTTTGAATATCTTTTTTTGACATATAAATTATTCTTTCACTTTTTATCCCATATTTTCTTTGATATTTTCTATAAGCCTTTAATAATTCATTTAATTTTACTTTTGATAAAACTGACGTAGTTTTTCTAAATAATAGTAATTCTGGAAAAAACTCTATAGTTAATTTTGTATTTAACTGAGCATAACTATCTTCATATAAAACAGTCTCTTTAGGATTATCCGAATCAATAAAATAATTATATGGATAATATAAATTTTGTAATTTTCCTTTTATTTTATCTAATGCAATAACTTCAATATAACCATATTTTATTTTTGCTATAAGCATAGGATGTTTAGTCATAGATACCAAATTACTCTGATACCTAACTTTAAGCCATAACACTTGACCAACTTTTAATTTATTAATCATATTTTTAAGGCTTTTATTAATCCTTCATATCTTTCTTTATATTCTTTGATATTACTTTCAACATCCATTTTAATATTTTTATGGGTCATATTTTTTAAGCGTTGCCATTCTGGATCTTCATGACTTATTTCAATTAGTTCCTGTGTTGTAGCATTTTCAAGTGACAAATATATTTTGTCTAAAAAAATTTTAGTTTGTAAATTAATATGACTATTACGTCCTTTAAGTCTTACATAAAGATTTCTTATTTTTTCAATTACAGGTCCATTATCATAAGCAATAAAATCATCTTCAAATAATTTTTTTCCATATTTTGCTAGATATACAACTTGAGATAAAAATAGATACTTATTTAATTTTACATTTCCTTCATAAAATCTTATTCCATTATAAATCATAATATTTTTGTTAAATATTTTTTTATTTGGATCTTTAGAAAGAAAGTATTCTGCCACGTCCTTTGCTGTTAACATATTTCTCCTTATTACGTACTGCCTAAAACACATTATAAATATTACATTAAAAAATTGCAAGAAAAAAATGAGCTTTTAAACTCAAGTTATTTCTTAGGAACTATTTTTTCAATTCCACCCATGTATGATTAAGTTAAGTATTATAACATCCATTAATTATAGTATATTTTTATACTTTAATATCAAATTGGTGTAAAGTGTTAAATAAACATCAACCCTATTTAAATCATTTATTATGAATTAATTTTTATCATCTAAAGATTCTATATCAGTATTCATCTTTAATATTAGTTTCATTTTTAAATCATTTATTACTTCTTTATGAGGATTACAATTGCTATCTTCTTCGATTTTATTTAATAGATAAACAAGTTTTTCATCTTTTGTTAGTTCATCATTTTGTAAGTTCATTTTCATTCACCTCAATTCTATTACTTAAAATGCTATTAAGTTTGATTAAATCATCTGGTTGTATTATTATACCATTCTCCTCAACATAATCTAAAATATGTTGCACCCTATCATAATATTGTTCATTATTTATTAGATTTTCATTTAGTGCTTTTTTTAATAGTTGAATACACATTTCTACTTTGTTTACATTTCTATTTAAACTTCCAAAATCAGTAGAAAAAATCATTTCTATATCATCATTATCAAATTTTTCTATTTTTCCATTTAAATATTTATCAATGTTTTGCCTATTAATTTCCCAATACTTATTATAATTAATTTTATAAATTGGAACATTAAAATATTGAGCCGCTAATTTTGTATATTCATCAATGTTATCATCAAAAGTAACAATACAATTAGGTTGAATTCTACCATCAAATTTATTTTTAATAGGACTTCTTCGCATTAATACAATTTCATTATAAGGTGAATGAGCAGTTGTAACATTAATTAAATAATCTAGTGTATTTATTTGGTAGGCACCACTTAATGCCTCAAGTTGGCCTCCTCCATGTAAAGTACCCGCATCTGCTGGAAAAGTACCTCTTAAAACATCAAATGGTAATTCATTAAATCCATAATATATATGGGACCCTGGTTGATTTACACCAAATGTTTTAATACAAGAATTTGAAATTATGGTAGTAGATAATGTAGTTGCTCCCTCTTTAGTATTCCAAATTTCAGGATTTTTAATTATTCTACTAGGAATATCTTTAAACAAAGGATCTGGTGAACCAACAAATATATGATGTACTATTAATTTAAATGGCTTGTCATTAAGTTCAACTACTTTAATAGTATTTTCTGATGAAATTTTTTCACCATTTACATTATGAGTACATATATCACTATTAACCCCATTTATATAGTATTCCCTATTTCCTTCACCTTTAAATAATTCACTAATATAAAGTTTTTCATATGCATTTCGAAGAGCTGTTTTAATTTGTACAGCATTAATACCAACATTTCCTAACTCCATACAATTATCAAATATTGCTTTTAAATTATTAATATCAGAGTTATTATAAACCTCTTTTATTATTTCTAATGCAGCAGCAATATCAACAGGTAAATATGGCTGTATTTTTTTTAGATACATTTTATCTTTAAAAATACCATAAACAGAATTTAAATCAATAATTGATTCTCTGTCGATTGAAAACAAACATTCAGTAATCGCAGATTGTACATCGGTCAAATTACTACTTTCAAGTTTTTCATTTAATATTTTTTTCTTATATGTACTGTAATTTGTTAACTGCTCAATATTTTCTATATTATATTTATTTCTATTAGCTAAAATATCATTTAAGTTTTTTATTTGTACTTCATTTAAAACAGTATTATTTTTTATAATACTATCAAAAAGACTTCTACATTTGTCAAATGAAAGAATAATATAATTTATATTTTTACCATTAATAAAATTATTATCGCTTTTACTTAATAGTGCTAGCAAAGTATTAATTTTATTTACAATTACATCATCATTGCTATAATTTATTAATAAAGAAACAGCTCCACTATGGTAATAAGTCATAAGTGCTTTTATAATATTAATATCAAATTTTTTCATAATATTATTAGTAAAAAGACGAAGATCACACTTGATGTTATCTTTTTGTAGATTATAATTTTTAATATTTTCTTCGATTTCGTTTAAATAACTTTTATTAAAACCAATCTTTTTTAAAATCTCAAAATCTTTGATTGGTATACCATTACTCATATAATACTTTTCAAATATTGATAAAAATTCATCATAAGATGATATAAAATTAATTTTGGAATCTGGTCGAGATAAAATATTTTCAAAGAAAGTGCAATTTAAGTTTTTCAAATTACCATCACAAATCTGAAGCATCTTTAGAAAAAGATTATTATCAAATAAACCACATCGATTATCTGTTTCATCAAAAAAAGCTAATGATATATTCGTATTAGAAAAATATGCAAGATTATCTAATACATCTTTATATGTTAGAGATTTATTATAAAATTTTTCTTTAAGTGTATCTGGAGCATCATTTGGCAAAAAATATTGCTGATGAGTTTTTATGAATTCACTAGTAAATTCTTGTGAATTATCTCCTTTTTCTTTAGCTGTAGCTACTGCCACTTTTTCAAATAATTCTTCAGTACTATTTATAGTTTCATTTCTTGATAAAATAGTTATCATATTTTTCATAAAATTATAAAAACTACTTTCTCTTTGATAATCAGAAAAAACTTTATTAAAATAATTTGTTAAATCTATTTTATTAATATTATTTTTATTTATTTTTTCAAGATAATATTGACCATAAAAATTCAGTTCATTATTAAATTGCTGAATACCTAAAGCACTTAAAAACTCTTCATCAGTATATAAATAATTTACAACACCTATATAATAATCATTCGGATTTTTTTGCTCTAGGAATTTACACATTTCTTCCATTTTGTTTTGATCGTTATAAATACGATAAAAATTTGCTCCTAAATTGCTAGTAATTTTTTCTAAACCATCTAATCCTAGTTTTAAAATAAAATTTTTAGAATTATCATCTTTATAATTTACGTTATCTAAAATTATATTTTGATATTTTACCTTACACAATACTTCAATATTATCTAACAAATCTTTTTCAGTAATCTTCTTTTCATAATATTTTTTTCTGATATCTTCCGGAAGCGTATTAACTAGAAAAATATCATCGTGTTCCTTTATAAATTCTTCAGAAAATAAATTAATATCTATTGTATATGAAGGCTCTGATATAAATTTTTTAATGCTTTCTTCGCACAAGTTATTTTTAATATTTGAAACATTGCTTGTTTCTAAAATTTTATACATTTTTTCATCAGCCATACTTAAAAGTAAACTGACACTTTTATAATCATCCTTTGAAAATTTATAAAGTTCAATAAGTTTTTTTAGCAAATCATATGAAGATATTTTTCCTAAATCAATCAAATAAATCTCTTTATTGCTCATTAATTTTTTTAGTTGATTATCAGTTAAATTAACTAATTGCTCTATTTCTAAATTTGATTTTCTACTTATCCTTGATATAACCAAATTATCTTTTAAAATATCTAATATACCCATAACTTCACCTGTGACTATATAAATATGCTATCATAGATTTATTTATACGTCAAAAGAATGTATAAAATTTATTTGTTTTTATACGTTGTTTATCTATTTAATTACCTTATTCTATTAAAATAAATAACATCATCACTTGTACTATTAATAAATACAATATTATTTTCTTTTAAAGTATAAATAACACTGTTAAAAGAAACATATTCATTATTATATTCTACTTTTAAACATCTACCAATATTTTCAAAGGTATCCACAGATATATTTCCGTTATAATTTTCAATATCACATGAGCAATTCTAGTTTGTCCTCTTTAAAAAAATTAAACATAAAGTGGCATTGCTGAAAAAAATAAAGAAATTTGATATGAACCTCGTTTCTATTTTTTCCAAGAAACGTGGTTATTCTTTTATTATTGAGCTTATACCATTCCTACTTTCTTTATTAATTGCACAAAGTCTATCCATAAAATAGTCCCGGTCATTAAATAAAGATATGCTTTATATGATAAATTTCTATCTCATAAATAATAATCACTCATAACAGTTCTTTACATCTTAATTTTAAGCAAAAAAAAGAGTATGTAATTCATACTCAAAATTAATTATTTTTTATTTGGTTTAATAACTTCTAAACCACCAATATATGGTCTTAATGCTACTGGAATATTAATACTTCCATCTTCATTATAATTATTTTCTACAAAAGCAATTAACGCTCTTGGAGAAGCAAGTACTGTATTATTTAATGTATGAACATAATATGTTCCATTTTCACCTTTAGTTCTTATTTGTAATCTACGTGCTTGAGCGTCAGATAAATTAGAACAACTTCCTACTTCAAAATATTTTTGTTGTCTTGGGCTCCATGCTTCTACATCACATGATTTAACTTTAAGATCTGCTAGATCGCCGCTACAGCATTCAAGAGTTCTTACTGGTATATCTAAACTTCTAAATAATTCAACTGTTGCTTTCCACATTTTGTCATACCAATTAAAAGCATCTTCAGGCTTACATAAAACTATCATTTCTTGTTTTTCAAATTGATGAACTCTATAAACGCCCTTTTCTTCAAGGCCATGAGCACCGCCTTCTTTTCTAAAACATGGAGAGTATGAAGTAAGTGCTATAGGAAGTGATTTTTCATCAACAATTTGACCTAAAAATCTTCCTATCATTGAATGCTCACTTGTTCCTATTAAATATAAATCTTCACCTTCAATTTTATACATCATTGCTTCCATTTCTGGGAAAGACATTACTCCTTCAACTACTGATGAATGAATCATAAATGGTGGAATGCAATAAGTAAAGCCCCTATCTATCATAAAATCTCTTGCATAAGAAAGCATTGCACTATGGATTCTTGCTATATCACCGGTTAAATAATAAAATCCTTCTCCAGACGTTCTTCCTGCACTTTCCTTATCAAGTCCATTAAGTCTTTCCATAATATCAGCATGATATGGTATTTCATAGTTTGGAACTTTAGGTTCACCGAAACGCTCATTTTCTACATTTGCACTATCGTCTTTTCCTATTGGTACACTAGGATCAATAATATTTGGTATTAAAAGCATTTTATCTCTAATATAACTTTGTAATCTTTCTTCTTCATTTGTAAGATTGGCTATTTCAGTATTAATTTCATTTACTCTTTTTTTAGCTTCCTCTACTTTATCAAATTCTTTATTTCTTACATATTCACCAATTTTTGCACTAATATTATTTTTTTCACATCTTAGTTCATCTGCTTTAGTTTTAGTTTCTCTAAACTTTTTATCTTTTTCTTCGATTTCATCAACTAAAGCAAGCTTTTCATCTTGAAATTTTTTCTTAATATTTTCCTTTACTAATTCCTTGTTTTCTCTTATTAAATTAATATCTATCATTTTATATCCTTCCTTTCAATAAAAAAACACCAAATCACTCCTTAAGGAGCAATTCTGCGGTGCCATCCTTTATATTACTTAATTATTCTTTAACGGAAATTACCCGAAGTTGATTAGACTTTCTAGAAAGTAGATTCATAAATATTTATTTATTAGTTTCCACCAAGCACTAACTCTCTTAAAAATAACATATTTATTACTAATCTTTCATAATCGATTTACAAACTTATTTTAACATTCAATTATAATTTTTACAAGAAAAAATTTCATATATTTACCAGTTGAATTTTTTTATATTTTAGATATAATGTAATTGAAACATTTGTTTGCAAGGAGGATTATGAAAGAGTTATTTAAAGAAAGACATATTCTTTGTATCGACTTAAAAAGTTTTTTTGCTTCATGTGAGTGCATAAGACTTAATAAAGATCCATTTTCATATCCTTTGGTTGTAGCAAATCCTAATCAAGGTGATGGAGCTATCACTTTAGCTGTTACACCATATCTAAAAACTTTAGGAGTTCCCTCTCGAGGAAGAATATTTGAAATAGATAAAAAGATTAAATATGATATAATTATGCCTCATATGAATTATTACATTGCTAAAAGTAAAGAAGTTGTTAGTGTTTATTTAGATTATGTTGCTAAAGAAGATTTACATATTTATTCAATTGATGAATGTTTTTTAGACGTCACTCATTACTTAAAATTATATAAAAAAACTGATTATGAACTTGCATTAGAAATTTTAGATAAAGTAAAAAACGTAACTGGTTTGACGGCAACATGCGGAATTGGTCCAAATATGCTTTTAGCAAAAGTTTCCATGGATATTGAAGCAAAACACAACAAAGATTGCATTAGTAAATGGGGATATGAAGATGTACCTACAAAACTGTGGAATATTAAACCTTTAAGTGATATGTGGGGCATTGGCAAAAATATGGAAAGAAATTTAAATTCTATGGGCATTTTTTCTATTGGCGATTTAGCAAAAATGAAACCAGGTATTTTAAAGGATAAATTTGGAATTATTGGACTTGAGCTTTGGAATCATGCAAATGGTATTGATAATAGTGAAATATCTGAATTTAATAAAATTTCTAAAGATAAGTCCTACTCTAACTCACAAGTTTTATTTAAGGACTATAATGAAAATAATATTTTTATAATAATAAATGAAATGATTGATAACTTAACTGAAAGATTAAGAAAAAATAATAAAGAATGTAAAGTTTTTGGTTTAGGAATAAGTTATTCTAAAAATACACCCGGAGGTTTTTATCATAATATTAAACTTGATTGCCCGACTGATAAAGCAAGTGATTTTATTAAATATGCTAATATTATTTTTGATAGATATTACGAAAAACTTCCTATTAGAAAAGTAACTGTTTGTGCTGGTTCTTTAATTTCTAAAAGTGGTACTCAATTAAATTTATTTGAAAATTATGATGATATAAAAAAAGAGGATAATATTAATGAAGTAATTGATGAAATTAAGAAAAAATTTGGAAAAAATAGTGTTTTAAAAGCTTCAAGTTTATTAAGTGACTCAACAATTAAAGAGCGTAATAAAAAAGTTGGTGGTCATAATGCATAATATTGAACGTGGTATTATTAAATGGATGCCATTTAACTCAGTTATTTCTAGCAAAGAAGTTGTAAATAGTATTTTAAAAGAAAAAAGTAAAATTAAAATGCCTATCCTTTCTGAAGAACAAGTTATTAATATTGAAAAAACTTTAATATTAGCTTTTTATAGTAATGTAAAAATAAAGGTTTTTTATTATAAAAATGGAAATATTGAAAATATAAATGGATACATAAAAAAAATAGACCCTACTTATCGTAAAATCTATTTTGAAAATAAAACTATTTTATTTAATCAAATTATAAAAGTTATTTAACTAAGAAAAAGTTTCTTACAAGAAAGTAAATAATCAATAACGCTACAACAATTACTGCGACAGTACAAATAATTTTAACTGGCTTACTAACTTTTGGTAACTCAGTTTTATTATTATTTTCTGTTTGTCCTTCCATAACAGGAGCACTTTCCATCACAGGAGCAGTTTGATTAAAATTAACATTTTGTGCTAGTTCAGGTTGTGCAGGTGTTTCCGCAATTGTTGAAACTGGAGTTTCAGGTACTTCAGTAGCAGGTTCTGAAACAGATGACTGCATTTCAGAAGGTTGTTCTTGTGCTACGTCCACATTTGGAGTTTGAACAGCTTCATAAGTAGTTTGTTCAGGTGCACTTACTTGTGTTTGCGCTGGTTCTACTGGTGCTGAAGTAACTTCACTATTTACTGGAGTTTCAACTTCAGGCATAGAAATTTCTGAAGTTGCAGGAGCTACATCTATAGTTGGTTCTACAGATGTTGGAGTTTGTTCTACTACAGGAGTTTGCACTTCTGATGGAACTTCAACTTCTGGCATCATAGTAACCGGTGATACTGGTTCACTATAAGTTTCTGGAGTGCTTTCCATTGAAATCTCTGGACTTGTAACAACTGGAGTTTCAACTACTGGCTCCACAGCTGGTTCCACACTAGGCATTTGTACCGCAGGTTCTACAGATGTTGGAGTTTGTTCTACTACTGGAGTTTGCACTTCAGTTGGAACTTCAACTTCTGGCATCATAGTAACCGGTGATACTGGTTCACTATAAGTTTCTGGAGTACTTTCCATTGAAACCTCTGGACTTGTAACAACTGGAGTTTCAACTACTGGCTCCATAGTTACTTCACTTGTAGGCTCATTAGATATTGCCGGCTGTACAGAAGGTTCTATAGTAGGCATTTGCACAACTGGTTCTGATACAGATGCATTATTATTTTCTTCATTTACTTTTGGTAACTCAATTTTAAAATCGTTATTTTCTTCCATATTATCATACCTCTATTATAATTATGACATAAAAAAGAAAATATTCCTAGTACTAAATGAATATTTTCCTTTTTTTATGTTAATTTTTTGGTTTACAAAATATTGTAATTATAAAAGCAAATACTATTGCTCCAGTTATTGCTAATGAACTTTTACAAAGAAGTCCCGAAAAAATTCCGATTAGCCCACTTTCTTCGAAACCTTCCATTCCCCCTAAAAAAAGCATATTTCCAAAATTAATTATTAATGAGGTTGCTCCAATTCCGCATTTTTCCACTAATGATGGATAGATTTCAAAAAATGATAGAAGAACGCCAACTACAGTAAATATTGAAGTTATATGTCCCGGAGTAAGTTTGGAATTATCAAGTATTATTTGTCCTAACATGCAAATAAAGCCAGCAAATAAAAATGAATTTAAATAAATCATGATATCACCTCAATTTTAACTAAATGGCTTATTGCAGGAACTGTTTGATGTTGATTTACTAAAACTGTTGTATGCAAAGAACCACTTCCTACAAGAAGAATTTTTTTATAACGTTTATTCTTAAGTATTTTAGTAAAAAATATAAGAGGTAAACAGCAAGGTCCAGAACCACCTGAAAACATATCACTTGCTAAAAATATCTCACTACCAGCATCCATTATTTTTGTTAAACGACTACCATAAACCCTTTCATAATATTCCTTTAAAATTTCTAAACCTACACTTCCTAAATCTCCTGTTAAAATTAAGTCATAATCTTTCACATTTTCTTTACTATTTTCTAAAAATGTATGTATTGTATCAGCACAGGCTGGAGCCATTATAGCTCCCATATGATTTACATCATTGATTCCTAAGTTTATAACTTTGCCGATTAGTCCACCAGAAATTTTGATATTTGTTTTATCGTTAGATAGAAGCGCACCAACACTCGAAGTTAAAGTACATGTTGATGTTTTAGGTTTCGGCGAACCATATTCAACAGGATATCGATATTGTCTTTCGGCAGTTAAATTGTGCGAGGAAGTAAGAGTGATAATATTTTTAGCATTTTTACTCTCTATTAGATTTGCTCCTAATATTACTGATAATGGAAAAGTAGCACAAGCTGCATAAACTCCCACAAAAGGAATTAAATAATCCATCATAGTATAACTTGTTATAGCAATCTGATTAATTAAATCTCCACCTACTACATAATTTATACTATTTTCACTTAAATTATTTTTATTAAGTAGATTTTGAATAACTACTTTTTGCATTTTAATTTCCGCAAGTTCAAAGGTTTTTTCACCAAAATAACTATCTTTAAAACCTAAATCATAATTTGTTATCTTACTATCTTTTTCTTTGGGACCTACTAAAGTAAAATAATCTTTAATATAAACATTATTAAATTTAATATTACCCATAAAATACCACCTTTATTATACATAAGAAAAATGCAGAAATTATACCATATAATATTACAGAACCCGCTAGTTTAAAAAAATTTGCACCAAGTCCCGTAATCATTCCATCTTTTTTATATTCTAAGGCACAACTTGTTATACTATGAGCAAATCCTGTCGTAGGAATAATTAAACCACATTTAGTTTTAATTACCCAGTCATCAAAAAATCCAAGTCCCGTAAATAAAGCTGCAAGAAAAATTATTACTAAACAAACAACACTATAACTCATCATTTTTGAAATACCAAAAGTTAAAACAAGTAATCTTGTTAAAATTTGACCACCTAAGCCTATTAATCCTCCAACTAAAAAAGCTATAAGTGCATTTTTTGCTCTTTTTTCTTTAGGATATTTTTCCTTTACAAGTTTTTTATATTCTTCTTTGTCCAAAATAAAATCACCATTATTATTATTTTAAATATGGTGATTTTTATACTTATAAAGTCATATACTCTCTCATTTTTTGAATACCTTTTTTCTCATATCTTGAAACCATTACTTGAGTCATTCTAAGTTTTCTTGCAACTTCACTTTGAGTTAAATCATCAAAATATCTCGATTTAATAATATTTTTTTCATCTTCGGAAAGTACACTTAAACCTTCATCTAAGAACAATTTATCATCTAAAGAAGTTCTTTCCTCTTTTTTAATAATATCATATAATGGTGCATTTTCAGCACTATCTAAACTCATCACAGCTTGACCTGCTATTACAGCATCATAAATTTTAACGGGGTCCATTTCCAAGAAATTTGCAACTTCATTATAATTTGGAACATGGCCAAGCTTTTGAGCCAAAGAAAATCTAGTTTGTTCGATTAACTTATATAAATTTAAAGCTTCTCTATTTATTTTCATACTTCGATTATTAACTAGTAAATACATTTCTCCATAAATTGAAGTATATGCAAAACTTGAAAACTTTGCTCCGTAACTAGGATCATAATTTTTAAAGGCTTTTAATAAACCTAGAACACCTGCTTGAAATAAATCTTCTTTCGGATAACCATAAAACTTCTTTGCTATTTCATAAATTAAGCCAGCATTTTCGTTAATGATTTGTTCTTTAGTCATTTTCTAAACCTCAATTAATTTTGATGCCACTAATTCATTATCAATCTTTTTTATGTGTAATTTATGTAATTTTTTATTTAAATAATCACTTACTTCACAAAAATATATTACTCCTTTATTACTTTTTATAGCAAATTTTGTATTTAATAAAGCATCAATTCCAGTTTCATCAATATCTTCTAAAGCATATAAATTATAAACTAAATATTTAATTTTATGTTTTAATATAACTGGCACTAGATAATTATTAACTTTATATGTTGTAGCTCTATTAAGCATTCCATCTAATCTAACAAATAAAATACCTTTATTGAATTCTAAATTCATTTTTAACATATTATTTTCCTTTGCTACAAATAATATAGTTCAATTTTTTTATAATTTAAACAACTTCGACAAAAGATATCAAAAGTTTTAACTGCTTATTAGTTAAAGCAAATAAAAATCGACAAAAAAAGTAAATAAAACAATATTATTTACTACAAAAATTATAATCATATTTAAAGTTTTTATCTAAAACAAAATATTTATTATCAGAGCAATTTATTACATTAAAATATTCTCCTTCATATACACTCATTATTTTATTTTTTGCAAAATAACTAATTTTAACAAGTGATAATATAGGATTAAAATCATAATCTTTTGCTGCTTGATTTAAGCTTATTTGTGTACCATCAATTGTATAAATTATATCCTTCATATTAACTAAATAATACGTATTTTCATTTAAATAAATTTCATTTATCTTAGTATCACTAATTAACCTTACATCCGTTACTATTTTCTCTTTTACAATATTTAGTTTCTTTAAATCTTTTTCATTAAAAAAATTATTTAATATACTATCTTTTAATGAATAGTTATTTTTGCCCTTTTTGACATTGCCACTATATTTACATAATGAATAATATCTATAATTATTAATGCTAGTAAGATAAGTTTTATTTTCTTCTACACATTTTAAATTACTATAATTAACTTTATTTTCATAAATATTATTTAATATTAAGAATGCATAATAAAGAAAGACTATAAATGATAAAGATATGAAAACATAATAAAGAAATTTAAACATTATATTTTCACTTTTCTTTTCCAAAAATAAATCATATATAATTTTTTTTAGTCTTGTATTATAAACTATTAAAAAAGTAATTATTGCTCCACTTATATTTAAAATAATATCATCAATATCAAATGAACCAATATTAGTAAAATATTGAACACTTTCAATTGTTAAAGTTAAAATTAATATAAATGAACTAAAATATTTAATATTTTTAAATTTTTTACAAATTATTGGAAGTAATATTGCTAAAGGTGAAAGCATTAAAAAATTACCTAAAATATTATAAATCGCAAAACGTTTTGAAGTTTCAAATAATTTTACTATTCCAATAAAAGGAATAATATTATAGTTTCGTAACAAAATTTTATTTGTTGTAAGATAGTTTGCTCTACTTGAAAAAAATACAAAACCTATTAGCATTACAAAATACATTGTTAAATAATATAAAATAATCTTTTTATCTTTTTCATAATAAATTAAATAAAATAACATTGCTAAAACTGGAAATACTAAAACTAAAATATTTTCAAGTTCTTTTTTACCAGTTCCTAAATTTATATTAAAAATAAACATAACAAGAAAATATATAACTATTGATATTATAAAAATAATTAAGTTTAAGTATTTTTTCATAAAATCCTATTTATTAATATTAGTCATACCTTTTATAACTTCATTAAATATTTTTGCAGCTTTTTGCTTTTTTAATTCATCTGTTATATCATTTACTAAATATTTATCATCATGAATTTCATATGTTCCAAAAATTACATTAAGTCTATTATTTTCATCATAGGTATTATCTGTATAGAAGATATATTTATATTCTTGACTATCTTCATATGTAAACATTACAAAATATTTTTTACCATTAATTTCTACAATATCTTTCATTCTTACCTCTTTTGCTTATTATAGATTATATTTTTTTATAATTCAATTAAAAAAAGTGAATTTAATCACTTTTTATCTATACAAATTTCTTACAGCAGTTTCAAGTTCTTCTTCCGCTGAAGTACTTGTAACGCTACTACTTATACCATAAAACTCTGATGGCCATCCATAATATGTATCATATGTATAAGCCATAGGTTCAACAGATTCTTCTTTAGTAGCTAATTTCTTTTCAAGTTTTCCAGTTTCCGGATTAATTGTAACTTCCAAATTACTTCTTGATTCTGTTACACAATTTCCAGTCTTAGGATCAAGTGTATAACCAACAGGTGCTACTTTAATTGTATTTGTCTCTCTATGTTTTTTTGCTTCCTCAATACTATGTTCAATTGCTTTGTCACCATATAGTATTTCAAAAGGACATCTTTCAAGTAAATGGTTAGTTTGTGAATGTAACACTATACCACTAGCAATTGAAAAAGCAGTTAGTCCTAATCCTAAATATCTAGTGACATTTAATTTTCCCTTCTCTAAATTTCTTTCTTCATTTTTCATTTTATTTCCCCCCTTAACTGCTATGATTATAGCATTTTTTTAGAAAAATGTCAAATTTTGTAAATTTAGAAGCTAGTTTTCCTTTTTGAATAAGTTTTTTATTTTAATCCATAAAGATGTTTTAACTTCTTTAGTTTCACTATTTTTTACAGTTTCTTCCTTCTTTTGACCATCAACAACTAAAATAAATTTTGTCTCGTCTTCATTACTAATAGACTTTTCTTCGATAGTTTTATATTCTTTTGCTAATTTATTAATCTCATTTAATCTAGCTTCATATTCTTTAACATTACTATTTACAATGTTTGAAATAGCACTTATACCCTCTTTATTGTATTTAGTTATGCCATCATTTAAAGTAGTTGCTCCATTATCAAGTTTAGTTATAGCACCCAATAGTTCATTTAATGATTCTTTAGTGCTTTTTATTGCCTCTTTTTTAACTTCATCTGCAACATTTTTAGCAACACTTTCTGATACACTTCCCGCTACACTTTTAGCAACATAAGTTGATATATTGGTGCTTACCTCTTTTGCAGAAATAGTACTTGCATTAACAACAATTCCAAGTATTGTTAAAGTATCTTTATGTGTATAAGCAAAAAGTTTTTCTTCATCACTAAGTTCTATATTATTTTGCATTTTAGTCATAACTGTTAAATATGTGTTTAAATTTTCTTCTTCATTAACACTTTGTAAATAATTTAATGCTGCTTTTTTTACTGATGATGAAACTATATTATTTACATTTTCATCTTTTGAGCCAATTACATTACCATTTGCATCAACTATTAAATTTGTTTTCATAGTATTAAGAGTACTATTAATTGCACTTTCTTTAATATAAGAAACTTCATTATCAGTTAATGCACTACTATTATCATCTAAAGAAGATAAAGATGTTATAAGAGTATTTTTTAAAAGTGATAAACCATCACTAAGACTTTTTGAACCTTCATTAATTTTATCAATTCCATCTTGAAGACTTTCAACTTTCTCATAAAGCGTATTTATTTTAGAAATATTAAAATTTCCATCACTTATTAGTTTATTTGAAATAACATTATACATTGTAGGTACTTCGAAGTTTGTAGTTTCATATGTAATAACTAAGCTATCAAGGGAAAGTTCATTTATATTAAGACTTTCTTTAAGACCTGGAATAGCTAAACCTACTACCATATTTTTATTACCATTTGCAATAACTTTACCATTATTAATAGTTACATTTTTATTATAATTACTATCAAGCATTGCTCCATACATAATCATAAATGGTGTATAAATATTTGCATTTTTTCCATTTATATTAACACTTTTTTTAGAATTATTTTTGTAATTAATGATAATTTCTACTTTACCACTTTGGCCTAAAACATCTTTAGCATTTACTTTTTTGCCATCTAATTTGTAAGTTATATCCATTGAAATTGGTAAAGACTTTTGATATTTACCTTCATAATATATATCATTTCCGTTACTCATCCAAGTTAATTTATTTTTATCAAGTGTATAAGTTTCGTTTCCATTTTTATTTACGATATCTTCGAGAGTTGAATAATCAATAAGTTCATTTTTATTTTCTGTATTTTTTAAAATTTCAGAAACTATAACACTTTTACTTTCACCATTTTCATTTAAATGAGCATAAACTGTTTCATCTTTTGAAAGAGCAAATGTATTTAATGGCATTAAAGTTAGAAGTGCTAAAAATGATGCCTCTATAATTTTTTTATTCTTAACATTTTTCATATTATCATTTCCTTTCTTTCTAAATATTAATTTATCAAATGTAAGAAGTACTGTAGGAAGTGCTAAAATTACTACCACCATACTTATAATGGCTCCCCTTGAAATAAGAGTACATAATGATGAAATCATTTCAAGTTTAGAATATACTCCTACACCAAATGTTGCAGCAAAGAAACATAAACCACTTATAAGTATTGAAGCTCCGCAGTAATTAAGTGCTTCTTCCATTGCTTTTTTCTTATCCATAGTTTTTCTTTTTTCTTTATATGTAGTTGTTAAAAGTATAGCATAGTCAATTGTTGCTCCTAACTGAATTGTTCCTAGTACTATTGGAGCTACAAATGGTAAAACTACTCCACCAAAGTATGCAATACTCATATTTATGAATATAGCGGCTTCAATAGTGATTATTAATAAAACAGGTAAAGCAAATGCTTTTAAACAAATAATTAATATGATAAATACACATAATATACTTGAATAATTTACATTATTAAAGTCAGTATCACTTATTTTAATTAAATCTTTCATAAGTGGTCCTTCACCTGCTACGATAGCGGTTTTATCATATTTTTTAACTATGTCATTAACCAAAGTAATTTGATTATTTATTTCATCACTGGCTACTTCGTAAATACTATTTACAAGTACCATTTGATATTTACCACTTTTAAATATTTTAAGTAAATCACTTGGAATAACATTTTCAGAAAGTCCCATTTTCTCAAGTTCAGAAAGTGATAAAGCAAAATCAATTCCTTCAACATCTTTAATTTCACTTATCATATTACTTACATCACTAGCTTTAACATTACTATCTAAAATGATCATTTCTGGGCTTACTATGTTAAATTTATCTTTTAATTCTTTATTTGCACTTATACTTTCCAAAGTATCAGGAAGTGTTTTATCCATTTTGTAATATACATCTACTTTTGAATAAGCTAAATATGCAGGTACTATTAAAAGTACAAAAATAATAAATATTACTTTATAATTTTTTACAATAAAATGATTTAATTTATCAAAAACTAAATTTATCTTTTTATGTTTAGCTTTATCAATTAATTTATCAAATGTAAGAAGTAATGCTGGGAATAGTAAAAGTGTTGAAATAAGTCCGATTAAAACACCCTTTGCCATTACAATACCTAAGTCTTTTCCTAAAGTTAAACTCATTGTGCATAAAACTAAGAAACCTGCAATTGTTGTAAGACTACTACCAATAACTGAAGTAAAAGTTTCTATAATAGCATTTGCCATTGCTTCTTCTTTTGATTTATATAATGTTTTTTTCTTTTCGTAAGAGTTATATAAGAAAATTGAGAAGTCAGTAGTTACTCCGAGTTGAAGTACTGCAACTAATGCCTTTGTTATGTAGGAAATTTCTCCTAAAAAGACATTTGTTCCCATATTTATAAGTATAGCTATACCAATATTTGCAAGAAGTAAAATTGGAACTATATATGAATCTAGTGAAAATTCTAACACTGCAATACAAAGTATTACTGCAATAATTATATAAATAACTATTTCTTCATTTGAAAGGTTCATTGTATCAAGTACCATTGAACTCATTCCGCCAAGTTTTACACTATCACTAGTAAGATTTCTTATTTCTTTTACGGCATTAATGGTTTCTTCTGAAGAAGTTCCACCTGCAAAAGTAATTAAGAATATATCGGCATTATCATCATGTAAATATTTTGTGATATCAGTTGGTAAAATATCTACAGGAATTACTCCGGTAGCATCATATAGTGATACTACTTTATTTACTCCTTTCACATTTTTAATTTTATCCTCTAACTTTATTATTTCTTTTGAGGACATATTTTTTGCTATTGCCACAGAATATGAACCCATTTCAAAGTCATCAGTTAATATATTTTGGCCTTGTATTGTTTCAATATCTTCGGGTAAGTAAACTAAAATATCATAATTTACTTTAGTTAAACTCATACCGATAAATGATAGAACCATTAAAATACCGGTTACAATTAAAATGAGACTTTTATGCTTACATATTTTGTCCGCAAACTTTTTCATTTGTCATCTTTCCTTTCACACAAAGTATTTTATTACAATGGATAAGAAAATAACACACACATAAACTTTTAAATGCTTGTTATCCAACAAAATATCAAATTATGTATATTTTTATCCAACATTTTGTTATTTATCTTTTATTTTGATTAATAAAGTGATATACTTTAGTTGGTGAAAAAAATGGAAAAGAAAAAAGATTTGAGGGTTATTAAAACAAAAAGAATGATATATACATCTTTAGTGGAACTTATGAAAGAGAAAACATTTGAAGAAATTAAAGTATCTGATATATGTGAAAAAGCCTTAATAAATAGATCAACCTTTTATGCACATTATGAAGATAAATATGAACTTCTTGTAGATTTCATTAAAGACTTAAAAGATGAGTTTTCTCAAAAACTAGAAAATAACAAAGCATTAAATATAAAAGAATACTATCTTGAGCTTATTAAAATATTTTTAAATCATGTTGAGGATAAAAAAGATATATATTCCTCAATTATGGTACATAATCGAAATAGTATAATGATGGATATTTTACTTAGTGCAATAAATGATGATATTTTAAAAAGAATTAGTAAAGAAAAAATTAGTGATGGAATTCCCGCAGAGATTATTGCTAAATTCTACGTTGGTGGAGTCCTAAATTTAGGATTTGAATATTTAAATTCTAATGGTAAGTATACTAAAGATGAAATAATTTCTTATATCGATAAATTAATAAAAGATGAAATATAAAAAATGCTACTTATTAAAAATGAAGTTGTCAACAAAAAGTAGACACTAAAAAAGTATTATTGAAAGCCCAGTTGAGTTCTATATTCAATTGGGTTTTTATAATTTAAAGCATAACTGGATCTATAGTTATTATTATCCCAAATAATATCATCAATAAATTCTTTAACTGTGTTATAATTATTTACGTCAAAATCAATATACATTTCTTTCTTTAACCATCCATTTTTGGATTCAATAACTGGATTATCTGTTGGTATACCAGCTCTAGACATAGATCTGGTTATGTTATAGGAATTAAATATATTTTTAAATGATACTGAGGAATAAATAATGCCTTGATCTATGTGAACTATTGTATCTAGGTCTTTATATCCTCTTTTTATTTTGTTATTTAGCATATTTTCTACAGTTTTTTTATGATTTAATATACCATTTCCGTACATTGTTTTTCTTACATCTAATCCAACAATTTCATTATTAAACACATCTAAATAAAATGTCCAATCATATTTTTTTCCTTTGAAATAGAATGAAGTTGTATCTGAAACTATCTTTTCAAAGAATTCATCTTTACGGTCATTATTTTGAGTTCTTAAATTATTTTCTTTTATATCTTTCAAAGAATTTTCTATTTTCTTTTTAACTTTCTCATTTTGAGCTTCCAATTTATAGCCTAAATTTTGATAGGACTTTATAGTTACACTTGAAGCTATTGATTTTAGTTTTTTTCTTAAAAATGACATATATGCTTCAATATTATTTGATTCACTTTCATTTTCAATACCCCACACTTTATCGTATATCTGCTCTTTTGAAAGTATCATGATTTGATTATTTATTAAATATTCTAAAAGTTTATATTCTTTACAAACTAAGTCAACACTTTCATTAGTCTTTTCATTTATTAATTTTTTATTAGATTTATCTAAATAAATATCCTCATAAGAAATTTTATAATTAATTAAATTAAGTTGTTTATTAATTCTCACAATAAGCTCTTCAATATGGAAAGGCTTTGTTAAATAATCATCTGTGCCTTTGTTAAACCCATCAATTTTATTTTCCAAACTAGATAGTGCAGTAAGCATAATAATTTTACTAGTAATATTATTTTTTCTTAAATCACTCAAAATATCAAATCCGTTTTTATTTGGAAGCATTACATCTAAAATTATCAAATCGTATTCATTGCTTAATGCTTTTTCATACCCTATAAGTCCATCTAAGGAAAAATCTACTTCAAATTTAGAATTTTCTAATGTTTATTTTATAATTTTAACAAGTGATTGTTCATCTTCAATTAAAAGTATTTTCATATTTCACCTACAAAAATTATAATAGATTTTATTTATTAAATAAACCTTAAATTATAAAAAAAATAGGTTTTTTAACCTATTTTAAAAGTTTAACTATATCATTTACATTCTTTTTAAAGATAATTGTATCTATAATATTTGATACTGCATAAACCATTATTACTATACCAACATAAGTAGTTATTACTTCACTTCCAATACCTGGATTTATTATAATATAAATTCCACAGATAATTGAAAGAAGTGAACATATAAATAGAATTAGCCAATTTTTGTAACCACTACCGCTTAATAATAAAGATATTCTTAAATCAAGAGCAGATTTTACAACCATTGATATTCCTACTACTATAGGAAATAATGTTTTAACTATCTGAGGATTAATAATCATTATAATTCCCATTAATAATTCTAGGACTCCTAAAGTTAGGAAACCTGAGAAAAACAAACTTGTATCTTTCTCTATAATAAAGTAAATTCCATTAATAATTAGAAATACAGCTACTATATAAGTAATTACTGAAAATGATACATTTGGGTAAATCATAAATATTAATCCTAAAACAAACATTAATACTGATAATATTATTGATGAATATAAAAATTTATTAAATTTTTCTAACATATATTTTTTCTCCTTTCTATTATAATTGTACAAATTTAAAATTTTTATGTAAATAAACACTTTTTTAAATATGTTGATTAATTATTTGGTTTAAAAATAATTTTAATTGCATCATCGGTTCCTGATGTTAATCTTTCAAAAGCTTCTTGAGCTTTTTCTAAAGGTATTATGTCGTCAATATATTTCTTTACATTTAATTTGCCATCTGCAATTAATTTAATAGTTCTATCAAAATCAAACTCAGTATATGCAATTGAACCTTTCATAGTTATTTCACCCATAACAGATACTACAGTTGGAATTGTTATTGGCGCCATTGAAACACCAACTAAAACTATTGTTCCACCATTTTTAGTTATCATTATAGCTTCACTTACTGCAGCAGAATTACCACAGCAATCAATAACTTTATCAAATCCACCAGCAGTTTTTTCTTTTAACATAGGAACTAGATTTTCATCTAAAGCATTGAAATATTCATCAACACAGCCAAATTTTAAAGCCTTCTTTCCACGATTTTCATTTGTTTCAAGAAGCGCTATATATGTAGCTCCTGCCATTTTAGCAAATTCTGCAGCCATAAGGCCAATAATTCCGCCACCAATTATGGCAACTTTGTCACCTACATTAATGTTTGCAAGACCAATACCATGTAAACTTACTGCTGAAGGTTCTACCATACAAGCCTCTTCGTTTGAAACATTATCTGGAAGTTTTCTAACCATATCTGGATGGCAACTTGACATTTGCGCATATGCACCAGGATAATCTAAAGAAAGTCCTACTGCATGAGCCCATGTTTCAGGACAATACTGAGGATTTCCACTTTTACAAGCATCACATTTTCCACATGGAGAAATTGGAAGTCCTGTTATTCTATCACCAATTTTTAAATCAGCTCTACTACCAGGATCGACAACTGTTCCACAAAATTCATGACCCATTACTAAGCCTTCAGGTTGACCCATATCCCAATAATGTATATCAGAACCACAAATACCGCAAGTATCTACTTTAAAAATTACTTTTTTGCCATCACTTACAATTTCATTTTCTTGTGCTACATTTAAATTTTTAACACCTGTTAATTTTACACATTTCATATTTTACCACCATATTTATAATAGCATAAAAAAGAAAAACTGAAAAATTATTTATTTTCAGTTTACTTTAGTTTACACTTTTTAAATAACTTGCCATGTGTCTTCCCCATAAAAAGAAGAAGCTGGCTTTTGGATGAACACCATCTGATGAAAAAGAATTTACTCGATCATTTAAATAAACACCATTTTCCAAAAACTGAATACCAAGTTCTTTGGCTAATTCTTTAAGTTTTTCATTATATGTTTCTTGATAAGTAAATGATGGATCACTTTGTAAAGCATAATCCCCCACAGGTAAAACAGAATTTACAATTATCTTTGTTTCTGGAAGAGCACTTTGTATCATTAATATAACTTCTCTATATTTATTAATCCAACCATCATAATTATATGACCATGATTTTATATCATTTGCACCATAAGATAGAAATAAAAATTTTGGATTATATGTAATTACCTTATCTAAATCATTTTTCATTGTATCAATTCTTCTTCCGCGAGCCCATACAACACTTTCTGAATTAAGTACTTTATAGCAATCTAATCCTTCTCCCATTGAATCACCAACTACCATAGCATGCTTTTCAATAAAGATATTTTTAGCATCTTCGTTAGTTATATCATCAATTAAAAATTCATCTTGAACATATGTAGAATTTGGTTTAGTAACTGAAGGAGTTTCATTTTCAGTAGGACTTGTTTTATTATCTACAGTAGGTTCATTATCTGTCACATTTTTATTGTCATCTAAAGTTTTGTTATCATTTTCTGTAGGAGTTTTATTTTCTACACTTTCACTTGGAATATTTTCTACTGTATTATTTTCTACCTTTACAATATTATTTGAATTATCACTTTTATTTGTAAAATTACTCTTTATTAAAATATTTTTCAAAAACAAAACTATAATAGATATAAATACTATTAGAAAAAGTAAAACATAAAATATAATAATGTTCTTTTTTAATTTAATTTGTTTTTCCATAAAAAACATCCTTCATAATTAGAATAATCTTTTTTATAAAAAAAAGCAAGTTGCCCTGCTTTGTTATACAATTTTTTTACAATATTTACTTTAATTTTTTAAATTTAGAAAATTTTCTTTAATAGCTCCAGAATACTGATTATCCATTGCTAAAAGTACTAAATCGCCTCTGCTTTCGACAATTACATTTTTCTCTTCGACTTCAACGCATATCCATTTTCTAGGATTTACTTTTTCTTTTATTTCTTTTTTAGCTTTTTCTGCATCTTTCGAAGAATTTAATCTAATTAAAACAACTGAATGAGCTACCGAAGACATAACTGGTTCACTTGCTAATGCGTCTTTATAATCAAATGAAACATCTCCGATAAAATATTCTTGTTCATCTTTTGTAAATGCTACCTGCTGTAAATTTTCAGTGGAAAAACCATCAAGATTTTCATATAATTTATTCATTAAATCTGGTAAGTTTCCTTTTATGTTTTCTTCTTTCTTACCACATGCTGAACATAATAAAGTAACCATAATTACAAGTAATACTAAACTAATTTTTTTCTTCATATACCCACACTCCTTACTACTTTAAAGAAAAACTATTATTAATAATAACTGTACTATAAATAAACATAACATCTGCATCTTCTTTAACAGAAAATTCATTAATTTTTTCTAGATATTTACTACTAACATATCTTAAATCAACCATTACTATTTTAGAATAACTTTCAATTAATAAAGGTGTTAATGAACTAGCAAAAGAATCTCTAAACATTACAAGTTCTTTTCCTGAATCATTAAATTCATTTTCAATAATTAAAAGTGGTGTTGCTCCTGATAAAAATACATCATAACTATCAACATTTTTTAAGTAATCTTCCATATATACTTTTTCTACTCTATTTTTTTCATAATTATAAACGCTAGCATTATTAATAACATCATTTGTTAAATATTCAATTTCATCTGCTTTAATATTGCTAGCAACCTTTCCATAAAGTGCACCATAAAATGGATAATATTTTTTTAAAGTATAATTAGTATTACTACTTTCAAAATTCATATTATTAGATAAAGTTTTTACTACATCACTTAGTTTATTTTCTTTAAAATGAATATCAGTTCTATAATATGAATCTAAAGTTAAAGATTTTGTTATGTCAATCCATTTAACATCATTAGGTAGCCCATTTTTTAGACTATCTATAATAGTATTATACCCTATTTTAGGAATATTTTCATCATCTAAATAATAATTTTTATCTGGAATCATTACAAAATATTTGTTTTGATTATCTAAATAAGTATTATCAATATATTTTATTTTATTTAATAAATTATCGATTGACTTTTTATTTACATTTGTATCCATTTGAAATAAATAATTGTCTTTTTCATATATACCATTATTTTCTTTCATAACAAATATTTTGCTTGTTGTAATTCCTTTCAAAGACTTAAAATTATCTCTGAAAATAAATTGATCATTAAAATAATTTGTTAAATTTTCAAAATAATTATCACCAGAAAAAATACTTTTTAAATTTAATGAAGGCATTTTTGTTAAAGTTCTTCTTTCTTTATATGAAATATCATTATCTTTGGCAATAATACTTCCTAAGCCTAAAACTAACAACATAGATACAAATAAAATTGATACAATTTTTTCTTTCATATTAACCTCTTAAAACCTAAAATACAAAAATGGACTTGATGATGCATCAATTATAAATGATGTACAAATAATAAGAAGCACTATATATGAAATAGGTTCTAATATATTTATAATCACATTCCACTTCTTGTTTTTTCTTAATTTTAAAATTAAATTTTTTATAAGTGGCGTACAGCATATAAAAGAAATAATTAATAAAATTAAATAATTTTTCAAATAATAAATAGTTTCTATGTTTACTAAAGAAGCATTTTTACCAAACATTAAACCAAGTAATTTTGTTATATCAGAAATATTATATTGATAAAACATAACAAATCCTATAATAACCAAAATATTGGTCCAAATATTTCCTAGTATTTTATGTTTTTGAAAAAATTTATAAAATAATTTCTTTTCTATTACCAAAAATATACCAAAATATAATCCCCACAAAATAAAATTCCAACTTGCTCCATGCCAAAGGCCTGTAACAAACCAAACAATAAAAATATTTAAATATTTTCTAAATTTATTAACCCTACTTCCTCCTAAAGGAATATAAATATAGTCTTTGAAGAAACTTGATAATGAAATATGCCATCTACGCCAAAAGTCTGTAAGTGAACTTGCACAAAATGGATAATTAAAGTTTTCCAAAAAGTGAAAGCCTAACATTAATCCAAGTCCAATTGCCATATCACTATAACCAGAAAAATCTAAATATAATCTAGTGATATCACAAATTGCTTTTAACCAAGCAGAAAGTACTGTTTGACTTTCAATTAAACTTAAACTACTTATAAACTTTCCTAAGGTATCTGCTAAAATAACTTTTTTAGAAAGACCAATTACAAATCTTGAAACACCTTTAGAAAATAAATTAAATGAACTACTTCTTTTTTCTAACTCTTCAGAAACTGTTTCATACCTAACGATAGGTCCTTGTACTAAGCTTGGAAACATTACTAAATAAGTTAAATAATAAAATAAATTTTTAGCCTTTTGAATTTTACCATTATAAATATCAGCGATATAACTTATATTTTTAAAAGCAAAAAAACTTATCCCTAAAGGAATTATAATATTTAAAAAACTTATATTAAAGCCAAATATATTATTAAAATTTTGAACAAAAAAATCATAATATTTAAAATAAAATAATACTAAGATATTTATTAAAATTCCAATAGTTAAAATAAACTTATTTTTACTTTTTGATAACTTATTTCCTATTAAATAATTTATTAGCCCCATTAAAATAATTATATAAAAATATCTTTGCTCTCCATAAAAATAAAATAATAAACTACCAATTAATAAAGTAATATTTCTATATTTTATAGGAGTTAAGAAATATAAAATTAAAAATACTGGCAAAAAATAATATAAAAATGAAATGCTTGAAAATACCATTATGAACCTTTCTACTCCCTTTTCTATTCTAAAATAATTTTACTAAATTTTACTTTAATTTACAATATAATAAGGCCATTTATAAGTAAATTTATTTTCTTTTATACCATAAATAAATAATTCTTGTTTATTAGAAAAAATATAATCTATAGTTTTCTGATTTAAAAGTGTATTTAATATGCAAATAAAATCGTATTTAAAATGTGATTTATTTGTATTTAGTACATAATTAAGAACACCGACTTTATAAGTTTTGCCAGTTACATTAAGTTTATCAATTATACTATCATGAAATGACATAACATAAATATTTTTATTTTTATATTTAAATAATAAATCCTTAAGTTTTTCTATATTAATAAAAGGATCTTTTATTTCTAACAAAATTATTTTATCTGTTTTTATTTTTAAAACATTTTCTAAAAGTAAAGCATTATCGATATTTTTATAAAGTATATTTCTTAGCATCTTTCCCTTATATAAAATATCATGATAAATAATTAATTTTTCATCTTTAGTTTGTCTTACATCACATTCAAATCCTTCATAATTATTATTTATAGCATTAAAAAAAGAAAAAAGTGTGTTTTCTTCATTTTTATTAAAATGCATTCCCCTATGTGCAATTAATTTAAATTCATTCATACTTTTTTCTTATGAAAAATAACATAAAATAATGTCAAAATTGATAAAAAACATACTACTCCAATTAAGGGAGTAAATATTTCTTTATTATTATTTACTTTAATTTCAACTTTATCATTTGTTTCACTAAACACGCTTTCACTTTTCTTTTCTTTATTAACGATTAATGTATAGGTAATAAGTTCTTTGTCATATACCTCAATTAGAACGTGATTTTCACCTTCTGTAAGAAAATTATTTCCATATACAGTAACATTACACGTATCACATGTATCATAATTAAAGATTAAAGTTAAAGCACTTGAATCTACATTTACTTCATAATTAAATACTTCACTACTAAACTGCGGAGTTATTTCTCCATTTAATATTTCTAGATTATAAAGCATTTATTATAATTTCTCCTTTTAAATAAATTCTATTAAAATTTCATTTTCAACATATAAATATTTTTTATTAATACTCAAATAACCATTTTTTAAAATTAATTTTTTATTTTTTAATAACTTTAAAATTTTTTCATTTTCTAATAAATCAACATCATATTTAGAGAAAAAATTTTTTACACTTATTCCTTTTACTAATCTAAATCCTAAAATAAGTCCATAGGAAATATTATCTTTATTAGCAATACTTTCTTTATCACTAAGAAACTTACCACTTATATAACTTTTAAAATTTTTTGTATTATTATATCTAAAATCTTGAATATATCCCGAAGCACCTAAACCAAAACCATAATATTTTTCATTATGCCAATAAACTAAATTATGTTTTGACTCATAGTTTGGTTTTGAAAAATTGCTGATTTCGTAATGATTAAAACCATTATCCTTTAAGGTTTTACAAATAACATCATACATTTTTTTATCTAATTTTTCATTTATAGGTTTTATATTTTTAATACTTAACAATGTATTTGGCTCAATCATTAAACTATATGTACTTATATGAGTAACATCAAGTGATATAATTTTATCCAAATCAGATTTTAAAGTATTTATATTTTCACTTGGAAGTGCATAAATCAAATCAACATTTATGTTATTAAAACCATATTTTTTACATAAAGATATTTTTTCTTTAGCATCATCATATGTGGATTTTCTATTTAAAAACTTTAGGTTTTCTTCGTCAAATGACTCAATGCCAATACTTAATCTATTTATTTTATATTTTTTTATAACTTTTAAAAACTCTTCATTAATATCAGATATGTTACATTCAAAAGTAAATTCATAGTTATCTGAAAGATTAAAGTTTTTTAGGATATCTAATAATTTAGTTAATAACTTAATACTTAAACTCGAAGGCGTTCCTCCACCTACATAAAGAGTATCTAAAAGTTCATTTTTATAATTTGTTTTTATTTCTTTTGTAAGTGCTAATAAATACTCTTCTATAAATTTCTCGTGATAAAGCATTTTACAAAAATCACAATAAGAACAAATACTTTTGCAAAATGGTATATGCACATAAGCACTTTTTATCATCTTTTTTTACTACCTATGATTTTCCCGTCTTCTTCTCTAAATAAAATATTTTGTCTTGCAAACACTTGACCACCTTTGATTTTTGCATTATATAAATTCTCTCTACGTTTTTGTGCTATAAAATTAAATGTTTCTGGTCCTAAAATTTCCATTGCAAATGGACTTGTAAGATATCTTCCCACACTCGAAGAGCTAATTCCTGTAATATTAGAAAGTTCTATATCAGAATAATTACTTTCTAAAAAAAGTTTACTCAATAATAAAATTTTTATTTTCATCTCTTCTTCTTGACTTTTACTTCTCATTATTTACTACCTTTCTTATTCTTCATCACTTAAAATGCTTAAAAATGCTTCTTTAGGAACCTCTACCGAACCTATCATTTTCATTTTCTTCTTTCCCTCTTTTTGTTTTTCTAATAGTTTTCTTTTTCTAGATACATCGCCACCATAGCATTTAGCAAGCACATTCTTTTTCATTGCACTAACATTTTCTCTTGCAATTACTTTTGAACCAATACTTGCTTGAATAGGCACTTCAAACATCTGTCTTGGAATTGTTTTTCTAAGTTTAGTAACAATATATCTACCTTTACTATAAGCAAAATCTTCATGGACAATAACTGATAATGCATCAACAATTTGACCATTTAATAAAATATCCATTTTAACAAGTTTACTTTCTCTATAATCACTCATTTCATAGTCAAAAGAAGCATATCCTTTAGTTGTACTTTTTAATTTATCATAAAAGTCATAAATAATTTCTCCTAAAGGAATATAATAATGAATATTTACTCTAGTTTCATCTAGATACTCAGTTACATCATAGATGCCTCTTTTATTTTGACAAAGAGTCATTATTGGACCAATAAACTCAGTTGGCGTTATAATATTTGTATAAATATAAGGTTCTTTAATATAAGCAATTTTCACTTTTTCAGGCATTTCATTTGGACTAGAAACTTCAATTTCATCACCAGAGGTAAGTCCTACTTTATAGACAACTGATGGACTTGTGGCAATAGTTTCTAGATTAAATTCTCTTTCTAGTCTTGTAAGAACTATGTCCATATGAAGAAGTCCTAAAAAACCTGTTCTAAAACCAAAGCCTAAAGCTATTGAATTTTCTGGACTAATTGTTAAAGATGCATCATTTAATTTTAATTTTTCTAAAGCATCTTTTAACTCATCGTATTTATTTGCCTCTGTAGGAAATATACCTGAAAAAACCATAGGCTTCATTTTTTTATATCCATGTAAAGGTTCTAAAGCCGGATTACTTTCTAAAGTAATAGTATCACCAACAGCTACTTTTGATATATCTTTTATAGCGGCTGCTACATAACCAACCATACCGCTCGAAAGTTTATCTAATGGCTTATTTACAATTTTATTAACTCCTACTTCAGTAACTTCGAAAACAGAATCCATTTGCATCATTTTAATTTTATCTTTTACTTTAATGCTACCTTCCATAACCTTCACAAGAAGAACTACACCTCTGTAAGAATCAAAATGACTATCAAAAATTAAAGCACGTAATTTATCATTTTCCTTAATTACCGGAGGTTGTACTCTTTCAATAACAGCATCTAAAATTTCCTTAACACCTAAACCGGTTTTAGCACTACAAAGAAGTATTTCGTCTTCTTTAAATCCTAAGGTTTTAACTAATTCATTTTTTACTTTTTCAGTATTAGCATTTGGTAAATCAATTTTGTTAATAACTGGTATAATTGTTAAATCATTTTCCATTGCTAAATAAAGATTAGCTAAAGTTTGTGCTTCAATTCCTTGAGAAGCATCAACTACTAAAATTGCCCCTTCGCAAGCTGCCAAACTTCGAGAAACTTCATATGAAAAATCTACATGACCCGGAGTATCAATTAAGTTTAAAGTATATTTTTCACCTTTATATTCATAATCTAAACAAACGGCATTTAACTTAATTGTTATGCCTCTTTCTTTTTCAAGGTCCATATTATCTAAAATTTGAGTTTCATTATTACGACTTTCATATGTTTTTGTTAGTTCCAAAAAGCGATCTGCTAAAGTACTTTTACCATGATCTATATGAGCAATAATCGAAAAGTTTCTAATATTTGATTTCATTTTCTTCCACCAAATATTATTATACAAAAAGTTAAGAAATAAATAAAGTCTTAATAAAATCCCATATGTTCTTAGATTTTGAATTTACCAAAATCCCTATTTTATTTGAAACTTTATTCGCAGATTTAGTTAATATGTTAGAGTAATCTTTTTCTTCAGGTAAATATGAAATAACATCAACAGGTTTACCCGACTTTAAATCATTTTCAAAATCATTAATTTTAGTTTCTGTAAGTAAAGTTTTTTCTCTAATATTTTTATCATAATAGCCAGTTTCTTTAGCTATAAATAATCCTAAATATATTAAAAATAAAAGTGATAATATTTTAAAAAATGGATTTTTTTTATCATTTGTCATGAATCCTCCATAATATATTCATATAAAACTTTTGCTAAAACTTTTAAGGTATTATCTACCTGTTTAATATCATTATATTGTCCTCCGACTTCAATTAGAATTGTATTTTTATCAAAGTCCTGATTATATACGCCATTTGAATAAGGACCTTCTTTTTCCATTATTCCTCTTGATAAGCAACTGTTATAGGAAATAATTTTATTATTTAACGCATTAATCATTTCCTTATTTTTTTCATAGTTTGGATTTTCTAGTCCTAAAACGAACAATACTTTTGCATATGAATCATCATTAATTAAACATGTAGTTCTTTCGTATGATGAAGAATCTCTATGTAAATCAATAAAATACTTTAAAGTGGGATTACTTTTTTTAGCATTTTCCATAAGTATTCTACTTGCTACATAGCTATCTTTATATACAAGATTATTTTCATTTAAAACTTTACTAATTAAATTTTCTTCTACATACGCATTAATATTATATTCATTTAAATAATCTTTTAATATTTGACTGCCAAACATAACGGTATAATCTAAATTATAATTGTTAACTTTGCTGTATTTATATTTTTCAGATTGATGAGTATTGTAAATGTATACTGTGGGATCCCTTTCATTTTTAAATATAGGTGTTGTATTTTCAATAACTTCATTATTTACTTGTTCAACTTTTTTAGAGATTTTTCCTAAATAATTATAAGTCAAATAAACTAATTTATCTTCATTCAATTTATAATTTTTCTTAATAACTTTGACAATTATTAAAGCAGATATTATTTCTAGTAAAAAAAATATTATTTTTCTTTGAATCTTTCTTTTTTTACTCATGCTTTTAAAATGTCCCATTTTTATCACCATCATAAAATTAACAAATAAATACTAATTTTTTTGTCGAAAAAAATATCTTTAAATAAGTTTTTTAAGGTTTTTGCTTAGCATGCTTGAAAATACTTGCTAAACTAGAAAAGTTTTGATAAAATAGTTACGTACTAAAAAGGAAGGAAGAAAAGATGGCAAATATTAAAAGTTCAAAAAAAGCAATTAAAGTTATCGCTAAAAAAACTGATAATAATCATGAAGCTAAAGCACAAGTTAAGAACTTAATTAAAGATATAGAAAAATTAATTGCAGCTAACGATAAAGAAAAAGCTTCTGAGTTATTTAAAAAATTTCAAAAAGAATGCGATGGAGCTTTAAGTAAAGGATTAATTAAATCTAATACAGCTGATAGACAAAAATCAAGATTATCACAAAAAATTAAAAACATGAAGTAGTTATTAAAAAACTACTTTTTTTATTACCTATTTTTTAGTACAATATAAATATGAAAAAATTTATTATAACTATTATATGTGTTATCTTGTTACTTATTATTTCGTATAAATCAGATTTTATAAGTAACCTTATTGCAAATAAAATTACTGAAACCCCAAAACTTCTTATTAAAGAAAAAAATGAATATACAAAAACTGATAATTTCTTATTTGTTCATAATGTAAATGAATTTGTACCATATTCTTATAACGATTTACTAAACATTATTTATACTACAATTAATAATGGCTGGGATACTTTTACTTTTTATTGTCCTAATGAATATACCGATTGTATAAAGGATATAGAACAAATAAGTAAAGATGATATTACTTTAACTCATGTTAATAACTATGTTCATCCTTATAATAGTTTTACTAATATGAAAACAAGCATGCTTGAATCCGGAGAAATTACTATTGAGATAAACTACCTTTATACAAAAGATCAAATTGAAAAAATTGATAATGAAGTTAATAAAATTATAAATGAAAAAATCACTACCGAAATGAATGAATACGAAAAAATTAAAACTATTCATGACTATATTATTAATACCACAAAATATGACGTAGAAAGAAATAAAAATGGTGATAGTAAATATTTATCTTACATTGCATATGGTCCTTTATTTGATCACATGGCTACATGTAATGGATACACAGATTTAATGGCAATATTCTTAACAAAGTTTAATATTAAAAACTATAAAATTGCTACTACAAAAGAAAGTGTCGGTTATAAATCAAATGGGCATATTTGGAATGCAGTTTATTTAAATGATAAGTGGCTTCACCTAGACCTAACTTGGGATGATCCAGTTAGTGATGATGGTAAAGACTATTTATATCATAAATATTTTTTAGTCGATACCACCGCTTTAATGGCTGTTGATTCTGGAAAAGTTGAAATCGAAGAACATAATTTTGATAAAAACTATTATTTAGAATTTAATGATAAAATTAATAATTTGAAAGCTTTTGGTTCATAAAAAAATGGCAATTAATTTGCCTTTTTGTTTGCTTCAATATATTTTATTACATCTTCATATGTATTATTGAAATTATCAAAATCTACATCAAACCATTTTATATCAAGTTGATTATTAAACCATGTATATTGTCTTTTTACATAATGCCTTGTATTTTTCTTTATAAGCTCTATAGCATCATTGTATGAAATATTACTATCTAAATAACTTATTAATTCTTTATAACCTATAGCGCGTTTTAAAATATTTGAATTTGGATATTTTTCTTTTAATGTTTTAACTTCATTTAGTAAACCACTTTTAATCATTATATCTACTCTTTTATTACATATATCATATATTTTGCTTCTTTCTGCAGTAAGCCCTACGAAAATTACATCATATAGTTTAACATCTTTATTATTTTCTTGTTTTGTTCGATTTAAAAAATTTATAAGTCTTACTCTATTATTCCTGTGCAAATTACACTTAGGATCTTTTTTCATTGCAAGAGTATACAGTTCATCATTACTTAAATTATCAAAATTATTTTTTTTCATCTCATCAAATACATAATCAAAGAATAATGCTTTAATATATAAACCAGTTCCGCCGACAACAACAATATTTTTGTCATTGTAATCATTTAATATTCTTCTTGCATCATTTTGATATTCCATAACACTATAATCTTCATTAGGCTTTTTGATATCAAATAAATAATGCTGACGATTGCCCATTTCTTCTTTAGTTATTTTTGCACTACCAATATTAAGTTCTTGATAAATTTGAGTTGCATCTGCATTTAAAATAATTGCATTATATTTCTCTGCTAATAATTCACTTAATTTAGTCTTTCCTATCCCTGTTGGACCACATACACATATAATCATATTTTCCCTCAATTGGTATTATAATATAAATTGACAAATAAAGAAATATTTTATATATTAGTTGCATGGAAATAATAGGTTTAATCGCAGAATATAATCCATTTCATAATGGTCACTTATATCATATAAATAAAATTAAGGAAATGTATCCGGATAGTTTATTAGTTTTAGTTCTAAATGGCTATTTTCTTCAGCGCGGAGAACCCTCTATAATATCCAAATATGATAAAACTCATATTTCTTTATTAAGTGGCGTTGATATAGTTTTGGAATTGCCTGTTTTATATGGAACTCAAAGTGCAGATACATTTTCTGACGCATCAATAAAATTATTAAATTATTTTAAGGTAAAAAAGATTATTTTTGGTAGTGAATGTGATGATATAGAAAAAATAAAATTGATTGCAAAAAAATCCATTGAAAATCATAATAATGAAAATATAAAAGTTCATTTAAAAAATGGACTTAATTACCCTACTGCTCTTAGTAAAGTAATTAATGAAGATTTTTCTTATAATTCAAATGACCTTTTAGGAATATGTTATGTTAAATCGATTTTAACAAATAATTTTTTAATCGAAGCTCAAACTATAAAAAGAACAAATGATTATTTAGATAAAGAAAGTAATGATGATATAATTAGTGCTTTAAATATTCGTGAAAAAATTAAAAATAATAAAGATATAAAAAGATATTTACCAAATTATTCAATGGATAAAATAATTAAAATTGATACTTCATTACTTTTTAATTTAATTAAAATTCAAATCCTAAATAATGACATAAGCGACGTACTTGATGTTGACAAGTCAATGAACTATCTTTTGAAAAAAACTATTAAAAATGTGGATAATTTGGAGGAATTAATTAAAAATATTAAATCCCAAAAATATACATATAACAAAATAAATCGTATGCTGATTCATATTTTATTAAATATTAAAAAAAATGATGCAAATTTAGAAATTGAATATATTAATATTTTAGGTTTTTCCCAAAAAGGTAAAGATTATATAAATAAAATAAAAAAGAATATTTCTATTCCTATTAAAAAAGATAAAAAATCTATCACATATAATTATGAACTAAAATCCGCGATAATTTATGATATGATTACGGGATGTAATGAGCAAAAAAAAGAGTTAGCTAATAAACCAATTATTATCTAACTTTTTTATTTAAATAATATACCACAACAAATGGCATTGAAAAAACATATGGCATAGCGTACCTATAGTAATTATTCGCTGGTCCTAAAACACAAAATACAAGCGAAACTATCATAGGAAGTAATACTATAATTTCATCTTTCTTTTTTGATTTTAAAATATATATAATTAAGCAAAGTAAAATCCAAGTATTAAATCCTGGAGTAACAATTAAACCTAATACAGGAATAACCTTAAATGCATAGGCATAATTTTTAAGAATTACTCGCAAGATGTTCAAATTATTATAATGATAATCCACAAGTCCATTTTCAGTTATCGTATCATTATATCTAGAATATATATACCAATGTATATCTCCAGGGTCAAAAAATCCATAAATATTGTTTAATGTTGCATCTAGATAAAGAAATGGTCTTTTTATTAGTCCATGAGCCCAAGTATCAAAATAATTTAATAGTTCTTCTTTCGTGGCATACTTATTATACGTATTTTTCACAGGATCTGAAAGCTGAGGATCATAACTATTTTTAATAACTTCATAGTTTAAAACTTTTCCTATATTTTCTTTATCTTTTAAAGAAAGTTCGCTTTCATAATATTTTATATATCTAGCACTTTGCTGAAATGGTATACTTAATGCTTCCCTTACACTTGTTCCAGTAACTCCAAGCTTTGGAAGCAATATTTTTGTATAAGAATAATATAATCCCGTTATAAGAATTGTAACAATTAAAATACTTATCCTATTTTTTTTGCTAAATTTATATAAGAAAGGAAGAAGCATAATAATTAAAAATATTCCATTATTTCTAAATAAACATAAAAATATTGATACTATAAAATATTCTAGTAAAAACGATTTAGTAACTTTAGTAGTTTTAAAACATTCTATATACCTTATCAAAAGAATTATTAACCATATAATAAATGTCGTATAATAAACATCTTTATTCATATTAATTGCATAAAAAGGAAAACATGGAACAAATGAATAAATAAGTAAAAGTGGTATTAAATATTTATTTTGAATATTTTTCTTTTTCAATAATAAAACTGTATATGCAAGCGTTACTGCCAAAAACATTCCTTGCGTAAATGTATAAATAAATAAACCAAAATTATCATTTAAAATAAGTCTTCCAAGTCTAATGCATCCTCCTAAAAGAAGCGTATGAAAAACCGGATGGTGATTTGTAATATTTACCTTAGGGTTAATTTGAATAGAATAATCATTATACTTTGTTCTAACATTAAACGCTTGTTTTATTTGGTAACTAGGGTCTGGAGATAATACTGCTGGATAAAATGCAATATAATATATTGTCCAAACTAAACATATTACAACTAAGCTAGTTAAAAACGGATGTTTATTAAATATCTTTATAAATCTATTTTCTTTTAAATCAGGACGATTTTTAAAATTATTAATACATTTTTTGTAGTAATAAATTAAAAGTAAATATAAAAAATATAATCCAATAAATCTAAATATTGTAAAAATAAACATATATTTTTTAAATAGTATACTTAAACTTGAAACACTTCGATAACTTTGTCCTATTAAAGTGAAAATAGAAAATAATGAAGATAAAATTTTATCTTCTTTTAAACTTTTTTTTAAATCAACTTTGTTATAAAACAAATAAAATACAATTGCGAATATAATAATTAAAATAATACTCCATATATTTACAATGCCACTTTTATTCAAATATATTTTTTTAAAATTTAAAAATAATGAAAGTGTTGAAATAATACTTAAAAATAAATTTATAAACTTCTTTTTCATACAAGTAGTATACCATTTAAATATTCAGAAATAAACTACTATTCTTCATCTTTATCTTCTAAAAGTTTAAGTATTTTATTTTGATTATTAATTACTTTTTGTAATTCTAGATGCAATTCTTCCAAAATAAGTTCACTTTTTAAATCTGTCTTATAATCATTTAAACTTCTTAATCTGTCTTTTTTAGATTCTCTATTTTGGCTCATCATAATTATCGGTGCCTGAAGTGCTGCAACACATGAAAGTAACAGATTAAGTAAAATAAATGGATATGGATCAGCCTCTTTTAAAATGAAAATATTTAACAAAATCCATAAAATTAAGAAAATAATTAAGCATATTATAAATGGCCAACTTCCCGCCACTTCAGTAATTTTATCTGCAAGTTTATCACCAAAAGTTCTATTTAAATCACTTTGTTTGTCTACATCAACTGCGATTGGTTCATTAATAAGCATATCAAGAAGTTCTTCTTCATCATTACTATCCAAATTTTTCTTTAATAACATTTTAACTATTTCTTTTTTAGATTTTTTATTTTCCATACTACCACCATTTTAATATTATCACTATATCATACTTGTGTAAACCTTAACAATAAACATATTATAATATGGTGTCCTCGATGGGATTTAAACCCATAACTTCTTGCGTCGGAGGCAAGTACTCTATTCAATTGAGTTACGAGGACAAAAAATAATTAAGTTAAAATAACTTAATTATATCGTTTATTGTAACAATTATCATAAGTAGAAATATTAATATAAAGCCAATTAAATGGCATGTACTTTCAAATTTAGCATTTACAGGTTTTCCTTTAATTTTCTCTACAATTAAGAAAAATACATGTCCTCCATCAAATGCTGGGAATGGTAATATATTTATAAATCCTACATTTATTGATAAAAATGCCAAAATATATAAGAAATAATTGATTCCATAATTAATAGTTTGACCCACTACTTCATAAATTCCAACAGGACCTGATAATGCAGAAAGGCCTATTTTACCAGCAATTAATCCCCATATTGTATAAACCATTGAACTTATAATACTTGCAAATTTTTGAATACTATAAATAAATGCCTTAAATACATTTGATGTATCAGCTTCTTTAATTTTTATACCAAATAATTTACTTTCTGTGCCAGTTTCTTCATCTTTAATAATTTCTGGTTTTACTTTAATAGTTTCTTTATTTCCATCAGAATGTTTTACTTCAAATGTATAATAGTCTTTATTATTTTTATAATATAAAATTATTTGAGCTTTATCCCAAGATGAAACATGATAGCCATTAATGCTTGTAATTACATCGCCTTCTTTAATTCCCGCAGCTGCGGCAGGTTTATCAGCTATAGTCTCACTAACCTTAGGTGTTATAGCTCCACCACCCCAAATTAAAGTATAGGCAAAAAGTATTACTATTGCTAAAATAAAATTATTTACAACACCAGCGACTAAAATAATAAGCCTTTGGTACCATTTTTTATTACACATTAATTTAGATTTAGGTATTTTTTCATCATTATCATATACCTCGCCAGCCATTGATACAAATCCACCAATTGGTATAAGACGAATATTATAATTTATTTTGTCCTTTTTTCCTTTATGAGTATGAATAACTGGACCCATTCCTATAGAAAATTCATAAATATAAACGCCGAATTTCTTAGCCCATATAAAATGACCAAACTCATGAACTAAAATTATTATTCCTAAAATAAATAAAAGTAATAATATTTTTACTATAAATAATCCTATACTTGCAAACATTTTTCTTCCTCCTTTATAATAATATTAATGATAGTGCTACATATGTAATAAATATAACAAGCGTACTATCAAGTCTATCTAGGGCACCACCATGTCCAGGCATAATATTTGAAAAATCTTTTATATCATTTTCTCTTTTTAACTTACTAAATATTAGATCACCAATTTGATCCATTATTGTTAAAATAAATGTTATTAAAACCATAATAAAATTAAATTCTTTAAAAAATAAATAATAGATAATAAGTGGAATGATTGTTCCAAAAATAGTTCCACCAATCATACCTTCCCAAGTTTTCTTAGGGCTAATATTTGGACACATTTTATTTTTACCAAATCTTTTACCCACGAAAAGGGCAAACGAGTCAGTAATTACCGGAATAGATACCAAATACAAAAATAATTTAATATCAATATTTCTCACTAAAATAATACTATTAAAACCAAGTCCAACAAATAAAAGTAAACCAACTAAATGAAATGCATCTTTTATTGTATATTTATCATCATCATAAAATAGTGTTGGTATAATTAATGTAAAGCATAATACCGCTAAATAAATATATGATACACCACTATAATAAAGGGAATAACTAGTATTTGAAAATACTATCATAAGTAGTCCAAATAATCCTAAAAATTTCGGTACGTTTGGAATTTTTTTATGTGTTTTTTTTAAATCCATAATTTCCTTATACGACCATAAACAAATAAGCCCTACTCCAAACATAAATAATTCTTTTCCAAAATAAACAAACGGCACAGCTATAGCAATTGCTATAATGGCACTAATAATTCTCGTTTTCATTTAAAGCCTTTCATCAAATTTATCCATCTCGTCAACTTGTGACTCGACTAAAGCAATAAACCTCTTTTTATAACTTATAACTTTTCGTTGTAACTCTTCTGCTTCACGTTCTATATTTTGAGCTTTAACTAAGGAATTATTAACTATTTTCGAAGCATTATTTTTAGCATCCTCAATAATTAATTTACTTTGTGCAAAAGCAGCTTTTTGAGCATTTGCACTAGTTTCTTGTGCAAGCAAAAGAGTGT
Source organism: uncultured Bacilli bacterium (assembly GCA_934101645.1). Lineage (GTDB taxonomy): Bacteria > Bacillota_I > Bacilli_A > RF39 > UBA660 > UBA6448. The sequence goes on along the minus strand of CAKORX010000003.1, from coordinate 23,831 downwards.
CGTTTAAAGTCTTTTCCAAGTTTTGATATTTTTCTATTTCTTTTCTAAGACTTTCTGCTTCTAAAGTTGCTGTACGAAGTTTTTGATAAATATTTTCATATTCTTCAGCTACTTTATTAACAAACTTAACAACATCATCTTTATTATAACCATAGATATTTGTTCTAAATTTAACCATGGTTTAGGCCCCTTTACCAATCTATTTCTTCAGATTCTTCTTTTTCTTTTTTATCAGCTTCGTCAGTTATTTTTCCTTGAACATTAACATTTTTTGGTGTACATAAATATATTCCAACACCAATTTTTTGCATAGAACCGCCAATTGCATAAATGCAACCGCTTAAAAAATCAATAATTCTTTTAGCTTGTTCCGCAGTAACTCTTTTTAAATTTACTACTACAGAATTACGATTTTTAAGGTGATCTGCAATTTGTTGTGATTCAGAATAAGCTCTTGGTTCTAATAAAATCATCTTATTTCCAACTTTATCTGCTTCTTTCATTGCATCATCTTTACTTATTGTATAAAATTCATCTTCACTAACATTTTGCATCATATCATCATCATTATCAACAAACAATTTTTTTAATTTAAAGCCCATATATATTTGCCTCCTAGTATCCACTTAATTATACTAAAAAAAAATCTATTATGCAATAGACAGCCAAAATAGATTTTTCTAGTTTTTAGTATGATTTACCCCAAATTACATTATGTTTAGCATCTTTACCACAACAAATACATTTTCCTGTAATTAGTTTTTCATCAAATGGAATGCATCTACTTCCTGCTCCACCTGTAAGTTCTTTGATTTTATCTTCACATTCTTCGTTTCCACACCAATCAGCTTTGATAAATCCTTCTTTAGTATTTGCTATATTTATCATTTCATCCATATTTTTCGCTTCATAAATATGAGTAGAAACAAATTCAGTGGCTTTTTCAAGCATACCATTTTGAATAGTCTCAAGTTTTTGAATAACATCACTTACAATATTTTCAAGTTTAACTGTTTCTTTCTCATGAGTAAATCTTATTGCTAAAGTAACTTCCCCATTTTCTAAATCTCTTGGGCCAACTTCAATACGAAGAGGGATTCCTTGAACTTCACTTTCATTAAATTTAAATCCTGGAGTTTTATCACTATCATCAATTTTTACTCTAACTCCAGCATTTTTTAAATCTTCATAGATTTCATTTGCACTTTCCATTACACCTTCTTTATGTGATGCAATTGGAACAATTACTACTTGTACTGGAGCAATTTTTGGTGGAAGAACTAAACCATTATCATCCCCATGAACCATAATAAGTGCACCAATTAATCTTGTAGATGTTCCCCAAGATGTTTCATAAACTGTTTCTAATTTATTTTCTTTATTTAAAAATTTAATATTAAAAGCATCTGCAAAACTTTGACCAAAATAGTGAGTTGTACCAGATTGAAGTGCTTTTCCGTCATGCATCATTGCTTCCATTGTGTAAGTATTTTCTGCACCTGCAAATTTTTCTGAAGGAGTTTTTTCACCAGTAACCATAGGAATAGCTAAATAATCTCTACTGAATTTAGTATATATATCAAGCATTTGCAAAGTTCTATCCATTGCTTCTTTACTAGTTGAATGAATTGTGTGTCCTTCTTGCCATAAAAATTCACGACTTCTTAAATATGGTCTAGTGGTTTTTTCCCAACGTAAAACTGAGCACCATTGATTATAAATTTTTGGTAAATCTCTATAAGATTTAACTTCTTTTTGCCAATAATTACAAAATAATGTTTCACTCGTAGGTCTTATACACATTTTTTCTTCTAAAGGTTCATTACCACCCATTGTAACCCAAGCAACTTCTGGTGCAAAACCAGCTATATGATCTTTTTCTTTTTGAAGTAAACTTTCTGGAATTAACATTGGAAGGTATACATTTTGAACGCCCGTTTCTTTAAACATTTTATCCATATTATTTTGAATATTTTCCCAAATTGCTTGGCCATTAGGTAAATAAATCATGCACCCTTTAACATCAGTATAATCACAAAGTTTTGCTACTTTTACAACATCTGTATACCATTGTGTAAAGTTTTCATCCCTTGGAGTAATTTTTTCTGTCATTTTATTATTCATAAAAATTTTTCCTTTCTAAAATTTAATTTTTTCATTTACGTAAGATGTAATATCATCTAAACTAATCACTATTTGTTTCATTGTATCACGGTCTCTTAACGTAACTGTATTATTATTCAAAGTATCATCATCAATAGTTATAGCAAATGGAGTTCCTATAGCATCTGCTCTTCTATAACGTTTACCAATATTTCCTGTTTCATCAAATGAACAAGCAAAATTTTTAGATAAAGTCCTATATATTTCTCTAGCTTTTTCACTATGAAATTTTTTAACTAAAGGTAAAATAGCTACTTTTACAGGTGCTAAATATGGATGAATTTTAAGTACTTCTCTACTTGTGCCATCATCTAAAACTTCTTCGTTATAAGCATCGCAAAGTATTGTTAAAAATAATCTTTCAACGCCTACAGAAGGCTCTATAACATAAGGAATATATTTTTCGTTAGTATCTGGATCTAAATATTTCAAATTTTCTGAAGAAAACTTTTCGTGTTGAGTTAAATCATAATCAGTCCTTGAGGCAATTCCCCAAAGTTCTCCGAAACCAAATGGAAAATTATATTCAATGTCAGTTGTGGCATTTGAGTAAAAACAAAGTTCTTCTTTTGTATGATCACGCATACGTAGATTTTCTTTTTTAATACCTAAATCTTTTAAGAAATTAAAACATCTTTCTTTATATATTTTAAACCATTCAAGTTCTGTACCTGGTTTGCAGAAAAATTCAAGCTCCATTTGTTCAAATTCTCTTACTCTAAAAATAAAGTTTCCCGGAGTTATTTCATTTCTAAAACTTTTTCCTACTTGACCAATTCCAAATGGTACTTTTAGTCTCATACTTCTTTGTACATTTAAGAAATTTACAAAGATTCCTTGAGCTGTTTCAGGTCTTAAATAAATTGTACTTTTAGCTTCTTCCGTAACACCTTGGAATGTTTTAAACATTAAATTAAATTGTCTTATATCAGTAAAATCACTTTTTCCACATTTTGGACAAATAATATTATTTTCTTTAATAAATTCAATTAATTTTTCATTGCCCCAACCATCACCAGTTTCTTTTCCATTTGTATAATCTTCAATTAATTTATCTGCTCTGTATCTAGTTTTACAATGTTTGCAATCTATAAGAGGGTCTGCAAAAGTTTTTAAATGTCCTGATGCTTCCCATACTTTAGGATTCATTAAAATTGAACTATCTAAAGAGACATTATTTTCATCTTCTTCAACAAACTTTTTAAGCCAAGCATTTTTTATATTTCTTTTTAATTCTGCACCAAGTGGTCCAAAATCCCAAGAATTTGCAAGTCCTCCATATATTTCACTACCTTGAAATATAAATCCATAATTCTTACAATAATTTGTAAGTTTTTCCATAGTTAATTTTTCCATACATCCTCCTAATAAATAAAAAAATCCCTTCAAAAATAATTTAGGGACGAAATTTTATCCGCGGTTCCACCCTAATTATTCCCAAAGGAATCACTTTTAAAAATTATATAGCTCCGGGTTGCCAAGCCCCTCATTGCTTTTATATTTGTATTATAATCTCTTTTACTTATTTTGGCAACAATTTATTTGTTTTCTACCGATAAAAGGCTTTTATATTTATTAATCATGTTCTTTTCTTTTTTACTTATAACTTCTTTAAAATAACACTCACTGCAAAGTGGTACATAACTTACATCATCTACTCCATCTATTGCAACTTCATCACCAGAATAAACAAATACGCCATTTACTTTTCTTGCATTAAATATAGCGGTTTCTCCGCATTTACAATTAACTGTTAATTCATTTTTTCTATCCGCATATCCTATTAAAGCTTGCGTACCTTTAAAAAGTCTTCCTTTAAAATCACTTTTTAAAGCATAACAAATAACTGTAATCCCAATCTCATGAGAAAGCATCCAAAAGTCAAATATTTGTCTTTCTGTTAAAAACTGTGCTTCATCTACTAAAACAACCTCAGTGCCTTTTATAAGGGATAAATATTTCTCATCAAATATAGAATCTTTTTCATCTAAAAGTATATCAACTTTAGCTTTTTCTTTAGTTCTATTTATTACATAGTCTCCGCCCTTTGTATCAAGTAAAGGCTTAAGTATTAAAACTTTGTGACCATGTTTTCTATAATTATAATTATCTTGTAATAACTTTGTGGTCTTACCACTTTCCATTGTTCCATAAAATAAGGTTAAATCCGTCATCTATTCTCTCCAAAAACTAACATTTTCTTATCAATATAAAGTCCAGTAAATGAATCATAATAATCAGTAACAAACTTATTAATAATTTTTTTAATCTTATTATCAACATTTATTGTATTTATTGACTCTATATCTATATAATAATACATTCTAATAAGTTTTACTATCTTTAAATCGATTATTTGTTCATTTTGATAACAATCTTTACATATAAGTCCACCATAAGATGCATCAATTGTAACAATATTAGTTTTTTTACCACATCTTATACAACTATCTAAATTTAAACCAACTCCTAAATATGGTAAAAGTTTTAATTCTAAAATATTACATAATGTTAAAGGGTCCAAATTTGCCTCTATTTTTAATATAGTTTTGATAAATAAATCATAGATTTTGGGATTATTATTTTGTTTAACTACTTGTGTTATAAGTTTAGTTAAATATAAAGAAACACTTATTTTATCAAGATCAGTTCGAATATTTACTAAAGGATCTATAACATCAACACTTATTAAATTTGATAATTTACCATCTTTATACTGCAAATTAAAAACGCCATAGGTAAGTATTTGTGTGCAAGCTCTAAGAGGAGACTTCATCTTCTTAGCACCTTTACACATTATCCCTATAAGGCCTTTTTCTCTTGTTAATACATTAATTATTTTGCTAGATTCACCATAAGGCGTTTCTGTAACAATAAAACCTTCTACTTCCTGTGGCATTATTTTCCTTCTTTAACTTTTTTATAATTTAAATAATCTTCAACTTTTCCACTTGTTTTAAATTTATTCCAAGCCTCTTTCGTAGTCAACCTTTTCACCCTTTCTAATTATATGATGATGAAAAGATTACTTTTTTATTCATTATTTAAATAACCTAATTCTAATAAATACTTTTCTTTATCTTTCCAATTTTTTATAGTTTTAACATAAAGCTCTATATAAACTTTTTTGCCAACCATTTTTTCGATTTCTTCACGGGCTTCGATACCAACTTTTTTAAGTCTACTACCATTTTTTCCAATAACTATTTTTTTAATAGAATCTCTATCTACTATAATATCTACTAAAATATTTACTACATCTTTTTTTTCATGGTACCCAACACAGTTGCAAGCAATACTATGAGGAACTTCTTCGATTGTATCATTTAAAAGTTTTTCTCTAACAATTTCAGATACCATAAAGCTCATTGAATTTGAGGTAATCATATCATCGTCATAATATTTAACTTCATCAGATAAATACTTTTTTATTACTTCAATAAGTCTATCTGTATTATCATTTGTCATAGCAGAAACCGGAACAATGTCTGAAAAAGGATATAAGTCTTTATACTCATTTATTGTATAAAGAAGTATTTCATCAGATATTTGATCTATTTTATTAATAACCAAAATAACGGGAATTTCAACATTTTTTAAAATATTTAAAATATATTTATCTCCAGGACCAATACCTTTTTTACCATCTATAACAAAAAGTATTGCATCAACATCTTCAGTCATTTCTTTTGCTTTTTTATTTAATATTTTACCTAGTCTATTAATTGGTTTAGCAATACCTGGAGTATCCACAAACACAATTTGATAATCTTTTTCATTATATATACCTTGAATAACATTTCTAGTTGTACCTGCTTTATCAGATGTAATAGCAATTTTTTGAGTAATTAAGGAATTAATTAAAGTTGATTTTCCTACATTTGGTCTTCCTATTAAACTTACAAATCCACTTTTCATAACTCACCTATTTAAATAAACTTATTATATATGGCAAAAATATTATTGCATTTACTATTATTGCCATAAATGTTGCCATACAAGTTGCTGCTGAGCCACAATCTTTTGCTACTTTTGCAAGTGGATGATATTCTTGAGTTACTAAATCTACAGTAGCCTCTATAGCGGTATTTAAAAATTCAATTTCCATTATAAGAAGCATACTTATTAAAGCAAAAATCCATTGCATAAAAGTAATTTTAAAAATAATACCACATACAATAATTGCCACTATACCAATTGTTTCAAATATAAAACTAGTTTCATGAGTATAACAATAAATAAATCCTTGAAAAGAATATTTAAATTTATGTAATACATCTTTAACTGGTCCGACTTTTTCACCTTTGCGTTTTATTAAATCCATTTAATACCAACTCCTGTTTTCCAAACATTATTTCTTCATCTTCTTTTGATTTTGTATGATCATATCCAAGTAAATGTAAAAGCCCATGAACAGCTAAAAAAGCTATCTCTCTAGTTTCATTATGACCATACATTTTTGCTTGCTCTTTCATTCTTGGAATGCATATATATATTTCACCTAAAACTCTTATGTCGTTATACTCACGTTTATCGTTATCTTCAAAAGCAAATGATATAACATCGGTTACTCTATCAATATTACGATATTCTTTATTTATTTCTTGAATTTTCTTTTCATCTACTAAAACAACTGAAAAAAATGCATTGTTAACTTTTTCCATTTTCAAAGTTCTTTTTAAAACTTTTTTAACAATACCATATTTTTTATATTTAACTAAATCTATTATTTCAAATTTATTCATCTAGAATACCCCACTAGCAACTATTATATCCAATAATACTTAACAAATCAAACTATTTAAGTGTTTTTTCACTTAAAAAAGTCATTAATTTATTAACAAATATATAAATCAAATAACCAATACTACAACCAATAGTATTTAATATAATATCATCAACATCAAAACTACGACCTATATTAAGTTGAACAAATTCAATCGTAGAACTTACAATAATGGAAATTAACAAGTTATAAAAGATATTTTTAGGTTTAATGTATACCGAAACAATATAACCAAATGGAATAAATAAGGCGATATTACCAATAACATTTAATAAAAATAGTTCACTATTAATTTTATATCTTAAAATTTCAGTAAAAGGAATAATATTAAATCCTCCTAAAGTATTATAATCAACTCTTGTTACAAGTTCGTATAAAAGAAGTAGGTATACAAGTGAAAGCATCATTAATAACTCTTTATATAAAACAAACTTAATTTTATTTATGCGTAAATAAGCATACCTTATGCAGCAAACTGTTACTAAAACAATTACTAATGATGGCCATATATTAATTAAACTATTTTTTAAAACGTTATAAATCACACTATTTCTCCTCTAAAATGACCTTTGAGCCAATTTGTTTTTCTACTACTATAAACACATCCATATTCATTGTACTATCATTTGCATTTTTTTGCAAAACTTTTTCTTCGATAATTCTTTCATCGTTAGATAAAGTTAAATTTATTTTTTCTTTAGCTAAATCAATACCTTTTTTTATGATTTCTTCTTCACTATAAATAAGTTTTTTCTTTTTCACCTCATAGTCTTTTCTTAAATATAGTTTAATTCCTAATCCCTCAAATATAAGTTTATTTTTAGATTCATAATTTTTTAATCGATCATTTAGTAAAACATAATCTTTATCATTAATATTTAATACAAAATTATTTCTCTTTTTTTTAGTAAACTTTGTTTCATAATATTCAAAAGGTATATCAACACTCACATTATACCAAACTTCTGCATAAATGCTTGCATCTGCGCAAACCTGATTCACTTGATTTTCATTTAAAAAAATGTCTCCGCTTACAAGTAAATCTCCTTTTTTTACATAGTCATTAATCTTTATTAAATTGTTACCTTTATATATTTTAAATCTTTTTATAAGTCCATCATTTGAAGCATAAATACCACAGTACGAATGGTTAATTTCTTTTTCAGGAATAATTTTCTCTTCGACTTTTACAATATATTTCATGCCTTTACTACTAATCTCTAACCAATCAATTTTATCATTATATTTTGTTTTAATCTTCTCTTTTATTTCATTTAATTTGGTAAAACTTTTTTTCAAAGTAAATGCGCTTATTCCATACTCACGTAATTCTTCTTTAAGTAAATTTACTATCTTTTCGTTTTCATGATCAATTTCTACATCTACAATAACATGTGAAAACACAAAAACTAATAAAAAAATTGTAAGCATACTAAAAAAAATCAAATAATATTTCTTAAGTATTTTTTTATAATATATTAATCCATAATATCTTACTATTTTAAAATTTAAATATTTATAATATTTATTTATTTTTTCAAAATCTTGATACTTAATTTTAAAATAAAAATGATTATTTTTTTCATAAGATAAATAAATAGCAACATTTATATTGTTTAATTTTAAAGTAACATCATTAAGACTTTTTCCACTACCCTCAATTAAAATATAATCAGTCATAAATTTTTCCTATATTATTAATAAATCCCTCAATAAGAAGTTCTTTTTTATTTAACTTTTCAATTTTTAAATTACTACCTATTACATTTACTTTAAAATTATTTATTTTTAAAACTATTTTGTCATTTGTTAATATTTCAATTTCATCATAATTATAAACATATACATGGCCACTATAAATTGATATAAAAAAATCTTTATCATACAAAAAATTTTCTAAAGCATATTTTATATTCAAACTATCACCAATAGATTATATGAAAAAAAGATAGAATTTATCTATCTTAATCATTAAATAATGAAAGGTTTACTTTCTCTTTTTCTTTATCAATACCTATTACATAGCAATCTACAATGTCTCCAACTGACAAAATTTCACTTGGATGTTTAATATAATTTTTACTCATTTTAGAAATATGTATTAAACCATCATTATGTAGTCCAATATCAACAAATGCTCCAAAGTCTACAACATTACGAACTGTTCCTTGAATTTTCATGCCAATACTTAAATCTTTTATTTCTAAAATATCACTTTTAAGAATTGGTTTTGGCATTTCATCCCTTGGATCTCTATGGGGTTTTTTTAGTGAATTTAAAATACCCTGCACTGTATAAATATCACTTTTAGTTTGATTAACTAGTTCATCTTCATTTATATTATCAAGTTTTGGTAAAATACTTTCTTTACCTATATCATCATAACTTATATTTAAAATATCCATAATTTTTTTAGCAACATCATAACTTTCTGGATGAATATCTGTAGTATCAAATGGATTAGTTCCACCTTCAACTCTCATAAAGCCAATTGCTTGTTCATAAGCTTTAGCACTTAATAACTTATTTTTTAGTATTTCTTCCCTAGAAGTAATTTTCCCTTCGTTTTCACGATAATTAATAATTTTATCTATGAAATTCTTTGTCATTCCAGAAACATATTTTAAAAGTGAAGAACTAGCGGTATTTATATTTACTCCGACATCATTTACAACTTTTGTTACAACAAAATCAAGTGATTCAGAAAGTTTTTTATCATTAACATCATGTTGATATAATCCTACACCAATACTTTCTGGGTCGATTTTTACAAGTTCTGCTAAAGCATCTTGAAGTCTTCTACCGATACTTATTGCACTTCTTTCCTCAACAACTAAATTTGGAAATTCACTTATGGCAAGTTTTGATGCACTATAAACTGAAGCTCCTGCCTCACTAACAATTATATAATCAACTTTATGATTTACATTTTTTAAAACATCAATAATAAATCTTTCACTTTCTCTTGAGGCAGTTCCATTACCAATAGCAACAATATCTACATTATATTTATTTATTAAATCAATTGTTTTAATTTTAGCCTCTTCATATTTATTGACCGGTTCATGTGGATAAATCTTCTCAATTGTTAGAACTTTACCAACAGGATTTAATACTGCAAGTTTACAACCAGTTCTAAATGCAGGATCGAGTCCTAAAACAATCTTATCTTTTATTGGTGGTGTTAAAAGTAAATTATTTAAGTTTTCACTAAAGTTTTTAATTGCAACAGATTCTGCTGTATCAGAAAGTTCCGCTCTAATCTCCCTTTCAATACTTGGATAAATAAGCCTTTTATAGCTATCTTTTATTGCATCTTCAACAATTTTTACTACAAAACTTTCTTTATTTTTAATAATTTTTTCTTCTAAAAAACTAATTATTTTATCATTATCAACATTTAAAGAAACAGATATTATTTTTTCTTTTTCTGCTCTATTTATTGCAAGTACACGATATGACTTAATAAGTCTTATGCTTTCAGAAAAATCATAATACATTTCATAAACTTTTTTCTCATCAATAGCATCTTTTTTCTTTTTAGCTACTAGCGTTCCATTTTTAAATATATAGTTTCTTATCCATTTTCTATAATAAGCATTATCAGAAATATATTCTGCAATTATGTAGCCTGCTCCGGTTACTGCATCATCAATAGTTTTAACTTTATCATTTACAAACTTTCCTGCTAAAAGTTCAATATTTCCTTTAACTGGGAAAGACATAATCATTTTAGCAAGTGGTTCTAAACCATTATTAATTGCATCCGTAGCTTTAGTTTTCTTTTTTTCTTTAAATGGTCTATATAAATCTTCAACTTCGACAAGTTTTTCCGAAGACATAATTTTATCTTTTAATTCATCGGTTAATAATCCTTTTTCGTCTATAAGTTTTATAACATTTTCTTTGCGTTCTAATAACTTATTTTCATAATCATATACTTCGTTTATTTTTCTTATTTGTTCTTCATCAAGTGCGCCTGTGGCTTCTTTTCTATACCTTGCAATAAATGGAATTGTACATCCCTCACTTAAAAGTTCTAAAGTTTTTTGAACTTGTGATACCTTTATATTTAAATTATTTGCAATATTTTCAATTATTATATTATTCATTTTATACCTCAAACAAGATTATATCACAAAAAAAATAATACTTACCACAAACATAACACTTATTTACAATTAATTTATTCAAATAAAAAAACTATGATATAATTATTTTAGTTTATTAGAAAGGTTACTTATGAAAAAATATGATGTAATTATTATTGGTGCCGGACCCGCAGGAATTGCCGCAGCAAAAACGCTTAAAAAAGTTGGTATTAATTTTTGTATAATAGAAAAAAACAAATTTCCTAGAGAAAAACTATGTGGTGGAGGTTTAACTCATAAAAGTATAAATCTAATAAATTATTTAAATATGAAGATAGAAAATATCAATACAAAAAAATGTAAAGAAGTTAGAATTGTTTCAAATAAATTATCAAAGAAAACAAAGTTATACAATGAAATTATAATGGTTGATAGAAAAGAATTTGATTATAATAACGTAAAACAAACCACTAAAAATAATTTATTTGAAAAAGAAAATGTTATAAATATTAAGGAACATATATTAATAACCGATAAAAACGAATATGAATTTAAATATATTATATTTGCTGATGGCGTAAATGGTTATAGTAGAAAAATGATTACAAATAGAAAATTTGGATTTTGCGTAGAATATAATAGTGATTCTATTTTTGATGAAACGATTTTTGATTTTTCGGCAATAAAGGATGGATATGGATGGATTTTTCCTAAAAATGATCATACAACAATTTGTGTTGGTAAGTTCGTAAATAAAAATGATGAATATTTAAATTATTTATACATCTTTGCAAAAAAATATAATTTAAAAATTGATAAAACAAAAATAAGGGGTTATCATATACCGCTTTATTCAAAAAAGGTTTTTAAAAATTCTGTCATAGATGACAGATTTATATTAGTAGGAGATGCTGCTTCATTAGTAGATAGAGTAAGCGGCGAAGGTATTTACTATGCCCTACTATCCGGTATAAAAGCTGCAGAAAGCATAGAATTTTGTCTTAAAAATAATTGTAATTTAAAAAATATATATTTTAAAAAGACTAAAAAACTATATAGTTCTTTAAATAAAAGATGTTTTTTAAGTAAACTTTTATATTCTAGATATGGTGAATTTTTTATAAAATTAGGACTAAGTAATAAATATTTTATAAAAAAAATAAATGACATATTTGGATAAAAATACACTTAGTATGCAAATATTAAGTTTTTTTATATCATAAAAAAAGCCCGAATATACGGGACTTTAGTTATTCAATTGGTGCAGGTAAAGGGACTTGAACCCCCACGGATTACTCCATTAGATCCTAAGTCTAACGCGTCTGCCAATTCCGCCATACCTGCAATTGAATGGTGGACCTCATAGGACTCGAACCTATGACCGCCCGGTTATGAGCCGGATGCTCTAACCAACTGAGCTAGAGGTCCAACAACACTATGATTATATTATAAAAAAACTAAAAAAGCAATAAAAAAATAAAAAAAATAAGCACCAATCAGCTTATTTATTTTGTAACATATTTAATAAATCAATTTTAAACATTTCTTTTGAGGCATTTTGTTTAGAAATCATTATTCCTTTATATGTAGTAAGTTCACTTCTGTGACCTTCTAATAAAATATCTTCTGGAGTTAATGTTTCAAGAATTACAATACCCTCTTTTTTATGAACTGTATATAATAATTTAACTTCGCCATGAATTTGAGTAAATATTTTATCACTTGGAAGTTTCAATTCATAACTTTCTGTACCATTTTTCTTATTGCTAGCAACCATTTCTCCTACAAAATTACCATTTCTTAATGATGGATAATATTCGAAGTTTAATTTTTTGAAAGCTATCATGTTGTATTTTTTTAACGCTCTTTCTAATTTTCTAAATTCATTCTCATTAACGTAATCTAATACATAACCTTTCATTTCTATTTCCCCCTTATTACGCTATGATTATAGCATATTTTTTGTAAAATGTCAAATTTACACCTCATTTATAGTATTTATCAATGGGATTAAATTATACTATGAAAGTTATTTTACGTCAATAAAAAAGCAATTTTTTAATATTTAATTGCTAATTTTCTACCATAATCATAGCCATGCCCTAAGTCTTTAGACTCAATTTGACTACCTTTTATAGGTATTAGATAATAATTTATGTGATACCTTCTCATTAAAACAAAAGTCATTTTTACATATAAATTTGTAGCTTGTTCAAATTGTCCACTTTGAATTAATGCACATAATGGTTCAAAATAATTAGGTACTATAATTTCATTAATCATACTAAGAGTATTTTCTTTATCAAAAGTATAAGACTCATACACCTTTTGAGCAACTTTTACGCCATAAACGTCATAATCAAAAAGAATTTTTTTACCAAAATCAGAATTAAGTAAATAATCTCTTAAAGCTCTTAAACTTTCTAAATATATATGACTATCTGAATATCCTAAAATATCACAGCAAATCGTTGTTATATAGCAAAATGTATCTTTATCTCTACGTGGATCATAGCCATGATTATTCATCCAACTTACTGCAGATGATATGTATGAATTACTCTTTGCGATATCTCTTGAATATCTTGGACACTTTTCATCCATTGCCATAGGTCTTCCATGATAAGTACATCTAAACCCTCTTGTAGTAGCATCGTTTTTTGCTGATAAATCATAATTTTTGCATGTTAAACAATAGCCTTTATATTCGCTCGCATAATCTTTCATATTTACCCCCCACAAATTGACCATATTATACATAAATGTTTAATTTTTGTCAAATTAAAAGCCTAAGAATTATTCTTAAGCTCAACAATAGTCTGTCCTAAATTCCAATTATCTAAATAAAAATTCTTTACTTGATTGTTATTTTTTAGTACGCTATGAACTTCTTTAGTTAAAATATTAGTACTTTTACCATGAATTATTATTACTCCATCATTTTTAAGTAATACGTTTAAATTGATAAAATCATTTACTAACACCTCAACCATACTACTTTTTTCGCCATGCAAATCAAGTTTTGGTGTTTTACTAGTAATTATCATTTTACGGTAGTTTGACCTGCTTCAGTTGGAATAACCGGAGTCACAACTTGTTTATTTTCTTCAGGAGCATACTTTTGGTTAAAGTATTTCATAACTTCATCATATTCTGGTACTGATGGTTTACCACCAATTTTAACAACAGATAATCCTGACGCAATGTTAGCAAATGTTATACATTTTTCAACATCGTAGTCCTTTAAAATGCCATAAACAAATGCTCCTGCAAAAATATCTCCTGCGCCAGTTGTATCAACAGCATTAACTTTTAAACCTGGCATAACCTTTATTTGATTATTTGCAGTATACATTGCTCCTTTTTCACCTAAAGTTACAATAATATTTCTATTTGGAAATTTATTTAGCAAAGCTGAATATGCATTTACTAATGAATTTGGATTATTAAAATCTATTTTAACTCCAGAGGCTGCTGAAGCAAAACCTTTTGAACAAATTATATATTTTACATATTTACATAATTCTAATGTTTCAGAGTTTGGCACTGTAGCATGAATAACGGTAATTTTATTTGAATACTTATTTAATGCTGCTAAAGCTGCTCCATAGTCACTACTATCTACCAAAACTAAGTCTGGATCCATTGCAAATTCAGTTTTTTTCATAAGTAGTTTCTCTTTATTTAAAGCAAATATTGTATTAGTTTTAGTATTTTGATTTAATAAAATTAAACTAATTGGAGTTCTTTTCTCATAAGCAATTTCCATATATTCAGTATGAATGCCAATTTTTTCAAGTTCTTTTCTAACAGAGTTACCAAATGTATCATCACCAACAATTGAACCAACATAAGTATCAATTTTATATTTTCCAATTGTGTAAGCTGCATTTACTGTGCAACCACCACTTGTTTCAGTAATTTTTGTAATGTTACTTAAACTTCCCTCTTCTGGATATTTATCTATTTCACCAAATATATTATATTCGCTACGACCAACACAAAGTACTTTCATATAATCAACCTACTTTCTATAATCAATTATATAATAAAAAATTGATATTTTAAAGTGAAAAATGTATAATTATTACTAGGGTGATAAATAATGATAGTTGAAGAAAACAAAACCTATAAACATTTTAAAGGAAACGTTTATAAAGTTTTATTTATTGGATATGATAGTGAAATTAATGATAGTGATGGTAATCCACGTAAACTTGTTATTTACAAATCAAATCACGATGGAAAAATATGGGTAAGACCATATGATAACTTCACTTCAAAAGTTGACAAAGAAAAATATCCAAATGCAGTACAAGAGTATCGTTTTGAAAAAGTAGACTAACTACTTTTTTTTATTATATAAATTTTTTTATTTTTATAAAAAGCATAAAATACTTCTTTCAAAGAAAGATTACTTTCACTTAATACATTTTTTAAGTAATTTTCATTTTTTCTAATATGTTTTAAAGCATCATAATCTATTTTGCCATCTAAAATGACTGGCATTGGATAAATACTTTTTTTAAGTGGTTTATATTTAAAAATTGAAAGTTTACCATTAGGCTCTAAAAAAGCGTATTCAACTTCATTTATTTCTCTAATTTCTTTTTGTCTTAGCGATAAAAGTAAATCATCTAAAGTATACCTTTGTTTTATCATTTCATGATAATTTATTTTGCCATTTGTAATAATTAGTGATGGCTTTCCATCTAAAATCAAACGTAGTTTTCTATTTTTAATAGAAATAAATGCTAATGCAATTTCTAAAAATACTAAAAGTCCTATAGGAATAACCGTTAAATACATAGGATCAGAATGATTTTCTATCGAAATAGCCACAAGTTCTGCTATTAATATTGACACAATTAAATCAATTACACCAAGTTGTCCCACTTCTCTTTTACCCATAAGCCTATATGATATTGTAATAAAAAAATAAAAAAATAATGTTCTGATAACAACTTTAAATAAAACCAATTTTATCACCTATTTATATTATGGACAAAGTAATATTATTTTAAACAAATCATATCTTTTATTAGGTGATTGTTATTAAAAAATTATTAAAATATGGAAAATATATAGGGGTTTTTATATTAATTGAATTATCCTTAGCATTTATTTTAGGCCTTTTAAATTTAATTGGTTTAAATAGTTATATAACAAATCTTTTATCATTTGTAGTAAATATATCACTATTCTTTTATTTATCGTTTAAAAAAGGTAAAAACACTACAAAAAAAGGTTTTGTCGAGGGTATTATAAATGGAAGCTTGCTTTTATGTAGTCTATTTATTATAACTTTAATATTTTTCATAAGAAATATAAAAATAAGTATTTTACTTTACTATTTAATATTAATGGCAAGTTCTATAATAGGAAGTATTCTTGGTAAAAACACAAAAAAAGGAAATTAAAATTCCTTTTTTATTTTTTCTTTCTGAAAAAAGTTCTTATAACGTAATATAAAAATACTATGTATATAGCTAAAACTAGCCAGCATATAATTGTATAAACTATTCCCGTTGTGTAAGTTCCTGCAATATCTAAAATTGAGTCATGAAAATATTTATTAACTAAAACAGAAAATTCACTAACATTTAATAGTTTTTCTAATCTATCAAGTATTCTTAAAAAGATATCTACTATACATATTACATAAACTACATTGCTAAATTTTCTCATAAAAATTATTGTTAATACCACAAGTAAAATTAATATTGCTAAATCCATTTTATATCACCTACTTTATAATGATATCACATTTTAGAAAAAATAATTATTATATATTTATAATTATTCGTAAAAATATGTAAAAAAAAATCGAGTTTATTTTGACTCGATTATAAGCTTAATAGCAGTTTTCTTTTCACCGCCTATTTCTATATCTGAAAATGCTGGAATGGCAACCAAATTATCCCCCATTGGTGCTACAAAACCTCTTGCTATTGCTAATGCTTTTATTGCTTGATTTAGACTTCCAGCTCCAACAGTTTGCACTTCAACTGTTCTATTTTCACGAAATATGTTAGCTATTGCTCCCGCAACTTTACTTGGATTTGATTTAGATCCTACTTTTAATATTTCCATATTTTCCTCCATAATAATATATATGAAAATACTTTAAAGTTAGAACTATCTTTCACTAATTAAATAATTTGTAATTGGGTCTATTAGTTCTAATATTCCATGAATAAAATAGAAAAAACCTAATACTAATACTTGTACCGAAGGTTCATAATATAAATTTATTGTACATAATAAACCAGTTAAAACAAATAATATCAAAGTTATAATTCTTAATATATAAATTTTTTTATGCCTATCATGATAATAGTCACATTTTTTAAGTTTTATTAAACTCATTAATGTAATCCAAACAAATAAAGTAAGTGCTAAATTTAATGGATTTTTTTCAACATTAACAAGTCCTAAAATAACAAGAGTAATAATACTTGCTATCATAGTAAATAGTCCTTCATAATCTTTTGATTTAGTGGTAAGTAAATATTGAATTAAATTCATTACTCCATAAAAAGATAAAACTCCCATAAAAATATATTTTACATTAACTATTTTAAGTAATGGGAAAATAAGTAATATACTACCCACTATAATAAGTGTTACTGCAGTAATTAAATCAACTATTTGTTTTCTTTTCATTTATACCTCCGAATCTTCTGTCTTTATGATAAAAAGAATTTATTATATTATCTATTTCTTTGTTATTTAAATCTGGAAATAATGTATCTATAAAATATATTTCTGCATAAGTAAGTTCATAAAGCATAAAGTTACTTAATCTATGATCTCCACCAGTTCTTATTAATATATCAATTGGTGGTAAATCATTATCCATATACCTGTAAAAATTATCTCTATTAATATCATTTTTGCTAACTACATTATTAACTAAATCGTCATGATATTTTTCTGCAGCTCTAATAATTTCTTCTTGGCCACCATAATTCAAACAAATATTTAAAATTGTACCCAAGTTATCTTTAGTCTTATTTACAATATTATCCATCGCAGATACAACATCACTTCTTAAATTATCTTTGCTTCCACTAAAAACTACTTTAACGCCTCTATCTATTAACTTTTTAAGTTTTTTATTAAACATTTCAATAAAAAGGTCCATCAAATAATCAACTTCCTCTTTACTTCTTTTAAAATTATCAGTAGAAAATGCATAAACGCTTAAAACATTTATACCAAGTTCATTAATATGAAGTGCTATCTTCTCAAGGGTTTCTGAACCCTTCTTATGTCCCATACTGCGCTTCATGCCTCTTTTTTGAGCCCATCTTCCATTGCCATCCATTATTATCGCTAAGTGCTTTAATTTATTTTCCATATATACCTTCTTACACATATTATATTAGAATAAAATTTTATTTTCAATATTTTATTGTACAATAAAGTTATTCAAAAAATATTATTTTTTCAAGTTTTTCTAAATCATTTGCTAGTACGTTAAAACCAGAATCTATTATATCAGTATTTAATAAATCAATATTTAATATTTTTAATAAATCTAAGGAATACATACTACTACCCAAAGATAAAAACTTAATATAATCATCAATTGACAAAGTTTTTTTATTAGTTAGTGAGTCTACAACCACACTTGCCATTATTAAGCCTGTAGCATATTTATATGGATAATAACTATGACGATATAAGTGTCCTAATCTTGTCCATTCAACACTTGCTATCTTATCATAAATAATGTTTTTACCATAATATTTTTTTATGATTTTATAGTATCTTTTGCATAAAATTTCTGATGTTAAAATAGTTTTACTTTTAATACTATATAAATCATTTTCAAATTCAGTATACATTGTTTGCTTAAAAACAGAAGTAAAATAATTTTCTATTTCTTTACTCAAATAAAATATTTTCTCTTCCTTTTTACTGGCAGTTTTATATAAATATCTGTTTAATAAAATTTCATTTACTATTGACGCGGTTTCTCCTACAAATATTGCACTATCTTCATAAATGAATGGTTGACTTTTTTGTGATAAATAATAATTAACAATATGACCAATTTCATGAATAAGATTTTTTAAATCAATGTATGAACCTCTAAAATTCAAAAATGAGTATGTATTCCAAGAAAATGTTATTGATTGATGTTTACTTTCATTTAAATCTGCATCTATATGACCATTAAAGAGTTTTTTTACAACATCTGTATAATGTTCTCCTAAAGGTTCTAAAGCATTTACAATTATAGTTTTTGCCTCTTCTAGCGAATATTTAATTTTTAAATTACTATCTAAAGGAACTCCAAAGTCATATAAATGTGGTTTATTTATCTCCAATAAATCAGCTTTAATTCTTAAATATTTTTGAATAAGAGGAAGATTTTGATGTACAGATTTAATTAATCTTTTTATAATTTTAGGATTAATATTTTCTTCATACAACACTTTCTCTAATACAGAATTATATTTTTCTAAAATAGCATTATTTATTCTTTTTTCATAAATTATATTTATCACATTTGCAAAACTATCAGTCTCATTTTCAAAAGCACTATTAACAGAAAAATAAGCTTGCTTTCTCACTTTTCTATCTCTAGATGAAATGTACTTAGAAAAATTTGATGATGTTATATTTATATTTTCTTTGTTAACAATTATATTTCCATAATTAATATCCCTAAGAAGATTATTATAAATATTTATCTGATTATTTATAATATCATTATTATTTTTTATCTCTTGATTAGCCTTTTGTGTCACAACATGTTTTTCAAGTCTAAATAAATTTTTAATTGATAATTTGTAGGCATTTAATTTCGAATTATGTGAAATAAAAGAGTTAACTTTTTTTAAACCTAAATCTATTATTTTTTTGTCAATAAATTTCAATTCAGTATTCACATGACTATCAAAAACTTCCGCAGTTTCTTTAAGCTTTATGCATTTTTCATCACTTATATTTTTATAATACATTAATGAACCATAAAGTAAAATTTTATTACTAAGTTTTTTTATATACCATTTTTCATCTAGCAAACTAAGAAGTAAATTAGAGTCCAATTTGATATTTTGATATTTTTTTATGTCATCCAATAGTTTTTTTACTTCGTCTATTGAATTATAAAATGCTTCATCTGAAACAAATATTTCTTGTAAATCCCACTGCATTTTTTACCTCCATAAAATTTAAAATAATTATATCATAAATTGCCTACTTTAAATGTTTAATAAAAATCAAATTATAAAAAAACAAGTTATTTTTTCTAACTTGTTTAACTAGCCTCTTTGAATATCTGGTTTTTGCATTTTATCAATTGTAATTGTAGAAGCTAATTGTACAGCCTTAGCTAGCTCTTCATAAACAAAAGACATTTGATCACTTTCTTCTTTAGAAAGTTCGCCGAATTGTCCTCGATTAATTTGATGAACATTATACTTTAATTTTATTTTTCTTTGTGAATTAGCTCCAAAATAATTGATAGAAATATATTCGTCGTAATTAGCACAGTAATGAAGTACAAGCATATAATCACCAGGACCAAACACATATGTTAATTGTGAAAAAAAGCCATTTGGTTTTCTGCGAAATTCAACCTCACTATCACTATCTTTAGGTCTTATTACAATGTTGCAACAATTTTCTCTGTACATTCCATCTACTTCATCATAAGCATTTGCTTCAATATTTATCTTTTGTAAATAACTATCAAGTGAATCTAACTCAATACTATCATCCATGTAGGGATTAACTGTCTTATCAAATTGTTCAATAAGTTCTCTAAAGTCTTTTCCTAAAGGGGTTTGTCTACTTCTAGAAACATTATAGAAAAATTCTTTACCATATTGCTTATCAGCACACATCCAGTCATATGTAGTAATGCACGGATTTACCTTCTTTAAAATTCCTGCGTTAACAGATGCTATTATTTCATCATATCTCTGAACATTTATTTCTGGCAAACCTTGCTTTCTTGCATAGTAATCATTTAATTCTGATAAGAAAATAACAAGACCCTCTTTAGAATCGATGTGATATTTTTTAATATATTTTCCTTCATCGCTTCTTTTTTGCATTTGTTCTTGAGCTCTTTGGCATCTTTTTAAGAAAATCTCAGCAGCGAGATTTTGTTTGGCATTTTCTTGAAGTTCTTGTTCATATTGGCTATCAACTGCATGTTCATTTGGAACATAATCACTTTCGCCACCATCAACTCTTATATTATGTTGATTATCTGGGTATTTTTCATAAATAATATTAGCAACTTCTAAAGGAATTTTGCCCATAACTACTGTGTAGAAACTTCCACCAAAATATAACGCTATATTATTCCAAAAATGTATTTCTTCTTTTGATCCATATCTTCCATTAGTATCCATCAAATGATTATTAATACCAAATGCATTCAAGACTTCTTTAAACTCTAATTTGTTCATACGTTAAACCTCCCTTTGTTATCTACAATAATATCATATTTTTTTAGTATTTAATACATTATTTTTTATAATATGCGAATAATTAGTTAATACATCTAGTTAATTTTATTTAAAAAAATCAATTTTATTCTTTGTAATTACTTGACTGTTTAAAAAAATTACATAATCATAATGACGATAAAAATATTTAATTTAAGTATACTTTTTTTGTTCTAATAACATATTTTTAATTTATAAGTTTTGAAACATCAATTTGTATATTATTAACAATAAATTTATAATTTCTTTTCAAATATTTGGACACTTTATATGGAATAGTAAATGATTTCGGCCAATCTTTTAAAACATTAATATCAAAATTATCATCAGTAGTATATTGTACTATAAGTTCTTTATCTGTAATATTTATATCAACTTTTTGAATCTTTTGTATTTCCTTATTCATTTTATCTTGAATACTAGAATTTATGGTTCTATGATAAGTTGCATCTAATTTATCGGCTAAAACTAAACTTAAACCAACTAAAGATTCAATGTTATTTCCATTTGAATGGTCCATAATAGCTTGTCTTAATATATTTTCTTCATCTTGTGTTATATCATTTTTATCAATAAAATTAATAAATTTTTTACTACTTTCTATAGCATGATTAGTTTTATCTCCTTTTGATAAACCAATATCATGTAAAAGTGCAGCAGTCATTCCTAAATCAATTGTTCTTTCTGAAGCTTTTAATTGTTGTAAAATTATTCGTACATATTCAGCTACTCGTTTATAATGCCCTAGTCCATGCTCCCAATCCCATTTACCATCTGTTATAAATTTAATATTTTCTATTTTTTTTACGGTATTTAAAAAATCTTCATTACCTAATAATTTATTATATAAATACATAAAACCACCAAGATAATTTTACCATTTTTTATCATTTTCTTTCAACTTATCTTTTTTTTATATATTAGTAGAATATTTCTATGCAAATAAAAATCAGTCTCATTGCTGACTGAATAAATATATTTAAAGTTCGAAAAATGAACAAATTTACTAATGGTGCCGAATACAAGAATTGAACTTGTGGCTAAAGCTTACCATGCTTTTGTTTTACCATTAAACTAATTCGGCGTATACTCATTATATCAAAAATATTTATAATTGAATAGATTTATGTTATACTTAATATAATAAGAGGTGATTAGTTTGAGAGAAGCTGTTGGATCAAGTTGGATATTTATGATTGTAATAAGTTTCACTTTAATATTTTCCGGTTTCCTTGTTATGGCATTAAGTTATTCGAGAGTTTATAAGACAAAAAATGAATTGTCTTCGATTATTGAAAAATATGAAGGATTAACTACCACTGACACTTCTGACAAAGCAATTAAAGGTTCTGTACCTGTAATGAATTTATATTTACAAAATAATAGTTATAATGCTAAAGGACGTTGTTATGATGGAACAAATTCAATGTATGGTTTCAATTTAGACAGTGATGCAATTGAAGTTGCCAAAGAAAATGAAAAATATGCTTATTGTGTTAAAGTAACTACTAATACAATAACATGTGGAACAATTTTTAGAGTTACTATGTTTTATGATTTTAATATACCTATTTTAGGTGATCTTGCAAAATTCAAAGTTTCTGGTCAAACAAACGAACTTACTAAAGCATTTGTTAATAACGTTCAAATAAAATGCAAATAGTTTCCACAAAAAAACCCCAGTAATGGGGATTTTATTTGCATTTCTGGTGGCTCCAGCGGGAATTGAACCAGCGACACAAGGATTTTCAGTCCTCTGCTCTACCGACTGAGCTATGAAGCCAAATGGCGGTTCCAACGGGATTTGAACCCGTGATCTCTTGCGTGACAGGCAAGCGTGATAGGCCGCTACACTATGGAACCATTGGTTGCGGGAGAAGGATTTGAACCTACGACCTTCGGGTTATGAGCCCGACGAGCTACCAGACTGCTACCATCCCGCGATATCTAACTTGGCGGGGGAAAAGGGATTCGAACCCCTGCGCCGGTTACCCGACCTCCTGGTTTTCAAGACCAGTCCCTTCAACCGGACTTGGGTATTCCCCCACTTCTTCAAGTGCAATATGATTATAGCATATAATATTTTAACTTGTCAATTAACTTTTAAAAAAAAATACTATAACACCTTAATTATACTCATTTATTTCACTTATATTCAAAAAAAGTATTGCAAAGTAAAAAAAAACAAGTTATAATTAAATAGTCTTATTAATTAAGACAGTGCCTGCCCGAGTGGCGGAATAGGTAGACGCACAGGACTTAAAATCCTGCGGGCATTAAAACCCGTGCCGGTTCAAGTCCGGCCTCGGGCACCAT
>CAKORX010000002.1 GCA_934101645.1 uncultured Bacilli bacterium | reverse complement strand
ACGTAAATCCTTTCTTATTCATAAAAACTACTCTCTACTTTCATTTTTATTATAGCAAAACATAATTATTTATTCAATTAAAATATTTTGATTATTTCTCAAGATACTCCAAATATTTTTGATATTTTTTATTTCGTCTTATATCATTATCAGTAATATTATCTATTCTTGATAAATCTAAATTATTTTTTAAATCATTTATTTTAACTTTTCTAGCTAGTTCACATGATTTTATATTTTTAATGTATTCATCATACGAAATATTTTTATCATGAGTTAAATATTTTATTGCCTCAATACAATTATCGTTAATACCTAAAAGTCTAATATCCTCTATTGTATAATTTGTATCCTCAATAACATCATGCAAATACCCAACAATTTTTTCCTCTTCAGTTTTACCCATGCTAGCGACATTTTGTAAATGTAAATAATATGGATGCCCTCCCTTATCAAATTGACCATTATGTGCTTTTTTAGCAAAAGATTTAACATTATCTAATAAACTACTCATATATTTTTCCTCCAAACTGGTTTGCATTTTTTGTATAATCCTACTTTTAATTTTATTATAGCCAAGCAAATTTATATATTCAAATAAAAAACTGCAAATAAATTAAATGCAGTTTTCTAATAATAATTAACTATACATGTAGTAAGTATAACTAAAATTATATTTGTACGTAGTACAGTATGTACTATATGCACATGTAAGTGAACTTGTAAGTCTTCCTTCATCGCAACTATAACAGCTTGAGCCATATTGTCTTCCATAATTACAATATGAATCTGGTGTATATGTATCATAAGAACATGTTTTAGTTGCCGTAACGCCTTTATATCCTGTATAATTACCGAAATTTCGAACGCTTGCTATATTATAGCAAACATTTCCACTTGAAGATCCTGGAACGTATTGTGAACAATCATTACATGTGTAATATACATCATAATCAGACCATCTATAACCATATGTACAGCTGCAATCACATTGACGTCTAAAATCGAAACTATCGCCGTCATAAGTACCATTTTCGAAATAACACCATCCAGTAGTATTTTCATATGTTCTATTTGATGCGTCACATTCATCCCATCTATTAAGAGAGCCACCATCTTCGCAAGATTCATAAATTGCGTCCGTTACCGTAGGATTTTTCTCAAGAGTACACGCTTTTGTTGACTTCTGAGGATAAACTGTACATCTACCATTATTATCGCAACTTATTGATCCCGTATTTTGCGTAATTGTTTTATATAGGAAATTTCCAGATATAGGTAAATATTCTGTAAAGCTTCCTGAATAATCTTTTTCACCGCTTATTGTTTTACTATACATATTTATTGTTTTCGATGTACTAGAACTATTTCCTACTTTATCGTATCCTGTAACAGTAACTGTTCCTTGCGAAATAGAGCCAATATTTAATGAAACTGTACACGAACCATTACAACTAACAGAATTTGAACTAGTTCCTTTAAATGATACTTTTACATCCCTTGGGCCACTATGTTCATCAGTAAATGATACATTTACATATAATGTTCCACTGCTATAACTCATACTTGTTATTGAAACAACTGGTGCTTTATTATCTAGATATATATTTAACTCTTTTTTTCCTGAAACCGGACAATCCGTATAATTTCCTACTTTATCTACTATCCTAAATTTTCCTATTGTATCTTCTATTTTAGCTGTTATTATTGTGCCACTATATGTATAATTTTTAGTAAATATTGGGCAGTTATCAGAATTGCAGTCATCATTTGATGAACTAGAAATTATTTTTTGACATCCACTTTCTTCATCTTTACATCCATATTTTATTAATCTTGTTCCTCTTATATAGTTTGTATCTTCGCCTTCATAATAACATGTTGGTGGAGTTGAATCAACTTGGGTAATTTCAATTATATGTTCTTCTTCTAAAGCATTTCCAGCTTCATCTTGAGCACAAAAATAAAATTTACCATTACTATTAAAAACTTTATTTATATCTACTTTATTTTGTGATTTTTCTAAAACTGTCCAACTACTTTCAGATGAGCATCCTGGTGTTGTATCAAATATATATTTTTTTATACCAGATCCTACATCAGTTAAGGTTATTGACACAGTTTTTTCTTTTGTCCATAATCCATCATTAGATATTTTTATATTGCCTTCGATTTTAGGGTTTACTGTATCTATTTTTATTGGAGTACCGCCAGACTTTAAAACTTTATCACCAGTTACCGCACTAACATAAAATACATCATTTAATGCTCCGCCTCGTTCTTCTACAAGTGTTTTTAAATCTAGTTCATTACTCGAAGCAATAACATTTGGATTTAAATCTGTAGTCCATGAATAAGCATCATCCAATATACCAGTTAGTCCATCACCATATGCCTTAACAATTAACTTTTTGTTATACCATTTATTCTCAATAATACTTCCATCTTTTTGTTTTATAGTAATTGAGTAGTTTCCCTCAAGAGATTCTGAGCAATTGCCATCAGAATCTTCCTTCAAGGAGGCAGTTTCGGTAGTAGTATTTATATCAACTACATAACAATTAAGTTCACTAGAGTTTCTTGGATCTAATATTTTTTTACTTTCATTTTCTGCTTTTAAATAGCCTTCATCTATCAAAGTTTGTACATACATTTTTGTACTTTCAGTATCATTATAATATTTTTCTCCCGCAAGTTCTATTTCGGTTTTGATGTTTTTATATTGTTTATCCAAAATACTTGTTCTTACCGAGCTTACACCCAAAACAGCAATCGATAATACAATTCCAATTAAAACAATAACGCTTAAAAGTTCAACTAAAGTAAATCCTTTTTTATTCATATAACTACACTCTACTTTCATTTTTATTATAACAAAACATAATTATTTATTCAATCAAAAAAACTTATAAAATTATAAGTTTTTCGTATCTATTAACACTCCATTATTTTTAACTTCTATTTTGTTATCATTTATATCATATGTTAATTTATCATCACTTGATTGCACTGTATAACTATTTATCATTTCAGAAAAATCACTACTATAAATATATATATTACCTATATTATTTTGAAATACCACTAAGTTATTTAATACATCAAGTTTTACGATAGTTTGATAATCTAATATACTACTTCCATTATAATAATATATACTATAATTACTATTATTTTTACAAACTACAATTTTATCATTATAATCATAAATTGGATTTGCAAAATTACCAGTTAACTTTTCTTCATTAATATTAATCAAAAAGTATGATCCATCTTTTTTAGCAATAAAAGTATCACTTTTTAAAGTCCCATCAACATAATTATCTTTTAAAGCTAAATATTCATAGGTTTTTCCTATTTTTATACTAATATTATTTAAATCAAGAAGTCCGTATAAATTATCAGTGTCCTTTACAATTAAATAATTGCCAGCAATTGTAGTTCCATAATTTTTAACAAGACTTAAATCTAAAATACTTGCATTATTTGTTAAATTATAAAGTTTAATAACATTGTTATCATTTATAAAGACATAATTATTATAAATATCTAAAGTATTTTTATCTCCTTTATTATAATATAAATTGTCCTTGTCATCAATCGTAGTTAATGCATCATCGCAAACATTACTTTGGCAAGAATAAGTGCCTATAAGTTTATCGGAACTATCATAATAATATAATTTATTATTAAGCTTATGCTTATGTTCAGGATTTCCACCTTCTTTTGCAAGATTGTATCTATAATAAACCGCATATCCAGTTAAAGGTAAAAATATTATAAGAAGAAAAATAATAAGTGGAAATATAACTCTATTATTTTTCATCTTATTCACCATCACTACTTATGAGTTTGCCAGTTACCTTGTCAAATAAATAATTATTCTTAGTACCTGATTTAATTATTGTAATTATATAATTATTATCAGTTTCATTTATTTCATAAGCTTTTGTGTAATCAGTTTCATAAAGTTCTAAGCTCTTATTTAAAATGGCTTTTTTAGCATCTTTGTATGAATATATATTAAATTTATTATCGTTATCAATAAGCACGAAATAATTTTCTTTTAAAGAAATATATTTTCCTTCATCAGATAAAATAGTTCCCTTCATATTATATACTAAATATTTATCATTATTTTTAACAACCATATAATTATTTAAATAATCAGTAATTTCAAAAGTTGTTGAAGCAATTTCATTGCCTAATTTGTCATATAAGAAATTACGTTTTTCTCTTTTAACAAGTAAGTAATCCTTTAAATAAGAAATACTTAAAGTTTTCCCCGAAGGTTCTAATCCATCAGAACGCTTCGTTTCATTAAATGCTATTAAGCCCGAAGGACCATTTTGTCCAAATGTAATAACACCATATCCTCCAGATGTATTTTTTGAAAATATTAAACCATTTATAATTGTTGAAGCAGTAATATTATCACTTGATACGCCAGTTTGTACTTCACTATACTCAGAAACATTTTTAGAGTTTTTTAAATCATAAAGTATAATTAAACTTTCCCCATCATTTTTAACATCACTAATATAAACATAGTTACCATTTATAATTGGAATATATCCTTTGTTTTCTTCTTTAGGAATAATATTACCTTCTTTAGCAATAAAGCATTTGCTATAATCAGCATCTTTACTATTAACTTCATTTTTATTTTTGCAAGTATAACTTCCTAGTAAATTAGTTTTTTCTTTATCACTATAAATATATAATGCGCCATCAGAATAATTTACATAATCATATTTTGTATTAACTATAGCCTCATATATATTAATATCCTTAGTTTTATCATCAGATGTAATTGTTAAAATATTATTTTTAAGACTATATTCAAATGCTTTTTTAGTTTCCTTTAAAGTATTATTATCATCAAAAACATATTTTTTCTGATAATCGCTAGTTTTTATTTTAATAGGGCTTTCATTTAATTTATTAAAGTCTTTATCATATACAGTCATTTTACGACTTGAAATAGTAAAAATAAAATCATCCGCAAGTTCAGCATAATCATAACTATCTGGGCTTACCTTAACAGCAGAATAATCATAAATTTGGTAAGAAGTATTATAACTTAGTATATATTTTGAATTAAAACTTTTAATTGTTCCAGCTATTGCAGAACTTATTTTTTTGCCCTCTTTATCAATTATATAAAATTTATTATCCTCAGATATAATAAAGGAATCATTTGAATTATATATTTCAACATAATCATATTTTGTATCTAAAATCTTTTTAACATCACCATCTATTAAAAGAAGTCCATATTTACCATTAACATCTTTTACAGCAACATAATTTTGTGTTGTATCACCTATTTTAATAAGCTCAAATGTATTAATTTTTTCTTTTTTAGAAATGTCATATAAATAAATATCTTGACCATCTTGAACAAATACGTAATTATTATTATAAATTTGACTAGTTCTTTCTATTTCTTTCTCACTTTGATTTACATACTTAGGTAAGTCAGTTTGATTTTCTGTAGATAAATATGCCACATAGCATTTGTCTTCCTCTTTATTTTGGCAATCATATTCACCTAGTTCTTTATCATCTTTATCAATGAATTTTAAAATACCATTACTATAAATATA
The DNA here is from genome assembly GCA_934101645.1 of uncultured Bacilli bacterium. Lineage (GTDB taxonomy): Bacteria > Bacillota_I > Bacilli_A > RF39 > UBA660 > UBA6448. Next base: position 208,654 of record CAKORX010000002.1, on the reverse strand, counting down.
ATTATCTTTTTCAATTACAATAGGAGTAACGTTATCATTATCATTATTTTTATTACGTTTAGGTTTAATTATAAATATGTAAACTAAAGCAAATATGATAAGAATAACAATTAAACTTATAATAACAATAAAGATAATCTTTTGTTTTTTAGTAAGATCTTTAAAAGAAAATTTCTTTTTCTTATTTTTTTGTTTTTTTGGCTCACTAATTTTTATTTCATCTTCGTTAGTAGTTACCACTCTATCTTCGTCAAATAAAGTATCTTCGACATCTTTGTTTATCTCGACAATAACGTTTTTACTATCATCAGTTTCATTTACAAAATCATCCATCTTATCCACATCCTTATTATCAAAATCATTATATCAAATTATAAAATTCAGTGCAATAAAAAAGAAACTAAAAAAGTTTCCTCGCAATTAATCAAAATAAGTCTCAAAATTTGGGTTATTATTTGCTTCAAAGCAAAGCTTTATCTGTTCAAATGTATTTTTTTCAGCATTTAAATTTAATGGTAACTCATCAAGAGAAAAATATTTTGCTTCGATAGTTTCACTGTTTTCTCGAAACTTTCCATAAGTAGCCTTACATAAAACAAATGCTATACATACTCCATAAGCATAAATGGGTTTATTATGTTTATTTCTATCTAGAAGTGCAATTAATTTAACTGCTTCTACATTCAGACCAGATTCTTCAAAAACTTCTTTTTTTACATTTTCTTTGATACTTTCTAATACATCACACCAGCCGCCAGGAAGAGCCCAAGTATCATCCTTTTCATGAACTAAAAGTATCTTATCTTTATTAAATATTGCAGCTCTTGTACCTATTTTGGGGGTTTGATAACCTTCTTCATTTGCAAATAAATTTTTAATTTTTTCAAATGTTAAATTAGTCTTATATTCCATAAGATGACAAGCAATTTCTCTTATTTCTTGATAACGATCTTTATCAAAATCATTATTTGCGTATGCAAGCCCATTTTGTGCAAGAGCTTGAAGTTTTATAATATAATTTAAAAAATCATCCATATTTACTCCTTTTTTAAGAACTAACTGCAAGAAGGCTTCTTGAATAATCCTCTTTTGTATCAATTAATAACGCACTATGTAAAGTATCTTTTAATCTTTGTTTTATTTCTGAAATATCCATATTTTTTATTCTCGTTGCCGCAGCTGTTGGGCTTCCGCCACCACCAAGTTTTTGCATAATTTGAGAAACATCAAGCATCCCATTACTTCTTGCACTGATTGCGACAACATCGCTTGAAACATGAGCAATAACAAAGGAAGATGCAACACCACAAGATGCTAAATAGTCTGCACTAATTGCAATCTCTTCTACTGTATATATTAAATTTTCATCATTTGACGTAGCTATTGCAAAATTACCATTATAAATTTCCGAACCGGAAACTAAAGTTTCAATCATTTTCTTATGATAGTCACTTATTTCAAATAGGCTTTCTACAAATTTAATATTTGCACCAATAGTTTTAAGCCATTCAATTATTTTTAGTACTCTTGCATTAATATTTTTAGAAAATTTATTTGTATCTAAATAAATGCCTGCGAGTAATAAGTTTGCATCGCTTTCAGATATCTGAACACCATAATAAAATAGCAAACAGGCAATTATCTCTGATGCACTCGTGGCCGTAACATCAGTAAATGTGTAAGACGTTTTTATAGAATGCTCATCTAAATTATGATGATCTATCACTAAAATATCATTAAAGAATTTTAAAAAACTATTTATTGATACTAAATAATCTTTATTTGTATCTGTACATACGAGTAATGATTTTCTAGAAATAAGTTTAGGTACATCACTTAGACTAATTACACTTTTACTTTTTGCTATAGAAAAAATAGTTTCTTTTATTTTATCTGGTAATCTATTTAAGTCATCATCAATTACAATATAGCAATTTTTCTTAAACCTATCTTCGAACAATTTACATATTCCATTTACCGAACCTAAAGCATCAAAGTCAGGTCTAATATGGGTTACAATAAAAACTTCATCATTATTTGCTACGACTTTTTCTAGTGACTGCATGAGCCCATCATTTGCTTGCATTTTGATATATTTCCTTTCATTTAAGAATAAAAAAACATGCATAATTTAATGCATATTTAATTATATCATTTTACATTTATTTGTCAATTTTAAAAATTAATTTATTTTAACTCTTAACAAATCATTTTCATAAACCTTAAAAGGCAATGGAATTTTTACAATCATTCTGGGCATATTGGCTTTTTCTAAAGCATTATCATTCTCATCATAAATATTTTCAACTCTGTAACTAGTGGTATCGGTATTTGGACCAAAAAATTCAATTTCATCACCAATTTTAAAGAAGTTTCTTTCTTCGATAGTTGCCATATGCGTTTTTTCATCATAGTCTTTCACAATACCCAAAAAATCTTGATTACTTTCTTCATCTCTTAAATTGAAATATTCGTCATTTTCAGTAGGAAGTTTATGAAAAAATTGAGGAGCACTATCTCTATTGGCACAACGATTTAATATCTTTAAATAATAAGTTTTATCTTCATTTGTTAAAGTATTGCTTAAAATTTTATCTATAATTTTTCGATAACATAAAATTACAGTAGCAATATAATATATTGATCTCATTCTGCCCTCGACCTTAAATGTTGTTACTCCTAAATCGATCATTTCTTTAATATTATCTATCATGTTTAAATCTTTCGGAGTCATTGAAAATGGATGCTCATCATCTTCGTTAAAAATCCACCTACAAATTTGGGCACATCCTCCCCTATTAGAATCCCTATTTGTCATAATACTACTTAATATACATTTACCGGATATAGATATGCACATAGCACCATGAACAAAACATTCTATTTCTAAACCGGTTTTTTCTTTAATATTTTTTATATCATCAGTAAGTGCTTCTCGTGCTAAAACCACTTGTTTTACTCCCAATGATTTATAAAACTGAGCAGTATATTCATTCAAGGTACTTGCTTGGGTAGAAAGAATTACTTTGAATTTGAGTTTTAATTCTTGAATTAATTTTAAAACTACTATATCACTTGCTATAACCCCATCGACATTTATTGAATCCAAATAAATTAAATAGTCTTTGAGTCCCATCAAGTCTTCATTATGAAATATAATATTAACGGTAACATAAACTTTTTTATTTAAACTATGAGCATAATCAGTGGTCCATTTAATTTCTTCATCAGTAAAATTTTTAGCATTAGCTCTAAGTGAATAATTTTGACCGCCAAAGTAAATGGCATCAGCACCATATAAGAAAGCAAATTTGCATCTTTCTTTATCCCCTGCAGGAGCAAGAAGTTCTATCATTTTAAGTCCCCCTTAATCTTATATATTGTTTTATTATTTAAAAATCCATCATCAAAACTTTTTTCTACAACACCATCTAATAATTTTTCTAGTTCCTCATCATTTAAAAATATAGGAAAATATAAAGCGTATTTAATATCCTTCGAAAGTAGTTTTAATCCATTAAAATATGGAAGCTTATAGCAATACGTTCCATAATCGTTTTCCATTAAAAGAAAACTTTTATTACCATTTTTTATTACAAAAGGTCTATCATCTTTGATATTAAAATGTTTTTCATAATTTGTTATAAGACTTCTTCTTGAATACATTGAGGGAATTAGGCCAAATACATTTACTGATACTTTCTTTATGGCATGCTTAATAATTTCATCAATTTCATTTTCAGTGATATCATGAGGTAATATAATCGTGTCAACATAATTTAAAAGATAGTTTACACTCTCGTAATTACAAGCAAAATGAGTATTATATAAAATTTTTTCAATATTAGAGTTTTTTAATAACTCTATTACGCCAACATCTTCAAAAATAACTCCTTTAATATTTTGAGGAAGATTTTCTAAAATACTTTTTAAGTTATTTATAGATTTACTATCAAGAACTCTATTTATAAAAATATAAGCATTATCCTCAGTAATTTCGGATAGTTTAAATTCATTTTCTATACCAACGCAAAAAGAAAAAAGTGGATATACAAAACCTGTAAATCCTCTTTTTTTCAAAATATCTATTTGATTTTGATTTTTTACAATAAATAATTTATTCATTTGGATTCTTCTTACTTACAGAAAGTCCATCGCCTATATCATAAAAAGTTGTTGTAAATTCTGTATTATTTTTTAGAAAATCAATATAACTTTCAATTTTTTGAACTAAACTTTTTAAGTTTGAACTATCTATTGTATCAGAATGTCCTACATAACCATGAAACTTAATATTATCTGTAATAATAGTTCCATTATCCTTTAAAAAATATTTATACTTTTCAAAAAATCTTGTATATTGTCCTTTTGCAGCATCTATAAAAATCATGTCAAATTTAGTGTCTTCGGGTAAATTTAATTCAAGTGCATCTTGATATACAACATTAATTTTTTTATCCATCTCACATTCTTTTACATTTTTAAGACATTGCATGTATCTTTTTTCATCTCTTTCAATAGTTGTTACATAAACATCCGTTTTTGCAGAAGCCATTAATATAGTTGAATAACCTATCGCACTGCCTATTTCTAAAATGCTTTTTATATTATTATCTTGAATATATTTCATAATATATGCAATTGATTGTTTTTCTATTATTGGAACATTTTCTTCTTCCGCATATTTTTCCATTTCTAATATTTTATCTTTCATTATTTATCACCCAATTTTAATTTTTCTTGTATTTCATAAAAACCTTGTGCATCCTCAGAAAAATATACTTTTCCTGTGGTTATATCTGCATAAAAGTATTCATAATTTGTACTTGCAGGATTTAACGCTGCATTAATACTTATAATTGATGGATTACATATTGGTCCTACAGGAAGTCCAATAAATGAAGTAAGTCTTGTATTATATGGATTGCTTGAATTTAAATCTCCTTGAGTTATAGGCTTTTTAAGTGATTTTTGAACTCCATAATAAGCTGTTACATCCATTCCCAAACTCATGTTATTATCAAGTCTTTTGTAAATAACTTGACTTACTTTTGCTCTATCATCAGTAGTTACTGCTTCTTGCTCTATTATCGAAGCCATAGTTAATATTTCATGAACAGAATACTTACTACCAGATAAATTATTCATTGTAGAAAGTTTTTGATCTAAATTATTTAATACTACTTTAATTATATTTTCAAAACTTGTATTTTCGTAAAATTCATATGTATCTGGATAAAAGTATCCTTCTAAAGAATAATATATACTTTTATTTTTAATTTCACTTGTTAAAAAATCATACTTATTTATAAGTTCATCTAAGAAATTTTCATCTTTTAATTTTTTAATCATATCATCATACTTAATACCAAAATTAACTTCAATTTGTTTTAAATAATCTGTAATTCTTCTTCCTTCGACAAAAGTAATTTTTTTTGTAGCAATAATTTCATCAATTTTACCATCATTAATGTTTTTAATTATTTGCTTTGTATCCATTGATTTATCAAGGGTATATGTTCCTGCTTGTAAATTAAGTTTCGGATTTAAAAATACATATGCTAAAGCCGATACTTTACTACGAATTAAACCAGCACTTTTTAAATTGCTAACAATTTTTACTTTATTTTCGCCAGCTCTAACATTGAATTTTACCTGCACACTTTCCTTACTAACGCTTCGAAGTCCTAAAAATAAATATAAAATAATACATATAATCACTATAACTATACTACTTATTATAGCTACCTTTTTTTTCATCACTAATCACCTTTTTCAATCTTTTCTAATAATTTATTAGCAAGACTTAAGTCTTGCTCACTAACGTCGCATGATAAAATGTCACCATTTTTTTTGCCAATAAATGCATATGAAATATCATCATCCGTAACGTTATCATCTGTATAAACTAAGAACTCTTCATCATCCATATTCGTAAAAGAAAAAAGCAAAGAATAGTTTTCTTCCTTCTTCCCACTTATTAAAGTTAATTTAGTTTTCATTTATACTCCTTAAATAGTCCTCTAAAATTATTACAGCGGCTTGCATATCTATATAATTTTTACTATTTTTAGCACTTATTTCATTCGCAAGAAGTATTTTTTGAGCTTCAATGGAAGTCAATCTTTCATCTTCCATAACAACATTTTTGTTAAGTTTTTCAAGTAGTTTGCAAAATCTAAAAGTTCTTTCTGAAGCAAATCCTAAACTACCATCCATATTTTTAGGAAGTCCAATTACAATATCTGTAATATCCTCATTTTCAACAATTTCCTTAACTTTTTCAAATGCAGTTTCATAATCCTCATGATTAAACCTTATCAGCGTATAAGGAAATATAATTGTATTTGATCTATCGGTAATTGAAACACCTAAAGTTTTTGTTCCTAAATCTAATCCTAAATATCTTTTCATCTTCCTAAATACCCGTTTATAATTGCCATTAATACTTCTTCTCTAGAAAATCTTAGTATTTTCTTTCTTGCATCTTTATAATTTGTAATATATGATGCATCACCTGAAAGAAGATAACCAATTAATTGGCTCGTAGGGTTATATCCTTTCTCCTCGAGTGCTTTTACTACTTCATTAATATTTATCATAATCAACTCCTGTCTTAAAACTTTAAGATCAAAGATTGAAGTTTTATCGTAATTCAAAAAATATCACTCCCTCAATTACGTTATTATTTTATCAAATATATTTATAAACTTCAATAATCTTTAAAAAATTAAAAAAACTCAAAAATTTGAGTTAGTTTACCTTTTTATTTCTAAGCGTTCTTACAACCTCCGTAGCACGAACTTTACCATTTAAAAGATTAGAAATACTTCTTCCTGAAGATAATGTATAAATAATTTCGCTTATATTTTCAGAACAATCAACCTCGCAAAACCAAGGACTCTTTTTTACTTCCTCAGGTAAATATGTAAGATTTGTAGTATAAACTTTTGAAATTAAACCACTTGCATAACTTTCATCAAAAACATCCTTACCTTGAGTAAATAGACCAAATGTTGCAGCTAAAGATATTGACCTTGCCCCTCTTTCTTTCATCATTTTTGCGCAGTCTAGTATTGAACCTCCTGAGGCAATCATGTCATCAATAATTAAAACATTTTTACCATTAACATCTTTACCTAAATATTCATGAGCTACAACAGGGTTTTTTCCTTCAACAATGACGCTAAAATCTCTACGTTTATGGCATATTCCCATATCTACTCCAAGGGTATCAGCATAAAATCTTGCTCTATCTACAGCACCAACATCAGGGCTTATTACTAGATAATCTGAAAAATCTTCAATATTAGCCATCATTGCCTCTACAATATTCGCAGTTGGATAAAAATTATCAAATGAGGAACATGGAATTGCATTTTGAATATTTGGATCATGGGCATCAAATGTAACTATTTCAGTAACCCCTAAACGTTCAAGTTCCTGAAGTGCCATAGCACAATCTAAAGACTCCCTTCCTTTTCTACGATGTTGTCTTGATTCATATAAAAGTGGCATTATTACATTAATACTGTTTGCATGTCCCATCGTAGCGCAAATAAAACGTTTTAAATCTTGGAAATGTTCATCAGGTCCAATGTAAGAAGTTTTACCATACATCTCATAAGACAAACTATGGTTTCCTACATCACATAAAATATATACATCATCGTTACGTATAGATTCTTTTATAACAGTCTTAGCTTCACCATTATTAAATCTTACTTGTTCAGTTTCTACAATGAAACTTTTATCAGTATTAAATACGCTTTTTAAATATGCATCTACCTTTTCGCCAAGTTCTTTGGCATTGTTCATTACAATAAGCTTTAAATCTTTTTCCATTTTACCTCCCATTAAAAAATAAATTAGTTTAACTAATTTATTTACATACAGCTTCTCCAGGTTTAGATCCTTGAACATATTCCTGACCAAGCATTCCACAACTTGTTTTAGTTATGCTATCTTTTAAATAACCACCAAAATAATTAACTAATGCAATTGCAAGAACGCTTACAAGAGCAATAATTAATATATATTCCACTAATGCTTGACCTTTTTTATTCATAATAAACCTCATCTTCATTTTACCTTATAATATACCTTGTTGTCAATTTTCTTCTTCAACATTATTGAAAATAACTTTCTTACTATTTTCAATATTCTTTTTAAGACTCTTTTCACGTAATTTTCTAAGTTGTTTTAGTCTATCTTCGAGTTCGAGCTCGTTTAATTTCTTTAATGCCGAAGACGTCATTGTATTTCTAATAACATTTTCTGATGCCCAAGAGAAAATTTCACAAATCTCAAGTTCATAGCAAACATAATATACTATTAAATTATTAATAAAACTCGTTATGTCAGTTTCAATTAAAAAATCTACATTTTCCTTATATTTTTCATCATATAAAACAGGAAATACCTGTAGTGAAGTAAATTCACTTTTAGAAAAGTTATAATAATGATTGTAATAAATAATTATTTTACTATAACTTCTTTCATTAACTGCTTTAGTAAGTAAATCTTTAAGCATGCCAATTTCACGATAAAAATCATCTTTAGCCACTTTAACCAGTACTTTATCATCATTATAGGCAATTTTACGACCAATTATAATTTTATAATCGTCTTTTGTATCTTTAATTTTTTGTGAAACAACTTGATTGTATGAAGAACAAAAACCATAGTCAGATGCAATATATACATTTAAAACTGGTTTCGTAGGATCCGGAGTTACAGAGTTTTTATCAAGTACAATATTATCATTATACATAATCGAAGAAATAATCCTAGTTAAAACAGAACTTGTCATACCAAATTCCTCTACTTTACTTTTCGCAGAATTTATTCTAACTAAAGAAAACAAATTCATAACTTGAACAATAGGTTTAATATTCTTCATTTAAATCCTCCTACATACTTGTGACTATTCTTGTTTTATAAAATTTATCCAAATATTTTAAATAATCAGCAATCGATTCTCCATCTTTAATTTTTCTTGGTTTATCAACGATATCCTTGGTTTCAATTAACATATTAGTAATATCATTAATCATTTTTTTACTTTCAATTGAGATTAATGAACCACCATTATCTTTACTAAATTGAAATATCTTTTTTTCACCATCATCTTCATTATCCGTAACTTTCATAGCATAAGCACAAATAATACCTTTATAATCTAATAATTTTAATACAATATAATCTTCATCTTTTTCATCTTTTAAAGTTTTTCCAATATAATCGTTCATTTAATCCTCCTTTAGTAAACCTAAACCATCTAAATTTCTTTTAAGTAAACCTACATTACCATTAACAACAGAAACATCATTTAATAAATCAATCATATAATTATCAATCTGAAGTGTTGCTCCTATAATATTTGTATCTTCATAATATACTTTATCTTCAGAATAATTATAATACATAATATAATTTTGATTTATTTCAACGTAACTAAACTTTCCTAGTTTAACAACCTTGCCGTTATACTTAAGTTCTGAGGCAACAGGAATAAAATATAAGTCTTCATTATCATAAACAATAAAATTACTTTTTATATAATCCTTGCCATTTGAATTTATACTTAATGCAAGAGATGATGCTGAAACTGTACTATATTTTGGCAATTTATAACTTAAATTATTTTTATTATAGAAAATAACTACCATATTTTTAGGGAAAATAACTTTTTCGAAAGCATCATAATACACAATATAATCTTCATCTATATTTTTGGCATTTTTTTGAATATCAATAATTTTGTCATCTTGATAACTAATTAATGCATCATAAGTATCTTTTTTATTTAAAATGTATTGATAAACCTTTTCATTTTTTATAGTAAGATCAATTCTATTTTTATTTTGAATTAATCTAATTATCATTATACTTGCTATAACTATAATTACAAAACCAAGAACAATAGAAATAATCACATAATTTTTCTTAATAAATTTACTTATCTTTTCCATAAGCATCCTTTCTAATATCTTTTATAAATTTTAAATGAGTAAAAATATAAAAGAATAGCCCAAATAAATTAATTACTATCTGCAAAAATAAATATATATTATTATTAATATTATCTAATTTTAAAGTATTAATTAAATTTGCTAAAAATATTAAAGCTATATTTATAAAGTTAATTAATAAATTAATTATAAGTTTTTTAGGTTTAACTATCAAACTAAATGCTACCATTATTATAAGCGTACTTATTAAAGCAATTGGTAAATTAAGTTTAATTTTAAAAATTAATACATAACTTAAGAAAACAAAATTCATAGTAATCAAACTCAATGTATAAATTTCATTTGTTTTCATGTTCATTAATAAACCATATAAATAATAATTACTTCCCTTTTTATTCTTTATTATTAAAGTTAAAGCAAATATGAATACAATAAATAAAGCAAATATTACTAATAAAAATAAATATTTTTGTAAAAGCTCTTTCATTTTTCTTTTACCCCTTGAATCATAAGATTAAAGACATTATTACTATTCATATAAGATGCCTTAATATTCTTGTAATGGATTTCATTCCCATTATACATTATATCAATATCACCAGTAACCTCCCCGATTATTGGTGTATAATCAAGCATAATAAGTAAATTATACTTTTCATCAGTTATTCTTACATACTCAGAATTTTTATAAGTTGTAAGTCCACTTTTAAGTTCAAAAACATTAACTGTTATTCCATTATTTTCCATTGTATTTACCTATATATAAGAAACTAAGTTCATCAATATAATCATATTTACCAGTTAAAATACTTTCTACGTCATTTAAAATGTCTTCGATATCAACCTTTACTCCTGGCATATTAGTAAATGACTCAGAAGCAAATAAAGGTTGAGAGAAATAGTTTCTTAATTTTCTAGTTCTATAAAATACATTTTTATCTTCATCAGAAATCTCGTCAACACCCAAAATTGCAATAACTTCCTCAAGTTCATCATATCTTGTATAGTAAGCCAAAGTTTGTTTTAATAAATCATAATGTCTTTGACCAATGATATTAACATCTACAAGTTTTGAAGTACTTTTAAATACATTAATAGCAGGATACAAACCTTTTTCACTCATCTTACGATCAAGAGTTATTTGACCATCCATATATGAAGAAATATTTTGTACGGCTTCATCATTTAAGTCGTCTGCTGGAACATATATTGTTTGAAAAGATGTAATAGCTCCATCTTTAGTAGAGGAAGCACGTTCTTCAATTTTACTAATTAATTCGTTCATATTTGCCATATATCCATTTTCAACTAAAATCTCTTTTAATTCCATAGATATTTCACTTCGAGCTTGAATGAAACGATAAACATTATCTATAAATATAAGTGAGTCTTTTTTCTTAATATCTCTTAAATATTCTGCAACAGTAAGACCAGTTTCAATAGATTTACTACGGCATACCGGATTTGATCCCATTTGACCAAATACCAAACAAATTTTATCTAAAAGATTATTTTTATCCATTTCTTCAATAAGTTCTTTACCTTCTCTTGAACGTTCTCCAGCTCCTATAAATATAGCATTAGCAGATGTAGAATTATATATGTTATGAATAAGTTCTCTTATTAAAACGGTTTTACCAACACCTGCGCCTCCAATAAGGCCAATTTTAAATCCTCTTTGAATCGGAGCAAAAAAGTCAATAATCTTTATACCGGTCCATAAAGGTTTAGAATCTAGATCTAAATCCTTTAAGCTAATTGTTTCATTTGAAGTAATTACTTTTTTTTCTGAAGTAAATGGTTTTCCATCAACAATAGTGCCATACGAATCAAAAACACGTCCTATTGCTCTATCAGAGTATTCCATTTCAATACCTTTGGCTTTTTTTATAAGTTTAGTGCCTTTTTTTAAGCCATGATTGGAATTAAGAGTTATACAAGTTGCCTCAATAGAGTCTATTATAACTACCTCAAAATCATATTTACCATCTTCAGTGGTTAAAATATCTCCTACTTCTAAATCATTTGAGGATAAAATAACTTTAATTGAAACATCTAAAATACTAATTATTTTACCAACTATCATTATTTTACCTCCTTAATATCGTCAAATAGCGAAGTCATTTGTTCTTTAGTTAATGGTGAATATTTATATTGATTAAGTTTTGACAAAATCTTTTGTCCTTCAACCATTCTGTTTTTCATATTTTCTCCAAGATCATCAAGGTTTACAAGTTCGTAAATATCTCTTATTTCCAAATAAGATAATAGATCTTGTTTAATCTTAATACCAACTTTTTTCATTTCTCTAGATTGAACAGCACCACCAAGTCTTGAAACTGATAGTCCATAATCAATCGCTGGTCTTTCACCTTTATTAAATTTCTTAAGTGATAAAACAAGTTGTCCATCACATATTGAAATAATATTTGTAGAAATATAGTCTGTTATATCACCACTTCTTGTTTCTACAACAGGAATCATTGTTATAGAACCACCGCCTACATGTTGACAACCATTTTCAAGTAATCTTGCATGTGTATAGAATATATCAGAGGGATAAGCATCTCTTCCTGGAACTTTTCTTGCAGCAAGAGACATATGTCTATAAATATCTGCATGTTTCTTTAAATCGTCAAAAATTACTAAAACATCTAAGCCTTGATACATAAAAAATTTAGCAAGACTTGTGGCAGCATATGGTGTAACAAAGCATTTCGCAGGTAAATCATCAAAGAATGATGCAACTATAACTGTGTAGCTCATAGCACCAATTTTTGTAAGTTCATAGTAAATTTCTTTTACTTCTTTTTTAGTTTTGCCGATAGCAACATAAATACACAACATGCGGCTATTTTTTTGATTAGCAATCATGTCAAGACAAATTTGAGTTTTACCAGTTTTTTTATCACCAATAATAAGTTGTCTTTGACCTTTACCTATTGGATAAAATAAATCTATACCAGCAATGCCTGTTAGAAATTCCCTATTAACATCACTTCTTTCAATAAGTTCAATAGGTTTAGTCTCAACATCAAATTCAAGTAATGTATCAAACTTTTTTCCAGTTATTAAGTCATTACCAAATACATCAATTACTTTTCCTAAACAGTCCATAGAAAAGGATGCTTTAAAGTTTTTATTTAATGTATATACTTTATCTCCGATAACAATTGGTTCAGATTGCTCAACTAAAGATATATTTACTGTACTTTCATATATCGCAGAAACATATCCCTTAGCTTTGTTTAAAATACTTACGTTTTCATAAAATGCAACATCTTTAAGGCCAGCAACTTCAATCATACTGCCAGAGATATTAACGACTTTTCCTGTACTAAATACATTTTCATCATCATTAATATTTTTCATTACATTTTTTGCTATTTCATCCCACATAACGCTCACGAATCACACATCCCTTTCATTTATGCTGTAATCATAAATTTGATCTTGATATTTAATTATAAATCCTTTATATATATCATCACTATAAGTTGTTTTTACATAAGGACTTAAATAATTATAATTTTTATTTTTATTGCCAGTAATAACCTCTACTGTAGGATTTGTTTTTTCAATAATTAAATTTAAATCCATAATAAACTTATTTAATCTAAATTTATTATTTTTAATATAATCATAAAAAACTTTATATTCCTCATCAGAAAGCATTTTGCTTATTTCGTTAATCTGACTATCTTTATTAAGCATTTTTAATTTATAAATAAGATTTGGACTAAATCTATCCAAAATACTTTGATATATTTTGTTATTTTCATTAGTCTTAATTTTCTTTAAAAAATCACTTATTATTTTTTCATCATCTATAGAAAAAATTTCATCAACTTTACTTGCTACTTTTAATGCATTCTCATTTTCATAATCAGTATTATTATAAATATCAAGTAAATTTTTATCTAAAGACTCTACTTCATTTACCTTCTTTTTATCCTCTTTGTTATTAACTACTTTTTCAGTTTCATTATTTTTCTTATTCTTTTCATCAATTAAACTATCCATTTTCTGCATAGTCTTAAAATAGTAACTTTGACTATCTTTATTAATGCTTTCAATTAATTTTTTAAGTGAAAAGAACATTATAATAGATAAAATACCTATTATGATAATTAATACTATTATTTCCATTAGCTAACAAATGGGTTTAAATATAAAAGAATATAAATAAAGGTAAATAAGAATAATAAAAATACTGCTAAGACAACTAAAATAGTCATAATTGAATGAATTACATCATTTTTAGTTTCTGGATTTCTACCAATAGACTCAGCAATCTTTCCTCCCATAATTCCTAAACCGATTGATAAACCTAAGAATGTAAGTCCAAGAATAATACCAACGGCTAACATTGTTGCATACAAAACACTTTCCATAAAATCACTCCTCCTAAATTTTATATTTATATGTGGCTATTACCCCAACATTTTCATTATTTAAAACCCCATTTTCGATAACTACTTTAGCCATGCTTCCAGAAGCTGTAAAATTAAATGTTCCCGTATATCCGCCTAAAGCAGCCTGCTCTAAATCAAGGCCATCATCAGTGGCTACAAGTACATCATCAATATAAAGACTTGCTTTTGCACTGTCTAATTTATTATCTATCCTCAATATATATGATACACTATTTTTAGATACTTTTTCAAGACTTATTTGACCTTTTACATTGTCAGTTCTAATATTAATCATATCAAATTTTTTATTTACTAAATTGCCTTCAGTAGTTTTATATTCATAAAAGAAATCAAGTCTATATGAAGTTGAAGGATTAAGCCCTTTTATTTGATAACTTGTTTCGCCACTAGGTAACTCATATGTTCCTATTATGTTTTCTCCATTATATACTTCTGTGTAAACTTTTGTAAATTCTGTTAATGGGTCATAGACCATATAAGTTAAATCTACAGTAGTTGCACTAGTTTTCGCATCAAAAATTGTCGTTTTATGTGATACGTATTTATTTTCTTTTATGGTTTGATGAATATTATTTATAAATGTTTGATCATCGTCTTCATAAATATTATCATTTCCATTAGTAGTATTATTTGTTACGTTATTTGTAGTATTGTTATTTTTCTTAAAAAATTCATTTGTACTACCATTTATCTTAGCAAGATCAATTTCTTCATCATTATATGATAATTTTTCTTCATTTGTTCTGAATTTGAAATTATCACCTATTAAATTTAATATACCGAAGGATTTATAATTAATTACATTATTATATACATAAGAATTACCAACTTTATCAAGATCTATAAGTAAATAATTTTCTGTAGTTAATAAGTTATCCTCACTTTTAATAACTTTTCCAGTGACTAAATATTTGCGGTCACCTAATTTAAATATTTTATTTAAAGAAGCACTAATATTTGTTTCACCAGAATATTTTTTAGTTTCTCCATTTTCTTTTATCTCATAAAATGTACCTAATAATTTAAGTTCATTCGAAGATGAATTATATATAACAGCATTTTTACCAAGATTAATATTTTTATCATTATCATTTAAATAATAAGTTCCTAAAAAATCCTTTTTTACATAAGCACTATCTTTAATAGTGACAAGTTCATTATCACTATTAAAGACGTAACTTACAGAAGAAATATTATATTTAATGTTATAATCTTTAATCTTAACTATAATAAATACCGTAATTGCTCCCAAACATATAACTGTAAATAGAGAAAGTAAAACAATATAAAGTTTATTTTTACTATTTAGTTTTCTCATGAAGTCACTCCTGTTCTTGTAAATTGTTTACCACCAAGGACATAACATTTACTATTTTCTTCATCCCAATGGTTTGAAATATTTGCTTCACATTTTTCTTTTGTATCTAAGTTATCAGAAATTGGTCCGCCTAAATAGAACATAAATGTAATTGTATATCCTGCATTTTTAATTGATAAATCATCATTGTATAAATATGGACTATGGCGAAGAATCATTTGATAGTAACTATCGCCTACCTCTGAATCGCTCGAAGAACCAGTTCTATAAGTGATTTTATCTTCTTCATTTTCAGATTCATCTACAAAGAATTTAGTACCAGATATTAAATAGTTTCCACCATTTTCTGGAACAATTGTATAAGCAATACCTGCAACATAAGCTTCTTGCTCGATATAATCATCAGGTTTTTCTCCATTAATTACATCTTTCATAATATTTGCAGCATAACCAAATCTTAAAGTAGTTTTTCCTAAAATATTTTTTGCTTCATCAATATAGTTTTCAGCAATATATTGAACTTTACCTATACTGATATGATAATCATTAAGTGTATATACTAAGAATCTTTCAAATTTTTCATTTCGTGCTGTTGAGCCCTCATTATTAACATAAGTAACATATTCTACAATGAAGTAATACTCAGTATTACCAGTTAAATTATTATATTTAATCTTATTAATACTTGGATCATCTGCACTATAAATATTATGAGTTTGTTTTGTTCCAGCCACTGGTTCATAACTTTTCATATCTGATGATAATCTTGCCAAATAAGCAATATATTCACCATTTACAATAACTTTATCAGGGTCATTAAATAAAACTTTGAAATTTAGATTAAATCCATCTTCTAAATTATAATGGCTTGATTTTATAACTTCAAGTTTTGGTTCCTCTAAAGCACCAACTAATAAGTCATCAGCATATATTTGATACGTTCTTTCTCCATCAAATGTATCAACTACTGCATTAATTACTACATTATATTTTTTATTAAATACAAAGTCATCGCCAGTAATATCGTAAGATGAGGTTATATTATAGTTTTTATCTTTAACGCATACTGATGAACCTAAAACATCGTAATAAGTGCCATCACAATTATCAATTTTTTCTTGGCATTCGCCATTTGAACAAATACTATAAGAGATATTTTTTATACCAATTAATTCACTTACCTTATAATCTAGTAATAAATTTCTTTTTGAATAATCTTCTACTGACTTAACAGAAAAACTAGGATTTACAATGCCAACTTCGTTAGATTTTAATGTAGTAAATTTTTCTAAATATTCCTCATAATTTTGACTTGTAGCGTCTGAAAGATACACTTTTTTACCATTAACATTCATATATGCTTTCAAAGAGTACTCACTGCCAACATTTAATCCATATATAACAATTCTATAAGATACTGTAACATTTTTACCATCATAATCATTAGTATTAAAATTAATTTCACTAGTTAAATAATCATAACTATAATCATCAACACTTGCATTGTCAACACTTACTTTAGTAATGCTTACGTAATAATTACCATCACTTGGAATATTAATTTTATATTTGCCACCATTAACTACTCCACTTTGACTAGTTAATTCATCTTTATTAATTTTAATTACTTTACTATTATTATTATTACCAACTTCTAAATATAAATAACTAACGCCACCTTCTTTAGTAATATCACTTTCTTTTAAGCCTGAAAGTGACATATAAAGCTTAGCACCATTAATTGTTGGATTAAGGGCAAGCATGCTTATTGATGGAATAACGTTTGCATAAGTAAATTTATTATCATCAGTATAAATATTATTAGTATTAAGTTCAGATGTAACAATTGATGTGTTATCCACTATAGCACCATACTCATTAATCTTATAACCATACAAGTTTCCTATAACATTTAATGTATTTCTACCATCCTTATATTCTTTAGAAGCTGCATTTTTTAAGTAAATATAACCAGTTAAATAGTTATTTTCATAAAATGCTTGATTGTTAGTTTCATCGTCATCTACAAAATATCCTTTGTAACCACTATTTGAATCTCCTAAGAATGGATAATATGTTCCAAGTGCACTATCACTTTTTGAAAGTTTATTAAATAAAATTAAATATTTACTATCGCCATCAAAAGTTTTTACTGCATAATATTTATTCGTATTACCCATTAGACCAATTTTCCCAGAATCGTATAATCCTTCAAGAGTTACATTAATCTCATTATTTCTAAGAGTTTCAAAATAAGAACCAAAATTTTCAGAATTATAAAGTTTTGAATAATCTAAATATAAACATAAATTTTCACCCTCACAGTCTGCAATATAAGCTGCATGAGTTAAATTATTATCAGTTGTATTATTGAAAGACCAAGTCTTTGTATTTGCACCATCGTTATAAGTAATAACATTACCACCAATCATTTCAATAAATCCATCTTTATAATTAATATTTTCAATTTTAAATGACTTATTTCCAGATGAAAGAGTTAAGGTATATGAACTAATTCTATTAAGTTTTTGCTTATCGCCATTTAATTTAAGCACTAATAAATTATTATATTTTAACAAATTATTTTCTTTTAAAATTTCATAATTAACAGTAGATAAATCAGTTATTCCCTCAAAAGTTTTAGTAGCAATTTTTGCATAACTATTTTCATCAGATTCAATTAATTTTACATTTAAATAAATATTATAAATATCATCCTTATTTAGTGATAATTTATTACATGTAAATTTAGATTTTTTAAAATTACCTTTTTCGCATGAAACATTTTCACTAGATATAACGTTTCCTGTATCATTTATATCATAATATAATAGTGTATCAAAACTATCATTTATCATAGCAAGGGCTTTATCTTTATCAATTATTTCATACTTATATGTAATACTTCCATCATCACTTGTCCAAGGAAATAAATACACAGTTGGAACTTCTTTTTCTATAGCAATTCGATTGCTTTCAACAGGTTTTGCAATTTTTGAACTACTTTCAGAAAAAGGATATTCTAAATATTCACCATTGTCGGTAAATTGTAAAGACAATGTGTAAGTTACTATATATACATGCCCTCTTTGTAAGTATTCATAGTCTTTAAAATATATTTCTTTTGATGGAAGAGTACTATTTTCAATTAAATCAATATCTTCTGTTATTCTTAATGGATTTGCTACAGAATCTTTATTGCCAAAAGTTACATCATATATTACATAATTTATCTTTTTGATATATTTACGAATATAACTAGTGCTAGCACTTTCTACTAAAGATGGTTCAAGTTTTAAGCCCACCGCTGTATCAGGTTTTAAATTAGAGTCAACATTTTTGGCTTTTTCATTTGGAATAATCGTAACATTAATTGTAGCTTCTCCAGAAGTAAGTCCAAGAAGTGAGTCATTGATTTCAAATGCAAGTGACATTGGATCAAATTCAATATAATCAGTGCCACTTACACCATTTTTAATATATATTACATAGTTTTTAGAAATTAAACCATCCGGATGTCTTTCCATTAATTTATCTAAAGTGTATCCAAAATCTGCTAAAGTAAGGGTCTTAGTACCGTCAAAATAATCAGCTATAATGTTATCTGTAACATGTAATGTTGTTATTATAGTATTATCTGATTTAGTTCCTTCACAAAGCTCTATATCAAAACTTGTAAGATTTTCTTTAATACGTTCTGGTGTAGTTTCTGGTAAACTGAAATTAATGTTTAGTCTAAATATATCATTAAATGCTTCTTCGTCAGTTAGAACCTCAGATTTCATATTTGTATTGATTTTATTTGCAATAGAAGTATATATTTGAATTCTATCAATAAACATATTGTCTGCCGGTTTAGTTTCATCATTTAAATCTACAAAGCCATATAAATCAATTGTATAATTAGTAGAACTTGTCAACTTATCTATATTAACATGAGCACATTTAGTAGTAAGACTTTCTTCTTCACCGCATGCTGTATATTCAAGATCTACAATAGTTGTTTCACCAGTTGTTTCGCTTTTATATTCAACATATACCCTCTTGTTTATATCGATTGTATTATCAGGATCATAAATAACTAAAGTACCATTTACTGTTGTAGCAGTAACAACTAAATTTTTAGCACTAATTGATGGGCTAATTTTTCTTCCCATACTAAACTCTACACTATTTTCAGTTTGATATTCTAAAGTTTTTTCATTATCATCAAGAGCTATAAGAGCATTATAATAATAAGTTTTATTTTTATCTAAAGGTTCTTCAAATTTAACCTCTGTTTCTCCTAAACTATCTTTTGTAATAGTTTTTACTAATAATCCAGTCTCACTATCATAAATATTGTAAACAACTTTTTTAATTGCTTTATTTGGATCACTTACATTTTGTAAATTAAATTTCATTGCATAATCTTTTTTACTAACTGTAACTTCAGATGAAGGTAATATAGTTGAATCTTTAAAAGGATTATATTTAAGTGTTGATGTACTAACAGTGCTTGCAGAGCCATCAGGGTAAGAAACTGCTCCATAAGACACATTTTCAATTTTAGCGGTATACTTAGAATTACTCTTTAAATTTTTAAATACATGATTAATATTTTTTCCTTCATTTTTAAATGTAAAACTTTCTACCAAATTACCATTTTCATCATATAATTTTAAAGTAGCAGAAGTAAACGTAGCATTTTTATCAATATTAATGTTATATGAGAGTTCATTATTTGATCTATAATCAAGTTCTAAAGATGAACCAATCATACTTGTATTAAATACTCTTTGAAACATTACATAATCGCTTACTACTCCACTATTTCCCTTGTAAGAAGCATAGATTGTGATTATATATTTTGTATTACTTGCTAAATTGTCAAATGAATATTCATTAGTTTTAATATAATTGCTATACTCTTTCAAATCAATAACTTCATTAGTTTTAACATTTAAAAGTTTTACTTTAACACTTGAAGTAATAAGATTATTTTCATCGATAACATTAAAGTTAAGAGCAATTTTATGACTATTAACAGTGCTTGTTATAAGTTCAACATAAGGAGCTTTTTTATAATCTACAACAGTTTCAACTTCATATCTATCCTCGATTTTTATAGGATTTTTATCAGGTTTTGTTGTAGTATTATTGTTACTTTCATCATCCTTTCCATCACCATTTTTGTTATCTTCATATGAAATATTAATATTTTGATTACTATTAATAACTATTTCCTCAAGTTTAGCTTTTGTTTCATTTTTATACAATATTTCTTTTTTGCTTAAATCAATTTTAACATCATCTCCTGCTAAGATATAACATTCTGATGATATAGTTTCAATACTTAAATCATTGTTATTAATTTTTATAAGAGAACCATCAACAAACTCAAGTTCAAAATAATAATTTTCAATAAATTTATCCGAACTAGAAAGTTTTAATTTTAAATTTTTACCAGCAACTATATATTTTGTATCACTAATTCTACCAATAAAGTTATCAAAACTAATATCCTTATCCTTTGAACTGATTAAATACTTATTATCTTTATATTCAATTATATAATTACGTTTAATATTATAGTAAGATAAATATTTTTCATTTAAATCATCAAGTGGCATAAGCACACCATCTGTCATAAAGTTAATAGCTTTATCATTGTAAAAAGCAAATGAATATTTACTAGCTACAATTTTTTCATTGTCTTTATCCGTAAATATAATATCATCACTATAACCATTTTTATATTCCGTTCCTTTTACAAAGTATGCTTTTGATGGCACATCTTTATCTGTAATACTTATATATCCGTCAGTATAAAAAATAGTTTTCTCTTTTAAAACGAATTTATATAAAGAAAAAACTAAAGCTGCAAAAGTTACAATGCTTACTAAAATTAAAGTTACTAGTGATTTATTTTTCATATTCTCTTACCCTTCTTTATTATACATAATTATTGTATCAAAATATTAACTTAAAAACAAGAATAAATAAGCACTTTTTAAGGCAGAAAAAAAGACTAGATTAACTAGTCAAATTACTAATTTAAAGCGTCTTTTAATTTGCTACCAGCTTTAAATGATGCAACTGTTTTTGCAGGAATTTTAAGTGGTTCTTTAGTTAATGGGTTAATTCCTTCTCTAGCTGCTCTTTTTTTAGCAGAGAATGTACCAAAACCAACTAAAGCAACTTTTCCATCTTTTTTAAGTCCTGAAACAATTCCTTCAAGACATGCATCTAATGCACGAGTAGCGTCAGCTTTTGTTAAGCCAGCTTTATTAGCAATAAATTCTACTAATTCAGTCTTAGACATTTTGTTTACCTCCTATTAATATTTGTAAGGCACTTACCTTACATGTTTAACGATATCAAACTTTCATAATAAAATCAATAAAAAAAGTGCATTTTATGTAATAAATTTGCACTTTTTTACTTATATAACTATAGCAATTAAATTATTTGCCCCTTTATTGACAATTTTAGTAACGGTATTTGAAAGTTTAAAACGTGCTGTTTCTGGCATCATTGCAAGCTTTGCTTCAATGCCTTCTTTAACAATTTGTTCAAGACTTCTTCCAAATATTTCACTTTGCCAAATACTATTTTTATCATTTTCATAATCTTTCATAATATAATCAATCAATTCTTTAGATTGAATTTCTGAACCAATAATCGGTTCAAAAGAAGATTCTACATCAACTTTTATTAAGTGAATTGAAGAAGCTTTAGCCTTTAATTTAACACCAAATCTACTTCCTTGTTTAATTATTTCTGGCGTACTTAACTGCATATCTTTAATAGTTGGATGCATAATTCCATAACCAGTACTTTTAGCCATCTTTATAGCAGATTTAATGTTTTTAAGTTCTACTTCATTTTCTCCATAAGACACAAACATATTAAGTAAATTTGATTTAGTAATTTTTTCTTTACCAACAGCATTTTTTAAAGTTTGTTCAAATAACTCATCAGAACTCTCAAGGGTAATAGTTACATTTCCAGTTGAAGAATCAAAATCTGATATATAACTTTTTGAAATATATTCACTTTCCATAAATAAATTATTTATGCTATCAACATCTTTTAATTTATTTACTCTATAAACAATATCTTTTATCTTTTCAATATAATGAAGTTTTATTTCATCGTCATTTTTTAAAACATCAATCCATTTTGGAATTTTTACATTAATGTCCATTACTGGGAATTCATATAATGCTGTTTTAAGAAGATCTTTAAGTTCATCTTCTGTCAATTTGTCCGCACTTACAGGCATAACGGGAACATTATATTCTTCATTAAGCTTCCTAGCAAGATTTTGTGTTTCTTCTTTTTCTGGGTGAACTGAATTCAAAACCACAATAAATGGTTTACCAATTTCCTGAAGTTCATGAATAACCTTTTCCTCTGCTTCAACATAGCTTTCTCTTTCAATTTCAGTAATGCTTCCATCAGTCGTAACCACAATACCTATTGTAGCGTGGTCTTTAATAACTTTTTCAGTACCAAGCTCTGCAGCTTCAGTAAGAGGAATATAATCATCAAACCATGGACTTTTTACCATACGTGGATTGCCATCTTCAGTAGTAAAACCAGTTGCATCTTTTATTACATATCCTACGCAATCAACAAGTTTAATATTAGTTTCAAACTCGTCAACTTTGATCTTTGCTCCTGATGATGGAACAAATTTAGGCTCAGTTGTCATAATTTGTTTGCCTTGAGCCGATTGAGGCACCTCATCTAAGCATTTTTTCTTTTCATATTCATCATTAACATTTGGAACTACTAAATTTTCAATAAATCTTTTTATGAAAGTAGATTTACCTGTCCTAACAGCTCCAACTACACCTAGGTAAATTTCTCCACCAGCGCGTTTACTTAATGAGGCAATAACATTTTCTTTTTCCATTTCTCACCTTTTCTATTAAAGATTATGAAGAAAATAAAAAGTTATTACAAAAAAAGAAAGATAAATTTATCTTTCATGTTCTAAAGATTTTTTCTCTCCAAAAAAAACTTTACGCATTTGACTAACATAATAATCTGGTTTTACTTCATAACCATCTTTAACTGTAGGATTTAAGTAAAGCATTCCATTTGCACTTCTTACAAAAAAAATTGCTTTTCCATAATCTATAAAAGGTAAATATACACCATTTATGCAAACTTTATTATAATCTTCAATATCACTTAATATGCCTTCAACTTTAATTAAGTTTCCATTCCACCAACACATACACTCAACATTTTCATTTAAAGTATCATGTAAATTTTCAAACATTTTTTCAATCATTTCTTTTCTTTCCATATTGCCTCCATACTAAAATAATTATATATATTATAATTATATGTGTCAATTAACTATTTAAATTCAACTTTATTTCTTGTTCTTATTAGTGATGAATTATATTTATTTATTTCACTATTTGTTTCATATCTATTTAAAAATAAATCTATAAGTTCTTGATTATCCCCAAAAAACAAGTGTAAAAATTCTTTTACCCTGTCTATTTCTAAGGAATTTTGGCTAATTAAAAATTGCAATTCATCATAAGCAGGGCTGCCTTTTCTAAATCTAGCAAGTTCAATCGATAAATCTACAAGTTTTAAATATAAGATAATATTTAAAAGAAGTTCTCGATAATTATCTTCCCCATTTGATGCTCTAAATTCAATTGTATTTTTTTTAATTGAATATGCATTAAATAAATTTAAATTTACAAGTCTATCACCTTGGATATCTTTAATTGTTTTAACAAATTCAAACATATCCATGCTTCTATTAAATGTACCACTTAAAATTGCTTTTTCTAGTTTTTCGGATATGCTACTTGCATAAACTATAATATTTGGACGTATAATACTGTTTTCTCTATTTGCTAAAAAAGAAAATAAATTTTCATTGCTACAATAAAGCATGTAAAGATTTTGAAGTTCTTCTATACTTTTAAAGAAATCAAAACCAATGTGGACATGTCCACCACACTCATTTGTTTGCATTGCACCTATTTCATGTAAAAACGAGCAAACATACTCAAGCTGACCTAAATCACCCTTTGCGTAATGTAATATTGGAGATGTAATCTCAAGTCCATTTTTAACAGAAGTCTCCCCTTTCAAATGCCACGAAGAAAGCATTCTTTTTAAATTGGAGTAAACTAAATAATCATCTACAGCAGATTCAAGTTCTACTCCAAAAGAATATTTTCTTAAAAATTTTAAGTCATAAAATATCGATGGTGGTGACAGTAATTCTCTTTTTCCTAATATAGTATTACTATAATTTATTCTTTGGACTATATCATTTGAAAATAAATTCATAATTTCACTTTTTAAATCTCTTGTTTTGTGATAAATTTCAAACATATAATTTCTAAAATCTTCATCTGAAAATAAATATCTATATTTTTTTAGTAGCTCAAATCTGGTAAAATTGTCCTCAACTAATAAAATTACGCTTACTTTTTGCGTATCACTTAAAAAATCTATTTCACGTAAAAGTGCATCTTTTTTTAAAGTAGCAAAAACTTTAGCTTCAAATTTTTTAGTTTTTAAATACATAAGTTTTTCTTCATCTGAAAGAGTAATTAAAAATTTAATCAAATCATTTGGTGTAAAAAAATTAATATTTTTTAATTTTATTTGCTTATTATTAATTGATAAAAAAGCCATTGATACATAAGATGGTATAGATAATTTTGCAATTAATTTTAACTTATTTTCATCATTTTTTAATAAAAATATAATTTGTATAATTAAACTATCTAAATCCCTAATTCCAGGATTTCTTTCAATAAGAGATAAAATATATTTCACTTTTAAATTTTCATTTTTAATTGAATTTAAAACACATAATTTTGTACAAAAATTACATTCAGAATTTAAAATTTTATCATAGTATGATGAATCAATAAAATTAATATTTAATTTTTCATTGAGTAATTTTCGTATAAATGTTTTAAAATAGCTTTGTGCATAACTACTTAATAGATACATATATAACTCATCATCGGATAAAAAGCCATTTAATGACCTAATAAAATTATCACGTTCTGCCATATATCCCCCTTAAATGCAAATGATATTGTAATTCAAAAATTTAAAAAAATCTATAGTTTTTACTCTATAGATTTAAAGTCTCTTTTTGCTTTTTCATAGTTAAAAAATATTCCCCCAATAATCATCGGAGCATAATAGTCAATTACACGCCAAAGTATTAAAGAAACTGATAAGTATTTTGTCGGTATAACAAATTCATTTAAATTAATAAATGCATATTCCATTCCACCTGTACCACCAGGTATCGGTACAAATGAACCTATCATAAATGTAAATATTGCAATTGATAAGATAACAAGATAATTATTATAAGGACTTCCTAAAGCTTTAAAAACAAAAAATGGTACTGAAAATGATAGTGTTAAAGCTGCACTTTCTAGCAAAATAAGTTTTATAAAATAAGGCCTATTCTTGACAAGATCTTTATATCCTTTTTGATAATCTTCTAAAGATTTGCAGATATTTGATGTTGTTTTTTCTTTATTTTTTACAAGTTTAAATTTTGCACATATACCAACAAAAAATTCGCAAACTTTTTCACATATACTAATTCTATATGAAAGAAAAATAACAATAAATAAAAGCATGTAATTTATTATAAAGCCTAGTATTAAAACTACTTTTAAAAAGCCCGTAGGATTAATAAATTGGAAAAATAAATTGCAAATACTACTAAGAATTGAAAGAAAAACTACTGAAGATTGCAAAATAATAAAATGTTTTACTAAAACGGTAGAACCATCAAGATAGCTTACTCCTTCTTTTTTCATTTCAAGTAATTGAAGAGGCTGTCCTCCTGATGAAAAAGGTGTAATTCCATTAAAAAATTTGGTCATCAAATAAAGTTTCAAAGCACTTTTATATGTATAGCTTTTCTTGTGTTTATTAATTAATATTTTCATGAGCAATGTTTCTAGTAAAAAATATCCTAAGAAAAAAAGTACTGCAAAAAAAAGCCAAAATACATTCGCAGATCTTAATACTTCGATAGAAATTTTATAGTTATCCTTTAAAAAATACCATATTAATAATATTGATATAAATAATACAATACCTGTATTAAAATAAACTTTACTTTTTTTCATAATATAATCACAATATAATTATACTATCCATATTAAAAAATATCAAACTATATTTAGTCATTAAAAAAATTCCTGTAAAAAACAAGAATTTTTATTTTTTGAATTTCCAGTCTCTAACTTCTTTCATGTCAATGCCATATCTTTTTATATA
Organism: uncultured Bacilli bacterium; assembly: GCA_934101645.1. GTDB lineage: Bacteria > Bacillota_I > Bacilli_A > RF39 > UBA660 > UBA6448. The sequence goes on along the minus strand of CAKORX010000002.1, from coordinate 181,637 downwards.
TGAATTATGTTTTTTCAAACATTCCTTGCAATAATCAATCACTTCATATTTTCCTTTAGTCTTAACATATTTCAAAGCATTAATTACAAGATTATATCTATCAATCTTATTTCTTACTCTCATGTCAAATGGAGTTGTAATAGTCCCCTCTTCGATATAACCAAAAACATGCATATTTTGATTTTTACGATTGTAAGTTAGCTCATGAATTAAATTTGGATATCCATGAAATGCAAAGATAATTGGTTTATCTACAGTAAATAGTCTATCATATTCTTTATCAGTTAAACCATGAGGATGAGAAAGATTTGACTCAAGACGCATTAAATCAATTACATTTATAACTCTTATTTTAAGGTTTGGAAGTTTTTTTGATAAAATATCATAAGCCGCAATAACCTCGACTGTAGGAGTATCACCACAGCAGGCAAGAACTAAGTCAGGATTACCTTTATCATTTGAACACCACTCAAATTTACCAATACCTTTTGTACAATGTTTAATAGCTTCATCCATTGATAACCATTGAAATGATGGATGTTTCGAAGCAACAATAACATTTATATAGTCGCTAGTATTTAAGCAGTGGTCTGTACATGATAAAAGCGTATTTGCATCAATTGGTAAATAAATTCTTACAATTTCACTTTTTTTAGTAACAATATGATTTAAAAATCCTGGATCTTGGTGTGTATATCCATTATGATCCTGCTGCCATATATGACTTGTTAAAATATAATTCAAAGATGGAATACTTTTTCTCCATGAAATTTCTCTACACATTTTAAGCCATTTAGCATGTTGAGATGCCATAGAATCTACAATTCTAACAAAAGCTTCATAAGAATCAAAGATTCCATGTCTTCCGGTTAAAATATATCCTTCAAGTAGGCCCTCACAAACGTGTTCTGATAAAAACGAATCAATTACTCTGCCACTATTATTTAAGTACTCATCGTAGTCATAGATATTTCCGGAAAATTGCCTATTTGTTACTTCAAAAACATGATTAAGTCTATTTGATAAGGCTTCATCTGGACTAAATAATCTAAAATTATCTGGATTTTTAGCAATCACATCTCTTAAATAAAATCCTAAATTCATCATGTCTTGAGCCACTACATTTCCATGACTCGTTTGAACTTCATAATTTCTAAAATCAGGTAATTTAAGTTTACGATAACATACTCCCCCATTTGCATAAGGACTTGCTCCCATTAATTTATTTTCTACAGGTAAAATACTTTTTATAGATTTTTTTACGTGACCATTTTTATCAAAAAGCTCATCAGGATGATAACTTTTAAGCCAAGATTCTAAAACACTTAAACTTTCAGGATTATTTTCACATACATTTACAGGAACTTGATGTGCTCTAAACGTGCCTTCAATATTTTTACCCTCAAATACTTTAGGGCAAGTCCACCCTTTTGGAGTTTTTAATATAATAAATGGATAATAAAATCTTTTAATATTTTCTTTGTTTTCATTTGCTTTTTTTATTTTTATAAACCTTTTCATCGCATAATCTAATGCAACATGCATTTTTTCATGAGGATTTAATGCTTTAGTTACGTCAACAATAATAGGCTCATAACCATATCCATAAATTAAACTAGTTAGTTCTTCATCAGTAATTCTTGAAAATATTGATGGATTAGCAATCTTATAGCCATTTAAATTAAGTATTGGCAAAACAAAACCATCAGTTTTAGGATTTATAAATTTATTTAAATGAAGACTTGTAGCAAGAGGACCAGTTTCCATCTCTCCATCGCCAATAACGCAAGCTGCAATAAGATTAGGATTATCTAAAACTGCACCATATGCATGAGCTACGCTGTAGCCAAGTTCTCCACCCTCATTTATAGATCCCGGAGTTTCCGGAGCTGCATGTGATGGTATTCCACCAGGAAAAGAAAATTGTTTAAATAGTTTTTTTAAGCCTTCTTCGTCTTCGGTAATTTCTGGATAGAATTTTGTATAAGTACCCTCAAGGTAAACATTTGCTACAACAGCATTTCCACCATGACCTGGACCACATACATAAATCATATCTTGATTATATTTTTTTATAATATAATTTAAATGTGTATAAATAAAGTTTTGTGAAGGGACAGTTCCCCAGTGACCTACTAGTTTCTTTTTTATATCAGAAAATTCTAATTTACGTTTTAAAAGTGGGTTATCAAGTAAATATAATTGACATGCAGACAAGTAATTTGCGGCTCTAAAGTATTCATCTAGCGCTTCAATCTCATTTTTTTTAAGTATCATTTCTATCATCCCTTTACTATCTAATTATATAAAAAAAATAGATTACAATCAATCTATTTTTTTAGTTTATCTATTTGATTATGTCCTATCCGGATAATACTTTTCCATAAATACTTTTGCCATTTTGATGCCTTCGATAGCGCTTGTCGTAATTCCACCAGCGTAACCAGAGCCTTCCCCTATTGGATAAATCCCATTTACACTTGATGACATATCCTCATTTCTTATAAATTTTACTGGAGAACTTGTTCTACTTTCAACTGCGGCTATTAAAGTATTTTCATCATTAAAGCCTTTTATTTTATGAGAAAAATTATCTATTGCTTCTTTGAGTGAATCATTAATTTCTTTAGGAAATATTTCATTAATATTTGCATATTTAGTTTTACCTTTTATTTTTAAATTATTAAAACTTTTCTCATTTATAGTGTTATTTTTATAATCACCAAATGTTTGAATAGGAATGCATCCATTACCAAGAGCATAGGCTTTTTCTTCTAAAAGTTCTTGGAATTTTAATCCATCTAAAACATTTGAGCCATAATCCTTATCTGATACAGTTACAATTATAGCGCTATTACTTACTCCACTGTCACGGGATGAATAACTCATACCATTTATTGATAGATGCTTTTCTTCACTCGAAGAGTTTACTACATATCCTCCTGGGCACATGCAAAATGAATACACGCCTTTGTTACTGCTAGATTTAAAGGTAAGTTTATACTCTGCATGAGGTAAATATTTACTAAACTTACCATACTGATTTTCATCTATTAACTTTTCATCATGCATAATTCTAATACCTACAGCAAAAGGTTTATTTTCCATAGTAACATTTTTTTCATGCAATAATTTAAAGGTTTCTTTTGCACTATGGCCAATTGCTAAAACTAGATTATCAGTTTCATAAGTTTTATCATTATTAATAATAAAACCTTTTACTTTATTATTTTCTATAATTATATCTGTAAGCATACTAGAAAAGTAAATTTGTCCACCATTTTCAATAATTTTATTTCTAATATTTCTAACAATTTTTTCAAGTTCATCAGTACCTAAATGTGGATGATTTGAATATAAAATATCTTCTTTAGCACCATTTTCATAAAATATTTTTAAAACAAGTGATATTAAGCCATCTTTATCTTTAATATTTGTCATAAGCTTGCCATCAGAAAATGTACCTGCTCCACCTTCTCCGAATAAAACATTAGAATTTAAATTGAGTTTGTTATTATCCCAAAAATTTTGTACATCAATTTTTCTTTCCTCGACGCATTTTCCTCTTTCAAATAGACGAACATTATATCCATTTATTGATAATATATACGCGCAAAAAAGTCCTGATGGACCAGCACCAATAATATCTATAGAGCCCAAAAGTTTTTCACTACCCTTTATAGTAAGTTTATTTTCTTTTTCTTCATACAAAAAGATATTATCATTTAAATGAATTTTTTCATTTGAATCAATAACCACATCATATACATAAAATATATCATTTTTATTTCTTGCGTCAATGGACTTATGTAATATTTTGATTATTTTAAAATTACTAGTTTTAACCTTTTTTTGTACTCCTAAAAATAAATCATCATTTAAAACAGAAGCTTTAACATTTTTAACTCTTATCATTTATATCACATCCCGCTAAAAAGCCTGTAATAAAGCACATAAATAAATTATAACCACCACAGTCTCCTGTAAGATCAATTACTTCTCCTGTAAAATATAAACCATCAATAAGTTTTGACATCATGGTATTTGTATTAATTTCTTTTAAAGGTACGCCACCCATAGTTACTTGTGCTTTATCAAAACCATTTATATCATAAACATTCATTTCAAATGAAGTCAAATATTTTTTTAAAATTGATTTTTCATTTTGAGATAAATCAACATATCTTTTTTCTTCACTTATTTTAAGCTCTTTTAATATATATTTTAAGATTTTATAATTAATAATGCTTTCAAATAAGTTTATTACAGATAACCCCTTTAACATATTTGCTCTATTATTAACAAAACTATCATAATCATTTACAAATGGTAAAAAGTTTATTTTTACTTTTTCACTTTTGTAAGCATCTAGACCTTTAGCAACAATTCCGCTTAACTGAAAAATGCATATTCCTGAAAGTCCATAATCCACAAACTGAAGTTCCCCCTCTTCAGTTTTAATTAATTTATCATTTTCATATAAAGATACTTTTGCGTGATTTTTTACCCCAGATAATTCTTTTATTGAATTAGTTTTTAACTGAACAAGATGTGGATATAAATTTGTCACGTGATGTCCTAATAAAGATATGATATTATAAATACTTCCATCACTACCGGTCTTAGGAAAACTTTTTCCACCACAGGCAATTACAAGTTTATCACAAGTATATTTATCATTTACTATAAATTTTTTATCTTTTTTTATCTTTTCAACTTTTTCATTTAAAATAAATTTAACTCCTAAACTTAGGCATTTTTTATAAAGTAAATTGCAAAAAGAAGATGCAGAAAATGAATATGGATAATAATATCCATTAACATTTACGGGGTAAATGCCAACATTTTCATATAAGTTTTTTAAAGTTTTATCTTTATTATCTTCATTTATAATTTCATTAATAAGATTTTCATCATCAGAATAATAATATTTTTCTGAAAAATTTTCATTAAAATAATTACATCTTCCACTACCAGTTAACAAAAGTTTTTTACCTACTTTATCATTCCTATCAATTATAGTAACATTATTATTTTTATTTTTAGCATTAATTGCACACATCATTCCCGAAGGACCAGCACCAATAATTATTATATCCATTTTTCCTCCATAGTAGTATTATAACAAAAAAATCCCAAAAAGGATTTAGTTTAGATTAATTTTATAATATTTAAAAATAATAAATAAAAATATAAGCATTAATATAGTAAGTGCATAAAAATTATAAAATAGCATTACTATAAAAGAAAAAATAAATGTAATTAAAAGTTTTATTGTATCTTTCATTTTAAATGATAAAATAAAAACTTCCATTACTACTAAAAAAAGATACATAGTTATATAAAAAATATAATATTTTATATCAAAAATAACATCTTTGAATAATAAAAATTTAAATATAAATAATAGCGTTCTATATATTACAGTAAATAAAACTAACACAATAACTTTATTTTTAATTCTTACCTTTGAACTTATTCTTAATATTATATTTGAATAAAAATTATTTATATCATACATAAAATAATCATAAACAAAAAATATATTTAAAAAAATAGAAAATATATTTAAAAGTAAAAATGATCCTTTATTATGCTTTGGAAATCCTATTAAACTTAAAAATAGATTTTGAAAAACTACTTTTGAACTTAAAGATTTAATAATAAAAAAAATCATTATAAAAATCAGGTAGATAATAGTCCAAATTATCAATTTTTTTAAAGTTTGTTTTAGAATATTAAATTCTAGTTTCATAAATATTTCTCCCGTTAAAAATAAGGTAATTTAAATGTTTATTAATAATCAGTTATTAAAACATTTTGTCACCCATAAATTCATTAATTGCTATGCTCTATAATTTTTTTTCACTCAAAACGCCACCATCTAAATAATAAATTTTATCAGATAGATTTTTTAAATCATCAATTATATGCGTACTTACTATAATTATTTTATCTTTTTTTATACTCTTAAAATATTCTATCAGTTTTTTTACAGTAGCATTTTCTATTCCATTAAAAGGCTCATCTAAAATAATTATATCAGGATTTTCCATAATTGCTTGAGCTATACCAAGTTTTTGTTTCATTCCTAGTGAATATTCACTATACTTTTTATCTTTTTCATTAAGTAAATTTACTATATCTAAAGATTTAAGTATTTCTTGATCAGAAATCCTATTTTGGATTTTTGCAAGTAACCTTAAATTTTCTAAGCCAGTTAAATTAGGGAAAAATGATGGAGTTTCAATTTGGCCTCTTAAAAAAGGCAATGATGATAATTTTTCATATTCAACATCATCATATAAAACCTTTCCTTCATGTGAATATAATCCACTTATAATTTTTAATAAAACACTTTTCCCACTACCATTTCTTCCATATAAGCCATAAATTTTGCCCGAAGAAAATTTTATATTTACATCAGTTAATACTTTGATTTTTCCAAATGACTTGCTAACATTTTCTAGCCTAATTTCCATTATTTTTCATCCCTTTCTGAATACTTTATGAACTTTTCCTTATCTTTGTAAACTAAATATAATATTATGTAAGATATTATTAAAAGTATCAAAGGAACTATTGAAGATGAAAACATACCATATACATCATTAAATGCAAAGAAATTAATTATGTTAAATATACTGCCATAAGATTTTTTATAAACAAAATATATAAAATAAAATACTGCACTTTCAAAGAAAATTTCAATTCCAAGAATTGTTAAAAATGAGCAAACTATAGATAGAAAAATATTTTTAAATTTTCTTACCCAAATAAGGCTTATATTTGTATATAAGTTTAAGTGAATTAAAACATTAATTATATATAAAAGAATAAATAAAATAGGATTTGCCATTGTTTTTGCTTGCCAAGATACACTATCAACATTTAATGGACCAATTCCTTTATAATAAATAAAACAAAAAGCATATGCTGTAACTATGATTAATGGTAGTAAAAATATATGGTCTATAGATTTTTTATAAATATTAAACATTATATCTTTGTAACTAGTTCTTACAATTTCATTTTTAATTGCTCCACTTTTAACATAATTCGAAGCATAAATACTAGAAAATACTATGCAAATTAATATTATTACATACGTATAAATTCCAATACCCAATATAAAGGCATCACTAAACATATAATATGCAGATCCAAAGGATATATCTTTATTTATCAAATCCTGACAATACTGAGATTCAATTTCAAACTCTTTTGATAAGCATTTTTCCCTATTAGTGGTTTGCAAAGCCACAACATTTTTTTCATTTTTAATATATTTATTAAAATTGAAAACTGTTATTAAACATAATAAAGCAAAAGTAATAATATAAATTAATTTTCGTTTTTTCAACCTAGTCACCTACTTTAAACTTAGTTTATCACACAAAATATTTTAGAGCAATAAAAAAGGTGTAACGCGTACACCTATTTTGATAATAAATCACATATTAAATTAGAAATTTCTGTAGGATTATCAATTGAAAGACCTTCGATTAATTTACTTTGAGAATATAATATTTTTGTATACTTTTCAAAGTCTTTTTCATTTTCTTTGTATAATGTTTTAAGTTTTTCTAAAATCGGATGTTTTTCATTAATTTCCAAAATTACTGTAGCATTTGCTTTTTCTGCACCAGGCATATTATTTAAAACCTTTTGCATTTGTGTAGACACTGCACCTTTGCTTGTTAAACATACTGGATGATTAGAAAGTTTATTAGTGATTTTTACATCTGCAACACTACCACCTAATATAGTGTTCATTTTAGCTAGCATTTCTTTATTATCTTCGTTTTCTTTTTCCAAAGCTTCTTTTTCTTCTTTGGTATCTAAATCAACTGAACTATCACATACATTTTTAAATTCTTTTTCTTCATATTTAGCAAGTGCTCCTAAAGTAAATTCATCAGCATAATCAGTTAAATATAAAATATCATAACCTTTTTCTTTAACTTGACTAACTTGTGGTAGCATAGAAATCTTATCTACTGTTTCACCACATGCATAATAAATATCTTTTTGATCTTTATCCATTGATGAAATATAATCATTTAATGTAATAAAATCTTTTTTATTTGCAGAATAGAAAATTAATAAGTCTGAAACTTTGTCTTTATTAATACCATAATTTCCATATATACCAAATTTAATTTGATTACCAAATTCTTTCCAGAATTTTTTATATGATTCAAAATCATTTTTTAATAAATCACTTAAGCAAGAATGAATTTTAGTTTCAATAGCTTTGCCAATATTTGTAACATGTCTATCATTTTGAAGCATTTCTCTTGAAATGTTTAATGATAAATCATCAGTATCTACGACACCTTTTACAAAACTATAATAATCTGGTAAAACATTTTCACATTTTTCCATTATTAGAACGCCGTTTGTATAAAGTTCCAAACCTTTTTTATATTCTTTATAATAAAAGTCAAATGGTGCATGTGATGGAATAAATAATAATGCTTTATATGTAGCTAGTCCTTCAGCAGAATAATGAATAGTTTTCAAAGGCTTTTCATAATCCATAAATTTTGAAGTATAAAAATTATTATATTCCTCTTCAGTAATTTGAGATTTATCTTTCTTCCATAATGGAGTCATAGAGTTAAGAGTAACTACTTCATTAAATGTTTCATATTCATCTTTAGTGCCTTCTTTTAATCTACTATTTTCTACCATCATTTTGATTGGATATTTTAAATAATCACTATATTTTTTTACAAGTTCTCTAATAGTATATTCTTCAAGATAATCACTATATTTTTCATCTTCAGTATCATCTTTTAAATAAAGTTTTATACTTGTTCCATTTTTTTCTTTATAACTATTTTCAATAGTATATCCACTTGCGCCTTCACTACTCCATAAATATCCTTTATCTTCATTTATTTTTTTAGTATAAACCTCTACTTTTTTAGCAACCATAAATGCAGAATAAAAACCTACACCAAATTGGCCAATAATATCTGCACTTTTGCTCCCTTCATTTTCTTCTTTAAATTTTAAAGATCCGCTTTCTGCAATAGTACCTAAATTATCATCAAGCTCTTTTTCATTCATACCAATACCATTATCTGATATTGTAAGAGTTCTTTTTTCTTTGTTAACCTCAATATTAATCTCTAAATCTTTAGCATTTATTGATGCATCTTTTGCTGCTGCAAAGCTTAACTTATCTAGCGCATCACTTGCATTTGATAAAAGCTCTCTTAAAAATATTTCTTTATTTGTATAAATTGAATTAATCATTAAATCAAGTACTCTTTTACTTGAAGATTTAAATTCTTTCTTTTTCATTATCTCATCTCCATATTTGTTATAACATTATTTTTAGCACTTGTCAATAATGTGTGCTAATTATTTTTGATAAAAAAAGGTGATTATTTGCTATCACACTTAGGGCAAATAACTTCACCATTTTTAATTACTAATAATTCACCGCAGTTTGGACATTTTTCTCCTGTAGGTTTATCCCAAGATGCATATTTACATTTTGGAAAATTTGAACATCCATAAAACTCTTTATTAGATTTTGTTTTACGTACAATAATATTTCCATCACAATTTGGACATTTGCAAACAACCTGAATTTCTTTTTCTTTTTTTTGAATATATTTACAAGTTGGGAAGTTTGAACAAGCAATAAATTTTCCAAATTTTCCTTGTCTATGTACTAAAGGGCTACCACACTCAGGACATTTTTCACCTGTTTCCTCAGGAGGTTTTTTCTCCATATTCTTAAATGCATTATCCACAAGGGGAGCAAAACCATCATAAAATTCATGAAGCATTTTTATATAGTCCTCTTTGCCTTCAGCAATTTTGTCTAAATCCTCTTCCATATTGGCAGTATATTTAACATTTACTATACTTGAGAAAAATTCTTGTAATTTATCTGTTGTTTCAAAACCAACTTCGGTAGGAACAAACTTCTTATCCTCTAAAGTTACATAACCTCTATCTTTAATAGTTGAAATAATTGTAGCATAAGTAGATGGTCTACCTATTCCTAAAGATTCAAGTTCTTTAATAAGAGAACTTTCCGTAAATCTTGCTGGCGGTTTTGTAAAATGTTGAACTTTATCAATTTTATTCGTGGAAATTATTCCATTTTCATATTTTTTAAAATCAGGAAGAAGAGTATCCTCTTGATCTTCATACTCTTTATAAACTTTCAAATAACCATCAAAAGTTAAAACACTACCAGTGGCTTTAAATCCATAATCATTATTATCAAGTGTAACTGTTGTAGATAAAAATTTTGCATCTGCCATTAAAGAAGCAAGTGCTCTATAATATATTATTTTATATAATTTATATTCATCAGTGCTTAAATACTCTTTAATCTTTTCAGGAGTATTATTAATTGATGTAGGTCTAATACCTTCGTGAGCATCTTGAACATTTTCAGTTTTTTTAGCAGTTTTTACATATCCTACATATTCTTTACCATAGTTACCATTTATATAACCGAAAGCTGATTTAACAAACTCATCAGAGATTCTTGTACTATCAGTACGCATATAAGTAATAAGTCCATGAAACCCATCAGATATTTCTATTCCTTCATAAAGTTTCTGAGCTATCTTCATAGTTTTTGAAGCTGCAAAGCCAAGTTTATTAGAACATGCTTGCTGTAATGTAGATGTTTTAAATACTTCTTTAGCACTTCTTTTTCTTTCTTTTTCTTCGATTTTAGCAATCTTAAATTCACTTGATAATTTATCTAAGATTTCATCGGCTTCTTTCTCATTATTAATTTCAATGTCTTTACCTTTATATGTTTCAAGATTTGCTTTAAAATCATTAAAATCTGCTTCAATAGTCCAATACTCTTTCGGAACAAATGCAATTATTTCTCTTTCCCTATCGACAATTAACTTAAGAGCAACGCTTTGAACACGGCCAGCAGAAGATCCACCAGTTTTAGACATAATTACTTTACTTAAACGAAAACCAATAATTCTATCTAAAAATCTTCTTGCTTCACCACTGTGAACTAAATTCATATCAATTCTTCTTGGGTTATCTAAAGCTTTTAAAACAACATCTTTAGTTATTTCATTAAAAACAATTCTATCATATTTGTCATCAGGAACCGCTAACTCATCATATAGATGCCATGAAATAGTTTCCCCTTCACGGTCTGGGTCGGTTGCAAGATATATATGATCTGCGCTTTTAACTAAATCTTTTAAATACTTAACATCTTTTTTCTTTCCTTTAATTATTTCATAATTAGGTTTAAAGTCATGTTCTAAGTCTATGCCAAGTCCATATTTACCAGATGTAGCTAAATCTCTTATATGACCTTTTGAAGATACAACAGTATAATTTGAGCCTAAATATTTTGATATAGTTTTACATTTAGCAGGTGATTCTACGATAATAATATTTTTCAATTAATATTCTCCCTTTCCTTTGTTAATGCATTATTTAAATATGCAAAATAATTATTTTTTATAGCAATACTTGAGGTATTCATTTTAATATATATCTTTTCGTTAATTTGTTTAATCTCTTCATCTGTATATTTAAAATCTGTATAATATGTTATTTTACCCGTACTTGCATTGAAATATGCTAAATTATTTTTCCATGACATATCATAAAAAGCCACTAAATCATTATAACTTTCAGAAAATAAATCTTCTCCTTCATATAGTCTTGGATCATAATCTAAATCAAATAAATTTGCTATCGTAGGAACTAAATTTATATAACTTGTATATAAATTACTAGTTTGTTTTTCCTCTATATCAGAACTAAATATCACAAGGGGAACTTTTTCATTTTCATAATTAGTTAAGTCTCTATCAAGTATTTCATTTAATATATTAAGTGGTATTCCATATGGATAATGATCACCAAATAAAACTATTACTGTATCATCTAAAATATTTCTTTCTTTTAAACCTTCAATTAAAATTCCAAGTGAATTATCTAAAACTTTCATTTTAGAAAGATATCTTTTAAGTTCAATTGAATAATTTGTATCACTATATAAATCCAAATACATATCTCCATATTTTGAACTTGACACGTAAGGTTGATGAGTTGTAACTGTAGTAATGTAACTCATAAATGGACCAGAAGAAGTTTCATTATCAAGATTTTCTAAATAATCTGTCATAAGTTCTTCATCAGATGCCCAAACACCATATCTTGTTTCATAATCCATATTAAGAGTATTAGCATCATAATAATTCATAGATCCCATATTTGGATGAATTTTAGTTCTTGCATAATAAGTATCATTAAAATCATGATAACTATTTGTAGTGTATCCAGCATTATTAAATAAATTAAAAATTGATTCAAAATATGTATTATCTACATAAATATTTGAGGTACAACTATTATAAATTGAATATAAAGAAGTCATTGCACTAAATTCATTGTTCCCTGTAGCACAACTATTTCTCGGAGAATAATTATTTTCAAAATAATAACTATGATTTAATAAATATGCAAAATTTGGAAAATATTCTTCATTTAAAATTATATCATTGACACTTTCCATCATAATAACTATTAAATTTTTATCTTTAAATAAACCAGTATATTCATTTTTATCTGGAATATCTTTAGTTATATAATAATTATTTAAAGTATTTAAAGTAGTATTTGTTTCATTATTTATAACGTTTTGCCATGCACTATCATCAAATTTTCTCGTAGAATTATTATTAACATTAGAGTTATCATAAGCAAAAGTAAATTCTTCATCGCTAACTCCAAAAGTCTTAGTTTTTAAATCAATTAATCCATAAGAAATAATTCCAAAATCTTTGATGCATAGGCTTGGATTCGAAGCATTTTTAAATAATGATTTTAAGTTCGTAACCTGATATTCATCAACATATTTATCATCTAAAGTATGATAAAAAGTAAGTGATGATATAGTAACCATAATAAGCATAATCAAAGAAATAATTTGATATTCATAATTATAAACTTTTTTTAATTTAAAGTCTAAAACTTCCCCTTTATTATGTACTTTAATAAAAATTAAAGTAAGAACCATTATCAAAAAAGGTATAAAAACAATCAAATAAACTGGTTTCATACTTTTTAAAAAATCTAGAATATAATTTTTTACAGCACCAGCTTGACTTGTAGTATTAAATGACATGTATACACCTAAGAAATTATTAAATAATAGTTCAATAAATGCATAAGCAGAAAAAATTAAAACCACTGCCAAATTCAAATATTTGCTTACTTCTTTAGAAAATAAAGAAAATATTAAGGAAAGTAAACTACAAATTACTATAACCTCTAAAAAAATTCTAAAAAATGCTATATTATTAATAGCTAAATTATTAATTGTTCTAAATAGAAATTCTACCGATATAATCGGTAAAAAAAGAAATAAAAAATTATATAAAATTTTATTTTTGAGTAACTTCATTTTTCTTCCTTTCCATACAATCTTTAACAGGTTTGTATGTTGTCCTATAAATATCTAATATACCATAAATATTCATTTTTTCAAGATGCTTTTTCGTAGGATATCCTTTATGTAAAGCAAATTCATACTCTGGATACATTTTATCATATTCATCCATTATATGATCCCTTGTTACCTTTGCAAGAACTGAAGCAGCCGCAATAGTAATACTTTTAGCATCTCCCTTAATTATACCTAAACTATTATCCCTATGTAAATCCATAGCATCAGTTATTATAAAATCCGGTTTTACATTTAACATGTCAATTGCAGTATTCATTCCTAACCTACTTGCCTCTAAAATATTAATTTTATCAATAGTTTTATTATCTATAACAGATATACTATAACTAATTGCATCTTTTTTAATTATTTCAAAAAATTTTTCTCTTTGTTTTTCTGTGAGTTTTTTTGAGTCTGTAAGTCCCGGTAAACTATAGTCTTTGGGAAGTATTACCGCCGCTGCTACAACAGGCCCACATAACGGTCCTCTTCCTGCTTCATCAGTTCCCGCTATTAAATTATAGCCTTTATTATATAGTAAATGTTCAAAATGATGATTATCACTATCTTCTAGAAATTTATTAATTAGTTTTAACACCTCATCATCATTTTTATAAACTATTTTTAAAGCCTCAATATTATACACTGGAACTTTTATATTTTTTTGTATCATATTCTTATCATAAAAATCATTACAAAATATGATATTATCTATACTGTCATTTTTATTTTCACACTCTAAAAAAAGAAAATCACTTTCCTTTTTTAAACCCAAAATAACTAAAGCACTATCCTTAGTTATAATATAACTATCATCATTTAAACTTTTATATAAATTAATTAATTCCTTCTTTTTCATCTAATGTAATACCTCTTATCTTGCCATTTATAATATCATTATATAATCTTTCACTAACTTTTGCAAAGTCTGTTTCATTATTTTTTGTAAAACCCCACTTTTTAGAAAGAATATCAAATACTTCATAGGTATCACTACTTTCAATGTCATAAACATCTTTTAAAATATTTGGACAGTTTTTTATATAAAAATCAATTATATGCATGCCAACATCACTAATATTTAATACTTCTTTTTTTATCGATCCAATCATAGCCATATTATAAGCCTGGTAAGTATTATCAAGTTTAGGCCATAATATTCCCGGAGTATCAAGTAAAGTTATGCCATATTTAGTTGGGAGAAAATTAAGATTTTTTGTAACTCCAGGCTTATTACCGACATTTTGAACTTTTTTACCAACCATATTATTAATTAGTGTAGATTTGCCAACATTTGGAATTCCTATTACTAGAGCTTTAATTTCTTTTTCTCTTAAACCTTTAGCTTTTCTTTTTTTCTGAATATATGATGTACATTTTTTTGTAATATCAAATAATTTTTTAAAATCTTTGTTATTCTTTAAATCAAGAAGTAAAACTTTGTAACCAGCTTTTTTATAAAAATCAACGAAATAATTAGTTTTTTTCTCATCACATAAATCCTTTTTTGTCATAACTAAAATTTTCGTTTTATTTTTTATAATTTCATTTACATCTTTTATCATAGTAGATACCGGGCATCTTGCATCAACAACCACATATACTATATCTATTAAATTAATATTTTCTAATATTTGTCTTTTCGTTTTAGCCATATGTCCTGGATAATAATTTATATTTGTTTTATTTTCATTATTCATTCTTTATCACCTTTATTTTCACTTAAATAATTCTTTGCAATAATCGCATCATATTTATATATTAAACCATCTGGAGAATTTTTCCAACTAGTTAATCCCATATGCTTCTTTTTTGAATTTGCTCTTTCAAAAATAAGTTCTGCAGCAGTATGTCCGCTTATAGCAAAGTGTAGCTTATTTTGAACTATTTTAAAAAAGGTATAAGCATCATCCGATTTAGAATTGTAGTCTGCTGCTGTTGCAATAAATAAATCAGTGATTTTTTGATATGCCATTCTTTCACTTACTCTAATTATTTTAATGCGTTCTAATAATTCATCAAAATATTTCGCATCATATTTATTTCCATTTATAAAACGTTCATCGTTTAAAGCAAAACCTTTAGTCAAATATTCTTTTAATATTTTTGTAGACCATATTCTAAATTCGGTTGCTTTTTTAGAGTTAACTCTATATCCAACAGCAATTATGGCATCTAGATTATAGACTTCCGTATTATAATTCTTGCCGTCTTCTGCAGTTATTTCCATTTTGGAAACAACTGAACTTCTATCTAATTCTTTTTCTTCAAACACATTTTTCAAATGCTTAGATATTGCTGGTACACCAACTTCAAATACTTTTGACATACCTTTTTGAGTTAACCATAATGTTTCATCTTTATATATAGCATCTACTACAATATCGCCTTCATTATTTTTATATATAATTAATTTATTCTCTTCCATCAATGCTTCCTTTTCCTTTAGTTTTTCATATTCTATCATTCTTGTTTCATTAAAAAATTATCAACGTCATTTTTTTCAACAATGTTATTTTTATCAAGTGCATCATTTTGTATATATTTTGCATAATTTTTATTATTTTTTATTTCATATATAAAACTTGGTTTAAATTGTTCTAAATATTCAATAACTAAATCAGCATATTCATCTATTTTATTACCATTAACAATATCATTTAAATATTTATTTATGCCTTTTTTGGTATTTATCCTTTCAATATATAAAGCCAAAAGATTAGTTGAACCCGCTTTTTCTTTTGCTGACTTAACGATGTCTAGTAAATTTTCTCTTGTCATATTATATCTAGATTTGTAGCCACCTCTTGAAAATAATATTAGTACACAACCAATAAAAAATCTATCAGTTCCATCGGAAGGAAAAGTTTTATTAACAAATTCTATTAAATTTTTTATATTACCCTTTTCATACTCATCATACAGTTCCATTAAAATCCTATTTATCATACTAATTCCTTTCAGTTTTATCTTACAGTATCACATGTTTCAGTTCATAACAAGTAATTTAATTTTACAATTTATTATTTAAAAATTTATTTTATTCTTTTATTTCTAATGTTTTCTTTTTCTAGTTTTTTCAAACTCTTTTTAGGTGTTGGCATTTTTTCAGACATCATACCACCAATATCGGCAATTGATTTTCTAACTTTTTTGCCAACATCATAATGTACATTTCTAGCCTCTTTTTCACCTTGTACTTTATCTCTTATAAGTCTTTGTTTTGTTTGATTTATTCTAAATAAATTAGCAACTAGTTCATCTTCATTCATGTTATCCAAAATATCTTCTCTATATTTTAATTTTTTTCTTTTAAAAATATCATCAGCGGCTTCACCATTATATAACCCTTTATATCCAGCATTATGAAACTCAGCCATATTTTTAACACCAGCAGCAAACGCAATTTTTTGTAATGTATAATTTCTTTTTTGTTAACCTTCTTTGATAAAATCTTTTTTCATCATCTGATAATAAATCATATTCTTGCTCAGTTATTTCTTGTTTTCTCGTTTGAACTGCAAAATATGTTTGACCTAAAGCAACAACTTCTTTGTTAGAATCTGCATTTTGAACTATCAAATAACATATATATCTTGATAATTTATAATCTTTAATAAATTCCTCTTTGCCTTTACCAGTCTTTATTGGCTTGTTGAACTCAACAACCCAATCATTTTCATATGAAATACTATTTTTTGCAGATATTATCGCTTTATCTATTACTTTTTGAAAATTTCTCCAGTCCTTATATTCTAACGTTTTTTGTAATTCACGTGCATACCAAAACTCATTGCCTTGTTCATCAGTATGTTTAATGTTTTCAAAAATACTATTAGTATATTTATTTTCGATTTTTTTCACCCTCGCCTCCTATTGAATCATTATAAATATTTTTTATAAAATAGTATTAACACTTATTCATCCTAAAAGTTAATTTCCACTTTTAATAATACTCTATCATATTATATTTCTTTACCCTTGAACATTATAGCATGGTTTAATACATTTAAAAAGGCATAATAGTTCATTATTTTTTAACAAAGCTTTTATATGCTACATAAATTCCAACTAACCAAAATGGAACTGAAAATATAATCATCTCACTTTGTTTTTGAACAATTGAAGATATAGTTGCTATAATTAATACACCAAACCAGTATATTAAAAATATTACTAAATACATTTTTAAAAAGCTTTTTTTTAATCTTTGATTTTGAAATGCTATAGCTAAATAGTAGCCTAAAGTGCAGTACCCACAGAACAAAAATGGTAAAAATATTATTCTAAATATAAATTCCTTTAACTTAATATAAATTATTGAAAATATTATACAAATAACCATTGCTGGTATAACTGAAGTTATTTTTTGCATTATATTAGAAAACTTTACTAAATTAATATCATCCGCTTGGCCAGATGACTTTTTTAATTTTATTTTATATATTAAATCATAAATTATTACATATGAAGAACCTACGATAATTAAGATTGAAGGAAGTTTTTCGGGTACGTTTCCCTTTATAAATAGAATTATTCCGATGACAAGTGCTAAATAAACAATGGGAAGTAATAGTACGCCTTCATAATTTCCCATAGTGGTATACAAATTAGAAAAATACTTATTTTTTTCTTTTATTGGCCAGCCATCATTAGTCTTTTCTAAGACATCATAAATATAATCATGCGTTTTTAAAACAATATAATAGCCTTCTTCTAAAGTACCATAACCAAAATCATAATTATATTTTTTACCTTTTCTATCAACAAAATAAATATCTATATGTTTGTCTTTTTTTAGATACAAAACTTCTTTATGAGGTTTTAAAATAATATTCAAAAAATAAAGTAGCCAGCAATATAATGATAATAAAGTAAAGAAAATTCCTACAATAATTGGGACTATAAATCCAGACGAATAATTATTAGAAATATTTTTTAATGGGAAATAAATTAGTGCTGCACCAATGATACCCAAAATAGTTACTAAAGTAAATGCTCCATTAGAAAAATATTTTGATTTTATTTTTATTTTTATTTGATCTAAATTCATACAAAACTCCTATACTAATAAGTATAATAGCATAAAAAAAGATACTTAAGTACCTTTTTCTTTGAATTTTACAAATAATTACTCATTATTTTATTTTTGTTTTTTATCAGGTAATATCGATATATCCCTTATCATATCGCCATTAATTAAACGCACTTTATTTTTTTCTTCGATTTTTATCCAATTACCTTCCATAGCAACTATTTTGCCTGTTACTCCAAAAGATTCATTAAATAATATAATTGTACACATTTTTCCTATAAATTCTTTCATTAATTCTTGTGGCATTTTTCTTTTATCTCCTTTCTTCTTTCTTTTAATTATTCCTAAATACAATTTATTTCTTGGCATTATAATGCAGCAAAAAATTATTATAATAAAAAATAGTAAATAATTTATTTTCATCGCCTCCAGTTTTTATCTGATTATTTTTATATAATCTTCTTTTCTTGGTTTAGCAGGTGGAAGCATGCCATTTGGATAGCCTAAAATGCAATGGCCAATTCCCACATAATTATCAGAAATACCCCATTTTTTTAAAAGTTCTTTTCCTTCATCAGTTTCAAGTTCTTCTTTAGCTCTATGAATCCAACAAGAACCAATTCCTAAGCTATGTGCTGCATTCATTAAATTTCCTAAAACTAAACTTCCATCCTCTATATATGTGTGTTTTGTTTTATCGGCTAAAACCACAATTATAGTTGGAGCTGAATAAAAGGAATCTACATCTTTTCCCATAACTGAAGCATTTAATTTTGCTAATGTTTTAATTGTTTCTTTATCTTGCATTACTACCATTTTTGCTGATTGCATTCCCATTCCTGATGGAGCATACATACCAGCCTTTAATATTTCGTATAATTCTTCATCTTTTATTTGCTCATTTTTATAATTTCTGCAGCTTCTTCTTTCTATTAAGTTTTTAATTATTTCATTCATAAAAATCTTCCTTTCATTATTTATATCATATAACATTTAGTATAACATTTTTTTACTAAAAAATCATTTATAGAACAATAAAAAAAGGAAAATAATTACTTATCTTCCTTTTCTTCCATCATTCGGAGTTTCTTGAACCTTATTCTTTTTATCATTTTTATCTATAAACCAGCTGCGATCACCAAGATATTTTTTAAAATCTTCATATATATCTTTTTTTAATATGCTCATTGCTTCATATTTCGAAGCATACACATGTGGATAATAATCGGATTTATTTAATACTCCTAAATCACATTTTCTACAAACTGATATAAAACCTTCACCATTATTAGTTATGTAAATAATAGTATTATCAAGCATATAAAGAACTAGTCTTTTATTTCCATAGTAATCTTTATAAGATTTATTAACAAATTCAGCATTACCAAGGTATTCATCTATGCTCATATATTTTTCATAAAATGATTTTTTAGATATCATAGTTTTATCTACAACAGTTTTCGAATAGCTTAAACGTTTTTTTAAATAATGTATTTCCTTATCATCTTCATTTCCACCAAATGAAAATTCAGCCACTTTTATAACAAATTCAGGTTCATTAGCATTTGCATCTCTTGTTATAAAAATTTCATAATTATCATTCACTGTAATTTCGTCATCGCTACTAACTATAGTTTTCTTTTCATTATTAGCATATGCAAAGTCAAATTTAGTTTTAATATCTAAAGCTTTAAGTTCCGGCAAAATTTCTTTTCCTAGTTTTTTATCTTTAACAAGTTGAAGTTTTTCTAAAGCAGTTTTAAAAGCATTTAATAAAAGTAGTATTTGGTTATTATCAAAAGTTTTAAGTTCTATCATTCTAGCATTAAAATTATCTAATAAAATGTGATAAGTTTCTTCAATAGCTTTATCTAACTCTTCACTTTGCATAATCATAGTCATTATTTCACAGCGAAGACGATTAGCACCATCTTCTAAACTGATCTTATTATCAATAATATCGTTTAATGTGCTATTTTTCATATTAGAAATCTTTTCTAACATACTAGCATCCACATTTGCAATTAATGATTGAATTACATCATCTAATGCTTTTTCCATCTCATCATAAGATTTTTTAATATTCTTCATCTTTTTTATAAAATCATCAATAAAATCAACTATGTTACTATCATATTTTCTCACAAACTTTTCAGGAACATTAGTCAAAACTTTTGTTCTATATTCTATTAACGTATCATTAATTCTTGATAAAATATGATTATAAGAGGTATTTAAGGCTTTTTTATCAGAATTAAAAGTAAATGAATTTACAATTTGATTTATTTTAATAACATATTCATATTCAATAGTCCCTGGTTCATAAAAACTTTTACTTACAAATTTTTTTAATTTTTCTTTTAAACTATCAAAATAAGATAAATCATAATTAAATGTTCTACCTTTTAATATATCATAAGCGGCATTAATATTTTTCATCATTTCATCATTACCGCCAATATCTGGATGATATTTTTTTGAAAGTTCTAAGTATTTTCTTCTTAAATTTTCTTCGGTAAAATTACCAGTAAATCCAAATAGACTTAGCGCTTCAGCAAAATCCATAATAACCCCCTAAAAAAACTCATTGACAATACAATGAGCCTTAATTTTATTCCTTGCAACACCCATTGCTTAATTGATATAAAAATTATAGCATATAAATAGAAAAATATCAAGTTTGGGGTAATCTTGATTCTAAATTTTAGAATTAATTTCTTTAATTACTTTAGTATTTAAATTAAATATAACCGAATATATCAAATAGTCTTCCCACAGTACTAACTCATTTTTCTTTTTATTATTTATATTACTAAAATCACTTAAGTATTTTTTTAATCCTTCAAGTTTTATCTGTAAATTTTTCCCTTCTTTATTTCTAATATATGGATCTATGTTATTTAATAATTTATAATTATAAAGATAAGTCGCTATAAAAATAGGTAGATAAATAATAATTATTAAAAGTAAAAATAAAATAATACATCCAATAATTATTAACTTATCATCATTTAGTCCTTTAATAATAAGATATTTTATTGTCAAAACAATTCCAATAAAAGAAAGGATAAAGATAACTAAAGTAACTATTATAGTTTTTATAGTATGTTTTTTAACATCTGCTTTTTTCTCTAACAATTTATTAATTATAGCGTCATCTCTGACTGTACTTGTAAACTCTAACATGTTAATATTTTTTAAATTTTTATTTTTTAATGTTCTGAAAATAAAAACTTCATTTGCCTCCAAATTATTTATATTATCATCCACTATAATTATTTTATCTTGTATTACAATTTTGCCTTTTAACTCGAGACTTAAAAGTGTAGCAATAACATCTTTTTCAGTAAGTGTAAAATCAACTAAATAACTTAATACCGCAGGAGAATACTTTTTTATAATATCTCGATAATAATTAATATTATTTATGTCTACTTTTTCGGCTTTTTCATTTTTATATTTTCTTTGAGAAACTTTTACTCCTATATATATAATTGTTAAATAGAAAAAACTTAATAAATTTCCTAATATACTTAGTATAATATAAACTAAAAAATATAAAGTAAATACTACATATTTATTAATGGGTAAATTATTAAAACCAATATATTTTGAAAAATATTCGTAAAAAACATTAAAACCGCCATTACATAACTGAACTAAAGTAATAATAAGTATAATACCCCAAAAAATGATATCAATAGCATTTTTCTTTTGTAAAATTTTTTTCATTTAATTAGTTTTCTTTCCAAACAATATGGTACAACTTTATGCTTTAAAGTATTTGATAAAATTTCATCACCATCTGTAGATTGATACCATAAAAATTTTTCAATTTCAAAAGATGTAGATAATGTGCCATTAAGTATACCATTATATTTGAAAACATAAAAATGTATTGGGGTAACTCCATCACTTGTGGCAATTTCATCAAACTCCATAACTAATTCAAAAGCATTTTCATCAAATACAGCTTTGTCTCCGAGCTCCTCATGACACTCTCTTATTGCAGCTTGCAATGGGCTTTCACCATCTTCAACTTTGCCACCAATCATTTGATATGTTGGTCTTTTTTTAGGTTTATCAATTAATAAACTATCATTTTTAAAAAACATTGTTCCTACTACATTCATATTTTTCTCCTTATTTTTCTATAGAATCTATCCAACTATATATTTGTGTTTCAGGTGTAACAAGTTTATCACTATAGCTTTCAAAAACTATGTTCATCTCTGATCTTATTTTTGAATTTGAACATAACTTTTCTATTTCTTTAAATGTTTTGCCAAGCCATCCAGCATTGGTTGCATAAATATAAATATTTTTATTACTCAAGTTATATTTATTTAAAAATGTTCTTACTATAGGAGCCTCTTTATACCACCACACTGGAGTTCCAATAATAATCGTTTCATATAAAGATAAGTCAATATTAATATCTTTGATTTCCGGCATATGGTTTGCACCTTCCATTTTTTGCTCCTCATCTACTACAGTTTGATAATCTGCGCTATATGGTGTAACTGGTTTTAACTTTAAAATATCACAAGATAATTTTTCTTTAATTAAATTTGCTATTTTTTCTGTATTTCCCGTATATGAAAAATATACTACTAAAATTTTACTCATTTAATTTTCCTTCTTTCTTTTTTACTATTCATTTAATTGCATTTACATTATTCGTTCTGTTTCGTGTTTTTGGCCTTCATAAGGAATATAACTAGCATCATTTAAAATAATATTCATATGCTCTATAATTTGCTTGATTCCCTCAGGATATTGGACCATATTGTTATTTAACGAGTTTTGCATGGAAGCTAAAAATCCATCAACAGAGATCCAATCCAGTCTGTTTTGGGCTTTACAATAATTAAGAAATTTCGTCAAATAATTAGATAGACGTTCTATGTAACTAGTGTCATCATCAAATGTATGAACTACTCCGATTCCATCAAAATCAGGAATAAATGGCTGATGAACACCTAAACAAGAGTTAACAACTTTATTTTTGCTAATATATCCATTTAGTTTTGTAACATCTTCTTCATTTTCCAAATTAATAACCATTGAATCGCTTCTTATACTTCCAGAAATTTTAGAATGAGAAACTATACCATTATCACATAGAAAATTAATTACAGCTGGGGCAACGAAGCCATAATAAGCAGGATTTATCGGAATGTAAACTTTCCATTCATAATTAGGTTTTCTACCATCTCTTGGAATATTTGTATCAAAAAACTGCCACTCATCACTTAAGCTTCCACTACCTATCCAACATTTACCCTCATTTTCTTTTTGATTTAATTTAAATAATATTTGCTGTTTTGTTTCTTCTTCTAAAGGTTTACCAGCTAAATTTGAGGTTATTCCATAATCTTTAAATGCCCTATAAATCTCGTTACTAGTAAATATACCATTAGGGATTTTAGCATAATCCTGTAGTCTAGACATAACCTCATTTATTCTTTCTTTTTGATTTAACATATATCTCCTTACTTCATATAGAAATATTTCCACTTAAAGTTTTAAAACTTTTTTATATCGTTTTTTTTATAATTTAAATTACACATTTTTTCGCAAAAATCTAAACATTCAATTCTGTCAACAATAAACTTAATTAAAACATCGTCATCGACTTTGTAAATGAGTTTTATTGGAAAATCACTTTGAACATAATACGCTAATAAATTTTTTAAATATTTCTTCAATATTATATTTTTTATCTAAATAACTATTATATATTTTTACAAATTTTTCTGCTTCTTCGATGTCAAAATTAGATATAAGCATAGCAGCTGAACCAATTTCAAAAAGTAAATTTCCATAAGCCACAAAATCAAAGTCTATAAAATAAATACCACTATTATTAACAATTATGTTATTAGGCATAATATCTCTATGTATTATTTGAAACTCATTTGGAAAATATTTGCAATTATACTTTAACAACAGCTGCATTCTTTTATCTAAAAGTTTATCATAAATATTTTTTACTTTCTTAGAAAGATTAACATTTTTCAATTCTTTTTTTGATTTATCTATATTTTCTTTTATAGAAAAATAATTACTAAATTGTTTTTTATTTTCATATAAATTTGGATCTAATTTTTTTAGTTCCTTATGTAGTAAATATAAAATTTTCGCACTTTCCTCGATTATATCTATGCTATTTTTATCTTGCGTTTCAATAAATTCTTGAATCGCATAAAACTTATTATTATATTTTGTATACAATTTTCCACTTTTATTTAATAATACATCTGCAGTATTTTTTAAAGATTCAAATATAATTTTTTGAGTACTCAAAGAATTTCTTATTTGCTTTTCATTATCAACATTGTATATTTTTACAATATACTTTTTTGTATCATTATTTATAACAAATATGTCATTAATCGTAGTTACTCCCAATTTAATAAATTTATCATCTTCTACTAGTATATTATAATTTTCTTCTATACTTTTTAAAAGTTTAATCATTTATCGTAAATTTCCTTTGCTATATTAAATGCAGCCCACGCTTTGGGCCAACCTACATAAAATGAAATATGCGTAATAATCCCTGCAATTTCATTTTTTGTTACTCCATTATTTTTGGCATTTTGAATATGATACTTAAGTGAGCTATCTGTTATACCCATAGATATTAAAGAGGTAACTGTAATAATACATCTTGTTTTTAAATCAATTGCACCATCATTCCAATTTTCACCAAACAATATATCATCATTATAATGAGCAAAACTTGGAGCAAAATCTCCAAGGGCATCTTTACCAGCAGTTTGTTTTATCATAAATACATATCCTTTCTATATTTAGAATTAATCAATACTTAACCTTTCATCAATAGTTAGCTGACCAATATTTATAAATTCTTGCATAACTTGGTTAATACCAACTTTGCTTTTCCACCAATCGGATTTACTAATATTTCTACTATCGACAACTCCATAAAAATCACATTTTTCTATGGGAAAGTTATATTTTTTTGCATTCATATACCATCTTCTGGCAACAAAATCTTTAGCTATTCGAAGAATTTTATTAAATTTATTGACATCAACTAATTTATCAATATTTTTTAGTATTTCAGGATTACTTATATATTTATCACTAATAATTATTTTATTAGTAAATCCTTTTTCTTTTAATAAATCTATTAATATACTTGCGCTTCTTACGTTTTCATTTGCATGACCTTCACAAATAATAAATAAAGTATTTTCATCAATAATATTTTTTTCTAACATTATTGCCATATCATTAGCAAGGCTTACTTCAGCCCAATCAGCATTTATAATTAATAAATCATAATGGGATAGTTCATCTAAACTTTTTCCTATAAATATAAAATCAGTAATATCTTTTATTGTATCGGGATTCATTTTTGCACTCCAGTAATATTATTTTATTTTTTTATCCAATCTAAAACATCATCACTATTAACACTTTTTAATGTTTTACCACTTACAAAATTAATATTTGGATATTTTTCTTTCAAATGTTTTAAACTTCCTGCAAAAGATGATCCACCTGATGTAACAAAAACGTATACATTTTTATGTGTTAAGTCGTTTTCTTCAATAAATGTATCAATAATGGATGGTTCTTTATACCACCATACTGGAAAACCAATAATTATATTTTCATAATTATCAAGATTTTCTACCCTACTTTTAACCTCAGGTCTAATACTTTCATTCTCAGATTCAATAGTTGTTCTACTATTTTTATCATTCCAATCTAAATCTTTACTCGTATATTTATTTACTGGCTCTATTTCAAATAAATCAGCACCAATCAAACTAGAAAGCGTTTGTGCAATATTTTTGGTTGTACCAGTAGCCGAAAAATAACATATTAAATTTTTCTTCATAACCATCCTACCTTACATTTTTTATTTTACCATATCTTACACATATTGATGTAAATTTTTCGCATTTTTTACCTACAATTTTGTAAACCTCACCTTTTACATTTAAAAAGTTAGATTTCATAAAATGGGTTAAAACAAGCTCGTAAGAATTAATATCACTTTTGTATTTATAGCAAAAATCTTTTATTGAAGCAGATAAACTAAATACCCATATAGGACTTACTATGATAACTTTATCATAATCTTTTAAATTAAAATTAATATTTTTTGTATCCATACGCCATTTATGCATATTAAATCTACCACACCACCAAAAGCCAAGTGTACCTGATGTTTTTTCTGTTGTAGTTAATTCATATATATTACTATTTTCTTTGCTGGCTATCATATAAGCAACTTTTTTCGTATAACCCATTCTTGAAAAATATACAACAACAGTTTTAGATTTTCTATTAATCAAATAATCATCTTCGTTAAAAGAAAAACTTTCTTGAGTATAAAATATTAAAGTAATAAGTCCCGCTAAAAACTCCATAAATCCAAATATAAAATAGCTTATTGAAAGAAAATTTCTTGGAAAAATTATAAACTGAATTGTTATCCAAAGCATTAAAGTTATGCCAAATATCATTCCTAGAATTATACCAATTTTTTTATTTTTCAAAAGTAAATAAAATGCCGTAATATTTGTAATTCCGTTAACAATTAAAAGCATAATTACTGAAAAAATATAATTTTGAAAAAGCATATTACTTAAAGGCAAACATTTAAAATAAGAAAGAAGATTTTCCATATAAAGAATACTTCCATCAGGTTTAATAAACATACATATACTTCCAAAAATTGCGCCAATTTCAATAAAAAGACACCAAAACATTAGTATTTTCTTTACTTTTTTATATCTCATAACTACATTCCTATTTTATTGTAACAAAAAAGGTAGTAAAAAACTACCGATTAATATTTACTTATAATTTTAGCTACTCATTTTGAACATATTTCTAATAACTTTTTCATATCCATTTGATTCTAAATTACCCTTTAAATCACTCATAAATATTTTGTTTTTACCACTTATATTAATGCCTCTTAATAAAATAATATATTTCATACTACCCTTTCTTTAACTAACTTTATAGTGACCCACAATATCTTTTCTTTGCTCTAAAATATCTTCTTCATAATACAATTGATATGGATTTGCATGATGAAGTACAAATGCAATTCCTTTTTTATTTCTTTTATCAGAAACAATTCCTATATGATTATTAAAAATAACTATATCTCCACCTTGCCAATTTGATATATCATAAATATCATTTGTAAGTTTTATAGCATTATTTTCAAAATAAATTTTTAGATTTTTTACTCTTCGAAAATCAATATTTTCATCAATTACATCTATGCCATATAATTCTTTATGGTTATTTATGTCTTCATTTACAAGTTTTTTTATATCATAGCCCGCGCCTTTTAAGCCAAAAGAAACAACATCAGTACATACTCCATAGTTATCATTAGGGTAACCGCCTATATAATATTTACTTTTATATTTTGGCTTTGTGGCAAGATATTTTTTCGTGCTTTCTAAAATATCAGTTTCATCATCAATTCCATCATTATCAAAGTCAACATTACTAATATATTTTTCGATTCCAAAATCCTTATTTTCATATTTCTTATGAGGAATATAATTAAATATATATAGTAGATAAATGATAACTAATATTAAAATGATTATAAAAATAAACTTAATTTTTTTCATATTTATCCTACTTATAATTTACTAAATAAAATATACTTTTCTTTTAACGAAATTTTTTTCACTTCATAGCCATAATTTTTTAAATCTTTTTTACATTTTAAAAATGTATGATTTATATCAAAGCCTAATATATTTTTAATTTCACCAAAAGAAAGTTTTAAACTTTCCTTATTTTGCTTTTTTATATATTCCCATAAAGGGTTATAACGATTCATATTAATTACCCTTTTTTAGCCACATATACATACCTTCTTCAGCAACTTCTTTTTTGACTTTAAAGCCAAAATTTGAATAAAATTTCTCTTTTCCTGGTGCTGATAATAATTGAATCATCATTTCTTCACCATCTTGCATTTGACTTTGAATATACTTAATTAAAGATTTAATAAGGGCTTTCCCATAACCTTTTCCTTGAAAATCAGGTTTAACTACAATATCCATAATAAGACCAGCATAGCCACCATTAGTTACAAAGTTTGCCATTCCAACAGTTTTATTATTTAAAACATATTTTACATTTATACCATTTTTAAGCGATATTTCAAGTAGTCTTTCCGATGGAATTTTCCATGAAACCGAAGACATTATATCAATATATTCTTCTTTAGTTAAAGTATTATATTCAATCATTTTTGCTCCCTTATTACTCTGCAAGGGTTACCACAGGCGATAACATTTGATGGCACATTTTTTGTAACAACGCTACCTGCTCCTATTACAACATTATTACCAATACTAACTCCTGGCATAACACAAACATTTCCGCCGAACCAAACATCATTACCAACTTTAATTGGTTTTGCATACTCGCCCATTTTTCTTTCATCTTTGTCAAGAGGATGACCTGATGTATAAAAGCCACAGTTAGGTCCAATAAATACATTATCTCCGAAAGTTACTTTATTTGCATCCAATATAACTAAATTATGATTAGCGTAAAAATTTTCACCTATTTCGATATTAAAACCTTAATCACAATAAAAAGTTGGCATAATAGTAAATTTTTCACCAGTTTTAGAAAAAAGGTCCTTTAGGATTTTATTTCTTTCTTCAGTTGAAGTAATATCGACAATATTATATAACTGGCAAAGTTTTTTAGCATTCATAAGTTTTTTAGTAAGATTTTCATCTTCTGCATTATACATTATGCCTTTTAACATTTTCTCTTCTTCTGTCATATATTTTATTTTCCTTTTTTTGACATACTACGTACAGTGGCAATAATTCCCACTAAATTCGTAGCTATAGATAGTCCTAAAAGTACACCACTTGAAAAATCTCCAAAATTAGAGCTCACTTTACTACTAAAAAATATATAACTTAAATAAAGTAAGTTTCCAAGTATAATTAAAAATATTCCATAATTTTCTTTGTTCATTTTATCTCTCCATAAAAATTATATACTAAAGATTAAATTATTTAAAGTTTTTCTTTTATAATATCACCATTTTCAATATGACCTATCAAAAGACTAGACTTTGGATCGTGTTTTAGAAAATTTTGATTTACTATTTTTTCATCAAAATTTGCATAACAATATTTACACATATGTTTGCAAGTATTATACACGCCAATATCAACCATTGATACACAATCACATTTTCTTTCTTTTCTTGCAACCCAAGTTTTATTAAAAACTTTGCCAGTTAATTTATAAGCAAGAGATTTTGACATACACTCACCCTTAATAAAACCATATTCATTTAAATTTCTTTCTTCGAAACATGTATGAACCAAAATATTATTTTCTTTTGCACTTTTACTAAAATTTATTCCGATAGTTTTATAATCATTTTCTGTAAAACTTCTATATTTTATATATTTTTTATTTTTCAAAGTATTTTTATATTCATCTAAAAAAGAAACTATTATTTTATCAACATAACCAGAAAGGTTTTTGCATAATTTATCAAAAGCTCTTACATGATAATCTAAATTATATTTTTCACTTATAAATATTGGATCATATCTTACAACTACATTTTCTTTACCAAGAATATTAGAAAGTTTTTTTACAGCTTCAATAATAAGTTTTTTATCCGGTACAAATGGTTCAATATCTTTATTATACGGAGTTATTGTAATATGAAAAATAATAGGAATTTTAATTTCACTAATCCTAGATAATATTGGTAAAGGATTTTTTGTACAAAACAAGATAGCATCAACGTTTTTAAAATTAATTCTATTTACTATTTTTTGATAAAAAGGATTTCTAACATCAACATATCCATCATGAAGTCTATTAAAAAACCAATCAGAATAAAAGGCCACTATATCAGTTCTTCCGCTTACATTTAATATCATATTTTTCTCCTTTAAAAAGAAAAAAGCAAAACTTTATTGTTTGCTAAATTTCTTAAGTATTCTAAGAGTATTTAAAATTGTAATAAGAGTTACACCAGTATCAGCAAAAACTGCAAACCACATATTAGCAAGTCCAAATATACTTAGGCTAAGTATAGCAATTTTAACGCTCATTGCAAATATTAAATTTTCTTTAATAACCATTTTTGTATATTTAGAAATATTTATTGCTAAAGGTATTTTTTCTAAGTCATCACTCATAAGTACTACATCACTTGCTTCGATTGCACTATCAGTTCCAACGCCACCCATAGAAATACCAATATCAGCACGTTTTAAAGTTGGAGCATCATTCACCCCATCACCTACAAAAGCAAGTACCTTTTCATTTTCATGCACTTTTTCATAATGTGCAAACTTTTCTTGAGGAAGCATTTCATAATTTATTTCATCAATGCCAAGTTTTTTGCCTATTTCTAAAGCCGATAGTTTTTTATCACCAGTAAACATATATGTTTTAATATTTAAATTCTTAAGCTTAGCAATAACTTTTTTTGCTTCAGGTTTAATACCATCATCAATATCAACAGTGGCAATATGTATTCCATTTATATTTAAATGCAAGGTCCCATCTTTATCACAAGAGCAGACTTTCTTACTACCAATTATTACTTTTTTATTACCTATCTCATAAGACACGCCTTTTCCGGTAGTTTCCTTAAAGTTTTTAACTTTTGATGTATCAATTTTTTTATTTGTTAGTTTTAATATTGATTTTGCAATTGGATGATTAGAAAATGTTTCTCCCATTACAAGATAATTAATAACATCCTCTTTACTATATTTGTCATCCTCAATTTTAATATCATTTACTTTAAATGAACCATTTGTAAGTGTTCCGGTTTTATCAAAAATAATACCTGTAATGTTTCCTAGATTATCTAAAAAATTACTGCCTTTAATCAAAATACCATTTTTCGAAGCAGCTCCAATTCCTGTAAAATAAGAAAGAGGCACTGATATTGCTATGGCACATGGACAAGATATTACTAAAAATGTTAAAACTCTATAAATACTTTGTGAGTATGTGACGCTACCTATAATTGGTAAAAAAACTCCTACAATTAAAGCAAGAAGCAGAACAATTGGAGTATATATTTTACTGATTTTAGATATGATTGTTTCTGTTTTAGCTTTTTTATCAGTGGCATTTTCTAAAAGTTCTAACACTTTAGCTACAGTAGAGTTTTCAAATGTTGAAATAGCTTTTATTTCAAGGACATCTTCTAAATTAATAAATCCAGAAAGTACTTTATCTTGAACTTTTACTTTTGTGCTTTCGCTTTCCCCTGTAATCGAAGAAGTATCAAGATAAGAAGAGCCTTTTACAACTTCTCCATCAATAGGAACTTTCTCTCCTTTTTTAACTATTAAAATATCACCAATCTTTACATCTTCAACGTTAATAGTAATAGTTTTATTTCCCTCTTTTTTATTTGCATAAATACTTTTTATATCCATTAAATCTTTTATTGACTTTCGAGAATTATTTATAGCCTTTTCCTCTAAAATCTTACCAATTGTATAAAGCACTATAACCATCATGCCTTCCATGGCTTCACCTAATATAAATGCACCAATACAAGAAATTAATATCAAAGCATTTTCATTAATTGACTTCCCATGAATTAAAATTTTAAAAGCATTTATAGTAACTTTATAAAGTAAAAGAATATACGCAATAACTAAAAAAATTAATTTTATTGTACTTGAAACATTTAAATAAGAACCTAATAATCCAAAGATAATACCAATTATTAATATACTTAAATGATATTCTTTTTTATTTTCATTTTCTTCACTACTAATATAAGCATCAGGATCTACACTTTTAATTAATTTATTAACACTTTCAATACTTATATCTTTATCTGTTTCATAAGAAATCATCATTGTATTAAAATTTACTTTAACATTTTTAAAGTTTTCATTTTTATTAAGATTTTCTTCAATTTCTCTTGCACAATTTGCACAATCTAAATTATTTATTTTATATTTATATTTGCTCATTTTCTCCTCCTAACTGATGATTAATATGTTCAACACCAATTTCGTATAATTTACTTATATGTTCATCATCTAAAGTATAATACACTTCTTTTCCAGATTTTCTTGATTTAACAATTTTTTTATTTCGAAGCACTGCAAGCTGATGAGAAACTAGTGATTTACTGATATTTAAGGCATTTGCTATATCACAAACACACATTTCATTATTATCTAAACACCATAATATTTTTATTCTCGTAGGATCACCAATAGTTTTAAATACCTCAGAAAGTTTTATTAATGTAACTTCATCAGGTTTATTTTTTAGTGCTTTTTGTACAGCATCCTGATGTATTATATTGCAATCACAATTACAACTACACTCTTTCATTTTATCCTCCTATGGTTGAATATATGTTCAACTATTTAATTATATATGAATATGTATTCAACTGTCAATACATAAAAAATGTTTACACAAAAAAACTAATCTAAAGTAAATTATTATATTCATAAATTTAAAAATTTAGTAAAATTTCTTACTAATAAAATATTTAATAAAAATAATAAATATTATAAAGTTACTTATATATTAGATTATAATTAAATTAATAATAATTATATGCTTTCAAATAATGATAAATAAGTGCTAAAAAAAGAAAATGATGATTACGAATTGTTATCATCATTACATTTTTCTATGATTTTCTTCCGCTTTAGCTCGAGTAGCATGGCAAAATTGAACCGAACCATCACTGCAAAAAACACTTCTATAGTCAAAATCGCCATAAATTTCTGCATTTTTTAAATCACCTGTAGCAATTTCTAGCAGTCTTATAGCATTAAGATTATTTCCAATCTCCTCTAAAGTTGAAAATCTTTCAGTTCCAGTATCAATTCCAAAATCGATATTTATTGATAATCCAGGCATTATCTCATTTTTAGGTGCAAAATTGCCCATCATAAGTTGTTTACCTTTTGGTTGAGTATTTATACAGCATGATACAATTGCCGGTGCAAAACCATACTCATTTTCGGGCCAACATAATAAGGATTTATCTAATACTTTTTTGTCATTTGTTATTGCAAACTTTACCCAAACGCAGCCTGACTGTGGCCAACCATATTGAATATGATAAAACTCACCAGTTTCATCTTGTTTATCTCCTACATAATCAAAATGTGATGTTTGATATAGCCCAATTTCCTTATCTTTGACAGAATTAGCAGCATTTACAAATCTTATAATATTATTTGCAGCTATTTCTTTTTCTTCCGAATCAATTACTTCCATACTTTCTCCTTTTATTTACAATATAATTGTACTAAAAAATAAATAAATTGTATATCCTTATAAATTAAAATGTGCTAAATGATAAAAATAATTGTTTTTTTATATATTAAGCTTTATTTAGGAATATAAAGACTAATTATTAAATAATCAGTCTTTCTTATAATTTTTAGGCATTTTAAATTTAATCATATCGTTTTTCTCTAATTCTAACAACTCAATTTTATTATTTAATCCACCACCATAACCAGTTAAATTACCATTTTGTCCAACCACTCTATGACATGGAATAATTATGCAAATAGGATTCCAGCCTACTGCACCACCTACTGCTTGACTTGACATTTTTAAAATATTATCCATTTTAGCAATTTTTTTAGCAATATCATTATATGTTATAACCTTCCCATAAAAAATGGTAAGCATGATATCTATTACTTTTTTCCTAAATGGCGTTAAATTATATATTTTATATTTAGGTGTAAATGAGGAAATTTTACCTTCAAAATAAATATCAAGCCATTTTTTGTTTTCTCAAATATAGGTAAATCTTTCATTAATAAATTTTTACTATGTTTACTGCCATCTTTAGAATTTTCAAACCACAATCAAGTTAAATACTCTCCATCACTTTCTAAATAAATTCCACTAAAAAGGCAATTATATTTTTGATAATACATTTTACTTACTCCTTAATTTTAATTTTATTATTTCTTCATCAGTAAACGTGTGATAGTATCTTTGCTGAACCATAAGAAATATTTCAATAATCTTATTTATACTACTTACATAATTTTCTTGAAAAAAATAGTGATTTTATAGTAATATAAAACTGTAATAAGATAAAAAAACTTTATATTTCCTCTATTTTTTGAATATTTTTAAATTCATTATTTAGACTTTTTCCACTTATTAAATTTGCCTCAAAAAGTTCTTTAACCGAAGGAAAATATATTTCTTTTCCATCTTTTATTTTTTGAAAAGATAATTTATTTTCTAGCGTTATAATTAAATAATCTTCGTTATTAATTGTAAGCTTTATTTCTACAGTTAAATGAGCCTTTAAATAATCATTTAATATTTTCTTAAACATAGTTATATCATTAAGTAAATAGTCAAAATTTACATCACGATAAGCACAATCTATTTCATGTGAATTTATTATTCCTACAGCCTGAAGATAAGAATATATTGTTATGCTTCCTACAAAAGTCATTCCTAAAGATTTTAAATTTGCACTAATTTCATCTGATAAAGGGGAAGTAACTAAATCATTTTCATAATAAATTTTTCCCTTTGTAAACTTACATAAATAATTATAAAATGAACCATTTTCTAAAACTATATTCTTATATATCTTACTGTTATTTATAATAGCAATTATTTTTCTTTTATTTTTAATAATGCCATCATCTTTAAATAAACTATTTGTTTTATCATCATCATATTTAATTATTTTATCTATATCAAAATTATCATATGCTTTTTCAAAGTTTTCTTTCTTATTTAAAATACACTCCCAAGAAAGGCCTGCTTGAAAAGTTTCTAAAATAAACATTTCGTATAAATATTTTTCATCATTATTAAATACTCCCCATTCTGTATCATGATACTTTACATATTTAGGATTATTTAAATTACACCACTTACATCTTTTCATTATTACTCCTTACAAAAAAAGCATCACTTAAGATGCTATTTAACTTTTCCTATTTTATTAAAAGGATATAAAATTATATTTGTTGTACCTTCAATATATTTTTCTTTAATAGGGCCAAGCATTCTTGAATCTTTAGAAACAACTCTATTATCTCCGAGAACAAAATACTCATCATCTTTTAAAGTTATTTCATCAAAATCAGTTGTAGTACCAAAGCCATATTTGTCTTCGTATTTTTCATCATTAATAAAAATCACTCCATTAATGCATTTGATTTTTTCATTAGGAAGACCAATTATTCTTTTTATTATCGAAGAACCTTCAACTTTTTTGCTTACTACTACAATATCCTCTCTAGAAAAAGACTTATTCATTTTATTTAATATAAGAATTTCTTTTTCCTCTAGGCTTGGAACCATTGAAGTTCCATTTACTCTAACTGGAGTAGCAATATAAGTTCTAATTAAAATGACAACGATAATAATTATTACATAACTAAGAATTTCTTTTATAATTTTAAACATAAAAACCTTTCATAAAATAAAATTAAGGAAAGCTTAATTTCTTTCCTTAACTTTGTATTCTTTAGACATATTCTTAATAAAGTTAAGTTTTGCTCTTCTAACTTTACCTTTTTTAATAACTGTTATTTTATCAATAGTTGGTGCATTTACTGGAAAAATTCTAGTAACAGCAACTGAACCACTTTTCTTTCTTACAGAAAAAGTTTCAGAAACACTTCCACCCTTTTTAGAAACAACTAAGCCTTCGAAAGCTTGGATTCTTTCTTTTTTTCCTTCTTTTACCCAAACATCAACTCTAACAGTATCTCCAACACGGAACTCTGGAACATCTTTACGAATATGCTTTTCATTGATTTTATCAACTAAATTAGCCATCTTTCTACTTCCTTTCTATAAAATTATTACCTGTAATCATTAACTAATGTAAGCGGATTACATACCTTTTGGGCTAAAGGTATTATAACATACTATTTTTAGCAATGCAAGGAATTTTAATATTCACTTTTTCGTCTTTTATGAGAAGCAAAAATAATTATTTCTTTTATAATTGCCATGCAAGGAGTTGCCACAATCATACCTACTATACCAAAGAAATATCCAAATAATAAAAGTCCTACAATAATCATTATCGGAGAAAGTTGCATTGCTTTACTCATTACTACAGGTTGAAGTACATAACTTTCTATAAGTTGAACAAGTGCTGCTACGATAAGGGTAGCTATTCCAACAAATGGTCCTTGAGTAAATCCAACTATTACTGCGGCAGCTCCACCTATATATGGTCCTATATAAGGAATAAGATCTGTTATTCCGCAAAATAAACCAAATAGTACTGCGGCATTAAGTCCTACCAAAGCAAATCCTATTGTGTCACAAACAAATACCATAAATGCCACTAAAAGTGTGCCATTAACGACTTTTCTTGCATTATAGCCGATATTATCAAATAATTTTATATAATCTTCCATACCTTTTTTTCTCAAAAATTTCTGAAAATTAAAGGTAATATTATCAAAATCAATTAACATATAAATCATAACTACTAAACTTAAAACAATAATTCCTAAAGCAGAAACTAAACTTTTAACTACATTTAGTAAACTATTAGGAAGTTCCGTAGTAATAGAAACAAGCATTTTTTGACCATACTCAACAATACTGTGTTTTACTTGAGATATATTAAGTCCGTTTATATCTATTTTATCAAGAGATTTAGAAATAAAATTTGTAATATTAGAAAATACATTTGGTATTACAGATATTAAATCATTAATTTGCTTATATAATACTGGAACAAAAATATATATAAATAAGAAAATAAAACCTACTACTAAAATAAATATAATTATAGCACTCAGTGCTTTATTCATTCCTTTATCAACCATTTTTTTCTGAAGTGGATAAAAAAGCCAAGTTAATATAAAGCCTATAAAAAGTGGGGAAATAACCTTAATTATACCTAAAAAGAAATTTATAAGTTTTAACTCTTTACAAGCAATTAAAATTCCCAATATAATGGCTACAATAACACATATGTAAAAAACTCTTAATAGTTTTTGTGATAAATGAATAATTTCATTTAATCCGTCTTTGTCAATTTCATTATTACTTTTTCTAAACATAACCATTCCTTCTTTAATAATATTATATATTTTTTAATTATTTTATTCAATAAAAAAAGTATTAATCAGTTTTTAATACTCTTTTATCTTCTTTCTCTTCTTGGATAGTACTTTCAATATAAAAGTAAATATTTCGAATAACACCATATGGTAAAAATGATAATACGCTAAGTACACCATCAGCATTTTGTATTCCTATAAATGTTCGCAGCTGATTAATTAATTCTGGTTCATTTACGTATTTTAAAAATATATTAAATAATTTATTCATAAGTCTTTTATCAGAAATATTATCTTTAACAAAATCAGTCATTGAAAGTGAGTGATTTTTAGTAAATACTTTAAATCTAAAAGACCTTTCGTTAATAATACAAATTGTACCATTTAAAAAGTTTTCAGGTAGCAAATTATTTTCAATTATTAATTCTCTTATTTCATCTATAGTAAACCTTTTAGTAAAAGCATCGATTGCCTCTATTGAGTTATAATAAACCCCATTAGTTCCAGCTAAAATATTTATATCAATAGGCATAAATTCTTTAGGTCTTGCTTCCACTACTAAATAATATGAACTAACACTTGTTTTATCCATAAACACCAACTCCAATTTTGGATAAGGGAGTATTGTATCATATTTTTTATTTGAGTGTCAAGGTCTATAAAGCACTAAGTTCCCTATTAAATTTATTCTTTGTATTTTCGATTACAACTCTTTCAGTTACAAAAATCATAAGTACAGCATTTATTGTATAACTTCCACCATATGATAAAAATGGAAGTGGAACTCCGGTTAATGGAATAAGCGCTAAAAAGCCAAAAATATTAATAAAGATGTGAAGTGTAAAATACCAAAAAGTTCCATATGCCAAGATGCTCGTTCGAAGATTTTCACTTTTTTTAGCTATTTTAAATAATTTATATAAAATAACTCCATAAATAATAATTATTATTGTTCCTACTATAGAACCAAGTTCCTCACATATAATAGGAAATATCATATCTGTATGACTTTCTGGTAAATACAAATATTTTTGAGAACTTTGACCAAGTCCTACTCCAAAAAGTCCACCATTAGATATGGCAATTAGAGCGTTGCATACTTGATAACCACTATCCTCTTGATATCTTGAACATGGGTTACGAAAATTAAGTCTATTTAATTTATTACTAGATAAAATATTCCCCCCTTTATAAAGAAGTGCTAAAACTAAAATAACAATACCGACAATAAAAATTTCTGCAATACGTAATAAATTTTTCTTTATCATTGGTACGCTTAAAAAAGTAAGACCTGCAATGGCAAGTATTATTGCTCCACTACCCCAGTCTGGTTGCATCAAAGTAAGAACAGTATAAGCTGTTGCTAAAAATAAAGGTACAAAATATAGTGCTAAAGATTTAGTATTCCTTCGAGATAAATTATTATAATAAACAGCCATAAATAAAATTAATGCAGTTTTGGCAAATTCACTGGGTTGAAGATTAAAAAAGCCTACTCTAAACCAGCTTTGTGCATTACCAGCAATTTTGCCTTTAACAAGTACTAACATCAGTAAAAATAAACATCCTATAGCATATAAATATGCCAAAAATTTATACCTTTTTGTAGGAAAAAATAATACGATAATTCCTAAAACATATGAAAAAACAAGAACAATTAATTGTCTTATAAAAAAATAGTTTGAGGGTTTACCATATCTTAGTATAGTCGAAGCACTTGAAGCCGAATAAATCATTACAAGGCCAAATATACATAGTAAAGTAACTAAAAAAAGTAATAATTTATCTATTTTTCTTAAATCCTTATTCATATAATTATAATAACATTTTTTGAAAAATATGTAAATTTAAAAAAAATAGTTTACGTATATATCACAAAAAATATTATTTGGTATATCTTATAATAGATACATAAAGGAGGATTTAAAATGTATTACTACGGAAATAATGGTTATTATCCATCTTCTGGATATGCCCAATCTCCTTGCTGTGGTGGCACTTACGCAGGATACACTAGTGGTTATGGTATAGGTGCTGCAATTTGGATAGTATTATTCATACTACTAGTAATAATAATTGGAGCATGGGGCTTTGGTGGACAAAACCCAAATAACTAGGAAGCTTGCTTCCTTTTTATTTGCATATTTATATTTTTTTTGATAAAATAGTCCTGTCAAAGGGGAAGTAAAAAATGAAAGTACCAAAAATTAATATTCTTGATGAAAAAAATAAGATTTTAAGAATGACATCAAAAAATGTGGAATTTCCACTTTCAAAAAAAGATGAAAAGCTTATATATGATGCATTAAATTATTTAAAAGCATCTCAAGATGAAAAAATAGCAGAAAAATATGACTTAAGAGCTGGTATGGGTCTTGCACTTGTTCAGCTTGGAGTTTTAAAAAGAATATTTGTTATTGCTAACAAAAATGAAGATGGTTCATTCGAGGAACATATTATAATAAACCCAATCATTAAATCAGCTTCCGAAGAATTAATTTATGTTGGTGAAGGTGAAGGATGTTTATCTATTAATAGACCAACTACAGGAATTGTTCCTAGAAACGCTAGAATAACTGTAGAATATCAAGATATGGAGGGAAACAAACAAACTATAAGAGTTCGTGAAGATATATCTGTAGCTTTCCAACACGAAATAGATCATTTAAATGGCATATTATTCATTGATAAAATAGATAAAAAAGATCCATTTAAAAATAAAGATCTAATGAGAGAAATATAAAAAGCATGAGTTCAAATGAATTCATGCTTTTATCTTTTGCAAAATATATTATTTAATAGTACTTGTAATTCTTCTCTATTTATGGGTTTTGAAATATATCCATCAAAGCCCTCTTTTAAATAAAATTCTTTCATTCCAACCATTGCATTTGCTGTAAGAGCAATTACCGGTGGAAGTTTAATATCAGGCATATTTTTTAAAGTTCTAAGAGTTTGTATTCCATCCATTATAGGCATCATATGATCTAAAAATATTAAATCATATCGTGCGCCTTCTTTTAATTTGTTAATAGCTTCCTCCCCACTTTGTAAACATGTTATATGAAATTTATAATCTGATAAAATTCTTTCAGCAACTTTTAAATTAAGTATATTATCATCAACTATCAAAATATCATATAAAGAGCCATCAAAATGAACATTGCCAACACTTACTTTAGTTTGTGTATTAACTTCCTCATTCTCAATCGCAGAGTAATCTATTTTTTGAGGCAAAGTAACAATAAATGTTGTTCCTTCTTTGTATTTAGAGGTAAACTCAATTGTACCACCCAAAAGTTCAACTAATTTTTTAGTTATAACAAGTCCAAGGCCAGTTCCTTCAATAGACTTATAATTTTCTTGATTATGAATTCTTGAAAATTTAACAAATAACTTATTG
The DNA here is from genome assembly GCA_934101645.1 of uncultured Bacilli bacterium. GTDB lineage: Bacteria > Bacillota_I > Bacilli_A > RF39 > UBA660 > UBA6448. The sequence continues at coordinate 140,628 of CAKORX010000002.1, read as the reverse complement.
TAATCACTTTCTTTAATACCAATGCCAGTGTCTGCAACTACAAATTTTAAAGTAGCCATATCGCCAACATTTTCTGATGTTATATTAAAATCTATATGGCCCTCATCTGTGTATTTTACAGCATTTGACAATAAATTCATTAATATTTGATATATCTTAAGTTCATCACCAATTAAGAATTTAGGAACTTCTTTACTGATATTTATATTAAAGTTTATTTTATTTTGATCAACTTTAGCAGTAATAACTGAAGAAAGTTGCATTATAACTTTTCTTATTTCATAAGTTTTTTCTTTCTTTTCTTCCTTACCACTTTCAATTCTTGAAACATCTAAAATATTATTAATTATTTCAAGAAGTGTTGAAGCAGCATCATAAATACTTTGTACTTCATTTTTTTGTCCTTGTGGTAAATCCTCAGTTAATAAGCTTTCTGAAAAACCAATTATGGCATTCATCGGAGTTCGTATATCATGGCTCATATTAGATAAAAAGTCAGTCTTAGCTTTTGATGCTTCATTTGCTTCCTCTTTATCCTTTTCAAGTTCTGTTATTATTTTTAAATCCGGGTTTTCCATTGTAAAATATATAAGTGACATAACAAATGCCATAATAGAACTTACTATAGATAAATCTTTAAATACCCATTGTAATATAATTGCAATAAGTCCTAAAAATATAAAAGTAAAAACTGCGACTTTTTTATTAAATTCGATATCTTTTCTTTTACTAATTAAATATATTCCCAAAATGCCTATATAAATAATGTTTACTATGTATGAAAAATATAAATCTTTGCCAAATTGATATGAAATATATTTTTCAGTATCTACGAAAACATCATGTTTCAAATAAATGCAAACAGCACATAAAATTAGAGTTATAACAAAGAGAATATAATAAAACGCATTATTTTTTAATAATTCTTTAATGGTTTTTGTGCCCTCTTTTTTAAGTGAAGTTACATATATTATTAACCATGTACACCATATAATCGTACTAATTATAAATGATTTTAGTAAAATTAAAGTAATTTTTTCATACTGAGGAAAAAATAGCAAATAATTACTCACACCATCAAGTAAAAGAACTATAAATGTAATAACTAAAAATACTCTATATACACTATTTTCTAAGTTTTTTTGTTTTTGTTTTTTAGAAAAAACACCAATAAGTAAAAATAAATATCCTAAAGAAACAATTTGAACTATAACACTTTTTACCATTATAGTTCACCTGAAATACTTTCAAATAAAGATATTATATTAGAATCATATTTAGCTCCACTTTTACTTTTTATTTGATTTAAAATATTTTCTTTAGCACTTCCATGAATAATTCCATTTGCATATTCATAACCTATATTTACAATATATACATAAAATGGTATATCTTTTCCTAACGTTCCATTTGGGAAACCTTTTCCATCAAATCTTTCATTATGAAGACTAATTATATTAACTGCGTAATTATAAACTTTATCATCTAAATCTGCAAATCTAATTATTTCACTTCCGATCTTCGGATATAAATAAATACTATCTTTTTCTTTATCCGAAAGATTATTTAAATTTGCAAAGTACTTATATGGAACAGTTTTTAAACCAATATCATAATATTTACTAGCTAATAAGAGACTATTAACATCAACTTCACTTTCATATTTAATAAGTAGTTTTTCAATTACTTTACTTGCAATATTATAAACATTTTCATTATCTACCAAATATGCATTAATATAATTATTTAAAAATTTCTTTAATACTTTGTCTTGACTTTTAATAATTTCATTAATTGAATTATTTTTTGTATACATTTTTATCATGTTATTTACTCTTTTAACAATGATTTCAAAATTAAAGGGCTTTTCTATCATATCAGCAATTTCATAAGTATAAACTTTTTCTTTAGTATCTTTACTATCATCTGCTGATACAATAATAACAGGAAGTTTTCCAAGAAGTCTTTTTTCTTTTAAATAATCTAGGACTCCAAAACCATCCATTACAGGCATTTTTAAATCTAAAAACATTCCTACAATATTATTGCTATCCACATTAGTTAAAGTATTATTAATTAATTCAACTGCTTCCTCACCATTTTTTGCTTCCATTATATTATAAAAATTTGAAAAAGCCTTCTTAAATATACTTCTTGTTAAATCATCATCATCCACTATTAATAAAGAAGATGATACATTGTTTACAATATTAACTAATTTACTTTCATAACTTTTATTTATCTGAGGATTTTTATGGATTAAATCTTCTACTAAAGATGAAAAATAATTATATAAATTATTAATTTCATAGTTATCTTTATTAATACTTTCCAAAGTATTTTCAATATTCATAATAAGTTCAGTTACATCATCACTAAGTTCATTATTATTACTATTAATATTTGTGCTTACTTTCTTTTCATTTTTAAAGGAAATTAAAATAATTTTATTATCCTCTAAAGGTTTTACTATATCAGTATAATTATCATATGAAAGTAAATTAGAAAGTTTCAAATAATTAACTATTGTATAATCAACATTTTCTAAATTATTAATACTTATTTTATCAAAATATAAATTTATATAATCCGGATGAATACTTTTTTTACATCTTAAATAAAATTCTTCATAACTGAATTTTTCAGTAACAGTTAATTCATTTTGATAATTAAGTAATGAAACTTCATCTTTATTAATATCAATTAAAGTTAAATTAAAAATATTAAGTATTGGCTTTAAATAATTATTCATAATTAACCTCTAAAAAACTCATCTAACAAAGAGTATACTTCATTTGCTTTAATAAATAATTCTGTAATATTTTGATTTATATAATTTAAATCATTTTCTTTAGCTTTCATTTCATGATTATAAGCAAGGTTTGCAAGTTCAGTAATACCGAAAGTTTTGCAATTACTTTTAAGTGCATGAACTTTTATAGCATAACCTGCAATATCTTTATTTTCATATAAAGTTCTTATTTCATTCATTTGGTTAATAAAACCATTTTTAAATTCAAGTAAAATCTCTTTATATGTATTTTCATCTCCTAAAAAAGAAAGCCCAGCATCAACATCAATACCTTTATTTCTTAAATAATCTAAACTATTATTCATAAGTCACTACCCTTTCTAGTATACATAGTTATTTTAACATAAAAAAACACTATTTAAAATAGCATTTTTTAATTAAGTTAAACTTTTTTGTTTTGTAGAAATAAATTTGGATACCTCAATACCTGAATTATATAAAAATTCATAAAAGTCTTCATAAGTAATGCTTGCTTTAAAAGTTATTTTGCCTTCATAAACATCTTCGAAAACAATCAAGGTTTTGCTAAAATTTTTTCCTAATAAAACTTGATAATTACCATGAGCAATGCTGTTTCTAATTCCTTCGATAAATGCTTCCCCTTTTAAAAATCTTTCATTATTTTTAAATTCTTGCAACTTTGTATTAGCGCTATTTAAATCAACATTTAAATTACTTTTTTTCTGATTAAGTAAAATGAGTAAATTACTAATTTTTTGTGCTGCAACATTATTTCCCACTTGAGTAACGTTTGCTAAAAACGCTATATTAGAATTAATCATAGTATCAACTTTATTAATTTCGTTATTTATTCTATTTTGTCTTTGAATAATTTCAGTATCACCAAGTTCTTTTTCTTTTTCAATACTAAACTTACTTATATCCAAAAGACTATAGTCAAATCCATCAAAAGCATTTTCACTCCTTTTAAAAGTGTTATCATAATTAAATGAAAAAAGTGCAGTAAAAGTATTTATTAAACTCATTGCAAGTGGGTCATAATTAATATATAAATCCGGATATTGAGTTTGCATATAGGAAAATAAAACCTTTTTATCTATAGTTGAATATTTTCTTATCATATCAAGTAATATTAAGTTTGTAAGATTTGCTTCTATTGGATTAAATGAATTGTATTTAGTATTTAAATTTCTAGCTACTTCATGAGCTATTACAACTGATTTACTATTACTATCAAGATCCTTTTGTAAAGTATTATATAAAAAATCTACCAGAGTATCCATATTTTGAAAGCCCGCTTTTCTTTCACTCCATGAAACGGTATAATCCTTTTCTAAAGATTTTGCAAACCTTAATAGAATACCATAATCTCTAGTTTCACTAAATAATTTAAAAACATAATTAAACTCTCTTATTATATACCCTTCAATACTTTTTCCATCATTTCTACTTATTTTCATTGAAAATTCTTTGAATGTTTTAATATATCTTTGAATTTCATCTTTGCTTGAAAAATTTCCGGTATTAAGTCTATCTGAAAAAACATAGTCTCTTTCATATTCATTTTCATTACTAATAAACATATAATCTTTTAAACTACTTATGACAAACGTTGCAAGCTTATCAATATTTATAATTATATCTACACCCTCGTTATCAATAATTACCCTATTATGTTCAAGATCAAATGAAAACTGCCCATGAGCAAGTTTATTTCTAATTACTCCTACAAGCTGCGGTGCAGATGGGAAAACATAACCATTAATTTCATATCCATTGCTTACCTTTTTCGCAATTAGATTTACATTTTCCTCAAGCTCACTTGTAGCAATTTTAGAATAAAATATATTACCATTTTTATCTACAAATGTTTCTTTAATAGCTAAAAATATATTACTTAAAGCTCCTATTTTCGCAGCGTTAATTCTTTCCTTATCCAAAATATTTTGCATATATTCACTATTATCAGAAATAAATCCAATATTAAATAAGGCTAAAGAAAAATTACCTTCAAAATACGGAATTATATCATTTATTTTACTCATATTACTTAAATAGTACCCTTCTTAAAATATTTTCTTTTTGATAAGTTGTTTCTCCATATTCGATTTCTTTACTTTTATTATCTAAATACACCATTTTAGAAAAATCTTCTAAACAAATATATTGATATTCAAGTGGCAAATCCTCTAAAGCATCTACTGCATCACTTCTTTTTAATATAAAGTTTCCCTTTTCATCAATTGTAACTTTATAACCATAATACATATAATGCACCACTCTTTTTTCTCCTGTTAATCCCTCGTGATTTTCATCAGTAGTCCAAGAATAACAAACCTCTGGTTCACATGAGTAATTAATGCTTACGTTTTGACCGTTTACAGTATAACTTGGAATTGCGTCATCACTTAAATAACTAAATTTATATTCTGTAAAATCTTCATTTTGAGAAATAATACTTTTTATAGTATCTTCATTTAAATTAATATTTATTAATCTATTTTGTCTTTCAAATAAAAGCAATGCTCTTACATCACTACCAATTATTACATAATCATCTTTTCTTTCAAAGGATCCTAAATATTCTTTTTCACTATCTACAAGTCTTTTAAAATCATTTTCATCTTCATAATAATGAGCATGACTGTAATTTATATCACATTCTGCATCTTTAACGCACCCACTCATAAGTATTGTACTTGTTAAAATTAAGGATCCTAAAATTGCTTTTTTTCTTTGTATATTTTTTCTTTCCATAATCAAAATATAACACGTATTAATATTTTTTTCAAATTAATTTATTTTTTTATTATAATAAGAGGAATTTGCATTTCTTCTTCAGTAAACCCCGCATGATTAGATTTATATACATGTCCTCCTCTTTTATACTTTATAATTTTATTTGAATAAGCTAAAGCTAAAAAATCTCCGAGTTCATCATCAAAAAATTTATTTTCGTTACTTAAACCAAATAGATGTTCTTTTTTTACTTCATCTTTAGTTTTTAATATAAAATAATCTTTAAAATATTTATTAAATAATTTACTGAAAAGATTTTTATTAGTTACATTAAAAGCGCAGCATCTTCCTTCAATCCACACATTGCCTTTAATTAATTTAAAAATATCTTCGTAATCCTCAAGATAAATATATTCTGTATTTTTATGTCCATGATCAGATGTTATAATTAAAAGTGTATCAGAAATAGTTTTTGCAAATTCTTCACATTTATCATTAATCATTAAAAATGCGTCATTAGTTACCTTGCTATCAGTTCCATTTACATGCATTATACTATCTGGGTCTACATAATATGCATAAATATAATTTTTATCTTTGATATTTAAATTTTCTTTTATTTTCTTAAACATATCATCAATATCTGTATAAGCATCAGAATATTTAAGTGGAAAAACAATTTTAGAATAATATTTTTTATTTTCTAAAATTCTTTCCATTATTGTTTTATTTGAAAAATATTTATCACTTATTATGTATTCTTTGAACACATCCTTTGTATCTTTATATGTATTTGTAAACATAGTTACAAAAGCATTTTCTTTTTTATAATACATGTCCCAACCTAAATAGCCGTGAGTGCATGGATAAAGTCCTGTCATAATAGAAGTTGTTGCTGCCGTTGTAGTAGCAGGACATGTTGAGGATAATACAAAAAGCATATTATTATCTAAAAATTTTCCTTTTAATTTTTCTTTGATAAGGCGTGCGCCCATTCCATCTAAAAGAATAACTACAACATTTTTAGGTTTTTCTTTTTCTAAAATATCATCTAACGCTTTTAAAGATGGTACATTACTATCTAAATCAAAATATTTTTCAATACTTGAGGCTATATTTACAATTGAATTATTATAATCTGGATATACTATTTTCATACATATTTCCTTTCATAATAAGATTATCAAACAATTAACCTTAATTCAATAAAAAAAGTAAACTAAAATCATTAGTATTACTCAATATCATTTTTAAAAGTTAAATAATCATTTATACTTTTTGAAACTACATAAATTGTTACTACCAAAAAAATCATTCCTACAATAAGCACTGTCCAATTACCTTCGGGATTTTTTAAAAAGTAAAATATATTATAAGCTATAAGTATCGATAGCAAAATTAATGCAAGAACTTGCACTATAAGTCTATATAATACCCCATCTTAGTTTTATGTTTTAATTTATTTCCCATTAACGTTAAAATGGCACTTGGAACAAACGATGAAATTAAAAGGGCAAAATCAATAAGAAGTATTTTCATCCAGATTCCATCAGAAAGAAATACTAACTTAACATAATTACCTGCAGCTTTAAGTATTTGAACTGATAAAATTATCGCTCCTACAAAAAAGATTATTTTTTCAAATTTTGTTCTACCCTTCATAAAATTACCCTTTATATATTATTTGTTTTCTTTAAAATAAAGCTTGAAATAGATTTTAATTTATCGAATATATACATACTACAAATAAATAAAACTATAAAAACTAATATTGTATCTTTATTAACTAAACTAATGTTAAAAAAGTCATATTGAAATAATGCACAGTATTCAAATGCTAAAAATAAAATACTCATCATAATACCTCTTAAAAGGTTGTAAGGTTTACATATATAATTTAAAAATATAAATCCCGTTGTAGCAGTTAAAAATACAGTTAATGTAGAGCACAAATTTGGATCTAAATTAAATGATCTTTCAAATAAATTAATAATTATAACATTAAATACTACAGTTAAAGCACTTGGTAATGATTTTAAGAAAATTTTAAATAAAAAGTTTCCTTTAACAATATCTGTATTTGGCTCTAAAGCTAGTATAAATGATGGAACTCCAATCGTGAAGAATGTTATTAACGTTAAATGTATGGGAATAAAGAAATATTCCGTATTAAGAAATATACATGCTAAAATTAAAATTATTGTAAATATTGTTTTACTAAGAAGGAGCGATGAACTTCTTTCAATATTATTAATGCTACGCCTTCCTTCTTTTAAAATTTTTGGTAAATTATCTATTTTTGAATCAAGTAAAACAAACTGGCTAACATTTTTAGCTGCCTCACTACCACTTGCCATTGCAATAGAGCAATCTGCTTGCTTTAAAGCTAAACAATCATTTACTCCATCACCTGTCATAGCTACAAAATGTTTCTTTTCCTGAAGCGCCATAATAATAAGTTTCTTTTGTTCTGGTTTAACTCTACCTAAAATATTATAGTTTTCGATTACATCTGAAATATTTTCATTTTCAACAGTAGACATATCAATTGCACGAATATCAGTATATCCCACTCTTTCAGCAATTTTTGATACGGTTATAGGGTTATCTCCACTGATGATTTTTATATCAACGCCTTCATTTTTAAAATAATTTAATGTGTCACTCGCATTTTCTTTTATTTTATCTTGAATTAGTATATAAGCAATAGGTTTTAAATTATCTATTTTCTTTAAGCTTTCTCCGCTTGCAAGAAGAAGTACACGATAATCTTTTTGATATGTAGAAAGCTCTTTCAAAGGCTTTTTTAATAAATTTTCTGGGCTTCCTAAAAAGTATACACCCTCTTTAAATTTTACTCCAGAATACTTTCTAATACTTGAAAAAGGTAATGTCTCTAAAGTTTCATAATCGTGAAGTTCATTTGTAACATAATTTTCAATAGATTTAAATGTTGGTGATGGATCATCTAAAGCATTAACATAATTACTTAATAATTCTTTAACCTTAGATTTTTTATTATTTTTATAAGGAATTATATTTTTAACTTCCATCACGCCTTCGGTAATTGTTCCAGTTTTATCTAAACAAATTACATCAACTCTTGCTAAATTTTCTATAGAATATAAATCTTGAACCAAAACATTATATTTGCGTAGTCTAAGTACACTTACCGCCATAGCCGAAGATGTTAAAAGTACTAATCCTTCGGGAATCATTCCAATTAACGCACTTACCATACTCATAATAGAATTTGGCACGCTATGAGTTATATTCATTTGATTTATAAAAAATAAAATTCCTACTGGGATAAGTAAAATACTAAGTATTTTAAGCATTTTATTAAACGAATTATATATAACAGAATTTGTTTTTTTAATATATTTTGTTTCACTACTTATTTTAGAAATATAGTTATTCTTACCAACATGAATAACTTTAGCATATACTTTTCCACTTACAATAAATGAACCACTTATAAGTTCATCCCCAGCTTTTTTAGTAATAATTTTTTCTTCACCGGTAATAAATGACTCATTTACTTCGCAAATTCCATCTAAAATAAGTGAATCAGTTACAATTTGATTGCCTATTTTATATAAACAAACATCATCTAGTACAAGATTTTCTCTACTAAGCTCTATAATGTTATCATCCCTTAAAACTGAGATCTTAGCATCTGCGATAACATTTAATTTATCAATTGTCTTTTTTGCAAGAATCTCTTCAATGGTACTAATTATGGTATTAGTAACAATTACATTTACAAATAAACAATTTTTAAGTGCATATAAAAATCTTCCAGAAACAATTCCACTAAAAATAACAAGTCCACCAAGTAATACATTTATAAAATTAAAATACGTAAAAGTATTTGATTTAATAATTTCTTTTATTGTTTTAGTTCTAGGTTCATCTATATAATTTACTTTATTATCGTTTACTCTTTCTATAACTTCATTGCTAGTAAGTCCCACTATTTTTTTCATCTACATCTTCCCATATCTTATATATAGTAGTATATCATAAAAAAAGATTTTTGACATTAATAAAAAAAATAAACTTTAAAAGTTTACTTTTTCTGAAGTTTTCTAGAGTTTACTTTTACTTCATCAATGCTCATTGGATAAAAAACATTAAATCTTTCTAAAAAGCCAGCGCTTTCTTGAAGTTTAGTAATTCCACCATTTATAATCAAATGAATTTCATGTCCATTTATAGTTAGTACCTTGCTTCCTCTGGCGTTATCTGGGAATAAAGATTTATTCGGAGCAATAATTCCTTTATTATTTCTTATAATATCATCCATAATTGGAAAGACCATACCATTATGCATGTGTCCACAGAAAACAAAATCAAATTCTCTTATACATTTAATTATGTCTGGATCAGTCATATAAATTGGTGAATGAACAATTAATATTTTTACTTTTGAATTATCTAAGTGTGATAAGTAAGAAGAAAATCTTCTCATAATTTCAAGTTTACCTAATAGCCACTCTTTACTTTCACAATTCCCTTTATTAAAATAATATTGATATGGAAGTTCTAACGAATATACAATAACCTTTTCATCTTCATAGTAAGGATCATAATGTGAAACATGAACATTTCTTATTTGATTTGCTTCTTTCCAATATCCTTCTGGAAAATCATACTTTCCTTGTTTAAAGTCACAAGTAGTAAAGTCATGACTTCCTAAATTAACAAAAGTTTTATACTTTTTACCAAGACTTTCAAGCCAATATAATAAATTTTCAGCTTTAGCTTTATCAGTTTTTAAAAAATCAACGCTATCTATAATATCTCCAGCCATACAAAGATATTCTAAAGGACTCGAATCTAAACTTTCTTCGATTATTTCAAGTTTCTTATCATCAAAACCTTTAAAATAATGCAAATCCCCAAAAGTTTTAATATTAATATCTTCCTTTTTTTCAGGCATTGTATAACTATGAACTTTATTTTGAACTATTCTGTCTATCATATATATCCCCCCGTTTGCTAGTTATAGTATCACTATTTTTAAATTAAATCAACTTTCAATATTAATTGTTTTAATCATTTCTTTTAAAAATTGAGTTACTATTTTTGAACTTGTTTCTAGAAATGCTTCATAAGTCATTACATTTTCGTTATTAGGCTTATCTGATATAGCGCGCATTACTAAAAAAGGTATGCCTGATAAAAAAGCAGTTTGAGCAATACTTGCACCTTCCATATCTACACATAATGCATTAAACTTCTTATTAATTTTTTGACTCATTTTTACATCTGTACAAAAAATATCTCCAGATGCTATAGTTCCAACATGAAAATGAGTATTTTTAAAATTTATCAAAGTATCTTCTGCAATATGTAAAAGATATTCATCTGAATTTAAATATACACCAACATTTGGAATATAACCTTTTTCATGATTAAATGCAGTTATATCAAAGTCATGTTGAACAAGTCTATTTCCAATAACTATATCACATACATCAAGATTATTAGAAAGTCCACCAGCAACACCAACATTAATTATAAAATCGACTTTCATTATATCAATAATTATTTGTGTACATCTTGCACTATTTACTTTGCCAACTCCACATAATGCTAAAATACAAGTTTTATCATTTATAATAGTTTCATAAAATTTAATTCCAAATATTTCAAATTCATTTGTAATTTCAGAAATTTTTTTCATTTCATTAATTTCTTCTTCCATTGCAAAAATTATACCTATTTTCATATACTGCCTTTCTATTTAAGGTATTCTTTCAACCCATATTTTTTATCTTTTCTGTATAGTTTTTTTAATGCACTTTTTTCAATTTGTCTTACTCTTTCTCTTGTAATGCCCATCTGCTCACCAAGTTTCTCAAGTTTAATTACTTCACCAGTATCAATTCCAAACCTACTTTTAATGACCATTATTTCTCTTGCAGATAAAGTTTGCTCTATAGCATCTTTACATAACTGTGGAAGTAGTTGTTCAATAACTTGACTGTCTGTACAATATCTTTCATCTTCTACAAGATGACCAAAAGTTGCTTTTTGATTATCAACATCAACTGGAGCATCTAAAGAAAGTGGTTCTTTAAAAGTCCTAATTAAAGTTTTTATTTGTAAAATTGATAAACCCAAATTATCTGCAATAAGTTCTAGTGATGGATCAAAACCATTTTCTTGTCGATATGAATTAACAAACTTTTTATATTTAATAAACGTTAGGAATAAATCCATCGGTTTTCTTATTTCATTTACTATATCAGGAACAGACCTATTTATATTATTATTAATCCACCATGTTGCATAAGTTAAAAACTTACAGCCCTTATCAATGTCAAATTTATTAACGGCTTTAATAAGGCCAAGACTTGCTTCCTGCAAAATTTCATCTAAACGAGTTCTAGAAAATGGATGATTCGTAGAAAGTATATTTACCCATCTTAGATTTCTTATAAAAAAATTATATTTAGCAACAATACATTTTTTTACCAAATCCATTTCTGAAAATAAAGTTTTATCATCCAAACTTACAGCATTATTAAAATCAAGATCAGGAAATGCAATTTTAACTTCGCTTTCACATGGCCTTCTATCGCTAAAAAGTTTTAAATAATTTTTAATATAACTACCATCTTCTTTTAAAATGCCCTCATCATTTAACGAATATGGTAAACTTTTAATACCTCTTAGTAAAGAAATAGCCTGCTCATAATCACTTACACTTAACATCGATTTTATTAATGTTGAAATATTAATTCTTGGATATAAAATACTAAAAGTTTGGTCCTCTATAATTAAATATTTGCTTTTTCTGCTTTCTTTTAAATATTGACCATATAATTTTTCTTCGTTAGGAGTCATAGCACTTCCACTATTACCATTATTAACAAGCGTTATATAACCTACAGTATCAATTTTTTTATCTTCTATTGAATAATCATAGTCTTTTTTACATACATAATCAAAATAATATGCATACTTTTTAGCAAATTTCATAAATTCTTCTTCACTTAAACTGTTGATTTTTCTTTCAAAGTATGATTTAACCACTTTAAAACCAAACTTCTCTTGAAGTCCTAAAAATGTTACTTTATTAAACTCATCAAAACTATCTAAAAGTTTTTCAAATTTTTCGTAAGAAATTTTTTCCATAAAACTCCTATATAACGACAGCTATTTTAACATAATTAAAAAAGATTATCAAGAATGCGTATTTTTAATTATTTAAAATTATTAATAACTATGATATAATTTTTCTAGAAAGGGAATTAAAATGGAAAAAAGCACAAAAAGTGTAAAGAAAACTGGAACTAAAAAAACTGAAATGATTGAAAAAAGCAAATTTAATGCAGTCTTACTAGTTATGTTTGTTTTACTTGCAATCTGTATATTTTTAGTTATAGCTATGTTCATCTAGTTTTTCCTTCTGTCCCCGTAGCTCAGCTGGATAGAGCACAGACCTCCTAAGTCTGGTTTTGCGGTGGTTCAAGTCCACTCGGGGACGCCAAATTGCATAAGACTAATTACTATGCTAATTAGTTTTTTTATGCCTAAACATTGACTTTAATACAATTTATAGTATAATATTATTGCAACTTAAATTGGCAGTGATATTAGCTAATATAAAGTGTTTGCCTCGAAATAAAGTAATCTTCTGCCTAAGATGAAATTAACGCAAACTCCCTATATTAAGTTAATACCTATCTTTTTATTTGTAATATTTAAGAAAGGAGATTTTTATGGCTAGATACACAGGATCATCTTATAAAAAATCAAGAAGATATGGTTTCTCTACTCTTGAAACTGGAAAAGAACTTGCTAAAAGACCTTATGCACCTGGTGCTCATGGAAAAGACAAGAAAAGAAAACTAAGTGAATATGGTATCCAACTTCAAGAAAAACAAAAAGTTAGAGTAATGTATGGTCTTACTGAAAAACAATTTAGAAAAGTATTTGAAAAAGCTTCTAAAATGCACGGAATTGCTGGTGAAAATTTATTAGTACTTCTTGAATCAAGACTTGATAATTTAGTTTATCGTATGGGTCTTGCTAGAACTAGAAGAGCTTCAAGACAAATTGTTAATCATGGACATATTTTAGTAAATGGAATCAAAGTTGATATTCCATCTTATACTTGCAAACCTGGTGACATTATTTCTGTTAAAGAAAATAGTTTAAACCATGCTGGTATTAAAGAAACTATTGAACTTGGTATTAAAACACCTGCTTTCGTTGAATTTGATGCTAAAAAACTTGAAGGAAAATATGTTAGAATTCCTGACAGAAGTGAATTAAATCAAGAAATTAACGAACAACTAATTGTTGAATACTACAATAGATAATAAAAAAAGATAATGAAATTAATCATTATCCTTTTTTTTAGGCTTTAATATGACATAGCATCTTTCTTTACCTATATTTTTAATAATTTTTTGAGCATCCTCAATTTTAAGACTTTCAAAAATCGAAGGAACATTATTAATAATACCATCATATCTCATAATATCACTTCTTATTTGATTATTAACATCAAAAGCATCCTCATATCCTAAAATACTTGAGGCAATACTTACTCTATTTTTTCTAATAAAATCATCTTCCGGAATTTCTAAATTATCAAGTTTTTCTTCAGTAAGTTTAATAATTTCTTTTGGAAAAGATGATGATGTTTCAAAAAGCAAAATTACAAAATCTTTATTTATAGAAACGCTATAACTAAAATCATCTACAAGTCTATTATTTATAATGTATTCCTTAAATAAACTAGTTGAACCAAAATTTATGTTAAGTGACATATTTAAATATATTCTTAAATACAAATCCGTAAAGTCTTTGAATTTTTTTCTATCAATTTTAACCCCAAAGAAAACTTTTTCTTTTGTAACATTTGTATTAATAATACTTTCTTTTTTATTAATTTTCTTAGGCTCTTTAGGGCATATAATCTTCGGATTTAAATATTTGGTGCTTTCATTATTTTCATAAAACTCTTCACATACTTTAATTACTTCATAAGGATTTACGTTTCCTGTTACCACTAGAAACATATTTTTAGGATGATAAAATGCATCAAAAACATTTTGAGCATCTTCTACCGTAATTTTTTTAATATCTTCAGGTTTACCAGTAACTAAAAAACGATGATTATCTTCTTTATAAATGTTATTAAGAAGTTCAAAATAGCCTTCATTATAGGGATTATCCATAGTCATTTTTGCTTCTTCAATTATAATTGGTTTTTCTTTAGCTACTAAATCTTTAGTAAAATAGTTATTATTTACAAAAAATAATAAATGATTTAAATTTTCTTTTAAGTTAGAATTACACATTACTTCATAAGAAGTATGATCATATGTTGTATATGCATTTGCATAACTACCTATTTTATTAAAAAAGTCATGAGCTGTTTTACCATCTTTTTCATTAAATTTAATATGTTCTAAAAAATGAGCCATACCATTTGGAACATTATATTTTTCCCCTTGCACTTCATAAGAAGTATGTAAACTTCCATATTTAATAGTAAGCGTCATATAAATATCATTTGCTTTATTAAATGGCCAAATATATATTTTTAATCCACATGGTAAAGTATGTTCATAAATTATTTCATTAATTCTTTCAATTGTTATTTTCTTCATGATTACCCTCATTTAAACTATAAATTGTATTAAGTTTTACTTTATTTGCAACTTTTATTATATCTTCTTTAGTAATTTTTTCTATTTTTTCTAATTTTTCATCAAATGAATAATTTCCATTAAATACTTTAAGTTCATAGTTGTTTAAAATACCCATTTCTGAATTTTTACCAAGTTCTAAAGAAAGTTTTAAATTATTTATAGCATCTTTTATATCATCATCAGTAAAATCACCTTGTTGCATTTCTTTTAAAGCTTTACTACTTAATTTAATAGCCTTTTCAATATTTTCTTTTTTTAATGAAACTGCTTCACATAATAAGTTATCATATCTAAAATTCATACTTGAAACTCTATAACATAATCCATTTTTTTCTCTTAGATATTGATACAACTTACTTGTTAAACCACCATTACCAAAAATATAATTAAACATTGGAAAAACTAATTCTTTTTCATCTTTTGTTAAATCATAAGTATTATAAAGCATAACAAGTTGTGACTGCATAAAACTTGATTCCATAAAGTCTTTTTTAACTTTCTTTTTAAGTTTATTTTCTATGCTATAACTAAAGTCTTCGCTGTTAATTCTATTATTATGATAATTTTCTTTTATTAAAGAAGTAATATTCTCCATATTTAGATTACCTATAGCAAATATATCTACAACAGATTCATTCATAACTTTAATATATTCATTATATAAAGCCTCGGGTGTAACCTTCTCAATATCCTCTTTAGAGCCTAAAACTAAATAAGAACTCATTGAATCTTTATCCATAGCATTAAGTGCATTATTTATGGCCATTTTGCCTGGATTTTCCGAAATACTTTCAATATCTAATAAAATATCATTTTTGATATTATTAAAGGAAGTTAAATCAAATTCATTATTATTTGTGTTTGGTCTTAGAATCATATCAAATAAAAATTTAACAACATTATTTATATAGTCTTTTTCTTTAATAAACTCTGGATTTATAAAATCTACCGCAAAAATAATGGCAGCAGTTCCACCAACTTTTGCAAGTTGACATGAATAAAAACATTTATATAAATTTTCTATTTGAATAGATAGTTTCCTACTTGTATTATAATCTTTCGAAGAATCTCCTAAAACTCCTGAAAGAAATGATCTTATAGGAAGTTTTTCTTTATCTGCTTTAAAACGAAAAAATACTTCTATTCTTGAGGTTTTAAATCTATCAGTTTTAATAGTATGTATTTTATAAGACTTTTGGTCAAATGTTTGATATTTCATATTTCTCCTTCTTACTTATTATTGTCATTTTTTATTTATTTATAATTAATTTATTATAAGCATTCATAAAATAATCATCTGTCATACCAGAAATATAATCAAGAACAATTCTTTCATTTGAACTTTCTAAATATTTTTTATCCATATTATTTAAATATGATGAGTAAATAGTACTTTCTTCATTATGCGTTTTTAAATCATTTAAATAATGATTAAATAACTCACGGAACATACTTTCTATCTTTGCAAGTTCATCTTTGGTATACGCTTTAACATAAATATTTTTATAATTAAAGTCCTTTAATTTTTTTATAGCTTCGAAAACATCATCACTTATTTTTAAATATGATTTACCAATACTTTGATTAATTATATCATTTACAATTGTATTAACAATTTCCCTATTCGTTTTTCCTAAAACTTTTACAACTTCTTTAGGTACTTCGTCATAAGTTATGACATTCATTCTTACGCCATCTTCGATGTCCCTTCCTAAATATGCAATAATATCACTAAATCTTACGACACATCCCTCTAAAGTCATTGGCCTTAAATATTTAGCAACATCTAATGATTTATAAGAAGAATAATACTCATTTAAAAACTCTTCTTTAGTTTTTGGTTTTATGTAATATTCATTTGATACAAGTTCTCCATTATGGCACATAATCGCATCTAAAACCTGAAGAGATATATTTTGACCCTTACCATAATTTTCTACGAACATAAGGTTTCGAACACTATTAATGTTGTGCATAAAATAGCCTTCGCCTACTTCTAAACTAATTTGATTTAAAAATTTTTCTCCTACATGTCCAAAAGGTGTATGACCTAAATCATGACCAAGAGCAGCAGCTTCAATTAAATCCTCATTTAAATTAAGCGCTCTTCCAATAGTTCTAGCAATTTTTGATACATATTGAACATGAATCATTCTTTTTTGAATATGATCATTTTTTTCTGTTGTAAATACTTGCGTTTTATCCATATATCTTAAATAAGATAAGGAATAAATAACTCTATCTATATCACGGAAAAAAGATGTACGAAAATCATTTTCTACAGGCTCAAATCTTTCCGCTTTATCATCAGTACAAGCATAACTTGCTAAATTTTCATTATGCTTTTGCATATTTTTAATTACTTCATCATTCATTTAACTCACCCAATATATATTATAAATGATTTAAAGGTAAAAAAAAAGGAAAACTTATTCAGCTTCCTTTTCCATATCTTCTTCATCAATTACTGGTTTTTCATCCATAAGTGTTTCTTCTAAAGTTTCACTAGGATCAGATTCCATAAATTGCTTTTCTAAAGCTATATCAATATTAGAATATTCTGTAGCTCCAGTACCAGCAGGAATTAGTTTACCAATAATAACGTTTTCTTTTAATCCCTTTAAGCCATCAATCTTACCACGAATCGCAGCATCAGTTAAAACTCTTGTAGTTTCTTGGAATGATGCAGCAGATAAGAATGAATCAGTTTCAAGTGAAGATTTTGTAATACCTAGCATAATTGGTAATCCTTTAGCTGGAACACCACCTGCAAGTAAAACTGGTTTATTTCCTTCATTAAAAGTTTTTAATGAAACTGTTAAACCTTCAACAAACTTAGTATCTCCTGGATCTAAGATTCTCATCTTATTAATCATTCTCTTAACAATAATTTCAATATGTTTATCGTTAATATCAACACCTTGAAGTTTATATACACTTTGAATTTCTTTTAGAATGTATTCTTGAGCAGTAAGTGGGTCAGTAACAGCAAGAAGTTCTTTAGGTGCAATAACACCTTCAGTAAGTTTATCTCCTGCTTCTACTTTATCACCAACGCTAACTCTAAGTTTCATATTATAAAGTGTTGTATGTTCTCTTGAACCAGCATCATTTGCAACTGTAATGATATGTTTACCACCATTTTCCTCAATTTTAGTTACTGTACCAGTAATTTCAGAAATAGTAGCTTTATATTTAGGAGTTCTAGCCTCAAATAATTCTTCAACTCTTGGAAGACCTTGTGTGATATCATCTTCACCGGCAACTCCACCTTTGTGGAAGTTTTTCATTGTAAGCTGAGTACCAGGTTCACCAATTGATTGAGCAGACATAATACCTACAGCTTCACCAGTTTCTACTAAGTTACCTGTAGCAAGGTTTCTACCATAACATTTTTGACAAACACCGTTTTCAGTTTTACAAGTAAGTGAAGAACGAATTTCAACTTGTTTAATACCAGCCTTTTTAACTTTTTGAACAACTGCTTCAGTAATCATTTCACCAGATTCACATAATACTTTTTTAGTTTCTGGATCAATAATCTTTTTAGCGGCAAATCTTCCTAAAATTCTTTCTTCAAGAGGTTCAATTACAGAACCATCTTTATCATTTAATAAGTCTTTAACAACTACACCGTGGATTGAACCACAATCGTGTTCTTTAACAATAATATCTTGAGCAACATCTACAAGTCTTCTTGTTAAATATCCAGAGTCAGCAGTTTTTAAGGCAGTATCGGCAACACCTTTTCTTGAACCATGTGTTGATAAGAAGAATTCTAGAACTGAAAGTCCTTCCATAAATGATGATGTAATCGGGATTTCAACTGTATCACCATTTGGTTTAGCCATTAAGCCTTTAAGACCTGCAAGTTGGGTAAAGTTTGTAACCTCACCACGTGCACCTGAATTCATCATCATGAATATTGGGTTATCAAAATCGCCAGCACTCATTTCTTTGAATTCATTTTTTACGTTTTCAGTACATTTAGACCAAATTGCAATTACAGCTTCATGTCTTTCTTCTTTAGTAATAATACCACGTTTAAATTGTTTATTAACTTTATCTACAGCTGCTTTTGCCTCTGCAATAAATTCTTCTTTCTTATGTGTAGTTTTAATATCAGCATAAGATACTGTAATACCTGCTATGGTTGAATATTTAAATCCTTGATCTTTTAATTTATCAAGCATAATAGATGTTTCAGTAGTACGATATCTTTTAAATACTTGAGCAATTAATGATTTTAATGTTCCTTTTACAAAAGGTGATACTAAAGGCATTTCTTTAATAGCCTCGGGAATATTAGTTCCAGGTTCTAAGAAATATTTCATTGGAGTAATACCTTCGATATTATCTTTTGTAGGTTCATTCATAAATGGGAATGAATCTGGGAATATTTCATTAAATTTAAGTTTTCCTACAGTTGTAACTAAATATTTACCTTGTTGTTCATCAGTAAATAATTTATGTTTAAATGCACTAGCAGGAATAGCAATTCTTGTATGTAAAGTAATTTCTCTTCTTTCATAAGCCATTAATGCTTCATTTTCATCTTTGAATACTCTACCTTCGCCTTCTTCACCAGCTTTTTCAATAGTTAAATAACAGTTACCAAGTACCATATCTTGTGAAGGTGTAACAATTGGTTTTCCATCTTTTGGATTTAAAATATTGTTAGCACCAAGCATTAGAAGTCTTGCTTCGGCTTTTGCTTCTTCAGAAAGTGGTACGTGAACAGCCATTTGGTCACCATCGAAGTCAGCATTAAATGCAGCACATACAAGTGGATGTAGTCTAATTGCTTTACCACCAATTAATATTGGTTCAAATGCTTGAATACCAAGTCTATGTAGAGTTGGAGCACGGTTAAGCATTACAGGATGTTCAGTAATTACATCCTCAACTATATCCCAAACACATTCATTTCTAGTTTCAATTAATTTTTTTGCTCCTTTAATATTATGAGCAAGGCCACGTTCTACTAAACCATGAATAACATGTGGTTTAAATAGTTCAAGAGCCATTTCTTTTGGAAGACCACATTGATACATTTTAAGGCTTGGTCCAACAACGATAACTGAACGGCCTGAGTAATCAACTCTCTTACCAAGTAAGTTTTGTCTAAAACGACCTTGTTTTCCTTTAAGCATTGAAGATAAACTCTTAAGTGGTCTATTAGAAGATGCTGTTACACTTCTTCCTCTTCTACCATTATCAAGTAGTGAATCTACAGCTTCTTGAAGCATTCTCTTTTCATTTTGAACAATTATTGATGGTGCTCCAAGTTCAAGTAATTTTTTAAGACGATTATTACGATTAATAATTCTTCTATAAAGGTCATTTAAATCAGATGTAGCAAATCTACCACCATCTAGTTGAAGCATAGGTCTAAGCTCTGGAGGTATAACTGGAATAACATCAAGTACCATCCATTCAGGTTTATTACCAGATTCAATAAATGAATCTAAGCAATCAAGTCTTTTAACAAGACGTACTCTTTTTTGTCCAGTTGTATTTTCAAGTTCTTCATGAACTTTTTCAATTTCTTTTTTAAGGTCAACTTGTTTAAGTAGTTCCTTAATTGCTTCAGCACCCATTCCAACTTTAAATGTATTACCATATTTTTCATATAAATTTCTATATTCTTTATCAGAAATAGTTTGTTTATGTTCAAGTGGAGCTGTTCCTGGATCAATTACTACATAACTTACGAAATATAATACTTCTTCCAAATCTCTTGGAGACATATCTAGTACAAGACCCATTTTAGATGGAACACCCTTAAAGAACCAGATGTGAGAACATGGTGCAGCAAGTTCAATGTGTCCCATTCTTTCTCTTCTTACTTTAGAAAGAGTAACCTCTACACCACATCTATCACATATAATATTTTTATATCTAAGTCTTTTGTATTTTCCACAACTACATTCAAAATCTTTTGTAGGTCCGAAAATCTTTTCACAGAATAATCCGTCTCTTTCAGGTTTTAATGTACGATAGTTAATTGTTTCAGGTTTTTTAACTTCGCCATAAGACCAAGAACGAATCTTTTCAGGGGATGCTATGGAAACCTTAATTCCCTTAAAGTTACTAACATCTATCATTATTCTTCACCTTCCCCTTCCATATCATCTATATCATCTGGAAATTCCAAATCATCAAGTGATGGTTCTTCATCTTCATCATCAAAGTCATCTTCCTCTTCATCAATTGGTTTACTTGGTTCAGGAAGTACTTCTTCATCAGTAGATAAATCAATTTCATCTATTCTTAAATTATCATTAGATTCATCATCTTTTTCTTCAATATCTTTAAATTCTAATAATTCATCATCGTTTGTAAGAACTTGTACATCTAAGCATAATGCTTGGAATTCTTTAACAAGTACTCTAAAGCTTTCTGGAACACCCGCTTGATTAACAAGTTTACCTTTTACTAAAGCTTCATATACTTTAACACGTCCTACAATATCATCGGCTTTAACAGTTAAGATTTCTTGAAGTACATGAGCAGCACCATAAGCATAAAGTGCCCAAACTTCCATTTCTCCAAATCTTTGTCCACCAAATTGTGCTTTACCACCAAGTGGTTGTTGAGTAATAACACTATATGGTCCTGTTGCTCTTGCATGTAATTTATCATCAACCATATGATGTAATTTAATCATATACATTACACCAACAGCAATTTTATTATCAAATGGTTCACCAGTACGGCCATCATATAATGTAATTTTACCATCTGGACTCATATTAGCATCTTTCATTTGTTCAGAAACATCTTCCCATGTAGCAGAGTCAAATACTGGAGTAGCATAATGTCTACCTAATTTTTTACCTGCCATACCAAGATGTAACTCTAAAATTTGTCCAACGTTCATACGAGATGGAACTCCAAGTGGATTAAGCATAATATCAACTGGACGACCATCTGGCATAAATGGCATATCTTCTTCAGGAACTACTAAAGAGATAACACCTTTATTACCATGTCTTCCTGACATTTTATCTCCAACTTGAATTTTTCTTTTTTGAACTATATAAACTCTTATAACTTTTTGAACACCTGCAGCAAGTTCATCAGAGTTTTCTTTTGTATAAATTTGTACATCATGAACAATACCATCAGCGCCATGATCTACTCTAAGTGATGTATCTCTTACTTCTCTTGTTTTTTCTCCGAATATTGCATGAAGTAATTTTTCCTCAGAAGTAAGTTCTTGCATTCCTTTTGGAGTAACTTTACCAACAAGGATATCACCTTCTCTAACTTCAGTACCAATTCTTACAATACCATCAGCATCAAGATTTTTACGAGCATCTTCACCTACGTTTGGAATATCACGAGTAATTTCTTCAGGTCCAAGTTTTGTGTCACGACATTCAATATCATAGTGTGAAATATGAAGTGATGTATAAGCATCATCTTTTACTAATTTTTCATTTAAAATAACAGCATCTTCATAGTTATATCCTTCGAATGTCATGAATGCAACAGTCATGTTTTTGCCAAGAGCAAGTTCACCTTTATCACAAGATGGACCATCAGCTATAACTTGACCAGCATGTACTTTATCACCAGCTCTTACAATTGGGCGATGATTTACACATGTAGAAGCATTACTTCTTTCAAATGTAGATAAATAATATGTATCACTACTTTTCCCATTATTTATAACAATTTTTTTACTATCAGCATATTCTACGCTTCCAGCAGTTTTTGATAAAACACAGCTTCCTGATGATGATGCAGCAATATATTCAACACCAGTTCCAACAATTGGAGCTTCACTTGTAAGAAGTGGAACTGCTTGTCTTTGCATGTTAGCACCCATAAGTGTTCTTTTAGCATCATCGAATTCCAAGAATGGAATACAGCTTGTTGTTACAGCAACAACTTGACTTGGAGCAACGTCTACATAATCAACTTCTTCACGTTTAACGATTACGTTATCACCATTAACACGTACAAGAACTTCATCATCAATAATTCTATTATTTTCATCAAGTTTAACTGTAGCTTGAGAAATATAATAATCAGTTTCCTCGTCAGCTGTCATATATAAAATTTCTTTATCTACAACACCATTATTTACTTTATGGTAAGGAGTTGTAATAAAGCCATAATCATTAATTTTTGCATAACCAGCAAGTGATGTAATAAGACCAATGTTTTGTCCTTCTGGAGATTCAATTGGACAAATTCTTCCATAGTGAGATGAGTTAACATCTCTTACTTCCATTCCAGCTCTTTCTCTTGAAAGTCCTCCTGGTCCTAAAGAAGAAAGTCTACGTTTATCTGTAAGTTCTGCTATAGGGTTAACTTGATCCATGAACTTAGAAAGTTGTGATGAGCCAAAGAATTCTTTAAGTACAGCAGTAACTGGTCTAATATTAATAAGTGTTTTTGGAGTAACATTTTCAATTTCTTGAGTAGTCATTCTTTCACGAATAACTCTTTCCATACGAGCCATACCAACTCTAAATTGATTTTCAATAAGTTCTCCAACTTGTCTTACACGTCTATTACCTAAATGATCGATTTCATCTTCATTACCAATGTTATAATGTAAACCAATATAATATGATAAAGATGCATAAACATCAGGAATTGTAAGTCTTTTTTCAGTAACAGAATTATCTGTACCAATTAAAGTAATAACTTTTTTACCATCAATGCGGTCAAATACTTTTAATGTTTGAATTTTCTTAAAGTCATCTAATTCTTCATTAATTGTAGTATCTTTTAAATTGTAACCATTATTAAATATTACTTTTAATTTTTCTAATAAATCTTTAGTTACAATATCTCCTTTAGAGGCAACAAGTTTTCCATCAACTTTAATATTTTCAGCAAGAGTACATCCTAAAATTCTTTCACATATAAATAATTTTTTATTAAATTTATAACGGCCAACTTTAGCAAGGTCATAACGGAAACGATCAAAGAATCTTGTAATTAATTGGTTCTTTGCACTATCTATAGTCGCAGGTTCACCTGGACGTAATTTTTCATATATTTCAAGAAGTGCTTCATCAGTATTATTTGTATTATCCTTTTCTAATGTCGTTTTAATAAACTCATTATCGCCAAATAATTCAATGATTTCTTCATCAGTAGCAAGACCTAATGCACGTAAGAAAGTTGTAACTGCAACTTTTCTAGTACGGTCAATACGAACATATACAACGCCTTTAGCGTCAGTTTCATATTCAAGCCAAGTACCTTTGTTTGGAATAATTTCACCACTAACAATTCTACGACCATTTTTATCAGTCTCTCTTTTGAAATAGATAGATGGACTACGTACAAGTTGTGATACAATTACTCTTTCAGCTCCATTTATGATAAATGTTCCTGCATCTGTCATAAGTGGCATATCCCCAAGGAATATTTCTTGTTCCTTTACTTCACCAGTTTCATGAATGTAAAGTCTTGCTTGCACTTTAAGTGGTGCAGCATAGTTAACCATTCTTTCTTTTGCTTCCTTAATTGAATATCTAGGTTTTTCTAGTGAATAATCAGTAAATTCAAGAGAAATATTACCAGTAAAGCTTTCAACTGGAAAAAGATCCTCAAAGGTTTCTTTGATTCCATTTTCAATGAAATTTTGATAACTTTTCTTTTGAATTTCCAAAAGGTCAGCAAGTTCAAGAGTGTTACTTGATTTTGCGAAATTAATTCTTTCGCGATAGTCTCCAAATTTTTGTTTTTTATAAGCCACGATCTCACCCCATAATCTTATTTTTTTTGGACTATAATCTATGTAAAAATAAACACGTCAACAATTTATAATTTTAGCAAAAATACTTTGCATATGTCAATACATTTTACAATAAAAAACGTAAAAACCCTTATCTTTTTTTATATTTAAAACATCATAATGTTCTTTTAATATTTTTTCAATACTTTTTGCTCCATGGTCTTTTCTCATTACATACCATAGGCTCCCGTCATCATTCAAATGCTCTTTAGCATTTATTAAAAAATCTAATATTACCTTTTTTCCTGCTTTAATCGGTGGATTTGTAATAATTACATCATATTTATCACTAATATTTTCATAAGCGTTACTTTCAATGATATTACACTTAACTTTATTTTCTTCTGTATTTCTTTTAGCTAAGTGTAATGCTCTTTTATTAACATCACACATTGTAACATTTGCCATTATTACCTTAGAAAGCACTATACCAATAAAGCCATATCCACATCCTAAGTCTAATACTTTAGCACTATCATGATAATTATTTAAAAAAGTTTCTAACAAAAATTTACTTCCATAATCAATACTATTTTTACTAAATACTCCATTATCACTCAAAAAAGTAAAATCATAATTTTTATATGAATACTTTAAAGTTCTAATTTCGCTTTTTAAGTTATTATTTGTAAAATAATGATCCATTAAATTCCCTTTTCTTTGTCAAACTAAATTTATTATACAAAAAAACATGCCTTAAATCAAGAGTTTAAAGCATATTTATTATTATAGAAAATTCTTAATTACTTCGATTAGTAAACTAAAAAATGTTAAAAAAATTACAATATATAAAAGTTCTTTTTTACTTGAACTTACCATTATTTATTCCCCTTTTATTATCTATTTAAAGTATTAGATGCTGTTTTAATACCAAATTCTCTTAAAACTTCATCAACACTTCCTATATTTATTCCTTCTGCCATTGGATAACCTTTCTTTAAATGCCAAACTAAGTCGTCAGCTGCACTGTAAGCATAAGCATCCCTATCCTTATGTAGAGCGAAATAATCATGAACTTCAGGAATGTCATTTAAAATCGGTACTTCATAACCAGTTAACGCTTCAATTAACTCAATTGGCGTAATATTGCTACTTACACCTATAGATGTTAAATATTCTTCTGTTGTTATCAAATTATCTTCATAAGTTTCATTTTCAAAAGTAGTATCTGTTTTTACTTCTTCTGTTTCAGTTATAGCAAATGAAGATGAATCATAGTCATAATCGTTAAACTGTTTATTTTTACTATCCTCTTTTAAGCCATAAATACTCGCACCAATACCTGCAAGAAGCGCAATACTAATTATTGTTTTATTAAAATTACGTTTTTTATTATTCATAAGCTAAACCCCCTCTTAGTTAGCAAAATTATAGCATATTTATTTAAAAATGTCAAATTATGTAAAATAAAGTACCCCAATATTTAAAAATAGCAAAATATTTCTTATTATGATAAAATTATTTTAAGGAAGTGATTAAATGAAAAAATTTTTTTTAACTCTTCTTATATGTGGTGTAATTGTAGGAAGTGCTTTTTTTGTAAAAAAATTATATGATGAAAAAAAAGAAAAAGAAAGAATAGCGGAAGTAAAAAAAGGATGGTACGTTGAAATTCTAACTGATTATATAAATGTAAGAGAAAAACCAGATAGATATTCATATAGTAATAGCAAAGTTAATAAAGGAGAGGTTTATGAAGTAGTTACTACAGATTTAAATGACCCTAACCTTTATTGGTATCAAATAAAATTTAAAAATGGTACTAAAGGATGGATTGCAAATAATACAAGTGGCACATATTTAAAAGATCATAATAATCCCGTAGATATTGCAACCCCTATAATAAAATTTGACGAAAATGTTTATAAAGTAGTAAGTATAAAAGATATTAATTATAATCATTTAAGAGTTTGGGATGATAAAGATGATTATAAAATAACTCATATAGTTTATCATGAAGTAGACGAAACAAGAGGTATTGACCAATACTGGATAAAATATACAATTACTGATGGTTCTGGAAAATACTCAAGTAAAACTCAAAAAATTGAATTTGAAAACAAACCTAGTGAAGATGAAGTAACAAGTTTTTTATATTATGACCCAGATTAATAAATTATTCCATAAAAAAAAGTCCTTTTTATTAAAGTATTTCAAATAGATTTACTTTAATTTACAAGGGCTTTTTTATTTAGCAAACACAATCAACATAACAGTCAGTTAAACATCTTATACAGCATAAGCAACTGCAATCCATTGTGAAAAATGAATTTGTAGAAATATAAGGATTCAAAGATGTTTCATCAGTATTTTGAGCAAGTACTCTAAATGTACAACAATTTCCTTCGATTTTTTCTACTCTAAATACAGTCGAACATGTATTAGAAAGTGTGCCTGCTTCACATGTAATTGGATCTTTACTTATTGGCATACTCCAAGGAGTTCCATTACTTCCACATGTATATAACATAACTGGTCTAGTATTGCAAATTAAGCAGTTAGCTCCACCACCAAGCATTGGTCTATCACATGTATCCAAACAATTTTCTGGACAAGCATTTTCTTGAAGTACTAAAATTACTGATAGTATTTCATTTATGCAATTACCACTTTTGTTTGTGTTATTCATAAATATTCACCCTCTCTTTTACTTTCATTATAATTTATGTGAAAAAAAATAAAATGTTCTTACTCAAAATCTATATAGACAGATGATTAGTAATTTGATAAAATTATCATGGAGGAATTGATAATGAATATATATTTGCAATACGCAATAATTGCGGTTGTACTTACAATTATTGTTCTTGTAGTTCTAAAATTAAGAAAGAAAAACTTTAATATTGAAGCAAATAAATTAATAACTTATTTAGGAGGAAAAGATAATATTATTAATGCAGATGCTAATATGAGTAGATTTAAAGTTATTTTAAAAGATGTATCCCTTGTAGATAAGGAAGGCATTCAAAAACTCGGAGCTCAAGGAATCGTAGAAATTGATAATCAACTTAAAATTATATTTGGTAAAGATGCTAAAGCATTAAAAAAATATATTAGTGAAATAGTCTAATATATTTTTTTATAGTTTTTCAATATTTTTAATATCTGCAATTTTAATTTTTTCTCCATTAAGAGTCAAAAGATAACCATTAATTTTTCCTACAATTGTGCACTCTTTAATATCATTATTTAAATATATTCTACATCTACTTTTGTACACAAAGTTTTTCGAAGAAAAAATTTTATTAATTTTAACCTTTACGCTTTCATCACTTTTTACTCCGGGTAATTCATTTTTACCATAAAATCTTTCTTGAGAATTATTTAGTTTCTTTTTTATTTCAAACGCAGATACATTTGGTAAATTATCATTCACAAATATCACCTAATATAATATATGATATTTTTTTTATTTTAGACAATAATATATATATGAAGAAAAGTAAGGTAATAATATTACTAAGTATTTTCATTTTAATATGTATCGGAGTAATAAATATCTATAATGCAAAATATTTAAATGTACTTTATAAAAATTATTATATAAAACAAATAATTTGGATTTTTTTAAGTCTAATAATTTTTTATGTTCTTCAGAAAGTTAATTTAAGAAATATTTTTAAAATAAGTTATATTTTTTATATTGTAAATATCATACTTTTAATTCTAGTTTTAATAATTGGTAAAGAAATAAATGGAACTAAAGGTTGGCTTCAGATTAAAGGATTTTCTTTTCAACCGAGTGAAACAATGAAGCTTACCCTAGCCCTATTTTTAATAAACATTAATAAAGTAAATGAAAGAAAAAGTATAAATATATTAAAGTTAATAATTATTACGCTTATACCCTCAGTGCTAGTTTTTATAGAGCCAGATACGGGAGCAGTAATTTTTTATCTATGCATTTTATTTATTATGTTATTAAGTAAAAACATCAAATTTAAATATTATGTTTATATAATTTTGCCACCATTAGTTTTTTTTATTGTTACTATATATCTTTATAAGTATAAACAAGACATATTTCAAAAGTGGCTTGGCAAAAATTTTTATTATAGATTAAATAGAATTTTCAATTATAAAGATAGTTATCAAATGGATATGGCTATAACAAGTATTTATGGAACATCTATAATAAAAAATGGTTTTAATAACATGCTTTTATATATTCCCGAAGGTGTTACTGATTTTATATATGCCTACTGTATTGGGAACTTTGGAATTTGCAATTTTTTTATCATTAACCTACTTTTTATAATAATAATTTATAATTTATTTGATTTAATAAAAATAAATAATGACAAAAAAACTAATTACTTAATAATTAGTTTCATAACCATATTTTTTATTAACTTATTAATAAATATTTTAATGAATATAGGACTTATTCCCATTATTGGAATCACACTTCCATTTGTCTCTTATGGTGGAACAAGTATTCTTGTTTATTTTATGTTCTTAGCAATAATTTTTAATTTAACTAATAAGGATATTTAGGTACATAGTAAGAATATGAATAGTTTCCTGATGGATAATATGGATTATAGCCATAATTTGGTTGAGTATTATAAATAGGTCTTGGTCTTGTAAGACCTACTGCTGCTCCGCCAGCTAAACCACCTAATAAAAATGGAACAATAAATTGTCTATCATTATTTAAAGGTTGCACCATTTGACTTTTATATGGATAATAAATCATTGTATCTTCCTTTCTAATTTAAATTATGTAAAGAAAAATTTTTTGCTATAATAAAAGCCCATACATCTTAGTATATTTATATTGTAATGAACAGAAATTTTCCTCCAAACTATGATCCAAATTTATTTTCAATGGTTGCTGCAATTGCGGGAGCCATAGTTTCTGGTGATTTTGATGATTATGAATTAAACTCAATTGGTAATTGGATCATTTTATTTGGGCAATATCTTTTAACTTTTGCAGCGCAGCAACAATTAATTGAGCAAAGAATCGAAGGCCATAATATTAATATAAATTCTAAGAAAGCAAAGCAAACGGGAAATCCATATGAAGGTGGAACAAGTAATTTAAATAAAAAAGCCGAAATCGACTACCTTTTAAAAGCTGTACAAAGAATAGAAAAAGAATTAAATGATATAAAGAAAAAAAGCAATTTATAATAAGTTAACATTATTAAAATTCAAATCGCCATGGGCTGGTTTTTGAACCATTTCCACTGATAATATTTGATACATACATAGAAAATACTGGTCTTACTTTAGCAGGATTAGATACGCCGTAAGCATTTAGATACGGAGAACCTTTGTAAATAAAAACCGCAAATTTACTGTCATTACTCGGAGCAACAGTCCACTCAAGTTCATTTAAATATAGCCAGTTGTTTTCATAACAAGAACTATTACTACGATAACGAGCAAAACTAAAGTCATGAGAACAATCTTCGTCACGTACTCCATTTACAAAGTCGCCCGGAGTCATTAAGGCTATTAATGTTTCTTCATTTGCATAATTGCCTAATTCATTTTCCACTAGTTTATTTGCAACGTACGTATCAATTAAAGTCTGATTATACTCATACGAAGTCACAAAACTTTCAGTAATATATTCTTGAACTTTAGTTGGTAATGACAAGTAGAAATTATTTTCAAATATTTTTTTTAATGATGAATTGTACCAAATATTTGACATATTTGTATCAAAGGCATAACTACCATAAAAATCATTTTTTATAACTCTAATAGAGTCTTGTATTATAACCCCATAATCATAATAAATTATTCTATATAAATCATTTGCGGCACAATCCCCACTTTTTAAATTATCTAAACAAATATAGTTATCTGGATCTTTACCTGCAAATCTATAAAAATATCCATCGGAATCAGTTATTTCATATATTGAATTATCTTGAGATGAATAATTGGTAGTATTGGTTTTTTCTTCGATAATAGAAGATAAATCATTATTAAAATAATCAAAATATAAATAACATTTGTCAGTACCATCAATTAAAAAACTTACTGCACCATTGGCATTATCATAACTACTTACTTTTCCATTATTCTCACAATATGTTTTTTCTTCATTTAATATATAATTACCTATAGGAATACTATTTGAAGAATATTTTGTATAATCTGTTTCCCCACTTTCTTTTATCATGATTGCTATAGAGTTATTTTTATTTGTCACATTATTTTTTTGAAAATTATTTTTATTTTTTAAGTGAAAACAAAATAATATTCCTAAACAAATCACTATCCCACATTCTAATAATATAATTTTTTTCTTCATATCCTACATCTCCCATAAATACGGAGTTCATTTTTCTTAAAACATATACATTTAAGAAAATAATTTAATTTTTCTGCATAAATACGGAATAAATAAAGAATTAAAAAATGAATTTGACTAGAAATTATTTAATAATCTTTTTCGAAAAACGCTTATTTTTCCTAGCATTTAAAAGAAAAAAAGCAATATTTTTTGACCACTTTTTTGACTAGAAATTTTTTATAAATTTATTAATATTTTTTATATTTTTACTATTTTTTTGACAATTTTTTCATAAAATATATAAATTTTTTAATAATTATGGTAATATTAAAATGTAATAGTAACAAAATACGGAAGCATTTTTTCTTAAATGTATATGTTTTAAGAAAATTTATCATCGATATCTCAGGGCCTATATTGGGTTAATAAAAAAATAGATGAGTTAGTCATCTATTTTAGGTTCATTCACTTTTTCTACTAAAATCTTTTCTATAACAAGTTTAATACTACAAATATTTTTATCTATATTATTTAAAATATCTTCATTAATACTATACTCATCAAGTATATTAGCAATTAATAACTTTTCATCATCTACCCATTTATTCTTAATTATTTTTTTATATGGAAAATAAACTAAATTAAATAAAATATTATAATAATTGTCAAAATCTAAGTTATTTTCTTCAAATAAATATTTTAAGAAATTATAATTTGATAAAGCTAAAGAGAAAATGCTTTCATAAGTATCATCATTTGTTAAATTATAAACTTTTTGTTTAATTGTTTTTATTTCAAAAATAT
Organism: uncultured Bacilli bacterium; assembly: GCA_934101645.1. Taxonomy (GTDB): domain Bacteria; phylum Bacillota_I; class Bacilli_A; order RF39; family UBA660; genus UBA6448. Next base: position 108,610 of record CAKORX010000002.1, on the reverse strand, counting down.
CATATAAAATAACTAAAGTGTCAGTAATTTTATTAGTGCTATTTTCAAATTTAGTTATTTTTTCTATGCTATTACTTTTTATATATTTATTAAGTTTTTCATTTTTCTTAAATAAAACTTTTTCTTTTTTATTAATTTTATTTTTTATCTTAGGATATTTATTATTTTTGCTTTTTAAAATACTTTGAAATTTCTCTTTAATAAAATTTAATGAGTTAAAATATTTATACTCTAATAAAAAGTGATATATATTCAAAAGATTTCCTTCATTTAAATCTTTTTTTATAAATCTATTTATTATTTTAAGTGCTTTATCATAGTCTTCCAAACTTGATTTACTTTTTATATTTTCACGTAAAACAATGTCTTTTTTTATGCATAAAAGTTCATAAGTTTTAGCAATATCTACGGTAAATAAATCATCATAATAAATATTAAATATTCCCTCATTTTGACAATATAAGTATTTGTAATTTAATGAAACATATTTAAAAATATTAGGGCAATTTTTAAATATTTCTTTTAATTCAGTATTTTTAAATTCTTTATTTTTCAAATATAATCTCATGAAATTATTTACGTGAAAATTATAATTAAAATTGTCTTCTGAAAGGTTTATACCAACATTTGTAAATATATAATTAACCTTTCTTAAAATATCATTAATTTCATAAGCATCAATATTATTGTAAGAAGATAACATTCTTAAGTACATGTCAAGATGACTTTTCTCGTATGCGGTAGCATAAGTATTTGTAAGTATTAAATTATCTTTTAAGGCATTTATATTACCGGAAAGTAGTTTTATTTTATCATTTTGATTTTCTTCGAAATCATCTACTACTTTCTTTTTTTTAGTTTTATTTTCTTTCTTAGACATATAACTCCTTTCAAAATTAAATACTTATTATTTATAAATTAATCAATATTTTTTATTTTATGCTCCTTACACTTCAAATTATATCATAGGCTATTTTTAATTGCAATTTAGTGAAAAATTAAAAACTTAATTTCTGCAAAAAATTCCCGTAATAAATTATTTGGCAAATATATAAATGTACTTTTACTAGGAATACCCTTTGCATTCAAACCATTTTCACTAGCTATTTGCATCGCTCTAAATACATGGAAATTATTTGTAACAATTCCTACACTTTTATTTTTTTCAATTAATTTTTTACTATTAATAATATTTTCTTTAGTACTATGAGATTTATCCTCAACTAAAATTCTTTCTTCATTAATGCCATTACTTACTAAATAATTTTTCATGATACTAGCTTCTGTAGCTGGTTCATTTTCACCCTTTCCACCAGATACAATTGCCAAAGTATTTTCATTTTCTTTCATGTATTTTATAGTTTCGTCAAGTCTATATTTTAAAACAACACTTGGTCCTGAAGTTTTAACTTGTGCGCCCAAAACTATTATATAATCTAAATTATTTTTACTTTTAATATTCATTTTTGAAATAATTAATGACTCAATAACTACAAAAATTATTAAGCCTAAGCTAATTAAAACTACAAATATTTTTTTTAAAATTTTGTACTTTATAAAAATATCAAAATAAATTAATATGGATAATACTACAAAAAATAAACTTATAAGTATCCACATTAGGTAAAAATTTGTTCCCGAGTTTACTGCTTTAATAAATAAACCATATAAAAAAGTTATTAAACTTATAATAAATAATATAGTTATTAAAATTTTCTTTTTCATACCATTATGATAACAAAAATTACATCAAAAAACTAGAGAATATTTCTCTAGTCATGATTATGTGAGTGTCCTTTTATACCATATTTTTTAGTTATAGGATCTATAAAAAGTTCATTTTTTATTGGCCATAAAGTTAATAATAAATAAAAACCAAATATTATAAATAACAAAATACACCCTATATACCCTAAAATATAATTTGGTAAAAGACTATTAATTACATAGTAAAATACCCATTCACCTGCAAAAATAGCAATATAAAATATTAATATATCAATTATTAAAAATGATTTTTTTGTAAACATTTTATATCCATAAAATAATACTGGTATTACTGTAATTAGCACTAATAAACTAAGTGATTTTGCCAAAAAGTAATTTTGGTTACTTCCATATTTAAAGCCATCAAATAATCCCCATAAAAGCATTGGTGAAAGTCCAATCTTGATATGTTCCCAAGTACTTTCATTCACAGCTGAAAACATTGCTACATATTTATTATGATTAGATAATTCATATGTAAAATGTAAAATAGTACCAATAATACTTATAACCAAAAAACTAATAAAAAGTTCCATAATATCCTTTCATATATATTATATAAATTTATTTTATATTTTATTCTACTGTAACAGATTTTGCTAAATTTCGTGGCTTATCAATATCCTCGCCTTTTAATAAAGCAACATTATATGCTAAAAGTTGCAAACTTGCTACCACTAAAATTGGGTCAATTATTTCGTCAATATGAGGAACATTTATAATATCATCATAAAAATCGCCAGTTAAATTAAGACTTGTAATAAATAGTGAATAAGCGCCTCTTGTATGAACTTCTTTTATGTTACTAATAGTTTTTAAAGCTAAATCTTTATCAGTAATTATACTTATTACAGGAGTTTTTTCTTCAATCAAAGAAATTGTTCCATGTTTAAGTTCTCCAGAGGCAAAAGCAGATGAATTTATATAACTTATTTCTTTTAGTTTTAAACTGCCCTCTTCACATAAGCCATAATCTATGCCTCTACCGATAAAAAATGTACTACTATTTTTATATATTTTTTTAGCATAAGATTTATAATCAATTTCAAAAACTTTAGTTAAATTTTTATTAATTTTATTAAAATTACTTAAATCATTTATTCCTGCCATTTTTAAAGCAATTAAAACTAAAAGTAAATACTGAGCTGTAAATGCTTTTGTAGTAGCAACCGCAATTTCGCATCCTGCTTTAATATATAAAACTTTTTTTGCCTCTCTTGCAATCGAAGAACCAACAACGTTTACTATAGCAAGAGTATCAATTCCATCATTTTTAGTAATTCTAAGAGCCTCAAGAGTATCTGCAGTTTCTCCAGATTGAGAAATAAAAATTACTAATGTTTTTTTATCATAAAAATGTTTTTGATATCTAAACTCACTTGCTAAAAATACTTCACATTTAATATCTGCATATTTTTCAAAAATCTTTTTAGCAATATCCGCAGTATAAGATGCAGAACCACAACCTACAAAATAAATATTTTTATATTTTTTAAAGTTAGGCATATTTTCATTAAATACTCCATCTGTTGTGTAAAAAGATAAAATATTATTTATCACATCAGGTTCCTCATTAATTTCCTTTAACATAAAATGAGGATAATCACCTTTCATTACATCATTACTAGTTCCTTCGAATGTAAGCAGTTTCTTTTTGACTAAATTTAAATTTTTATCATAAATGTATTCTTTGTCAGATATTTTAACAATATCATCATTATCAAGTAAATAAAATTGTTTTGTATATTTAAGTGCTGCAGTCATATCAGACACGAGAAAATACTCATTTTCTCCTTTAGCAAGAATTAATGGAACATTTTTCCTAACACCATACAAAGTATCTATTTCATCATCATTAATTATAGCAAGTGCATAACTTCCTTTAATAGTTTTTTCAAGAATACTTAAAGTTTTAAGCATATCATGATTTTGACTATAAAGATAATCTATATAAGCACAAACTATCTCACTATCTGTCTGACTTTTAAGTTTTACATTTAATTTATTTTTAATTTCTTCATAATTTTCAATTATTCCATTATGTACTAAAGTAATTTTTCCAACTTTATGAGGATGAGCATTTTTATCAGTTACTCCACCATGAGTTGCCCATCTTGTATGAGCTATACCGATATTTGAATTATCATCATTTAAAATACTTTCTAGATTTTTTACTCTTCCAATACTTTTTTTAATTTTAATTTTTCCCCCATTTACATAAGCTATTCCCGCTGAATCATAGCCTCTATATTCTAAAGATTTTAAGCCATTTAATAAAACAGGAATACTTTCACGATTACCTTTGTAACCTACAATTCCACACATATATATTTCCTTTCATTAAATGCTTTTCAAATACTATTTTGTTATAAAATAAATTTTATATTTTGTAAGTATTTTAACAACTAAAGCAAAGCTGCTTACACATCCGCTGATAAATCGATAATGTAAGTCCTCGTCACCTATAATCGGCCATGCGCTATTATAAAAAAATTTATCCTCCAATCATATTTTATAATTTAAATTAATTATACACTATTTAAAGTCAAAAGAAAAGCATGTAAATTTACACGCTTTATCTAGTAGTCAACTTCATATGGGTCATCCCAAGTACCACTACCAATTAGTTTCACATTTGAAGATAGTGAAATTACTGGTCTAATTGCATAACCGTTATTTGCATTATAATAACTTAATGTATTTGCATGATGACGGGCTAATGTCATAACATCAACATAAGCTGATACTTTAAACCAATTTGGAGAACCAGTATAATAATAATCCCCATTATATAAATAAAATGTATAATTATCAGTTTTTGCCGGTGAACCTGCAAAGTTTAGTTCATCAGATGTTATTAAACCAACTGGATATGATAAAGCACCATTGCCAATATTATCATGCTTATCGACGGTAAATTGATCAACCTGCAAAGGACATAATAAAGATGTACTTAAAGTACTATACCAAGTTCTTCCACTTGTGCCATAATAATAAATCATATTTTGAGATTGCCAAGATGATAATGTCGTATAGTTTGTATTTGAAAAAATAACATCACTTGTAGATGCAGACCTATCATTGCAAAATATTTGGTCAGAAACAAAATCGTTTTCGTCTAAAGGCAAAATATTTTCTTCATACCAATTTTCTAGTACTTGTTTTATTGTACTATTATATACAGTTGCACCATCTATTATACAGGTTTCATTTGAAGGAGCACACTTACCATAGCCATGCTGTTTACCTATAATATACTGATATCCAACAAATTCAGCATAATCACTTCTTTCGTTATATTTAGTTCTCCCTATAGAAGTATCTGAGCTTTCAATATAAACACCATCAGTTTGTTCAAACTTTGCATCACTAAAATCACCAACTTTTCCTGAATATATCATTCTTATGGTATTATCACCATTTATTCTAATTATTCTCCAATACATATTAGCAAATACAACCCAGTTATTATTAACGGCACCTCTAAAATAATAGGACATTCCTAAATCATCTTTTGTTTTATATATTCCTTTTTCATCAGAAGTTGTAACCGAAGATAATTTGTCACTTGATAATTCTGTGATTTTAGATAAAGCATCTGATGAATTTGTAGCACCATCAATATTATCAACTAAAATTGTTTCCCAACCATATACATCAATATAATCAAAATATAAATAACATTTATCTGATCCCTCAAAAGATAAACTAATAGAACCATTAGTTCTATTATAATTACTTACAATCCCATTATTTTCGCAATATGTTTTTTCTTCATTTAAAGTATAATCACCTATTGGAATATTACTTGATGAAGATTTTACATAATCTGTGGCTCCATTTTCTTTAATCATAATTGCTATAGAATTATTTTTATTTTCTATATTATTTTTTTGTAAATTATCTTTATCTTTTACTTGTAAATAAAATAAAATTCCTAAACAAATATTTATTCCTAAAACCAATAAAATTACTTTCTTCTTCATACTTCATTTTCTCCCATAAATATGGACTACTTTTTTCCTAAAACTATTACATTTAGGAAAATTTTTTACTTTTAAGCATATATATGGGAAATATCAAGCATTATAAATTAAATTTGACTAGAAATTACTTAAAAATCTTTTTTAGAAAATATTCATTTTACTTAGTATTTAAAAGAAAAAATGTAAAAATTTTTGACCATTTTTTTGACCACAAATTTTAAAAAAATTAATTACTTTTAGATTAAAAATATATAATTTTTTATCAAATTTTGACATTTTTCTCATAATATGTACAAATTTTTATAAAAATATGATAAAATTTAGTTGTAATAGTACGAAGATATGGGAACGTTTTTTCCTAAATGTAATAGATTTAAGAAAATTTATATACTAAAAACACTGGGCTAACTATAAGTCCAGTGTTTTATTTTTTTAAACTTTAGAATTTTTTATAATAAATTTATCAAAATGATTATAAAATAGTGAAAGTAATGTGGTAACCATATACATTCCTAAATTGATGTCTAAAAATAGGCAAATAAATGTAGATAATCCTAAGATAAATCCATATAAATATGCTCCACCTTTTGTATATGGTGTAAATATTGTAATTGTATTTAAAAATATAAATGAAAATATTACATTATTATTAAATAATAAATCATAACTAAAGTTTTTAGAAATAATTACATAAATAAATAATAATCCATAAAATGTCACAAATGATGTAAGAGGAATATATTTTTTATATTCAAATTTTACACTTAAATATATTAAACATATTATGCTATATAAAAGTAAAGTTTGACTTATTCCCCCACTTCCACTGCCAAGTAATATATTAAGCATACTATAACTATGTTTTACAGAACTTTCATAAATATTTAAATATGAATATTTTGAAATAATAATATTAATAATTGAATATATAACCATATAAAGAGCCGCTATATTAAGCTTTTTATATGTATATAAAATATTAAGTAATATTATTAAGACTAAATAAATTAATATACTTGTATTTGGAAATGTAATCATACTTATAAAAATATTTAAGATTAATCTATATGAAACAAGTTTTTCTTTTTTATATTTACTAAAAAAATATGATATTAATAAAGAAATAGTTATAAGTAAAGGCAATCTAAATAAAGATATTAAATTTCCATAATTATTTTTATAAAGCAATATTCCATTTTTATATAGCCCATATACCAAAAATGGTATTAATAAATAAATTAATTTTAAAATGGATTTTTTTTCACTATTTTTTGATTTTAAATAAACATTATTCATTTTGACCTCTTAAATATTTTCTTAAATTAATTTTACAAGGACAAATATATGTACAAAGCCCACAGTCAATACAATTTTTACTTTTGCATTTTGTATCCATAACTTTTTTAGGATTTACTTTAACTGGACATATTTTATAGCACATACCACATAAATTACATGGCTTTTCCTCTTCATTTAAAAAAGGAATTATAATCACGCCTTTGGTATTATTTGTTATAACTACATCTTTGGGTTCTATTTCATAGCCAGTCATTAACCCATTATAAATATATATAACATCTTTTTCTTTTATAACTACGTTATTATTTAATATTTCTTTTAAAGAAGAACCTATTTTAACATGAATAACTTTGCTTTTTATAATAAATGGACTACTTATAGTAATAAAAGTTTCACTAACACCAATATTATTTTTAAGAATATTATAAATATTTAATATATCTTTTGAAGATAATACTAAACTATCTTTTTCATCTAAATTCATGTTTTCTAAAAGAAAAAAAGGAGTTGCAAGTAAATATTTATCTTCGATTAATGTTAAACTTATATTTGGATACATCCCAATTTTATTTAAATATAAATCTATATTTTGTGTATCAGTACTTTTAACTGCTACATAAGTATTTTCAAATTCAAAAGCATTTTGTAGTTTATCAGTTATTTCTAAAATTTCTTTCAAATATTTTTTTAATATAAAAGAATTATTTTCAATATATGGTTCATCTTCCATACCACTTATAACAAGATTTTTTATTTGTTTTGTTTCAAAAATATTTGCTATTTCATCTAAATTATATTCATATAACATATTTATAATACTTTCTTTACTAAAACTCGAAAGTCTTTTTTTTGTATAAAATTTTTCTTTTTCTTCATAGCTATTTTGAATAACTAAAGCTTTTTTTTCTTTGCCATCAAACACTAATTTTGTTGTTCCTTTGATAATACCTGAAACTGGACTTTTTACTTTTTTTAGTCTATTTTCTAAAACTGTATCACCTTTTAATACTTTGTCATTTTGAAATGCAAGCAAATCAAAACCATCATCAATAGGAAGATAAATAAATTCTGGATTTATGAATTCCTTTATTGAACTATCAAACTTTATATCAAAATTATTTTCTAATTTAATTAGTCTTCTCATATAACATCATAATTATGATATCATAGTTTTTTATTAATTAATACTATTTATCACTTAAAAATTTTTTTAATTCTATGGCAACCTTTTCCGGAATATATTTTGTAAGTTCACTAATATCTGCATTTTTTATTTTGTCAATACTACCATAATTTTTTAATAAATTATTAATTCTTGCACTTCCTAGTCCATCAACATTTGAAAGAAGACTTTTAAAACTTCCCTTACTTCGTATTGTTTTATGATATGTTATTACAAATCTATGAACTTCATCTTGAATTCTAGTTAAATAATTAAATACATCGTCATATCCAGTTAAGTCATATATATCTAAAGTATCAGCATCTAAAAGTGCATTTGTGCGATGATGATTATCTTTTTTTAGACCACATACTTTTATATTTAAACCAAGCATATTAAGTACCTCTTTACAGGCATTTATTTGATTTAATCCACCATCTAAAATAATTAAGTCAGGAAGTTCCTCTTTTTCTGTTAATGCTCTAAAATATCTACGATAAATAACTTCCTTCATCATATGATAATCATCATTTTTATCAACAGATATTTTATACTTTCGATAATCTTTTTTACTTGGTTTACCATTTTTAAAAACAACCATTGCCCCTACAGAAAAAGAACCAAATAAATTTGAGTTATCAAATGCATCAATTCTAAATAGTGAGGACATTTTAAGAATCTTACGTAAGTTATCATGAGCCTCGAATACTCTTTTCTCATCATTTTTATATCTTTCAATATTATTTTCTAAGGCTATCTTAGCATTTTCCTTAGAAAGCTCTAATAAACTTTTTTTATTTCCTTTAACTGGATTAATAAAATGCTCTCCAATCAAAGAGTTTAATATATCTATATTTACATTTGATTCTACCAAAATTTCTTTAGGAACTTCATGTTTTTGATAAAAAGAATATATGTAAGAAGTAAGCTCATCATCTTCATTTTCAATTGTTGTAATTATATTATTATGACTACCTAAAAGTTTTCCACCTCTTATAAAAAGAATTTGAATAGATAAATAACCATTTAAATAATAACTTGCAATAACGTCTCTATTAACAAAATCGTTTGTCTGAACTTTTTGTTTATCTAAAATATATGTTATGTAATCAAGTTCATTTTTAAGTTCTAAAGCTTTTTCATAGTTTAAGTTTTCTGAATAAAAATTCATTTTTTCTTTAATCTTATTAGTAATAATTTTATCATTGCCACGTAAAAAAGATAAAATTTCAGTTTCCATTTTTTGAACTTTTTCTAAATCAATATTTTTTGTACAGTATCCAAGGCACTCACCAATATGATAAAAAAGGCACACATCTTTAGGCATTCCAGAACATTTTTTTAATGGGTACAAACGATTTAATAGATTTACTATTCTTCTCGCTGCAGTAGCGTTTGGATAAGGTCCAAATAAAATCTTTTTATCTTTTTTTTGAACATTTACATATCTAGAAACTTTTAAAAGTGGATATGGTTTTGAAATATATTCAATGTATGGATAAGTTTTATCATCTTTCAAAAGAATATTATATCTAGGATTATATTTTTTTATTAAATTTATTTCTAAAATAAAACTTTCGGTTTCTGTCTTAGTAACAATATATTTAAAATGATCAATTTCACTTACCATTAAGGCGGTTTTACCTGTTACTGTTCCACGAAAATAAGAATGAAGGCGTTTATTTAAATCTTTTGCTTTACCTACATATATTATAATTCCATCTTTATTATACATTTGATAAGATCCTGGTTTATGAGGAACTAATTTTAACTCTTCTTTGAACATACATCCACCTAGAAATATTATACTACATTTTATAAAGAAAATAAGATATAATTATCTCGGAGAGAAATATGCTAATAAATAAATATGAAATTGTAATTAAAAAATCGAAATTTATAGGAATGCTTTACGAAATAAATGATGAAAATGATGTTAAAAATATTATTAAAGATTTAAAACTTGAACATCCCAAAGCTAAACATTTTCCTTATGCTTACATAATTGGACCCAAGCAAGGAAAAACTGATGATAAAGAACCTCACAATACCGCAGGTATTCAAATTTATAACCAATTAATTTATAATAATTTAGATCATCACTTAATAGTCATTATAAGATATTTTGGTGGCATTAAACTTGGCGCAAGTAATTTACTTCGTGCATACCTTGATGTTGCTAAAAACGTTATTAAATAACATAAAAAAAGTAAGCAAATGCTTACTTAATTCATTTTCTTTTTAAGAATTAATGCTGTTGCTCCAAGTAAAGAGAAACTTAATAATGTTATAGCAGTATAAAGTAATATACCATCTATTGTATTAGGATTTTCTACACTAGTTGGAGTAAAGAAACTAAGTTCAAAAGTTGAAAAACTATCAGTTTCAATTTCTATATATTTTTGACCATTTAATTCTTTAATTTCATATTCTTTTGTATCAATAAGTTTGTCACCATCTTTATGAAGAACTTTAGCATGTGTAAATGAAATACTTGCAGGTATTGCAACTTTTACTTTTACTTTGCCATTTATTGCTTCATTCGGAATTAATTTTAATTCTTGAGTACCATCATCATAATAAGGTTTAATATCATATATTAAAATATTTTTTTCTTTATCATATGATGTAACTTTTGATTTTAAAGAAACTTTAATTAATGTATTTAAAATACCATCTATTTTTGACGTATCAAGTGCTTCTTTTAAACCAGTAACTGGGTTAGTTATTTTGGCATCAGTTATTTCTTTAGCAATATCTTTATCTACGTCTTCAGAAACATTTACTTCAGATGGAACTTCAATTATTTCACCTTTGTCTTCTGAAACTATAGTATACATACTGCCATCTTGAACTACTTTGTAACCTTTAGCTAAACTTCCACTTACAGTTTTATCAGTAAATGAGCCACCACTAACACTTAGCTCATCACTTTTCATTAAATCAAGAGTACCATTAAATGTTCCACTTTTTACTATAATTGCTTTTTCTAAAGCACCTTCTGTTGCAGATTCTGCCAAATAATGTTGAATAACTGCATTGTGAGAGGAAGTATATTCTCCTCCATCAATAGTCATCTCAACATGACCATAAAAATTTGGATGTGATTCAATTTGAATTGCAGAGCCAGTGCCTTTTATTCCTGAGCCTTGGCCAACACTATCAGTTTTTTCTCCAGTTGCAGTAATTTTCGCATTTTTAATATTCCAAACACCTGATTTTGTGGCAATACCTGAAGTTACGCCCTCAATTGTAGCCCCATCAATATTCCATATTGCATAACCAGCACCATAAATACCATCAGTATTTCCAATTAGTTTTGCACTTGAATAGATATTAAATATCGGACAATTTTCAGTATTTCTAATATTGCCATTAATTTGAATGCTAGAACCTTCAACACCATTTTTGTTTACATCCCCTTCAAGAGTTCCATAAACATTTACATTTACGCCATAAGAAACATATTTACTGTCATTTGGATAAACAACAATAATTGCCATATGGCCCTTTAAGTGTACATCTTTGCCAACAGTAACATTGCTGTAATTGACATCCTCTTTATTTTTAGAACCTTTAATATAAATTGGAGAATAATTAGTTATGTCATTTTTCATTGAACCTTTTCCTGTTAGATCAAGAGTTCCTCCATCAATATTAATTGAAGTCTGATTTTTAAATAAAATGTCATGTTCATTTAAATCGATAGTAACTTTTTTACCATCAACTAAATATAGATCTTTTGTAACTTCAAAATTTTCAGTTACTTTTGCTTCACCACCAGCTGCAAGAACGTTTTTAAGTTCTTCTTCTGTTTTAACTTCAACAGTTTCTGCAAATACAATTGAAGGTAAAATTATTGCAAAAGCCATTACCAAAGTTAAAACAACTTTTTTTAGAATTTTCATAATCCCTATCCTTTCTAATTAAATCGTAACATATTAAGAAGGTATAAATCAAGTCATAATAAAAAAATTAATCAACTTATGTCAACTAATTTTTTTGAATTATATTTAAATAGTTATAAGGAATTTCAATATTATTTTCCTCAAATATTTTCTTTAGATTCTCATTTAGTTTACAACTATTATCAAAACTTTCACTTAAATCTTTACCCCATACATAGCATCTAATAATAACTGATGATGTATCCCATTTAATAACTTTGACATTTATATCGTATTTTTCATCTTTATATAATTTTTTAAGTTCTTCTTTAGCAAGTAAAATAGCCTTATCTAAATTTGAAGAATATGACACACCATATTCACAAAACGTGCAATGCTTGCTATCTTCATAATCATAATTTTCTATTGTTAAAGTATTAAGAACACTATTAGGAATTATATATCTTTGATTATTATATCCCTTTATAATAGTATGCCTCATTGATACCTCTAAAACGGTACCGGAAATATCTTTCTCTAAAATATGTACTCTATCTCCGACTTCTATAGGATGAGAAAACAAAAGTGAAATACTACCAAATAAATTTTTTAAAGCTTCTTGAGCTGCCAAGCCTAAAATAGTGGTTAAAATTCCTACTGCAGATAATAATGTTACTGATAAGGATTTAAACATTTTAAATTTAGATAAACATAAAGTTACACCAATTCCAAAAATAATAACTGTTTTTAACTTATTAATAAATATCAAAATAGTTTTTAAATTCTTATTATTTTTCTTTTTCATTACTTTATTAATGAATTTATCAATAACTAGATTTAATATATAACTTATTAATAGTATTACCGATATGCTTATTATTTGTTCCAACATTTTATCACCAACATAATTATACTACAAAAGTTGGTCATAAGAAATAATATTTTTCAAAACTATTTATTACTAATACCACTTTTTTTACTATGTATTAATTCGAAGTCTTTTATATTTTCTTTAGTTGTTTTAGCACATGATAATTTGTCAAATCAAGTGCAACATTCATATAAATACTCATTAAATAATTCTTGTGGTGTTTTATAATTAATGCATTTTCTTGGTCTATTATTTAGAAGTTTAAGTACATTTTGAACTTCTTTTTCATCTGTCTTAGATAAATCCATTTGCTTTGGATAAAACTCTCTTAACAAGCCATTTGAATTTTCATTTGTTCCCTTTTGCCATGCACAATATGGATCCGCAAAATACATATTTGTTCCTAATTCTTCTTCGATTCGTTTCCAACCAGCAAATTCTTTTACTCGATCACATGTTATTGTTTTAACTGCTTCTTTTGGCAAATCTTTTAATAATTCTATTATTGCATTAGTAACAGTTTCTTCCTTTCTATTAGGTATCCATTTTACTAAATATAATATTGTTTTTCTTTCTGCTAAAGAAACAAAACAGTATTTACTTTTCAAAGTATAATTATTTAATTTTCCCGAAACAACAGTATCAGCTTCCCAATGTCCAAATGTATTTCTCTTGTATACTTCCTTAGGCCTCTTTTTGATTGTTTTACCTAAATTAAATCGTCCTCTTGTTTCCGCAGGTCTTTTAAATTTTCCTTTTCTTCTTAAATGTTCAATTTTTATTTTTGGAATGTATCCTAAGTGAATCCATCTATATATTGTGGATATGGAAGGAAAATTAGCTGGTTTATTATCATCACTTCTATTAGTTATTTGATCTGGAGACCAATGTAATTCTATTTTAGTTTTTATATATTCTACTGATGCATTAGTTGCTATTATTGACCTATGACATCTAGTTCTTCTTTCTTTATACTTTCTATTAGCATAAGTAGGTACATATCTTTTTACTGAATTATTTATTCCTGTTTTATAAGAATTTCTTTTTAATTCTCTAGATATAGTTGAAACATTTCTATTTAATAATTTAGCCATTTCTCTTAAACTTAATCTCATTTCTTTAAATTTACTTATACAAGCACGTTCTTCTATGGTAAGATGTATATAGTTCATATTTTACTCCTTAATGTTTGATTAGACACCAACATTATATCATGAGTAATATATGAACTTTTTTATTAAAACTTTAAGTGTTGCACTTGTTATTATAAATTATCACACAAAAAAATCGCTCTTCACAAAAGCGAAGCACGATTTATATTACATTCCTATCCTATATGGATCTACTTTTGTTCCAGTTCCACTTACTACATACACATTAGATTTTAGATATAAAACTGGCCTGATGGAGTAGCCACTCACAGCCTGGGCGAAATTGAGATTGCCGTAGTAGCTAGCATGAAGAGGCATTGAAGAAGAATATGCACTCATTGTCCATTCATCGCCATTTGACATTAACCAGTTTTTATCAGATGAATTTTGAGGACTTCCACTTCTTCCTAATACTCCGGTGAATCTTTCGATTGCATAACCCCAATCACTAGCATACATCAGTCCTATTTTTGAAGTACTAGTTGCATGGGTTGCTATTTCCTGAGTATAATAATTTGCTGCAGTTTTATATGTTCCATCTCCTGCTCCTACATTAAAGTATACATCTTCAACCATTTTGCCATAATAGTCTGTTACAACTATTCCATCTGATGAATAATCACATGTTCCTTTTCCTGATGTAGTGTATGAATAGCAATAACTATCACATGATGATTTTTTTCCTAAATAACACGAATTTAATAGATTCTGAATATTACTTCCCATCCATGTTAAAGGTGATGATGAACTATAATAAGTTTGATTAAATGCAATAGCTCCAATTGAATCATTTCTTATTATTTTTACTCTATTTTGAGTGCTACTACATCCACTTTCTAAACATACCGGAATATTTCCTATTATTCTCCATAATTCATCATTAAACCATATATAATTATTTGGGTTTTTACCTTGATATCTTTTACCCTTTTCATTTCTAGTAGCTTTATTATTAACCTGCGTAGTCAAATTACTTACACTAGAATTAAATGAAACATCACAAGTAACTGTTCCAGTTATTTTAGTTATTTCAAGTTTCCATGTTTTAGGATTCCATCTACCTTTTGCATTATTACAATTAACAGTTACATTATATTTACCACTTGCTGGAAAAGACGTTGCACTATTACCATCAACAGTTAATGCAATAGTACTTCCTTTATATTTAAATGTTTTATTAGTATTTTTATTAATTAATATTAATGAAATAATAGAAATTAAAATTAATAATACACATATAACTATTTTTTCACTAGATTTCAATATATACCTTCTTTCTATAGTTATTTTAGATTTCGATAGAAGAAGCACGTATGATTCTTCGTCCATCTATTATTTTTTAAAAGTATAAAACTTTTAAGGATAATTAATATTTCTTATGCTTAACACTTTATAACCATAGCTATAAAACCTAAACCAAACACAAGAAGTTCTAAAAAGATGGAATAGCCATTCGAAGCCGAGTTGCCATCCAATAGCCATTGTTGTTAGCGTTAAGAGGGGTCGAAGAAGACCAAATTTCAAAATAATTACCCTATATATATTTAATGGTATTTCTACCTATATATACATTTATTCAAAATCGGTTTCACATAGCGAAGTACGATTTATATTATATTCCTATCCTATATGGATCTACCTTACTTCCATTTCCATTTACTACATATACATTAGATTTTAGATATAAGACTGGCCTGATGGATAAGCCAAGCGAAGCCGAGAGGCGAAAGAGGCCATAGTCGTTAACGCTAAGAGGGTTCGAAGAAGAATATGCACTCATTGTCCATTCAAGACCATTTGAAAATAGCCAGTTTTTATCAGATGAATTTTGAGGACTTCCATCTTTTCCTAATACTCCTGTAAAACCTTCGATTGCATAACCCCAATCACTAGCATACATCAGTCCTATTTTTGATGCACTAGTTGTATGAGTTGCTATTTCCTGAGTATAATAATTTGCTGCAGTTTTATATGTTTCATCCCCTGCTCCTACATTAAAGTATACATCCACAATCATTTTTCCATAAAAATCACTTGAATCTATTCCATCTGATGAATAATCACATGTTCCTTTTACAGAAGTTTCATATGAATAACAATAACTATCACATGATGATTTTTTTCCTAAATAACATGTGTTTAATAGATTTTGAATATTACTTCCCATCCATGTTGAATTATCACCATATTTTATTGCTCCAATTGAATCATTTCTTATTATTTTTACTCTATTTTCAGTTGATGTACATCCACTTTCTAAACATACAGGAATATTACCTATTATTCTCCATAATTCATCATTAAACCATATATAGTTATCTGGGTTTTTGCCTTGATATCTTTTACCATTTTGA
Source organism: uncultured Bacilli bacterium (assembly GCA_934101645.1). GTDB lineage: Bacteria > Bacillota_I > Bacilli_A > RF39 > UBA660 > UBA6448. The sequence goes on along the minus strand of CAKORX010000002.1, from coordinate 92,133 downwards.
TTTCTAGTGGCTTTATTGTTTACTACTGTAGAAAGTAGTTCTGCTGTTGTTGGTGTCTTTTGAGTTAAAGATAAATCACATTTTGTATTACCATTAATACTATCAACTACAATTCCATTTAATTTATAATCCCAAGATGCATTTGCACAATTAGTTATGCTTTTTGTATATCCCCCTAAAAGATAACTTGGATTTGTAACATTTATTTTAATATCAGGTAATTTCTCATAATATAAATAAACGGAGCATCTATCTGATCCTAATGTTTGATAGGATAGCTTGTTACCCACTATTGAAACTTTACCACCATTTTCACATATTGTTTTCTCTTCATCAATATAATAATTTGTTAAATCACTTGGAATAGTATCTACTGAAGTATAACTTGTTTCTCCATTATTTTTAATTTTAAATGCATAAGACTTTTTTATAATACTTTTATTATCATCCTTTCTTGGATATAAAAATATTGATAACAATATTACAAACAAACAAAATATAATTAAAATACCCTTTTTCTTATTTTTTCCCATAACTACGCCTTTCTTTTTTCCTAAAACATATACATTTAGGAAAACTTTTTTGTTTTGCAGCATAAATATGGGAAAAATCAAACATCTAAAATAAAATTTGACTAGAAATTATTTAAAAATAAATTTTTTAAAATACTTATTTTGGCCAGTATTTAAAAGAAAAAAAGCAATATTTTTTGACCATTTTTTTGACTAGAAATTTTTTACAAAATCCTTCTAAATTTATTAATATTTTTTATATTTTTACTATTTTTTCGATAATTTTTTCATAAAATATATAATTTTTTATAAAAATATGATAATATTAAAAAGTAATAGTATGAAAATATGGGAGAGTATTTTCCTAAATGTATATGTTTTAGGAAAATACGAACAAGGCAATCACTGGGAAAAAAAGCTATATAGTATTTTTTGTTTTGAATAAAAAAATATAGCATTACATAAAAAATAATTACTTATGAATATTAAGATTGCAAGAATTTTAATATTTTTTTGATATCGAAAAAAATTAGAGTTTTTTCTCTAATTTAAATCACAGCTATAATTTAATTAAAGTTAAATAGTCATTTATTAGGTTTTAACTATTAACCAATTAAATTAAATTTTATAATACATTTGATTTTTACTAGTTGGTTTATCAGGGATTGTCAATGCTACTACGCCCTCTTTTATTGCTGGATCAAGATATGTTGATCTTAAAGTTTCTTTTGATTTAATACCTAGCTTATCCATTATTTCATTTGCAGTCATAGGAACGTTGTAGTCCATAACATTAAGTAGTTTATTAATATTGATTCTTATTTCTGTAATTGGAGCTGAACATTTTCTAATTGCATCATCCAAAACTTCATCTATCATTTTAAGCATAAATTCGACAAATTCAGTTGATTTGCCATTATGATTACAATTATTAATTGACCTATAATAATCATCTTGAAATTTACGTATTTGTGATTCAATTGGTAAATATTCAAATATATTTTTCCATTTGGACAGAATAATATTTTGCCATAATCTTACAGTTCTACCGTTTCCATCTGAGAAAGGATGTATAAATACAAATTCATAATGAAATATGGAGGATAATATTAATGGATGGATTTCATCCTTGCTTTTTTTCATCCAATCAAATAATTGTTTCATTAATTCAGTAACTTGTTCAGGTGGGGGGCAAACGTGAATGCAATTACCATTTTCATCAAATACTCCCTCATTGCCTTTTCTAAATTTCCCAGATTCATCAACAGTTAAATATGTCATTACTCCATGGATTTTTTTTAAATCTTTAATAGAATATGCATCTACACTGTTAATCATCTTATATGCATTGTATGCATTTTTTACTTCTTGTATTTCTTTTTGAGGTCCTATAACAATTCTACCAGCAATAACATCCCTTACTTCATCTAAAGATAGTGAATTTGCTTCGATTGCTAAAGATGAGTGAATAGACATAATTCTATTATTTCTTCTTAATAATGGCATTTTATTAAAATTATTAAAATTATCAAGCTTTCCAATCTTTTCCATTATGCTAGAAACATAATCTAACATTTTAGTCGTAATTGTAAAAGGTGGTACATAATTTACCATTGAAATCACCCCTATTTCATATATTCTATTATACTCCAAACACACTTTTTAATCAATATATCTTGCTTAATTCTTACTTAATTCTTACTTAATTTATAATTTAATTTTTTCTATGTCAAACTATTATTTTCAAATTTTCTTTATAATTATTTATTTTAACATCTTTAAAGATTTTTTATGCTTATATTACTATAATCAAGAGATAAGTTATATTCTTTTTATTTCAAATAAGATACTCTATAATTTCTTTATATCTATTAATCCCCTTGTATGATAACCTTGTTTTTTGTAGAAATTAATTGCTAATTCATTATAAGCAAACACATCAATCACAATATATTCACAATCAATGCTTCTAAAATAATCTTCCATTTTTTGCATTAACATCTGTCCTATTCCTTTACTTCTCACATTTTTTGAAATTATTAACTCTGTAATTTCTCCTCGCTTTGGACATTTATAATCTAAATAATCATACTTATCATAAGTACCAACAATTCCCATAATAACTCCAACTGCCTTATTATTTTCAACGGCTAGAAAACATTTGCCATTATTTTCCTTTAGTTCTTTTAAATCTAAAAGAGCCATTTTATCTCGATATTCTGGATGTAATTGGTCTAAATTATCTTTATCTATAGTTAAAATATATTCTTCTAATTCGACAAGCAAATCTTTTACATCTTCTAAATATTTTTCTTTATATTCAATTATCTTCACTCTATCACCTATAATTATTATATCATTTTAATTAAATTATCACAAAAAAACTAAGACAAAAATATCTTAGTTTAATATAGTAAATTATTATTTTTCAGATTTAATTGCAGCTTGAGCAGCAGCAAGTCTAGCGATTGGAACCCTATATGGTGAACAAGATACATAATCAAGTCCAACATTGTGACAGAATTCAACGCTTGAAGGATCTCCACCATGTTCTCCACATATTCCTAAATGAATATTTGGATTAGCTTCTCTGCCAAGTGTTGCAGCCATTTTTACAAGTTTACCAACACCTTTTTGATCAAGTTTAGCAAATGGATCATTTTCATAAATCTTTTTATCATAATATGAATTTAAGAATTTACCAGCATCGTCTCTTGAGAAACCAAATGTCATTTGAGTTAAATCGTTTGTTCCAAATGAGAAGAAATCAGCTTCTTTAGCAATTTCGTCTGCAGTAAGTGCAGCTCTTGGAATCTCAATCATTGTTCCAACATGATATTCCATGTCAAAGTTTTCATTTTTAATAATTTCGTCTGCAGTTTCACAAACAATATTTTTAACATATTTTAATTCTTTTACTTCACCAACTAAAGGAATCATAATTTCAGGAACAATTTTTATATTCTTTCTTCTTGAAACAGCGATTGCGGCTTTAATAACAGCTCTAGTTTGCATTTGAGCAATCTCAGGGAATGTTACAGCAAGTCTACAACCTCTATGACCCATCATTGGGTTAAATTCATGAAGTGAAGCAATAATTGCTTTGATTTGTTCAACTGTTTTTCCTTGAGAGTCAGCTAAAAGTTTAATATCAGCTTCTTCAGTTGGTACAAATTCATGTAATGGTGGATCTAAGTATCTAATAGTTACACTATATCCTTCCATTGCTTCATATAATTCTTCGAAATCTTTTTGTTGCATTGGTTCAAGTTTAGCTAAAGCTTTTTCTCTTTCTTCAACTGTATCTGAACAAATCATTTCTCTGATAGCAGCAATTCTATCTTTTTCAAAGAACATGTGTTCAGTTCTACATAGACCAATACCTTCAGCACCTAATTCGCGAGCTTTTTTAGCATCTCTTGGAGTATCAGCATTTGTTCTAACTAAAAGTCTTCTATATTTATCAGCCCAAGCCATAATTCTTCCAAATTCACCAGTAATTGATGCATCAACCTTTGGTAGAATTCCTTTATAGATTTTACCAGTAGAACCATCTATTGAAATTTCGCTTCCTTCAACAAAAGTTTCTCCGTTTAATGTGAATGTTTTATTTTCTTCATCCATGATAATTTCTTGGCATCCAGAAACACAACAAGTACCCATACCACGAGCTACAACTGCAGCATGGCTAGTCATACCTCCACGAACAGTAAGAATTCCTTCACTAGCCTTCATACCTTCAATATCTTCAGGTGAAGTCTCAAGTCTAACAAGAACAACTTTTTCGCCTTTTTCATGAGCAGCTTTGGCATCATCTGCAGTAAATACAACTTTACCAGCAGCAGCTCCCGGAGAAGCAGCAAGTCCTTTACCAATTTCTTTAACACTCTTTAATGCTTCTGTATCAAATGTTGGATGAAGTAAAGTATCTAAGTTTCTTGGATCAATCATCATAACAGCATCTTTATCTGTTATTTTTCCTTCATCTACTAAATCACAAGCAATTTTAAGTGCTGCTTTTGCAGTTCTTTTACCATTTCTTGTTTGAAGCATATATAAATGTCTATCTTCGATAGTAAATTCCATATCTTGCATATCATGGTAATGTTCTTCAAGAGTATGGCAAATATTTACAAATTGTTCATAAACTTCAGGCATTACTTCTTTTAAATGATCAATAGGTTCTGGAGTTCTTACACCTGCAACAACGTCTTCACCTTGAGCATTAAGTAAAAATTCACCCATTAAATGTTTTTCACCTGTAGCAGGATCTCTTGTAAATGCAACACCAGTTCCAGATGTCTCACCCATATTACCAAATGCCATCATTTGAACGTTTACAGCAGTTCCCCAAGAATAAGGAATGTCATTATCACGACGATAAACATTTGCTCTTGGATTATCCCAAGATCTAAATACCGCTTTAATAGCACCCATTAATTGATCTGTAGGATTTGTTGGGAAATCTTCACCAACTTTTGCTTTATATTCTTCTTTAAATTCTCTTGCAAGTTCTTTTAAATCTTCAGCAGTAAGTTCAACATCTAAAGTTACACCTTTTTCTGCTTTCATTTTGTCAATTAAAGTTTCAAAATATTTTTTGCCAACTTCCATAACAACATCAGAATACATTTGAATAAATCTACGATAGCAATCCCATGCCCAACGAGGATTATTTGATTTTTTTGAAAGTGTTTCAACTACATCCTCATTTAAACCTAGATTTAGAATTGTATCCATCATTCCAGGCATTGATGCTCTTGCACCACTTCTTACAGATACAAGTAAAGGATTTTCTTTATCGCCAAATTTTTTACCTGTAATTTCTTCCATTTTAGCAATATTTTCAAAAATTTCTTTTTGAATATCATCACCAATTTTTTTACCATCATCATAATATCTTGTACAAGCTTCTGTTGTGATAGTAAAACCTTGAGGTACTGGTAAGCCAAGTTTAGTCATTTCTGCTAAATTAGCACCTTTACCACCAAGTAAATTTCTCATATCTTTGTTTCCTTCAGAAAACAAATAAACATACTTCATTTCTATTTCCTCCACATTGTTTATTATAGCAATTTTTGTACTAAATATATATAAAAAACTTAAAAAAATGTAAAGTTTTTTTACAGTTTTTTTCATAAAAAAAGAAAAAGTTACGTACTTTTCATTCTTTCTCTTTTCAAATCCACATTTTTTTTATTATATAATGGACACACCCTATCATTATTATTAAGAACATGGTTAGGTCCAACTAAATTATTATTAACGTATGCGCCAATTAATATATCAGAACTGCCTAAGTTTACTTTATATGCAAAATCAATTATAGTGGCTCCTTTAGGAAGCTCTATTACACTTCCATCAGAATCAAATACATGAATAATATCAGAAAATAGTTCTCTTTTAACATGATATATAAAATCTGCATTATTTGGATATTCTAAATTTAATTTTGAAAGTGTTTGGAAAAACTGATATTTACTTTTTAAATCTTCAAGCATCACATCTTTTGCATTTTCATGATTATTATCCCAATATCCAGTCAATCCAAATGAATTTGCTCTATCCATAGCATCAGTTCGTATTTGAACTTGTAAAAGTTGATTATCTAGTCCAAAGATTGTTGTGTGAAGGCTTTGATACATATTAGTTTTAGGACTTGCAATATAGTCTTTGAATTTATAGTTTATTGGTTTATATAAACTATGCACATATCCTAAACTTAAATAACACTCATCAATCATATCAACAACTATTTTAAGGGCCACTAAATCATGCATTTCATATAGGCTAAAACCTTTTTGCATTTTTTTATATATTCCGTATATATTTTTAGTTCTAATTTTCATGTAATTTGGAACATTTTTATCTAGTAAAAAACTATGTATTTTCTTTTGCATTGCAAATATACTTTCTTCATTATCAGATTCAAATCTAAATTTAGATTCTAAAATTTCATGATATTTGCCAGGATTTAAATATTTAAAAGATAAATCTTCAAGTTCAGTTTTAATATGGTACGCACCAATATAACTTGCTAAGGGAACATATATACTCATTGTTTCATTTGCTATTTCAATTTGCTTTACTTCACTTTTAAAATCAAGTGTCCTCATGTTATGAAGACGATCAGCAAGCTTTATAATTATAATTCTAGGGTCATATATAATTCCTGTAATAATTTTTCTAGTATTTGCTAAATTTTGTTCTTCTTTACTACTAAAGTTAATTGTAGAAAGTTTAGTTACTCCATCAACTAATGATAATATGCTTTCATTAAATAAAGCCCTAATTTCTTCTTTCGAGGCATTAGTATCTTCTAAAGTATCATGTAATAGTCCAGCACAAACAGTATCTGCATCAGCGTGCATTTGCGCTAAAATATAGGCAACCATTAAAGGATGAACTATGTAGTCTTCCCCACTTTGTCTTTTTTGACCATCATGTTTTTCGTTTGCATAAGCGTAAGCCTTTTTAACTTTTTCTGTTTCTAAGGGGTTATATTCATTTATTAAATTAATAAGCATTTCAATTGAAAGTCGATTCATATTATCCCTCCAAAATTATAAAATTATAAATAAAATAACACTCTTAAAACTTATTGTCAACAATTATTTGATTGAACATTATAAATAAAATCTATTGAACTTTTTGATAAATGATTTTGATCTAAGTCATTTAAATAAAACGTTGTAATTACATCAAATACCTCATTTGTATTTGCCTTTATTCTTACACTTCCAAGTTTAATTTTTTCTTCATTTTTAAATGAAGGAATCTCATTTTCTGGAATCACAACTTTTTCGTTATTTAAAACTTTAAATGTTAATTCTTTATTTTTTTCATCAACTCCAATAGTTTTCTCATAATCACCTAAAGCATTTAGATATATATCTAAACATATATCTTTATCTATGGAATTTTCATATTTTGCAATCATTTTAGTTTTTAAAATCGTTTCTTTATTAAAAAAATCTATATTCGTAGAAATATTATTATCTTCGTAATTTACAAAAAGCATAGAATCTTGGAGTTTTATTTCTTGATTCATATTATTTACTTTTTTATATCCAAAATATGCTCCTATAAGAAGAAAAATGAATGATAATATTGTAATTAATGTCTCTTTCATTTTACACCCTGGCAACAAGGACAATAATATGTACTTCTTCCATCAATTTTACTCCTTTTTATAGTATTTGAGCAGACTTTACATTTTTCATTTTCTTTTTTATGAACACTCAAATAATTTTGGTACTCTCCTTTATGATATAAAGAGGAAGTAAAACTTTTTATAGTAGTTCCTTTGTATTTTATAGCTTCATTTAAAATTTCTTTGCTATATAAAACTATTTGATTTAACTCGTCAAAAGAAATATCTTTGCCTTTTTTAAATGGGCTTATTTTGGCTTTAAATAAAATCTCATCTGCATAAATATTTCCAATTCCCGAAATTATACTTTGATCAAGTAAAATAGTTTTAATACATTTTTGGGATTTATTTATTTTATAAAGTATTTCTTTAAGATCATCATTTTGAATATTATTTGCATCAGGTCCAACATTTTTAAAGTAATCATTTAGACTATCTTTACTAATTATTTTCATTCTACCAAATTTTCTCGTATCATCATATCTTAAAGAAAAATCATCAAAATAAAATATTACATGTTCATGTTTAGATATTTCATCTTGAACTGGTTTTATATTAAACTTTCCTTCCATTCTTAAATGAGAAATAAGATAAAATTTATCAAGTTCAAAAATTAAATATTTTCCTCTTCTGTGGATATCTTTAAAAAAATGATTAATTAACTCTTTCTTAAAAAAATCAACATCATTTTCAATCATTTTTGGGTATAGTACCTCGACATTTAATATTTTTTTATTTAAAATATTTTCTTTTAAATAATTTCTAACTGTTTCTACCTCTGGTAATTCCGGCATACTTCCTCCTACTTAAGTTCATACCAATTACATCCAGTATCAGTACTTACTTTTAACGGAACTTTTAAAGTAACTATATTTTCCATTTCATATTTAACGATATCAATTATTTTTTCAAGTTCCTCTTTTTTTACATCAAATATTAATTCATCGTGAATTTGTAAAACTAGTTTACTTTCAAACTTTTCTTTTTCAAATATTTCATCAATTTTTATCATTGCCATTTTTATAATATCCGCAGCTGTTCCTTGAATCGGAGTATTTATTGCCATTCTTTCTCCGGATTTTCTTACCATAAAATTGGCATCGCTTATTTCACTAATAGTTCTTTTTCTGCCATATTTTGTATAAACATAACCATTTTCTTTAGCAAAGTTTATCATTTTTTCCATATACACTTTTACTTCAGGATAAAGAAGATAATATTTTTCAATAAATGCATCTGCCTCTTTCTTAGAAATATTTAAATTTTCTCCAAGGCCAAAACCACTTATTCCATACACAATGCCAAATATAACTGCTTTAGCGGCACTTCTTTCCTTTTTTGTAACTTCACTTATATCCTTACCATGAATATCAGCGGCAACTTTTGTATGTATATCTTCGTTCCTATTAAATGTACCAATCATTGTTTTACTATCAGCCATATCTGCTAAAATACGTAATTCAATTTGTGAATAATCTAAACTAAGAAGTAAATCATTACTTGGTAAAAATGCTTTTCGAATACTTTTGCCAAAATCATCTTTTACAGGAATATTTTGTAAATTTGGATGAACTGATGAAAGTCTTCCTGTTCTTGCAACTGTTTGTTTAAAAATTGTATGTATCTTATTATCACTTTGAATATAATCCTTTAATCCCTCAATATAAGTAGACTTAAGTTTCATAAGCCCGCGATACTCTAATATTAAATCAATAATTGGATGAACACTCCTAAGTTTTTCTAAAGTTGCTTCATCAGTTTTAAAACTTGTTTTATTTTTCTTTCCTTTTCCTAAAACCATTTTTTCAAATAAAATATAACTAAGTTGTTTCGGTGAAGATATATTAAAAGTTTCTCCAGCATATTCATAAATTTTATCAATTATATCATTAAGCCTTGATTCGATTATATCCTTTTGACTATCAAGCTCTTTAGCATTTACTAAAATACCATTTTTCTCCATTTTACATAATACTTTGGAAAGTGGAAGTTCAATAGTTTCATAAACATTTTGTTCATCATTACGTTTTAGTTCATTTATTATATCATCACTTTTTTCATACATAAATTTTACTTTAAGTAGCTCATTTTGAATATATTCTTCGTTTTCATAAAGTTTAATTAAATTATTATATGTAAGTATTTCATAACCATATTTTAGGCTTATTAAAGAAATATCATCTTTAACATTATATCCATTTAAATAAGAAATTATTGAATAGTCTACTTGAGTATCAATTTCCTTGCCAAGTAAATAACTATCTTTTTTACTATCATAACTAATAACTTTTTTACCGCTCAAATTCAAATATTTTAAATTTTCTTTCGAAAAATAGTAATAAAATTTACCATCGTATAAACTAGCACTTAAGATATTTGCTTTTGTGTAATTATCACTATCTGCCTCTAGATATAAGGAGACTGTATCAGTTAAAACAACATTAATTTTCTCATCAACATTAATATAATTTATTTTTTCGTTAGCATTTTCTTTATGAATACTTGAAAGTAAAGAATTAAATTCAAGTTCTGAATATATGTCATAAAGTTTTTGATTATCAGGTCCATTATATTTTAAATCATTTAAGTCTATTTCAAGTGGTACATCCTTATATATTGTAGCAATTTTTTTTGACATAAATGCATCATCTTTATATGTAACTAATTTATCATGAACAGATCCTTTAATACTTTCTATATTATCATATAAATTTTCTATTGTTTTATATTCTCTTAAAAGTTTTAAAGCAGTTTTCTCTCCTATACCTTTAACTCCTGGAATATTATCTGAACTATCACCCATTAAGGCTTTTAAATCAATTATATTAATTGGATCAATACCATATTCTTCCTTAAAACTTTTTTCATTAAATCTAATATAACCAGTTTGTTTTAAAAGTTTTACATCAGTCTCAAAATTAATTAATTGAAGAAGATCTTTATCCGAAGATATTATTGTACTATCAAAGTCTTCATCATTTTCAGTCATTTTAACTAACGTACCGATTATATCATCTGCCTCATATGGTTCAAGTTCTAAATATTTAATTCCCATTGCGGATAATATTTTTCTTGCATAAGGCATCTGAAGTTTTAATTCATCTGGTGTATTTTGTCTTCCCTCTTTATAAAAACTAAATTCTTTCTTTCTAAAATTTTTGCCAATATCAAACGCTACAGCTATATATAAAGGATTTTCTTCCTTAATAATTTTATTTATCATTGATACAAAACTAAATAAAGCATTCGTAGGAAGACCTTTACTATTTTTCATGGCAGCACCACTATAAAAAGTTGCGTAGTAACTACGAAACATTAAATTATTTCCATCAATTAATATTAATTTTTTCATTGTTTATACCTTTCATAAAGCAAAATATTATATGCCTATAAATAGTATACCATAAAATAAAAAAAATTATATTTCTATTTCAAAATATAATTTATTAAAATTGGTCCAATAATCAAAATTAACATAAGTGGTAAAAATATTAAAACTGAAACAATTGATATCTTCATAGGCATTTTATTAATGCTTGATTTAATATCTAAAATTCTTTTATCTGTTAAATAATTAATTTGATTATTTAATGCTGATTCTATACTATTTCCAAACTCATTTGCTTCAATAATATTTAAAATAACATTACAAACACTTTTCGAAGGAATTCTTTTCATAAGATCGTTAAGTCCTTCGGTTAAGGATTTTCCTAAAGAAACCTCTTTAAGCATTTTTTTAAATTCATCACTTATCGTACTATCGATATTATTACATGTTGTGCTAATACATAACTTTAAATTTCTTTCACTTTGAATAGTTAAATTTAAAACCTCGAAAAAGAATATTGCATCACTTTCAAGTTTTCTAGCTCTTTTCTTAATTTTTACATCTACGAAAAAGTATTCAAATAATACATAAAATAAAAATGTTAAAAGCGGTGCTATAAAATATCCCGAAGAAAAAACTAAAAGTGAAATGATAAATACCAAAACAGAACCTATAAGTCTAGTTCCTAGAAAAGAATTAATATTATTTTTCTTATCATAAGATAAATAAGCAAATTTTTCCTCTAGATTTTTAATAGTTATCGAAGAATATATACTTTTATAAAAACTACTTACTTTCATACTTTTTCCACCTTAGTTATCTTTTTTATTACTAAAATATATATAACATATAAAATGAGCATAATTATATCAAGAGCAAATCCTAAGTTCGTAGTAACAAATGGTTTAAAGTAATTTGGATTTAATGAATAAATTGTAAAAATAAATATAAATGGAATAAATATAAGCATTCTATAAAGCATTTTACTTGAACTTGTTAAAGAATTTAGTTCATTTTTAATTTTAAGTTTATCATAAAAATGCTTTTCTATCATGTTAAATACAGTTACAATATTACCACCAGTCTTATTTAAAAGTGATAATGATGAAGTTATATATTTTACCTCTTCAACTTTAACTCGATTATAAAATCTTTCAAATACTGTAGTTAAATCAAGCCCATAATTAATGTCCTTAGAAATAATTTCAAACTCCTCTTTAATTGGACTTGGAAGTGATGTTTTAACTATATTAATTGCTTGATAAATGTTTTTTCCACTTTTAAATGCACTGTTCATAATTACAATTGCCTGAAGTAAACCATCTTCAATTTTATTTCTTTTATTTTTATAAATAACAATTATTACCCCATCAATCACAAAAAATGATACAAATGATAAAATTATAAATAAAAATATATTAATTTGATTATTTTTTAATATCGAAGTAACTAAATATAATAAATCTACAAAAATGGTATATAAAATTTTAATAGATATATAATCATCACATGTAAGACGTATGTTTTTACTATATATTAAATATTTATCGAGTTTCTTAGAGTATTTTTTTAAAAATACAGATTTTTTATTTAAACTAGTTATTTTCTTTACTATTTTAAGAAGGAACTTTAATATTTTATCAACAAAACTAAGTTCATGTGAAGAATTGTTTTTTAATGAAAAATCTTCGATTCTTTTGATATTTTTATATGAATAAAAATAGTTCACGAAAAGAAATGTACATATAATAAATATTATGCACAAAGTTAATATAATAATTAATTTTATTATAAGTACATCTTTCATTTAAACCTTTCTATTTATCAAAAATATTTTTAATATCTTTAAAGCCATAACTATCAAGTCTTTTCAAGCATTTTAAAGTTTTTTTAGTTTTACTAAATTTTCCTTTTACTTCACCAGTATTTGTAATCCCCTCTTGAACAAAAGTAAATATATCATTAAGTTTTATATCATCATTATCAATATCAATAACCTCTGAAATGCAGCTTACTTTTCTTTTACCATCAGAAAGTCTTTCTATATTTACAACAATATTAATTGCATTATAAATATACTCTCTTACAGCCCTTACTGGTATATCAATGTTAGCCATTAAAACCATCGTTTCAAGCCTATGAAGTGCATCAATATTGCCATTAGCATGAAGCGTTGTTAAACTACCCTCATGACCAGTATTCATTGCTTGTAACATATCAAAGGCTTCTTTACCTCTTACTTCACCAACAATAATTCTATCAGGTCTCATACGAAGTGAGTTTCTAACTAAATCTCTAATTGTTATTTCTCCACTTTTTTCATAATTAGTAGTTCTTGTTTCCAGTGAAATTACATGAGGCTGAGAAAGTCTTAATTCCGCAGCATCCTCAATAGTAATAATTCTTTCATTTTCTGGAATAAATCCACTTAAAATATTTAAAAGTGTTGTCTTTCCCGAACCAGTACCACCACAAACTAAAATGTTTAATTTAGATTTTACACATGCTTCTAAAAATGTAGCCATTTCCGCAGTAAGAGTGCCTAAACGAATAAGTTCATCAACATTTGATATTGAGGCTTTAAATTTTCTAATTGTAATAACGGGGCCTTTTGTTGCAAGTGGCGGAATAACAGCATTTATTCTTGAGCCATCACTAAGTCTTGAATCAACCATTGGACTTGTTGAATCAATTGTTCTTCCCATGGGCTCAATTAATTTTTGAATAGTTCTAATAATATGTTCATCATTAATAAAGGAAATACTTTCATCTTTAATTAAATTTCCATCAATTTCAATATAAATTTCGCTCGGAGAATTTACCATTATTTCTGTAATGTTTTCATCTTTTAAAAGTTCAGTTAATGGGCCATAGCCATTTATTTCATTTTCAATTAAATTATATAAATGACTTCTTTCCAAGTTTGATAAATCAATTCCATCGGTAACCTTGTTAATCTCGGTATTAATAAACTCAGTTATATTATCCGAATCTTTAAAATTGGCATCTATAATATTTTCAACAATTTTAGTTCGAAGACTATCAAGTAAATTCTTATCTTTAAATACATCATAATCATTTACTATATTATTATTTTTATAAGTTTTTTCATAATCAAACATTGCTCTTAAATTACTCATTACTATCCTCCATATCATTAAACATAGCCATAAAAACTTTATTTATTTTAGGATAACTTTTTACAAATTTCGGATCAAGAGTAATAATTTTTCCATCATAAATATAATTATCGATATTTTTAATAAAAAATTTACTATCTATATAATAATCAATATTTGCACCCATCATTTTCTTTATATCATACATACTAAAATAATTTTTATATAAATTATTACTTTCATTAAGAAGAATTTTATAATTGCTTTTTTCTGCATCATTAAATATTTTTATCAAATTATGCATGTTTTTGATATTTGCTAAATCATTATTCATTATAAGAAGGATACTATCAACAATATCCATAAGGAATATATTTTTTTCACTTAATTCACTATCGGTATCAATTAAAATATAATCATATTCAAATGAAGATTTTTCTAAAATATTTTCAATACATGAAGGATTAATTTTAGTACCTTGTCTAGGATCTTTTACTGATGCTAAATAATAAATATTATCATTATATTTAGTTACGTAACTAGAAATACTTTCAAAACGATTGTTAGAATAATCTTGCATAATGTTATATATATTTTCTTTATAAGGTTTATTTAAATATGTGCCAATGCATCCAAATGATAAATCATAATCTATTATCAAAACTTTTTTGTTTTGCATGGAAAAAATACCCGCTAAATTAAGGGTTGTTATACTTTTTCCGGTGCCACCTTTAGCACTAAATATACAAATACTTTTTCCTTTACTTTTTTTCATACTAGCCTCTTTGATAAATCATTTTACCATCTTTTTTAAACCCCATAATATCTACATAAATTGTATAATCTTCTTTGCTAATAATTTTGCCCATCAAACTATTAACTTTTTCTTTAGCTTTAATGCTTATTCCTAAATCATTTGATATATCAATACTTTCTAAAACAATATCATTATCTTTATATAGATTAATTATATCATTTTTATCATTTCTTTCAAGGGAAGATGCAATTATTGTTTTAGTTACTGAATATAATTTTTGTTTTTGATAAGAAATATAAACAGTTTCTATTAAAACAGAAAATAAAACTAACATGACAGGTAAAATAATAATAAATAAAACAAGTGATTGTCCTTTTCTATTCATATACTACCCTTTTCGTAGATACTTCATAATTATTTCCTATAATAACAGACAAAACAGGGCTATAAATATCGATATCTTTACTTACTGTATACTCAACTTTATTACCATCAATTTGTTTTTTAGTAAACTTAACATCAGTATTAGCATTATTATCAAGAATAACATCTTCCATAACACTTTCTAATTTACTTTTTTCGCTATAAATTCTTACATAATCAAAAACAGCCAACATTAACATAATAAATATTGGTAAAATAATAATAAATTCAATTAATGCTTGCCCTTTTCTATTCATATCTACCCTATTATAAGTATAAAATATTTTAATAAATTTTTCAATTAAAATGCTTTATAATGTCCTTAAGTTTATATGAATTATTGTTTTTTTCAAATACAAAGTAATAAATTTGTGTAGTATCATCATTTAAAAACACTATATCTTTCATTGTAATTAAATTACTTTTCTTATTTGATTTTATATCATCATAGTTGCCATACCAAAAATTTATATCATGATAGGTTGCATCACTACAAGTAGTATCCTTTGGAATATTATTAAATGTATAATCTTTTTCACTCTCAATAACTAAATTATTTGTTTTTAAATAATTAATAAAATTTTTAAAAGAAAAGTTAAAATTATAATAATTAAATATTTTTTCTAAATTACTTTTTTTAATTTTAAAATCACTAGTTAAAGTTTTATTATTAATTGCATATTTTAAAACTATGTTGTAAGCATCAGATTCATTATAATTTTTAACGTTTATTAAATAGTTATGTAAAGAATTATTATAGCAAGCTTTATAATCGTTCGCATCCGAAATACTGGTTAAAAGATCAGTAATATCTTCATCTTTAACCTTTTCAAGTTTCTTTTCTATTCTATTTTTAGGTTTTAAACTATCATTATATTTATTTATTATGAAATACCCTAAATTAATTATTAAAACTACTGATATTATCGCTAAAATTACATATATAATTTTTTTATTTTTTTTTAAACTTCTCATAAAAAAATAATAGCATAATTATTATTTATATACAATAAAAAAGTGCTAGAAAGCACTTTAACTAATAACAGACTGCAAATTATTTATAACTTTTTTTTCAATACGTGAAATGTAACTTTGTGAAATGCCAAGCATTACAGCAACTTCTTTTTGCGTATATTCTCTTGTATTATTTAATCCATATCTAAGAGTCATAATTTGTTTATCTCTTTGAGAAAGATTTTCAATCTCCCTATTTAAGAACTCTTTATTCACTTTTCTTTCAAATTCTTTATCTACAAGATCATTTTCAGTTCCAAGTACATCGGATAATTTAAGTTCATTTCCCTCTGCATCAAAATTTAAGGTATCATCTAAAGAAACTTCTTGCTTGCTTTTTTTATTTTTACGAATATACATAAGAATTTCATTTGATATGCATCTTGAGGCGTACGTAGCAAGTTTAATATTTTTATCTATTTTATAAGTATTAATTCCTTTGATTAAACCAATTGAGCCAATTGAAACAAGATCCTCAATATCATAGCCAGTACTTTCATATTTTTTTGCTAAAAAAACCACTAGTCTTAAATTATGCTCAATTAATTTATTTTTGGCATTTTCATCTCCAGTTTTTGCTCTTACTAAATAATCGAGTTCCTCTTTTTTATCAAGTGGTGGCGGAAGTTTGTCAGTTGCTCCCACGAAAAAGACTTCTTGATATTTTAATTTTAGTTTTTGTAATAATTTTTTAAACATAACTTTCCTCCTTTAATTTTTTATTCAAGATTGCGTCTATTCCATCTGTAAAGTTAATTTTACTTTCACCTATCAAATAATTATATATTTTTTTATCATTTAAAATAATATAACTTGGTTTAAAGCATTTCATGATGCTACTACCACTTATTGTTTTGTATGGTACATACATTGGCGAACGAATATTATATATTTTTTTTAGTAGGTTTTCATTTACTATAATTACTCCTTTTGAAGTAATCGGATCAACAAGGTTATTGCCATTATCGTATAAACTTATACATTCTATTTTAAAATTATCAAAAACAATAGTTAATTTATAATAATCATTATATGTGTTTTTTAATTTCTTATTACTTAAATAATAAAGAAAAAGAATAATTGGTGATATTATGATTAAAAACAAATAATTTATATTTAGTCCCTTGTTAATAAATATTATTCCTACTTGTTTATAAGAAAATTCTACATTTAATAAATATAAAAAACCCGCTAAAATGATGCTTGTTAAATATAAATAAAAAATATTACTCAAAGTATATCTAATACTTATATATCTAAATGCTATTACGCACATAAGATAACTAATAAACACTTTTAATAAAAATAAAATAATGCTATTTATTTTTAAAAACAATAAAAACATGCTTAATGCACCAACAATTGCAGATAAAATACATCTATAAATTTTAACTTTTCTTTTTAGAGTCAATGATACTGTTAAAAGAATTAAAAAATCATAAGCAAAGTTAAGCAATAAGACAAGGTCTAAATATATAACCATAGTATCACCAAAAATATTATATAAATTTATTCTTGTAAAAAATGTCAAAAAAAAGAACTAAATTAATAGTTCTTAATCTTGGCTTCTTAGAAATGGAGGAATTTCATAGTCATTATCTAATATCTCTGGAGTTTTTCTTTTTGGTAATTCTCCTTCGAACAATGTTTCATTGCTTACATCTTCATCAAATCCAGTAGCAATTACAGTAACAATAACTTCATCTTGAAGATTTTCATTTTTAATAGCACCGAAGATAATATTTACATCATTATTTGCTGCTTCTCTAACAGTTTCAACTGCATCTTCGATTTCAAATAATGTAAGGTTATTTCCACCAGTTACATTTACAATAGCGTTTCTTGCACCATCAATAGTCTCTTCAAGAAGTGAATTTGATACAGCTTGTTTTGCAGCTTCAATAGCTCTATTTTCACCAGCAGCACAACCAATACCAATAATTGCTGTACCGCTTTTTTCCATAACTGTTTTAACATCAGCAAAGTCTAGGTTAATTACTCCGGTAACAGCTATAAGGTCAGAAATTGATTGTACGCCTCTATGAAGTACATTATCTACTTCTTTAAATGCATCATCAAATGAAGTTGTTTTATCAATTATATCTCTTAATCTATCGTTAGGAATAACAATTAATGTATCAACATGTTTCTTTAAATCATCTAAACCAAGTAAAGCATTTTCCATTCTTCTTTTACCTTCGAATTTAAATGGTTTTGTAACTATACCAACTGTAAGTGATCCAAGTTCTTGAGCAATTTCCGCAATAATTGGAGCAGCACCAGTACCTGTGCCACCACCCATACCACATGCAACAAAAACCATGTCAGCACCAGTTAAGGCTTCCTCTAATTCACTTTTACTTTCTAAAGCTGCAGCTCTTCCAACTTCGGGATTAGCACCAGCACCACGTCCACCTGTTATATTCTTTCCAATTTGAATCTTGTTTGGGCATAAAGAAGCATTAAGTACCTGAAGGTCTGTATTAACTACATAAAATTCAACGCTTTGTACTCCTTCTTCAATCATTCTGTTGACTGCATTACAGCCACCGCCACCAACACCAACTACTTTTATTTTGGCAACTTGATCCATTACTAAATTTGACATCTACATCCTCCTTAATTATCAAAAAAATACCCGTATATTTTACCAAGAAGTGAATTTTCGGATATGTTTACTTTCTTACCTATTCCCCCGAGTTCTTCTTGTTCATCTAAACTAAATATAGAATATTCAGCATTTCTTAATTTTAATCTACTATTATAATATTTTATCATACCAACACATGTTGAGTATTTATTATGCCTTGCACCAATTTCCTTAACTTGCATATATGTTGCTAAGTCTTTAAAATTATCATCAATAAAATGGTCAAAATAAGGCAAAGCAGTTATTCCCCCTGTGATTATTATATAACTAATTTCTTTTTTTGTTAAGAGGTTAATTTGCTTTTTAATAAGACCTGATAATTCTTTTAATCTCGAAATTATTACAGCACTTACATCATACTCACTAATTGTTCTATCATCACCATTAATATCTTTAATAACGACGTTTTCATTGGGCCTTGCCATATGAATATCGCAAACACCCAAATTTTCTTTTAAAAATAGTGCATCAGCTTTCGAAGTTTTGAAAACATAAGCTATATCTTTTTCAATTGATGATGAAGCAATATCAATTATTTCTGAAGAAGTAAGAATCCCTTTATTGATTATTGATACAGTGGTATTGCTATAACCAATATTTACTACAGCACCAACTTCTTTTGTCATTTCTGGAGTTTTAAACTCATAATAATCCGCAAGTGGAGAAACACATATATCAAATGCTTTAATTCCAATTTTTTCCAAACACTTTATAATATTATCAGAATTATTTTTAGGAACTAAAACTGCTACTACATTAACAGTTAATTTATTTGCAATTACTTTAAGGGGATTTGCTAATACCTCATCGTCATTTATTATAAATTTTGTTGGTAAAATAGAAACAAGTTCTTTGTTATCGCCAACTTTTTTATAAACACTTTTTTGCATGGCTTTGATTATATCATCGTTTGTTACTATTTTATCTTCATTTGTAATTGTTACACTGCCACTTGATACAAAGCATTCAAGATTGTCACTAGGAACATTTACTAATACTTTTTTTATAGGTAAGCCAATAATTTTTTCAGCTTTTTCAAAAGTTTCTTTCAAAGCATAAAATGCGCTATCAGGATTAACAATATATCCTTGTTTAACTCCTTGAGAGGGGCTTTCAACGCAAGCTAAAATATTAACCCTGTTTTTTTGGATTTCTCCAACAACGAGTTTTATTAAACTAGAACCAATATCCAAACTAGCGATAATCTTTCTCATTTCTCCCACCTATTTTTTATAAATTAATTATACCTTAGATAATTATTCTTTACAAGCATATTTGACTTAAAAAAAATATATATTATAATAGAAAGACAAAGGAAAATTATGAATAAAACAATAAAAAGTATTGATGAATTTTTAAATAGACTAGTAATTAATCAAAATAAAACCCCTTTAGCAGATTTTAAAAATATTTATTCAAAAAGGGATTATTTTATTTTACTAAGCGATGTTGCATTACTACTTACAGATTTTCCAGATGAAAGTCTAGAGTTTTATAAGAAAATCATTTTTGAATCTAGCAAAATCAAAAGTACTTTGTTAAGTTTTGTTATGGGTCAAAAAATGACTCCGAGTATGGTAGTAAAATATGGTAGTAAAAAATTAAATGACACTTTATATATAGGCAAAAGTGATGAAATAAATGATGTTGACGTTACAAAAGACACACTGTATGACCTAGCATCAACTTCGAAAATGTTTACTGCAGTAGCAATTTTAAAACTTTGTGAATGTGGTCTTATTAACCTTGAGGATGAAGTTACAAAATATGAGCCTAGGTTTACGGGTCTTAAAGGAATTACTATTTTAGATCTTCTTTCATTTAAAGTACCTGTTAAAACAAAAGAAAGAATTGATACTCAAAAAAGCATAACTGATGCTCAAAATGTACTTTTTACATTAGAAAAAGATGAAAATCATGACCCCAATTTTTTATACACAGATATGGGATGTCTTGCTTTAAAATACGTTGTTGAAAATGTATCACAAATGACTTTTGACGAATTTTTAAACGAAGAAATATTTAATAAATTTGGGATGACTAATACATGTTTAAATCCTGCAAATACGTATGATATTGCAAGTGAAAATTATGGCATGAAAGTAAATCAAAATGGAATTATTACTTTAGATAAAAATATTTTAACTGGTACTGTTCATGATCCTAAAACAAATGCACTAGGTCATAAAGTTGGTAATGCGCCAGGGCATGCAGGATATTTTTCAAATGCTGATGATATGTTTTCATTTGCACAAAATTTAGCACAAGAAAATATAATTAATAGAGAAAGCCTTGATTTATTAACTACCCCTTTTGTTGGTGGTAATAATGCATATTATTTTGGGCTTTTAAATTATTATAAACAAAGTAATAAAAACTATATTAAAGTGCAAGATTTTCTGTCAGGAAAATCAAGTTTATCTCCAGGTTTTTCAGGAACATGTTTATGCGTTGATACATTAAATAATATTTATGGATTTATTGGAGCAAACAGACTTCATAATAGAATTTACCAATTACCACCAAGATACAGAAATGATATAGTTCCAATTTATGATGCTAGAATGTATCAAGGAAAATTTGTAAATTTTGATTACACAGTAAAATGTTGTGATGTTATGAAAAAAATAATGGAGCTTTCATTAAAATATGCATTTTTAGAGTATTTATTTGAACCTAAAAAAGAAATTAAATTAGTTAAAAAAATATAAAAAAAAACAATGCTTTTACGCATTATTTTTTTAATTTTTCAATTAATTCAGGTTTTTTTAAAGTACTAAATCCTTTAATACCTTTTTCTTTAGCTATAGCTTTTAAATCAGTTAAACTCATTGATTCTAGGTCTTCTTTTATTTCTTCAACTTTAGCTTCAACTTTTTCAGCTGCTTTTTTTACAGTAGATTTAACTTCTTTTACTGTTTCTTTAATTTCTTCTTTAACCATTTCACCTAATAAAGCTTTTTTAGCAGTAACTACTAAAGCTGAAAAACTTTTAGGATCATCAATTGCAAGTTCAGAAAGCATTTTACGATTAATTTCAATACCAGCTTTAGTTAAACCACTAATAAATTTAGAATAACTTATATCATTTTCTCTACAAGCAGCATTGATTCTTGTAATCCATAATTTTCTGAAATTTCTTTTGTTTTGTTTACGGTCTCTATAAGCATATGCTCCACTATGGAATAATTGTTCTTGAGCTGTTTTATATAATCTGTGTTTACTTCCAAAGTAACCTTTAGCTTCTTTTAAAACTTTTCTTCTTCTGTTTTTAGCAACATTTCCGCCTTTAACTCTTGCCATTAATTACACCACCCTTATATTACTTTAGAAAGGCCTTGAGCCATTCCTTTTGCTAATACGCCTTTTCCTCTTCTTTGACGAACAGACTTAGCACTATCCTTTCCAGTTTTGTGATTTGAATTACCCTTTTTAAAAGTAATTGTACCATTTTTCTTTTTGTTTAACACTTTACTACTAGCTTTATGTGTTTTTTGTTTACATTTTCCCATAAATAAACTTCCTTTCTATTTTTTTGGAGCGAGCATCATATAAGCTTGACGACCATCCAATTGAGGTTTTTGTTCAACATCAGCAACTTCTGAAAGAGCCTCTGCAAATCTATTTAGTACATCGTATCCAAGTTCTGGATGAGCCATTTGTCTTCCTTTAAAACGAATAAATGCTTTAATTTTATGACCTTTTTTTAAATAACTCTCTGCATTTCTTCGACGTGTTTCAAAATCACCAACATCAATTGTAACAGATAAAC
Source organism: uncultured Bacilli bacterium (assembly GCA_934101645.1). Lineage (GTDB taxonomy): Bacteria > Bacillota_I > Bacilli_A > RF39 > UBA660 > UBA6448. The sequence goes on along the minus strand of CAKORX010000002.1, from coordinate 69,405 downwards.
GATATTCTTTAATTTCTTTGCTTGTTTCTCTTTGTTTCTTTTGTGCATCTTTTAATTTCTTTTGTTTTTCATAACGGAATTTATTATAATCCATTATCTTAGTAACAGCAACACCATTACCTTGGTTCATTAAAACTAAATCTAGCCCTGCATAATTTGCAAGTGTAAGTGCATCACTTAGTTTTTTAATGCCCATCTTTTCCCCATTTGGACCTATTACCATTACTTCTTCAGCTTTAATCTGATTATTAATTGGTAACTCTTCAATCTTTGCTATATAGCTTCGCCTCCCTTAATATAATTAAAAAGGTGGATATAATTATCCACCTTAAAAAGCTAATATAATCATTAGGCCTTTTACCTATCAATATTCTTGATCAGGTGGATATTTATCTCTTTCCTTCGTTAACTACAAATAGTTTACACTTAAATATATGTTTTGTCAAGTATATTATTACCTTAAAAATCTTAAAGTTCTAGATTTTTCTGGCATATCTGAATAATAAATAGTGCTCATTAACTTTTCCTTGTCAAAAGGTACATAAACTTTTTCAGTATCAAAGCCACCCTTTATTTTTTCTTTTAAAATAATATAACCTGCTAAATCTTTATCACTTTCTTGCCATCCCATACCGGCAGCCCTTATTGTATGTATTTTTGTATTTTCTAATTCATCTTCCATTTCAAAATGTACATGTCCTTGAAAAACATCATCATATTCAGTAACTCTTTTACCATGAAATAATGGTTCATCATAAGAAGCTTTACAACCTTTGCCTTCTAAAATACCAACATGTTGTAAATAATAATCTAAATCATTTTGATATTCGGGACTATTTGTATATAAAAATTGTTGTGCACCCTTACCAAATCCATAATTTCTTTGATAAGTCCATGTACTTCTTAATGAATAATCCCATCTAACATCATTAATAAAATGGCATAAAGCAACTTTTTTCTCTCCAATATCTAAATCAATTGATGCTTTACTATTATTTAAATAATCTAAATAATCAGAAATTTTTGAAAGTGTCCAATATATAAGTTCATTTCTTGATTCACTTATATAATTAAAGGGCTTAGTTCCAAGCATTACATAACATTCTGAGTTTCCAAGAACTTGAGAAACATTATTTTCCTGCATAAGTTTTAGTACTTCTACTGGGCTTGGTCCGTCTATAATACTGTCACCTAAAGAATATATTTCTGTTATACCTCTTCTTTTTATATCGTCCATAATACTTTCTAAAGGTTCATACATTCCATGCACATCAGTAAAAAGTGCAATTTGCCTTCCTGTATAAATATTTTCCATTACTAGTACCCCCTGATTTGCCCAGTATTATAACAAAAAAAGAAAAAATAGTCAAATTCAACTATTTTTCTTTTCCTCTTTTAAAATAGATGACTTAAATCCATAATGAGTACGTATTTTATTTTCTAATTCATCTTTTAAAGCAGGATTGTTTTTTAAATATGTTTTAACATTTTCTTTTCCTTGGCCAATTTTTTCGCCATTATATGAATACCAAGCACCGCTTTTATCAATTATATCAATATCACTTGCTAAATCAATAATTTCGCCCTCTCTAGATATTCCTTCTCCATACATTATATCAACACATGCAGTTCTAAATGGTGGAGAAACTTTATTTTTTACAACTTTAATATTTACCTTATTACCAATTACAGTATCTCCACTTTTAATTTGTTCTCCTTTTCGGATATCAAGTCGAACGCTTGCGTAAAATTTTAATGCTCTTCCGCCTGGAGTTGTTTCTGGGTTGCCAAACATGATACCAACTTTTTCTCTTAATTGATTGATAAAAATACATGTTGTTTTGCTTTTATTCATGTTTCCAGATAACTTTCTTAGTGCTTGACTCATAAGCCTTGCCTGAAGTCCAACATGAGAATCTCCCATTTCCCCATCAATTTCTGCCTGAGGTACAAGCGCAGCAACTGAATCAATTACAATCAAATCTACAGCCTCGCTTTTAACTAAAGCATCACAAATCTCTAAGGCTTGCTCGCCAGTATCAGGTTGACTTAATAATAAATTATTAATATTAACTCCTAAATTTTTTGCATAAACAGGATCAAGAGCATGTTCTGCATCTATAAATGCTGCTCTTCCACCTTTTTTTTGAACCTCAGCTATGGCTTGCAATGCAATTGTTGTTTTACCACTACTTTCAGGTCCAAATATTTCGATAATTCTTCCTACCGGAAAACCACCAACACCTAATGCTATATCAAGAGAAAGTGATCCCGAAGAAGTCGTATCAATTTCAATATGTTCTTCATTGCCAAGACGCATAATTGCACCTTTTCCAAATTGTTTTTCTATATCAGCAAGAACTTGTTCTAGTACCTTATCTTTATCCTTTTCATCTTTTGTTATTTTCATATGTTCTCCTTACTAAAACTCTGACATTCTCATTGTATCTTACTTATAATTAAAAGTAAAGATACAATACGTCTAAGATAATTTAATTATATTATACATGGTTTAATTTGTCAAGAACATTTGTTTGCTATTTTCTGGCAACTATGCCATAGTATCTTCTTATAAGCCTAATTTTCCCATTATAAGTGTTTCTAGCGATATATTTATCAAGTTTTTCATCATCAATTTCATTTGATTGAATTATTTTTTCATCATCAAAATCATTTATTATTGGAACTTTTAATAGAAAATTTTTAAAAATTTTTTTATTTTTAAAGTATTCTCTTTCATGGATTGGCACAAGTTCTACGTCTTTAAAACCTGCACTTAATACATTTTCATAATCGATTATACTTATAGGCTTTTTTGGGGGCTCATTTTTTTTGTCAAATATTAATTTCAATTCATAGCAATCATATTTATCAACACCTCTAATAAAAAGATAACCACCATTTTTTAATGAATCATATATTTGTTTAGGAGCTGTAACAGTATTTCTTGCAACAATTACGTCATAATAATTTTTAGGTACATTCATTTTTAAATTATCCATTATTTTAAAAGATATATTTTTTCTTTTACTTAATATAAGATTTTTCTTTGCGGTTTTAATCATTTGTTTTGAATAATCAGTTCCAAGTATTTCTTTTACATCTGGATAATTTTTAAGTAATTTTTCTCCACCGCCAGTACCAAGATCTAGTATTTTTGAATTTTTATTACATACTTTTTTTATATTTTCGTAAAGGTCCCAGTTTGTTAATTTTTCACTTTCAATTTCAAATTTGCTAAAATCCCAATTCTTTGTTTTTTCATAAAAATCTTTTTCTAAAATTTTCATAACTACCATCCTTTTCATTTAAATTCATCGTGATTGTAAAAAATAAAAAAAGAACCTCCTTTCATGAACATACGACAAAAACCAATCACAAATAATTGTGTATGATTATTTGCCATTCATGAGGAGATTCTTAAGACTTCTCATTATTCCTTTAAACTATTCAGTTTATCTGGTAGTAAAACGCGAATGGACTAATTGAATTACTACAAATAAAATATAACATATTAAGATTTATTTTTCAAGAAAGTTTTTTATTATTTCAATTTCTTCATTAATATCTTTATAAGACTTAATAGTAAAGTTATTACATCCCCTTGGAAGAGATGAAGGTAGTGGCATATTTTCATCATATACTACTAAAGTTTTAGTTTTAAGCATATGAAAAACTCCAAGTTCAAAGCCAACACCAGTCGATGGAATAGAAATATCTGCAATGCAAACATCTGCATTATTCATATTATTATAGTCTCTATTAAATACAACTTCCGGTTCATAATCTTTAACTATCTTATCAGCCACAAACTCATTTAAAATTGTTCCATAATTTTTTAAATAATTAATAATTCGTTCATAATTTTCTTGTTTTTCTCTACTGCCAGTCATTGAACCACAAAAATATAATTTCATTAATTTCTCCTATTCTTACTTATAAGTTCCATGTCAATTGTAAGTTGTTTAATTCTTTCTATAATTCTTCTTGCTTTAACAAAATCAATATTATCTTTCGTTAAAGATAAATGTTTTTCTAGCTCAGTAATATTTAAATTACTTGTAAAAAACGTTGTCATATGTTTATTCATTCGAGCTTGTAAAATAGTTCCAAGTATTTCATCTCTACCCCAAGTTGTAACATTTTCGGCACCAATATCATCTAAAACAAGTATATCTACTAAGCTATACTTTCTTACTTTACTATCTACTAAACTCAAATCATCTTTTAAAATTCTTAATAGTTCAGGATAATAAACAATTTCATAACTAACACCTTTTTTAATTTTAAGTTCATTTAATAAAGCTGCAACTAAAAAAGTTTTACCACTGCCAAAGCTTCCGTGTAAATATAATCCTTTTAACCCTTTTTCAGGTTCATACTCATCATAAAACTTTTTTAAAAATTTAATTAGTTCTACTCTATTTTTGTCACTAACATCTATATCTTTCATTCGAGCATTTAAAAGTTCATTATTTTCATTTTGCTTACTAATCTTTTCTTCTTGCTCCTTTAACTTTTTACACTTTGCATAACCAAAATAAATTTTACTTTCTTTATTTTCTGGATAATAAACATAACCCTTAATTTTATTTTTACATTCATTAAGACATTTACAATTTTTGCAATGATTAAGTTCCTCCAAAGTTTCTTCAAAAGATGATAAATTATTAATAATTTCCTTTTCGGGTACTTTAAATTTTTTAACTAAAGCAGAAAAATTTGGATCTAACTTAATTTTCAAATAATTCTCTTTTAAAATATTTTCATTATAATTGCTTCCTATTTTCTCCATTATTTAAACTCCTTTAATAAATCATTTAATTCATCTTGTTCTTCTTTTGAAGCATCATTACTTTCTATGTGAGCATGAAACCATGCTGGTTCATCACTTTTTTTAGAAACTGTCTTTTTATTTTTATTTAATCTTTTTTGTTCTTTCTCAGCAAAATTCATAGCTTCCTCAGCGGTTTTTAAATCTGCCCTTTTCCACTGACCAGCAACCGCCTCAACATAGGCATTCGTAAGTTTATTATTGTTTACTCTTAAGCAATAATCAAGTAAGACATTTACTACTGCCGGAGGAAGTTCAAGTTCCACAAGGAGTTTTTCTACAAGTCTTAAATCTTTTGATGTGGGAGTAGCTCCTTTATTTTTACACTTTAAAAATTCATATGGGCTAATACTTTCAAACATTGAAACAATTTGAGCATGAAGTGAGTTATCTCCACTTGCTTTTTTTAAATACTCAGGTTGCGTACGATATACAAGAGTTGGCAAATTATTTGATGATAAATTATAACTTTTTCGAGCATTTATTCTTAAAACTTTTTTATCAATCATACCAAATTCATTTAAACTAGACCTAATAAGTTCAGTCATTTTCACTGTGTCATAATTATATATAAAAGAAAGATTATCAATTAAATCCTTAGTTTTTTTATTAAGTGCCTTATCAGACATAATATTTTTAGGAATTGTATTACTTATTTTTTCATAATCAATTTTACTATTAAGTCCTATTGAATTTGAAATTCTTTCTTTCCCATCGGAACTTATATTAAAATTTTCTGATTTATATACTTCATCCATTTTTTTAGTAACATCAACATAGTTTGAATAATCATATCTTTTCTTTTGATGAATATTTAAAAGTTTTTCATATTCTTCGCTACCAATATTACTATATAATACAATATTTAAAATAGGATGATTAAAAAACTCTGATGGTAATAAAGGAGAATAAAGTTCATAAATATATTCTTTTACATTTCCATCTTTTAAATAACTTTTCAAAAGTCCTACAGCCTCTAAAGCTTGTCTTGCTTTAAACACATTTTCTTTGCTTTCCTTAAGAAGAGTAATCAAATGATGATGAATTAACTCTTCACTACATTCTTCTTGAATATTTAAATCTTGCCACAAAGTTAAATATAAACTTACTGCCGTGCAACCGATTATTGGCATATAAAAAGATATTAAGATTTTTTTATCATTATCACTTAATATAGTTTTATTAATAACTTTATATTTATCTGCGGGTAAAAATAAATCATTCATAAATTTCCTCTACAAGTATTATAAGTTAATAAATAAAAAATCACAATAAAAAAATAATCTTATCGATTATCTTTTCATTTGTGTATCCATTTGTGTATCAAGCTCTTTAACTTTACCTACAATTTGGACTTTTACATCTCCTAAAGGAATTGTACAAGGTACTTCAGTACCGATCATTTGGCCATTAATTGCCATACCCATCGGAGACTTTAAACTTATGGTATCACGACTAAATCCCATTACTTCACTAGCCAAAGTGACTACCATTGTAAATGATTCACCTAACTCATCAGTAACAATAAGTTCAACTTTGTCACCAAGACCTACAGTTTCTACATTATTTAATGATGGGTCAACAATCTCAGCACTACTTAATTCACGATTGATTTTATCAATTTCATTTTTAGTCATTTCTTCTTGTTCTGTAATTAAATTAAAATAAGGTTCATCATTTCCAGCTCCACCTTGAAATAATTGTTTTTCTTGATTAATTCTTGCAAGACGAGCATTTAGTTCATCAACACGCTTATTTTTCATTTGAACTTCTTCAATTGTTAATTTCATTCTATCACCCTTTCAATTATCTAAATAATATCATATTTATCATTTTTTATCAACTATTTAAAATTTTTTCATAAGTTTTATAATTCTATAAACTCCATATTTTTCATTTGATTTTTTATATTTTTTTATCATTTTATTTAAACTATAAACATTAAAATATGTTACATCTTCTTTTTGCATTGCATACTCTACAATTTTAATAACAAGTTTTTCGTTTGTATCTGCATTAAACAAAGTTTTATATTTTAGTATATCTTTACTAGAAACATTTTTTAAAACAAAGTTGTAATACCAAGATGGACACTTTTTAAATATATATCTTTCTCCGGGATAACCTTTTAAAACTTTAAGTGTATCATAATAACCTATTTGAATATTTTCGTGTATGGCTTTTTTATTAACTGTTAAAGTTGAACTAAGTTTTCTGGTAGGCACTATTGTAACTACTTTATTTTTATCAATAAGTTTTTTCTTAAAACCCATTCCTTTAAGCTCTACTCTATATACTTTATCATAACCTTTTTTTAGCATCATATTTGCAGGACAATTATCATATATTCCGCCATCGAAATAATAACTATCATCTTCGAGTTTTTCCATTTTAAATACAGGTAAATAGCAACTTGAAATTATATAATTATTTATAGAACCTTTTTTCATATCATCTTTAAAAAGTTCTAAGGGTTTCAGATCTTTTAATCTATAAGTAATAAGTCCAAAATCAGTTTTACTATTTCTAATTTTTTCCTCAAGATTAAAGCCTTTTAAAGTTTTCTCAAGTCCATCAATACTTATTCCTTTATTTTTTAATATCTTAGAAAAATTTTCAAATCCAAGTTTTAATAACTCAATTTCATCTTTATTTTCTTTATTAACCGAGTCAACATATTTTTTATCATAGCCAAGAATTTTTCCAATATCGGCATTATTCCAAAAATCAAGTAATTCTTTCTCCATATTTGCAACAATCATTGCGGCATTAAATGAGCCAATAGATGTTCCACATACGCAGTCAAATTTTATATGACATTTCTTAAATGCATAATAAGCACCTATTTGATAACTACCTTTTACTCCTCCACCAGCTAAAGCAAGACCTATTTTCAATCTTTCACCCCTTTAATTTTTAATAATATCTTTCCTAAAAATATATTTATTTTTCGATTTTTACTTCTTCTTTTGAGTTTCATATAATAACTTTCAATTGAATCATTTTTATATTCTAAAATATTATTAAACTTTTCACTATCTTTAAGTACCGGACTATAAAAATACTCATCTAAAAATAATTTTTCAAGTATATATTTAAAACTTATTCCATGGTACTTTAATATATTATTAACTAAATCGTTATAATTACATCTTATAAGACCAATATTTATTATTTTTTTATTTAATGATGCACCTTTATCAATTATTTTACAAAATGCATAGGAGGCATCTTCTTTGGTAATACATTCAATTAATCCTGGATGAACTTTATACATAAAAGAATCAGTTCTAAGATCTCCTAAAACTAAAGGTACTCTTACAATTGTATAATTTTTACATTTTTTTTGAATTAATTTTTCTGTTTTGTATTTAGCATTATTATAGTAATCTAGTTTATCAACTTTAATATCACTATTTACACTTCCTTCATTTTCACCATATAAACTTGTCGAAGAAGCATAGATTAAATGACACTGTGGATTATAATAAATTATTGCTTTAACTATATTTTCTGTTACATTATATTCAATAATATCTGATAATCCTTTTTTATAATATGAAAGCGGAGGCAAACATGTAGCTAAATTAAATACATAATCATGATCTTTTACAAGTACCTCAATTAAACTTCGGTCAAGACCATCTGAATAAATTATATTTACCCTTTTTCGATATTTCTTTAATTTTTTTTCAACTTTTGCATTTTTCAAATCCATTACAGTAATTTCATATTTACCTTCGGATAATAAATATTTAAGTAAGGAAAGTCCAATAGTTCCCGAAGAACCGATAATTAAAATTTTTTTCATTGTTACTCCTAAATAAATCTTAATAATATAATTATTATTACACCTAATATAATACCATAATAGGTATATCTATTTTTAATATTTTCAATAACTTCTTTAAATAATTCAAAAACAGTCAAATAAATTAACATTCCTAAAGTGAAACTTAATAAATATGCAGTAATAACTTCAGAAATATTTCCTATAAATAGATTTATTAATCCACCAACAAGACCTGATATGGTAAGAATAAATATATTAAAATTATTTTCTTCTTTTAAATTACTACCAATTTGAAATCCTAAAGGTAAATTATGTAATCCAATGCCTAAACACATAAACATTCCTGATTTAAAATCTTTTATTGCTACGTTATATAATGCCATATTTTCAAGTATATTATGTAATAGTAAAGCAATTACAGTTATAGTTCCTATATGATTTAAATGATTATCATGTTCTTTTTTATTATCGTTTTTTTCTTTGTGATGATGGTCATGTTGGGGAACAAAAAAATCTAATATTTTTAATAAAACTAAACCAAGTAAAATAAATAAAAGAGCATAAAAGTTAAATGATTCACTTATTTCAGGTAATATATCAAAAATAATTAAATATAGCAAAATTACAAATGATAATGCTATAGATAAAATATTTATGTTTTTATTTCCTTTGCATATTTTATTAAAAAGTATTCCCATTAAAAAGAAAACACCAGTAATAACAGTTAATAACAATGCTTTCACTACTAATCACCAAATATATTTTAGCAAATTATAATGTAAATGTCTATTAAACAAAAAAAGAAAAACAATTATGCTTCTCTCTAATTATTAATATATTTTTTTATTTTATAAAATTCCATAATTTCCCATTTCATTTATTAATTAACACTCATGAACATTGTCAATATTTAATGTAGCATTATAACTAACGCTTTCATTTACTTTTTGTTCTATATCTGGAAAATAATTAAATGTTACAATAGCTTTATAAGAAATAGTTTTATTAATTCTTTTTGTAGTATATATTTCATGATTTATATTTTCTATATTTAGTTTAATTGGAACATCAAGTTTACCAGTATATTTAGTAATATCCATATTATCTATTATTGGAATAAAATCTTCATTATTCTCTTTTTTTAATACGCTTAGACTAAGTTCTGGTCTAGGATAATTACTATAATCAAATACTGCTTCATTGGGCATAACTAAATAAACATTATAACAATATTTTGCTTTTGGTTTTGTAGTATCAAGTATTACATCAATAGTTGTATCTCCACTTATTGAGTGGCCAAGATCCTTAATAAAATTATAATCTGTTGCATGCAAACTTATATCATGATCACTTTTTATTTGAAGTGTATCTACGCCTTTTGACTTTACCTCTACATTAAAATTACCATAGTAAAAGTCACTTGTTACAAAGTAAGCATAAGTACTTACTACCACAAGCATTAAAAACATAAAAATAAAAAGTATTAAATAAACCTGAGTTCTTAGTTTTTTATCTTTCATAATATGCCTCTATTCTATAAATAATATATCAAAAATGAACATAATTTTCAATACAATTTATCAATTTGACACCCACAAAAAAACGACCTAAAAGGCCGGTTTTTATATTATTAAATTGTTAACTTTTAATATAGTTACTATTAATTTGCAGCAGTACTGCAATCTACAGTAGTTTCTTTAACATAGAATTTTCCAGCAAATGATTTTTCAGCTAAAGCAGATTGATCAATTGTAGGGAAATTATAGAATTTAACATTAGCAGTTAATGTTTGAGTAGCAGTATCATTACTTACTGCAATTGAACCACTAGCAACTTTAACTTCAGTTGTTGCACTTGAGAAAACACTAAAATCTTTTTCTTCAGTTGCAGCATAAGTAGCCTCAACTGTAATTCCAGTACTTGGAGTTAAAGTATAAGTAAATTCTTTATTATCTGTTCCAGCAGTTACAGGTGTAGCAGCTGCTCCATATACAGCAGAACCATCGTCATATTGGAAATAAATATCATATTTACAAGTAGTAGTTGTTGCTGTATCAGTAGCAGTTAAGCTAACAGATAACTCAGCTTTGTCACCACTATAAGTACCTACTGCTGTAGCAGCTCCAGTTCCTTTTAACATTTCTGAACCAGCAACATTTAATTTAAGTGATGCTGAATTTGTTGTAAAAGTTGAAGATTTAGCTGCCTCAGTTGTAACATTTACACCAGCTTTGTTATCTACAGTAGTTGTAAATGAACCGAAGTATGCGAATGTTGCTCCAACAACTGCAACAAGTAATGTAGCTACTGCAATAACAGTTAACAATAAAGTATTTTTCTTTTCCACTTCTCTTCTATCTCCTTTCTATTATAAATTTATCACAAATTATAATCATAAATCAAGTCCTTTAAGCAATTTTTTAAAATTATTATTTTATTTACTTAAAGTAACAGCCCCTGTTGAGGAATTTATATTAATATTAATTCCTGTTATATCAAGTATTGCAAGCGACTCCCCTCCGGTAATAACGTAGGATGCTGGCACATTATATGAACTTGTAGGCGCCACTGTACTATACGAAGTTAGTGAATTTGTTTTCATTAACTTGTTTACAGTTGTATAGTAAGTATATGCACAGTTTTGTAAAGGCTCATTTGCACTGCATGTTGTTGCAGTTCTTGCTACAACAGACGCGCTAGCTCCACTTTGTAAATGAACAGTGGTTTCATATGTATTATTGTTATACGTAATTCCTAAATTATAGGTTCCCACAGGAACATTAGAAAGCGTAAAAGCTCCACTTGAAGTAGTGGATTTTATTGTATTATTTTGAATAGATAATGTAGCGCCACTAACAGCGGTTCCATCAACTTTAACAGTACCTTTTAAATTATATAAAGATTTACCCACTAAAGGAACTTGCTCGATATTTACATCAAGTAAAACTGCTTTTCCATCTAATTCATTTGGAGTTTCTGGATTAAGCCAAGCTTTTATATAATAAGTTTTACTTGCACTTCCTGCAGCAAAATTTGCAAAAGAAAGCAAATAAACATCTTTATAATGATCAGATGTATTTACACTTAATAAAGGAAGTTCTGCTATTGAAACAGGTCCAGCTATCGGCGTAGTCGAAGAAGCAGAATCAAATATAGCTATTCTGATAAATTCCATAGGAAGTAAGTCTTCTTCTGTAAAATTATACGAAGCTAGCGAATCAGTAGAATAACCTATATTTAATGTATAAAAAACAGTATAGTTATTCGTTTTAGATATTGCCACTTTTGCATACGTTGTTTGATTTATTCCTTCTTCATCACTAAGGGGCATAACTTGAGCATTTGTAATTTGTGTATATGATAAAGTAGCATTCAAATTTCCCGTAGTAATATTTTGAGTTGTTGTTGAAACTGAAAGTTTAGATAAATAAGAATATGCTGTTCCTATAGAAATGCAAGTTAAAGAAATAACCGCAAGAAAAACAACAATTACTGGACTAGCATTTCTCTTCATACCCTTCACCTATTATAAATAATAACACATTTTTTATTTCTAAACAACATTTTTAAAATCTATTTTACTCTTTTCCAAATTTTCTAAATAATATTTTTCTATATTTGATAAATTATAAGTTTTAAATTGATTTATTTCTTTTGTAAATGCTTCGTCTATCATATTTTTTATTTTTTCTTCACTTACTGTAAGCAATTTTAAAGTTTCAAAAAAATCATCTTTTATTTTGATAAAAAAACTATCTTCATAAAGTTTTTTTTCTAAACACATATTTATAATTCTTTGGTATTTTTTAATTTGATAATTTAATTTTTGTTTTAATTTTTTATTTTTAACTTTGAAATAAATATTTTTTAATTTAAAAATCAATCTATTTGCACTTTCATATACATTTTTATATTCCATAGAAAAACACCTATTTTTATTATAGGTGTATTTAGCTTATTTATACTTCTTGAACAACTGCAATTATCATCGGCTTACACTCGGTTTCTTCGTATAAGTAAGCTCCAAGTTCTTCTCTAATCTGGCTTCTAATTAAGTTGTAATCAACATATTTTGGAGTAATATTGTTAGTTATAACCTTTTCACATATCTTTTTAATTTCTTCAATCATTTCCTTAGAGTCTTTTACATAGATAAACCCTCTTGTAACAATTTCTGGTCCTACTAATAATACTTTATCTTTCTTAGAAACTGTAGCACTTATTAAAACAATACCATTTTCCGCAAGAACTTCTCTATCCTTAATAACTAAATCGCCAATATCATCAGAACTTTTTCCATCAATGAAAATATCGTCAACATTAATATGTTCAAATTTATCATCAATAACTTTATCTTTAATATTTATAACATCACCATTTTGTTTAAGTAAAATATTTTCTGGCTTTTTACCAAGGCTTAAAGCCACATTTGCATTTCCAACCATATAACGATAGTCACCTTTAACAGGCATATAATAAAGTGGATTTACAAGTTTTAACATAAGCATAATATCCTCTTTAGAGGCATGTTGCAAAATAGAATATTTTTTTGGAATATCAATTACATTGCAACCATACTTAGCAAGTTCATTTTCCATTTTAACAAATAATTTTTCACTACTATCATATTTTGGTTCTGCAAAAATTATAGTATCTGATGCAAGCAAATTAATATATTTATCATATCCCGTATAAATTTTATTAATATTAGCATATGGATTAGCTCTATCATCACTTATTAAAATAATTACATTTTCATCTTTTAAATTTGATAAATCACCAATAATATCTGGTTCAGTGACTAAATAATTATTTGCAATTGCATAATTTATTACACTTTGAAGTTTTTTACCCATTACTACAATTTTACGATGAGTTCCTGCTGCAGCATGAAAGATTTCCTCTATTGTATATAAATGATCTGGTAAAACAGAAAATATAATTCTTTTTTCGTTATGTTTAATTACATCTTTGAAAAAATCAATTAATTTATGCTTCGGAGAAGTATGACCTGGGTTTTCTGAAAAAATTGATTCACTTAATAAGCAAAGTACTCCTTGTTTACCAACATATGCTATTTTTCCTAAATCCATTTCATAGCTTCCCATCATACCTGGATCAATTGTAAAATCGCCAGTATAGCAAATACTTCCATCGCTTGTATATAAAACATACATTACAGCATCAGGAATGCTATGTGACATAGTTATAGGAAATATAGCACATTTACCAAAATTAATTTTTTTATGAGCCTTTATTTCAATAATATTATCTTCATTTACGCCATCTAAAGTTAAACAAAATTTTGTAAACTTTGTAGCATATATTTTTATATTAGGAATTTGACTAATTAAATCGCATACACTTCCCATATTTTCTTGATGACCATGAGTTATGAAAACACCTTTGATTCTTTTTTGATTTTTTATTAAATATGAAAAATCAGGAATTATATAATCTATACCAAGTAGATTACCTGTGGCATACTTTAAACCACAATCAAAAACAAATATGTCATCATCAACTTCAACAACATAACAGTTTTTTCCGTTTTCGTCTAAACCGCCCAAGCCAAAAATTTTTATATTACACATTATTATCACTCTTTTCTTTAAAGTTTTTCTTGGTAAATTAATTTTATCAAAAAAGTGATAATTTTGCAAGTTCTTATTTCTTTTCAGAAATTAGTTTTGATAGTGAATAAACCTTTAAATCATGATACTTTAAACTAACTAATAAGAGTTTAAAATTTGATAAAGATAAATTATCATCAATAAAAATTATATCTCCACTTGAAACATTTTCTTTTAAATATATATTAGAATTATTAATATTGTAAGTAGGTTTTACTAGGTAGTAATTATTATTTAGGCAATATTTATCTATATTATTTTCTACAATACATATTTCTTTATTTAAATTATTATCTTTTAAAAGTTTATCAACTTTTTCAAAATTATTTTTATCATAGTTTATTTGTTCAAAAATTGATTTTTTAGAAAATGAATTTGTATCAACAAGTCTTGTTATGTCAAGTTTATCTATACTTTTTAAAACTTCTTCATTATTATAAATTAATATTGCTACTCCACCTTTTATATAGTTTGCTTTATTTATAATATATTTTTTATTTTGTTCAAGAGATACTTCAGGAACTATTTCATTAAAAACAATTTTATCTTTTTGAAACAAATTCTCTCTTTTCATATTATAATAGCTTTCTAAAACATTTACTTTGAGACCATTTACCCCAGGAACAATATAATTATCAGTTATAACCGCATTTACATACTCTTTTTCATAATTACTTTTTTTATTATTAATTTCCTTCATTAAACTACTTTTATTAATGACTAAAGAAGATATTTTATCGGCATAATAAAAACTTGCCACTATTAAAATTAAAACTAATAAATAACTCAAAAAATTTTTCATCATTAAAATATATGATACAAAAATAGTTTTATTAAGCATAAAAAAAAATTTAATCTAAAAATAATTTAAATTAAATTTTCTTTTTAATACGTGATATGCTTTTATGTGGATCTGTTAAAAGTGCTTCTTGTAAATCTTTATCTTTTCGAAGTTCATTAATAAATTCTACTTCTTCCTTAGAAAAAGATTGGTACTTTTGCACACTTTCATCCACATATTCAACAATTACATCTGTACCAAGTAAATAATCTGCACTAACTCCAAGAGTATACATAAGTTCTATTAAAGTATCAATTTTTGGATTACGTTTTTCTTTTTCATACAAACTTATTGCAGATTTAGAAACGCCTACAAGTTTGCCTAATTCAGATGAGCTTAAATTACATCTTTCTCTTGCCTCTTTTAATCTTTTACCTACTAACATAACTATATTACTTTCCTTTAATGGTTTAAGTATAAAACAAGAAAAATTAGTTTTGGGGCAAGTTAACCATAGGTAAACGTTTATCAATAATTTTTTTAAAAGTTTACATATTTTTACATAAGATTATTATTTATTTTTCTTTTTTGGAGTTGTTTCCTTACTATTTTCTTCATCCTTTGCTTTTGCTGATGATGATAAAAAAGTTACTCTTTCTGCAACTACTTCAGTCACATACACTTTCTTATTTTCTTGATTTTCATAAGAGTTTGATTGAAGTCTTCCCTTAATACCAACGACATCTCCAACCTTGCAGTACTCACCTATTGCTCCAGCTATACCATTCCATAAAGTGCATTTGATAAAATCTGTTTCATAAATTCCATCAGCATTTTTATAATTACGATTTACTGCTACAACAATATGTGTAACTTGCTTACCATTTTCAGTTTTAGCAACCTCAGGGTTAAAGGTAAGTCTTCCAACTAAAACGACGCTGTTCATTTATCCTCCTTTCAAAAAAGAATATAGCAAATAAAATAAAAAAAGAAAAAAGTCTAAATTTCAAATTTTGTATTAAGAAAATTTTAATTTTGAATTAAAAAATTATAATAACAAATTAAAAACTTACAAGAAACTTAAAATTTATTAAAAATAAAAAGAATAGTTATTTTACGTAAACTATTCTTTAATTAATCTATTAAGCTCTACAGCATATTCCATTGGTAAACTTTTTTTGAAATCTGACATAAAGCCTAAAACATATAAATCTTTAGCAGCATCTTCACTTATTCCTAAACTTTTTAAGTATAATAATTTTTCTTCATTTATTTTGGATATAGTTGCTTCATGTTCTAAAGTACTACTATTATTTAAGATAATATTTTTAGGATATGTATTTGAAGATGATTTACTATCTAAAATAATATTATCACATTTAATAATAGCAAAAGAATTTGTAGCATTTTCGCCTATCTTAACAGTTCCCCTATAATCACTATGTCCTCCACCAGATGCAAGTGATTTACTAATAATTGTACTTTTTGTATTTTTCCCTAAATGTATCATTTTAGCACCAGCATCAAGATGTTGCCCTTCTTTTGCATAAGCAATACTTATAGAACTAGCAGAAGAATTGTCACCTTTTAAAATGCATGATGGATACTTCATAGTAACTTTACTACCTATATTTCCATCAACCCATTGCATAAATCCATTTTCCTCGACTATTGCTCTTTTAGTTACTAAATTATAAACATCTTTGCTCCAATTTTGAATTGTAGAATATTTACATTTACTATTTTTGCCAACATATATTTCTACTACGCCAGCATGAAGTGATGATGAAGAATAATTTTTTGCAGTACATCCTTCAATATAATGAAGTGATGAATCATGGTCTACAATAATTATAGTTCTTTCAAATTGGCCTAAATTTTTTGTATCAATTCTAAAATAACTTTGAAGTGGTCTATCAACATTAGTATAAGGCGGAATATATATAAACGAGCCTCCACTCCATAGCGCACTATTTAAAGCTGTGTATTTATTTTCATCATATTTTACTAAATTATTAAAATACTTTTCAAATAAATCAGGGTATTTTTTTAATGCTTCATCTGTAGACAAAAATATAATTCCACTTTCATCTTTCATATTGTGATACACAACTTCACTTTCATACTGATTAGAAACACCTTTTAAATATTTTTTTTCGGCATCTATAACACCTAAAGAAGAAAATGTATCTTTAACATTTTTGCTTACATCATTCCATGAACAACTTGGACCTTTAAAAGAGCCTTTATAATATGTAATTTCATCAAAATTAATATTAATTTTAGGTCCAAAACTAGGATTTTCAAGTTCTAAAAATTTATGATATGCATTTAATCTAAATTCTTTCATCCAAATTGGCTCGTTTTTATTTTTAGATAAATTTATAATAAAATCTTCATTTAATTTATTTTCCATATAATGCCTTCGTAAATATAATACAATAATACTCCCACAAAAAGCAATTGTATTTTAAATAAATGTTTGATAAAATTTAATTATAGTAGGAGATATGGCAATGGGTAGATATGATGAAGCTTATTTTGAAAATTTAGCAAATCGAGCAAATATTATGTATAAATACTTGTATTATAATAGTTTAAGTGATGAAATGAAACGTACTATTATAGATTATTTAGATACATATTTTTTACAATATAAAAAATATACAAATATGAATGTAAGAGATGAAAATCTTTCTAGAATCTTTAGCATTTTGGAAGGTCCAATAAATGAAGCAAATAATCAATACAATTTATCTTTAAATGATGGAAAACCCCACCCTGCCGTAGACATTATAAAGCAAAAACTATCAGAATTTTTTATGCAAATGGATAGTGAGAATATAAGTGCAGCAAATTCATTAGATAAAGGTAAATCCAGAACATTAAATCCGCCAGGAATAAGTGGAATAAAACTATTTAATGATGAAAGTGGATTTGCAAAATCATTTATTATAATACTTGCTACAATACTAATTGGAATAATAATTGCCGTTTTAACAATTAAACTAAAATAAAAAAGCCAATATTGGCTTTTTTAAATTGGATAAAATTTAATTTGATCTGTATATATCTCTACATAAGAACTATTACTTATAATCTCCCTAGTTGATGGATTTACTATTTCTGAAACTAAGTAACCATTTTCATAAAGTTCTTTTAAAGTCACAACATTTGTTGGGCATTTGTTTTCATAATAGCATTTATAAGCTGCTTCACAAACTTTCTTTTCATTTACTAAATTTAATTTTTGTTCATTTATTTTTACTATTTTAAAAAATGCTGGAACGCCTATAATTAAAACGCACGCTATAATTGTTACATATATTACAATCTTATTTGTATTCATAGCCCTCTTTATAATAATTTAAAATAAAATTATCTCTATATTCCTCTAAAGTACCAGCTTTAATATTTTCTCTAATTTCAGCCATTAAATTTTCTAAAAAATAAATATTATGTATTGATAAAAGTCTTGCTCCTAAAGTTTCATTAGCGGTTATTAAATGTCTTATATATGCTTTAGTGTAACTTTGACATGCATAACATTTACAAGACTCTTCTACCGGAGTAAAGTCTTCTTTGTACTTACTATTTTTTAAATTTATCTTACCATTTTTAGTATAAGCATGTCCATGACGAGCGAGCCTTGTTGGACTAACACAATCAAAAATATCTATTCCTCTTAAAGAGTTTTCAATTAGATCAATTGGATCACCAACGCCCATTAAATAACGAAGTTTATCTTTAGGCAAATAATCTGTACTCATTTTTACCATTTTATACATAGTTTGTTTGTCTTCACCAACACTTGTTCCACCAACAGAATAACCATCAAAATTCATTTCCACTAACTTTTCTGCACAATATTTTCTTAAATCAGCATATTCTCCACCTTGAACAATGCCAAATAAAATTTGATTATTTCCTTTAAAAACATCTTTTCCTCGTTTTGCCCAACGAAGAGTTCTTTCAACAGAAGCAGCACAATAATCATGTGAAGCAGGATATCCAATACATTCATCAAAGCTCATAACTATATCACTACCAAGTTTTTCTTGAATTTCAATAGATTTTTCTGGTGTTAAAAATAATTTATCACCATTTAAATGATTTTTAAACTTAACACCTTCTTCGATAATATCTTTAGGTTTTGCTAAAGAAAAAACTTGAAATCCGCCACTATCAGTTAATATTGGTCCATCATAATTCATAAATTTATGTAATCCGCCGGCTTTTTGAACAATATCTTCACCAGGTTGTAGCCATAAATGGTAGGTATTTGCTAAAATAATTCCACAATTACATGCTTTTATTTCTTCAACTGACAAAGTTTTAACTGTTGCATTAGTTCCAACCGGCATAAACATAGGTGTTTCATACTCTTTTCCATTGAAAGTTACTGTGCCAAGTCTTGCACCAGTTTTTTCATCTTTATATTTTAATTTAAATTCTACTTTCATCTTTACTCCATTATAAATTTATTTTATCTTATTTTATTAAAATTGTATACTATTTAATAAACATTGCATCCCCAAATGAAAAGAAACGATAATTATTTTCTATTGCATGCTTATATGCATTTAATATGTTTTCTTTGCATGAAAACGCACTTACTAACATTACTAAAGTGCTTTTTGGTAAATGGAAATTTGTTATAAGACCATCAATAGCCAAAAATTTATATCCTGGATAAATAAATATATTTGTATTTTCATTGCAAGAAACAAACTTATGATACTTATTCATAATTGCCTCAAGTGTTCTTGTAGAGGTAGTTCCTACTGCATATATTTTTCTTCCTTCTTCTTTTGCTTTATTTAATTTATCTGCTACATCTTGAGTCATAATAAAATGTTCACTATGCATATGATGTTTAGTAATATCTTCTTCATTAACAGGTCTAAATGTTCCAAGTCCAACATGTAAAGTTACATATAATACTTCTACTCCCATATTTTTAATTTTTTCTAAAAGTTCTTTAGTAAAATGAAGACCTGCAGTCGGAGCTGCAGCACTTCCTAAATATTTTGCATAAACAGTTTGATATCTAGTTTGATCTTTTAAACTTTCATGAATATATGGTGGAAGTGGCATTAAACCAATTTTTTCGATTTGTTCAATAAAAATGCCCTCATAAGAAAACTTAACATTTACTATTCCTTCCTCGAGTTTTTCTACTACGGTGCAGTAAAGAGTATCTGAAAAAGTTATTTTAGTGCCTACATTTAACCTTTTAAATGGTCTAGATAAACATTGCCATAAATCATTACCTAAATCCTTTAATAAAAGAAGCTCTATATGGGCATTAGTTTCTTCTTTCTTGCCAAATATTCTTGCAGGAAGAACCTTTGTATCATTTAAAACTAAAACATCTCCACTATGTAAATAAGAAGTTATATCTTTAAAAATTTTATCTTCAAGAGCACCAGTTTTTCTATCCATTACAAGTAGTTTTGATTCACTACGATTTTTAATTGGAGTTTGTGCAATTAATTCTTCTGGTAAATTATAATCAAATTCATTTATATCCATTTTCGTCACCTAAAAGATATTATAAATATATTTTACATTTTTGTCTATCAAAAAAGAATGGATTATTTTCCATTCCTTTCAAGTTTAATACCAACTTTATAATCATTTAAAGTTAAATCTTTATCAATTGAATCTACAAAATTAATTTCCGTAGCCAAAGTTTCATTTTTAACATACTCTAAATTATCTTTTATAGACTGAGCAAACTCTTCATCAGCATTAACAGTAATTGTTATCCTATTTTCTATATCAAAGTTAAGTTCTTTTCTAATTGCTTGAACTTTTGATACAAATTCTCTAGCATTACCCTCTTTTTTAAGCTCATCAGTAATAACTGCATTAAGTATAACAAATTTGCCATTATCCATACCGATATCAAAGCCTTCTTTAGCACTATATCTTATATCAATTAAATCTTTATTAATTGTATAATCATTGCCATCAATATTTAATGAAATTTCTTTATCATTAATTAATAAATCAATATCCTCTTTACTTAAATTTCCCAATAGTGCTTGATATTCTTTCATATTTTTGCCAAATACTTTACCTGCTTCTTTGAAATTAGGTTTAATTTCAAAATTCATATAAGTATTTACATCTTGAATAAATTTTACTTCTTTGACATTTAATTCCTCTTTTATTAAAGAAGTAAGTAAGCCAATAATATCTTTATATTTTCCATCAATTAACACTTCTGATAAAGGTTGACGTACTTTAATTTTGTTTTCTTCACGAACATATCTTCCGATAGAAATTAAATCTCTTACTAAATCCATTTTTTCTTCTAAAGGATTATCAATTAATTTTTCATTGCAAACTGGATACTCTGCTAAATGAACTGAAGTTTCACCTGTTAAGTTTTTATAAATCTCTTCACTTACAAAAGGAGCAATTGGAGCTATTAGTTTGCATAATCCGCTTAAAACTTCGTAAGTTGTTTTGTATACACTTTTTTTAGAATTATCAAGTTTATTTCCCCAGAATCTATTACGATTACGTCTTATATACCAGTTAGATAAATCATCTGAAACAAATGATGTAATATATCTTGTAACTTTATTTAAATCATATTCATCAAATGAATTTCTAACATTTTTCACTAAATTATTATATTTAGAAAGTAACCATTTATCTATTTCTTCACGTAAAGAATAATCGATTTCGCATTCATTAATATTAATATTATCTACATTTGCATACATCTGGAAGAATGAATAAGTATTTTTTAAAGGATTTACAAATTTTGAATAAACTTCCTTGACACCATCCTCATCAAATTTAAGAGGAGTCCATACTGGAGAAGCATAAAGCATATACCATCTTATAGAATCAGCACCATATTTTTCCATAATGGCTACAGGATCAATAATATTTCCTGTAGATTTACTCATTTTTTTGCCATTTTTATCAAGCATCATGTCATTTACAACAACATTTTTAAATGAAGATTTTCCACTTATTATTGTGCTTATTACAAGTAGAACATAAAACCAACCACGAGTTTGATCAATACCCTCTGCAATAAAATCTGCTGGGAAATGTTTATCAAACCACTCTTTATTTTCAAAAGGATAATGGCATTGTGCATAAGGCATTGAACCTGAATCAAACCAAACATCAGCTACATCATTTACTCTATGCATTGTGCCACCACATGAACACTTCATTGTAATATTATCCACATATGGTCTATGTAAATCTATATCTTCATATTTAAGCTTTTGGTCAGCTTTCTCAATTAATTCTTCACGAGAACCAATTACATCAAATTTACCACAATCATCGCATACCCAAAATGGAAGTGGACAACCCCAGTACCTATTTCTAGAAATTCCCCAGTCTACCATATTATCAAGCCAGTTTCCAAATCTTTTTGTACCAACATACTGTGGATACCAATTGATTTTATTATTTTCTTCGATTATTTTATCTTTATAATCAGTTGTTTTTACATACCACGCTGGCTTAGCAAAATAAATAAGTGGACTTTTACATCTCCAGCAATGAGGATAGTCGTGCTCAATTTTTATTTTTTTAAATAATTTATCATTTTCTTTTAGCCATTTGATAATTGTTATTTCTAAGTCTTTATCAGTAACTAAAGTGCCTTTCCAAGGACCAACTGTATATTTACCTGCAAGATCTACACTTTGAGTCCAACCAAAGCCATTTTCTTGGCAAACTCTATTATCATCTTCTCCATATGCTGGTGCAATATGAACAATACCAGTTCCGTCAGTAGATGTTACATAGCTATCTGCAACTACTTCAAATGCTTTACCACCTTCAACAGTTGCAAATGGCATTAATTGTTCATATTTAAGTCCTACTAAGTCAGTTCCTTTAAATGTTTCTAAAACTTTATAATCTTCACCTAAAACTTTATCCGCAAGGACTTTACATAATATAAATTTATATCCCATAGATTGTGCTTTAATGTATTCATAATCCGGATTAACACATGCAGCAACATTATCAAGAAGTGTCCATGGTGTTGTTGTCCAAACAAGTAAGTATTCATCTTTACCAACTAATTTAAATGGAACAATTACCGTATTAACTGGGTCTAATTGATATCCTTGGTCAACTTCAAACTTAGCAAGTTCTGTGCCACATCTTGGGCAATATGGAAGTATTTTATTGCTATGGTAAATAGCACCTTTTTTATGCATTTCTTTAAATAAGTACCATTCAGTTTCATGGTAATCATTTTCACAAGTAATATATGGATGCTCTTCATCAATAAATTGGCCCATCATATCAGTAACTTTTTTTACTTCACTAATATTTAAAGCTGTATTTTTTTTACATTCTTCAATAAACTTTTCAATTCCCATTGCTTCAATGTCTTTTTTGCCATTAATGCCTAATTTCTTTTCAACATTATACTCAATAGGAAGTCCGTTACAATCAAGTCCAATTTTTCTATCAACTCTATATCCGTTCATAACATTATACTTACAAAAAGCATCTTTAATTGTTTTTGCGAATACATGATGAATTCCAGGTTTAGCATTAGCATATATTGGTCCATCATAAAATACAAAGTTCTTATCTCCCTTAGTAGTAAGAGATAAAATATCTTCTTTTTGCCAAGTATCTAATATACTCTTTTCTACTTCATTAGTACTTCTTTCATCTAACTTTTTAAACATTTTTCTTCCCTCCAATAAAAAAAGGTGTGTACCAAAAGGGTGCATATAGCACGGTACCACCTTTATATTTTACTCAATTATCCTTAATGCGGACTAGACAGTTTATCCTATTTACTTAGATAAACAACTCCCAAGTGATTCAAATTACTTTCTATTATTAACTTTCACCAATCGTTAACTCTCTAAAAATATTAAAGTAATTTCGTCTTGTTCATAATTTTTTAAAAATATATCTAAATTATATGACCTTTGAGTTATATTGTCAATTATTCAATTATACATATTTCATTATTTTTTAAACTTTTTTGAACATCTATTACTCTTTGATTCGAAGAACCTTTCCATTTTAAAGTAGGATCTGCAAGGCTTTCAACAAACCTTCCATCTACTAAAACATCAATATATTTTAAAACTTCTTTATCTTTTAAATCTTTATCAAATAAATATCCACTCCATACCCAAATATTTTTATCTGGATATTTCTCTTTAAAAGCCTTAGCAAGTAAAGTCGTTCCCTCAATATTTTTTGGATGCATTGGCTCTCCACCCAAAATGGACAGTCCAACAATGTAGTCTTTATCACTTAACTTTAATACTTTATTAATTGTATCTTCATTAAATTCTTCGCCAGCTTTAAAATCCCAAGTTTCAGGATTAAAACAATTATTACAATGAAATTCACATCCTTGCATGAAAATTGAAACTCTTACACCAGGTCCATTAGAAATATCCATTTTTCTAATTTTATGATATCTCATATTTACGCATCCTTATTATCTATATGAATAACTCTTTCTTTTATTTCTTGAGTTCTACCTTTGTTCCAAAAGTTTGCTCCAATATATCCACATGTTCTTCTAGCAACGTTTAATTTGCTGTGATCTCTATTACCACAATTTGGACAATACCACTCTAAATTATCATCAATTAATATTTCACCAGTATAACCACATTCTTGGCAATAATCAGATTTCGTATTAAGTTCAGCATACATTATATTGTTATAAATATATTCAATAACTTCAAGAACTACATCAAGATTATTTTCAAGGTTAGGAGTTTCTACATAACTTATTGCTCCACCTGGAGAAAGTTTTTGAAATTCACTTTCAAGTTTTAATTTTGTAAAAGCATCAATTTCTTCAAAAACTGGTACATGATAAGAATTTGTAATATAGTTTCTATCAGTTATACCTTTAATTTTCCCAAATCTTTCTTTTAAACATTTTGCAAATTTATATGTAGTTGATTCAATTGGAGTACCATATACTGAATAGTCAATATCCTCTTCTTCTTTCCATTTTTTACATTTATCATTCATATACTCCATAACTTTTAAAGCAAATTCTTTACCAATAGATTCATCAGTATGTGAATGCCCTGTCATATATTTAACGCATTCATAAAGTCCAGCATATCCAAGAGAAATTGTTGAATATCCATGATGAAGTAAATCATGAATACTTTCACCTTTTTTAAGTCTTGCAAGGGCTCCATGTTGCCATAGAATTGGTGCTACATCGCTTGTAACTTTAGAAAGTCTTTTATGTCTTATTTGAAGTGCTTTATGACATAATTCTAATCTATCATCAAATATTTTCCAAAATAATTCCATATCTTTGTCTGATGAAAGAGCTACATCAGGAAGATTTATTGTAACAACTCCTTGATTAAATCTACCATAATATTTTGGTTTACCTTTTTCATCAACATAAGTTGTTAAAAAGCTCCTGCAACCCATACATGGATAACATTGACCATTACCATTTTTGTCAACTTTTAGTTCCTTCATGATTTTTTCGGAAATATAATCTGGAACCATTCTTTTAGCAGTACATTTAGCGGCAAGCTTTGTTAAATAATAATATTTACCATCTTTTTTAATATTATCTTCCTCTAAAATATATAAAAGTTTTGGGAATGCTGGAGTTATATAAACTCCTTTTTCATTTTTCATGCCTAAAATTCTTTGTTTCAAAAATTCTTCGATAATCATAGCAAGTTCTTCTTTATATTCACTTGTTTCTCCCAAATACATGCAAACGCTCAAAAAAGGTGCTTGACCATTTGTAGTAGTCATTGAATTAATTTGATATTGGAATGTTTGAACACCATCAGTTATTTCTTTTTGTAAATCTTCTTTGGCATATTTTTCCGCATCTTCTTTTTTAAATTTTCTATTTTTATATTTTTCTAAATATCTTTCGTAACTACATCTAACAAAAGGTGCTAAATGAGTAAGAGTTATAGTACATCCTCCATATTGAGATGATGATACTGCTGTAATGATTTGTGTAGCAATAGTCATAGCAGTTAAAAATCTATGCGGTTTTTCAATCATTACACCATTAATATTAGTTCCATTTTGAAGCATATCTTCAAGGTTAATTAAATCACAATTATGTAAGGCATTTTGTGCAAAATAATCTGCATCATGAAAGTGTATAATACCTTCATCATGTGCTTTAACTATATCTTCAGTAAGTAAAAATCTACGTGTTATATCAGTGGATGTTATACCTGCTAAATAATCTCTTTGAGTAGTTACAATACGTGCATTTTTATTAGAGTTTTCTGTATTCCAATACTCACTTTCCCCATCAATTAGTTCTTTTATTGAAAGATCAGTTGTATTGCTTTTTCTAACTAACTCTCTTGTATATCTATAAGTAATATATTCTTTTGCAAGAGCATATTTTCCAAGAGCCATCAAACGATATTCGATAATATCTTGAATATCTTCAACAAGCATTCTTTTTTTCTTTAATCCTTCAATATATTTTATAATATTTCTTATTTGAATTTCGCTTACTTTATCTTCTTCAGCGACTTCATCATTGGCTTTTTTAATAGCCATTTCAATTTTTTCTGGACAATAATCAACAATATGCCCATCACGTTTAACTATTTTCATTCTACTACCTCTCCTATTAAAACCACTCTAACTATAACACAAAATAAATAAATGTATTGTTGCAATTGCAACATTTTAATAAAAATGATAAAATTTTACTAAGTGAGGTGTAAATGATAAATTTATTTGACAACATACCTGTAAAAGAACAAAAAAAATTAGAAATTGAACTCGAAGGAATAACACTTTCTTTTAAAAAAAATATGAACATATCAAAAAATTTAAAAGATAATATTATCGGCATAGTTTCCGAAGGAAATGCAAAAATTGTTCATACTGACTATAATGGAAATACTTTGGTATTTGAAGAACTTTTTGAAGGTAGTATATTTGGCAGCAATTTATCATTTCTTTATAATGAAGAATATGAAATTGTTGCAAATACTGATGTTAAAATTACTATTTTCGATTACGAATTTATTATAAAAAATGAAGACTCATCGATTTATTTCAATAGATTTTTAAAAAATTTACTTTTAATATTAAATGATAAAATTGTAGAAAAAAATGATAGACTTCAAATAATAAGTAAAAAAACTATTCGTGATCGCCTACTTGAATATTTTAATATTCAAAGTAAAAAACATGGAAGTAGTATTATATATTTACCTTTTTCATATTCTGAACTAGCAGATTATTTATCAGTTGACCGAAGTGCTATGCACCGTGAACTTAAAAATTTAAAGGAAGAAGAGTTTATTGAAGTTAAAGGGAAAAAAATTATTTTATTATACCGACACTCTTTTGCAATTTAGAGTAAGTTAAAGTATAATATAATTAAGAAAAGGAGATTTTTATGTTTAATAATAAAAAAATACATATGATTGGTATCGGTGGAATTTCTATGAGTGGAATTGCCGAAATATTATTATCTTTTGGCACGCATATAACAGGCTATGACGCATTTTTAACAGACATTACTAAACACTTAGAAGAAAAAGGCATCAAAGTATCAAATGTGCCAAACATCGAAAATGTAAAAAATGCTGATATTGTTGTTTACACAGCAGCTATTCATGAAGATAATGAAGAACTAAAATATGCTAGAGAAAATAATAAAACCGTTTATGAAAGAAGTACATTTTTAGGTCTTTTAATGAAAGAATATGAAAATGTATTATGTATAAGTGGAACTCATGGAAAAAGTACTACTACCGGAATGGTAAGTACAATATTTTTAAAAGCAAACTTAAATCCTACAATTATGATTGGAGCAATGCTTCCAATAATTAATAGTAATAATCATGCAGGTTCAAAAAAATATTTTATTGCAGAAAGTTGTGAATACGTAGATAGTTTTTTAGAGTTTTCCCCTACCAGTGAAATAATACTTGATATCGATGATGATCATTTAGATTACTTTAAAAACATTGATGGTATTATTACCTCATTTAGAAAATTTGCAGATAAACTTAATAATGATGGAAATTTAATAATCAATAATGATGATAAAAACACCGTTAAATGTGTAAATGATTTAAATAAAATAACATATGGTATAAATAATGATGCAAATTACATGGCAAAAAATATTTCTTATGATGAGTTTGGTCACCCAAGATATGATTTATATATAAATGACAAAAAGGAAACTGAAATTATTTTATCAGTATCTGGAATTCATAATATATATAACTCTCTTGCAGCAACTGCAATGTGTAGACTTTATGGCATCGATATAAACGTTATTAAAGAAGGTCTTGCTACTTATACAGGAGTTGGAAGAAGATTTGAATTTTTAGGAAAAGTAAATGGAGCTTTAGTATACGATGATTATGCACATCATCCAAGTGAAATCAAAACAACTTTGGATTCTGTTAAAAAAACAAGTCATAATAAAAATTATGCTATATTTCAATCACACACCTATTCAAGAACTATTGAACATTTAAATGAGTTTGCTGATGTTTTAAGTAATTTTGATAATATTGTTATTGCAAAAATATACCCTGCTCGTGAAACTAATATTTGGAATGTTAAAGAAGAAGATTTAGTTTCATTAATTAAGAAAAAAAATTCAAATGTTATATTCTTAGATACATTTGAAAAAATTGTTGATTATATTAAAGAAAACGTTAAAGAAAACGATTTAGTGGTTACAATTGGTGCAGGCCCAATAAATGAAGTAGCCAAAATGCTAGTTAAGGAGTAAAAATGAATCGTGATTTAAAAACGCCAAAAAGGAAAAATAATAGTACTATAGTATTAATACTTTCTATAATAATTACAGTAGTAATAATATTTACAGTATTTTATTTTTTAAGAAGTGAAAAGAAAAAAGAGTTTGATAAACTATATAATGAAGAATATTATATAAGAGTAAATTTCGGAGAAACTACAAAAGGTAATACTTTAAAAGATAAAGGTACCTTTTTAAAGGAAACTGATATTGATAAAAATTATTATTTATATATCACAAAATCAAATGTGGTTTATGCATACTACACAGATTATTTTTATGTTTTTGACCCACTTCATGGATACCATATAGATTTTCAAAAAACACTTAGTGAAAATGAAGTTAAAGAAATTTTAAATCAAATCGATGAAAACAAAGAAACCACATTGCTTAATAAAAACAAAGATGATTATTTAATACTTCGTTTTAATAATGAAAACTATTATATGAATAAAAAAATACTACAGCAAATACTTCAGCATTATGATATAATCTTAGAGATAAAATAAAAAGGACATAGTCCTTTTTATTTTGGTAAATTTTCTTTACTAATACTTTCTAAATAATTATCTAAAATTTCAATTATTTTACTTTGACTTCTTTCCTTACAAATCATATTTTTTACTTCACTATTATTAGGCATACCTTTTAAATAATATAAAAAATGACTTCGTATTTCAATTGTTGCTTCACTTTCTCCTTTTTCTAAAACTAAATTATTTAAATGAATTTTCATCATTTGAATTTTTTCTTCATAAGATACTTTTTCGGGAAGTTTTCCATATTCTAAATAATCATTACATTCTTTAATAAGCCAAGGGTTGCCTAAAAGTCCTCTTCCTATCATAACAGCATCGCATCCAGTTTCATCAAGCATTTTCTTAGCATCAAAGTAGCTTACAACATCACCATTACCGATAACGGGAATATTTACACTTTCCTTAACTTTTTTTATAAGTGACCAATCACTATGTCCTTCATAACCTTGACTTCTTGTTCTTGCATGAAGCGTTAGTGCACTTGCACCAGCCTTCTCACATATTTTTGCAACTTCAACACAGTTTATACTATTTTCATCCCAACCACTACGAATTTTAACAGTTACTGGACATGGAACACTTTTACTAACAGCCTTAACAATTTCATATATTTTTTCGGGATTTTTCAAAAGTGCACTTCCAGCCTGAGAACGCATTGCTATTTTCGGTACAGGACACCCCATATTAATATCAATAATATCTGGGTGCATATAATCGTATACAATTTTTGCAGCCTTACAAAAACTATCTATATCACTTCCAAAAATTTGTTGTGAAATAGGTCTTTCTTTTTCGTCCATTTTTAAGAGTTTTTTTGTTTTTTCATTACCAAAAACTAAGGCTTTATCTGAAACCATTTCCCCCACTACTAAAGACGCTCCAAAATCTTTACAAATCATTCTAAAAGTTTTATTGCTAACGCCAGCCATCGGAGCTACAATTATTTTTCCATCAATTTCTACATTACCTATTTTAAACATAAAAAAATCTTTCCTTTATCAGAAAAGATTATAACATCATAAATTAATACTGTAAATAAAATAATTTATTTTAAAATTATTTTGGCAGTGTCACCTTGATTTATTAAAAAAGCACATGCATCGTCTTTATCAATATGTAGTTCTAAAACTGCATTATCTCTTATTTTAACAAAGCTTTCAATAATACCAGATTTTTCACTACCAAGTTTAACTAAAACTTTTTCTCCATGAGTAAGTCCTAAATTATCTGCTTCATTTTTAGAAATATGAATATGTCTTTGAGCAATAATACAGGCTTTGACTTCAACACTATTTTTAGGAGTTTCAACTATGATTTTTTCTGCTCCTACCAAATCTCCACTTTCTCTTACCGGAGGATTAATGCCAAACTTAATTGCGTCAGATTTAGCTATTTCTACTTGTGTATAATCACGACATGGTCCTAAAACTTTTACATTATCAATTTTAAATTTGTCAGTTTTAATAGTAACCACTTTATCTGTAGCAAACTCTCCTGGTTGTTTTAAATTTTTTAAAATATTATATGGTTCATCAAATAAAAGATCATAAACTTCTTTACTTAAATGAACATGTCTATTACTAATACCTATATTTATCTCTTTTTCCATTTTTTCTCCCTTATTACCATAAATGGTTTACATAATATAAAACTTATAAAATAACTACTAAAAAATATTACAATTAAACAAACTATAATTGAGTATGCAGAATAATATTTTAACAAATTATAATTTTTACTCATATAGTTAAATATTAAATTGCTAAACAAATATGTGCCAAACAAATATGGTGTAAATGATTTAAACTTTAAGTCATTCTTATCATTAAAATTAATTATATAATAAATAAGCAAAGCTAATGCCATCATTAATAAATTATTATTATCAATTAAAGTTCTATCAAAATTTTGCATTCCTTTTGATAATGCATACGTAATTATTACTATATAAGTAAATAATATTAAACTAATAACAATGCTTAGTATCAAACTTTTAGTTTTTTTACTATCAAAATTTTTTATTAAATAACCCATTATAAAGTAACTTATCATCATAGAGTTATTTATCAAAGGAATATCTAAAGTAAAAGTAAATTCTTTAAATAAATCCACTAAATTTAACGTACTCCATAAAAGCACCAAAATAATAAATAATTTACTTTCCTTTTTAGTAATATTAGAAACTAATCTTTTAATAAAAGGATAAATTATATATAAACTTAAAATATTAAATACTATACTTAAATGACTGTTAAATGGATTAAGCAAATATTTATAAAAATGATTTAAATTATGATTAAAGAAAAGTAAGTTTATAAAAGTAAAAATTACAAATATAAAAATTATAAATAAAATGTTTTTAATATAATTTTTTAAATTAAAATCACTATTAAGTAAATAGTATCCAAGTGCCATAATGAAAAGTGGATACCCTATTTTCCCTAAGATATAATATATTGAAGAAAAAATAAAATAAGCATTTCCATAATTATTAAATCCATAAGTATATTCTTTTGCGATGAATGAAAGTATTATTAAGATAATACTTATAAAAAATGTTTTATTAATACTTAATTCTTTTTTCATGTTATTTAATTATGTATGTAATTACCCTTGCAATTGAAATGCCAAATAATATAATTGAAAAACAAAATACTAAACTTTTATAGACTTCTTTTTTCATACATGTTCCTTTCTATAAAATAATTTTTTTAATATTTACTAAATTTCTATCCTCAAAATTTAATTTATATATACTTATGTCATTTATATCACCAGAATAAACAACATCATCATTATATTCTAAAATAAGTTCATCTTCAAGGTTATAACCAACTTTTGTATGATTTATTAAATAACTTAATATCGTTCTTAAATGTGTAAAAACAACTACTTTATTTACTTTATTTAAATATACAATATGATTTATACTATCTGTAAATCTCTTACAAGTTTCGTTTAATGATTCACCATTTTCAAGTTTTATATTAAAATCATGTTCTTGCATAAAATATACATTTTTTAAATCCTTATTTTTAATATCCCCAATTATAGGGGCATCTAATTTGTCATCCAAATAAACATCTTTTCTTAATCTTTTTCCTAAATACTGAGCAAATATTCTTGCACTAGCACTCATAGATGAATATATAGCACCAGTATTATTAAACATAGATAATAAAGAAAGCCTTTGCGCATAATCTTTATTCTTACTAAGCAAAGGTATCTTTAGTTTTTTTTTATCTATTTTATTTTCATTATAAAGTAAGTTATTTTCTATTAAGTTATTACTTACCAAAATAACTTCCATTAGTTTAATCCTCTTTTAAATATTTTGCGCTTAATACATAGCCAATTAAAAGTAAAACCATACCTACTATAAATTCTGCTACTTTAATCTTATAACCAAATATTAGAATTATTATATTTACAATTGAGGCAAATACAAAACCTACAATTGCAAAATATGTTTTAATTTTATGTTTTTCAAGTAAATATTCCATAAGTTTACTAACGGCAATTATACCTATAAGCATTCCTATACCAAAAACAATTATTATAAAAATATTTGGATTTAAATTATTGAAATGAACAGTTTCAGAAATAATATTTAAAAGTGGTGTATAATATCCTAAAATAACTAGTATAGCTGAGCCACTAACTCCTGGAATAATCATTGTACCTGCAGCAATTATTCCTACGCCAAATAGTTTTAAATAGCCAGCTAAATCAGTGCTTATACTTACGCCTTCTTTACTTCCTAGAAGTGATATTCCAATTAAAATTAAAGCGCCAATAACTGTACATAAAATATTTGCTACAGAATATTTTTTTTCGGTCTTTTGAACTATCATCTTAACTCCGCCAAGAATTAAGCCTACGAAAAATAATAATGTTGCCACAGGAAATTTGTTTAATGTAATATTTAAAAGTAAACAACAACATATTGCAGATGCTACAACTCCTAGAGCAAAAAATATAATAAATTTTTTATTTTCTTTAAATGATGAAAAGAAATTATTTATTATTTTAATAATTCTTTCATAAATTCCCATTGTCATAGCAAGAACTGATGAACTAATTGGAAATATAATACCAAAGCCTATTACAAAACCTTTTAAAAATGTAATAAGTGCACTGTCTTCTTTTTTAGTTTTTGTCATTTTCCACCTCAATCTTTTTAATTTCAACTTTATTTATAGAATCAAATTTCTTTGTTATCTTTTCTGTTGTTGTAGAAAGTTCATCTACAGAATTATTAACCGCCTTTATATTCTTAGATAGTTTATCCCAACGATCTTTATACCTAGAAAACTCAATACTTAACTTATTTAATTCATCATGAATAACTTTAGCATACTTATCTCTTTCAATATTTTTAATAATCATTGATATCGTAGATAATGTAGATATTAATGTAGTTGGACCAGTTATCCATACCTTACTATTATAAGCATACGTAATAAGTTCAGGATGATACGCATTTATTTCTGCAAAAATTGCTTCTGCAGGTAAAAACATAATTGCCTCATCGCTTGTTACCCCTGGAATAATATATTTTTCCTTAATATCATTAATATGTTTCTTCACGTCTTGAACAAATAATTTTTCATAGTATAATCTTTCTTCTTTAGTCTTACTTCTATCAGTCATTTTTTGATAATTTTCAAGTGGAAACTTACTATCAATAGAAATTGTTCCAAGAGGAGCTGGTGCAAATAAAAGTGCATCAACTATATAGCCATTTTCAAATTTATATTGAGATTTATAAATTCCCGTTGAGGAAGAACCAAAAGCATTATTTAAAATGTATTCAAGACTAACTTCACCAAAAGTTCCTCTTGTTTTTTTATCAGTTAACACACCTTGTAAAGAAATAATATCTGCTCCTAAATCATCAATTTTCTTTTGTGCTTCATCAATTTTTGAAAGTCTTTCCAAAACAGAGTTAAATGTTTTATTACTTTTTTCAAAGTTTTTATCAAGCCTTTCATTAACCATATCATTTATTAAAGTTAATTTTCTTTCAACTCTTTCGTTTAAAGAATCAAAATCTTCTCTTAAGATTTTAGAAAAATCATATTTAAAATCACCAATTGATTTTGTAATATTTGTATCAAATTTGCCTAATTTTTCAACTATATCACTATTATTATTTTTTCTAGATAATAAAATAATCAGTAAAATTATAGTGAAAATTAAAAGGCCTAGTATTATATAATCTATCATTTTTCAGCCTTTCTCATTATTTGCATTAATGTATTATCCATTTTAACAGGACTAATATAAATTTCTTTTCCATTTTTGAGCCTTAAAGCAATTCTTTTGTAAGATGTTGAATAAAATGGATTTATATTACTTACTATAAAGCATTTTTTTATATTTTTATATGGAATTACTTTTTTTATAAAGCCCGCCCTAATAGTAATACTTTTTTCATTAATTCTATATACTCTAAAATAGAAAAATATTATTAAGCCAAGAACAATTATCAAAAAAATTAATCCCAAAATAACATATAAAGTGCTAACATGTAGAGCTAGTATTATAGAAATAAAAGCTAAACAAATAGTAAAATAAATTCCAAAAAAAACATAATAAAAATTGTCATAATAATTTTTTATTTTCATTTATCATCCTTACATCTAATATTTTCTACATAAAAATTTCCCGAAAAAGTTTTTCCTTGAATACTTGCTTGTGATTCATTCAAAATATAGAATTTCAAATTAATATTCCAAGATTGGGTTGTACCTGTACCTTTTAAATCTTTTATTATGGCATCTTTAACAACGACTTTTTTATAGCCAACGTTTCCACTTTTTGCACTCCATGATGAATCATAGGCAAAGTTTTTTTCAGTACTATAATTATTAATGCCAACATTTGCACCATTTATAGTTAAAGTTAATTCTTTAGAACTAGGATTTGTTACTGGAGTTTCAGTATCTCCATAAACCTTACTATCAACATCATACTCAAATACTATATCATAAGTACAACTATAAGTACTTGAGGCTGTACCCAAAGTTAAAGTTACATTTAAATTACTATTACTATCCGCTACAACATCACCAGCTGAAGCATTTATCATATTTGCAAGCGTTGCATGTAAATCAAGTGGTGTAGATGTAGAAACAAATGATGTAGATACACCTTTTCCAGTATTTACATTTACTGATGCTTTATTATTTACTTTAGTACTAAATGAACCAAAATACGCAAAAGAAGCACCTGCTACAATAGCAAGTAAAAAAATAATTGCAAAAATACTTGTTATATTTACCCTTTTAGTAATTTCATTATTTTCATTCATAATAAATCTATCCTTACAATTAATATAATACTATATTTTAAGATTAAAAAAAAGAATAAATAATAAAATTTATTCTTTTTTTGTAAAATACTTTCTATTAATAATAAACTATAGTAGCTAAAATTAATAGTGCAACTAGCATTAATAATGCAAACATCCATACATATTTAAACCAAGATTTATAATCAATTTTTAAATATGATAATCCAACCATTAAAAGACCACTTGTAGGTACGAAAATTTGAACAATTCCGTAAGTAGTAACATATAATGTGTGAATAAGTGATAAACTTTCAGAATATCCTGTGCTCACAAATTTTCCTACTAAATAACCTGTGTATCCTAAATCAGCATGGAATATTGATGTTACAAATGCAGTTAAAGTAGCAATGTATGGATTAAATGTTTTAGTTAAACCATAAGCCCAATTAGTAATAGTTGGAATAAATGGTGCCATATATGCAGTAACAAATACAGTATAAACTAATACATATAAACATACTGGTTTAAGCATTTTTTTAGCTCCAGAACCAAAGTTTACTAAGTAATCATTAAATGATACTCTGTCCATAGCAGCAGCAATAACTGACATAATAAATACTATAACAGTTATAGTTGTTATTTCAAATGAACCAAATGCAGTAGCGGATGTTCCTAATAAATATTTAAATAATGTAAAGTCCTTACCAATAGTTAAACCAGTTAACCAAGTATGGAAGTCACTAAAAATAGTTATTTTGAAATTATTTTCCCAGTCGACAAAACCAAGTACTATAAATATAGCAAGAACTGAGAAAATTACTACTACTGGCCAAGTTGAAACTTTTCCTTTAACTTCTTCAACAGCAAATGGATCACTTTCAAGTTCTTCTTCAGTATTTACTTTCTTCTTATTTTTTCTTGTAAGACGTAATACTAATAAAGCTTCATAACCAAGAAGTGCAATAACAGCTATGATAATACGATATTTTAATCCAATATCAATTCCTGTTCCAACATAATTGTTGAAAAAACTTAAACTGTCAGTACCATAAGTACATCCTAAAGCACCTGCGATAATTGAACCAAATGTAACAATAAATGCAGTTAATTTATCAAATTTTGCATTTAATAAAATTGAAATTACAAAAGGAACAAATACTAATAAAGCAAATGTATTCTTTAAAAGTGATGCTAAAATTGCAAATAAGCATGAAATAATTATACTAAATAAAAGTTCTTTTCCTTTTATTTTCTTAGCAACTTTTTTAACTGTTGCCTCATAAATCTTTGTTTTAGATAAAACGCCATAAAATCCACCTAATACAAATAAGTAAATTATTGTTGTTAATCCAAAATATGCACCATAGTAAACTATAGATGTAAGATCTCCAAGGCCTAGACGATTCATTCCATATTCAGTATATGTTGTTCCACTAAAATAACCATAAGGGATTACCCAAGTAAAACAAAATGCAACAAAGGAAATGATAAGTAACCATCTAAATAAATCGCTATGTTTGCTTTTACATGTTAATACTGCAAAAAATGCCGCAAGAGCAAGTACTATAACAATGCCAATAACAATTCCCATATTCTACCTCCTTAACAAAATTATACTACGTATAAAATAAAAAAAAAAGCAAATTACACTTTTTTTGCTTTATTTCTTAATATTTTTCATAGTTGGGAATAAAATTACATCCCTAATTGAGTCTTGCTCTGTAAATAACATTACAAGCCTATCAATGCCATAACCTATTCCACCTGCTGGAGGCATTCCATATTCAAGAGCTTCAATAAAGTCCATATCAATATCATTTGCTTCGTCATTACCAAGATCTCTTTCTTTAAGTTGACTTTCAAATCTATCAAGTTGAGTAATTGGATCATTAAGCTCAGTATAAGCATTAGCAAACTCTTTGCCACCTATAAATAATTCAAATCTTTCTACAAATCTAGGATCACTAGGATTTGCTTTTGTAAGTGGGCTAATTTCTACTGGATGACCATATAAGAATGTTGGTTGAATTAATGTTTCTTCAACATATTTTTCAAAAAATAAATTTATAATATGTCCAACAGTATGTTCATGTTCTTGAACTTCAATTTGATGCTCACTTGCAAGTTTTAAAGCATCCTCAACACTCATTTCTTTAGAAAAATCAATACCAGTTACTTCTTTAATAGAATCAACCATACTAATTCTTTTCCAAGGTCCAGTTAAATTAATATCATAACCACACCAATTATATTCCATTTTACCTATTACTTTAGTAGCAATTTCTTGATACATTTTTTCTGTCATATCCATCATACCTTCAAGATCAGAATATGCAAGATATGCTTCCATTAATGTAAATTCAGGATTATGTTTAGGATCCATACCTTCATTTCTAAAAGTTCTGCCTATTTCATAAACAGCTTCCATTCCACCTACTAATAATCTTTTTAAAGGTAACTCTAAAGCGATTCTTAAATACATATCAATATCTTGAGTATTATGATGAGTTATAAATGGTCTTGCACTTGCTCCTGTAAGAAGTGTTTGAAGTACTGGAGTTTCAACCTCAGTAAATCCCCTACTATCCATAAAATTTTGAATACAACGAATGATTTTTGGCCTAGTATAAGCAACTTTTCTAGCATCATCATTCATTATTAAATCAACATATCTACGACGGTATCTTTCTTCAATATCAGTAAGTCCATGAAACTTTTCAGGAAGTGGTCTTAAAGCTTTAACTAAATGTGTATATTCAAGGCATTTAATTGTTACTTCGCCAGTTCCAGTTTTCATAACTTTACCTTTTACGCCTACTATATCACCAATATCAGCACTTTTAAATAAGTTATAAACATCTTCACCTACATCATTTATTGATATATATATTTGAATATTACCAGTTTTATCTTTTATAGAGAAAAATGAAGCTTTACCCATTTTTCTTATAAACATAATTCTACCAGCTACAGTTTCAATATCATTACGATTTTCAAATTCGTCATGAGAAATATCTGCATATTTTTCTTTTATTTCTTTTGCAAATCCACTTCTTTCAAATCTTTGACCAAATGGATCTATTCCAAGTTCATTAAGTTTTGCAAGTTTATCTCTTCTTACTTGTTCTTGTTCTGTAAATTCTCTCATAAAATCACCACTGGGTATATTTTAACACAAAAAAAAATTATTAGAAAGTCCTAATAATCTTTTTTAAACCTTTTAATTATTATATTTTATAAAGTTTAGTTTTTTTCTTAGATACTGAATAAACACCAACTCCAAGAACTAAACCAACAGCAATAATAACTATTGGTAAGCTAGCACCAGTGTCAGGGTTAGTTGTACCTTGAGAACCACCATTTATTACAGCAATACTACAATCTTCTGTACTGTCTTTTGGAATAGTTACAGTAAGTGTTCCTACTTGGAAATCATTTCCTGTGTCTGAAGAACCATTTTTGTCAAATACACAAGTTATAGTTGTTTCACCATCTGAATTTTTTCCGTTGTTTGTAGTAGTGGCAACAAATTCACCATAGTCTCCACATGTAGCTTCAGTAATAGCTTTACCTAGTTTAAACTTTACAGTTTTTTTAGTAACTTTATTATTTTCAGTATTGTTTTCTAAAGTTACTCTGATTTTGTATGTTCTTTGTTGATCACCATTATCAAGTTGTTTAGTAGTGTAATCATCTGGAACACTAACTTTTTCAGTTACAGCATTAACAATTAATGGTAAACAAAACACACCTAAAACTAGTAAATAACTAAAAAACTTTTTCATCCATCAACTCTCCTATCTTTATTATGACCTAATTATATCATAAAATTCAAAAAAACAATATATTTTTAAAAAATTTATATTAAAAAATGTCAACTTGTGTTATCATATTAAATATAAGGTGGATAAAAGTGAAGATACTAATAAAGATTAAAAACGATAGATTATGTTTTATTAACAAAAAAAAACTTAATATAGAATATAAAAATATGCTTAATACTAATGTAATTAGTAACAACGAACTTGTATTTAGTGATGAGTATATTTTGTTAAATCAAAAAATAGTTTGTACATTTTTAAATGAACTTATAAAAACTTATTCTATAACTACTTTATCTTTTCAAAATATTGAAGTTTTAAATATTATTCTTCCACTTATAAACAAATTCAAAAATATTAATTCTATTTATGTAGAATCTGAGGAAGTAATAAGTTATAAGCTTTGTGAAAAATTAAGAAAATTAAATGGTTTAAAATTTATAAGTTTTGAATACATTCCAGTATATATGTTTGAACTACTTGATAAGTATGGTATTATTCCAGAATCAAGAAGCGAAATATTATTTACATCAAACTTTATGCAAACTAATAATCTAAAAACATATTCCCAATTATTTTATAAAAATAATATATATTTACAGTTTCCATTATCAACTGAAGATATTCAAGATTTTAATGCATTTTGTGATATTAATAGACATCTTAAAGTAATTCATATAAATAAAATTAATAAAGTAAATTTAGAACAAATAATCTATATTTTAAAAGAAAATAATCAAAAAAATATTAAAATAATTTTACATGGTGACGAACATGATGAAAATGTCATTGAATATTTAAGAAAAAACAATAAAATAATTAAGAAAAAATATAAAATTTCATTTAAATTAAAATATTCAGACAAATATATTGAAGACAACATTGTTAAAGAAACTAACAATGGAATATTAAGAATGTGTGGTCTTTTAATACTACTTATTGTTGTATTTTCTTTTATCTATGTTTTTTATGATAACTATACTTCAATGATGAAAGTAAGTAAAATTCAAAAAGAAGTTACTAAATATATTGAAGAAAAAGAAGTAAAAGAAGAAATTAAAACTGTAAAAACTTTAAATGGTGTAGAAATTAAAAATAATTATATTTACTCTCTTACAGAGATTAATCCTGATGTTGTTGGTTGGTTAAAAGTAAATAATACAAATATAGATTATGCTATTACTCAAACTCTTGATAATGACTATTATTTAAATTATAACTTATATAAGAAAAAAGATAATAACGGTTGGCTATTTATGGACTATGAAAATAACATTACTCATACAGATGATAACATAATAATTTATGGTCATAATAGATATTTAAATGGTGTAATGTTTGGTACGCTTAATAAAACCCTTTATAAAGATTGGTATACAAATAAAGAAAATCAAATCATAAGACTTGATACTTTATATAATTCTTATAAATACCAAGTATTTTCTATTTATATAGTACCTACTACAAATGATTACTTAACAGTTAATTTTGATGATACTAAGTCAAAGATGGAATTTTTAGATAAAATAAAAAATCGTAGTATTTACGATTTTAATATCACACTTGATGAGAATAGTAAAATACTTACACTTTCTACTTGTCAAAGTGAAACAACTAGACTTGTTCTTCATGCAGTACTTGTTTAATAATTTTATTGTTATTTAATATTCTTTCATTACTTGATAAAGATATTGCTATATTACTATATTTTAAAGCAATATCTTTTTTATTTAAATAAAAAAGTATTACCGCGTATAAATCATATATTTCTCCATTCCAAGCAAATGGCTCATTTATATAACTTTTACTTTTTTCTTTAATTAAGAAAGCCTTGTTAAGAAGCATAAGTGCATTATCATATTCTTTATCATTATAATACAGACTTGCAAGTTCCACATAAGCCTCTCTTAAATATGGAGATTCATTGATTGCCTTATTAAACCAAAATATAGCCTCATCTTTATAACCAACTTTCTGATAACACCTTGCC
Source organism: uncultured Bacilli bacterium (assembly GCA_934101645.1). GTDB lineage: Bacteria > Bacillota_I > Bacilli_A > RF39 > UBA660 > UBA6448. The sequence continues at coordinate 27,930 of CAKORX010000002.1, read as the reverse complement.
ATAAATCTCATTGATGCACTTCTTTCATCTTTCCAAACACTATTTTTACAATTTAGATGTCTATGAAACATTTTAATTGCTTTCATATTTTGATTATGATACATATATTCTCTTGCTAAATAATGAAGATTTCTATCGTCATCTGGAGACTCTTTAACACTTAATTTTAAAAGTGGTAAATAATTACTTCGAGATTTTAATTTATCTTGATAATGATTTAAAGTTATACCCCCAATTAATAAAATTTTTTCTTCTTTCAATGGACGTAAAACTTCATGAACTGGATGAGTCCAAACATAATCTTTTGTATGAATCTTATCTAAATAAAATGTTGTTGCAGGATTGCCTTTCTCATCAAACGACCAATTATATAAATATTTAACTCTTGTATAAGATTTATCATAGTATTTTTCTAATTTTTTTCGCCATCCTTTATTAAAACGTTCATCAATATCAGTACACACATATAAATCATATTTTTTCCTAATCATTTTAAAAGATTCATTTCGTGCATTATCAAATCTAAATGGAATAATTTTTTTACTTTTTACATGAACTTTTAAAGATTTTAAAATTTCTACACTATTATCAGTACTTCCAGTGTCAAGAACATAAATATCATCGGCTTCTTTCATACTTTCATACCATTTTAGAATATTTTTCTCTTCATTTTTGCAAATTGCATAAACACATATTTTTATATTAATCACCAATATATTTTATGAAATAAAAGAACTTTAAGAGATAATAAAAGTCTATATTTATTAATTAAAAAAGTAGCATTTAATATGCTACCTTTTAATCAAATGTACAATCAAATTTTAGTTTGTTTCTATAATAGTTACTTATCTCATTATATGATGTAGGAAACGAACTTCCGTATTCTTGATCTAAAATATCGCTTTGAAGCATTTTAACTAAAGTTATAGTTCTTTTAGAATAATCTATTAAAGCATAACCCTTATCATCATCAATAGAAAGAATGCCACCCTCTATTTTACTTATCATATCATTTAACTCAGTATCATTATTATAAGTATAAACATTCATTCTAACAGATTTATCTATATTTTCTTTGTTTGAATCAAATAATGTTTTGTCAACCACTTTTCCATCAGGGCTTTGACAACTAAATTTAATTTTTGGTTCGCTATCAATTACATAAATAAATGATGTATATGTCTTTTCAACATTATTTGTATCTGTTACTTTTATATTTATACTTTGAATACCTAAATCATTAACTATTGATTTTACATTTTCTTTATTTTCGAAAGTATAAGTATATTTTTCTTCGGATGAAATAAGTCTTTCTGGATTTATTTCACTACCTTTAGTTAAATAAATAAATTCATTTTTGATTTTAAATTCATTTTGGGAAGATGTATTATCACCATTCTCACTTTCTACTACTATTACTTTTGCCGTGTATTTTGAAGTACTACATACAACATAGTATGGATAAGTACCAGCTTTCGAAGTATCAACTTCACTTGTATTTAATTTGCAATTTGTAATATCTAAGTTTGTAAAATTTCCATATTCACTTAAGCTTGATGATAGTTTATCCCCAACATTTACTGTCACATCATTTAGTACAAATGTTGGAGTTGTATTTTGATTATTTTTCTTTCTTGCAAGCGTTAAGTAATAATAAACTCCGTATGCAACACCACCCATCAATGCTAATATAAGTACAATAAATAATATTTGTTTTATCAAGCTAGGTTTTTCTTTCTGTGGTTTCTTATCATTTTTATTTGGTTCTTCTTTTTTCTTTTCAGGAAGAACATCAAGTGAATCAATAACCTCTACTAAAGTTGGATCTGTACCAATTCCATTTTTCACACTATCACCCTTTACTCTAATTAAATTATATCTTTATTATATATTTTTTGCAAGATTTTTAAATTCATCCCCACGTAATTCAAATCTTTCATATTGATCCCAACTTGCAGATGCAGGAGAAAGTAACACTACTCCACTTTCTATATTATCTTCTTTAACGCATTTCATAGCTTCTTTTAAAGTATAGCACTTTGTGCAAGGAATATTTACGCTTTGTGCATAATCATAAACCTCATCAGTGGTTTCTCCGATAGCATATATTTTTTTGAGATTTTTTATTGCACTATCAAGTTCATGGAAGTTTTGTTTTCTTTGCATGCCGCCTAATAAAAGATATGTATCTTCATCAAAAGCATTAAGTGCTGTAATTGTACTTGTAGGATTCGTAGCTTTAGAATCATTGTAAAATTTTAAATTTCCTTTTTGACAAACAAATTCAATTCTATGTTCAACGCCTTTAAATTCTTTAAAGAAATCTTTAACAACATCTTTATCTATTTTAAATTCTTTTAAAACTAGTAATGCTGCCATTATATTTTCATAATTATGTTTTCCCTTAACTAATATATCTTTAGTATCAATTATTTTTTCGTCTTTAATAAAAATTGCATTATCAGAAACATAAGCATCTTTACCATTAAAATATTCTTTTGTACTATTAATATCTTTTGTAAGAAGCATACTGTCAGCATTTTCTGCATTAATTATTGCAAGGTCATTTTTTGTATGATGATTAAATATATTATGTTTTACTTTTTTATAATTTTCATATGTTCCATGATAATCTAAATGTGTTTGACATAAATTTGTAAGAACACTTATATCAGTTTTAAAGTCATGAAAGTTTAATAACTGATGATCAGATATTTCAAGTAAAAGTACATCACCATCCTTTATTAAAGGAATTACTTCACTTAAAGGATATCCTATATTTCCACCTAAAACGACACTAATATTTTCTCTTTTTAATAATTCATATATCATTGTTGTTGTTGTCGTTTTACCATTTGAACCAGTAACACCAATGATTTTTATATTTTTAGGAAGAAAATGATATGCTACTTCCATTTCATTATAAATTGGAATATTTAGTTTTTCAGCTTCAATTAATAGTTCATGAAATGGCATAATTCCAGGATTTTTAATTACCATATCAAAACTATCATCAAATAATTCTAATGGATTATCACTTTTTACAAATTTAACTCCTAAACTTTCAAGTTCTTTAACCCTTTTTTCATCCTGATCATTTTTATCTGTTATAACAATCTCATTATTTTTGCATAAAAGTTTAGCTACATTATAGCCACTTTTAGCCATTCCTAAGATAAATATTTTTTTATTTTCAAACATTTTTTATACCTTCTTTTTTATTTAAGTACTGCTTTAATACGTCTAACGCCTGCGGAAGAACTTTCTTCTTTAACTATTTTGAATTCTCCAAGCACATTAGTATTTTCAACATGTGGTCCCATGCAAATTTCTTTTGAAACATCTCCTATAGAGTATACTGTTACAATATCAGGATATCTTTCTATAAACATTGCTTCAGCACCAGTTTTTACAGCTTCCTCTTTTGGCATTTCTTTAATAGTCACAGGTAAACTATCTTTTATCCATTTATTAACTAAATCTTCTGTATTTTGAATTTCTTCTGGGGTAAGTTTATGATCACAACTAAAGTCAAAACGCATTCTTTCATCAGTTATATTACTACCCTTTTGATGAACATTTTCTCCAACAGTAATTTTTAATGCAGCATTAAGTAAATGGGTTGCTGTATGATATTTAGTTTCAATTTCAGAATTTCCTGCAAGACCACCTTTAAATTGTCCACTTGAGGCAGTTCTTGATAAATTTTGATGCTCTTTAAATTTTTCATTAAAGCCCTTTTCATCAACACTTAAGCCTTTTTCATTAGCAAGTTCTATAGTAAGCTCTATTGGAAAACCAAATGTATCATATAAATGGAAAGCTGTTACTCCATCTATATTTTCATTATTACTTGTAATTTTAGAAAACTCTCTTAAACCTTTTTCAAGCGTTTTATTAAATTTTTCTTTTTCATTTTTTAAAACTTCATAAACTACATTTTCATTTTTAGCAAGTTCGTCATAATATTTAGAATATTTATTAATAATTAAACTTGCTATTTGTCTTTCCCAGTCTGAATTTATATCAATGCCTAAATTCTTAGCATGTCTTATAGTTCTACGAATAAGTCTTCTTAAAATATATCCTTGTCCTACATTCGAAGGTTTTATACCTGCTTCATCTGCCGAAATAAATACAGATGTCCTAATATGATCTGCAATAATACGCATTGATTTTTCATTACCTTCATAACTTTTGTCAGATATCTTACTTATTAAAGCAATAACATCTTTCCATATTGAAGATAAATAATTATCATTTACGTCTTCTAAAATAGTGGTTGTTCTTTCAACTCCCATTCCAGTGTCAACATTCTTTTTTGGTAATAGTTCAACTTTCCCGTCCGCATCTTTATTATATTGCATGAATACATCATTCCATATTTCAACCCATCTTTCATCTTCAGGATCAAATTTTTCAGGAAGAGCATCATTACTTCTAAAATAAAACATTTCTGTATCTGGTCCACAAGGTCCAGTTTCTCCAGCAATCCAAAAATTATCTTCCGTAGTTTTAGCTATTCTTTCCTCTGGAATACCTAAAGATAGCCAAAGGTTATAACTTTCCTCATCAAAAGGAATAATGTCATTTCCTGCGAAAACAGTTACTGCAAGTCTTTCTACAGGAATATTTAAAACTTTTGTTAAAAATTCAAAACTCCAATTAATGGCGTCTTTTTTAAAATAATCCCCTAAAGACCAATTTCCAAGCATTTCAAAAAAAGTATGATGATATGTATCGCCAATAACATCTAAGTCATTTGTTCTAATACATTTTTGTGCATCACAAAGTCTTGTTCCATATGGATGTTCTTTTCCCATTAAATAAGGAATAAGTGGTTGCATTCCCGCAGTATTAAATAAAACTGATGGGTCGTTTTCAGGAACTACAGGGGCACTTGGAATAACTTTATGACCCTTTGATTCGAAAAAATCAAAATATAAATCTTTTAAATTAATTTCTTTCATTACTTCACCTTATCAAGTATTGCAAATACTTTCTCTTTTAATTTATCAAGTTCATCATTTGCTATAATATAATCAAAATCTTGATAATCCTCTAAAGCGGTTTCTGTAATATGAGCCTGTTGTTCAATTGAAAGTTTGCTATTTCCAAATTGATTAACAACATAAATTGAATATACATTATCAAATGCATTTTTTATTTTATCAATTTCATTAGGCATTCTTACATCGCTTATTACTAAATTTTCTACATATTTTTGATAAATAATTATATCTTTCATCATTGCATTAACCAAAAAGTCAGGATCTTCTGCACGCATTTTATCTCCTAATTGTTGCATAAAATCACGTGGTTTTTTAATATCTGTTCCATCCCAATCAGTAAGTTCTAATGCAAAATTTTTAATATATTTACTATAACTTGTAATAGCGCATTCCTCAAGTTTATATACATAATATTCCTTAATTAGCTTCGCTATTACATTTTTTCCACTACCAGCTTTTCCAGCTATTAAAAATATTCTCATTTCTTCCTCCAATTAAATTATATAATATCAATTATTAATTTCTAAATCAATTTATTTTTTATAATTATAAGCAATTTTATAATAATTTGTATCAATTATATAACTACTTATATTTACTTTGTTATTAACTACTTGTTTTACCTTTTTTATATAATCAGCATTATCTTTATTATCAGATAAACTTTCATATTCTCCCGAAGATGCATAATATTTTCCTTCATTTGTAACCCATGAACGATTATCGAATATTGCCATGCCTTCTTCACTTGATAATATATCATTTCCAACAATAAGTCTTGAATCGTATTTAAGTCCAAATAAATTATACAAAGTTGGAATAACATCTATAGAACTACCCACTTTATCAATTTTAATTGTATCCATTTTAGAATTATATAAAATAAATTTACTATGATTGACTTCTATCTTAGCATCTTTTTTATAACTTGAGATTTCATTTACTTCATCAATTGTAAGTTCATATGGATAGTGGTCTCCCACAAGGGCAATTACTGTATCATCCAAAAGTCCTTTTTCAGAAAGTTTTTGAATTAAGCTTTCAAGTGCCTTGTCAAGTTCCATATTCGCAGCTAAATATGAAAGAGGTCCTTCAGAATAGTTTAGGTTATATGATTTAATTTCATTTTCGTGTTTTCTAGCCATAGCATTTTGGTTGAATTTATAACCAGCATGACCAGATACAGTGGCATAAAATACCATAAATGGTTTTTCACTACTAGCATAGTCATCAAATGTTGAATCAATCATTTCTACATCACTTTGTGGCCAAATATTACAATTTATTTTCTTTTCAAGTCCATTAAAGCAAGCAGTAAAATTATCAAATCCTAACGTTTTTAAATAAATATTTCTATCTTGAAAAGCATAAGAATTATTATGATATGCGTAAACATTATAATCTTCATTTTTAAACATATTTCCTATTCCTTGAGGAAATGAATTTGTGCCTTCCCTAAAAGTTTTTAATGAAGAGAAATTTGCATATAATCCCGTTAATTCTTGGAACTCTCCTCCAATGGTGCTATATATAGTTGGCGTATAATAATTTTCAAAAACAAATCCATTATTTGCAAGTTTATATAAAGTTGGTGTAATATCCTTTCTTACGGCTATTTCGTTAAAACTTTCAGCCATAAAAAGAATTAGATTTTTGCCTTTAAATTTACCAGTATACTCATTTTGATAAGTGCCAGTAAGTCCTTTTATATAATTAGTAAGAGTTACAACTTTATCATTATCTTTATAATCTTCTAAAATTTTATCAAAATCTATATCTAAATTATTTAATTCATATTCGGTAGATGATGGTTTACTTTGACTATCATTATCAATAACAATTTTTTCATCAAAGCCAAAAATAAATCTATACGAATCAATAATAAATGTATTTATAATACCAACTTTCTCAATATTTAGTGATGGATTATTTACATGATAAAAAAGTTCATATGGACTATAACTATCATCTTTTTTTATTTTCAAAGAATATACATATCCTATCGAAGATAAAATAAATAAAATTAATGCCATAGCAATTTTTATGTTATTTGTTTTTTTAAACCAAATCTTTTTTCTGAATATTATAACCAAAATAAGTGGTAAACAAATTAGCAATATTCCCGGTAGTCTTTTAATTACTTCATAAACTGCTTTACCCAAAAATGACGTAACTTGATCGGCTATCTGCAAAATTGAAAATGATATATAAAAATCGAAAAAACCTTTAACAACATATTGGGCAGAAAACCACAATGACCAAAAAGCAAACGTAAAATAAAAAATAAATTTATTAATTTTTTCATTAAATAGTCTAGTTAAAATATATAATAATATCGAAAAGCATAATATAAATATTATCATATTAATATTTGATAAAACAAATACTTTTTTATAAAGTAAAAATCTATATATAAATTCCATATATATAAATGATAAAAAATATACTATAAATACGCTAGTTCTTTTATATTCTTTCATTATTCACCTTCATATAAATTATATCATAGATTATTAATTTAATTTAAAAAAAATGTAAACAAATGAGTATTTATTTACATTGATTATTTTCTATTAATTTTCTAAGTTTATTTATTTGTCTATTTAATAAAATACATAATTTATTAATTCTTGAATCAGAATAACCCGTTAAATATTGATATTTATGTAATAGTTTATCAAACCACTCGGGAAGATCATTTAACTTATTAACATCAATTCTTTTAATATCTTTTACAACTTTAATTATCTCATCAAATGGTTTAATTTCATAAAATAATTTTCCATCTCCAATAATATGCATTTCATTTTCATCGTAATACTCTATATTCAAACTTTGACCATTGTCAAATATTGGTGCCACATCAATCCATTTTAATGTATTTACATCTCTAATTATACCAAAATTATTTAAATTTCTATCCTCATTCATAATCAAGAAATCTAATATATACATATTTTCTATTTTTATGCGAGCATCTTCGATTCCTTCAGATTCTAATTTTTTTATGTATGCTTCGTAATCTTCTACATTGTTATAATGTTTCATATCATACTCAATTTGCTTACATGTTATTAGTTCTGTATCTTTAGTTATAAAACAAGGGCACTTTGATACAATTGTTTCTTTATAAATATCAATTACGTATTCGGTGTGAACAAAACCTAGTCTTTTACAAATTTCGCTTGCCAAAACTTCATTAAAAGGTTGCAAAGTTTCATTTTTATATCCACCTTTTAATAAAAATCTAGTTCCATTATCAATAATCCAAGCTTTTCTTAGCATTCCATCTGTAGTATTGTTTGGTGTTTTTAATGATGTAGCATTATAAATTTTATTACTATTTTTAGAAAAAGAAGCATCCATAAATTCTACATAATCAAAATCATTTTCAAAAAAATTTATATCTGAATAATTTATATCTGAATTTATTGGTTTTAACCAGTATTGATCGGATAAAGATAATCCAAATGCCTTATCCAATAGTTCACATGGAGCAGTTACATTTAATCGATGAAGTAATAAATCTAATTTGTCTCTCCATGATGGTATTCCTCTTGTTTTAAACCACTCACTTAAATTAGTTCTAAATAAATCATTTTTAAGTTTATCTGTTGAAAAAATACATTTTAAAATATATGGTGCATAGTTTATATCAAAAATTTCGTTAACTTTCGTAAATACCCCAGTTGCAGAATCATACTCTGCAGATAATACTTTTTTATTTTTATTCATTAAAATGCATTTCATACTCTTTCTCCTTAAATTTATTTTACCAAAAAAGTCAGTATTTTTTAATACTAACTTTTAATACGATAATTCTTGAATAGATTTTTTTCCAAAAGTGTTTATAAGTAAACATAAAACTATTATCATAAAAGAAAATATCACAAGTTCACTAATAATTAAGGAATGAATATTTTTTATGAATTTTAAGATTAAGAAAATACTTATAAAAACTAGTATCATTCCAGTAAACGTACAAATCATTGTACTTGTACTTTGCTTAATTACCTCAGTTTCGTTATTCCATTTTAGTTTTGGGTATTTCAAATTAATAAATAATCCAAATAATGAAGATAAAATTGGTACAATAAATGTTGCAACCATGATATAAATTATATATACAAATTTAACTTTAAAATATAATATGAATAACAAATCACAAATTAAAATCACTGGTATTACAAGTAAATTACTAAAAATTATTTTTGATAAAAATATTTTATTGTAACTTATAGGAAAACTTTTAAGTAAGTTAAATGATTTACCTTCGAGTGAAATTGAGCAGCATGTAATACATGACATAAATCCTGTAAATAAAACCATCTCATAAAAGAAAAACGGTGCATATTTGTTTATTAATTCCGGTGTAATAACCATATCTGTACTAGACTGTAAAAGTGATATAAAACTTTGAACATTTGTACAAAGCAAAATTGTTAAAATAATGAGTAATACCATTCCAAATAAAGTATTAACTATATAAACTGGCAAAGAAAAATAACTTTTAAATTCTTTTTTTATTAAAGCATTTAGTGAACTCATTTTCTTAAAACTCAAACTATTTTTTGCCTTTTTATTATCAGCTTTTCTTGTTTTAAATATTATTTTGAAATAATAGATAGATGCAATATAAATAAAAATAATAAATGGAATAATATTAATTAAAATAAGTTTAATTAGATTAACAAAACTAAATTTATTTATAAGGGAAATATATAGATTAATAGGATAATACAAGTTTGTTATTGCATCATTTATTAACGATGCTTTATTAGTAATATTATTTATAAGATTATCCACATTAAATGAAAAATAAAATACACCCACAAGTAAAAGCATTGAAATAATCGTTTGAATACTTTTTTGTTTTTTAAAGTTTACAGATATAAGTTTAATTATATAGCCAATTAAAGATGCTATTATAATAGGAATAATTGGCAACAACAATGCCATGATAATTGATACTACATAAAATGTAAAACCGGGTTTTATAAAATATATATAAATGCAATATGCAGGCAAAATAAATAACAAATCATACAAAAGTTGAAATATATAAAATTTAAATATTCTTACAAAAAACACTGACTTTTTATCTATTGGTAATGATAAAAGTAAGTCGTTGTCTTTGCATTCAAAAAGCATTCCTTGTGACTTATAAAACCCTTCGATTATTGTATACATAGAGACAAACATAATCATCATAGAAAGCATTACATGAGTAAGGCCAATTTTCGAAAGTGGTTTAGCAATTAAATACATATAAGAGCCTAAGCTTACCATAATAATAAGATAAATAAATATTGGAAATATTTTTTTATAAATGTTTGAATTTTCTATTTTTTTAATTTTAAATAAACTCATACCCTCACTCATTGAGGCTTTGATTAAAGAAATAATTTTTTTCATTATTCACCTAGTTCTAAGAATACTTCTTCAAGTGATTCGTCACCTTTAATACTTTTCATTGTTCCACACTTAATAAGTTTTCCCTTTTTAATAATAGCAACTTCATCACATAGTTTTTCTGCCACATCTAAAATATGTGTCGAATAAAAAACTATAGAACCTCTATTTGCCATATCTTTCATTATTTTTTTCATATCAAATACTGCTTTGGGATCAAGCCCAACAAAAGGTTCATCCATTACAATGACTTTAGGCTCATGGCACAGTGCAGAAATAAGTGCAATTTTTTGTTTCATTCCATGAGAAAAAGATGATATTTCATCGTTTAAATTTTTATCCATTTCTAAAAGTGAGGCATATTTTAAAATATTCTCTTTTCTTTTTTCATTATTTACTTCATACATATCACAAACAAAATTTATAAAATCTATTGCTTTCATATTTTCATATAAATCAGGATTATCTGGTAAATAAGCCATATCCATTTTACATTTAATTGGATTTGTTTTAATATTATTACCATTAATTAATATTTCTCCTTCATCAAAATCAATTATACCCATTATCATTTTAATAAGGGTTGTTTTGCCTGCTCCATTATGTCCAATAAAAGCAAAGATTTTCCCATCTGGCACATTAAATGAAACATTGTCTAATGCTTTATTTTTACCATTATAAGATTTACTAACATTTTTAATTTCTATCACAAGTCCTCCATACAATTATATTGTATCACTTAGTACATTATTTGTATAGATAAAAAAAAGGAAAGATTATTAGTTTAATCTATCCTTTACAATCTTACTAACTAGTGACATATCTGCATTAGTTATTTTTGAAGAAATCACTTTCATTAATGTTCCCATATCTTTCATAGAAGTTGGCTTAACTTCATCAAAAGACATGTCAATAACTTTCATAATTTCTTTCTCAGTCATCTCCTGTGGTAAGTATTTATTTAATACCTCTACCTCTTTTTCTAGTTCATTAACTGTCTCTAATTTATTATATTTTTTATATTCTTCAATAGAATCTTTACGAGTTTTAACTTGTTTTTTTATAACTTTTAAAATGTCTTCATCAGTTAATTCATGTAATGAACCCTTACGGCTTTCATTAATTAACTCACTTTTTAACATTCTTAAGACAGACAAGGTAAATTTATCACCACTTTTAAGAGCTTCTTTCAAATCTAAATCAATTTGGTTTTCCATATTAACTCCTTAGTTATGGCTTCTACGGCGTGAGTTTTTAATATTTTCTTTCTTTTCATTTCTTCTCTTTACGCCTGGTTTTTCATAGCATTTTCTCTTCTTAAGTTCTGAAGGGACGCCACTACGAGCAAATTTTGCTTTAAACTTTTTTAAAGCAAGATCAACATTACCATTTTGAACTACAACCTTTGTCATCATATCCCTCCCTTCATTAGCTAAACATATTATAACACCTACCACTTTTTTTGACAAGATTTTTAGCAACTAGTATGATTAAATAATCTTCTTAATGTTGAACCAAAATTTTGTCCATATCCATATACTGCAATAATGATTCTACCTACAGCGGATAAAAGTGCAGCTGTTACGCCTGCTCCTCCAACATATAAAATGCTTTCATCACTATTTAACACCATATTATCTAATATTGCAAGCCTTTGGATTAGAAAAGCCATCAATAATTCCAAAAATAAAAGAACTAATCACAGATACTATAAATATACCCATGCCTGAAATTTTTGCACCGCCTGTATATTTAATTGCATCAGCATCACTCAATTTAGTCACTTGCTTACCTCCCTTCTAGAAAATAAAATCAATAATTTTTTTGATTATTTTTTCTTTTTTATAATAAAATGTTATTTTCTTTACTTCATTTTCCCTTAGATTCAAATTTGTTGTTATTTGATAATTTTGATAATTGTTAGTATCTTTAGTATAAATTTCTGATATCTGCTTTATTTTATATTGGTATACATTATTATCTATTTTTATTTTATTTCCTTTTACAATAATGTCAGAGTTTTTTAAATCAACAGGAATTAAAATACTATTTTTTTGAAATACACCATATACGGTAAATGAACTATACGCTTTCAAATTAAAACTTAGAAACAATAATATGAGCAATATTCCACTTATGGTGAATATTAATAAATAGTTTTTATAAGGAATATTTTTTAACCAAAAATAATTATTCATAATTTTCTCCAATATTAATAGCTCGTTCAAAAAGATTATCTATTTTTTTATGTGAAACATAAATTAACGTTTTATAAGGAAAATTTTTTATTATATTATTTATTATTGTCTTCTCCATAAAATAATCAGTTTCACTTAATGCTTCGTCTAAGACTAAAATTTTACTATCTTTCATTAATGCTCGAGCTAAAATAATTCTTTGTTTTTCACCACCAGATATGTTAATTGAATCATTACTAATTCCAAAATTATATCTAAATTTTCTTTTATTAACTATCAAATCTATCAAACATATTTTACATATTTTTTGAAATTTAATTTCATCATTTTGATTTAACATAATATTTTCTTTAATAGTACCAGTAAAAATTTTTTCTTTTTGCCCTACATAAATAATATTGTCTCTAATCGTTCTCAAGCTGTAATCATTTAAACATATGTCATTAATATAAATATTACCTTTTGTAGGTTCAATACTTCGATTAATAAGTTTGCATAAAGTACTTTTTCCACAACCAGAATTACCTTTTAATAATACTTTCTCGTTTTCCTTAATCAATAAATTAACATTTTCTAAAACACGATTATAATCATTATAAGTAAAACTTACATTTTCTAAATTAATATTCCCCGTTATAAATTTTTGTTTATTACCAAGAGTTTCTTCTTTTATATCTATAAAATCACATATTTTTTCAAAACTTGCTCGTAAAAAATTATATTTAGGTATTAATGATATGATATTTTTTATTGGTTCAATAAAATATGAAACAAAAGTATTAAACATTACAAGTTCTATTAAAGTGAATTTGTTATTATAAATTAAGAAAAAACCAAAGGTATTTATTATAAATATGCTTAATTCATAAAGTATATTTCGAAAGAAATTTATAAAATTTAAACTGGTAGTAAATGAATAATTATCAAATATTAAATCACATGTTTTGCTTTCAATTTTACTCAAAACATTTTCTGTTTCATTTAAATTTTTAGTGCTACTTATCATATTAATATTTTCAACTAATACACTATTAAAAACAGTTTGATATTCAATATTTTTCTTTATTCTTTGATAAATATAAAAACTTACTAGCAGAGAAAATAAAATATAAATAAGTACAAATGCGAGTAAAATTAAAGTTAATGTTTTATTAATAATAAATAAAGTAACAAATGAACCAAGAGAAACCAAAAGATTTAAAAAGGAAGTAACAAAAAGTTCCGAAAATAAATTTTTAATACTTCCAATTTCACCAACTCTGGTTATTATCTCTCCGGATGTTCTTGAAGCAATAACATTTAAAGGAAGAGAAAATAGATGATTAAGAAAGCTTTTATATACACTTATATCAATATTTTTATTTAAGTGGTTTTCATAATAATCTTTTAAATAATTAAACACAATTTTAAAAGTTAAACTAATAAGGAAAAGAAATATAAAATACTTTATCAAAGTGGTTGATTCATTTAATATCAACTGATTTAAACTTTTAAAATATAAACCATAAATTATTGTGAAAATCATGAGAAATAAACTACATAAAAACATATTTAAACATAGTTTTTTGTTTTCTTTTAAAATATTTAAAAATAATGAATATATATTACTCTCTTTTTCAAGAACGATTATTTTATCTTTAGGATATAGCTCTAATATAACTTCTGAAAATATGCTTTCAAACTTTTCTTTATCCATTATAATTTTGCCCTTATCTGGATCCATAAATACATAGTCATTTTTTCTAATCTCATATAAACACATAAAATGCGCTAATCCATTTTCATAAATAACATGTACAATACAAGGTAAAATAATTTTAGATAAATCATTAATTTTTAGTTTCTTTGCAGATACATCAAAGCCATATTTTTCTGCAGCTTTTTGTAAATGATAAACACTAACCCCCTGCAGTGAAGTAAATGTATTCATTCTTATTTTTTCTACAGAAACATATCCATCATAATATCTAATTATTGAAGACAAACAACAAGCACCACAATCCTTTATGTCTTTTTGCTGCACAATAACCATTTTTCTTTTCATCTATTTTTCCTCCTTTCACCCTACTTATACCCATTAAAATTAAATTTTCCTTTTATTTTTTTCAAATTTAATTTATTTTTTTGTATTTTTACATTTCTTAACAGTTATATTTTTTATATAAGGCAATATAATTTACTAGAATAAGGAGGAAAAAAGTTTGATTAATAAACAAAATCTATGGTTTATCACTTTATTTGCATTAATATTAATACTAGGAATTTATTATATAAGTTTACCAGATAATAGCTTGCCAACATTTTCCAGCACTGAAAATAATTTAGATAGTGCTATAAAAGTTACTGATTCTGATGTAATAATTGCTTTAAAAGTTGAGGAAGAAGAAAAGATTTTAAAGGAAATGGAAAATGCCCAAAAAATTCTTTTAGATAGTAGTTCTACAACAGAGCAAAAAAATATAGCTTACGAATCTTTACAAGAACTAAATTCAAAAAAAGGTAAAATAATAGAAATCGAAAAACTTATAAAAGAAAAATTTAGTTTAGATTCTTGTGTAAAAATCGAAGGAAATAAAATAAATATTACCTTGTCAAGTAAAAATCAAGATGCTGAGTTTGCAAATAATGTTATAAAATCTGTACAATCTCTTTATACTGAGCAGATGTATATAACCGTTAAGTTTCAAGATAAATAGGCATATGTAAGGACCTTTTTTATAAAAATTTCATAAAATACTATGAATAGTGTAAGAAAGGAAGGCCTATGAAAAAACTACTTACTAAAAGAGAACACGAAATATTTTCGCTTTTAGTACTTAACAAAACAACTAAAGAAATATCCGAGCAATTAAATATTAGTCAAAAAACCGTCCGTAATCATATATCAAATACAATGCAAAAATTAGGTGTAAAGGG
Organism: uncultured Bacilli bacterium; assembly: GCA_934101645.1. GTDB lineage: Bacteria > Bacillota_I > Bacilli_A > RF39 > UBA660 > UBA6448. The sequence goes on along the minus strand of CAKORX010000002.1, from coordinate 12,392 downwards.
CCGTTGTAATGCTATAATTGAATTATTAAAACTTGGAGCAATTTCATTAGATTAAACCAAAAGCCTTAGGGCTTTTTTTGAATAAAGAAAAACTTTTATAATATAATTTATTAGGTGATAACATGCTTAAAAAAAGAGCCATAAAAAGAATCATTACTTCAACTGGTGCATTATTTATTTTTTTATTAATATATATTTTTCCAAAACAAGAAAAATATAGTATTCCCGAAGAAGTAATTTATGTTAATGAACTTACAATGCCTCTTTACACACTTGATCAAAATAGTTATGTTGCTAGAACTAATATTATCAAAAAAAATGAAGATGATATAAATTATATAATAAATGTACTTACTAAAAATAGTATTAATTCAAATTATTTGGCTGCAAACTTTACACCAGTTATTCCAGAAAACACAAAACTACTTGATTACTCATTAAACGATAATATTTTAAAACTAAACTTTTCTAAAGAATTACTAAATGTAAGTGAAAAAGATGAAGAAAAAATGATTGAAAGTTTAATATACTCTTTATGTGAAATAAAGGACGTTAATAAAATAATGATATTTGTCGAAGGAAAAGAACTTAATGAACTACCAAATTCAAAAATAAAATTACCTACTGTGCTTGATAAAAGTTTTGGTGTAAATAAAGTGTATGATGTTAATAATATAAAAGGTATTGTTAAAACTACTGTATACTATATGAAAAAATATGAAGATGATTTATATTACGTACCAATTACTAAAATCACTAATAGTGATAAAAAGTGTATTGAAATAATTATAGATGAACTTAAATCATCCCCCACATATGAAAGTAATTTACTAAGTTTTTTAACTGCTTCTTATGAACTTGAAAATTATGAAATACTAGATAATACCATATCACTAACTTTTAATAATAAATTACTAGCTAATTTAAATGATGAGGAAATAACAGAAAAAGTAAAATATTCTCTTGTACTTTCAATAAGAGATTCTCTTAATATCGAAGATATAGTTATAAATATTAATTAATTGTAAATACTATATATTAGTGATAATTATGCCAATAATAGTATATAAAAATAAATTTAAAGATTATGAATTAAGTTTTGCTTTTAACCTAGAATATATAAAAGGTTACAAACTTAAAAATAAAGATTATAATGAACTTTTTTCTGAAAACATTAAAAATGTTATAAATGAAGCTATAGAAAATTTTAATGAAGATATTTATCAAAATTATTTAAGTGAATATAAAATAACATTTATTGCTTTAACTAAATATTTTATGGATAAAATACCTGATATTTTTTCTATTAAATACGAAAATAATAATGAAAACTCAATATTTTATGCTGACGAAATACAAAATTTAACAAAAAATGACTAAATTTACTTGTATTTAATTAAACATTGATATATAATTTAATTGTGATGTCTCCGTAGCTCAGCTGGATAGAGCAACCGCCTTCTAAGCGGTCGGTCGTTGGTTCGAATCCAATCGGGGATACCAATTGATAATAAACTCGGTATTTATCGAGTATACTAAAAACGGCTTTTTATAAGTCGTTTTTATGTTATTAAGATAATGCATTTAACATTTTTGTTAAGTGCTTTTTTATTTTCAAAAAAATAGAACAAGATTTTATCTTATTCCACTATTCCATCTAAGCTAAAACTTTTAGCATCAGTTATTTTTACATTAACAATTTGGCCAATTAGTGATTTATCACAAGAAACATTTACAAGTTTCATTGTATCAGTATAACCAAAACATTTTTCAAGGTCCTTTTCACTTTCTCCTATTAAAAGTACAGGGACTACTCTACTCAAAAGTCTTTCATTACTTTCTTTTGAATATTTATTAATAAGTTCATTTAATTCATGTAATCTTCTTTCTTTATCTTCTTTTGAAACATCATCTTTCATAAGTGATGATGCAGTTCCTTTTCTTTCAGAATAAATAAATGTATAAGCTCCATCATACTTAAGTTTATTAACTACATCTAAAGTTTCTTTAAAATCTTCTTCTGTTTCTGATGGAAAACCAACAATAATATCAGTAGTAATACATACTCCTGGTATTTTTTCTTTCATTTTATTAAATAAACTAATGTATTCTTCTTTAGTATATCGACGATTCATCTTCTTTAAAATTCTATCACTACCAGATTGAATAGGTAGATGAATATAAGGCATAACATTTTCATATTTTGCAATTACATCAATCATTTTATCAGTAAAGTTCCAAGGATGAGATGTAACAAATCTAAGTCTTGGTATACCAAGTTTTGCAACATTTTCAAGTAAATCTGCAAAATCATACCCTAAATTCAAATCATTTCCATAAGCATTTACATTTTGTCCTAATAAAGTTATTTCTTTATACCCATTTTGAACAAGGCACTTACATTCTTCAATAATTGCCTCCATTTTTCTGCTTCTTTCCCTTCCTCTAGTAAATGGAACTATACAGTAAGTACAAAATTTGTCACAACCAAACATTACGTTTACCCATGCACTTATATTTGAATCTCTTTTATAAATAATATTTTCTGGAACAACATCACTATTTGATTGAACAAAAATATTTTGCTTATCTAATTTTTCTAATAACAATTTTGGCAAATCAAAAATATTATTTGGGCCAATGACAATATCAACATATTTATGATTTTTTTCAATATCCTCAACAACATCGACTTGACCTGCCATACAGCCCATTAAAACAATTATTAAATCTTTTTTTGTATTTTTTAAATGTTTGCATCTTCCTAAATAACCAAAAACTTTATCATGAGCATTTTCTCTTATAGCGCACGTATTTAAAACTACTACATCGGCATCATCTAATTCATTTGTTTTAGAAAATCCTAATCTTTCCAAAAAAGAAGCAATTGCTTCAGAATCATGAACGTTCATTTGGCAACCATAAGTTTTTAAAAAATATTTTTTATTTTCATAAACTTTTTGAATTTCATTATCTATATTCAAATAATTAATATTAACTTTCTCTCTATTTCTTGCAACATTATAATCTGGTTTTAACATAAAAAAATCACTTCCAACAAAATGTATTATAACAAAATTAACATTTAATTGAAAGGGATTTTGGATATTCTAGGATATTTATTAAGTTTAAAGCTTAATGAAGAAGTATTTTTAAATTAGGGATGCATGATATGAATTACTTTTTATCCAAAACCCGCTTTCACGTTGTAATTTACTCTAATTTAAAACTATTTTCAAGCACTTCGACAAAACTAGAAAAAACTAGAATTATTTTGACATTTTTCGACGTTTTTTTCTCATTCTTTTTAAAAGTTTTTTTACTATTTTCCAAAACATATATAATAAAATTATAATTACAATAATTATAATAATTGATGGATTATATTTTATATTTTTATCTAGATGTACATCTAAAGAAGTTAGTAAATTATTACCATTATAAATATTTATTTTCCCAAGAAGAGCTCCTTTTTTCGTAGTATATTTAACCTTTTCTACTCCATCAAATTCATAAGTAATATCAGCATTATTTTTTAAATACATTTCAATATCATCATTACCATAAATTATATATTCTTTTTCTTTGCTTTTTTCAATAGGTAATCTTTTTATTTCTGTTTCTTTTGATAAAACTTTTTGATAACTATAATTATCCTTATAATAATCATATATAGTTAAAGAGTCCTTTATTGCACTTGAGGCATTTAAAGGATTTGACCCAAGAACTATAAGCATATAGTCCACATTATTTAAGTTAGCAGTAGAAGCAAGACATCTTCCCGCCTCTAAAGTAAATCCTGTTTTCGCACCTAAAATTTCATCTGTATTTAAGCCATTTTTATAAACATCAAGAGTTCTTAAAAGTTTAATTCCATTTGTGGTAGTATAACTTTTCGTAGTAAAAATTTTTTTAAAAGTGTCATTTTTTAATGCATATGATAATAAAATAGAAACATCCTTTGCGCTAGAATAGTTATTTTCATCATCCATACCAACTGGATTTGAAAATGAAGTATTATTCATGCCAATTTTTTTTGCTAATTCATTCATTTGATTAATAAAACTATCATAACCTAAAGTATTATTTATTATTGCATTTACCGCATCTGCACCACTTGGAAGTAAAATACCATATAACAAATCTAAATAAGTTACTTTATCATTTACTTTAAAACCGGCTTTTGAATAACCGTTTAAACCCTCGAAATCTTTATTTTTAATAACTACAAACTCATTTAAATCATTAATATTTTCAATTGCCACAATACTAGTCATGATTTTTGTTAAACTAGCAATTGAAACTTTTTCATCTTCATTTATATTATATAAAACTGTATTATCATTTAAATTATATAAAATAATATTTTTGCTTGTTACATCAAATTCATCAGCATATACAAAGCTAATACTTAGAAAAAAAGTTAAAATAATAGCATATATTTTCTTCATTTTTACCACCATACTAAAATTATAACACAATAAAATTATTTAGAAATTAAAATAAATTAACTTGACATGATATTTAAACTTTGACATAAAAAAGCACCATTTTTAATTTAAATGATGCTTTTAATTAAATATTATATTTTTTATTTTCTATACAATCATTAATTTTTTCAACAAACTTTTCTGTTGACATAGTTATAGTTTCAGGATTTCCAAATTTACGATAACTAATTTGTTTATTATTTACTTCATTATCTCCGATAATTAAAGTTATAGGCATTTTCTTAGTTTGACTTTCACGCATTTTATATCCTAGTTTTTCATTTCTATCGTCAAGTTTAACTCTAATTTTATTTTCTTCTAAAATATTTTTAATCTCATAACAATAATCAAGATGAAGTTCATTATTAACTGGAATAATATTTACCTGCACTGGAGAAAGCCATAATGGGAATGCTCCTTTAGTTTCTTCGATAACAAATGCAGTAAATCTATCAAATGATCCAAAAATAGCTCTGTGTATTACTACTGGAACCTTTTTTTCACCTTTGTTATCAATGTATGATAAATCAAATCTTCTAGGAAGTAAGAAGTCTAATTGACAAGTTGATAAAGTAACCTCTGGTCCTACTGCAGGTTTTACTTCAACATCTAATTTTGGACCATAAAATGCTGCTTCACCTTTTGCTTCAAAATAATCTACACCAAGTTCATCTAAAACTTCCCTTAATTTATTTTCAGCAGTATTCCACATTTCATCATCATCGAAATATTTTTCTTTATCTTCTTTATCTCTTAATGATAATCTAAATTTATAGTTTTTAATGCCAAAGTCTTTATATACATCTAGTATTAAGCTTACTACCTTTTTAAATTCATCACCAATTTGTTCTGGAGTGACAAATAAATGGGCATCATTTTGACACATACATCTAACTCTTTCAAGTCCTTTAACAGCACCACTTGCTTCATATCTAAAGTCTGTAGCAAATTCACCAATTCTTATAGGAAGATCTCTATAAGAATGTAATTTGTTTTTATAAATAAGCATATGATGAGGACAATTCATTGGTCTTAAAACAAATTCTTCTTCATCAACTTTCATCATTGGAAACATATTTTCTTTATAGTGATCCCAGTGTCCACTTGTTTTATATAGGTTTACTGTTCCAACACATGGAGTGTATACGTGATTATATCCTAATCTTTGCTCTTTTTCATATATATAATTTTCTAGTTGTTTTCTAATAATAGCACCATTTGGAAGCCATAAAGGCATACCAGCACCAACTAATTCATCGGTCATAAATATTTCTAAATCTTTGCCAATTTTACGATGATCTCTTTGTTTTGCTTCCTCTATTTCATTTAAGCAATTATTTAAATCTTCTTCATTAGTAAAACATATACCATAAATTCTTTGAAGCATTTTGTTTTTAGCATCGCCCTTCCAGTATGCACCACTAACTTTTAATAATTTAAAATATTTAAGCATTTTAACATTGTCAACATGAGGTCCACGACATAAATCAGTAAAATCGCCTTGTGAATATGTAGAAATAACTGTAGTATTTTCATCCATTCTGCTAATTAAATCAACCTTATATGGGTCATCTTTAAATTCTTTTAAAGCTTCTTCTTTACTTATTTCATTTCTAATAATTTTTTTACCATCTTTAGAAATTTTTTTCATTTCTTTTTCAATTTTAGGTAAATCTTCTTCAGTTAAAGTAACATCACCTAAATCAATATCATAATAAAAGCCATCTTCTATTACAGGTCCTACCCAAAACATTGCATTTGGATATAAATGTTTTACTGCTTGTGCAAGTAAATGTGCACAGCTATGGTTTAATACGCTTAATTTTTCATCTTCTTTAATATTTATCATAATTTCCTCCTTCAATAAAAAAACTCCCGCTTACGCAGGAGTGACTAAGCACGGTACCATCCTTTTTTTCACTTAATTTTTATAACGGTTTTAGCCGGGGTTCTTTTTCAAGACCAGTTCATGGGTAGTAAAAATATTTGTTCTTAAGTTATCTTTCACCATCATAACTTCGCTATTTAAGACTTAAAATACTTTCTTGTCCCAATCAAAACTTTTAAAACAAGCATATTATAGCACATTTTTTATATTTTTTTCAATATGTTACCTATTCTTTTTTAATATTAAAGTTATAATTGATGCAATAGAATACCCTATAAAAGCGCTACATATTATAATAAATAGAATTTCTTCATTTCTAAATCTATTTGCACAAAGTGAGAAAATAAATGCTATGCTTATGCAAATAGTAACTGAAGATAAATAAATTGGAAAATACTTTTTATGTTCAAGTAACACCCTATTTCCTAATAGTTCATCCGTACTTTTTTCTAATACTTTCGAAAGTAATAATAATTGTTCTGGATTCGGAGATGTCTGTCCTTGCTCCCAATTAGAAATAGTTTGTCTTGATACATTAAGTTTTTCCGCTAAAGATTCTTGTGAAAGTCCTTTGACTTTTCTTAAACTAGATATATTGTTTCCTAAATTCATATTTTTTCCTTTCACTTAATTTATAACATAAAATGTATTTACGTTTCTATATAAATTTTTTTTAATTATGTCAAAATTATTTAACAATTAGTAAAAACTACTTAAATAAATTTATTATTTTAGGTAAAAATATAATAAGACCAATTATAGCAGAACCAATTGCAAATACAAGTACTCCTCCTGCGGATATATCTTTTGACCTTTTAGCATCTTCATTTATCTTTGGCATTGCTAAGTTAACTACAATTTCAATTGCGGTATTAAAACATTCTCCCCCTATTACAAGAGCAAAGTAACTTACACAAACAATCCATTCCCAAGTTTTAATTTTCAAAATAATTCCAAATATTATAACTAGTAATGCTATAGAAAAATGTATTTTCATATTTCTTTCTGATTTAAAAGCACTTTTTATGCCTGCAAAAGCGTGCTTGAAACTATTAATTAGTTTTTTATTTTTCATTTTTTCTCCTTATCAACTATAAATTTATTTATTTGCAAAATTTATAAATAATACTAAATAAAATAAAGGAATTTGAAAGTCACCACATACATCAATTTCCAAATATCCAATAAGTATTCTTAATAATGATAATACACTAATTAACATATTTTTTAAATACTTTTGAGAAATATTACTTTCATTTTATTTACTAATAAGAAATTAGCATTTAAATCTTTATAAAAAATTAGTGCAATTATTGAATCTATAGAAAATATTTTGATATATCATTTTCCAAATTAATTATTTTAATAATGAAATTTTAAAAAATTTAATTTATAATATAATAAAGAGGTAATCAATGAAAGTTTATGTAAAAAAAGAAAATAAGGAAAATAGGATACCAAAAATAATTGCAATTATTAGTTTTCTTATATTTCCTGCTTTTATATATTACAATGTTTTTGAAAGCCATATGTCATTTACAAATTTACTTGAAACATATGGGATTGCTTTAGTTATATCAACCGTTTTTTTCTTAGTCGCAGTAATGATGATTTATACATTTTTTAAAAAGCCAAAGTGTTATAAAGCAACTCTTATTGATAAAAAAGTTGAAACATATGAAAAAAATAAAATTACATATATGACATTTAAAATGAAAATTAAGGAAAATCAAGAAGACGATTATGGCCACTCTATATGCAATTGTTATACTATAGAAAAAAATAATTTAGTCATAGGAAACGATTATGCTTTAGGTATCAAAGAATTTAATTGGGAACCAGTATTTGTAACAGAAATCAGAAATAATAAAGATAATATAGTAAAGGAAATTCCTAAAGTATCTATAAATCCTATATTTTTATTGTTTACGTTAATTACATTAACTATTTTAGTTATATGTATAATGGGTTTAATTAATCATCCAGATTCAATGATTTCATACTTAATTACCGTAGTTTGCTCTATTCTATTTTTATTTATAGCGCATAAAGTATGTAAAAGATGGAACGATAATCATAGCTCAAATCATAATGCAAAAGATTTAAATCTTAAGCTTAAACGAATTAAAAAGTTAGATAAAAATTTTACAAAAGTTGAAAATATAGCAATCCGAAAGTTAATTATTTTATTAATAGTAATTTTTATTATATGGTTTATAGTAATAATAAATATAAAACTAACAAAAATAAACTATTTAACTATCCTATTTATTGAAATGCCAATTATTTTAATAATTTTATATTATATTAATTACGATGAAAGACTTATAGAAAAATATAAAATTAATGTTACTGACAAAATAGAAATACCAAATATAAAAGAATTCGACATAATTATACCTTTTCAAAGAAATATTTTTGCTCAATACTTTATAATTGATCAAAATAGAAATCTATTATTTAAAATTAAAAAAACTGGTTTCTTTGAAAATAATTTTATCATATGCGACTTTAATGATATAAAAGTTGGTGAAATAACGTCTAGTTTATTCACTCTCACAAGTGAATTTGTCGTAAATTTAGTTAATAAAAAGCCATTTATTATTAGATTAAAAATGTTACTTAACCATGATTATGAAATTGCTGGCCGTTCATATTATGTTAAAGGTAATGCTGACTTAATTAAAAACGTAATTTATGATAAAAACGATAATGAAATTGCCTATACATTTGCCATTTCCCAAAACAATAAAAATCTTTATAACTTAGGAAATACAAGAACTATCATAAATGACAAAATAAAAAATAACATTGACATTATTCTTATAGCATTATGCACCACAATGGGAAACTTACAAACTTTTCGAAAAAATATGAATAAACTATAATATTTATTACAAAAAAGTACCACGAAATATGGTACTTTTTTATTTTTTATTTTTTACATAATTGCAAATAATTTCAACTACATTTTCATTGCCTATTTTAGCATCAATGCAAAGATCATAGTTATCTTTATCTCCCCATACTTTGTTTGCAATAGCACTATAATAGTTTGATCTTGATTTGTCCGAATTTATTATATGTTTTTCAGCAGAAGTTTTATCATCGTTATAGTTTTTCATAATATTTTTAATTTTATAATCCATCGAAGCATATATGAACACTTTTACTAAATTTTTATTATCTTTCAAAATATAATCAGCACATCTCCCCACTATAACAGCATCAGTCTCATTAGCAATTTTTCTTATTACTTTTGACTGGTTTATTATTGCTTCTTTATTTACATCAAGTGATAAAAAGTTATCATAAATTTCTTCATCGGTATTAATATTATTTATCATATTATTTTTAATTGCAAATTCTTTTATCTTTTCTTTATCGAAAAAAGATATATTTAATCTGTTTGCTACAAGTCTTGCAATTTTTTTTCCATTTGTTCCATGCTCTCTTGATATAGATATAACTAACCTATTTTCTGTTTTGCTAGTTTTTATATTTTTAATTCTTTGCTCATATGATTTTTTCAAAATAAATAATGCTATAATTGATGTTAAAAATTCTGTAATTGGAAATGTCCACCATACGTTATTTGTAACATTTGAAGTTTTTGTAAACATGTAAGCAATTGGGAACGTAAAAATAACTAATCTTAGTAGTGAAATAATAAATGGTCTAAAAGCATATCTTATTGACTGCAAAACACCTTGAATAGCCACGGATATTCCCATAAATATAAATCCTATGCTAGATATTCTAAGTGCAATAATACATACTTTGATTGTTTCTTTTGTACTACTTCCCGCAAGGCCAAATAAATTTTCTAAAGGACTTGCAAATATTTCAAATAAAAAGCTTATTATTAACGTAATTAAAATAGTATCAACTATACCATATTTAATACAATCATCTATTCTTTTTTTATCTTGCATTCCAAAGTTAAATGATAATATGGAAATAATTGTATTCGATAATCCAAACGCTGAAAATAATGCAATTTGTTGAATCTTATAATAAATTCCAAATGAACCAATTAATACAGTTTGGTTAGTTTGTGCTAGGCCTAATATTGCATTCATTCCTGCCATCATTACTGCAAAAAGAGCCTGCATCAACGCTGCTGAAATACCAATATTATAGATTTCTTTAATTATTTTAATATTTGGTTTTATATATTTTACATTACCATCAATTTCTGTTTTTTTTTATAATGAAAATACATTGCAATAAATAAAGATATAAATTGTCCTATTATAGTTGCCCATGCGGCTCCTTCTACTCCCATATTAAATGGATAAATAAAAATATAATCCAGTATTATATTTGCAACTGCTCCAGATATCTGTGATACAGTGGAAAGCATAGTTTTGCCAGTAGCTTGTAAAAATCTTTCATATACCGTATATCCTATAGAGTTTAAGAAAAGCAACTACAAATTTTCAAATATGAACTTCCCATTTCAATAATCTTACTATCACTTGTAAATAGTGTAATAAACCATTTTGAACCAAATATACCAAATAATAAAAATATTACATAAATACAAATACTTAAAAATATTCCATTCCCCGCAATAATATTTACCTTCTCTTTATCTTTTTCTCCTAAAGATTTAGATAATATTGCATTTAACCCCACGCCAGTTCCAACACCAATAGCAATAATCATAATTTGCACTGGAAAAGCATAAGTTAAAGCTTGATTAGCAATAGCACCATTTTCACCCATATTTGCCACGAAAATACTATCAATGACATTATATAGTGCTTGTAAAACCATCGATATAATCATAGGAAGTCCCATTTTTAAAATTAACTTATTCATAGGTGTTATAGCCATTTTATTTTGCTCTTTTTCTTTCGTAATTTCTCCTTACATTGACAAGAAAAAAAGGCGAAACCCATAAACTGGATTTACGCCTTTTCTTAAAAGCCACTCGTCTTACGAAAAAAATTATACAATTTTTTTAAAATTTTTTCAAGAATAAAATTTTTTATTATAATTTTAGACCAGTTATTCCTCATATCTAATTTCATTCATGTAATTAAATCCACTTAAGAAATAGTCATATGAATAAGCTCTTACTCTATTTTCCATAACATCATTTATTGGAATAATTGTATAATCTTTTAATACTACATACTTATAAGTAAATGTTAATACTTCATCATAATGTTTTGTTAATAAGTTTATTTTAACTGTAGTTGTAACTGTTCTATTTTCATTTGTATCAAAATAATTCATTAGTTCATAAAAACCTTTATCAGTTTTAAGTATACGTTCATTATATATTCTAATTACTTTTTCACCTTCGTAATTGCCGCTTACTTTATTAATTTCTGGATACTTACTATCATTTGTATAAAGCATCCTATATAAAATATTATCTTTGGCATATACATAATTAGACATAAAATCATAATCTATCTTTTTGCCTAAAAATTCAGTTGAATATTCCCATTTTAAATAATCATTAAGTCTATAATTTGCTTTTAAATACATTTCATAACTATCTTCAACTTTATTATCTATATTATCATCGTGTAAAGTATATAGTGTATCACTATAATCAATAAATTTTATATCAGCTCCGTGACCTGGAAAAATATTCATAACTTTTATATTGCTATCAATATCATATACTTTTTTATATTCAAACTCACCATTATCAAGTTTCTGTGGATTAAAAATATAAATTTCATTATTACTTATAAAAGCATAATTTCTAAAACTTGTATTTTCATTTAAAATTCCTTCACCACTTATCTTTAAATAGTCTTTATCAGGATTTTTATTTTTAAGTTCCTGCACTAAAGATATAGGTTCAAAGTCAGTATGGTCTTTTAGATCATTATTACTATTTTTATTTTTTACTAAAATGATAGTTACAATACATCCAATTAATAAAATAAATCCTATAGCAATATAAATAATTTTTTTATTTTTCATCTAAAACCTACTTTTCTATATATCCACTCGTCTTTTTTGAGTACATATCATCCGTAATACTT
>CAKORX010000001.1 GCA_934101645.1 uncultured Bacilli bacterium | reverse complement strand
ATAAAGAAAATGAAGAAGATTATTTAACAGAGATTCAATTTCCTGTTAAGAAAAGATAAATACAAATTACAATTTATTAGCAAGATTAGTTTGAAATATAACTAGTCTTTTCTTATGAATGAAAAAGCAATTGCAAATGTCATAGTAATTAATTTATTATGCATACTTTCTATATTAACATAAATTAAAATTCTTTATATAACAAAAAAGCTAACTATCTCTAGTTAGCATCTATTACTCTCAGAAATAAATTCCGAGTTTCCTATCAATTTGGAGCAATAGCACAGATTATTTGAAACTCCAAATAGTAAAAGTTGATAAACAACTAATCACTAAAATAATAATACGATATAATTCTATAAAGCACAATAATTTTAGAAAAAATGTGATTTTAATTTGTAAAAAGATAGCAATCTTTGTCGATTTATATGTTATAATTATAATTGAGGGAGATGATATATATGTGGCTATACATAATTATAGCAATTGTTGTTGTTCTTTTAATTGCATTTTTAGTTGCTTATAACGTTTTTGTAAAAGAGAACAATAAGGTAAAAGAGGCATTTGCAACAATGGATGTTTACTTAAAAAAGAGATGGGATTTAATTCCAAACATTGTTGGAACTGTAAAAGGATATGCAAAACATGAAAAAGAAACTTTAGAGGAAGTTATCAAATTAAGAAATGGCGCTTATGATAAGATGTCAGATGATGAAAAAATCAAAACAAATGAAAAATTGTCAAGTGGAATAAGCAAAATAATGGCATTAGCAGAAGCTTATCCAGAATTAAAAGCAAATCAAAATTTTAAAGATTTAAGTAATCAACTTGTTAAAATTGAAGATGAAATTGCTAATTCAAGAAAATACTATAATGCAACAGTTAGAGATTTTAATAATAGAGTTGAGATGTTTCCAAGCAATATAGTAGCTAAATTATTAGGTTATAAATCAAAAAGTATGTTTGAAACAAACGAAGAAGAAAGACAAAATGTCAAAGTAAGTTTATAATATGAGAAAAAGGAATAATACTTTAAAAACAATAATTTTACTATTTGTATGGACATTACTATTAGTTATCATTCCTTTTTTTGCTTCAAAGGTTGAAAATAATAGATTTAAAAACAATGGATCATACATATCTTCTGAATTTGAAATTGTAAATTATGATGTTGTTATGGATGTTGATAGAAATAATCGTGTTGATGTAACTGAGAATATCGTTGTTAATATTCCTGGTAATGACTTTAACGGAATATATAAATCAGTTCCTAAATGGCTAAAATATTATGATTCAAATGGTAAAGAATACAAGAAAAAAATAAAAATAACAAATTTACGAGCTGTTGGTGAAAAGTTTGTTCTTGATGAAACAAGCGATAGTGTTGGAATTAAAATTGGTAGTGCTAGAACAACTATTAACTCTGGACTACATACATATCAAATTATGTATCGATATAATATGGGAAAGGATACAAATAAATTTTTTGATGAATTAGTATTTAATGTATTTGATGATTATGATAATACTAAAATAGATAATATGTCAGTTACAATAAATATGCCTAGTAATATTGATGAAAATACTGTTAATTTCTTTAAAGATAAAGAAAAAATCAATAGTAATATAAATTATAGTATAAATGGAAACACTTTGGTTGCTAAATTATCTGTTTATCAACTAGATGGTTCAGTAACATTAAATATGAAATTACCAGATGGTTATTTCGTAGGTGGAATAAGTAATTATGGAATTATTTGTTTTACAATATGTATAGCACTTATAATATTATCAATTTATAGTTTTTATTCTTGGTCTAAATATGGAAAAGATTTTAACAAGTTTGCACAAACTGTTGAGTTTTACCCACCAGAAGATTTAGATGCCGCACAGGTAGGATTTATATATGGCGAAAAGTCTATTGTTAAATTAACTACTGCCCTAATTATTGGTTTAGCAAGTAAAGGTTATATTTCAATAGAAGAAATAAGTAAAAACAAATATAAAATTGTTAATATTGGAAATAGCAATTCAAAAAAATTATCTATTACAGAACAAATAGTTTATCAAGAACTATTTAAAGATGGCAACAATGAAAATATAATAAGTGAAAACCCATCATTCGCAAGTGTATTTGCAAAAGTGAATACTTGCCTTGAGAATGTTATGGATAAAAAAATAAATGATATAGAATCAAGAAATAAAATGATATTTACTTTTGTACTATTATTTATTGGAATAGTTGCTTGGGTTGGTTCTTACCTTTATATTAAAGATTTAAACCCATCATATAACATAATATATATTTTATCATTTATATCAATTTTTATTTCTGGTTTCTTTGCAATAATAACAAATAGAAAAACATCTTATGGCGAGATGATTAGTTCAAAAGTTCTAGGTTTTAGAAATTATCTAAATACTGCTGAAAAAAATCAATTAAATCAATTGGTTGAAGATGATCCAAATTATTTTTACAATATATTGCCTTACACTTATGTATTAAATATATCTAAAAAGTGGATTGATAATTTTGGTAAAAAGAATATGCCTAACATTGATCTTTCAGCATTAGAATATTATGAAAATAATCTTTTCATGATTATGTCTGAATAGATTATAAAATAAGAATAAAGGAGATGTGTGTTATGAAAAGATTTGACAATAAAGGAGTGATAATACTATGGATATAATTGGTGCTCTATTTATGGAGGCATTCGTATCGATTCCCATGTCAATATTTGTATTAAGCCCTTTATCAAAAATTATCTCAAAAGATAATTCAAAAAAAGTATTTTGGATACTATTTGCAATTAGAGCTGTAATACTGATATTCTGCGATTTATTTGTAACAACAGGAATCGCAATAGTGGATTTCATTGCAGTATTCATTGGTTCGTTTATTGTAATACCAAGAAGAAGTGCAGCAATTACAAAAACTCCCATCAATGGTAGAAGCAATCAAGTAATTACTAACAATATTGGAGCAAATATGAATCCAAATCCTACTATTACTCCAAATGTCGCATTAAAATGTGCAAAATGTGGTGCGGCATTACAAATAACTGACAAGTTCTGTACTGCTTGTGGAACTTCATTTGATGGAAACAATGTTCAAGTAGTTCAACAACAAACTGCCCAAGATACAAGTCCTGTTGTTAGTTTCGATGTGGCATATTATAGATCAGAAAAAACAATTTTAAAAAATATGTTAAAAGAAGAAATTAAAAATCAAGGCGAAAATATTTCTTTGCTTTCAACAAGAAGTTTAAATACAAAAAAGAATATTTTATTGGCAATATTTGGAATTATTACTTTAGTAAGTACACTACTATATTTCTTTAATTATTCAATAGTTTTATGTGCATTTATAGAAATTATAGGATTACTTATCTATTTAATTATTTCAAAAAGATTTAACATTTTAAATGTATTAACAAAGAAAGCAATTAAAAGTCCAGATGAGGATTTATCAAAAATAGTAAATGATATTAGAAGTGAAAAGCAAGATACATTCTTACCTCAAATCATTAAATTAATGTTAGTTGTATTTGTTGCTATATTTATGCCAAGTGTAATATTCTTACAACCTAAACTTCTATATACTAGATACGGAGATGGATACCAAGTATTTAGATACACAAAAGGAATTGTACAAGGTAGCGATGAAGTAACAATACCAAGTACATATAAAGGAAAAAATGTTATAGCAATTGGTGAAAGTGCATTTCAAAATGCAAAAGTTTCAAAAGTTAATATTCCTTATGGAATTGAAAGTATAAAAACAAAGGCATTTTATAATGCTAGTAATATTCAAACATTAGAAATAACATCATCAGTTATTGAAATTAGAGGTGAAGCATTTGCTTATATGTCTAATTTAACTCATATATCATTACCTGAAGGACTAAAAGAAATAAGAGGTGGAGCATTTAAATATGATTATAATCTTACAAATGTCAAACTTCCTAGTACATTAGAGTATCTTGGTGGTAGTGCTTTCTCACATTGTAGTTTAATTACTGAAATTACAATACCAGAGAAAGTAACAGAAATAAATGGTGCTACATTTGAATATATGACATCATTAAGAACTATTAACATGCATGAAGGAATAACATATATTCATGGCGAAGTATTTATTGGCGATACAAGTTTAAATAATGTTAAATTGCCTTCTAAAATAACTGAAATTAAAGGAAGTACATTTGAAAATTGTAGTTCATTAACATCAATTGAAATACCAGAGGGTGTAACTAGAATTGGGGGACATGCATTCTATGGTTGTTCAAGTTTAAGTTATGTATATGTGCCAAGAACTCTAACAGAAATTGGTAGTTCAGCATTTAGACAATGCTATTCATTAAGAAGCATAACAATACCAAGAAATGCATATGTTAATGAAAGAGCATTTAAAGAAAGTCCTACTTCAATTAGTTATTATAACTATTAGAGGTTTGATATGAATACTGAATATAAATTTATTCATTTGTTATATGTCCCAACGATGAATTGCAATATGCAATGTAAATATTGTTATTTAAAAGAAAACACAATTGATTTAAAACACGATGATAAATATTTAAAAACTTTGGATTATGCAGTAAAAAAGTTTAAAGCTGCAGGAGTTGTTCCTTTCAATATATCATTACATGGTGGCGAAGTAACAACTCTATCCAAAAAAGATTTTAGAGATATAATTGAATTTATATCTAACTATTATAAAGACAATAAAAAGATTATTGAAGAAAATGGATTTAGACTTGGCGAGCCACATATTAAAACAAATCTTTTAAATATAGAAAAACATATAGATACTATAAAAGATTTTAATGTATCAATCAGTGGTAGTTTAGACTTACCCTTTTCTCTTCATGAAGAATACAGAGTAACAAAAGGAAATCAAAAAACATTAGATAGAATATTACAAAATGTCAAATTATTAGAAAACATACCTAATAAGAAAAAAGTATCTGCAACTATTTTCAAAGAACATTTTGATAAACTTGATGAAATAGTTAAAGATATTAAATATTTAGAAAAAAATACTTGTTTAGATATGAACGATTTTAATTTTATGATTGGTTTTGTATCGGAAGATGATAAAGTATTACATGCTATGAGTGAAGAAGAACAAGTTAATTTATATAATAGAATGAAAAAAGAATTTTTAAACACTTCACTTGATTATGGAGTTAGAAATACTTGGTTTGCAGAATTTAATCCTACTTATTGCACTAATTGTGATAATTGTGGAGAAAAGTTTTTTCTGCTTGAACGAGATGGAGATATATACTCTTGTGTAAGAGGACAAAAAAATCCTAATTTCTATTATGGAAATATATATAATGACACAGTAGAAGACATTATGAATAATGCTAGAATAAAAATATTTGAAAATCATAATAGAGCTGGATTTAATGAAGAATGCTTAAATTGCAAATACTTATATTTATGCAAAACAGGTTGCCCTTATGTTAAGAATAACTATAAAACAAACAAATCATACACTTGTAAGTTACAACAAGAAATTTATAAAGACAATCCTGAATTATACAAAGAAGATGAAAATAACGAAGAATCAGTATATATGTATTTAAGCAAGATGCATCCAAGTATTTCAGAAAAATATTATCCTGTGGATAAACAAATGACAACAGACGATATTCCTAAATTAAATGAAATAATATCTAGTGATGATAAATTAAAAGACATTTATAGTTCTGATGTTTTTATATTAAAAGTTGATGACGAAGAATATAAATTACAATCACAAATAATTAAAAATAATAGAGATATTATTTACTTTACTGAAAAAAGTAAGATAAAACTGTATATTAAAAAAGGTGTATTAGAGGATTGCGATTATCCTGCAAATAACTCATTATATATGATGTTATTAAGTGGTAATTTAGTTCAATATGGTGATGAAAATCGAATTAAACAAGAACATATAATGACACATCAAATATATACTAATACTATCACAAAAAATAAATCAGATAAAAAGAATTATTATTGTATTGATATAACAAATATATTATCGTTATATTATAGTGATATTTCTAATGATAATCCAAATAATCTATTCTTTACTACATCAGAGTTAAGAGATTATCATTATTTTAAGCAAAAAAATAATGCTTATTATCATATACAAGCAATAAATCTACCATTTCAAAATATTGAATTTTTCTATGTTGACTGTAAGGAGGAAATATAATGATTAATAAAAAACCAAAAACATATAACGAAATTGTTAGAATGAAAAAATGTTATACATTAACACAATATTATTCCAATATAACTGAAAATGTGTTTAATGATATATATAACTTTTTAGGGGAAAATCCTGATAATACTATTGTAGCAAATCAAAGTGTATTATCATTTGTTAATGGTGCTACACAAGTTGTTAAGTCATTACCATTAGTGCCAAAGAATTCATCTTTTGATAGTATAAAGATTGGTAGAAATGGTGTTTCAGTAGTTCCTCATTATAGTCCAAGTTCTAGTTCATCATGGGGTGGATCTTCTAGCAATAATAACAATAATAATAATAATAACAATAATAATAACAACCGATGATAACAACATATAATTAAAGAAGACGATAGCTTAAAGTGATAATGAACTGAACCCCAAAAGTTGGACAGTTTATAAATAGTTTCTAATTAGAGGATTGTAGCCTGTAATTTACAGGGGACAGTCCTTTTAATTTCACTTTAATTCTATCATAATTATAATAATTAATATAGTCATCAATAGCTATAATTAATTCATCTAGTGTTTTATATTTATGTTAATGGTAATATAATAATGTACAAAAAAATCAAATATTACTAGTTGACTTAATCATTAACGTCACATTGGTGCGATGATTTTCTCTAATGGAGCGGTTAAGCAACAGCTTACGAACCATAACGCTCTCTTTCTAAAAATATTATATATGAATTCTTATTAAATTTCAATGGGAGTATGGAGAATTTTGTTATTTTATAGTATAATATATTCAAAATTAAACTTGATTCTATATAGGGAGGAAGTATAATGGATATAAGATATGCGGTAAGAGTATTTGCTTTTAAAGATAACAAGGTTGCCTGTATTAAATATAAGAATATTAACAAAGATTATTTTGATATACCTGGTGGAAAGATTGAAGATGGTGAAACTGAAATACAGACTTGTATAAGAGAATTTAAAGAAGAAACCGGAATGGATATTAATGATTTAAAATGTATTGGAAATGTTGAAATTATATATCCAGGTAAAAATAAAAAATTTGTTCTGAAAACATATATCGCAAATAAAGTGAATGGTAACCCATTGGATTTAGATGATAACTATGCTTATTGGTTACCTATAAATGAATTAACTAAGAATGAAAAAAGATTTGCAATAACTCATTTGTTAGATGATGATTTAATTAATTATTTTGAATCAGAGAAAATCAATATTTTATTTACTTGCGATGATAATCATAATATTACTAATATGGAAATAAAGGAGGCATAAAATGAATGCAAATTTGTGGACACAATTACTTATAGCAATAGTTCCTGCACTTATTACTGGTATTGGAAGTTTAATAATTGCTATTAAGAAATGTAAGAATGAAATTAATACACTTGAAACTAATAATAAACACGAAATAGAAAAATTAATGAAACAACATAAAATAGATATTGAAGCATTAAATGAAAAACATAGAATTGATACAGAAACTAAAGAAAAAGAACATCAATTAAAAATTGAAGAGATAAAAGTTCAAAATGAACAAGAAATATTAAAAAGAGAGAAAGAATTATCTAATTCTGCAATGTATTCAATGATGGGAGATGCAACTAAGGATTTATTTGCAGGAATATTTAACTCACCTGAATTTAAAGAAGAAATGAGTAAAAAAATTAAAGAAGGATTTAATAAGAAATAATTATTATTGAGGTACAAAATGGGATTTAATGAAAAAGAAAATTCCTTAGAATATTGGGATAATATACATAGTAAATATGAACGAAATGAAATAAAATTAGACGACTGGTTGGATAAGTTTGAAACTATAATAGATAGTTGCTCAACTCCTATTTTGGATTTAGGTTGCGAAAGTGGTAATGATACTTTGTATTTAATTAACAAAAATAAACAAGTTATATCTTGTGATCAATCTAGCAATGCAATTAATAATATTAAAAAAAACTTCCCAGAAGTGTATGATACTAAGTGTTTTAATATGCTTGATGGAATGCCATTTGATAATAATTCGTTTGAACTAATAATTGCTGATTTATGTTTGCATTATTTTAAAGAAAAAGATACATTTGAATTATTAAATGAAATAAGACGCATTCTTACTGTTGGATGACGCTTAATTTTTCAAGTTAATTCAGTAAATGATGTAAATCACGGTGCTGGTCAAGGTAATGAAATAGAACATCATTTATATGAAACATCGGATAAAAGATTAAAAAGATTTTTTGATGAAAAAGACATTAAGTTTTTCTTTGAAGATTTTGATATCGAATATTTAAATGAAGAAATAATGAGAAGATATAAATTAGAAAAAAGATTATATAGAGTTTGTGTTAGAAAAAAGTAAAGGGTATGGGAATTCCCATAGTAGAATTTATGCGGGAGTATAAATTCAGTGCTGGCTAGACACTACTTTTACTCCCATACTCTAAAAAATATAAAAAGAGGATTAAATTATTTTGATAATTTTTTCCTCTTTTTTAAAGATTATTTACACAAAAACATATTCATTTAAGACAATTTCTTCAGCCATATTCTTGTAATTATTCATTAACTTTGTATTCAACTATTGTAAGAGTAGTAGGATATGTAATCTGGTATTCAGTAGGTATTATTACTTGTAAGTTGGTGTGCAAGATAGTTTTTATTTGTCCTAATTTAACCTTATATTTAAATTCCTTTAATATGTTGGTTAAATCTTTATTAGACTTTAGATTTTCAATTACTCTAAATTCAAGCATGGAAAAAGTCCTCCTTTCTAGAAAGAGAACTTTAAAGTTTTATATAAAATAAAAACTTACGAATAATTAAGTCCGTAAGTTGATTTCAAATGGAGCAGATTAGGAGAATCGAACTCCCATCATTAGCTTGGAAGGCTAAGGTTCTACCATTAAACTAAATCTGCACTACATGAACTATTATATCATATTTTTTTTCTATTTCAAGTAAATATTGTTAAAAAAATTGATTTGTGTTAATATATTTGTTATAGGAAAGTAGTTGAAGAAATGAGTAATAAATTGTTTATAGATAGAAAAGATGCTAAAAGATTAAGAAATGTTAACGGGCTTTCTCAAATTAGTATAGATTTAAAACCAAGAAGGTGTGATAGTGATGTTTATATTAATCAAAAAATTGATGTTACTAAATTAGTAGAGTATGTTGAAAAAAGAAAAAAAGATGGTATAGAAATATCATATTTTCATGCTTTTGTTACGGCATTAGGAAAACTTTTGTATCATCGTGAAAAATTGAATTATTTTGTGGCAAATAGGCATATATATAAACATAATGATATTATTATTTCTTTTGTTGCTAAAGTTACTTTTGATGATAAAAGTGAAGAGTTAATGATTTTGATACCAATTAGTCCGAACGATAACATTATTTCTATTTCAAATAAAGTACGTGAAAAAGTAAGCATTTTAAGAAATGGTAAAACAAATAAAGCGGGAGCAAATAAAGCAATTGATACACTTGGGAAACTTCCTAACATTTTAAGAGTTCCTTTAATAGGTGCTTTTAAATGGTGTGATAAAAAAGGTATTTTACCATCTAGTTTAATTCAAGATAATATTTATTATAGTAGTATGATAGTATCTAATTTGGGATCTATTAAGTGTGGAGCAATTTATCATAATATAAATGATTTTGGTACTTGTTCATCACTTGCCACTATGGGTGAAATTAAGGACGAAATGGTTATAATTGATGGAAAACAAGAAATAAAAAAAATTTGTGAATTTGGTGTAAATATTGATGAAAGAATTGCGGATGGCTACTATTTTGTTAAATCAATAAAAGTATTACAAAATTTACTTGATAACCCAAAATTATTGGAGGATAGAATTGATGAGAAAATCGAAGATGTTGAAATTAGATAAGCAGTTAAGACCATGGTTAAAATATTATGGTGATGTTCCTGCAAATATGGAGTATCCTCAGTATTCAATGGTAGACTTAATTTTAGAAGCTGCTGAAAAATATCCTAATAATATGGCGTATTCATATTATGGAAGCAAAGTAAGTTTTAAAGATTTTGTAATTAGAATTAAAAGATGTGCTAAAGCGTTAAAAAATTATGGTGTAAAAGAAGGCGATAAAGTAACTATTTGTATGCCAAATACTCCTGAGGGAATAACTATGGTATATGCAGTTAATATGGTTGGTGCAATTTGTAATATGGTGCATCCTTTATCAAGTGAAAAAGAATTAGAATTTTATATAAACTCTGTTGATAGTAAGTACATTTTAGTGATTGATGCCGTATTTGAAAAAATATTAAAATTAAAAGATAAAACTAATCTAAAAAAAATAATTATTGCTAAAGCTTCGGAAGATATGAGCCTTCCACTTGCAAGTGTATATTGGCTTTTAACTGGAAGAAAGATTAAAATTCCTAAAGATGATCCAAGTATAGTTATGTGGGAAGAGTTTATAAATGGTTCTAGTAATTACCAAGGTGAATATCACGAACATAGAAAAGCCTATGATCCAGCAGTAATACTTTATAGTGGTGGAACTACTGGCAGTCCAAAAGGAATTTTACTTTCTAATTTGAATTTTAATGCGTTAGCAATTGATTGTACTGCTGTAATTGAACAAGCTGTGCCAGGTGCAACAGTACTTTCAATATTACCAATATTTCATGGCTTTGGTTTGGGAGTATGTATTCACACACCGCTTTCTAAAGGTATGGGAGTAATACTAATACCATCATTTAATTTTAAAAAATTTGGAGATATAATTCGTAAAAATCAACCAAACTTTATTGCTGGAGTACCAACACTTTATGAAGCACTTTTAGAAAGCAATATTGGACCTAATGAACTTAAATGTATAACTTCTGTTATATGTGGAGGAGATGCATTAAATTCGACACTTAGAGATAAAGTAAATACTTTTTTAGAGGAACATGGATCTAAAGCAAAAATTAGAGTAGGTTATGGTTTAACTGAAGGAACTGGTGCTTGTTGTTTATCACCAGAAAATGTGTTTAATGACGGAATAATTGGTATGCCACTTCCTGATATGTATTTTAAAATAATAATTCCAGGAACACATGAAACTGCTCCAGTAGGTGAAGATGGTGAAATATGTATTTCAGGTCCACTTGTAATGATGGGATATATTAATGATGATGCAGAAACAATGCAAACTCTTCGTTATCATGAAGATGGAAGATTATGGCTTCATACCGGAGATGTTGGATATTTAGGAAAGGATGGACTTATCTATTTTTCTCAACGTATAAAAAGAATTATAGTATCAAGTGGTTATAATATTTACCCAACATACTTAGAGTCTATAATAAATTCTCATGATGCAGTATTAACGTCTACTGTAATTGGTATTCCACATTCTTACAAAGGTCAAGTTGCAAAAGCATTCATTGTTTTAAGAGATGGATATGATAATAAAGCTAAGATTGAAAAAGAAATAAAAGCATTACTTGCTAAAAATGTTGCAAAGTATGCTTTACCATATGAGTATGAATTTAGGGACAAATTACCTAAAACTTTAGTAGGAAAGGTAGCGTTTAAAGAACTTGAAAAAGAAGAGCAAGATAAACGTAAGTAACGTCGGTTATCATATAGTAAGTCCTATACTTAGAATTCTAATGTTTTTATTAATGAAACCACGTGTTATTCATAAAGAAAGGATTCCTAAAGGTGGATTTATATATGTAGGAACTCACGTTAGTTATTTTGATGGTTTTGAAGTAGGATATACAACTTTTAGGTGTGTACATTATTTAGCAAAAATTGAACTATTTAAAAGCAAGATAGGAAATTCATTTTTTAGAATGTGTGGTGTGATTCCTGTTGATAGAAAGAATAAAAATCCTGAAGCTAAAAATGAAGCTGTAGAAAATTTGAAAAAAGGCAACATAGTTTGTATTTTTCCAGAGGGAACAATTAATAAAACTAAAGAAGACATTATGCCATTTAAATATGGCGCTGCTTCAATTGCATATAAGGCGAACGTTCCTATAGTACCTTTTGCAATTGTTAATAAACCTAAACCTTTTAACTATAAAACAAAAATAGTTATAGGAAAGCCTTTTTATGTAGAAACTGATGATTTTAAAAAAGAAACTGAAAAACTTGAAATATTTGTGAAAGACTTAATAAAGGAGGGAAAAAGTTATGAAAGAAAGACACAAAATAATGTATAATGTAAATAAATATTTACTCGGAGGTATATTTTTATTATATTATAGGCCAAAATTTGTAAATAAACATTTAATACCTAAAGATGGACCTGTTATATTATGTGGTAATCATATTCATTTATTTGACCAATGTTTACCTATTTTATCTACGGGAAGAATGCTTCATTATATGGCAAAAAAAGAATATTTTGATAGTCCATTTGCTTTTTTCTTTAAAGCTAGTGGATGTATTCCTGTAAATAGAGAAATTCATGATGATAATGCCAAAAGTGCAGCACTTGAGGTATTAAATGATGGATACGGATTAGGAATTTATCCTGAAGGAACAAGAAATTCACTTGCATGTAAAAAAGAAAAATTAAAAGAAATTTATGAACTTGTAAAAGATACTAATGTATCCTATAGAAAATTTAAAAAAGCAATGAAAAAACAAATGACTAGATTTTCCCAGACTGATTTATTATTAAATCTTGTAAAAGAAAATAAGATTACTAACGAAGACATAAAAAATAATATATATGATGTTGATGGATATTTAAAAACTTTGGTAACTAAAAACATTATTACAGAAAAGGAATACTATGATAGTCTACTTTTAAACTTAAAATATGGTGTTGTATCAATGGCCCAAAAGACTGGTGCAATAGTGGTTCCTTATGCAATAACTGGCAAATATTTATTTAAGAAAAATAATTTAACTATAACTTTTTTAAAACCATTTACTGTTGGATTAACTGATGATTTAACAGAAAAAAATAATCTTCTTGCAAAAGAAATAAAGGATGAAATTTATCGTACTAACAAATAGTTAGTACTTTTTTTGTACTTTCTAAATTATATCCAAGAGTATTTAGTACTGCATAAGTTAAAACTAAACTATATATTTGATTAAAATCATTAACATTTAAATTATACAGAGTATATTCATATTCAAATTGCTTATAGAAGAAGTCTATTTTATAGTTGCCTTTTTTTCCAACAGTAATTACATTTTTGTGTTTTCTTCTTATAATTTTACTAAAACTTTCATCATTATTTATAACTACAGCATCATTTGTTTTTCCTAAAATCTTTTTTAAATATTTATAGTCATTTCCAATAAATGATGTTATAGTGGTAGTCCTGATATCTAGTGATTTTAGAATACCGCTTTTTAGACTTACATTATTAATTGCAATTATAAACTGTTTAATATTTTTTTCTTTAGCAATATTTAAAAGTTTATTAATTACTAATTTATTAATAGCACCATTAACTTTATGATATTTTTTATTAATATAATAACCATTATTTTTAAGTAAAATAACCTTTTCTTTTTGATTTATAAAGTATTTATATGTATTAAATGCTACTTCATACTTATATTTATAACCCATTATTAAAACAATATTGGTATATTTATTTAAAATTTTATTTTCTTTTTGAAGAATTTTATCCAAATATATTTTTGGATTTTTTACTTTTTTAACTTTTTTGTCTTTAAACTTTTTATCACAAATAATTCTATTTACACCTTTTTTTAATAATTTTTCTATATTTTCATAATCATTATTAATCATTACATAAGTATCATTTTTCTTAACTTCATTTATATTAGTTACATAACTCATTAAATCACCCTTAATAAAAAATATTCCTAAAATGTGAAAACAATGTGTAAAATAAAAGAAAATAATTCTTTATTTAGTTTAAAAGTAGGGTATAATATGTTTAGAGGTGCAAAGAGTATATGTTAATACTTGCAAAAGCCGCGATGGCATTAATGCTTGGTTTTGTTAGTGCTATTGTTTGCGGTTTAATTATTATTCCATGTTTGAAAAAATTACATATAGGGCAAAATGTATGCGATAAGATTTCAGAAAGACATTTATTAAAACAAGGAACTCCCACGATGGGAGGGATTATCTTTATAATCCCTGTTATTTTAGGCCTTATATATTTATATATTACAAAAAGTATTTCGTCGAGTTATAATCTTACAATATTATTATTTGTATTTTTATCATATGCATTACTAGGTTTTATAGATGATTATTTAAAAGTTAGAATGCATAATAATGATGGACTTTCTATTGTAACAAAGTTTTTATGTCAAATGTTTATTGCTTTAGTGTTTTTTTATTTATTTATGAAAGGCGGAGGCTCTACAACACTTAGATTTTCTTTATTTCATTTAAATATTCCTTTAGGTTGGACATTCGGTCTATTTATATTTTTACTGCTTGTGGGCATGACTAATGCAGTAAATATTACTGATGGTCTTGACGGCCTTGCTGGAGGACTTAGCGCTATAGCATTTTTAGCTTATGGTATTATCGCTTGGAATTGTGGCTGGCTTGAAGGATATCAAGAAATAGCAATCTTCTCATTTATTTTAGTAGGAGCTTTAATAGGATTTTTAATGTTTAATTCTCATCCAGCTAAGGTATTTATGGGGGATTTGGGTTCTCTTGCTTTGGGTGGCGCACTTGCTACAATAGCAATTCTTACAAGACATGAGCTTTCGTTATTTTTAATTGGCGGTGTATTTATTATTGAAGCTGCATCATCATTAATTCAAATTATTGCTATAAGAAAGTTTGGCAAAAAAATATTTTTAAAAGCTCCACTTCATCATCATTTTGAGGAACTAAAATGGGAAGAAACTGACATAGTTAAACTTTTATGGACAGCTGGATTATTCCTTGCTATGATAGCAATTACTTATGGAGTATGGTTATAAGGTGTATTTTACTACATCTTTTTTTATGATTTAAATTATAAGTAATAGGAAAAATTTTAGTTTAATGATATAATGTGTGTATGCAACTCGGAGGTAGATAATATGATAAAAGGAAAGCCATTTGTAAAATGGGCTGGCGGGAAAAGACAGATTATTGATAAACTATTAAAATATGCCCCTAATGAATTTAATACTTATTATGAACCATTTGTTGGTGGTGGAGCTTTATTATTTGAATTATCGCCTAAAAAAGCAGTAATCAATGATTCAAACAAAGAATTAATAAATGTATATAATGTTTTGTGCAATGAAGATAAATTTAAGAAAATGTGTAATGTTTTAAATAATTATGAAATGAATCATAATGAAGAATTTTATTATGAAATAAGAAATAAAGATAGACATAAATTATCATTTAATAGATTATCTGATTATACAAGAGCTGCAAGAACAATTTATTTAAATAAATCTTGTTTTAATGGATTATATAGAGTAAATAGTAAGAATGAATTTAATGTTCCTTTTGGTAAAAAAATAAAAGTTAATACTTATGATGGAGGAAACTTAATAACAGTTAGCAACTATTTAACGATGAATGATGTAACGATATTAAGTACTGATTTCGAAGATGCAGTAAAAGATGCTAAAAAAGGAGATTTTATTTATTTTGATCCACCATATGATTCAGATAAAACAATATTTACTAGTTATACAGAAGATGGATTTGGAAAAGATGAACAGCGAAGACTTGCTCGAGTTTATAAAGAACTTTCAGAAAAAGGATGTTATGTAATGCTTTCAAATAATAATACTATATTAGTCAAAGAATTATATAAAAATTTTAATTTCCATGTAATTGAAGCCAAAAGAAACATAAACGCAAATGGTAAAAAAAGAGGTAAAGTTGAAGAAGTAATTATAACTAATTACTAATATAAAGCATGAAAAAAACTTGTTAACATTTTTTTAACAAGTTTTTTTATTTTCTTAATTTTCTATATATCTTTAAAAGTGGAGGAAGCATTTTATTAATTAATGGTTTGTTAATTAAATCGTATTCCCCGATAAATTCAGTGTAAGTTCCACCCATTTTTCTTTTATATTCATGAATGCCTGCATAATTTTTCTTTGTTGTACTAGGATCTCCACATGTGCCAAATAAATCTAAAAATTCACAATTTTCTTCCTGAGCAATTTTAATTGCTTCATAATATGATCTATTAACTGCAAAAGTATATGTTGCAAGACTATTATTTCCAATATATAAAGTCCACATTTTTTTATTTATAATAGGGCATATAAGAATAAGAGAAATAATACCATCTTTATGGCCTTTATATTCTTCGAAAACTTCAATATCTTTCTTTAATCTTTTTATTATATTTTCAGTATCAACTTTTTTCTTATCAGGTATTTGACCATTATTAAGTTTATCTTCAGTTTCTTTTAATTCTTTTTGAGTTTTTTCTAAAAGCTTATCTGGATAAATTTTTATTGTTATATATCTTACATTGTTATCTTTAGAAAATTCTTTATCAAAATTTTCATAAAACTTTTTTGGATATCCATTAAAATTATCTTTATTTGCAATATCTTTCATTAATTTATAAAAAGTATCTGCATCATAATAATTTGTTATTTCTAAATCATAATTATAACTTCTTTTTATAGTTTTTAAATATGTTTTATTCATTGAATTTTCTATTTCTTCTAAAGGACGTTTAGTATTAATTCTAAATGTAAATCTTGGTTGATTAGCTTCGTAAAGTTTTGTATAACCTTTAAATTTATAGCCAAGTGATATCAAATAATCGTGTAAATCTTCATTATTAATTTCTCCATCGATAGGATTTGCTTTTTCATCAAGTACATGTAAAACAATTCCTGGATCAATTTTGAAATAAATGCCATTATTTTTCTTTAAATACTTTTTTAAAGCAATTGTAAAATCTTTTAAAAGACTTTTATTTTCATAATCAATTACTGGCCCTCTTGGAGCATAGTAGTATTTTAAATTAAGGGGCATATCCTTTTCAAATGCTAAGCATACTGCTAAAAGTTTATTATTATCATCTTTCAAACCTAAGTAAATTGGTTTTAATCCTTTACCTTTTGATGATTCACCCCATTCATAACTTTGTAAAAAATGGTTATATTCTGATTTATTAAAAAAATTTTTATACTCTTTTTCTGTAATATTATCTACTATTTTCATATCAAACCTCATAAATATTATACCAAATTTTTCCTTATTAATATATAAAGTTGACTTATTCTTTTAAAAATTATACTATTAATTTGAAAGTAGGTATTATGGTAATAAAATTTATTGGTACTGGCTCAATGATATCAAATGATAATAGTGCTAGTTATTTAATTAATAATAAAATTATGATTGATTTTCCTAATGGAACTACAAAAGTTTTAAAAAGAAAAGATTTAAACTTAGATTTAGAGTATATATTTTTAACTCATACTCATGGAGATCATTACTTTGATTTGCCATTTATATTTTTAGATTGTTTTCAGCGAAGAAAAAAACTTAATGTGGTTTTTGATTTAAAAGATAAAAGAAAAGTATTAAAACTTTTGAAACTTGCATTTCCTGGCATGTCATATAAAATTAGAATGAGCAAGTTAATTAGCTTTTTAAATAATAAAAAAAGTTATAAAATTGATAATATTTTAATAAGTAGATTTAAGGTAAGTCATGGACATATGTATCCATGTTATGGATATAAAGTTCAAACTGGAAATAACGTAGTTGTTTTTTCAGGGGATAGTAGTTTATGTGAAGGTTTACTTAATAATGTAGAAAATGCAGACTATTTAATTTGCGATTGTACAAATACTACCGGTAATGAAGCTCACATGGGTGTGGATAATATAAAAATACTTTTAGATAAATTTCCTAATCTTAAAATTGTTCCATCTCATATGGGAAAAAATTCAAAAATCAAACTTAAAAATATTAATAACAATAACTTGTTAATTAAAGAAGATATGGAAGAATTAATAATTGAATGAAACTAAAAGATATGATATCATTTATATGATAGGAAGGGTTGTCTATGGCAAGTTTTGGAAAACATTTTGAAGTAAACGAGAAAGAGGGTTTATCTCAAACTCAAGCGGTACACAAAGGAGATTTTTATCGTATAACTGTACTTACAGATAGGCTTATAAGATTAGAATATTCAGTAACAGGAAACTTTAATGATAAATTAACTGATTTAGTTCAAAATAGAAATTTTAGTGTACCTAGTTATACTTTCGAAGAAGATGAAAAGTATATGGTTATTACTACAAAATATTTTTCTTTACAATATATGAAGGAAAAACCTTTTAAAGGACCATCATTTGCTCCGGACACAAATTTAAAAGTTAAATTATTAAATACTGATAAAGTATGGTATTATGGTCATCCAGAAGCAAGAAATTTTTTGGGTTCAGCATTTAGTTTAGATGATTATAAAGGTGGATTATTTAAATTAGATAAAGGGCTATATTCTACCGATGGCTTTGTCGTAGTAGATGATTCAAACCCGCTTGTTACAAATGAACTTGGTATTCTTAGTAAAAGTACAGAAAATAACATTGATTTATATTTATTTATGTACAAAAGAGATTTCGGTTTATGTTTAAAAGATTATTTTATGTTAACTGGTTATCCAACTTTACTTCCAAGATATGCTTTAGGTATATGGTGGAATAGAGATATTATTTATTCAATGGATAATATTAAATTATTACTATCTTCATTTGCAAATAATGAAATACCTTTATCTGTACTATTATTAAATGAATTTTGGCATATAAAAAATAAAGATAATATGCTACTTGATAAAACTGGTTTTACATTTAATAAAGAGCTTTTTCCATCACCAAATAAACTTACAACATATTTACATGATAGAGGTGTAAGACTTGGATTAGAACTTGACCCTGTTGAAGGTATAAAAAGTGTAGAACCTGCATACGATGAGTTTGCAGATGAACTTAATTATAAAAATAAAGAAACAATTCCATTTCTTGCGTTTGATAAAATGTTTATTATTCTATATTTTGAAAAATTAATTAATCCTTTAACAAAACTAGATATTGATTTTTATTGGATTGATTACAAAAAAGATGTAAAATCTTTAAGAGCACTAGCTTATTATCATATACGTGATTTTAAACAAAATGAGTATAAAAGGCCAATGCTCCTTGCAAGAAATACAGGCGTGGCAGCTCATAGAAATGGTGTACTTTATTCTGGACAAACAATTGTAAGTTGGACAACACTTAAATTTTTACCATTTTTTAATGCGAGTTCAAGTAATATGGGACTTTCTTGGTGGAGTCATGATATTGGTGGATTCAAAGATGGTGTCGAAGATGCTGAACTTTACATGAGATACGTTCAGTTAGGTACATTTAGCCCAATATTTAGATTTAGTGCTAAAAGAGGTATATATTATAAACGTGAACCATGGTTATGGGATTTTAAAACCTATAATATAGTTAAATATTATACGCAGTTAAGACATAAATTAATTCCATATTTATACACTGAAAATTATCTTTATGCAAATAAGGGAATGCCTCTTATTCAACCTCTTTATTATAATTATCCAGAACTTTATGATGAACCTGAATATAAAAATGAATATTATTTTGGTAGTGAACTATTTGTTTGTCCAATCACTTCTCCAAAAGATTTAGTTATGAATAGGGCTATTCAAAGAACATTTTTACCTAAAGGAATTTGGTATGATTTTAGGTCTGGTAAAAAATTTGTAGGTAACAAAAGGTATGTAACTTTTCATAAAGATGAAGATTATCCAGTTTTTGTTAAAGCTGGTGCAATTATTCCACTTTCAAATATAACTACGAACTATAATTTTACAGGTAATCCAGAAAAACTTGACATTCATATATTTCCAGGACATAGTAATACATATAATATGTACGAAGATGACGGAATAACAAGACTTTATGAGCAGGGATACTATGTTATTACTGCAATCGATTATAATTATATGCAAAATAATTATTCAGTAGTAATCCGTCCTTTAGAGGGAAAAACTGCAATTATTCCATCAAATAGAGACTATAATATTATCTTTAGAAATACTAAAGAGGCTTCTAAAGTTGAGGTGTTTATTAATGGTGAAAAGTATGATGAAAGTAGCATTAAAACTGAAGTAAAAGATCAAGATTTTATTGTTAGCGTAAATGGAGTTGATACTACTAAACAATTAACAATTAATTGTAGTGGAAAAGATATTGAAATTGATGCTGCAAGAATTATTAATGAAGATATAAATTCTATTATTACAGATTTAAAAATTAAAACGAGATTAAAAGAAGATTTATATAAAATTGTATTTAGTAACATGGATATAAAGAAAAAAAGAATTGCAATAAAAAAACTTCGTAATAAAGGATTAGAACCAAGATTTATACGAATGTTTATGAAATTATATGATTATTTAATTGATATTTAATAAATAATATTGTATAATCTGATTAGCAAGAGAAAAAAGAGTAGTAGTAAATGATTTTTTTAAAGAGAGTTAATGGTTGGTGTAAATTAACAAAAAGAATTTATGAACTTACTTTTGGATGCAAGTGGGGTAATTTCCGTATCAATTATAAAGTTAAATATAAAGGTGGTACCGTGCAATTATGCACCCTTTGGGTATACACCTTTTTTATTGGAGGACAAATGAATAAAGTTTTAATTTTTGGAATTATATTATTTATAGTGCTATTTATATTGTTATATTTTTATTATACATTTAAAATGATTCAGGTTTTAAATAAAAAAAGAACTAGAAAAAATAAAGAAAAATTTTTATTTCCTGTTAAATATTTATCTAACAAATTTAAAATAGATAAAAATGTTTTATTAACAAAAAAAATGGTATTAATTTATTCTTTAGTGGATTCATTTATAATGTCATTGGTAGTGATTATAATTGAACTGATTCCACTTCCATTTGCAATTCAACTATTAATTGGATTTATATTATTATTTGCGTTAATATATTCAATTTATGAATTATTAGGAAGATATATTAGTAAGAAAGAAGGCTTAAAATGAGTGAATTTTCAGAAATAGAAAAAAAATGGCAAAATTATTGGGAAAAGAATGAATGTTTTAAAGCTATAAATGGTAGTGAAAAAACTCCATATTATATCTTAGTTGAATTTCCATATCCATCAGGTGCTGGGTTACATGTTGGCCATGTAAGAAGTTATACAGCGCAAGATGCTAAAGCAAGAATGAAAAGAATGCAGGGCTATAATGTTTTGTATCCTATGGGATGGGACGCTTTTGGTGCACCCGCAGAACAATATGCTATAAAAAACCATATTCATCCAAAAGATGCAGTTAAAGAAAATATTCATAACTTTAAAGGCCAAATGCAAAGACTAGGATTTTCTTTTGATTGGTCAAGAGAATTTTCAACAACAGATCCAGAGTATTATAAATGGACACAATGGCAATTCTTAAAATTTTATGAACATGATATGGCATATAAAGCCACTGTGCCAGTTAATTGGTGTCCAAATTGTAAAACTGTTCTTTCTAATGAAGATGCAGCCGGTGGAGTTTGTGAAAGATGCGGAAGCCATGTAGTTCAAAAAGAAAAAAGTCAATGGATGCTTAGAATGAGTAAATATGCAGAAGACTTATTAAAAGGATTAGACGATACAGCTTTTGCAGATAGAGTTAAACTAGGACAAATAAACTGGATTGGTAAAAGTACTGGCGTTGAAGTAAATATTGATATTGTTGGTGGTGGAAATTTTTCTATTTTCACTACATGTATTGAAACTATTTATGGCGTAACTTTTTTTGTAATTGCCCCAGATGGCAAACTAATTAAAGAATTACTTCCTAGAGTAGAAAATAAAGAAGAAGTACTTAATTATATTGCTGAAACAGCTAAAAAATCTGATATGGATAGAACTGAATTAAATAAAGGAAAAACTGGCTGTATTTTAAAAGGTATCGAAGCAATAAATCCTGTTAATAGTAAAAAAGTTCCTGTATTTATTGGAGATTTTGTATTAGGTTCTTATGGAACAGGAGCAGTAATGGCAGTTCCTAGCCATGATCAAAGAGACTTTGAATATGCCAAAGCACATAATATTGAAATGATACAAGTTATTGATGGTAAAGATACTAGCTTGTCAGCATATGAAAAAGATGAATATTTAGTAAATAATTCTAAGTTAATAAATTCTGATAAATTTACTGGATTAACTGTTAAGGAAGCAAAAATTGCTATTACACAAATGCTTGAAGACATGGGCAAAGCTAAAGTAGTAAATAATTATAAAATGCGTGATTGGATTTTCTCAAGACAAAGATTTTGGGGAGAACCAATTCCTATGATTAATTGCCCAAAATGTGGTTATGTTAAAGTCCCTTATAATGAACTTCCGCTTTTACTTCCAGACGTTGCAGAATATGAGCCTACTGATGATGGTGAAAGTCCACTTGCAAAAATTACTGATTGGGTAAATTGTAAATGTCCAAATTGTGGCGCAGATGCTAAAAGAGAAACTGATACAATGCCAAATTGGGCCGGCTCTAGTTGGTATTTCTTAAGATTTATGGACCCACATAATGACAAAGAATTTGCTTCAATGGACGCTATGAAGTATTGGCAAAAAGTTGATTGGTATAATGGTGGAATGGAGCATACTGCAAGACATTTGCTATACGCAAGATTCTGGGTACAATTTTTATATAATATAGGACTTGTACCTAATAAAGAAATGATTTATAAAAGAGTAAGTCATGGTATGGTACTTGGTTCTAACAATGAAAAAATGAGTAAAAGTAAAGGCAATGTAATAAATCCTGATTCTATAGTAAATGAATATGGTGCTGATACTTTAAGACTATATGAAATGTTTATGGGAGACTATGAACAAGATGCTCCATGGAGTACAGATTCATTAAGGGGATGTAAAAGATTTATTGATAAAGTTATAAGATTAAAAGATTTAGTAAATGATAAAAATGGCTATACAAACAGCCTTGAAAAAGTTATTAATCAATCAATAAAAAAGGTTACTTACGATTTAGATAATATGAATTATAATACAGCAGTATCACAACTTATGATTTTGACAAATGCTTATTATGATAACAAAGAAATAACTAAAGATGATTATACATTACTATTAACATTATTAAATCCAATAGCGCCACATATAACTGAAGAGTTAAATGAAAGTTTAGGTAATACTCCTTTAGTAAATCAAAAATGGCCAGTTTGTGATGAATCCAAGATTAAAGATAATGAGGTTACTTTAGTTGTTCAGGTAAATGGCAAAATAAGAGGAAAAATCATCGTGCCTGTAAATATATCTCAAGAAGAAGCTAAGGCAAAGTCACTAGAAATTGAAAATGTTAAAAAATTTATAGAAAACAAAGAAATAATAAAAATTATTGTTATACAAAATAAAATTGTAAACATTGTAATTAAGGGCTAATTGGCCCTTTTTTTGATGAAATTATTATGCTAGTATTATTATAGAGGTCAAATGAAAAGAAAAATTTTAATTATATTAATAAGTTTATTTATTATTTTTGGAGGCACTGGTTGCATTCAAAAAAGTTCAAAAAACATAAATAGTTTAAACAACTCAATTAATGAATACTTTACATGGAATCCTCAATATATAGGAAATCCTTATGTATATAATTATGTTAATGAAGACGAAAACATTATTGTTGTAGGCCTTTTAAATAACACTAAAGAAGAACAAAAATGGTTTAAAAAAGCGGTTTTAAATTCAAAGTATGTAAAATTTGAAAAGGCAAAAAATGTAAGTTTTGATGTGTCAAGTATGCTTGATTATATTGTAAATAATGGTCCACAGACATCGTCAAACCCATATGATTATGTTAACGCAAGTAAAGAAGAATACGAAAAATTACTTGCAAATCCTAAAGAAACTTTTGAATATGTTATTAAAGATTTGATTGAAAGTAATGCCTCTAAAGGATTAAGAAGTTATATAGAAGCCTTACTATGTATAGAAATAAATGAAGGATTTAATTATGATTTTGAGAGTGCAAATGATTTTTTAGATAACTATAAAAAATATTTAGAAAATAATAATGAAAATTTAAACGAATATGATAAATATGCTAAGTCTTTATTAAATTTATAGGCGTATGTGTTATAATATGGTGATATGAAAAAGGAAAAATTAGATATATTATATGAAGACAAGTTTTTAGTGGCTGTTAATAAAAAAAGTGGTTTACTAACAATTGCAAATGATAAGGAAAAAGAAAAAACTTTGTATCATGAAGTTAGGGAATATTTAAGAAAAAAGAATAACAAAGTTTTTATAATTCATAGACTTGATAAAGACACATCAGGTATTGTTATTTTTGCTAAAAGTGAAAAAATTAAAAAAATCATGCAAAATAATTGGACAAATGTAAAAAGAAATTATTTAGCTTTAGTCCATGGAATTTTAAAAAATAAAAAAGGAACAATTAAAAACTATTTAAAGGAAACAAAAACTTTATATGTATATAATAGTAAAGAAAAAACTAAAGATTATGCTATAACTGAGTATGAAGTAATAAATGAATATAATAATATTTCTTTAGTGAATATAAATATTTTAACTGGCAAAAAAAACCAAATAAGGGTTGCTTTAAGTTCAATAAATCATCCCATTTTAGGAGATAGAAAATATGGTAAAAAAGATGGCATGAGAAATTTGTGTTTGCATGCAAATAGACTAGAGTTTATTCATCCAGTTACAAAAAAAGTTATTATACTTGATTCGAAAGTTCCTAAATATATGGAAAAAAAAGATAATTAATTACTATTTTTGACAAAATTTTTAATTAATTATCTTTATTATATTTATGGTGATGTTATGAAAGTTAAAGTTTTTGATGAAAGTCATGAGAAAGATTTAGAGGGAAGTATAAATCTTTTTTTATCTGAAGGAAACTATGATATAATAGATATTAAGTTTCAAGTTGCTATTGCAGTATGTGGTGAAGAGCAAATATATTGTTTTAGCGCTATGATAATTTATAATTAAAGCATATACATGTTATTAGACGATGTTTCAAAATCATCGGTAGTTATAGTATTTGATTCTAATGTTGAAATTCTTTTGTCTAATCTTATGAGTTGGCGCTCAATTTTTGCTAGCCTTTCTTCAATATCTTGAAAATTTGGCATCATCATTTGATTCGGCATTCCCATATTATAATTAGGCATATTTGGATTTATCATTTGATTTTGATAAGGATTATCATTAAAAAATGAATTTCTATTTTTCTTCATAGAGTCTTCCTTTCTAATAATACTATATGCAAAAGAAAGTGAAGTGTATTATTATGAGAATGAGAAATCCAAAGAATATGGATGATATTTTATCTAGTTGTAATTATTTTTTAGATGCGAGTTTATTTAATAATGATAAACTGATTAATTTAGAAATTGGTATGGGAAAAGGTAACTTTTTAAGTCAAATGGCTCTTAATAATCTAAATGAAAACTTTATTGGAATTGAAAAATATTCGTCTGTTATATGTAGTGCAATTAAAAAAATTAATGAACTAGAACTTAACAATATAAGATTATTAAATGTTGATGTAAAAAATGCTCCGGAATATTTATATGGCAAAATAAACACTATTTATTTGAATTTTTCTGATCCTTGGCCTAAAAAAAGGAACATCAAAAGAAGACTTACTTCTTTAGAATTTTTGAAGTTATATGATAAACTATTTTCTGGTAAATGCCATATAGTGCTTAAAACAGATAATAATGATTTTTATGCTTTTTCAAAAGAAAGTCTTTTAGATTATGGTTATCATATTATAAGAGAATCTTTAGATTTACATAATGATAATATAGAAAATAGTCCTATGACTGAATATGAAGAGAAATTTTCGAATTTAGGTGTTAAAATAAAATATCTAGAAGTAGAAAAAAATTAATGTTATAATATAAAAGTAAGGATGAAGTTATGAAAAAGAAAATAATGATAAGTTTACTAGCTACTATATTTCTTATTACCGGATGCAGTAACGTTAATAAACTTTCTTATGATGATATAGTAAATGAACTTGCACAAAAAAGTAATTATCAAAATACTATTAATAGTGCATATAAATTTAATTTGCCTAACTATATGAGTCAAGCAAGTTATGATAACTATAATTCAGTGTTAGTTGATGAAAATTACAGTTATTATTTATATGTTGATATTATAAATTATCATTCAAAAACTAAAAGTGATTACGAAATATGTAAAACCTGTTTTTATTCAAAGAGAATTGATTATGATGGTAAAACTGGTTATGTTGAAATTAATTTGAAAGAAAATAACCAATATTTGATTGAAATTATGTATAATTATGCTAAAATAGAAGTAATGGTAGATTATGATGATATTAATCTAACATTGTTTAATTGTGTAACTATCTTAAAAGACCTAGAATATAATGATATGACGGTAGAATCACTTGTAAGTAATAAATCTTATAGTTTTAAAGAAGAGACTTATAATATTTTTAATCCTACAAGTAAAGATAGTAATTATCTAGATATTATCAATGATGATAATAGTGATGAAACAAGTGAAAAAGACAAAGATGCTGACATGATTAATTAGAAAGGTGATAAATATGGGTTTATTTAAAAAAGTTAAAGACATTCTATTTGATGAAGAAGAAGAAACACAACAAATTAAAATAACTCCGGAAATGCGTAATGAAACGCCTAAGAAAGAGGAACCTGTTGTACCAAAACCTGTTCAAAAAGTAGTTGAGCCGGTAAAAGAAGAAAAGAAAGCAGTAACTAGTGAAAAAGCAGTATTTACTAGTAACTCTTATCCGTTTCTTGATTTTGACGAGGAAGAATTTGATAGTGTTAAGCCACAGGCACCAAAAAGCGTTGAGCCAAAACCTGTTCAAAGACCAGCTTCAAGATATAGTAATGTTTTAGAATATGAAAGAAAAAAGAAAGTAGAAAAAAGGACAGATTATGGCAGGTATGAAAAAATAGAATCTGCAGAAACTATAGAAAGGAAGAAGTTTAAACCTTCTCCAATAATATCTCCAGTATATGGTGTTCTTGATAGAGATTATAAAAAGGAAGATATAGAAAAACTTGAACGCGACAAAGTTGATGTGCAAAAAGTAAGAGATAAAGCTTTTGGAGAAGTCAAAGAAAAACCAGTTGTTAGTTCTTATTATGATCAAAGTGAAACAGTTACTATTTCTAAACCAACAGAAAAAGCTGAAAAGGTAAAGACTATCGATGAACTTTTAGAAGATACTTCCGATGTAGTGGTAGATATTGATAATGATTTAGAAAATGAGTTAAATGATGTTGAAGAAAAAATAGAACATAAAAAGGATAATGATGAAACAACTAAAGAAATTCCAAAAGTATCATCATCTGAAGATACACTTGAAAGTGATTTATTCGATTTAATTGATTCTATGTATGATTCAAAGGAAGGAGAATAAAAAATGGAGTTTTTGATTAAATTTTTACCAATTGTCATATACTTATTATTGATTGTACTTCTTGTAATTGGAATAGTTTTAGGAATTAAATTAATTGGAACTATTACAAAAGTAGAAAGTATAATTGATAGTGTTGACAAAAAAGTTAATTCTTTAAATCCCATATTTGATGTAATTAATATGACATCATTTAAATTTAATAGAATTATCGATAGGGTAACAGATTTTTTCACTGGCATATTTAGTAAACTATTTTTAAATGGTAAAGAAAGAAAGGAAGAGGAAAATGAGTAAAAAAGGAAAATTTTTATTAGGAGCTGGGCTTGGCCTTGGCCTTGGTATGTTACTTGCTCCAAAATCTGGTAAAGAAACTAGAAAAGATTTAATGGACAAATGCAATGAACTTTTAAACAAGGTTAAAGATTTAGATGCTGAAGAAGTAAAAGAAAATATTACTGAAAAAATTACAGAACTTCAAAATGAAATAAGAGCTTTAGATAAGGAAACTGCTAAAGAACTTGCAATTAAAAAAGCAACTGAAATAAAAGACAAGGCAACTGAATTAGTTAAACTTGCAGCTGAAAAAGCAACTCCAACAGTTGAAAAAGCCGCTAAAGAAGTTAGAAATTCTGCAGCTGAGGCATTAAGAAAACTTGCAACTTCAATCGAAGATAAACCTAAAAAGAAATAATACGTTTTAATACGTATTTTTTTTATCTAAAATAAATAAAAATAAATGCTGCTAAAAAAATTACATAATATGCAAAATATATTAATTTGCCA
This sequence comes from uncultured Bacilli bacterium, assembly GCA_934101645.1. Classification (GTDB taxonomy): domain Bacteria; phylum Bacillota_I; class Bacilli_A; order RF39; family UBA660; genus UBA6448. Next base: position 186,091 of record CAKORX010000001.1, on the reverse strand, counting down.
TTTTTAACTAGATTATTAAGCCATTTATATGAAAGTAGTGTAATTATTAAAGATACACACATTCCTAACAAATATGGGGTTAATAATAAGTTAAAATTGGGTATGCTAATTAAATCATTAATACCAAGTATCATAGCACCGATACTTACAGGAAAATATAACATAAAAGTATATTTTAAAGCAGTGTCAATTTTTAGTTTTCTTATTAGACAAGCAACAAGAACTGTACCACTTCTTGAAATTCCAGGTAAAATTGTAAACATTTGAAATAAACCGATAATAATAGCATCTTTTAAAGTAATGTCATTATCATTTTTATTTCCTTTAATATTTCTTACTATATAAAGACTAAGTGCTGTTAGTAAAAATGCAAAACCTAGTATTTTTACGTCCGCAAGTTTTTTTTCAATAAAACTTTTTAAAAGAATTCCACTTATGGTAACGGGAATTGTACTTATAATTATATATAAACAATATAAAAAACTTTTTTTAGTTTCTTTACGTTTATTTTTGTTAAAAATATGAACAAAAAACTCTTTTAAAAGTTTAATAACATCTTTCCTAAATAAAAATAAAATTGCTAAAAAAGAACCAAAATTACAAATAATTTCAAAATTTAAATCATTAAACATATTTGTATTAAAAATTTTTTTAAATAAATACATATGTCCCGAAGATGATACTGGTAGTGGTTCAGTTATTCCTTGAATTATAGCAATTATGATATATTTTATTAAATCCATTTTTATCCCTCATTAAATTATATAAATAATAATAAAATTTATTATGAAATATTTACTATTATATATTCTTTCAATAATGCTTATTTCGATAGGATTATTATTTATTATAATTAATTTAAACTTGCTTGTTATTGGGTATAGTTTTTGGAAATTTGTTTATTTTATTATTATGCGATGTGAATGTAATATATTTTTCATTGGAATAATTTTATTAATATATGTTTATGAAAGGGGAAAATTTTATGATTATAAATGATATTTATTTAAATTTTCTTGAAAAATATTATCCATTTTATGAATGGCTAAGAAATGACAAGATAAAATTTGTAAAAAAAGCTTATGCATATAAAGTTAATAGTGATGTGTTATATGATTTAAAAAATAGCAAAGTATCTTTAGATAAAATGTTTCTAAAAAAAGAACCGATAATTTTTTCTGATGGGTTTGATTTGGTTGCTATTTTATTTGATGATAAGGGAATAAGTAAATTTAAAAGTAGTTTATCATTAAATGATGAAGAAAAAATATTTGAATTAACAAAATATTTAAAAAATGTTAACCTTAAATATCAAATTATTTCAAAAGATGAAATGCCTACGGTATTAAGATGTGAACAACATATAAAAAATGTTATATGTAAAGAAATTGATAATTTATACAAAAATAATGATAAAGAAAAAATAAAATACTTATACTATGAATGGCTTAATAAAGAGGATGATTCTATTGACAATATAATAAATAATATGAAAAATATGCTTAGTAAAGATATTACGAATAATGAAATAAAAATCTATAATTTAATATCATCGAATTACAAAGTAGTATAATTATTTAAAATTTGGTAATAATATTAATGGTGAAAAGATGAAAAAAATTATAAATTTTATTTTACTTCTTATAGTGCTAATTAGCGTATCTGGATGCTCTAAAACTGCTACAGATTCTGTAAAGAAATATTTAGATAGTTATAAAAATTTAGAGCCTAAAGTTTTAACGGATATGCAAGATATTATAGATAAAGAAAATTTATCTGAAGAAAACTCTAAAAAATATGCTGATATATTTAAAAAACAATATACAGATTTAACATATGAAATAGAAAATGAAGAATATAATGGAGATGAAGCCACTATAGGAGTAAAAATAAAAGTTTATGATCTTTACAAAGCACAAAAGGAAGCGACAACCTATCTTGCAAATAATCCAAAAGAGTTTGAAGATAAAAATGGCAAATATGATGCTGATAAATTTATAACTTATAAACTAAATAAAATGAAAGAAACTAATGAACAGGTTGAATATACAATTGATTTTTATGTAGTTAATACCTCGGATGGTTGGGTTGTAAGCAGTCTTTCAAATTCTGATTTAGAAAAAATACATGGGATATATGATTACGAATCTTAGAAAAAAGATTCGTTTTTTACTTTACTATTTTTTCTTTTTACCCTATAATTATAATAGAAGGGTGAGACGTAGATGGAAACTAAAAAAATTATTCCTATAGTTGTTGCAATATTAATTGTTATAGTAGGCATTTCTTTTTATACAAAATCACAAAAAAAAGAGGAAGGTTATACGAAACTTATTATTGAAATAAATGAGGAAGCAACAGAACTTGATAAAATTAGCGTTGGTTATAAAATCGATGCAATTGATGCCGATATTATTGCTACTGAGGGAAATAAAATTGTTGTTCGTAGTAATAATGGAAATGAAACTGAAATAAAACTAAATCAATCAAAAAAAGTATGTAACACAAGTGATGTTTGTGCAATAATTACTCTTAAGTAGGTGAATTATGAGTTTACTTGTTAAAAGTGTTATATGTATTGTTTGTGCTGTATTTTTTGTTGTAATCAATACAATTATTTTGTTTTTAAAGCCTGAATTTGTATTTGCAAAAAATGATAATGAAAACTATAATGTTTACTATCAAAAATGGATTGGCACAGTAGTTTTTATGGCAACAATAACTGTAGCTTTATTTTGCATTTATTTTGCAATTAATCTAAATTTAATTATAAGTTATTCTTTACTTGTTATTGAATGCATTTTACTTGTTATATATGCTTTATGCAAATATAAATGTGTAACAGTAAATGGTGATGACGTTAAAGTATTAAGATTATTTAGAAAAGAACTTAATACAAAAATCTCTAAATTTCAACAAGTAATGTATTATCCAAATGCTAAAGTTGTTGTAAAAGTTGGTAAAAATAAAACATTTGATGTTTCATTTAATTCAGAAAACTTTCATAAATTTTATAAAACATTATTAAAAAATGATGTAAAATTTAAAACAAGTCGTATTCCTAATGATGAAAATAATGTTTATTTAACTAAGTTTAATATATCAATTAAGTTTCCCAAAACTATGTTTAGAGAATACTATCAATCTCATAGTTATTTTAGAAATAGTGTTTACTTATTTTCTGCAAGAAGTTTAGAAAATAAAGAGTATATTGAAGGATATTTAAAAGAATCAAATAAATCTATGGAAGAATTTACAGACCTTGTAAAAAATGATTTGGCTTTAAATGGTTTCAAAGTTGTTAGTGATAAGAAAGAAGCTATTGATGGATATGACTTTATGGTAGTAAAATCTCTTTCAACATTCGAAGAAGGAAAAGGTAGAATAGCGTTTATTTATCAATTAAAAAATAAATATTTTGTATTATATACAGATTATCTATTGAAAAATGAATTAGACTTTTATAGTAAAATTAAAAATTCTATTCATAAACCACTTTATGAAGATGGTAAATCTAGACTTACTAGAGTTTAAGTGCATGTATATTGCACTTTTTTATTTGCAAAAAAAAACTTCACATTTTATTATTGTGAAGCCTTTTGATTTTCTTCAGCTTGAAGTTTTTTAAAATCTATTTTTCCCATTTTTGTTTTAGGAAGCGATTTTCTAAAATCATATTTATATGGCCATTCATATTTGGCAAGCCTTTTTTCAACATATTTTTTTATGTTTATTCGAAGTATTGGAGTATCTATAACATCATTTTTAAGTACTATACACGCTTTAGGAACTTCGACTTTGTATGGATGAGGTATTCCTACAACAGAGCATGTTAATACTGCATCATGTGATTCTATTACTTCTTCTACGTGTTTAGGATAAACATTATAGCCTGATGATATTATCATTCTTTTTAATCTTTGAGTATAAAATATTAAACCGTCGTTGTCTATATAGCCAAGATCTCCAGTATGAAGCCAAGTATAACCATCTTTATGAATTTGTAATGTTTTATTTGTTTCTTCTTCATTATTAAGATATCCAAGCATTACAGTAGGGGCAGATATACATATTTCTCCCTCTTCATTGTTACGTAGTTCGGTTTGTGTATAAGGCTTAACAATCTTTATGTCATTTCCTGGACCTGGTATACCAATACTACCAACCTTGTAATGATAGTCAAAGTTAGCAACTGCACCAGCTAAACATTCAGTCATACCATATCCTTGACTAATTTCAACTCTAGAATTGTGTTTTTTGAAAAACTCATTAATTCTTATTTCTAAGTTAGCAGATAAGCTATCTCCACCAACTACGGCATATTTAACAAATGATAAGTCCTTAACTTCAGAATTTAATAAAGCTTCATAAAGTGTTGGTACACCAATTATCATTTGAGGTTTATATTTTTCAATTATTTTATTAAATTCAGTAGCTTTAAAAGTTGGGATAAGAATTACTTCACGTCCTAAACATAACATTGAATTTATACTAAGAGCTAAGCCAAAACCATGAAAAACTGGCATGATTGCAAGTATTTTATCGCCTCTTTCAAGTTTTTTAAGCATTATAATTTCTTGTACTGTTAAACTATTAAAATTACCATTTGATAAAACTATTCCTTTACTTACTCCTGTAGTTCCTCCACTTTGTAAAATAACTGCAGGTTTATCGATAACTTCAAATCTTTTTTTGTATTCAAATGGTTTGCTATAACTCAAGAATTTATTATAACTTAAAAATATTTCTTTGCATGGTTTAGTATATTTTTTAAACATTTTAATTTTATAGCCAATTTTAAGCATTAAAGGTAGTGACCTTGAAGGGGACACTCCAATTAATTTATCAACTTTGGTGCCTTCTGTTATATTATTTACTTTGTCGTAAGCTGCATCTACTACAATAACAATTCTACTTTCATTATTTATTAATATGTTTTTAATTTCTTCTTCACTTGATAAAGGATGCACCATATTACTTACAGCTCCAATTTTATTAATAGCATAAAAAAGTATTACAGCTTCGGGTATATTAGGTAAACACAAAGTTATTATATCTAATTTTTCAACTCCTAAAGCATTTAGCGCATTGGCAGTTTTATCTATTTTTTTTAAAACGTCTTCATAAGTAAACTTTCTGTTATAATAATTAAGTGCTATATCTTTTGGATGCTTACTTGCATAGTTATAGAAGCAATCATAAATTGTTTCATCTTTTGCTTTCATTTTTCTTTCTTCTTTTGTATAGCATTTATTCCATCTGGAATATGATTTTAATTTTCTTTCTAATTTAAATAAAAACATTTTCACTCCTATATTCACATAATATTATATATTATTTTCTCATAAAATAGAAATGTTTTATGAAATTTTTACATTATTTGATATATTTTAATTACTTGCATATTTTATAAAATCATATATTATTTTAGAAAGGAAGAAAATGAAAAGATTATTATTTTGTCTTACAAATGTGAAGACAGTTATTTCTCTTGCGGCTACCTTTGTTTTTACTTATCTTGCTATTCGAAAGGAAATCCCTATAGAAACTATTACTATGTTAATAGGCATGGTATTTACTTATTATTTTAACCATAAGGAGGATGATGAAAATGGAATATCTAAAATTTCCTAAAAAAAGTTATTATTTAACTCAAGGGTTTGGTGTTAACACTTATTCTCACAAAAGAAGAAAAGCTTTAGATGTTAGTGCAAGAAGTGGTTATAAGGAAATATATGCACCATTTTCAGGATATGTTGCTAAAATATTTGTACGTAATAATGCCTCTTATACAATATGGCTAGTATCAAATGGTAAAGTAGTTTGTGCTGATGGCAAAAAAAGATATGCGGTAGTTATGATGACTCATCCCAATGGAATAATAAATTATAAGGTGGGACAAACATTTAAAGAAAATGACTTTTTATTTAATGATGGTACTACTGGAGGGGTAAAAGCACATTTGGATTTTGAAGTAGCTGTGTACGATACTAAAAATAGTATTGATGCATCATGGCACTATGAACTCGGAGGAAATGGACTAAATAATTCTGTAGATCCTACGAAATATATGGTGATAAGCGATGACACTAAAATTGTAAATTCATATTATCAACCGCAAAATAAAAATTATATATTCAAAAAAATTAGTGAAGTAAAAGCTGAACCTGAAAATTCTTATTCAGTGGGCAACTACAAAACGCTTTATAATATGTATGTAAGAACTGGACCTGGTGTAAATTATGCAGTAAAAAAAGTTAAGGATTTAACAAGAAATGGAAAAGAAAATAGTGTCTATAAAAATGATAATTCGAGAGCATTATACAAAAAAGGAACTATTTTTACCGCAAATATGATTATTAATAATGATTCTATTTGGGCAAAAACTCCAAGTGGATATATATGTTTAAAAGATAAAGATTTAGAGTATGCTGTCAAATTATAAATATTATATAAAAAAACGCTGTAAAAGAGCAAAAATTAATTAATCAAAAAAGGGTCGGATTTACAATAGTTGAGTGGGGTGGAAGAGAACTAAATTAGTTCTTTTTTTTACTGTAAATAATCAAAAATATTATAAGTAAATGAATAAAAATGAATTATAATAATAATGGAGCAGATATGACAAAAAATTATATTTTTTGGGTTATTTTATATTTAATAGTTTCTCTTTTCTTTGCACAAGAATTTAAAAAAGCGAATCGTAATGCAAAAGATGCAGGAGCTTTAACTATATTGTTAGAACTTTTTTCTGCGTTTTTTGCTTGCCTTTTAATACCATTTTTTGAATTTAAACTTCCATCAAATAAAAGTATTTACTTAACAATTTTATCGTAACTATTATTTATGCTGTTACAGATAGACTTAACACCGAAGCAAGATATGGGCTTAATCCCTCAACATTTTCTATGTTAAAACAACTATCTAGTGTTTTTCTTGTTATATTTGGATTTATCTTTTTAAAAGAACCATTTGCATTTAAAAAAGTTTTTGGCGCTATTATAATTATTTTTGCCAACATCTTACTTGCCTATAATAATGGTAAAATTTCATTTAATAAATACTTTATAATGTGTTTTATATCAAATTTTTTATTTGCGGTTGCCATGCTTATAAATGTTAATATTTCTAGTAATTTTAATATTGCTTTTTATACAGTTTTGACTGTTTTTATTCCCTCAATATATATTTTTATATTTGGTAAATATTCTTTTAAAAAGCTTTCTAAAGAATTTAGTTTATATGATAAACCAAAATTTATTTTATCTGCATTTTTATGGAGTATGATGTTAATTTCTTCGGTAAAAGCATATGAATATGGTAATGTTTCTGTAGTAGCACCACTTCTTACTTTATCAATGATAACAAATACAATTTATGAGTATTTTTCAAACAAAAATAAAAAAGATTTTATTTTTAAACTAATTATTAGTATTGTTATTATAATTGGGGTTATATTAATAAAGGTGTAGGTTATGTGGCTTTTATATGTTTTTATAATAATTATTATAAGTGGTGTTCTAGACATTATTGAAAAGAGTGCTTCAGAAAAAGATGATTTAAAATTTTGGGCATTTGGTTGTTTAACTTTTGGTATATTTGAGACCATTTTAGGTCTTATATTTTTAGATAAAGATTTTATATTTTCATTTAAGAATCTTTTTTTAGTTTTGCCAGTATCATTATTATCTTCGATAGGCTATTATTTTTCTGTTATGGCTTTTAAAAATGGTAATGTGTCAAAAGTATCTGTTATAATGCGTTCCAAAATTATCTGGGTTCTTATACTTTCAAGCATATTTTTGCCTAGTGAAAGACTTAAATTTTCTCAAATTATATTAGTATTTATAATTCTACTTTTAAACATTTTATTAACATATGATAAAAAGGGAAGAGAAAAAAGTCTTGGAACAATTTATGCCTTTGGTTATTTATTTTCAAACGGAAGTGCAACATTTATAAATAAAGTAGTAACAGATAAAATTAGTGATACTATGTCAATAACATTTTATTCTGGTATAACAAGTATATTTTCAATAGTTTTAATTCTTTTATTAATTAATAAATTATATTTACTTGATTTAAAGAAATTTAAAAGTAAAAAAGAAGTTTTAATAATGGAATCTTTAGAGGTTATTTCAATGATTTTATTAAGGCTAGCTTTAAAAACTGGTAATGTAGTAATTATATCAAGTTTAAGTTCTTGTTCTATTATTATAGCTATACTTCTTGCAAAAATAATTTTCAAAGAGAAAGTAAATTATAAAAAATGGTTAATTATAATTCTTACAGTACTAAATTTAATTCTATTATCTTATTTAAGTGTTAAATAATAAAAAAGCCCATAAATATGGACTTTTTTTGGTAACGTGTGTTTTCTTAATTATTATTTGATGTTGGGTTATGCTTGACTGTACTTAATAATTTTGTCTTGCTAAGAGTTTCATAAGGTAACTCTTTTTTAGTGAATAAAAATTTTATAAATGACGAAAATTCAAAAATAAATACCCATAATAGTAAAAGCACTCCTAAAATAAACTCGTTTTTTAAATGAATAAATCCATATATTTTAAAAAGTATAATAGGCATTAAAATGTATATTGCAAAAAATAAAATCCTTCTTAGCAAAGTTTTCATAACTTTGTAATTATTTTCATAATCTACTACTTGAATATTTAAAAATTTTTCTGCAAAAGTTTGACCTTTAAAAAATAGAGGTAAAATTAAATAATATAAAGGACTTGTGATTATAAAGGTATATTTATAATTTCTTAAAAAAATATAAAACACAATTTGAATTAATGATAATAAAAATAAATCTAAGCATATTGTTGTAAGTTTTCTTAAACCAGAGATATTTTTTCCTTTTTCAATGGCTTTATAATCTATGTCTTCACGTTTAGGAAGAAGTTTAGATAATGGTTTCATAATTAAATAACCAAGAGTTCCACCAATAGTATTTAAAAATAAATCATCTACATCAAATAGTCTATATCCACGCGGATAAATAAAATATAGACCAGATAATTGAGTTAATTCAAAAAATAAACTTAAACAAAAGGTTAAAAATACAGTTTTTTTGAAACTACATTTAAAATAATATTTTAAATACATTCCAAATGGTAAAGTTAAAAATATGTTATATAAAGGAACGTAAAAATATGATTCTTTTAAAGCGGAAATATAAGTATGAATGTCATTTATTTTAAATGATGAATATTTAATAAAATCTATAATAAATTCAAAAGGTATTAACTGCATTTTTGGAGTAGTAAGTGCCTTTACCTCACTAAATTTTGGTAGTGGTAAAATTATTAAAAAATAAGCACATAACAAATAAAGAATAAAAGAATAAATAATAATTGTTTTTAATAAAGAAATTGAACCATATTTATGATATTCAATTAATATAAAAGGAAAACTTATAAAAAAAGCTATTACTGGAAAAAATAGTAACGCTGTTTTAATAATATCTATATAACTACCCATACATGCACCTTCTAACTAAATAATTATAGCATAGTTTAAAAGAAAAAGGTTATTAACTTACTTACATCGTTAACAACCTTGAATTGTGAGATTTATTTATATATATTTTAATTACTTACGCAAATATTTTAACATAATTTTTAATTTCTCTATCGGTTAAAATTTTTCCATTACTGATTATTTTATCGTTTATTATAAATATTGGTTTATTGACATTTTTATATTTTTCTAAACTTTTTTCATCGTCTACGACAACAATGTCAATATCAATATCGGAGTTTTTAGTGACTTTATTAAGGTTTTTTAAGAGTTTCATACGATTACTTGAATTTTCCCCGATAATCTGTATCTTCATATCCCACCTCCTTTCAAAGTAGTAGTTTTTGAAAAAATTATTTTAAATCATTAATTATTATTATTTTTTAATTTATTTTTTTAACTTATATTTTATTCTCCTTTCTATCACAATTTAATAATATAACATAGGCCTTAAATGAAACTTAAATATTTTTATTTTTTGCAGTTAATTTAATTTTTATATCTTTTTCTTTATTGTTACGTAAAACAGTAATAGTAATTTCGTCATTTACGTTACATTTATATAACTCATATCTAAAGTAGGCAATATTACTTACATCCACCTCATTTACTTTAACAATAATGTCACCATTTTCAAGTTTGCCATAGGCAGGAGAGCTTTTTTCAATACTTACAACATAAACACCATTACTTACTGTAATATTTTGATATTTAAAAGAATTTTTTAAATTACTAACATTTGCAATTGAAACACCTATATATGGATATTCAGTAACTTTATTATTTATAATTTCATCAGCTTTTTTTGTGGCAGTTTCAATAGGAATAGCAAATCCCATACCTTCGATTCCTGTTCCGGAAAGTTTAGCATTAACAACTCCTATAACTTCACCATTAGCATTACAAAGTGGACCACCACTATTACCAGAGTTAACTGCTGCATCAGTTTGAATTACATTTATAACAAAATCATTATTGTTAGAGCTGCTTACTTCAACAAGTCTTTCTTTACCAGAAATAATTCCTCTTGTAACAGTAAATGAGTAAGTACTATCAAGTGGAGTTCCTAAGACAAATGTTGTATCTCCGGGATTTACCTTATCACTTTCTCCTATAGTAACTGCATTATAACCATCTACAGTAGCAACTTTTAATACGGCAATATCTGTATATTCATCACTACCAACTAAAACTGCGTCTATAGTTTTGTTATTTGAATAAGTTACTTTAAATGTTTGACCATTTTCAATAACGTGATGATTTGTAATTATATAAGTATCGTTTCCATCAATTTTATAAATGAAGCCACTTCCTGATGCATATAACTCATCATTAACATAATTTGAAATAATTGCTACACTGTTATAAACCTTACTAACTGACTCAGACAAACCAGTATCAGTGATTGTAACATTTTTTTCATAAACTGTTTTATTTTGATTTATCAAAGTAGGGTAGTTATAGAAAGTTACAATTGTAAGCATTACTCCAATAAAAAATGAACCAATTATTGTAAATATATTTTTTGTTTTATTTTCCATCTTTTCCTCCTTACATGATAATTTTAAAATTGTTATCTTAAATAAACCTTAAAAAAAAGCCAATTATTTTTGGCTTAATGTTACTTTAAAAATAGTATATTCATTTTTTGAACTTGCAGTTATTGTACCATTATGTTTTAATACAATTTCTTTTGCTATTGCAAGACCAAGACCATATCTATTACTGTCTCGATTTCTTGATTCATCAACTTTATAAAATCTTTCAAATATTTTTTTCTCATCTTCTTTTTTGATTTTTTCACCATCATTTTTAACCTCTAAAACAATGTCTTTTCCAGCTTTATATAAGTTAATAATAACTTTTCCTTTAGTATGTTTTATTGCATTATCAATAAGTATTCCAAGAAGTTCTTTTATCATGTCGCTATTGCAAAAACATTTAATATTTTTCTTTACATCATATTTTAATTTAATATTTTTTTCATAAAATAAACTTTCAAATGTAAGAATTTCTCCTTCAGTAATTTTAGAAAGATTTTCTTCTTTCATATCAATATTTTTATCTCTATCTAGCGATGCTAAATCTAATAATTCAATAACAAGTTTGTTCATTTTCTCTGATTCACTTTTAATATTGTGAATCCATTTTTCATTTTTATCATTAAAATAGGCATCACAACTTGCTCCGATAACGGTAAGTGGCGTTTTAAGTTCATGTGAGGCATCTGCAATAAATCTTTTCTGCTTTTCAAAGCTTTCACTTACAGGTACGGTAATCCAGTTTGTTAAAGTGTAGGCGAGAGCTACCACAAGGGCTTCCATTATGATAAATATAATTAAAGTAGTTATAAATGTTTTCAATAAATCACTTTTTATAAGCGTATTATCCATTATTATTAAACTATTTGAATTTGTAAATGCATAAGCATACTTGTGAGTGTAAAGGTTTCCTATATAATAATTTGAGTTATGCATTTTAATAATTTTATTAGCAATATTTTTAATTTTTACTATGTCAATTATATCCTCGAATGTATGACTAACAGTTTCTTTGTAACCTCCGGATTCATCAAGAATTACATTATATACAGTAAAGTCCATAAAAACCTTTTTATAGTTTTGGTCAAGTAAATTATTATTTGAGGATTCTAGCATTTTATTTAATACATTTTCAATATTATCTTTTTTCTCTTTATATGCATTAATATTTGTAAAGATAAATACCGAAAATATAAATATTGTTAAAATACTACTTATTGTAAAAAAAACTTTAGATTTTAATTTTTTCATTTTGCAACTCCAATTTATAACCCATATTTCGTATAACTTTAATTTTAACTTTAGAATTTATTAATTTTAATTTTTTTCTTAAAAATGACATATATACCTCTAAACTATTAATATCAGAGTCACTATCATAGCCCCATATCTTATTAAATATTTGTTCTTTAGAGATTATGTTATTTGAATTATTTATAAGTAATTCAAGAAGATTAAATTCCTTACCGATAATATTAATTTCATCATTTGTTTTATTATTTTTTAAAATTAATTTTTCTAGGTTTAAGGATATATCACCATATTCAATTAAATTTGTTCCATTGTCATTTCTTCTTAATTGTACATTTACTCTTGCAAGAAGTTCTTCCATGTGAAAAGGCTTAGTTAAATAATCATTAGCGCCATCATTAAATCCTTCGAGCTTATCACTAATATTACTTTTAGCAGTAAGCATAATTATTTTAGATTTAATTTTGTTTAATTTAATATTTTTTAAAATATCAAAACCGTTTTTATGTGGTAACATGACGTCTAAAATTATTAAATCATACATTCCGGTTAAAGCTTCATCTTCACCTGTTATTCCATCAGTGCAAATATTTACCAAATATTTTTGCGATTTAAGCATACTTGCAACAGCATCCGCTAAATTAAATTCATCTTCAATAATAAGAATGTTCATAAAACACCACCCTAAAATATATTAGTTATTTTATCTTAAATAAACCTTAAATTTACTATTTTATTATAACATAATTTTTATTGATTAATTGATTATTTTAAGTTAAACTTAATATATAATTGGAAGTGGTAAGTTTGAAGAAGACTAAAAGTTTAATAATCTCAATAGGATTATTTATAATATTTGTAGTTTTTACAATACTTTTAAAATTTGTTGATGTAAAAAGTATTGGTCCAAATGACTCAAAGGTTGGATTTGCATTTTTAAATGGACATTTTCAAATGTTAATTGGATATAATCGTGCTCTTTATAAAATAACTGAAGTATTAGGAATTGTTTCTTTATTAATTGTTTTAGTTTATGGTTTAATAGGCTTAATTGAACTAGTAAGAACTAAAAGTTTTAAAAAAGTTGATAAAAATTTATATAAATTGTTAGGATTTTATATAGTTGTTTTAATTTTCTATGTATTTTTTGAAAAAGTAGTAGTAAATTATAGACCTGTTTTATTAATAACAAATGATTATTTGTTAGAACCATCTTATCCATCATCTCACACCATATTAAGTTTATGTGTATGTGGAAGTGCTATTATTTTCAATAAAAATTTATATAAGAAATATAACTTTTTAAAAATTGTTAGTATTATTTCTCTTGTTTTAATGTTTTTAATTCCCATAGGAAGACTTTTTTCTGGCGTTCACTGGCTTACAGACATTATTGGTGGCATTTTACTATCAAGCTCTTTATTAGCTGGTTTTTATTATACGATAAAAAAGTAGTTATAAGTCGTTTTATATTATATTTTTTTTATATATTTACAATTTGGATAATTAGAGCAGCCATAAAATTTTTCTCCGGTATGTTTTCCGTATTTTGCCACTTTTAATAATAATTTGTTCCCACATTTAGGGCATGTTAATAGTTTACTTTTTTCAATTTGATTATTATCGTTTAATTTAAAGCACTATCATGTGTTTAATTTTTTACAAGAATTTTATTTAGATTTGAAATTAGTATCTAATATATTATCTTTTTATACAGCAAAAAGGTAATTATAGAATATATTTTATTAAGCAAGGACAATAACTATATGTTTTTTATAGAATAATAATTGTGTTATAATACTTTACCAAGAGGTATATTATGATTATTGCATATGATAAAAATAAAGTTAGAATACATGTTGACGATGCAAGTCGTAAAGAAAAATACTATTGTCCAACCTGTGGTGGAGAATTATGCATAAAAAGGGGTAACATTAAAATACATCATTTTTCTCATTTATCTACTTCAACTTGTGATGGTTGGCATTATGATATGTCTGAGTGGCATAGTTCATGGCAAAATCAGTTTCCTATAGATAATCAAGAAGTTGTATTTAGAAAAGGAGAGGAAAAGCATAGAGCAGATGTTTTTATAAAAAATACGGTTATCGAATTTCAACACAGTCATATAAAATACGATGAATTTAAGGAAAGAAATATTTTTTATAATTCATTAGGTTATAAGGTTATATGGATTTTTGATGCTACGACAGCATTTTTAAATGGAGATATTAAAGAGTACTATGATTGCAATTATTCATGGAATAATAGTTTGATTAATCTTAGAGGATATGATTCTAAAATGGTTGATGTCTATTTGCAAGAATTTAATAATATCTGGTGTTCCATTCCCGATTATAAAGAATTAAGTTTAACTAATGATGAATTACTAGAATATGCTTATCTTCATCATGTTGATGAAACATCTTCTATTTCACCAGATACATTTCTGTCGGGTGGAAATAATAATTTATATGATTATGATTTTGTTGACAAATATATAGAAGTAAAATTTCTTCATGATGGAAGTTTTGATAGAAATCTAAGTATGAGAAAATATTCTATAGATGATTTATCAGATCAAGTTTTCTATCCTGAAGACATACTTTTTGGTGTAAAATCATATTCTTGGTGTCCTGCTGTCAATCATTTTATTAATGCAAATAATATTTGCTATGATTGTGCATATTTATCTAAAAAAAAAGATAGATGTAAATATAGATTTGAAAAACTTCTAAAAAAAACTATTGATAAAATAATTGATATTAAATATTCGGAAACTGGCAAAGTCGAGTACGTGATTATTATAAAGGATAAAAAAAGATATAAGATAAATTATGAAAAAGTGCCATCAGGAATTTTTACAATTAAAGAGGCTTTTGAAGATAAAAAGGGTACACAGATTGTAAGACTGAGAAATATTAATACTGGTTGGAAAGTTCAAATAAGTAGATATAATTATGACATGATGTTAAAAAATGATAAATGTTTTGGAAAAGTTCAAGCACCTAACTTCCAATATGTATATTTTTCAAAAAATGAACACGAAATTTTCTCTTTTAACAGAAAGGAATGGGAAATCATTTGGAGAAAGTAGGATATAGTAAGTAATATTGTGCTATAAAATATGTTAGATGCAATAAAATATTCTTTAATTATGTAGTATAAAAATTTGAATTATATATTGATAAATTAATAATATCCTTAATGAAGTTGTGTAAAACCAGAATTATTTAATAATTATTATTAATAAAAAAATAGCTTATTCATTTTTAAGCTATTTTTAATAAATACAATATAATTGAGGCATTACTAAAGATTATTTAGTGATTTCTCAGTTTTTTTAAATAATATATTTTTATATTTCAACAAGTTCGTAAGAAGTGCTTCCAAGGCCAAGACTTTCAGCATATGGAAGAATATGCCTTCCTTCACGAGAATCTATTCTTTCTTTTATAAGTTCTACGCCATCTTCTTTACATGCCCATATCATGTCAATAAATGCTTGATCATTTGCTACAGGATCTAGTGATGCCACAATTCCTAAATCACTTATAACTGGATCTTTTTGATTTTTATCACAGTCACAATCAACAGAAATTGCATTCATTACAGTAATATAAACTATTTGTTTATTATTATCTTTTATGTAGTCACTAACTGCTTTAGTAGCTTCGGCCATTGATTCAATAAAATCTTTTTGCTCATATTTTACATTCCATGCATCGGGAATTTTAGAGGTTTGTCCACAGCTATGAATATAAGCTTTACCAGCACTTGAGGCAATATCAATAGATTGGTTTTTTAAGTTTGCTCCAAATCCACACATTGCATGTCCCTTACCATGAACTAGGTTTATTATTGAATCATAGTTTTGCAAATGAGAACCAACTATATCATATTCTAAATGCTTACCATTTTTTACGAGTATTTTAAAATCTCCTTCACTATCCATAATGTCAACTTTTGCATAAGATGTAAAACCATGCTTTTCAGCAACTTTTAAGTGGTCTTCAGTATTTAGCCTTTTTCCAGGGTAGGCAGTGTTACACTCAATTATTGTGCCATTTAATTTTTGAACTAAGGGAGCAATTAATTCTTTTTTTAGATAACCTTTGCTTCCATCTTCTCCCGTAGAAACTTTAATACCAATATTTCCTTTTAAGTCGACACCTAATTTTTCATATATTTTTATTAAAGATTCACTGTCAATCTTTTTTGTAAAGTATACAATTGATTTTTCCAAATTTTATCATCTTTTCTAAATATAATATACCTTATACTTATTAAAATAATACATTTTCTAATTATTTGCAAGTGTAAAAGAAATGTGTTATAGTATAACGGAAATTTGGAGGGTTTTATGAGTGTTGAAAAAATAAATGGTATAAAATGTGTTTGTAGTTGTTGCAATGGAAGTGGAATAAGTTCTATTGATGGTGAGTATGGTTATATTTGTAGTTCTTGCCTTGGAGAAGGTTATGTCATCGAACAAAATATTATTAAAATAAAAAACTTTTTTTATAAAGTGGTAAAAGTAGGTGAAGAAAAATCGTTAATTGAAGTTAGACCATTTTATGAAAAAAGGGTTATTCCAGGTATAACATTTGTTAAGTCATTTTCACCTTATGATGATGAAGATGTTGTGCCTTCGATAATATTTTATGAGGATTTTAAAAAAGGTATTTATCCAACTTTAGGTGGTAATAATGGATGCCCTGTGGATTATATGGACTATATTGGTGTTGATCACTTAGAAAATATTTGCCCTAATAATTGTAGCTTTGAAAATTGCTCAGATAAACAAAATACTGAAAAATGCTGGCAAACAATAGACCATCCTTTTACAAGAAAATTTAAAAGAAAATAGGACTTAATAGTTTTTTACTATTAAGTTTTTTTATATGGTATAATGTTTTTATAAGAAAGGATAACGTATGAATAGAGAAGTTAAACCTTATACGATATGGGAACATTTTAAAGGCTCAAGAGCATTAGTTATAAGTATTGCAACTCATAGTGAAACAAAAGAAAAATTAGTTGTCTATTATTGCTTAGACAATGAAGGTAAAACAAATCATGAAGATGGAATTTATGCAAGACCAATAGAAATGTTTTTGTCAGAAGTTGATCATAAAAAATATCCTGATGTAAAGCAAAAATATCGTTTTGAAAGGGTAAATTAAAATTATGGAATTATATAATGTAAATAGCATGCCTCTTTCTAATGATGAAAGAGTTAAAAATATTCAGTTAAAACTATTAAATAATGAAAAAATAAGTGCATTTGAAAGTGTCATATTAGGAAGAGACAGAATAACTAAATCATTCGGAGATTATAATGCAAAGTCAGATCATGTATATAGAGTTATAAGCAATGATACATTAAATCGTTATTTAGAATGCGGCTTTATTATTGGTGATGGTGAAAATGATGAATATAAAGAAACTTATGAGGATGGAAAAGTTTATAATAATAATAAAGGCGTGAATTGGTATTTAGGTGGTGCATGTGTAGATTATGGTGATATTATAATTGAATGTCCTGCTGATAAAAACTATTTTTTCCCGGCATATGATAATGGTTGTAAAATGGCATTAGATGCTAAAGTAAGATTTTTTAAATCATCAGGATATAATAATCCAGTACCTGTATCACTTATATCAAAAATATTTTCTAAAAAAATAATAAATAATGAACTATTTTATGAAGATATAACAGATTTTATAAAAGGAAAAAGGAGAGGTTAAATAATGAAAAAAACTTTAATATTTGGACTTACTAGTCTTTTATTACTTACAGGTGGCTGTACAAAAACTGAAAATGAAATAGTTAATAATGAAAACATAAAATACACAAATAAATATGAATGCTCTAGGATAGAAAAATATACTGTAATGCAGATGAAAATGAAAACAGGATATTTCCCAAATGATGAAAATATTTCAAATACTGAAAACTCTGTTGAAACAAATATTTCTCATATTTATGATTTTAGTAGTGATGGAAAAAAACTTTTATCTTACTATGACGAAGTAACATATAAGTATTTAACAAACTACGATATGGATAAGCAAAAAGAGTACTTTGAACAAGAATGTGAAAATATTGATAAGAAAACTTATAAAAAATGTACAGTTAGTGTTTCAAATGATTCTATAAAAGTTATATCTGAGGTTAATTTAGATTCTGAAGAAAGTAAAAATTACTTAACAAATGTAACTTTAGATGAAGTAAAAGAAAATTACGCTGAATCTACATACACATGTAAATAAAGGTAAACTATGGAAATAGTATATAATAAATTAGTTCGAGATAATATTCCTGATATTATTAAAAATAATAAAGAAATTCCTTTTACGAAAGTTTTAGATGATGATGAATATAAAATGGAACTTGATAAAAAATTATTAGAGGAATGTAATGAAGTATTATCCTCAGTTGGAAACGATAGATTACATGAACTTGCTGATGTCATTGAAGTTGTTTCAGCCTTAGCTAAAATTGAAGGAAAAAATTTAAATGATGTAATTAATATTGCCAATAAAAAATCTAGTAAACGTGGTGCTTTTGATAAAAAAATATTTTTAGAAAAAGTTATTAGTAAAGATAAATAAAAAACGTAAACCTTAACAAATTAGTTTACGTTTTTGTTTATTCATTACCTTTTAAACTTGTGACCATATCAATATTTTCAATTTTTCTTGCAAGTAGTTTAGAAACAATATAGCTAATAATAAACGTTCCTATTGCAGATATTATATAAGACGTGATACTTATATTAGCACAAAAATCATAATGCTCTTCTATAGCGGTTTTAAATAGCCAATCTGTTAAATAATATCCTAAAGGAAGCCCAATAATAATTGATATGCATGCAATTATATTATTTTGTTTAATAAAGATATCTTTAATTTGTTTATCCTTAAATCCAAGTACTTTCAAAGTTGCAAATTGCTATTGTTTTTCACTATATGAAAGTATACCTAAGTTATATATTATGACGCTACCTAGCAATATTGCTATAAATATGATTAGCGTAAGCATTGTTTTCATCATTGATAATAAATTATTCATGCTTTCTTTTAATGATTCAATATCTTGAATAGATGAAACATTTTTAATTTCATTTGTTTTGCTTAAATCATAATTTGTGTAAATTGTATCAGGTTCATATTTGATACCTAAACTTTCTAAATATTTTCTTGTCATTGTAATATTTTGATTCTGCGGATCTTTATTAAAACCAACGATTTTACTTGTGTAATAGTGGTCATCGCCATAAATATGCCATGTAATTTCATCGCCAAGTTTATAGTTATTTAACTGCGCAAGCTTGTATGTTACGTAAATACCTTCATCAGAATTAAACTTTACATATTTACCTTTTCTATTGACAAATCTTACTAAATTTCCTGCATCAGTGACAAATATATTATTACTTTCTCTTCCGTCATTAGTTTTAATTTCTATTCCATAACTTTTTGAGGTATAATTTCCATATGTATTTTCTAACTTTAATAATTCATCATTACTAATACCACTTTTTAAATTTAATTTATAATCAAAATTATATAATTCATTAAATTGTAAATGTACAAAATAGTTCATACTATCAAGCATTCCAAGCGCACATACAATTAACATTGTGCATCCCATGATTCCTGCAATTCCCATTAAGGTTCTCATTTTATTACGAATCATATCACGAATATTCCATTTTGTTGAGAAATTTAATTTTTTGAAAAAACCTTTTTTGGTAATATTTAAAGTCCTACTTTTAACATTTGGAAGGGTAGTTCTTAAAGCTTCTGCAGGATTTTCTTTTAAAATTTTTCTTCCTGTTAAATAAGTTATAAAAGTAACTGCTAAAATTACTAATATAGCAACAATTATAATTTCTTTAGTCATAACTGGGTGACCATTTGGTATTTCGAAAAACACCATCTCAAGACCAATAAATACGTTTCCGATAAAATAATAACCAAGTAAGAGTCCTGCAATTGCTCCTAGCAGTGCTAAATAAAAACCATAGCCTATGTAATGAAAAATAATTTTACTGTTACTAAAGCCCAAGGCTTTTAACGTACCAATTTGAATTTTTTGATTATTTATAATTCTTGTCATTGCAGTTATAACAGATAACATTGCAATAAATAAAAATAATCCTGAAAAAACGCCAACGTAAGTTTTTCCTTCGTCAATTTCACTTTGATATTTCATGTAGGAAGCAGTGTCTTCGATATTAATTATAGCTTTTGCATTTTTTACTTTATCTTCAATAGCATTTTTAACCTCATTAATTTTTGTCTTGTCTTTTACATCAACCATTACGTTATTAAATACTAAATAGTCTTTGTAATTAAATTTTTTAAATTTTTTGTCAAAAACTTTTTCATCACTAATATTAAGTTTATCCATTATCTGGGATTTAATATAATTTTCAGGTATTTCATTAATGGAAAGGTAAGCAAATCCAAATTCATTTCTGTCTGGAAAAAGCTCACTTTCGTCTTTAACATCATAAATATGATCTGTCACATTAATTAGACCAACAACTTTTTCATTTAATTTTAAATCTCCATATTTTACTAAAATTTCATCGCCAACATTGATATTGTTTTTGACTGCGTAAAAATTATCAAGCCAGACACCAGATTTATTTACATCAAATTTTTCTCCTTTAATTACGTAAAATTTTGATATATATTTGATTCAATAAAACTAATTAATAAAGTTTTGTTGTTATCAGAAAGCCCTGTAACAGTAAGTTTTCTTTCAGCATCGTTAATATTATCAATACTTTTAATAATATCTAAATCATCGCTTGTAAAATTACTTCCAATTAGATTTAAATCTTGCAAATTATTATTTTTATAAAAAATATCAGCAGTTTTGGTCATACCAGTCGTGTAGGCATTGATGCCACAGTAAGCCATTATGCCAATTGTAACCATAAGGAAAATTGTAATAAATTGAGATACATTATTTTTAATATCTCTAAACATTTTTTTCTTTAGCATATTACCATTTAACCTCATCAATATTTTTAGGATGCTTATTAATTTCATTAGTTTCTATTTGACCATTTTTAATACGTATAACTCTATCTGCAATATCCGCAATTAAAGAATTATGAGTTACTATAATTACAGTTGTGTCATTATCTGCTTGGCTTTTTAAAAGTTTTAAAACTTCGACTCCGGTTTTAGAATCGAGTGCACCCGTAGGTTCATCACAAAGAAGAATCTGAGGATTTTTCATAATTGCTCTTGCTATAGATACTCTTTGTTGTTTACCACCAGAAAGTTCTTGGGGAAATTTATTAGCGTGTTTTAAAAGCCCAACACTTTTTAAAAATTCATCTACATTATAAGTTGTTTTAGTTATTGATTTAATTAATTCAACATTTTTCTTTAACTGTTAAAGTAGGCATAATACTATAAAATTGAAATATAAAACCAACATCACTTGCTCTATAACTAGTTAATTGTTTATCATTAAATTTAGTAATATATTTATCTCCAACCTTAATACTTCCAGATGTGGCTTTATCCATTCCTCCTAAAAGATTAAGTAGGGTAGATTTACCAGCTCCAGATGGACCCAAAATAACTACAAATTCACCTTGACTAATTTTTAAATCAATGCCATTAAGTGCATTAAAATTTTGATTACCAATGGTATATGTCTTTTTAACGTTTTTAAGTTCTATGAAATTTTCTTTCATTTTTCTACCTCTTTCTAAAATGTGAAAAACATTTCATGTTTATTATATTTAATATACTTGTAACAGTCAATGAAATATGAAAAATAGTTCACATTTTTTATAATGAATGATAAAATGTATATACGTAAGGAGCAAGTATTTATGGAATTAGGTATAAGGGATCCAAAACAGCAAAGGGCCATTGAAAAGAAAGAAAGGATTATTGAATCTGGTTTTAAACTTATTTGTGAAAAAGGTTATTATAATATTAATACAGCACAAATTGCTAAAAAGGCTGGCGTTTCAACAGGCATTGTATATCAATATTTTAAAGATAAATATGACATTTTTATAACAGCATTAGAAAAATATGGAGATGATATATTTTTTCCAATGCTCAAAATGAAAAATGATAAAATTGATGTTAAGAACTTCAAAAGTATTATGAATGATATGATAAAACGTTATACAGAAAATCATTTGGTTTCTAAAATTGCTCATGAGGAAATTATGGCAATGGTTCATTCTGATAAAAAAGTTGCTGAGTATTATTATAAAAGGGAACTAGAAATGACATATTTTATAAAAAATTTATTATTAAATAGTGGTATTACTGATGAATTTTTAAATGAAAAGGTTCACGTTATGATAGGTATGGTAGATAATTTGTGCCATGAAGTTATATATCATAAGCATGAGCAAATGAATTATAATGCTATGGCAAATATTGTTCTTGAAAATATATTATATTTATTTAAAATACAATAAAAAATGCAAAAATTTATTTTGCATCATTAATTAAATTATGAATTTGATTAATTATTTTAGCACTATCATTAATAAATTTATTTTTATCCTTTGTTTTTAATTTTTGTGTCAAAATTATTAAGTAATAAGGATTTTTTTCGTCAACGTATCCAGCTTCGTGGTAAGCTACATCATAGCTACCATATTTTTTTATAAAAGGTTTATTTTCTATAGATTTTGGTAGTATTATGCTAAATGATGGATTTTTAAGCCAATTATAAAATTCTTTACCATATTTACTATTATTAATGAAATTTCTTATTTTTTCCCAATAAACTTTCATGTCATCACAGTTTATTAGTCCAAACAAATCTTTTCCTTCCATGGTGTGTAGTGCTCCTAAAGACTTGCCATACTTTTCTAAATTTTCCTTTTTTACATAGTTAACTAATTTAATGTATGCTGTATTATCACTTTCAACAATTGTAAGACGAATTAGTTCTTTAATACTATAATAGGTATCTTCTTTCTGAAATTTTATAATTCCAGAATCTTGTTTTAAGTCTTTCATTTCAATTAATAATTTTTCATCTAAAGAGATTTTTTTATTTTCCGCCATTTCAAGGAGCATTACACATACTAATATTTTAATGCTTGAGGCAGCATAAAATAGTATATCAGAATTATATGAAATTATACTTTTGGAATTTATGTCTTCATAATAATATGCAACTTTTTCATCGGACTTTAAGTACATAGAATTTAGTTTTAAAAATAAATTTCTAAACTTTTTCTCATCACAATTCACATTTTTTAAATCACACTTAATATTTATTTTATAGTCCATAATTATTATCCTTTCAAAGAAATTATATCATAAAATTTTACATTTAAAAAAATATGTTATAATAGATTTGTTAAGTAGAGGTTCACATGAAAAATAAAAAAGTGATAGCAATTATAATATGCACATTATGCTTGTTAATTTCATTTTTGGGGTTAATAATGGGAATTTGCAGTATTAATGCTTCTGGATTTGGACAAATAGGGGTAATTTTCATATTACCATCAGTATTTGCTATTTCAATTATCACAATAGATTTATTAATAACTCTTGATGTAATAAAAAAAGGTTTAATTTTTTCATATATTAGCATCCTAATAAAACTTGGAATTGCGATATTTGCTTTACCAAATTTATATGGAGAAATAATTTATGAAATGAATTATGGTGTTTCAAATTTACTCGTATACTTATTTTTAATTATACTTTGCATTTTATTAATCCTGCCGTCGGTATTTAATATAAAAAAGCTAAAAAAACGTCAATAATTTATAAGTCTCTATTAACTTCTTGAACCTTCAGATAAATTAATAGAAAATAATTGCATAATACTTGTAATGGAATAATCTTGTAAATGCTCAGTTACAAAAACCATGTCATCATTTGCATTTTCTTTATTATTTTTTTCTAAAATATACGAAGATAGCAAGCTACCAACGAGGTATTGATAACCATTTAAAATTAGTACTCCAGATTTTATAAATTCGATTATTTTTTCATCAACATCTTGATAAGCTATTTCTACTGGATCACGTGTTTCTAAATTAAATAATGATTGCGGTATGTCATTAAATCCTTCATTCTTAAGAAGCTTAACCATATTTGTTTTATATTGATTTAAGCCTGCAACTAAATTTCTATTAAGTTCAATTCTTTTTTCAATGGAAAATGTTCCATGTTTTTTATACTCTAATACTTCTATAAATTGTATTATTTGAGCAGCATATAATTCATAGTTATTTGCATTTCTCCAGTTTAAAATTTCATCTACTATTCCTTCTTCATAACCACTATCTTTTAAAAATTTTGCTGCAATGTTTTCGTAATATATTGATGGAAATTCAAGTAAAGAAAAATTAATATCTGGATTTTGACTAAGAGAAACATAATGAATAAATTCGTGAACAAATGTTACAAAAGTCATTATTGTTCCGTTAGAAATTAATTTTATTTTCCATTTGTTTTCTTTTTCATCAAAATAACACTCTCCATTTTCATTTTCATTATCATACTCAAATTCAATTAAATTATTTGCTTTTAAGTAATTATAAAATTCACACCATTTTTTTGGAGCGTTAATATAATCTAGAAAATCGATGAATAGTTTATCAAATTCTTCATTTGTTAATTGCTTAAGACCATTTAATTTGCTGTCACTTATTGCAGCATTAAAATAACTTGTTGCATTACTTATAATTTTATTTATTATATCACTTAAATTATCTAACATTGTTTCATCATATTCCTCTAAAAAAGTAGCCACACAGCTCAAACAATAATTATAAGTATTGATTCTTTGCGTACTTTTAATTTCTTTTATAATCTGATCATATTCATAGGAATTGTCCGATAATAATGTAGCGCTTATTTTAGAAATATCATAATTGTAATATTTAATTGATAAGAAAAATAAAACTAATTCAATTGTAACATTATTTGGAATTTGAATGATTGTGTTACCAGCCATGCCATTTTTAAGTATTAGATATGTTAAATAAAAAGTTGGTAGAAAATCTTTTGATTCAACAATTTTTTTAGTATTTTCATCTTGAACAATTTGTTTAACAAAATCTTCAATAAAACTATTAAATTCATTAATATCTATGGTTTCATCATGATTATTATTTTCGTATTCATTAAAGATAAACGTATATTTTTTTATAAAATTTACAACTTTATCTAATTTTTCTTGTTCTAATCCTTCATTGTAAGAAATACTTAAACCATTTAATACTTGAATTTTTTGCATTTAAAATCACCCCTTTTTATAAAGTGCCTACTATTATAGCAAAATTTTTTATAAAGTAAATTAAATTTTAATATTTTTATAGAAAGCATATTTATTTTGTGATACACTCTTTATAAGAGTAGAGGTGTTTAATGGAAAAACATATTTTAGAAAAAATGACAGATATAATGAATAATTTAGCAACTGCAAATGCAGAAGAAGTAACAGAACTACTAAATTATTATAATGGTCCTGCTGTAATGATAAATGGAATAGCCCATCATCCATTTAATGATCCAATGACAGCAGCAAGACTTAATGCCAGATATCATGAACTTACTGGAAGGGATCATCCGAGATTTGTAGAGCAAGTTCCAATTGTTATAGACGATTTATTAGCAAATAAAGACTCTTTATTAAATACAGGTGCATATACACCTTCGTATTTTGATAGACTTAATCAAATTAAAAATAATATAACGAAAGATGCTAATGGAATTGAAATAACAGAACAACATCATCCACTACAAGATTTTAGTAATGTATTAAGTCATTTAGATACTGCAAATGCAGAAGAAGTAGCGCAGCAATTAAATTATTATAATGGCCCTGCTGTAATGATAAATGGAATAGCCCATCATCCATTTAATGATCCAATGACAGCAGCAAGACTTAATGCCAGATATCATGAACTTACTGGAAGGGATCATCCGAGATTTGTAGAGCAAGTTCCAATTGTTATAGACGATTTATTAGCAAATAAAGACTCTTTATTAAATACAGGTGCATATACACCTTCGTATTTTGATAGACTTAATCAAATTAAAAATAATATAACGAAAGATGCTAATGGAATTGAAATAACAGAACAACATCATCCACTACAAGATTTTAGTAATGTATTAAGTCATTTAGATACTGCAAATGCAGAAGAAGTAGCGCAGCAATTAAATTATTATAATGGCCCTGCTGTAATGATAAATGGAATAGCCCATCATCCATTTAATGATCCAATGACAGCAGCAAGACTTAATGCTAGATATCATGAACTTACAGGAAGGGATCATCCGAGATTTGTAGAGCAAACACCGAAAATTATAGATGAGTTATTAGCAAATAAAGAAAGCCTAATACAAAGTGGAGCATATAGACCTGAATATTTTGATAATCTTGAACAAATTTATGAAGCAATTGAAAATAATGATTTAACTCAATCAGCAGAAAAAGGCGTAGGTAGATAATAAAATATCTACAGTTTTTTTATTTGAAATAAGGATATAAAATGGAAAATAAATTAAAAACGTGGCATTTTGGAATAGATAATGATAGATTAGTAAATTTAGTACTAGCTGGTAAAAAGACGGCTACAACTTATTTATATGATGAAAATGATTCTTTAGATGATGAAGAGTCAGTGTTAGTTTTTGACAATGAAAAAAAAGCTTGTGTAACAAAAACTAAAAAAATAATTATAACTGAATTTAAAAATATAAATGGGGATCTTGCAACTTTAGAAGGTGAAGGAAGTTTTTATGAGTGGAAAAAGGCACATATTAGTTTTTTCAAAAGTATAAATCCAGATTTTAATGAAAATACAAAAGTAGTATTTGAAATCTTTGAAGTAACTCGAAATTTAATTAATGAACGTCAAGAAATCGCCGAAAAAATAGCACTGGCAAATAATAATATATTTGGTAAAATCAAAAGTATTAAAGAAATTAATGCTGGTTTTAATAATAGCATTTTTTCCATAAATGATAAGTATATAATAAAAATTTGTGGTGATAAAAATAAAGAAAATTTATTTGATATAGAGGCAAACTTTTATAATTCTAATAAAGGTAATGAAAGTATTCCAACACTTTATCTATATGATAAGACAAAAAATGTTGTACCCTATGTTTATGAAATTATTGAAAAAGTTAATGGAAAGTCAATTTATTATTATTGGTATAAAATGAATGAATTGCAAAAAGAAGAATTAATTAGAAAATTAATGAAGTCTTTAAAAAGTATTCATAAGAAAAAGTATTTACCAACATGCAATTGGAGTGATTTAATAAAGAAAAAAGTTTTGGATAAATTTAATGAAGCCATTGATATGTTTAATGATGAAGAGAGAAATATTATTTTTAAGTCCCTTAAAAAGTATGATGAAATTTTATCTGATAATAGATTTAGTTTAATTCATAATGATTTACATTTTGATAACGTTTTAATAGATGAAAATCAAAATATAAAATTAATTGATTTTAATGATTCTATAATTGCACCATTTGATTTTGATTTAAGAATATTATTTATGAGTGTACACTTACCATGGAAATGGGCAAATATTGAAATGGATCCATTACAAAAACCTAAAGATTACAGGTATTTATTTGATTATGTAAAAAAATATTATCCAGAAGTTAATAGTATAAATCATTTAGAAGAAAGAATGTTAATATATTGGGTACTTGACGAATTTAAACTACTTCCGAAATATAGAGAAGAAGATAGTAAAGAAAGGATTTTAATGATTTGTAAAAAAATACTTAACCAATAATATATATTTTTAATTAAATTAATGATATATTATTGATAGTAGAGGTGGACTTAAGTTGAAAAAAATTTTATTTGGATTTCTGATTTGTATGTTTATGTTATTTGGATTAACTGGTTGTGGAAAAAAACGTAATTTAGGTGGAGATGAAATCTTAAAGGATCATCAAGAAATGGTAATGTCTATTAGTGCAGGAAATAAGTCATGTGTTCCAGTTGAACTTTCCATATATAAAGATGGTACTTACGAACTATTTACTGCTTATAAAGCATGTAGACCGGGTGAAACATGTATAAGTATGCTTGAATATTCTAAATCAATAAAAGGTAAAACTGATTTTGATGTTTTAGAAATTGTAAAGGAAGATGGCATTGAAGTTGACAAAGCCCATGCAATGGATAATTTGCCAGAATATGAAATATATATGGGAAATACTTATGTGGAGCAAGGATATGGTTATTATTATACTGTAGAAAAAGGAACGACTAATAAAGCATTAGAAAAATTATTAAATGAATTAAATGTTGATTTAAGTATTTGTGCTGAACCTGAGTATTTTGACTAAACAGTTTATGGCTCTAAAAAATAAAAAACTCTATTCAATATGTTAAGATAGAGTTTTTATATGACAATAAATAAGATACATAGGAACAAATTAATTATTGATGAATAACGGCGGTTAATTTAAACAAAAAAACTTACGAACAATTAAGCCGTAAGTTATATTCAATGGAGCCTTAACTATACACGTATGCGAAATTAAGACTATAAGATTTGATTAAATCTCTCTGATAAATTCATTATATCAAAGATAAAAATTATTACAATAATTTATATTAAATTATTTATAAACATTACAAATTTAATTTTCTATTAACTCATTTCTTGTTTTTATATCAAAAGGAATAGCATATTCAATACTTTTATTTTTTGTTTCTTCAAATATTATATCAAATAGTTCATTAGATTCTTTTGTAATTTTAAATAACCTAAATGTTGTAGATAAGAATTGTTGTATAGTTGATATATGACACTCATATAAAAATTTTGATTGTAAAATATTTTGTATTATTTTTTTATAATACTGTTTATATTCTTCATTATTTCTCATATTTAAAACATCTAAGGTTAAATAAAACAAACTTAAACAGTCAATACAATGAATATATTTAAATTCTGTTAATTGGTTCATTATTTTAATATATTCACTGGGGTTAGTATCATGCAATAAATTTATTATACTACTAGAATTTGTCATTAATAAATTTCCTTTACTAACTGCATATGCTAATTTTCTAATAGTTAAATCATCACATATATATATCATATTTTTATCAATAGCCAAATTAAACATATCAAATTGTGACTTGTCAAAATTATCTGAATCCATGTTAGTTTCAAATTCTTCAATATTGCATTGATTTATTAATGATAATATTGCTCTCCAAAAGTTCACATTATTTTTTTTACTTTCTTTAGTTGTTTCCGTACTATGTAAGTTATTTTCATCATCAACAAATATTCTCATTGTTTTTTCTTTTTCGTTAGAAACCTTTTGAAAAATAGAGTTGACTTTATTTTTTAAAGATTTAGTAAAATATATATTTTTTACATATGGTAATAATAATTCAAGTTGATTTAATTCTTGTAAAACTACTAAAGATGTTAAATCAATAACTATTTTGTTGTTATTTAAGTCAAGCAAATTAGGTTCACCAGCGTATAATTTCATATCTTTGTTATATAATAACAATTCTATTATTGATTGATAATTTTTTTCATTATCGCAGAAATTTGATAGAGGTAAAGAATTGTAACCACCAGGATTAGTATTTTGTTCTATATCATATTGATCAAATTTTTTCTTTAAATATTCTCTATCTTCAATTAAAAGTTCTCGAATTTCTTTTAATGGGTCGTCATCATTTTCACTATATTTAAATTCTTTGAAAAATTTGTTATTCTTATTTTTTTTACTTAACTTTTCCATAACTTTTCTTAACATATAACAATCTTTATTAATAATATCTATAATTTGGTAGGATACGTCTTCAATAGTTACATCTTCATTTTTTTCACGATTAAGTAGTTCTATAGAAATTAAATTTGAAGTAGGATAGCAAATTGCATCCATTATTTTATAAGTTTCTGATATGTGTTCATCAATTATTATTACTTGTTTTTTATTATTAAGCTTATTTTTTATAGTAACTGCACAATTACATGTAACATAATCCAAGTTAGGATTTTTTTTATCTTCATCAAACATGAAAATTCCCCAAAACCAACGATAAATATTAACATCAAAATTATTTCCTAACAAGTATAGAGATTTAATTGCTTCGTTTTTTGCTTCTGCTTGTTTTTTTTGGTATTGTAATCCATGTGCAGCTAACATTACCATTTTGGGACTTTTAGATTTCTTCAAACATTCTATATATTTTTGTGAATTTATATTATCATCATGGTTATTTATTATAAGTTGTAGACACTTATAGGCAACTTCTTCATTTTCTTCTAAATCAAATGATTTAGTTAAATAAGTTATTGCTTCAAGTTCTTTATGATTTTGCAAACAAATCTGTGCTTTTGCCTTATTTATATCGATTGTTTCTGCTTTTTCTTTTTCAAGAAAAATAATTACATTTTCCATGTTTTTGAAATCTTTTTCACTTTTATTCTTTTGATTAATCAAAGTATTTAATAATATTGTATTCAAATGTACAGATTCTTCCGCATAATCATTTAAATATTTTACAATATATTCATTAACATTCAATCTTGAACATTGTTCTATAAAAATAGTGGTTGCAGATATATTGAAAGGTAAATCATTTAATATTCTTAACCCATCTTTTATATATTCTTTTATACTTTTAGATTTTTTATTAATTTTTGTTGAAATGATTATCGCAGCAGTTGAACAAAATAGCGGTTTATCACCAAATTTTGCATTAAGTTTTTTTATTTCGCTTTCAGTGAGTTTTTGTATTTCGCATTTTGCTATTAAATAGTAAGAGGCTATATATCCATAATTGTCTATATCTCCTTTTTTTATATTTTTAGTAAGTTCATATAAATCAGAATATTTATTTTGTAAAAGCAAACATAATAGTTTTTGAATAAATGCATAAATGTTATTATTTTCTTTATATAAATCATCAAAAATTTCAATTGCCTCGTCATACAATTTACTTTCTGATAAAGCACAGCCATAAATATATAATATTTCATTATTTGATTTTAAATAAATTGGAAGTTCGTGAAAAAGAGATAATATTCTTTTGCAATTAATTCGCATAAGAATACTAAACATATTAATATAAAATATAGTTGTTTGTTCTTCTTTTTCGTTGAAAAATACTTTAAATGTTTCAAGTTTGTCTATATAACCTACTAATTTTTCTTTATCCTTTTTATTTATATAAAATATAGAATCTTTTTTATTTACTATATTGGCAGAATCTTCAAAAATTGAATTTATAATATTCTGAATTTCTGTTTTCGTATTATTACTTTTGGTCGCTTTCATGTATTCTTTAAATTGCTCATCACTTAAACTAATACTATAATTATTTATGTTGTTTGATTGTTCAACTTTTGAAAATAAATTAAATTTACTACTATTTTCCATTTATGCCTCACTTTCTTATGCTGTTTGATTGTTTTATATCCGACTTAAAACTTAATTTAGCATTATTAGATTGTTTTTCTCCATTGTTAATTGATATTTTTATATTAATTATTTCATTTAATGCTTTAATACTAATAAATAAACTTATTATAGAAACAATACAAGATATTATAGAAGCTATTTCAGCCCATTGTGTCAAATTCATTTTTGCACACTCCTTTCAAAAAAGTTTTTTAACTATTATATCATTAATACCTCATATTTTAAATGAATACGAGGCAAAATATAGAATTTTTTTAGGTTTTATAGTATAATTTTAATAGTATTTTAAAACTTGTTGAAAGGAGGATTTAAAGTGATTAATATAGAAGATGTTACTAAAAGTATAGATATATTGTCTAAAACCTTGCAAAGTTTAAATATTGATAGTATTTTTATTGAACAGAACGGAAAAACCGAAAAGTATTTTTATAAAGAAGAACAATTACACGAATTAAGAAGTTGCGCAAAATTATTAGTTGCTATGGCAATTGGAATAGCAATTGATAAAGGATTATCAATTGCAGGTGAACCATTAACTTTAAATACTAAAGTTTTCCCAATAATTAAAGATATAGCAAATATAATAAATAAAAGTAATATTAATAAAATTAAAAAATGGACTATAAAAGATTTACTTACTCATACTACTGGTTATGAAACACAAATGATGTCTGAAAGATTTATACAAGACATTGATAAGGATAAATTAGTAGACTATGCATTAAATTATGATATTCCATATGAAGTAGGAACTAGATTTGCATATAACAATGTAGAACCATTTATTTTATCTGTTTTCTTTCAAGAGGCTTTTAATCAAAATTTAACAGATTTTATTAATGAAAACATATTTAAAAAACTTAACGTTTTAGATTATAAATGGGAAAATTATGGTAAATATTGTCCAGGTGCTACAGGATTATATCTTAAACATTCTGACTTTCATAAGATAGGTCAATTATTACTAAACGAAGGTAAATATGATAATAATCAAATTATTTCGAGCAATTGGATAAAAGAAATGTGTTCTATGAAATTAGAAACACCATCTGCTTATAAATCTGAAAGAGTATTACCTAAAATAGGAATAGGATATTTTACATTTATATCAAGAGATGGTTATATTTTTAGAGATGGTTCAAACGGACAATATATCATTTTAAATAAAGATAAGAATTTATTGATAACTATAATGTCAACAGAAAAAGATATGAAAAACGTTACTGAAATATTAAGAAATTTAATATAAGTTAATGGAGGAAAAAATTATGGATTTAATTTATAAGAAAATAGAAGAAAAAGATAAGGAACAATTATTTAAACTTATTGATGTTGTTTTAAAAGGATTGCCTGATCAAGCATATTTTATTCCATACGAACAATGGGAATTAGATAGTATGTTTGATGAAGTAAATTATGCACCTTTATATGGTGCTTATGATGGAGAAAAACTTGTTGGTATGGCACAACTATATATTTCACAAGATATGTTAGCAGATTTTAAAGAAGAATTTGGACTAACAGAATTTAAGATTTGTGAATTAGGTGGTAATTTAGTTTTACCAGAGTATAGAGGAAATGGAATTACTACTAAATTACAAACTATGGAATTACAACTTGCAAAAGATTTAGGATTTGATTATATCATTTCTATGGCTCATCCAGATAATATTGGCAGTTGTAAAACTCTTGAAAAAGTTGGTTTAGAGTTTGTAAAACAAACTACTTTATCAAATGGATTTTTAAGAAAATTATATATGTTAAAATTGAAATAATTATATAACATAAGACAATGCTAGTTGGCATTGTCTTTATCATTTCTAATAGATGATAAATATTTTTCTATCATACTATTTTGTATCTTTAAGAATTCAATTTTAGTTCCTATTGCTCGTTCATCTTCAAAATATCCAAGATAATGAAATCGATTCTTTACTTTAGTTAAGCATTCAATATTTTCTTCTAATGCTTTAACAATGTTTTCAATAACATATTCATCTTTTTTAGGTTTGGGTTCTTCTTTAACTTCTGGAACTTTAATCTTATTTCCTATAATTAAATTTCTAATATATTCAGATTGAGATAAGTTTAGTCTTGAAGAATCTCTTTTCAAAATAAATTTTTCATCATCACTTAAAAACACATTAACTTTATTATTTCTTATTCTCATAATTTAAAGTCTCCTTTCTAAAATTTAAGGGTATGGGAATTCCCATATACGAATTTGTACGGGAGTATAAATTCAGTGCTTGCCAGACAAAATGTGTGAGTACGTACTCACACATTTTCTGTATAAATTAGTTCTTTTAATACAACTTCTTCTGCAGTATTTTTATAATTATTCATTAATTTTACCCATTCAAGTTGGTTTGTTTCTTTACTTTTTTCAGATAGTTTTTCATCTGATTTTTTATGACTTTCCATCAAAGTATTTAATAAAATTTCTGCATCTTTACTTACTGAAATAAGATGATTAGTGAGTTCATCTTTCATTAAAAGTGTAGTGTAAAGTGCTTTTTTATGTGCTTTTAAATAATCAAGTCTTAACATTCCATACTTATTTATTGTTCCTTTTTTATTATCGTTTAAAGTTAGATTTGGTAATTTATAATCACCAATTTTTGTATATTTCAATTCCATAATTTAATCATTTCCTTTCTTATTTGGTTTGTTAGGATTGTAAGTAACAATACCATATTTTGTTTCAATATCTTCTTTATTTATGATTGATTTTGTTTTTATTTCAGTAGATGATATTGGTACAATTCTTATAATTTTTTCATTTTTTTAGGTGTAAATTCACCAATAATATTACCTGTATCTTCATCAACTTTCTCATAAAGTTGGTACATTTTTGTTTCATAAAATTCATTTAATCTATCTAAATATTCTTGTACTTGTTCATTAGAAATATTAGGGCTACCAATAATAAATTCTTCTTTACCATTAATCTCAACTGGTACTAGCACATCTAATATTCCTTTATATAAAAACTTCATTAAGTTATTTATATAACTCTTTCTAAAATTAATTTTATCTATATGAAGTTCATTGTTTTTATCTTTTGTTAGAATAATTGACTCAATAAATTTAGATATAAATTCTTGTTTTTCATCTTTTGTTTTACTTTTCCAATTTGTTTTAACAACATCATTTAAAGTATCTAATCTTATCATAGTTTCTCGTTCAATATCTCTATCTGCCATTAATTGTTGTGGTGTAAAAGTTATATTATCTAAGTATAAAAGTTCTGATTTTCTTTGTTCTAAAATTTCTAATTTTTCTTCAATTAGTTTATAATCTTCTGAAAAATCTTCCATTTCGACAATACCACTCATATATGCTTTTTTAATACGTTCTTTTTGTTTTATTAACCCATTAATCTCTTTATCTATATCATCAGTTTTCGTTGGTTTATGGTCTGCTAAAATAGGTAAAAAATACTTTTTAACTGCCATATCATACTCAACTAAATCATAGATAAATTGCATTAAACATTCTTCGATTTTATCTTCACGATAATTTAAATGACATTTTTCACAATTATAATACATATACTTTTTCTTCTTGCCACCAGAACCTTTACATTTCATTATTCTTCCACAAGTAGGACACTTAATCTTTTGAAAGAATAAATAAACTCTATCTCTAGTATAAGTTCTTTGATTAATTTCTTTTTGTCTTTGGCATTCTTCCCACATTGCACGTGATATTATTTGCTCAACAACATTCATATAAATAACAGGTTCTTTGTTTTCTTTTTTAGCAATTCTTTTATATTGCTCATAATCTCCCATATAGATTTTGTTATCAATTATCTTTTGAATAGTCGTGTCTTTCCATTTCTTTGGATTTAATAATTTTTCTTTATTAAAGATATTTGATATTTGCTGAAAACTTTTGCCTTCCAAATATAACTTAAATATTCTTTCAATAACAGGTTTAGTTGTTTCATCAACAATAGTTTTTTTATTACCATCTTTCTTATATCCTAGTGGGGCAGGACCTGGTAAATGACTTGACTTAATTGCTCCATTAAGTCCAAATTTAGTTCTTTCCGATACAATTTCAATTTCTAATTGTGATAATACTGTTAGCATTCTTACAAAAAATCTTCCGTTAGCAGTAGAAGTATTAACATCATCTCTATCACAAACAAGATAACAATTATATTTTTCTAACTGAGATATTAGTTCTTCTAAATCACGAACTGAACGAGTAACTCTATCTAGTTTGTAGGCTACAATATAATTGATTTTTCTGTTTCTCATATCTTGTAGCATTTCTTGAAATGCTGGTCTATGTTCCATATCTTTTGCAGATATTCCTGCATCTTCATAAACTTTAAATACTTCATAGTCCTTAAATGCACAGAGTTTTAATAACTTTTCTTTTTGTTCTCCTAATGAAAATCCTTCTCGTGCCTGATCCTCTGTTGATACTCTCATATATAGACCACAAACTTTTTTTACATCATCCAATTATCATCATCTCCTTTACTAAAAAAGAGCGAAGCAGTACAACTAGGCTTATTTGTACTACTTCGCCCATAAATAAATCAGATATAAGTTTTTCTAATTTAATTATAAACTATTTTCGACAAATTTACTAGTTGGTATGCTTTAAATAATTTTCTAATTCATTGATTTTAATTTTATTACCAAAGTTTTTGATATAAACATCATTAGAATAATTAAAAACAAGAAACATTATATTATTGATAATTACTTTGTGAGGTTCAACATAAGCCAAATTAGATTTATCAATTTTTCTAATACTTCCATTTATAAATGTAGGAGTAGTATTACAAAAATCACAAATAAACTCTAATTTCTTTTTAAGTGATTCATCAATAGGTATTTCTTGTTTGATAATATTAATCATAAACACCATCCTTTCTTTAGGATGATTTCTTTGTAAGACACAAAAAAATCAATCTTTCGATTGATTCTATATATCAAGTTCAAACTAAATAGTTCGAACAGATTCGTCAATGGAGCAAGTGAGCGGAATCGAACCGCCGTCTCAGCCTTGGCAAGGCCGCATACTAACCGCTGTACTACACCTGCATTTCATGTACGTGTAAATATTTTACCATATTATATATAAATATTTCAAGACTAATTGTAAAAAAAAATAAAAGTTGATATAATTAAATTTGATAAGAAGGATTTTATGGAAAAAAAAGTAAATAAAAAAATGTGTAAAAAAGTCAAAAAATCACTTATTGAGTATATTATTTCTAATAGATTATTTTTATCATACGTGTTAATATCAATATTAAGCACTACTATCGCACGAAGTAATACAATTGGAATAGGTAAATCAATTTTCCCATTTATAACAGATATTGGTCTTATACTGCTTATTGGAGCGTTTGGTTATTTTATTAAACCTCAAAAACAATATAAGTATTTTTTTATCTGGGTATGTATTTTCTGTTTGATGGGGCTTGTTAATTCTATATATTATCTTTTTTATTCATCATTTGCTTCATTTGGAGAAATAGCATCATTGTCACAAACTGAGACAGTTACTGGTTCAATTTGGGAGAAGTTTAAAATAAACTATTTAGTATTCATTTTATTTCCAATACTTTTTGAATTAGTTCATAGAAAACTTTCAAAATCAAGCTATTACAATTATATTAACTGTGTTGAAAAAAGCAAAAAAATGGTTTCATCAACAATTATTGCTGGTATAGTTTTTTTAACTCTTAGTTTTGCATTTACAAAAGGTTCTGATTATTCAAGATTATCTAAACAATGGAATCGTGTATATATTGTAGAAAGATTTGGTATAATTTTATATCAAGGAAATGATTTAATTCAAACTTTAAGACCAAAAATTAATAGTTTATTTGGATATGAAGATGCCTTAAAATTATTTAATTCTTATTATTCGAATGATGAAAATAATAAATATAAAGAAACTAATGAATATACAAATATTTTAAAAGGGTATAATATTGTGTTTATCCATATGGAAAGTATGCAAGACTTTGTCATGGACTTAAAGTTTAATAATAAAGAGGTTACTCCGAATTTAAATAAACTTGCAAAAGATGGAATGTTTTTTTCAAACTTTTATCCTCAGGTTTCGACTGGTACATCATCAGATACAGAGTTTACACTTTTAACAAGTTTAATGCCAGCAGCTTCAGGTACTGTTTTTGTAAGCTATTACAATAGGAATTATAATACTTTACCAAAAATACTAAGTAACGAGGGATATTATACATTTAGTATGCATGGAAATGCTTCATCAATGTGGAATAGAAATAAAATTCATCCTTTGTTAGGCTACACTGGAATGTATTTCGAAGAAAGTTTTACTTATACTCAAGATGATGTCATAAATTTGGGTATAAATGATAAACTTTTCTTTAAAGAAGCAATTCCAATTCTTGAAAATATTGAAACTAGTAATAAAAATTATATGGGAACAATAATAACTCTTTCTAATCATTCACCATTTATATTTATTGACAAATATGGAGAATTTGATTTTACTGAAAGTTATACTACTATTGACGAAACAACAGGTAAGTCAGTTAGTGAAACGTCAAATTATCTAGCAGGCACAGACGTTGGAAACTATTTAACAAGTGTTCACTATGCGGATAGTGCTTTAGGGGATTTAATAAACTATATTAATGAATCGTCAGCATTTGAAAATACAATATTTGTTTTCTATGGGGATCACGATGCAAAACTCACTCGTAAGGATTTAAATTACTTATATAATCATAATCCGGAAACCGGGGAATTGTATTCGGAAAATAATGAAAATTATGTAAATTATGATTCATTTAAACATGAACTAAATAAAAAAACACCTTTAATTATATGGACTAAAAATCAAAAATTAAAAAATATATTTAAAGGAAAAGTTGACTATTATATGGGAATGATAGACGTTTCCCCAACAATACTAAATATGTTTGGTTTACAAAATGAATATGCATTAGGTCATGATATATTTAATATAAAAAATAATAATGTTATTGCTTTCCCTAATGGCAATTATTTAACAAACACAATGTATTATAATAATTCTACTGGAGAGTACTATGTTTTAAAAGATGGTACAATTATTGATGACAATTATGTTAATAAAAATAAAGATTATGTTGAACAAATTTTGGATGTATCAAATTCAATTATTGTTTATGATTTATTAAATAAAAAGGAGACAAAGTAATGAGTAAAAAGAAAAAAAGGGTAAAAAAAGCAATAATTTTTATAGTCATTGCTTTAATAATCATTTGTGCTATTTTATATTTTTTACTTTTTAATAAAAATGGAAGTGGATTTTTAACTAAAAGTGTTGATAAAACAGAAAAATTTGATTATACACTTGATAGAAATAATACTAATTTAATGAAAGAAAATTTTAATGATTTAAAAAGTATTTTAAGTAGTGATCAAATCGATTATGATAAGTATGCAGAAGTATTAAGCAAATTATTTATAATTGATTTATATACAATTGATAATAAAGAAAATATGTATGATGTTGGTTCTTTGGAATATGTCTATGATAAAGAAAACTTTAAAAATAGAGTTCAAAGTACATTATACAAATATTTAAAAGATAAAAGTGCAAGAAAAAATAATGAATATCCAGTTGTTGAAAGTATTTCAATAGCTAGCAAAGAAAAGTCTATATTTACATATGACAATACAAAATATGATTCTGATGTTATTACTTTAAATTGGACATATAAAAAAGATTTGGGCTATGATAATGAAGGTAAAGTTGAAATAATTAAAATTGGTGATAAACTTTATGTTGTATCATTTACACCGGAGGTAAAATAATGAAACAATTGAAAAGAAAATTTCATCGCAGTAAATTATGGGCAAGAGTTCTTTATTTTGGAGTAATTATTGCATATATAATAAGTTTTGTCTTTTTTGCTAAAAGTATTATTTCTTTAACAGGAATAGAGACAGTTATAAGGTATATTGTACTTGTATTATTTGCATTGTATCTTATCCTATATATTATAATAAATTTATTTAAATTGGTTTTAAGAAAGTATACTCATTTAATAATAACCTCAGTAATTTCAGTAATTTTGATAGTAATTTTTTGTTTTGGTTCAACAGTTATTAATTTTATTTATGGTAAAATAGGTTCACTTAGTTCAAAAAATAATGTAAATTATAAAACATATTTAGTTACATTAGTAGATGAAAAGTTTGATAATAACTCTGTAATTGGTAAAATAAATGACGAAAGTGATTATGAAGGGTACACTTTAGCAGATAAACTACTTAAAAAGGAAAATTTAGATAATGAAATCAAAGAATATGATAACTATTTGGACATGCTATATGATTTATATGATAAAAAAATTGATGCAATTTTAATAAGTGGAAGTTATGTTATAAGATATAGTAGTGAAAAAGATTTTTCAAATATAGGTAATGAAACTAAAAAAGTGTATGAAATATCTGAGAAAAAGAAAATATCAAATGATGAAAAACTTATAACTAATAAAAGTTTAAATGAACCATTCACAGCACTTATTTTAGGTGTCGATTCAGAAGGAGATGGCCTTGATGATGACGCCGCATTTAATGGTGATACACTTATTCTAGCAACATTTAATCCAAAGACATACAGCGCAACATTATTCTCAATTCCAAGAGATACATACGTTCCAATTGCATGTAGAAATAATCAATATAATAAAATAAATTCATCCGCTGCTTATGGAACAAAATGTGTAACAGATACAATTGAAAAATTAACTGGTATTGATATAGATTATTATGTAAAAATTAATTTTAAGGGAGTTGTTGATTTAGTAGAAGCTCTTGATGGAATTACTGTTAATGTAGAACCACCAGATTTTAATTATAATCAAGGTGTTGATTGTAAAGGAAAAGTATGCGAACAAAATAGCGATAGATTATGGGGACCACATACAGTTTATATTGACACAGGTATTCAAAATTTAAATGGCGAGCAGGCACTTGCTTATTCTCGCTGTAGACATTTATATGCAATTAGTGATTTAGCGAGAAATAAACATCAACAAGATGTAATTATGGCAATGGCAAAGAAAATGCTTACTATAAGAAGTTATAATCAATTCGAAAAGGTTTTAAATGCAGTTAGCGATAATATTTCT
Organism: uncultured Bacilli bacterium; assembly: GCA_934101645.1. Taxonomy (GTDB): domain Bacteria; phylum Bacillota_I; class Bacilli_A; order RF39; family UBA660; genus UBA6448. The sequence goes on along the minus strand of CAKORX010000001.1, from coordinate 145,156 downwards.
ACGAACATGTCAACTGAACAAATTTTATCATCATATAAAATTTTGAAAAAAATGGTTGGTAATATGATGAAAGATGAAGAGTTTATTAACATTCAAAAGACATATTTAGAGGTTTATAATTTAAATGTATATATTTCATCAGGCAGAGTATCCTCAGCACTTGGATATTATGATTCAAGTTTACAGGACATCATTAAAGTAATGAATATAAATTTGGGTAAAGAAAATCCTACTATAGAAAAAACATTTAGTTACTCAATCAATGATACTTATGAGCCTTATATAGCAGGAAAAGGCTTAAGAAGTGGAGCAACGAATAGTACACTACCAAATTTTATTGGGAAAAGTAAGGATGATGCGAGAGACTATTGTAATCAAAATGATATAAATTGTAAATTTACATATATAGATAATCACAGTGGGTTTTATAATGAGGAAGTAGGTATAGATTTAATCGCTCATCAAGATGTAAATGCTGGAACTTTGTTAAGAAATATTAGTTCAATAAATTTCTATATTAATGGTGCAGCGTCTTTAGATGATTAAAAAAAGGTTCATATCAATTAAGATATGAGCCTTTTTATCTGCTTAAATTATCAAATACAAGTTGAGAAGTAGAGTCATCTTTATTTTGTAATTCTACAAGAGACATATCTTCCATGTAACTTGAAACATGATTTATATAATCATTGTCTCCACCTCTTGTTTCGGAAATGTGAGAAGTAAAATCAGAACCGTAGGTATTGATTAAATTGCAAATAGCAGTAATGCCTTTATTGTATGCAATAATAGTAGCTAAGATAGAATCACTTTTTGAAATAACCCCAGTAGTAACATAGTTATTATATAAACTAGTATAATAGTTATTTAAAATCATGCAACCAATTTTAATTGAATATTCTGGATTAGTTAATTTATCTTTTTCTATAGTTACAGTTTCATAAGAATTACTTTCATAATTATATGCACAAATATTTTGACCATACCAAATTGATTCTATTTGCATAACTCCATTTGCACCAACGTTTGAATAATTAACTTCATTATAAGCATTTTCTTGCGTAAGCATAGCTAGAACAAGTTTACTATCGAGTCCATACATAGTAGAGTACTTATTTACAATATCGTTATAATTTTCTTTAGCAAAATTACTTTTTTCACTATTCGAACGATCCTCGTAATTAAATTCATATACAGGTATATCTTCATCAAATGTGTAAGGCGTTTCAATTATTATAGTGGGTTCTTTTTCTTCTTCAGTACTTTCTACAAAATATGATGTACCATCTTGTTTTGGTGTTTCTAATTTTCCTATAGAATAAGAAGTAGCGTCATTTTCTAATGTGACTGGTTTTTTCTCATTATCAAAACTATCTTGAATTTTATTATCTTCTAAATTTATTGTACTTTCAGTTGTAACTTTTTTAGATAGGTCATCAGCTTTATCATTATTTTTGATAGTATTTTTAATCATTCTTGATGCTCCGAGCATTGTTGCAACTACCATAACACTAGCAATTACTTTTTTTCCAGCGTTATCCTTACTAACGCTATTATTTGGAAGTCTATTTAAAAGTTTTTTAATAACAGCGCTATCTGTAATTTCAATTTCATTGTAACTGATTTTTTTATGTTTAACATTTTCAAATTCATTTAAAATACGATTAACCCTAATTAGATAATTATTTAAACTATCAGTTTGATTTCCATGTAGATAATATGCATCAGATAAAGCACCAGTATTATCCAATTTAATTATTATGCTTCTTGACATAGTTCATCCCACTTTTTATACACTAAAGGCAATTTTTCTTTATTAATTTCCTTTAAAATTATTTTTCCTTTTATTACTTCGTATTCATTAGCATATGTTTCTATTTCACCATCATTATTAATACTGTCATCAGTATAAATTAAATAAAAAACATCATCAATATTAAAATCTGCTAAAATGCGATATTCTTTTTTATTATTATTGTCATCGACCAATTCAAATATTTTCTCATTTTCCATGAATTATTTCCTCTTTTTATTCTTACCATTTGTTTTCGGCTTTCTTTTCCTTGAAGTATTCTTCTTCTTTGTAGGTCCTTTACCTTTATATCTTACGACATTATTGTCATTCTTTTTCTTATTTTTCTTTTTCTTATTATTTGTAACATTTTTATTCTTAGCGATGTTATTTTTGCTAATTTTAGTATTATCTTTTTTATTTGTTTTGTTAGATTCTTTAGAAGTCTTTGTTTTATTAACTACTTTATTTTCAATATTTAATGATTTCTTTTCTAAAGCCATTCTTTTTTCTTTTTGATGCCATAAAATAAGTACAATTAAAACAAGTACAACTAAATATGCAGAAATTAGTACAATAAAAACTATATCAATTGGATCAAAAATTCTATTCATAAACATCCCTAAATAAATTATATTATAATTTTAGTAAAATATAAAGGCATATTTTAAGAAAACTTTTGCTTTTATTTATAAGAAAAATGTTTTACAATATGTGTGGAGGAAATATGTTTAAAATTAGTAATTTAAATGCTTATATAGATGATAGAAAAATTCTTGATGATTTTTCAATGACAATAAATGATGGAGAAATCCATGCGATTATGGGAAAAAATGGAATAGGAAAAAGTACCTTATGTAAGATAATCATGGGTTACCCAAACTACAAGGTAAGTGGCAGTATTGTATATAATGGTGTTGAACTAACTAAGCTTGATACATATGATATTGCTAAGAATGGTGTTATGTTAATAGGCCAAAATCCTCCGGAAATTGAGGGAGTTACCAATGCAGAAGCTTTACGAAGTGCTTTAAGAGAAAGAGAAAACCAAAATATTGATATTTTTAAATTTAATAAACAAATGGAAGAAATTTGTGAAAAACTTAAATTAGATAAAAGCTTTATTCATAAAGATATAAATGTTGGAGCTTCAGGTGGAGAAAGAAAGAAGATCGAGTTATTACATTTAGGCGTATTAAAACCAAGTTTTATTATTTTAGATGAACTTGATTCTGGACTAGATGTTGATGCATTAAAAGTTGTAGCTGACTTTATTAATGAATATTATCATGAGAATAAACCGAGTATTTTACTTATTACACATCATAAAAATATTTTGCAATATATTAAACCAAATTATGTTCATATTTTATCTGATGGGAAGATTACTAAAACTGGAGATTATCATTTAGCGGAAAATATTGAAAATGAGGGATTTAATAAGGCAAGTGATATAAGTGAATAATGAAAAGGAGAATATATTACTAATGAATAATGTTAGTTTAATAAATAAAGATGGAACATTTGATTTTAAAGTTGAGAAAAAACTTTTATTAAATATATATAATGATAAAAGTGAAAATATTAATATTAACATTATTCAAAAAGAAAACTCTTTATTAGTAGTAAATTTTACTAATGAAAGCTTTGAAAATTCTAATATTAATATTAATGTTAAAATTTTAGGTGACAATAATAAATGCATTTTAAATTTTAGAGGACTTGCAGGAAAAGACTTATGTAGCGTTAATGTTATCGTAAAGGCAGAAGAAAATACAAAAGAAAATATTATTGTTGAAAATTTAAAAGGTTTATGTGATGGTGGCCAGATTTTGATTAAACCGATTTTAGAGATTGACACAAATGAAGTAGAAGCGTCACATTTTGTAACTGTCGGTCCATTTAATGAAGAAAGCATTAATTATTTGAAGTCACTTGGAATTAGTAAAGAAAATACTTATAATTTACTAAAAAAGAGTTTTAAATATAGTATATTTAATGATGAATTTTTAAATTTATTAAATTTTAAGGAGGAAAATAATGAATAGAGAAGATTTTCCAATGCTAAATAATGATTTGATTTACTTTGATAATGGAGCCACAAGTTTAAAACCAAAATGTGTTATTGATAAAGTTGTTGATTATTATAGCAATTATTCTGCAAATGCACATCGAGGCGACTATGATATATCTTTTAAAGCTTCAAATGAATATGAAGAAACAAGAGAACTTGTGAAACAGTTCATTAATGCTAGATATAATGAAGAAATAATTTTTACATCAGGAACGACTCAAAGTTTAAATTATATTGCAAATGGTTTTTTTGCACCGCTTCTTGAACCTGGAGATGAAGTTTTAATTACAACATCTGAGCATGCATCAAACGTTCTTCCATGGTTTAAATGTGAAAATGAAATTAAAACAGTTACTAAGTTAATTGAACTTGATTCGTCATTACATGTTACTTTAGAAAATGTAAAAAAAGCAATTACTCCAAAAACTAAAGTAATTGCTCTTGCTCAAATAACAAATGTTGTTGGTGATGTAAGACCAATAAAGGAAATATGTAAACTAGCTCATGAGAATAATATTTTTGTAGTTGTAGACGCTGCACAAAGTGCTCCACATATAAAAATTGATGTTCAAGATTTAGATGTTGATTTTTTAGCATTTTCAGCTCATAAAATGTTGGGACCTACTGGTGTTGGTGTTTTATATGGAAAAAAGGAATTGTTAGAAGAACTTAAACCAATTAATTTAGGCGGAGGTATGAATGAATCTTTTGATAATCCAAATGAAATATATTTAAAGGATTTACCATTTAGACTTGAAGCTGGAACTCCAAATATTGCGGGAGTAATTGGTTTTGGTGAAGCTATCAAATATATAAATAATATAGGTATTGAAAAAATTCACGAAAGAGAAACTAAATTAAAAAATTATTTAATAGATAAATTAATTAAAATACCATTTATAGATATTATAAATTTAGAATGCGATAGTGCAGTAGTGGCTTTTAATGTTGATGATATATTTGCTCAAGATGTAGCTTTTTACCTAAATAAATATAAAATATGTGTAAGAGCAGGAAACCACTGCGCTAAAATTTTAAAAAATGCCACAAAAGTAAATAATACAATTAGAGTGAGCTTATCATTTTATAATACAGAAAAAGAAATTGATATGTTTGTAGAACTATTACAAAATAAAGATAAAATCTTAAAGGAGATGTTTTAATGGATCCTGAAGTAAAAAGAGAAATTATAATGGAACATTATCAAAATCCACTTAATAGAGATAAGATAATTAATGATGGATATGAAAAGGTTAATACCGCAAATCAATCTTGCATAGATAATTTAGATTTATATATTTTGATTAAAGATGGTAAAGTTTTAGATATTGCTTTCACAGGTGAAGCTTGTGCAATAAGTATTTCATCAACTTCAATAATGATAAAAAACTTGATTGGTAAAACCATTGAGGAAGCTAAAAAATATGTAAATAGTTTTTTAAATATGGTTAATGAAAAAGAATATGATAATAATATTTTAAATGAAGCACTTGTTTATGAAGATATTTATAAACAGCAAAGTAGAAAGACTTGTGCAACGCTTCCTTATCGTGGCATTCTAGAAGTTTTAGAAAAATATTAAAGTCTTGAAATAAAGAAAAGAATTTGTTATACTATGAACATAAAAACGAAGAACAAGAGGAGTAATTTAACTATTTTATTAGAGAGGAAAAGTTATTAGCTGAAAGCTTTTCTTAAACACTGGTTAAATGAAGTAGCTTGCAAGTTGCTTATCTAAGTAAATAGGATAGGCTGTAATTCCGCATTAAGGATAAAGAGTTAAATATAAAGGTGGTACCGTGCACTTTGCACCCTTTTGTACTACCTTTTTTTGTTGGAGGAAATATGGAAACAAAATATGATTTTAAAAAAGTTGAGGAAGGAAAGTATGATTATTGGTTAAACAATAAAACATTTTTAGCAAGCAATGATAAAGACAAGAAACCATTTTCAATAGTTATACCTCCCCCTAATGTAACGGGTAATTTACATATAGGACATGCATGGGATACTACACTTCAAGATATAATTATAAGATATAAAAAGTTAAGTGGATTTGATACATTATGGGTTCCTGGAATGGATCATGCCGGTATTGCAACACAAGCAAAAGTTGATGAAAAATTAACTAATATGGGAATTAATCCTCGTAGTTTAGATAGGGAAGATTGGCTTAAATATGCTTGGGCATGGAAAGATGAATATGCTGAAAATATTCATAAACAATGGGCAAAGTTAGGTCTTGCTTTAGATTATACTAGAGAAAGATTTACTTTAGACGAAGGACTTAGTAAGGCTGTAAATAAAGTATTTATTGATTTATATAATAAAGGCCTTATTTATAGGGGATATAGAATAATAAATTGGGATCCTAAGGCACAAACAGCACTTTCAAATGAAGAAGTAATTTATAAAGACGTTAAAGGCTATTTTTATCATATAAAATATTATATTGATGGAGAAGATAAATATTTAGATGTTGCTACTACAAGACCTGAGACACTTTTCGGAGATACAGCAGTAGCGGTTAATCCTAGCGATGAAAGATACAAAGATCTAATTGGTAAAAATGTTTTATTACCACTTACATCAAGAAAGATACCAATTATTGCAGATATGCATGCAGATCCTGAATTCGGAACTGGTTGTGTTAAAATTACTCCAGCACATGACCCTAACGATTATGAGGTAGGACTTAGACACAATTTAGAGCAAATTATATGTATTAATCCTGATGCTACAATGAACGATAAAGCAGGTAAATATGAAGGACTTACTCGTGAAGTTGCAAGAGAAAAAATAACTGAAGATTTAGAAAAATTAGGTTTATTAATAAAAAAAGAAGAAATAACACATAATGTTGGTCATTCAGAACGTACAGGGGTAATGATTGAACCTTACTTATCAAGCCAATGGTTTGTAAAAATGCGCCCTTTAGCTGATAGAGTACTTGAAAATCAAAAAGATAAAAACAAAAAGGTTAATTTTGTTCCAAGAAGATATGAAAAGACTATGAATCATTGGATGGAAATAACTTATGATTGGTGCATTTCAAGACAGCTTTGGTGGGGTCATAGAATTCCAGCTTGGTATAAAGGTGATGAAATTTATGTTGGCGAGAGTGCTCCTGCTGGTGAAGGCTGGGTTCAAGATAAAGATGTTTTAGATACTTGGTTTTCTTCTGCATTATGGCCTTTTTCAACATTAGGTTGGCCAGAAAAAACTTCAGATTTAGAAAGATATTTTCCAAATGATGTACTAGTTACAGGATATGACATTATTCCATTTTGGGTAAATAGGATGACTTTTCAATCACTAGAATTCATGGGAGAAAGACCTTTTAAGGATTGCTTAATTCATGGACTTATTAGAGATAAACAAGGCAGAAAAATGAGTAAAAGTCTAGGAAATGGAGTAAATCCAATTGAGGTAATTGATAAATTTGGTTGTGATTCATTAAGACTATTTTTAACTACTAATAGTGCTCCAGGAATGGACCTCAGATATGATGAAGAAAAAGTTGCATCATCTTGGAATTTTATTAATAAGTTATGGAATGCTTCAAGATTTGTTATTCTTAACACTCAAGATTTAAATGAGCTTTCTTTTGAGGAATATAATATATATGATAAATGGATTTTAACTAAATATAATAAAACTATTAAAGAAGTCACTAAATATATGGATAAATATGAATTTCATAATGCATTTAATGAACTTTATACATTTATTTGGGATGATTATTGTTCTTGGTATATTGAAATAAGCAAAATTTTCTTAAATACTACATCAAAAAGTATATTAGTTAAAGTTTTAACTGGTATAATCAAAATGCTTCATCCATTTATTCCGTTTGTAACTGAGGAAATATATCAAAATCTTAATATAAAAGAAAGTAAATCTATAATGAATAGTTCTTATCCAAAATATAATAAGAGTGAAGTTTTTAACATTAAACTTGTAAATGATATTTTAAGTGATATAGTTGCAATCCGTAATTTTAAAGCAGAAAATAAAATTACTAACAATGATGAAGTAAACATTAAGTATCTATATGATGAAGAATTTTACAAAAATATGCTTAAGTTAAAAAATGTTAATTTAGGTTTATCAGAAGGTGTCGAATATAATTCAAACTTTGCTAAATTGTTATTTAAAATAGATAACGCAAAAAACAGTGAAAATAAGCAAAAAGAAATTGAATTTTTAGAAATGTCGATTGCTAAAAGAGAAAAATTACTTAGTAATGAAGGATTTGTAAGTAGAGCTCCGAAAAATATAGTTGAAGAAGAACAAAATAAATTAAAAGAAGAAAAAGAAAAACTTTCCATTTTAAAAGCTGATTAAATTTAGAATTATCAGCTTTTTTTTGTGTAAATCGTATTTATGCATTCTCTTTTATATTTTAGTGATGGGTGTATATATAAATTTTGAGTAATTGAGGCATTTGAGTGACCTAATATTTCAGATAAAGCTTTAGTACTCATTTTTGTTTCGTCAGCTTTGGTGGCAAATGTATGTCTTGTTGTGTGAAATTTTTTATGATTAATACCCCAATAATTTAAATACTTTTTATATTTATTTGTATAACTTCTTGGTTCAATTGCATTAATTTTGTTAGTAAGGAAATAGTAATCTGCATTCATTTCACTTAAATAATGAATTAAATAACTTTGCAAAACATCAGGAATAGGAATTGTTCTAATTGATTTTTTACTTTTTGGAGCTGAACATATAACTTTAGTCTTTCTTTGACTATTTGTATTTTTAACTCTTATTATTGTGCGGTTTACAGAAAGAGTCATTAGGTTTATATCAAAATCACTTTTTTTTAAGGCACATAGTTCCCCGATTCTAATACCAGTATATAAACTTAAAATAATTCCAAAAACAAATCTATTATCATAAGTTAAAGCAAATCTTTCAAGTTTTTTAATATCTTTAGGAGTGAAAACGGAAATACTTTTATACTCTTTTGAGGGTGCTTTTACATCAATATTAGTTATTTTATTATATTTAAATATCTGTTTTAAAATATTTGCTACATCATGTATCGTATTAATACTTAAATGTTCATTATCTAATAATTTATTGATAAACTTATCGATTATTTCATTATTTAGATTAACTACCTTATAGTGACCAAGAATCGGTTTTATTTTATTTATTGCAACCGCATAATAAGTTGAATACGTTGATTCCTTAACAGTGCTTTTTTTATATTCAAGCCAGTTGTCTATTCTTTCATTAAAAGTATCTATTTCTTCGATTTCAAATTCCACATTACCATAGTTTCTAAGTTTTTCTTTTATTTCTGAATAAGATGTTCCATATATATATCCATATATGACTTTATTTTTATATTTTCCCTTAATATATCTTCCTTCATATCTTCCATCACTTCTTTTGTAAATGCTTTCGCCTTTACGACCCATTATATCACCTCATTTATAACTTTAATAAGGTAATTTACATTTTTCTAGTGTGCAAAATAAAAATATGATTTTAATATCATATTTTTTAGGTTAAAGCTTTAAAATTTAATAATTCTCCGAGCTGTTTAAGAGCTTCTTGAATTTGCATTTTTTCATCATAAGTAAGTGAGTCATATTCTACCGCATCTTTTTTATCAAATAGTGTGTATTTTCCTTCATCACTAATAATTATTTCACCATATATTTCATAAGGACTAACACCATCATTAATAGTTATTTTATATTCGTAATTGTTTTTTTCTTTTTTATTTATGTTTAATAAAATATTCTGATTTGTTTGCTCGTAAGAAAAACTAATATTATTATCAATTTTAATTTTAATATTTTGAGTGTTATCTGGATTAGTTATCTCAAGGTCTATTAAGTTTTCACTAAAAGTATTAACTATAATGGTTGCTATAACTTTATCTTTTTGCAATAAAGTAAGTGTCCTATTATTGTAACTAATCTTTTTTTCATCATCAAGATTTATTTCAAAGTTGCCATTATCATAATAAAATAATTTTTTACCAGCATGAGCAAGTTCAATTTTATTTATCTTTTTTCCTAATAGGTCAGTATACACATTAATACCAATATTTCCATCATAATTTCTAATTAAATTATTTTTTAACTCATTTAAATATTCTTTTACATTATCCATGTTATATCCTTTTGGATAGCCATTTTTTTGCTCTAAAATATAAAATAATTTTTCCATATATACTTCATCATTTTCAATATTATTTAAAGTATCCTCTAAAAGAGTATCAAATACTGTATTTTGAAGTAGATAAACAACTTTTTTTTGAAATACATAAGAACCATTTTTTTTGCTAATATCAAATATTACATCAAAATCTTCATTTTTTAAATTATTAATTACATAGTTTTTGGTTTTATTAAAAAGTAAGTAATAATCATTTATTGTTACAACTTGTTTACTTGATGTAGTAAATAAATTTTGTTTGCTCAAGATTAAAGGCTTATTAAAAACTTTTTTCATAAGTACATAGGATACTTCTTCATCGTAATTATATATGAGATTTATAAGTTCATTTGCATTTTCAAATAAAGATCCAGCGAAAACTATTTTTTCATTTGGATAATCTAAATCAAATTCAAAATTGGCTAGGTATTTTTTTGAACTATCTGGATTATTAACATTAATATTACCAATTACACTAACATTGTTGTTTGAAAAATTAATATTTGTATATTCATTTTGTTTATTATAAATTAGGTCAACATATCTTGTTACTCCATTTATGGCCATTTTTAGTGACTCTTCACCATTTTTATTAAATACAAATAAATAATAAAGTGAAGCAGATAGTAGTGCAAGAACTATAAGAATACCAATCACAGAAAATATAATGGCAAAAACATTTTTCTTCGGAGGAGCTGGAGGTTCGTATTTAGTTATATTTTGTTCAGGCACAAGTGGGGGAGTAAAATCTAAAGAATCAACTTGATTATTTGCATTATTGTTATTATTATCACTATTCATAATTAAACCCTTTCTATTTTATGTAATATAATGATAACATATTTTTCAAAAAAAAACTTCACTTTTTATGAAGATTTTTTAAATATAACTAACTTTTTTATTACTAAGGCTTCGATTAAATGTTAATTCATTTGGCATAAATTTTGTAAACTCTTCTTCGAATAGTCTGTACATAAGACTATAAACAATATCATCGCGAGTCTTTTTACCAAAATTTAAATTAGGATCTCTTAAAATAAGATCTATCATATCGTTGAAATTAAAGCAAAAACCCTTGACATAGTCCTCAATTAACACAAATAAATTGTGATAGTATTCATCATATGGTAAACATGCAAAATCGGTTTTTGACATTTCACCTTCGAATGCTTCCTTTAAAATTCTATATAAGGTTTGATAGGCATTATTTATTGGAGCAATACTTCGCTCATCATGAGTTTTTGCAATATTAAATTCGATTGAATAAGGTTCACAAGTATAGTCAATATCTAGTGGTACGTAAGTACTAATACATCCTAAATCAAAAATAACTAAACTTGATATACACCAATCATTATAGCCAATTTTATCAAGAACATGGCGACTAATAAAAATACCGTCATAGTCTTTTGATATTTTCATATAATCTAAAACACGTAATTCAAAAAATGGGCTAGGGTATTTAAGATAGGCTTTTTCAAAATCTTGAACAGAATTAATCCTAAGAATATTTGCTTCATCTTTTACATTTACTAAAGCACCACACCCGTTAAATTTCATATAAAATAAACTTCTTTTATATTCTAAATAGCCAAGCCATTCATTAGCATTTATTCCATAATAAGGAGAAAGCCATAGTCCACCATACGGCTTAGTTACATAGTTATTTGGAAATGGAACTACTTTACGAAATAGTTCTTGGTTAATAGATTTTGTTCCTATAGTTATAAAACTTTCCATAATACCCCCAAAAAAAAGTAAGTATATTCTAACATATTATGCTTATAATATCAAATATAAAATATTTTTTTAAAATAATTAGCAGTTACTATTGACAAGTGCCAACTATAGTAATATAATGGAAGCATGAAAGGAAGATGATAACAATGTTACCAAGTAGAATATTTTTAGATGATTTTTTAGATGATTTGAGTTCAAATAAGGAGCACAATAATAAAATGGTTTGTGATATTTATGAACAAGATGGAAAATACTTTATTGAAGTAGATGTTCCTGGATTTAAAAAGGAAGATATTAAAATAGAGTGTGATAAAGGAAATCTTAAAATTGTTGCAGAAAAACACATTGAGAAAGAAGAACACAATAAAAAGAAATATATTCATCGTGAAAGAAAATTCTATGAAAAATGTGAAAGATCATTTTATTTAGGCGATGTAGATGAAAGCAAAATTTCCGCTGAATTTAATGATGGCACATTAAAGATTGTTGTTCCTAAAGAAGAAAATACAAATACTAAGAAATTGATTGATATAAAATAAGGTTTTGAAGCCTTATTTTTTTTGTTTAAAAATTTTAGTAAATAGTATATAATATTTTATATGAAAAGTAGTAAGAAAAAGGAAAATTCATTTGGACTCATATTTCATTATTTAAAACATGAGAAAGTAAGTATGATTTTACTTATTATTTTGATGTTTTTTAATTATATTCCTGATTTATGTTGCCCGATTTTTGTAGGCAAAGCATTAGAGTGCTTACTTTTAAAAAATTATGCATTATTTGTAAAGTACTTAGTTTTTTATATTTCGGGTTATGCCATTATATATGGAGCCTTACTTATACCTAAAATGATTTTATATAATAAACTTCAAATGACATTTGTAAATAATGTATGTAAAGACATGTATAAAAAATATCAAAATTTACCTGCAATTGCTTTTGAAAAAGCAGGAGTTGGAGAACTTATTAATAGACTTTCAACTGATCCAGATAGAGTACTCGATTTATTAAACCAATTGGTAAAAATGATTTTAAAAATTATAATGGCTTTAATTATAGTGGTTATTTCATTTAAAATATCAATATTTATTGGTATTGAGATAACTATATTTGCTATTATAATGGGACTTATCTCTGCTAAATTTTTCCCAGTAATCAAAACAACTCAAAAGAAAATAAAAAATGAAAGTGATAAACTTATTAAAAGAGCTACAGAAAACATAACAGGAATTAGAGAAATTAAATCTTTAGGTATAAAAGAAAACATGGCTAGATTAATTAATGAAGATATTGATAATTATTGCGAAGAATCACTTAAAATTTCTAAATATGAATCTTGGTATAATGGCCTAAATAACATTATTTATTATGTTTTGCAATTTATTATTTTACTAACATGTGGTTATTTATTTATAAAAGGACATATTGTATATAGTGTATTTATGATGATTAATAATTATATTTGGCGTATTGATGAGGTAGCAGAAACACTTTCCTCTTTCGGAGTTAATTATAATAAAGTTAAAGTATCTTTATCAAGAATTGATGATGTAGTAAATAACAGGGTATTTAAAGATGAAGAATTCGGAAATGTGAATTTAGAAAATGTTACCGGTAATGTAAAGTTTAAAAATGTATCATTTAAATATACAAAGAAGGAAAGTTTAACTTTAGATAATTTATCATTTGTAATTAAGCCAAATCAAAAAACCGCTATTGTAGGAAGAAGTGGAAATGGTAAATCTACAATATTTAATTTGTTACTTCGATATTTTGATGCGACCTCAGGAGAAGTTTTAATTGATGAAACAAATATTAAAGATTTAACTGAAAATTCTCTTCGAAGTACAATATCATGTGTAAGACAAAGTCCATTCTTATTTAATATGTCTATTTTGGACAATTTTAAAATTGTTAAGCCTGATATAACTTTAAAAGAAATAAAAGAAGTTTGCAAAAGAGCATATATTGATGAATATATTGAAAGTTTACCAAAAAAATATAATACAATAATTGGTGAAGGTGGAATAAACCTTTCTGGTGGTCAAAAACAAAGACTTGCAATTGCAAGAACGCTTCTTTTAAATACAAAAATAATTTTATTTGATGAAGCAACTTCTGCACTTGATAATGAAAGTCAAGAATATATTAAAAAAACTATTGATGCTCTTGCAAAAGATCATACGATCATTATTGTAGCTCACAGACTTTCAACAATCATCGATGCTGATGAGATTCTTGTGATAGAAAAAGGAAAATTATCAATGAAAGGAACTCATAAAGAGTTATTAAATAAATCTAAAATATATAAAGGACTATATAAAAATGAAGAAAGAATGTAAAAAAGAAATTAGTGAATTTGAATTCGATCCAAATGATTTAAAAGTTGAAAGAGAAAATGGAATGTTTCTTTCAAATAATCAAGTCAAACTATTACAAAAATATCATGTTAACTATAATGACTATAACGATTTATCTAGTTTAATTTTTAAATTAAATGAGCTTACTGAAGATGATGAAGAACTTGAATCATTAGCAATGGATATTGACGAGTTTAATTATTATAATAACCAAAATAAATAGAAAAGGTGAAGTATGAAAAAAATTAGTGTATTTTTATTGAGTTTATTTATTCTTATAGATGTTAGTGCTAAAACATCCATAAAAAAGGCAGAGTTTTCAAAATGTGTTGATGGTGATACTGCTTATTTTATAATTGATGATGAAGAAGTAAAATTTAGATTTTTGGCAATAGATACCCCTGAATCTGTAAGTACAACGAAAAAAGTTGAACCATATGGAAAAGAGGCAAGTGATTATACTTGTGAAAAATTAACTAATGCAAAAGAAATCGTTTTAGAATATGAAGATAGTAATAAAACTGATAAATATGGTAGAAGCCTTGCATGGATATGGGTAGATGGTACTCTTTTGCAAAAAGAATTAATTGAAAATGGTTTAGGAAAAGTTGCCTATATTTACGGAAAATATAGATATACAAATAGTCTTTGCTTAATTCAAAAAAATGCTTTAGAAAATAAGTTAAATGTTTGGTCCCAAGATGGATATGAAGAAGGATACTGTAGTACAATTAGTTATGATAATGTTACTGATAATATTAATTATGATGACATTGAAAATACAATTATTAACGAAGAAAAACTTAATAAAAACTTAGAAAAATTTGAAAAAATTGATAATAAAATAACAAGCGTTTTAGAGGAAAATAATGGTAAATTTGAAAGAATTTTATTGTATGTTTTTTTAGGTATTGGTATATTATCAACAATTATAAAAGAATCAAAGAAAAAGTAGCAATTTTAAAAAGTAATTATATATTAAAATAGGGAGTTGTTTTAATTTATGATTACTTTTTTTTCCAATATGAATTATGTGTTACTTGCTTTCATTGCCTGCATGTTTACATTCCTTATAACCGTTATGGGTGCTTCGATAGTATTTTTATTTAAAAAAGTAAACAAAACAGTTTTAGATGCAATGCTTGGTTTTGCTGCAGGAGTAATGATATCAGCATCTTTTTTCTCACTTATTTCTCCAGCATTATCGATGGCAGAAAGTTTAAAACTTAATGCACCACTTATAGTAGCTTTTGGATTTATTTGCGGGGGAATACTACTTTTTATAGGTGATAAAGTTTCCTCGAAATTAATTAAAAGTTCTGGTAATAATAAAGTAAAAAGAACATTTATGCTTGTACTTTCAATTACTTTACATAACATTCCTGAGGGCTTAGCAGTAGGTGTTGCCTTTGGTTCATTAAGATATAACATTGAAGGTGCTACTCTTATTTCATCTTTAGTATTAGCTTTAGGTATTGGCCTTCAAAATTTTCCCGAAGGAACGGCAGTATCACTTCCCTTAAGACGGGAGGGAATGAGCCCATTGAAATCATTTATTATTGGTGCTCTTACAGGCGTTGTTGAGCCAATTGCTAGTGTTATTGGTGCACTTTTAGTATTAAAAGTTCAAATGATATTACCATTTTTATTGTCTTTTGCTGCAGGAGCAATGATTTATGTTGTAGTCGAAGAACTTATTCCTGAAAGTCAGACAAATAAATGCAAGGATTTGATGGCACTTTTTACAATAATTGGTTTTACAGTAATGATGATTTTAGATGTTGCTTTAGGCTAAAAAATACTTTTATAGTATTTTTTTTATTGAAAGATATGTTATAATGTATTATGAGTAGAAAGGTAGGTAAGAAGTAATGAAGTATAAAATAAATAAAATAAATAAAATTTTATTATTTATTATTTGTTTATTTACCTTTACAAGTAACGTTTTAGCGGATACAAAAAAACTTAGAGTGGATTATAATGATGTTAATTTAAGAACTGGCCCTGGAACAAATTATTCTTCGATAAAAAAACTCGGTGTAAGCGCAAATTTTGATTTAGCGGATGAAAATTTGTATCCGAATGAAAAAGGTTGCTCCGATGGTTGGTATAAAATATATTATTCAAATAAAGATGTTGGCTATGTGTGTGCAAGTTATGTAACTATTTATACGGTAAAAGATACACCAGTTTCGGCAACTACAGATTGTGAAAAAGAAATGGAGCAAAACGGTTTTCCAAATTCTTACTGGCCAATGCTTTGCTCACTTAAAGAAAAATATCCAAATTGGACTTTTACAGCTGATAAAAATGGATTACCATTTGATATAGCTACCGAAAAAGAAAGCGTTGTTGGTAAAAGTTTTATTCAATCTAATTATGAAGGATACTTTTCAACTGAAAGTGGAAGCTATGATTATTTAACTGATACATTTAAAGTAAAAGAAGGAAAAGATTGGTATGCTGCAAACAAAGAAGTCGTGGCATACTATATGGACCCACGAAACTTTTTAGATGAAAGAACTATATTTATGTTTGAAAAATTATCCTTTGATGAAAGCTATCAAACAATAAGTAGTGTTGAAGCTATTTTAGAGGGTAAAGATATTAAAGAAAAAGCAAGCGTTATTTATGAGGCTGGAAAAAGTTTTAATGCAAGTGCAATATATTTAGCAAGTAGAATTAAACAAGAAACTGGAGGAAATTATACAGGAAACTCTTTAAAAGGAACTAAAATTATTTATGATAATAAAGAGTATTATCCTGTATATAATCCTTATAATATAGGTGCTTTTACAGGAGTTTATGATGGACTTGTATGGGCCGTAAGTGGTACAAGTTATTTAAGACCATGGACAAATCTTGATAACGCTATAAAAGGTGGAGCAAATTATATTACAAATAATTATATTTCAAAAGGACAAGATACTTCATATTTTCAAAAATTTAACGTTAGTTCATATTCAGCTTATGCTCCTTATGCACATCAATATATGACTAATATAAGGGGTGCTGCTACAGAAGCATCAATTACTTATAGTGGGTATAAAGAGATGGATTTAATAGGAAGCGTAGCTTATAAATTTGTAATTCCAGTTTACGATAATATGCCATCAACAATTGCAGCACTTCCAAATGGTGGAAATCCTAATAATCATTTGAAAAATATAAAAATAAATAATAATGATGTAATTGGCTTTAGCCATGATAACTATACATATAATTATTATACTGGTAAAGGAATTAACAAAGTAAATATTACAGCTGAAACAATAAATAGTAAAGCAACAATATCTGGTCTTGGAGAAGTAAATTTAAATAGTGATAAGACAACTGTAACATTAAAAGTAACCGCTGAAAATCAAAAAGTTCAAGAATATGTTATAAATATTATTAAAACTGAAGGAGAAAGTGCATCTGTTAGCGATATAGTTGCTAGTAGTGGAATTCCACTTAGTGATAATATTTTTATGTTAAGTGCTGGTTATACAGTGGAATCTTTAACAGAGCTATTTAAAAAGTCTTCATCAACAGTTACCGTAAATTTTGCAAATAGAGCAAGTGGTAAACTTTGTACTGGAGATGAACTTACTTTAGTAAATGGCAATGATTCTAAAACTTATATAATAGCTATTAAAGGCGACCCTAGTGGCGATGGAAATATAAATATTCAAGACTTACTAAAAATTCAAAAACATATTTTAGGATACTTAAATTTAGTGGGAAGTTATGCTAAAGCCGCCGATGTTAATAGCGATGGCGTAGTAGATATAAAAGATTTACTAAAAGTTCAGAAACATATTTTAGGATATGCAACAATTAGTTAGAAAGGAATTTAAATGAAAAAAATAATAAGTTATTTAATTGTAATAATGTGTTTATTTTGCGCAAGTAATGTATATGCTGCAAGTGCAACAATAAGTGTTAGTACTAACGCTTCACAAATAATAGTAGGAAATAATGTAACCGTAACTGTAACCGTGTCATCAGCATCTGCTCTTGGTTCTTGGGAATACAATTTAAACTATGATAAAAATTTATTTACTCTAGTATCAAGTGATGTCGAATTGCATTACGCTGAGGCTGCACCAAATGCTAATACTAAATCTAAATCACATAGATATGTTTTTAAAGCAAATAAAAGTGGTAATGCATCATTTTATATAGATGCTTCTGCAGTTCTTGGTTGGGATGAAAGTATTTTCGATGTTAGTAATGGCAAAAGAAATGTTAAAGTAATAACTTATGCTGAATATCAAGCAAGTTTATCAAATAATAATAATTTAAAAAACTTAACTGTTGAGGGTTATGAAATAAGCCCTACATTTAATAAAGATACAACTGAATATACTGTTAAAGTTAATGAAGATGAAACAAAGATTAAAGTTATTGCAGAAAAAGAGGATGCTAAAGCAAGTGTAAATGGCGATGGAGAGCATGAAGTTAGTGCTGGTACAAATTCCTTTAATATAGTTGTGGTTGCCGAAAATGGTAGTGAAAAAACTTATAAATTAAATGTCGAGGTTGTTGATAAAAATCCTATAGAAGTAATGGTTGATAATGAAAAATACACTGTTGTAAAAGTTGCAAGTTTATTATCAAAACCAAATAGTTATATTGAAAAAAAATTAACAATTAATGAAATGGAAGTTCCTGGTTTTTATAGCGAAGTTACTGACTTTACTTTAGTTGGTTTAAAAGATGAAAAAGCAAATATTTCTTTATTTATTTATGAAGATGGAAAATATACTAAATACGTAGAACTTACTTTTGGAAGTCTTACTTTATATCCTCTTAAAATGGATGAAAGTATTAAAGATTACAAGAAAAGTGAAGTTTTAGTAGGAGAAAACAAAATTGAGTGTTTGGAACTTGATGCTCAAAATAGATATAAGATAATTAAGGCAATTAATGTTGAAACAAATGAAAAGGGTCTTTATTTATATGATACCAAAGATCATAATGCTATTAAATATGATGATAGTTATGTAAAATCTTTAGAAACTAAAAATAAATCTTTAACATATTCAACAATTGCATTTATTGCTTCAACTGCGCTTTCTGTGATTGCTATTATAGGATTAAGTTCCAAAAAGAAAAGTAAGAAAAATCCAGTAAAAAGTAATATAACAGAAAAACATATTGATAATCAAATAAATGAAATTAAAGATAAACTCGAAGATGAAGAGGATATATTTAATATATTTGATGATGATAAAAAAGCAAAAAAACTTAAGAAAAAGTAATTCTTAAGTTTTTTTAATTTGTAAACTATACAATGGCAAATATTTTTGATATATTATATATAATAAAGGTGATAAGAAATGTTTAAATATATGTTTAATATTAAACTAAATAATAAATGCTTTGCAATCTTTCTTTGTGATGATGGACACAAAGCTTTTTTAGAGGTAAAAAATACTAAATTATTTTATCCTGAATATAAAGATTACCTATTATTAAATAATGTTTATAATAAAAAGAAAAGTTTTATATCATATGAAATTCATAAGTTAAATTTTGAAGAAAAAGCCTTATTAAAAAATACTGCTGTAGCAGTTGCACTTCTTGCAACAGTTACTGCTTCGATTACAAAAGATATAGTAAAAAAACCAGAGAAAGTTAATGAAGAAAAACCAGCTTTAGTTGAAGAAGAACCAACTCATAGTATAGCTCCATTTTACACTGAAGAATTAAATATTCCCGAAGAAAAGAAAATTACAAGTAACGCAGAGTTAACTAATGTTTTGGGTTATGAAAGTATTTCTTATGAAAACCTTATTGAGGCGATAAATGCTTGTGAAAGTTTTGATATTGATGATAAAGCAAGAGCCATAACTTTAGTTAACACTTTATATAATAATTGTCCAGATTATGATTTTAGAGTATTTTATGAGAACCTTAAAAGTATAAAAATTGAAAAATTAAGTGATAAAGAATTTTTATCTTCGATTGGTAAGGTTGTATTAGGTTATTATGGTGTAAAAGAAAATAAGATATGTTATCCAATTAATGCTAGTGAAAATACTAGGTATCATGAACTTTTACATTCTACTCAAAATATTTATTATAAAACGGATAAAGCAAATTATTATCGTTTTCCATATTCATGTGAAGCTTTAGGCGAAGCTATGAATGCTAAAATTACAAACCTTATTGTAAGGGATAATAGTTATAAAGATTATCAATCTGTTCTTGATTTTCTATGCTCAAGAGTAGGTTATAGTATTAGTGATTACAGCATTAATGGAATTGATGGACTTTTATCTTCATTAAAAAAAGCATATCCAACAATTGATATTGAGTTTATTGCAAATGTTTTGGATAGTTTATATACAACAAAAAGAGACTTTGGTGTAAATATGACATTTGATAAAGCTCCAAGCTTAATGGAAGAGTTATTTAAAATTGTTAAACAAAGTGTGAATATAAATTCCGATAACGTATATGAACCTTTTGAAAGTTTTTCACAAATATTTTTATATTTAAATGACAATTCTTCATTAACAAAATATTTAAAAGATTACAATGAATATTTAGCCAGTTTAGGTTATGAAAACGTTATTTCATATAATGATATAGCCGGTAAAGTAAATAACTTTAAGGGGGAAAGTAAATTTTGCTATTTTAATGGATTATTTTGTCCTGCACATAATGAAAATGGTAATGAGTTTGTAAGTGCTCCTTCGGGAAATAAAGAAATTTCGTTGGAAGATTATTTTACTCTTAAAATTAATTTTGATTCTGATAACTTTATAGTATATGCATTTATGAATATACATTCATATAATGAAGATGGATTTATGAGCCAAATTATTGCGGATACAAAGGAAGTAAGCCCACATTTATATAAACCTATACCAATATTTTATCAAGGAAAATATATAAATGATGTTATGATTGACAGTTTTATAACTATATCGATAGGATATAATGAAGAGGGAAAAGTCGGAGCAAAACTTTTTAAAGATAATGAAGTTATTTTTTTTACTGATGAAAATTTGAGTAGTGAAAAAGAAGTGCCTTTAACTATTTATTTAAATTGTTTTGATTCATATTTAGATAAACTAGATCTTTCTTTAATTCTTAACAACGATTATTTGAATTTATTTTTAAGCAAGAATGATTTATCTATGTCAAAATAAAAAAATCACTAAATTTTAGTGTTTTTTTAATTTATAATTAATTTATCGTAAGGAACGTAATCTTTTAAAAGATTGTTATCAATCATAATATCTTCGAGATTTTCAAGTAAGTTTTCACTTATATAAGTACTTTCTAAAAATGAATCGGCATCTTTATATCTTTTTACAATTTTTGTTAAATCATTTAATGAAGTATCTGGAAATTGTTTAAGAATACTTTTGGCAATTGTTTGTTCATCATTTTCTTTTACAAACTTTAGTCCCTTATTAATAGCATTTCTAAAACTATTTATTATGTCGCTATTATTTTCAATATAACTTTTTTTAGCATAAAACGTTGTATATGGCATTTCTCCAGAAAGAAGACCAATACTTGCCACAACGTGTCCATAACCCCCATTTTCAAGTTTTAAGGCATTTGGCTCAAATAAGTTAACATAGTGATATTCTTTAGAACCAATAAATGCTCCGGATAATGAAGCAAAGTCTACGCTGTAATTAATATTTATTTTGCTTTCATCAATACCTTCTTTTTTAAGTGCGTTTAAAAAGTTTAATGCCGGCATGCCAGATGATCTTCCTACTAAAATTTGTTTACCATAAAGGTCAGTTAATTTAAAATTGTCATTTTTATTTTTAGAAATAATAAATTGACCATCTCTTTTTGTAAGTCCTGCAAAAATCTGTAAATAATCTTTTTCATTTTTTTCGTAGATATATATAGCACTTTCAGCTCCAGCAAAACCTATATTTACATCACCAGAAAGTACAGCCGAGCTTACTTTATCAGCACCAGGTGTTAATATTAAATCAATTTTTACATTTTCTTCTTCAAAATAACCATTTTCAATAGCAACATACATTGGAGCATAAAAAACTGAATGTGTAACTTCTGCAAGTTTAATTGTTTTAATATTTTTATTTTCTTTTTTAGGCAAAAATATTAATAAGCAAATGATGATAATTAATAAAGTTAAAAAACTATAAAATACTTTTTTCAAAATTTTCCTCCTTAGTATTTCTTTGTATTATATTCGGTTTTTTTAAATTTGTGATTTTTGATGTTGAATAAATAAATTTAATCACTTATAATAATTGTAATAGTAGGAGAGAGTGATGAAAAAAATTTTAAGAGTTTTATTTGTAAGTTTGTTTTTAATAACTAGTGTTAACGCAAAAACAATTGAGGAAAGCAGGCGAGAAAATAAAAATATTTTGGAAAACCATGTATTTTCATTTAAGTATACAAATTTGGATTCAATGGTTGAAAAAAATTATAATTGGTTAAAGGCAAATGAATATGATGGCAGTAATTATGAAAAAGAATTTTTAAATAATAAATTTTTTGAATACTTATTTCGTGATGACTTATATAACATAGTTGATTTTGAAAATGTATTAGGTATGGATACTGCATGTTATAGAAAAGGTGATAATTATTATTATGGTAATACAATGCAGATTGCAGATAAAGATTTTTGTGAAGTAATGGTTTACTATGGCACTAGCTTTGAAAATGAAGTACATGATAAATATACATTAGATGTAACTTATGAAGAAGTAAGTGGTAATGAAAATATTACAAAAAAGGTTGATTTAATAACAAATGAATTATTTGGAACATTTAATGTTGCAGACAAAGATATGATAAATCATTTAATTAATTATGAAAGTGATACAACTACGTTTTTTTCTCCGAAAAGATCACTTAAAGAATTTGCTCAAGTAAAAAATGTTGTTGAAAAAAATCCTGATTTTGATTTTTCAATTTCATTTGAAGAAACAAGAAGAGGTATTTCACTTACTGGTATTGCTGATGGTTTTACATTTGTAAAATATAATGGAATTTACTATGGCTTTACATTTAATGGCTTTTATCAATCAAATATGTTTTATGTACCAGTTGGAACTGATGTAAAAGATTATGCAAAAGTTTTAGAAGATAGTTTAAAAAAATATATAAATAATCCAGATATTAATGTTAAAGTTGAAAGTGATTTTAGTATTGAAGAATGGGAAAATGAAGCACTTCCTGTTGAAGAAGTATTATTTCTTACAATGGGAATTAATACAAAGAAATACTATGAACTTGTAAATACTAATTTTGAAAAAGAATATGAAAAATTAAAATCTGGTAGTAGTAATGAGAGCATAATTAATTACTATAAAGATAAGGATGAACTTATTACAACACTTCCTTATGTTCTTACAGTTAATGATAAAAAATATTGTATTGGTATTTTACAAATGCCTGAAGAGTACTCTAGTAAATTTGGAGTTATTTCATCAGTAGATACTAAAACAGGAATAATTTTAAAAACAAAAGCTAGTAATGTTCCTTTAGATGCTAAATTAATAAGTGATAATTATAAACTTTCTGATGAAGAAATTAATATTCTTACTAAAAAAGGTTATAAAACAGTAGATGGATATAGTTTAAAATTATATTCAGACATTTTAGATAAAATTATTAGTAATTTTAATGATGTTACTGAAGTATTAATTCCATATGATAAAAGTTCTGATGGACTAGTAATGCTTTACATTAATGATGATGGAAGTATTGAAAAATATAAGGTTGAACAGACGAATGTTGATGGAGTTAAATATCTTTCATTTAAAACAAATCATTTTAGTAATTACATTTTGGCAAGCGATAATTTAAGTAATCCAAATACACTTGATAATATAACTGTATACTTTACAACATTTACGTTAAGCATTTTGGCAATAGGCTATATAATTACTAAATTAAGAAAAAATAATTAAAAGGTAGTTTACATATGCCTTTTTTTTATGCTATAATTTTTATATGATAAAGGGTGTGAAGACAATGAGAAATTTGAATACAGAGATGAGAATGCTTCTTGATAAGTTATATAACTTACGAGGAGAAGATAGTGTTATCCTAGTATCAATGGCTAAGGAAAAAGATGAAGCAGTAAAAACAAAAGAAAGAACTAGTAAAAGAACTACAGAACTTCAAGAACAAATTGAAAAACTTACTAGCGAAAAAGAAGTACTTGCAAAAGAGGGCGAGAGTTTTAAAAATGCTTTAGAAACTATTCGAAGAGATGATTTCGTTAACGTTTTAAAGGAACTTAGTATTGCTTTTGACCCAAATGAATTAAAAAAAGAGTTAGATGTAAAATTACCTAAAACTTTAGAAGAATTTGCATCTGAAAAAGATAAAGCAGAAAAAGAACTTGTTTTAGTTGAAGATGAAATGAATAAAGCAACAACTAAGATTGAAGAACTTGGAATTAGGAAAGATGAAGCTTTATCAAATCAAGAAAGATTAAATAAATATTTTGAACTTGCTTTAGAAGGTAATATAAATATTACAAGAGATGAAATTACTTCATTATTAGAAAAATTTAATTTTTCTGAAGAAGAACAAAGAGAAGCCGCTAAACTATTGATGTTCCCAGAAGATGGATTATTCGAATATGAAAGCAGTTATAAAAATCGTCAATCAGGAAAATCAATTAGTGATGTTTTTAAGGAAGCAAAAGAAACTAAAACTCCAGTAATTGACGTAGAACCTGTAGTTAAACCAGAATCAATTGATACATTTAAGTTTGATTTTATGAAAGATATTGAAGATGCAACAAAAACAGAAACACCAGTTATATCTGAAATTAATACTAATAGTGTAGAACCTTCTAAAGAAAAATCCAAAGATGAACCTACTAAAGAATCATTAATTAAATTATTAGAGTCACTTGGATATGATTATTTAGATTTTACAAGTAATGATTTTGAAAAATTGCTTGCAAATTATGATGAAGATACAATTAGAAAAAATACAGAATATATTAAATCATTAAAAATAACTTTGGATTTCTTTGCTGATAATGTAGAACTTCTTTATGACAAAGAAATGCCAAATAAAATAGAAAAATTAACAAGCATTGGAAAAATGCCACAAGATATATATTTAAATCCTGCAGTATTAACTAAATACGATTTAAAGGGTTTAAGTGATGCAATTAATTTATTAAATCAAAGTGGTTTAGAACCTAAAAATGTTCCATTAATTGCTTATTAGAAAGGAGAATTTATGAGTAGTAGTCTTGTAGAAAAAATTAAAGTTTTATCACTAACTCCAGAAAATTATAAAACTTTATTTAAATTTTACGCTAGTATAACTGACGATGTAGTATCTTATGAAGATTTAACTACTATAGTAAATTACTTGAAGAGTAAGGGTATTAATATAACTAAACCATCTGAATTTAAGATTTTTGCAAATCCATTTGATTTTATTAAATCTCAGGTTAGTAAAATGGAATCACTTGGTCATTTACAAGCTTTTGTAGAAGATCCAACACGCATTAATTCTAAAGAGTGCACTATAAGACTTGAATATTGTTTAAAAAATGGTATTCCAGTAAGATCTGAAAGTGGTAAATATAATAAATTGATTTTTAATAAAAGGGATTTTGAAAGAAAATTTGGTGAAGGAGTAAAAAAAGTAGAGCCTTCAGTAAAAGAGAGTAATGTTCAAAAAACTCAAGAAGTAAATAATGTACCTAGTCCTAGTGTAAATACTGAGATTAGTACTAAAACTGAGCCTGTAAGTAATGAAACGGAAAAAAATGTTGAAGCTGAAACTAATCCATATTTATTAGCATTATTAAAAGATCAAACAATTCGTCTAACTGATGAAATGCTTGCTAAATATGAAGATTTATCACTTCACTTAAGACATGTATTAGAGGCACTTAATTATGGAAGTGAAATTGATGGAACTAAATCAGATAATATGATTAAATTACTTGCTAGTGGTATTACTGATGAAAGAGAAATAATTTATTATACTTTAACATTTAAAAAGAATTTAACTGATGAAGAAAAAGTTAAGATATACAAAGCAATTGATACTGAATTAAAATTAGTTCAAGAAGAAAGTATGAATAATGTAAGGAGTGCAGCATGAAATTTTTAGAAAAAATAGGATTTAGTAAAGATGATGTTGCATATTTTGAAGAAAATACACCAGAAAAATTCATTGAACTTATTAAAGAACAAAGAAAATTAGTTACCGAGAATCTTTCATTTCTAAAAGATTTAGGAGTAACAAACTATCAAGATATATTTATAAAGTATTATGATATGTTCTTAATGGATAGTAGTAATTTTAAATCAATATTTGCTAAATATGAAAAAGCTGATTTAATTGAAAAATTAAAGAAAAATATTAACATAGTGGAATTTTTATAATTGCTATGTTTTTTTATGTCACAAAAAAACTCTTATAAGCTTTTTAATCTGTACACATTAAATGAAGGCTTATTTAGAGTTCTAAATGGAGTTTTTTCAACGCCAACTCCGTAGCTTACATACATCATAGTATCATTTTCTTCATAATAATTATTTGTATATATTTTGGCACCATCTTTTTTAATTAAAGCACCCCAGAAGGGCAATCTAATTTGACCACCAAGAGAGTGTCCAGCGAAAACTACATCAATATTATATTCTTTAATATTTTTAAATTCATCTGGCTTATGCAAAAGCCCAATTACAAAACTTGGATTAATTTCATCTTCATTGTTTAAAATATCAACATTAAAATTATTTAAAGCCATTATTTTTATTGGTGATATATCTTTATTATAGACATATACATAATTATTTTCTAAGACTTCAAAGCCACTATTTTTAAGCATATTTTTAGTGTTTTCATCGTCGTGGTCTCCCATAATAGCAAATTTGTAGTCTGCATTTATACTTTTAAATAAAGTACCAATTTCATTTAGTTTTTCAGATGCTATACTTGATTTTGCAACGTCACCAGTAAAAATTATCATATTAGCATTTTGCTTATTTAAATTATTTATAATTAATTTTATTTCCTCAATATCTTCATCTTTATCATATAATAAATCAGAAAAATGAACTATTTTAAATCCATCAAATCCTTTAGTGATTTTATTTGACGCTATTTCATACTCATATATTTTATAACCTTTAACATTAATATAGTTTGCATATAAAAATATGGAAACTAATATCAAAATCACAATACATATAAATCTTTTCATTAATTACTCCTATAAAACAAGTAATAATATACTTACGAAATTATTCAAAAAATGGAAACTCATTGAAGTAAATATATTATTTGTATCATAATACATATATCCTAGGGAAAAACCCATAATTGAGTAAGGTATTAAATATAAACATTCTACTAAAGACTCAGCCACTAAAAGATGTAATGAACCAAAAGCAAGTCCCGTTATTATGGAAAATGTCCATTTATTTGAAAATAAATTTTTGAAGTTTAATCTAGATAAAGTTTCTTCATAAAAGGGAGCAAGAATGCACATATCAATAACTGAAAGTATTAAATTTTGAGAAACAGATGCACGATTCATTGTTTCGTTAGTGGCTAAAGATTTAGTTAGATAATAAATTAATATGTTACTTACATACATAAAAAATAAACATATTATGTAAATTTTAAATCCTTTTGATAAATGCTTTTTATAATTTTTTTTAAAATCTAAAAAGTAATTTTTAAATTCTTTTCTATAAATAATTAATAAGTATAAACTTGCTATAGAAAAAATAATTATTTGCCATAACATAGAATTTTTACTAACATATTTTCTAAATGTATTAGATAGTAAAACTATAATAAGAATAAATCCTATGATTATACCAATATCTTTGAATAAATTTTTAAAAAATTTCTTTATTTTCATAAAACCATCCTATATAAAAATATAACATATCTTTTAAATTCAATCAATTTTTATTGAAAAAAAATTGTCAATATGTTACTATTTTAATAGTAGGGATGGTGCGAAAAAATGAAAAAAACAAAATATTTTTTTCTTATGTTATTGATGCTACTTTTTAGCTTCAATGTAGATGCGGCGTGCTCGTATGAACAGCAGGCACAACTTAATAGTGAGGCTGCAACGATTAAAGCAATATATGAAGAACAAATTGCAGAACTTGATCGTAGTAAATATACTTGTGCAGATGGACAAAATGATTGCGATTTATCGTATAGTTACTTCAAAATATCATTATTAAATGTAAGCGAAAACTTTTATGTAGTTGTAAAAGGTGATAATGGATTTAATAAAACTTTCACAAGTAAAAATGCTGTAAATGGAATAATATCTTTTGATCTTGAAGATATAATGACAATACATACATTTACTTTTAATGTATACAATTCTGATAAAACAGATTGTAAGGGTACACTTAATAGAACATTTTATTTAACAACACCAAGATATAATTTATATTCTTCTTATGGTTATTGCAAAGAGAATCCTGAGTTTTATATGTGCAATAAATATGTATCATATACTGATTCTGGATTTGAAGATTTTGTAAATAAAATTGAGGATTATAAAGAGGATAAAGAAAGACAAGAAGAAGAAAAAAATAAGACTTTTTTTCAAAAATTATGGGAATTTGTTAAGAAAAATAAAACTATATTTATAATTGGAACTTGTGTAATCATTGCTGGAGCAACTGGTTATATAATAATTAGCAAGAAAAAAAGAAAGGACATAATATAATATGAAAAAAATATCAAAATTATTATTTATATTTATTTTCACTTTAATATTTGTTCCAAATGTTTATGCCTTTAAAATGGGTGAATCATTTACAATTAGTAACGATCATAATTCACATGATTCTGGCCTTGGCTTTCCTAGTAATATGGGTTATTCTATATCAAAGGCAACTCAGAGTTCAACAGGAAAAAGCTTTGAGGCATTTTGTATAGACAGAGGAAATTCACCTAACGGTTCAAATTTTGTTGTTGGAAGGCTTTTACCTTCATCAACAAGTTCGACTGTTGCAAAATATGATTATGCGGCTTTGTACATAATGAATAATTCAAACCAATATAATGTTAAACATTATGCACTAAGAATTCTTACTGATGTTATTCAACCTGGATTTGAAAATTCTAATGATCCTGCCTTTGTAAGCCAAGAAGGAGCTCTTGTTAAAGAATTTTTGAAGGACGAAGAGTTTAGTAAAGCCTATAATGCTTACGGCGGCGCGAAAGTCACTACAACTGCTGCGTATGCTGGTAATGCAAGTGCAGCTTCTCCTGTAAAAGAAATTTTAACTAAAGCTTTAAATTATGCTGCAGAATACTCTAAAGATAATAAGGCTACTAAAGTAGAAAAAGGCGAAGAAGGTCAAATTAATAAAGTTACCGAGAATGGTACAATTACTTATACAAAAATAGTTTCAATCAAGTTAGATATTAACAATATAACTGGTACAAGTACAGATGAATATTTTAAATTAACTAAGGAACCAGAAATAATAGCCAAAAATGGAGCTACTGTTAAATTCCTTGGGGTTTCTAAAACTTTTAATGACAGTGTGGAAGGTTGGGACCCAGTAAGTAGTAATGAGGATTTGTCACAAAAATTAAGTGATAGTGATAGAAAAGGCACACTTTATTTAGGATTTTCTTTAACACTTACAAAAGAAGATAAATACGATGATGCCGATGAAGAGGATTCAGAGGAAGATTGTTCTGTTAGTATAAAAATTGAATATGAATATACATCAGCTTTTTCTGGAGCGAGAATTTCTCCAAAAGGAGAAACTAGTAAAGATAGCAAAATTCAAAGATTCTTAGTTTCAAGCACAGAACCAGTAAATGGCGATTTTACTTTAAATACACAATTATGTAGTGATACTAAATGCCAACCAACAGTAACAATACCTACAATTTGTGAACCTGGTGATAGTGATAATTTAGTAAAATACGATGAAAATGATATAGAAGAATATTTAGATTATGAGTTTAGAGAAGCATACAATCCTGATACAAAAACTTATAATATTAAAAAGTGTTTATTAAAAAAGGACAGCAAAGATATTGCAGATAATTCTTATAAATATGTTGATGCAACTAATGCTCAAGCTGTTCAAGATAACCCTTATTGTGAGGTAAGATGTAAAGAAGATTATAAATTTGGTGTACCTTATAAAAAGACAGCCGAAGCTGGAAGATATTTCCAAATAAGTGTTAAAATTAAGGGCCAACAAGATTGCTATACAACTAAGATTGATAAAGACCAATATAGCAAAGATGTTGTTGAAAAACAAAAAGAAATAGTTGATGCATATAATGAATGGCTATATTATTATGAAAATTTAACATTTGTAGATAAGACTGAAACTTGGATAAAAGATACTAGCCAAGAAATTAAATGTAGTGATGATGAAGGTGCTGATGTAGAGTATAAATATTATATTAACCATAGCAATAAATTCATTAAATATACTGTCGAAGATGATGGAAAGAAAATAACATTTAGTAAAGGTAATCCAAGTGATGTATTCAGTGATACTAATATGGGAAATAAATCTTACTTTGGTAAAGAAGATTCAAGCAAAGACCCAATGTGCATATCTGCAAAAAGTGATTGGGAAAGTCAAAAGAGTGGTTTCGAAGAAAAGAGAAATGCTGCAAAAGCAAAAATTACAAAGGCTATTGAAGAATTAAAAGAAATAGTTGATAAATATAATTCATGTGGTGATGACAAAGATTATACAAGTGTGTCTGGAGATACTACTAAAAAATTAAATTGGGATATGGTTTATGTTTATGATCCATATGTAAAATATAGTTATCAAGAACCTGAACCTGGCAACAATTCTGTTTCAAAATGGATAAATGAAGTTCAAGGATTGTCTTGTGAAAAAGGTACTTGCGATATAATGATAAGTCCTGATGAAAAAGTTCAAGCAGAGGTTTGTGCATCTGGTAGTGCTAACTGTGAACAAGCTACTCAAGTAGAAGATATAGATGGAAATATTCATGATACTACATGGCGTTGTGATGGTGAAGTAAATAATGCTTATGATACATGTGATGGAAGTACTGAAATATCTTATGATAAGGAACATTACTTTGTATGTGATGTACCTGAAAGTGATGAGGGAGAAATCACATGTTCTAATACATCAAATGATTCTGAGTTCCCAGTAACAAAGATAAAATATGTTCATAAAATTGCTTCTTCTATAGGAACATATAATACAGCAAGAGTTTATTTCTCAGGCCATGATGATGGTAATATAAAAATAGCTAACCAAACTGAAATGGAAAACTATGATAGAGTTGATGGTTTACCTGTTGGAATTAATACCGCAAAAGGAGTATATTATTATATTTTAACTCTTGATAATATTGGTACATTCTATTCAACAAGTCCAACACTTGGACGTATATTTGGAACATCAAGCGATAGTATGTCAAACTATTATATTGATAAAGGAATTAGAAAATCAGAAACTACAACAACAAATGATAATTCTGGAATAACACTTGATGGAAATCAATATGCATGTACTTATGAAGTATCACAAAGTGAATGTGTTGATAGTTCTGGAAAATCACATTATAAAACTGAATGTAACAAAGATGAGGATTGGGATACATGTAAAGAAAGACTTTGCCCTGCATCTAGTGAAGCAAGGTATTGTGTAATGGAATCAAAAGGATATTATGTTTGTGATAATAACTATTTTGATTCAACTTGTCAGAAGATGAATTCTAGACAAGAAGCACTTGCTGCAGTTGGCTGCACTCCTGGTGAACAATGTGAAAGAAATTATAATTGTTGTCCAAATTGTGTAGTAGAGTGTATTGACTGTGTTGTAACTAGAGAAGATCCTAATACACCATCAAAGCCATCTTACGATTTTAGACCTGTAAGTCCAGGAAACCTATTCCCAACTGACCGTGTTGTTGGATTCAACTGGGAAACTAATGCTAATGTATATGGTAATAAATTAGTTGCAAGAAAAGCTGGCGATACAAGAACAGAAATAACTAAACGTGCGACTGGAGAAACTGGTCAAGGAAGTGGTGGTTCTTCAGGAGTACCAACTGTAGAAAAATATACATTAAAAGTTACAATGGATACAGATATGATAACAAAAATTAGAGAATATAATAAAGAACAAGGCACATATAATAATGATACTTTAAAATGTGAAGATTATGTTCTAACTGGTTATGATGAAAATCGTTGTAAAAAGAATGGCTATTCATTTAATGATACTGACAAAACTTGTCGAATGAGTAACATTTTCTGCTACAGTACATTTGTTGATAAACTTTTAAACGATGATTTTGGTGGTAAAGTAGAAATGGCAAATAAAGATGGCAGAACAAAAAATAAAGAGAACTTTAGTACAATTTATACAGGTCCTGCTGGAACAATGAGCGATGTTGTAACAAATGATTACTGGACAATATATAAATTCAGTTCACTAGATACAAATGGTGATGGTATACCAGATGTTGGACCATCATGGAAGTAAGGAGGGTATGAAATGAAGGAATCCTATTGGGGCTATTGGCTAATGGTTTTAGGAGTATTTATCATAGTAGTACTCCTTCTTGTCCAAAGCTATACTTCAACTAATACACAAGATTATTATTTAGTAAAAGAAATTACTGAGTCAGCTATGGTTGATGCAGTAGATTATGCTTATTACCGTCAATACGGTGAGATAAAAATTAACAAAGAAAAGTTTTATGAAGTTTTTTTAAGAAGATTTGCTGAAGAAGCTTCGCTTTCAACTGTTTATACTATCGAATTTACTGAGATTTACGAGGCTCCACCAAAAGTTGGTGTTCAAGTTTCAAGTAAATCTGCAGCATTTAATGTAAGCGGTGATTCAACAACATTTGATATTGTTAATAGAATTGATGCAATTCTTGAAACAAAGACTAAAGATAGTCAAGGAACTGGAGAAAATGTTAAAGAGCCAGATCAAACAACACCGACTAATCCAGATACACCTACAAATCCTGATGAAGAAACACCAAGCGATGAAGAATTACATGACGTTGGATTTAATATTAATCCTGCGAATATATATCAGTCTAGTAGACGTGAAAATGTGTCTACTACATGGGGTGATTACAATGTAAACTTTGGCTGTGCATGTGGACCAATTGCTATTACTGAAGCTGCATATTTTCTAGGTAAAGTAAATAATTTGAAGAGTGCAACAGGTTATAATGGCAGTGATTATAACAAACTTGCAGCAGCTGCTTATGTTGGAATGAATAAAGTAGGATTAAATGGAGATCCGACAAGTAATACTACTGATGCCTCAAGCAGTTTATTCTGTGGAAGAGTTAATGACTATAATCAAAGTAATAGTTTTTATAATTCAATCGGAATCAGTGTTGCTGGGTCTGGAGGAAAATTTGGCGAAGGTCCATCCGGTCATGCAAAGGCAATATATGATGCATTAGCAAGTGGTCAGGTAGTCGTTGCATCTTTAGCACCAGGTTTTTCTGCACGAAGTGATTCAACTTTGAAAAGTACAAAAAGTGGACATTATTACACTATTTATGGTTATGATGCAACTAACAATTGTTTTAAAGTTTATAATCCGATGGTAGGACAATCTTGTGAAAAGTATGATAATGTAAATAGTGCATTTACTGAATATATAGCATTCAAATAAAAACCAAAAAGACACGAGAATAAAAATGTGTCTTTTTTTATGATATGTTATTGAAAATATTTTTAAAAATTGCTATAATTTTAATTGATAGTAGAAGATTATCAATATGGAGGATAAAAATGGGAAATATAAAAGAATTTATTAGAAAGACTGTTGCAAATAAAAATACAGTTACTATTTTACTTGTACTTGCAGGTATTGTTGTACTTTGGGCTTTTTACTCAGCAAGAGTAAAAGAGGCAACAACACCGATAAGAGTACCTTATGCAAAGGAAGAGATTAAAGCTACAGAAGAAATTACTGAAGATAAGATTGGGTTTGTAGAGGTTAATAATAAACTCTTAAAAACTGCAGATATTATTCAAAGTCAAGGAGCTTTAATTGGTTATTATGTTACTACTGGTACATCTATTCCTAAAGGAGGACTTTTCTATAAAACTCAAGTAGTTACAAAAGCTGAACTACCAAACTCAGTATTTGATAATATTCCAGATAAGCATACAATTTATAGTATGTCTGTTAATAATCATACAACATTTGGTAATTCAATTTATCCTGGTGATAAAATTGACCTTTATTTAAAAGCTACTGATGATAGTGGAAAAATTATGTTTGGTAACTTTATTGAAAGTATCACAGTTTTAGGTGTACGTGATGCAAGTGGTAAAGATGTATTTGGCTCTACTGAGACAAGAACACCTGCTGAACTTTTATTTGCCGTACCAAATGACATGTATAAATTATTAATGTATGCTGGATATATTTCAGGTATTACTTTAGTACCTGTACCTCGTAATAAAGCATATACAGAAAAAAATGCTAGTACTGTTACTGTAGAATATCTAAAGAACTTTATATTAGCTAAGACTTCACCATTACCAGAAGAATAAAAATAAAAGGGAGTGATTATTTGTGAAAGAATCAATATTTTCACAATTAGATTTTGGACCAATAACTGAGTTTTTAAATGATGATAATATTACCGATATTTCGTACTCAAATGGTGGAAATGTTTGGCTAAAAACTTTGGATAAAGGTATATATATGGTCAATAGACCTGAAATAAATAATGCTTTAATGGAAAAACTTGCTTTTCAATGTTCAAATGTTATGGGAACTACATTTAACATGGCTCATCCATTTCTGGATGCCGAAAGTACAGAACTTCGTCTTAACTTTGTTCATGAAAGTATTGCTACAAATGGAATTGCATGTGTTATAAGAAAAACACCTGCAAAGATAAGACTTAATAAAGAAAAATTACTTAATGAAAAATATGTTACTGAAAATGTACATAATTTTTTAATATCATGTGTTAAAGCACACTGCAATATTATTATTTCCGGTGAAACTGGTTCAGGTAAAACTGAACTTGCTAAATATTTAGCTTCAAATACTGAGGAAAACGAAAAAATTATTACAATCGAAGATACTTTGGAATTACATTTAGATAGAATTTTTCCACATAGAGATATTGTTGCAATGAAAACCAATAATATTGCATCGTATTCTGATGTACTTGTAACATGTATGAGACAGAATCCTAAATGGATACTACTTTCCGAAGTTCGTTCTGCCGAAGCTGTTACTGCTGTACGTAACTCTATTTCATCAGGACATAATATTATTTCTACAATTCACTCAGATAGTGCAAGTCATATTCCAATGCGTATGTATTCACTTCTTGAAAGCAATCAAGATATTGAACAATTTTTAAAATCAATTCATAGATATGTACAAATTGGTATCCATGTTAAAGGATACATGAGTGCAGAACTTCAAAGATTTCAACGTGAAATAGTTGAGGTTGCGGAATTTTATGTAGATGAAAATAATGAAGCTGGTGTAAATAAAATATTTTCTAAGAGCTTGGATGGAACTATTTCATTTAATAAACCTACGAAATATTTAAAGGATTATTTTGGAGCACAAGGAAAGAAACTTGATGAAACTTTATTTGATGAAGTTAATAACACCGATGAAGTAAAAAAAGAAACAAATAATGAAGATGTAGAATTAGAAATGCCAAAAATGGAAGCTATTGATTCATTATAGAAAGGAGTTTATATGTATGTGTTAGAACTTATTATACTTTTGTTACTGGGAATTTTTATCATTTTGTATCGTAGAAATCCTGGAGAAAATGTTTATAAGTTTTTTGTTACCACTGCATCAAATGCTTATGAAAAATATGCTCCGTATTCATTTAAGACAGTAAGAGCAAAAGCTAAAGAACTTGGTCAAGAGTTTACTACGAGACAATATATTTCACAAATAGTTTTATTTGCTGGTTTTGCTGGTATCGTAGCGTATTTATATTTTTATAATGTTTTGATATCAATTGTTTATGCTGTGGTGGCAATATCTGTAATTCCTTATCTAGCATATTTAAGATGCCAAAGAATATATTCAGAATTTATATTTGAACAAATTGAAACTTACACAACCAATGTAATAATGGAGTTTAATACAACTCAAAGTTTTGTTAAATCATTAGAGGGTGTTAGGGATTCTGGTATTATTGAAGAACCTGTATTAGGTGACCTTAAAAAGATGATTGATATGTCTTATCAAAATGGTACGATAGATGAATCAATTGATTATTTTAATAAAAAATATCCATATTATATGGTTAAAAATATGCACCAACTTTTCTATCAAATAACTAAAGAAGGTGCAAGGGATGCTGGACAAAGTTTAGAGAACATGTCAATGGATATAGATGCTCTTGTTGAAGGCGTTTATAGGGACCAAATGGAT
Organism: uncultured Bacilli bacterium; assembly: GCA_934101645.1. Lineage (GTDB taxonomy): Bacteria > Bacillota_I > Bacilli_A > RF39 > UBA660 > UBA6448. The sequence goes on along the minus strand of CAKORX010000001.1, from coordinate 108,604 downwards.
CGTAAAAATTTCCATGGAAGATTTATTAAATTTGGTTTAGCATTATTTTTCTTGATTTTAGCTGTACAATACATGTATGGTACTGAAAGATATATGGACCTTTTAGATATATGGTATGTGCAAATTATACTTCATGCAATTATTATTATAAATGCTTTGTTCCTATTAAAAGGTGAAAAATATTATAATGAAGATGTGGGGGTAGAATAATATGTATTATGAAATATTTATTTTAGGGGCCATTATTTATTTAATAATGTTCACTACGGGACAAATTAGTTTTAGTAAATTAATTAGTGATAATGAAGTTATTTTTAGAAAATTAAAAGAAAGTGATTGGGATTTTTATGTTAAAGCAAAATATGGTAATGCCGTAAATCCCGATATTCTTTTTAATAAACGTGTTAGAAATGGTTTAATTGGTACAATTTTAGCAGTATTTTACGTAATGATGACAGGCTTTTCTGCGATAAAAATGGTTATTGCAGTGGCTGTAGGTTATGGTGTATTTAAAATAACTTATATGGAAATAAAAAACTACTATAAAAAGCATATTGCTCAAATAGATTCTTTGCTTCCACACTATTTAAAAAGTATTGAAATATTAATTCAACACTATACAGTTCCAGTTGCAATAGGTAAATCTATAAATGATGCACCAGAGATATTTAAACCAGGTCTTGAGGAACTAATAAATGCAATTAACTCTGGTGATGATACAATTACTCCCTATATGGAATTTGCAAAAGAATATCCTGTTAGAGATAGTATGAGAATGATGAGACTACTATATCGTTTAAGTTTAGGAAGACAGGAAAGAAAACAAGAACAATTATTAACATTTTCAAAATCAATTTCATCTTTACAGCAAAAGGCTAGAGAAACAAGATATAAAAATCGTCTTGATAAAATGGAAAGTATGACCATGAGAATGCTTGTTACAACAGGTGTAGGTGTAATGATTATCTTGATACTTGCTGTACTTGAAATGATTAATCTATAATGTAAAATATATTGATAATTAAATAAAATGTTGTTATAATAAAAATATACAATAAAGGAGGATTAAATATATGAAGGAAGCTACAGGTGAATTAAGTAACACTGTTATAACTGTAGTTGCAATTGCTGCTATACTAACATTATTCACAGTATTCTTATATCCCGCTTTAAGAAACGCTATTAGAGCAAGAACTTATTGTCATGCTGCAGTACAATGTACTGCATGTGATAATGGTACTCAAGAATGCCATTATTACACAGATGCTGATAGTGCTGCTGGTATGAATATTAGCGAAGACACTATTCAATGTGATTGTACAGTAGGTCAATAATTAATCAAAAAGGAGTAAGAAAAAATGAAAAATGCTACGGGAAGTCTAGCAAATCTTGTTGTTGTATGTGTTTGTGTGGCTATTCTCGTAGCCTTTTTTTACTTTACAATATGGCCAATAATTAAAACTAATTTTGTTGCGCAAACAAGTTGTGAAAAAGCAAGTTGTTCAGTGTATCCTGATGAAAATGGTATGGTAAATTGCACCTTAGATGGTAAAAGTTTCCAATGTATGTTTAAGGGGTAGTAAGTTATGAGAGAAGGAATAGGCGGAATACAATTATTTTTAATTGTTGTTGTAATGGTACTTATTTTTGCAGGAGTAATGTCTCTTACATTAAATCAGGCTAATGCTTTTGCTGTAAAGGACCAAATAGTTTCAATAATCGAAACTGCTGGAGGATTTGATACAAGCGCTCAATGTTTCTTAGGAAATTGTAATATGGATAATAAAGATCAAGCCACTTTACAAAATATTGTTGATTCATTAGAAAGTAATTCTTATCGTCAACAAGGAAGTTGTGAAGATATACCATTTAATGAAAACGGCAGTGTTGTCGTAGATATGGTTGGTTATCAGAGAAATGGCGATAAAACTTTAAGTGGTAAAAAAAGTTCTTTTTGCATTGCGAAGATAGATAGTAATAAATCTGAGGATACACTAAAAGGTTATTATTATCGTGTATATGTTTTTTATCAGTTAGATATTCCAGTTTTACATGCCATATTTAATTTTAGAGCAATTGGTGAAACAAAATTATTATATAGTTAAGGAGGTTTTTTATGAACGTTATTATTTCAAATAAAAATGAAGCATTACTTGCTGGTTTAGGCATAGATGTAATTAAAACTTTAAACGGGGTTTTTGAGGTAAATGATTTAGCATCTCAATTCAAAAATTTTTATTACAATAGAATGATTTTAGATATTACAGCACTTGAAAATTACGAGGATATTAACACAATTCAAGATTTGTCAGTAGCTCTTGACATGAGTAAAGTAATTTTACTTTTAGATGATTCTCCGAAGGTAAACTCACCAATGTATTTGTCAAGTCTTGTATCAATGGGTATTTACAATTTTACAAAAAATGTAGATTCTATACCTTTTTTAATAGATAACCCAAATACATACAAAGATGTTGCCAATTATCATAATTTGAATATGGCAGCTGAAGAAAGAAAACTTAATGATAAAGCAGTTGATAAAAGTGTTGGTTTTATTGGAAGAAGAGTTTTAGGTATTAAAAATGTTACTGAACATGCTGGTGCTACTACACTTGCTTATTTATTAAAAAAACATCTAGAAAAGGAATATAAAGTTAAAGCTGCAGAACTAGATAAAAGCGATTTTGTTTATTTTAATGATAGTAATTTAAAAAGCAATGTAAATAGTTTTGATATAGAAAAATATTTAGATGATGCAAGTAATAAAGATGCTGAAGTTATTATAATTGATATGAATAATGCTGATGCAAGTTCTTATTGTACGGATATAATTTATTTAATTGAGCCTGGCCTTATTCAGCTTAATAAATTAATTAAAACAGATCATAAGGCTTTTGAAAAGTTAAAAGGCAAAAAGATTATCTTAAATCGTAGTGTATTAAACGATAACGATGTAAGTGATTTTGAAAAAGAAAGTGGTAGTAAAGTATTTTTCAATTTACCAAATGTTGATGATAAAATTGACGATAACAAGATAATTAATAAGTTACTTAAAGAATTAGGTTTTACAAGAATTTCTGATAAAGAATCTTTTGGATTTAGTATCTTTAGATAGCTTGTAAACTATTTGTAGTAAATATTGACATAAATATATAAAAAAGGTAAAATATAGGTATGTAAAGGAGAGTTGTATATGAGATTATTTGATGATTTTGATCCATCTACTTTAGGCGGTGCTGACGGATTTTGCTCACAAACAGCTGACGTTTGGCAATTTGTTGGAAGAATTGTTTTAGTTTTAAAAATTGTTATTCCAGTTGTTTTAATCGTTTTAGGAATTATTGGACTTGGAAAGGCAGTTCTTGCAGATGATGATAAGGAAATTAAAACGCAAGTTAATAGATTAATAACTAAGTTTATTGCGGCAGTTGTAATATTCTTTTTACCAAATATCGTTACTGCATGTTTTAATTTAGTAAATGGATTTAATGACGTTAAACCTGATTACATGGTTTGTGTTGAATGTATTGGTAGTCCACAATCTAAATGTCCTGTATCTGGAGGAAATTAATAATTAACCATTATCTTAAGTGATAATGGTTTTTTATTTGTATTTTTTTTGAATATGTGGTATAGTTAGTGATATATTTTTAATGAAGGGGAGATTTGTATGGGACTTGGGACTGAAAATGGTTTTTGCCAAAGTACAATTACTGTATGGCAAAATTTAGGATATATACTTATAATTGTTAAAATTTTACTTCCAATAGTGTTAATTGTAATGGGTATTTTAACTTTAGGAAAAGCAGTTATTTCTGATGATGATAAAGAAATAAAAAAGGGTATTAAATCACTTATAAATAAATTTATTATTGCAGTAGTAATATTCTTTTTGCCTAGTATTATGAATGGAATATATCCTTTGATAACTGGTTTTGATGCTGTAAAAAATGATTATGATGTTTGTATGGAATGTTTTACTAAACCAAAAAGTTCAAAATGCATTAAAAGAGTAGAAAAATACAATATGAATAATGAAAATTAACCATTATTTTTTTATAGTTTATACACGAACAATTGTATTTGATTTATGAATGAAAATATGTTATAGTAAATATGCAAAAAAATTTATTTTTGTGGTAAAATAATAAGGCTTGGAGGATGTATATTAATGGATAATATTGTTATAAAAGGTGCAAGAGAGAATAATTTAAAAAATATAGATTTAACTCTTCCTAAAAATAAATTAATAGTTATGACAGGTGTTTCTGGTAGTGGTAAAAGTAGTTTAGCTTTTGATACTATTTTTGCGGAAGGTCAAAGAAGATATGTTGAAAGTTTATCTGCTTATGCACGTCAGTTTATTGGAAACATGGATAAACCTGATGTTGATTCAATTGAAGGACTTTCTCCCTCAATAAGTATAGATCAAAAATCTACGAATAAAAATCCTCGTTCTACAGTAGGAACAATCACTGAAATATATGATTATTTACGTTTGCTTTTTGCAAGAATTGGTGTACCTTATTGTCCAATTCATAAAATTCCTATAAAAAGTCAATCTATTGAGGAAATGACTAATAAAATAATGGAGTATGAAGGTAAAAAAGTTCAAATATTAGCTCCGATAGTTCATGGTGAAAAAGGAAGACATGAAGAAGAAATCGAAGAAGCCAAAAAAAGTGGCTATACAAAACTTAGAGTAAATGGTATATATTATAACGTTGATGATGAAATTACTTTAGAAAAAAATATTAAGGATAATATTGATATTGTTATTGATAAGTTAACCATAAGTGCTGAAGAAAGAAGTAGAATTTTCGAGGATATTGAAGCATCATGTAATATGGCAAATGGCAAAGTTGTATTTATTATAGATGATGAAGAAATTGTTATGAGTGAAAAATACGCTTGTACAAAATGTAATTATTCAATTCCAGAATTAGAGCCGCGAATTTTTTCTTTTAACTCTCCATATGGTGCTTGCGATGAATGTAAAGGTATTGGTACAAAATTAAAAATCAGTGAAGACTTAATAATGCCTGATAAAGATAAAACTTTAAACCATGGAGCATTACTTCCAATAAATAATGAAAATAATTTATATTTCAGTGCTTTGAAACAAGTTTGTGAAAAATATGGTATTGATATGGATACTCCGGTAAAAAATCTTTCTAGAGCAAAACTTGATATAATTTTTTATGGTACAAAAGAAAAAATTGATTTTAAATATGAATCTAAAACTGGTAATGTTAGATATGTTACAGATTATTATGAAGGCGTTGTAAATTTATTACAAAGAAGATATGTAGAAACAACTGCGGGATGGATTAGAGACTGGCTTTCTAATTATATGGTTGAAAGTACTTGTGAAAAGTGTAAAGGAACAAGGCTTAAAAAAGAAATTTTATCTATTTATATAAATAAAAAGAATATTTATGATTTAACCGCAATGAATCTTACTAAATTAAAAAAATTTTTATTAGATTTATCTTTATCTGATGAAGAAAAAAATATTAGTAGTTTAATTTTAAAAGAAATAATTAATAGATTATCATTTTTAGAAAATGTTGGTTTAAATTATTTAACTTTGAATAGAAGTGCTGAAACTTTATCAGGTGGTGAAGCACAAAGAATTAGGCTTGCAACACAAATTGGTAGTAAACTTTCTGGAGTTTTATATGTTTTAGATGAACCATCAATAGGACTTCATCAAAGAGATAATCAAAGACTTATTGATAGTTTAAAAGAAATGCGTGATTTAGGTAATACCTTAGTTGTAGTTGAACATGATGAAGATACAATGAGACAATGTGACTTTTTAGTAGATATTGGCCCGGGAGCTGGTGAAAATGGTGGTAATGTTGTAGCCTTTGGTACTCCCGAAGAAGTTATGAAAAATCCAAATAGTTTAACTGGTAAATATTTAAATGGTACTTTGAAAATTGAGGTACCTAAGAAAAGAAGAAATGGCAATGGTAAGTTTTTAAATATTATTGGTGCAAAAGAAAATAACTTAAAAAATATTGATGTTCAAATACCTCTTGGAAAATTTGTCTGTGTAACCGGTGTATCTGGTAGTGGAAAAAGCACCTTAGTAAACGAAATACTTTATAAAAATCTTCAGAGCTATGTATATAAATCAAAAGTTATTCCTGGAGAATGTAAAAAAATCGAAGGTATGGAAAATATTGATAAAGTTGTAATGATTACGCAAGATGCTATAGGAAGAACTCCGAGAAGTAATCCCTCAACATATGTAGGTGTTTTTGATGATATCAGAGATTTATTTACAAATACTAAAGAGGCTAAAATCAAAGGTTACGATAAAGGAAAATTTTCATTTAATGTAAAAGGTGGAAGATGTGAAGCATGTTATGGTGATGGTGTTAAAAAGATTGAAATGCATTTTTTACCGGATGTTTATGTAACTTGTGATGTTTGCCATGGCAAAAGATATAATAAAGAAACTTTAAATATTACATATAAAGGAAAAAATATTGCAGATGTTTTAGATATGCGTGTTAGTGAGGCTTTAACATTTTTCGAAAATGTTCCTAAAATATATAATAAATTAAAAGTATTAAATGATGTAGGACTTTCATATATTAAACTTGGTCAAAGTGCTCCAACACTTTCTGGAGGAGAAGCAGGAAGAGTTAAACTTTCTAAAGAATTACAAAAAAAGGCTACGGGAAAGAGTATATTTATACTTGATGAACCTACAACCGGACTTCATACTGATGATATTAAAAAACTTTTAGAGATTCTTAATAATATTGTAGATAATGGTGATACAGTTGTTGTTATTGAACATAATTTAGATGTTATCAAGGTAGCAGATCATATAATTGATTTAGGTCCTGAAGGAGGAGATGGTGGTGGAAAAATCGTTTGCACTGGTACTCCTGAAGAAGTTTCTAAAGTAAAGGGTTCTTATACAGGTTATTACTTAAAAGAAATATTGAAAAGAAAATAAACGTTTTCTTTTTTTTTATATATTTTTTTCTTATTTTTTGCTATAATATTTAGTATGAATCCATATGTTTATAAAATAGGTAATTTTGGTATAAGATGGTATTCACTTTTAATTTTAATTGGAGTGATTATCGGTATTCGTATGCTTGAAAAAGAAGGGCAAAGATTTAATATTAATAAAGATTTTTTGTTTAATTTAGCTTTTTGGGCAATTGTAATTGGAATTATTGGAGCAAGAATTTATTATGTAATATTTAATTTTAATCTTTATAAAAATGATATTTTTAGTATATTTAAAATTTGGGAAGGTGGTCTTGCAATTCATGGAGGCATAATTGCAGGTGTTATAACAATAGCACTTTATTGTAAGAAATATAAAATGCAGTTTTTAAGAATTTCAGATTTATGTATAGCGCCTCTTTTACTTGCACAAGCACTTGGAAGATGGGGAAACTTCTTTAATGGTGAAGCTCACGGAGCTGCCACTAGTTTGGCACATTTAAAATCATTACATATACCAGAATTTATTATTAAAGGAATGAATATTTCAGGTATATATTATGAACCAACATTTTTATATGAATCAATTTTTTGTTTAGTTGGTTTTATAATAATTTTAATTGTAAGAAGAGGAAAATATATTAAGGTAGGTATGCAGACAGCACTTTATTTAATGTATTATTCCGTAATAAGATTTTTTATTGAAAGTATGCGTACTGATTCATTAATGCTCGGAGGCTTTAAAGTAGCTCAAATCGTATCAATATTATTATTTTTGACAGGACTAATTATGATAATGATGATATCAAGAAAATCAAAATTCGAAGATTTATATAATAATGTATATAAAAATGATATGAGATTTTAGAAAGGGGATAGTAAAATGTATGATGTAATAATTATTGGCATGGGTATTGGTGGTATAACTGCGGGTATTTATGCTAAAAGAGCGGGTTTAAATGTTCTAATGTTTGAAAAGTCTACTCCGGGGGGAACGCTTACAAAAATTGAAAAAATTTCTAATTATCCTGGATATGAAGAAATAAAAGGCGTAGATCTTGCAATGAATTTATTTAATCAAGTTAAAAAATTAGATATTCCCTTTAAAATGGAAGAGGTAATAAGCATTGATACAAGTAGTGATGTTAAAGTAGTAACTACGAAAAATGGTAATTATCAAGCAAAAAATATTATTGTTGCCACTGGAAGAATTCCAAAATATTTAGGACTTGATAATGAAAAAGACTATTTAGGAAGGGGAATTAGTACGTGTGCTACATGTGATGGCTTTTTATATAAAGATGAAGATATTGCAGTTGTAGGCTCAGGTAATTCGGCACTTCAGGAAAGCCTTTATTTAGCAAAACTTGCAAAAAAAGTTTATTTACTTCATCGAGGAAATAAGTTTAAAGGCGATGATGCATTAGTAGAAAATGTAAAAAATACTAATAACATTGAAATTATTGGTGGAGTAAATGTAGAAAAAATTAATGAAGAAAATGGTAAGATTAATAGTGTTTTACTTGATAATGGAAATGTTATTAATGTAAAAGGCATATTTATTTATATTGGGTATAGACCTGATACTGATATGTTTAAAAGTCTTGACATAACTAATATAAATGGTGATATTATAGTAGATGAAAATTTTGAAACACAGATTGATGGACTTTATGCAATTGGCGATTGTATAAAAAAGGGTGTTTATCAATTAGTTACAGCCGCAAGTGACGGATGTATAGCTGTTTCAAATATAGAAAAAAATGATTTTTAGGAGGTAGTATGAAAGTTAGAACTAGATTTGCTCCTTCCCCTACAGGATATATGCACATAGGTAATTTAAGAAGTGCCTTATTTGCTTATTTAACTGCAAAAAGTATGGGTGGAGAATTTATTTTAAGAATCGAGGATACTGATCAAGAAAGAAAAGTTGAAGGAGCAGTAGAATTCATTTTAAACACACTTAATATGATGGGTTTAAAACCTGATGAAGGCGCTGGAGTAGGCGGAGATTTTGGACCTTATTATCAAAGTGAAAGATTAGATATTTATAAAAAGTATGCAGAAAAACTTGTTGAACAAGGTGATGCTTATTATTGTTTTTGTGATGAAGAAAGACTTAATAAACTAAGAGAAATTGCTAGTGCAAGAAAAGTACCGTTTACTTATGATGGACATTGCTCTCATATTCCTTTAGAGGAAGCAAAACAAAGAATTGCAAATGGTGAAAAATATGTTATTCGTCAAAAAATGCCAAAAGCGGGAGTAACTTCATATATTGATACTGTTTATGGAGAAATAAAAGTTGATAATTCCACTTTAGAGGATCAAATTCTTATCAAAAGTGATGGCTTTCCTACATATAACTTTGCCAATGTAATTGATGATCACTTAATGGAAATAAGTCATGTTAATAGAGGTAATGAATATTTATCAAGCACACCAAAATATTTACTTTTATATAAGGCTCTTGGTTGGGAAAGTCCAATATATATTCATCAACCTTTAGTAATTAAAGCAGATGGCACAAAAATTAGTAAGAGAAACAAAGATGATAATTTAATGGACCTTATTAATCGTGGCTTTTTACCTGAAGCAATTATTAATTATATTGCCTTAATTGGCTGGGCTCCAAAAGATAACAAGGAAATATTTACTTTAAAAGAACTTGAGGAAAATTTTGATATAACAAGAATATCTTCAGCACCTGGATGTTATGACATAAAAAAACTAGAGTGGTTTAATGCTCATTATATTAAAGAAATGGATGATGAAAGATATCTAGAATGGATAAAGCCATTTATTAAATTTGATATTTCTAATAAATCTGAAGAGTGGGTAAGAAAGTTATTATTAACATATAAAACTCATATAAACTGTGGAGAAATGATTAATGATGTAATTAAAAATTTCTTTTTCGAAGGATATGAGTTAGATGATGAGTGTAAAGCATTTTTAGAAAGTGATGAAATTATTCCAGTAGTTATTGATACATTTGCAAGAGAAATCGAAGCTATCGAAGATTTTACAACTGATAATATTAATATTGCTATTGAAAACACCAAAAATAGCTTAAATGTAAAAGGCAAACTTTTATATATGCCTCTTAGGATTAAAGCAAGTGGATTTATGCATGGACCTGAATTAGATGCTTGTATTTATCTACTTGGAAAAGAAAAAACTCTTGAAAATTTAAGAAGGTAAATCCTTCTTTTTTAATAGACAAAAATTAGAATTATAACCTTTTTGTTTTTACTAAAATATAGTATAATATACTGATAAGGAGAAAGATTATGAAAATATATAATACATTAACACATAAAGAAGAAGTATTCATTCCTTGGAAAGAAGGAAAGGTTACATTTTATACATGTGGTCCAACAGTTTATCATTATGCACATATTGGTAATATGAGAAATTATATTGGACATGATATACTTGATAAAACCTTAAGATTTATTGGCTTTGATGTTACAAGATGTATGAATATAACCGATGTAGGACACTTAACATCTGATAGTGATTCAGGTGATGACAAAATGGTTCAAAGTGCTAAAAAAGAACATAAGTCAGTACTTGATATAGCTGCTTTTTATAAAGATGCATTTTTTAAAGACTTTGAGGCTCTAAATTGTAAAATGCCTGAAATAGTAAGTAACGCCACAGATAATATAGATGAATACATAAAAATTATAAGTAAACTTCTTGATACTGGATATGCATATAAAGCTGGTGGTAATGTTTATTTTGATGTATCTAAATTAAAAGACTATTATGTTTTAACAAATCACAAAGAAGATGAAATGGTAATTGGTGCTCGTGATGGAGTAGATTTTGATGAAAATAAACGTAATCAAGCTGACTTTGCTTTATGGTTTACTAAATCTAAATTTGATGACCAAGAACTTAAATGGGACTCTCCATTTGGAACAGGTTATCCAGGATGGCATATTGAATGCTCTGGAATATCAATTAAATATTTAGGAGAGCATTTAGATATTCATGGCGGAGGAGTTGATAATATTTTTCCGCACCATACAAATGAAATTGCTCAATCAGAAAGTTATTTAGGACATAAATGGTGTAATTATTGGTTTCATAATGAACATTTAAATGATGAATCTGGTAAGATGAGTAAAAGTAAGGGAGACATTTTAACAGTTCAAACATTAATTCAAAAAGGCTATAATCCACTTTCATTCAGATTCATGTGCTTGCAATCTCATTATCGAAGACAACTTACATTTTCATATGCTTCCCTTGACGGAGCAGAAATTGCATATAAAAAATTAAAAAATAAAGTATTATCTTTGAAAAAAGAGGGCAGTGTAAGTTCTGATGCATATGAATTTTATAATAATAAATTTATTGAATATTTAAAAGATGATTTAAATACTGCGAATGCAATCACACTATTATATGATTTACTTAAAGATGAGCATACAAATGATATTACAAAATATGAACTTGTTAATAAGTGGGATGAAGTGTTATCACTTGATTTAACAAAAGAAAAAACTCATAATTTAGATGAAAATTATATAAATGAAATGATTGAAAAAAGACGTATTGCAAAAGAAAATAAAGATTTTGCTTTAGCTGATTCAATTAGAGAAGAACTACTTTCAAAAGGTATTTTATTAAAAGATACTAGAGAAGGTACTACATATGAGGTGAAGTAATGGATTTAATTTTATTTTTAATTATTATAATTGTCCCTTTAGTGGCAGATATATTTGTTAGAATTAATTATGGTGTATATTCTAAAAAGATAAACAATTGTGGTTTAAATGGTGGAGATGTAGCAAGAAAGATACTTGAAAAAAATGGTCTTTCAAATATTTATGTTGTGGAAACAAATGGGTATTTAACTGATCATTATGATCCTAATAGAAAAGTAATTAGACTTTCACATAATGTATATCAAAGTGATAGTGTTGCCTCAATTGCTATTGCAGCTCACGAATGTGGACATGCACTTCAAGACAAAGAAGGATATTTTTTCTTAAGACTACGTTCATTTATTTATCCAATAGTAAATATTGCAACATCAATTTCATATTATATTATTCTTATTGGCTTTTTATTTGAAGCATTTAATTTAGTATATATAGGTATTGCTTTAACAGCACTTGGATTATTATTTCAAATAATAACTTTACCAGTTGAGTTTAATGCAAGCAAAAGAGCTGGAAAAGAAATTGATTCTTTAAAACTTGCAGATAAAGAAGAAAAAAGTGGAGTTAAAAAAGTATTAGTAAGTGCAGCACTAACTTATGTAGCAGGTGTTTTAGCAAGTGCAATTCAAATATTTAGACTTATTTTAATGGCAAAAGATAGAGATTAGGAAGTTTATCTTCCTTTTTTTATGCAACAAAAAAAATGTAATAGTTAAACCATTACATTAATAATTTTTTATGTATAAATCAATATATTCTTCGAGACAAAGTTTTTCTTCGTACATTATTTTAGCATTTTCTTTGCCTACATAACGAATATGCCAGTTTTCAAATTGATAACCTGTAATATTTTCTTTATTTTCAGGAAAACGCACTACGAAGCCATATTTATAAGCATTATTTTCAAGCCAGTCATAGTTTTCATCAGTTAATCTAACATTTCCTTTTATAGCAATATTTTTAAGATCTATAGCAAGTCCAGTTTGATGTTCAGAATATCCAGGCCTTGCAGAAAATGTATCAGCATCACTTTTGCCATAAGATTTTACATAGTTATTATAAAGCGTTTCTTGGAAACTTTCTTCCCTAAATGCAGTCGTAGGCATTAATGTTATATTAATTTCGTTTTTAGCACTTTCTTGTAAAGCTAGAAATGATTCTTTAATAATTTTTCTAATAGGAACTTTATTACCATAAGCTCCATCAAGATAGTCTAAATCACTTGGCTTATATCCTTTAGGAAGATAATTATATTTATTTACAAGGACAAGTACATCATCAGCATTTTCAACCATTTTAGTATCACTATAATAAGGCAAATCAATATTAATATTTACCATAGTTATAACGTTTTGATAACTTTCATCACTTAAAGTTTTATAATCATTATATCTTTCTATTTTACTTGCATCAAAATTTTTATATTGATAATAATTGCTTATATCTTTGTAGTCTTTGCTCTTTAAAATATCAATGTTTTTGTCACTTAATTTTAAAATATAATTTATTTCTTTTCCTTTATATCCTTTAGGAAGAAATGTAGTTAAAATACTTTCAAAATTGTCTTCGTTATTAAAATCTATATCTTTATATTCGTTTAAATACTTTTCATCATATATTCCATTAAGTAAAACATATTCTAAAGTCTTAGAATAATACTTTTCATCAATGTTATTTTCTTTCATAATTGATATAGTTTTATTACTAGGTTTATCATCTTTTTTATTAAATAAGAAAAAACCTATTATAAAAACTATTATTAATATAAATAAAATTCCACTTTTTTTAATTTTTTTTCTTCTTTTTGCCATATCTACCTTTCTAATATTTTATCATAATATTAAATTATTTTGAACCTTTGATTTCAAAAAGAATATCCCTTAGTTCCATTGCTTTTTCAAAATCAAGATTTTTAGCGGCCTCTCTCATTTCATTTTCAAGTTTTATAATCATTTCAGCTTTATCTTTTTTACTTAATTTAGTTTTTGTTTTGCCATTTGTTTCATCGGTTGTAGGAAGTTCTTTAATACTTTTAATAATTGTCTGTGGTGTAATATTATGTAAAGTGTTGTATTCCTCTTGGATTTTTCTTCTTCTTTGGGTTTCTTTAATGGCTTCATTCATAGCTTCACTATAATTATCAGCATACATTATAACATGACCATTTTTATTTCTCGCGGCTCTACCTATAGTTTGAATTAAACTTCTTGTACTTCTTAAAAATCCTTGTTTATCAGCGTCAAGTATACATATTAAACTTACCTCGGGAATATCAAGACCCTCTCTTAAAAGGTTAATTCCTACGATACAATCATATACACCAGCTCTTAAATCATGAATGATTTTAAGTCTTTCTAAAGTTTTTACTTCATTATGTAAATAAGCAACTTTAATGTTTAAACTTTTTAAGTAATCAGTTAATTCTTCACTCATTTTAATAGTAAGTGTAGTAATTAAAACTCTTTCATTATTTTCTTTACATTTATTTATTTGTGAAACAATATCATCAATTTGTCCTTCGGTTTTCTTTACTTCGATAGTTGGGTCTAAAAGACCTGTAGGTCTAATTATTTGTTCAACATATTTGTTATTAGTAAGTGATAGTTCATAGTCTCCGGGAGTTGCGGATACATAAATAACTTCATTTATTTTATCATTAAATTCATCAAACTTTAAAGGCCTATTATCAAGAGCACTTGGAAGTCTAAATCCATAATCGACTAAAGTTTGTTTACGCATTCTATCACCATTATACATGGCTCTTACTTGGGGAAGGGTAACATGACTTTCATCAATAACAAGTAAATAATCTTTAGGAAAAAAATCCATAAGTGTCGTAGGGGTTTCTCCTTCTTTTTTCAAAGATAAATGCCTTGAGTAGTTTTCAATACCATTACAAAATCCTGTTTCTCTTAGCATTTCTATGTCATAATTAGTTCTTTCTTTAAGTCTTTGTTCTTCGATTAATTTATTTTGCTCGTGTAATTCCTTAAGCCTTTGCTGAAGTTCAATTTCAATATTTTTCGTAGCAATCTCTAAAGTTTCTTTACTTGTGACAAATAAAGATGCTGGAGAAATAATTACTGTTTGCTTTCTTTTAAGTACGCTACCTGTAAGTGGGTCAAATATTACAATCGAAGAAACAATGTCATCTTCCAAAGTAATTTTAATAGCCTCACTTTTTTCATTTATGGGAACAATATCTATACTATTTCCACGAACTCTAAATGTACCACGATGAAAATCCATTTCATTTCTTTCATATGTCATATCTACGAGTTTGGAAATAATGTAATTTCTAGAAAAATTATCATTTAAATTTATAACAAACATGTTTTTTTCATAATCTTCTTTTTGCCCAATATTGTAAATACATGATACACTTGACACTACAATGACATCTTTATAATTAATTAATGCAGATGTTGCTTTATGTCTAAGTTCATCAATTTCATCATTTATCGAAGAGTCTTTTTCAATATATGTATCTGATGAAGGAACATATGCTTCGGGCTGATAATAATCATAATACGAAACAAAATATTCAACATGGTTTTCAGGAAACATTTCCTTAAGCTCTGCATAAAGTTGTCCAGCCAAAGTTTTATTATGAGACAAAACTAAAGTTGGTTTTCCTGTTTTAGCAATTACATTAGCAATTGTAAATGTTTTTCCAGTTCCAGTTGCTCCTAATAAAACTTGATGTTTTTCATTATTATTTACGCCTTCAGTAAGCTTTTCAATTGCATTATTTTGATCTCCCGCAGGTTTATATTTAGAAACTAATTTAAACATAATAATCTCCTTTTCCTTAATATTTTACCATCAATTAAAAACTTTATAAATATAGTTTACCTAATAAAATAAGAATTATGAAATATAATATTTTTAGTTTACATATATAATATAATGATGCTATAATTTTTTTGAAAAGGAAGAAAACTTATGAAAATTATTAATAAACTATTAGTAATAATTCCCGTTATAGTGCTTACAGTTTTATCAGTATATTTTGTTTTAGAGTATTATAACGTTGGTAAATATGATAATTTTATTTTAGTAACAAAAGATTTACCTGATAATAAAGAAGAAGTATATGAAGAAAAAATTACTTCATTAAAAAAGGAATATAATAATGATGATGTAGTAGGAACCATTCAAATTAATGATACCGATTTTAATACCGCTATAATGCAGGGAAAAGATAATAGTTATTATTTAAATCATTTACCAGATAAAACATATAATATAAATGGTTCAATCTTTTTAGATTATAGAGTTGATATTGATGAAAGTGAAAAACTTTTAATATTTGGTCATAGTTCTCCGAATTACATGCTTCCAATAATGATTATCGAAAATTATGTAAATGAAGATTATTATAAAGAGCATCAGTATGTTTACATTTCTACTACTAAAAAAGTAAGAAAATATCAAATCTTTTCTGCATACGTAGAAACTAAAGATTGGGATTATATGAAAATAGATTATACTTCTAAAGAAGAAAAAGAAGCACATTATCAAAAACTTAAAAATAAATCATTTTATGATACAGGTATAAATGTAAATGCAAATGATAATTTATTAATAATTCAGACATGTAGTAACTTAAAAGAATATAGTAAATATAAAAATAAATATATGCTTGTTATAGCAAAAGAAATTATTTAGCACATTTTGTGCTTTTTTTATATTCCTATATAATTTGAAATGTGTTAAAATATTACTATGAAAGATAAAGTAAAGGTAAATATATATTCAATTTTTGCAATAGTAATGTTACTTATTATAGTAGTATCTGCGGCATTTGCATATTTTGGTTCATTTAATGAAAATTTAAATGGTAATATAGCGGTAAATATAAATGCAGCATCACCAGGAAGTTCATCACTTGTATCAGATAGTTCAATCTTAAATTTGTTTGTTCGCTCTGGAAATATGAGTGAAATTGTTGCAAATAATAGGGTAGCAGCAGCAGAAAATAGTGCAATATTAAATGTAACTTTAACGGGATCATCAGAACTTAGCACAAGATGTACTTATGATATAGTTTTTGAATACGATTTAAATTCAAGTGTATATGGACAAAGTCCAACAATTAAAACAAGTGGTGCAGATAAAGAAATAACTTTTGAAGTTGAAGGTCCAATCGGTGAAACTAATCCTTTTGGAGCAGAAACAAATATTGATTATGACATAGCAAAAGGATGGATAGCTAAAACTAGCACAAAAGGAGCAAAAATAAAACTTGCAACTGGTGCAAGAATTACAAATAATAGTAGCACTCCAAACACTCAAAGTTGGAAGATTACCGCAAGATACTATAATTTAGAGGTGTCACAATCACAACTTGATAGTAAAAATTTCGTTGGAAAAGTTTATGCAGAAAATCCAGTTTGTGAAGGTGTAACACCAGATGCCGAAGACTTTATAAAAAATATAGCTGCTGAAGGTGAAAAAACATCAAGTCAAGATACATCTACAAAATATATTGTTGCAAATGAGAACGGTTATAGATACGAAGGCAAAGATCCAGATAATTATATATGTTTAGATAATAATTCATCTGGTACATGTGCTGAAGATAATACATTTAGAATAATTGGTGTATTTGATGAAAAGGTTGGAACAAGCGAAACAAACGCAAAACTTCAGCCAGTAATAAGGATAATTAAATCTACAAATTACACATCAAGTGGTATAGTATGGGATACAAATAGAAAGAATAATTGGAATAATTCATCACTTAAGGCTCTATTAAATGGAACATATTTAACAAGCTTAAATAGTTATAATCATATTGATAAAGTACTAAGTACAAGATGGTCATTAAATTCACTAGACCTTAGTACAGGAAAATATAATGAATATTGGCCACAAGCCCAAATATTTAATAATAGCGAAAAATATGGCGTTGTTTATGAGGGGAATCCAACATATACATATGCAAAAGTAGGATTAATGTATCCAAGCGATTATATGTATGGAGTAATGGCAAACGATTGTGATAGAAGTGTGGTAAGCTGGGCAAATGATGATACAGTTCCAAGTTATGTAAATACGGAAAAGTGTTCAACACAAAATTGGTTATATAATAAAAAATTTGATAAAACATTTTGGGACAATGTTTCTGGCAATGATTATTCGGCTGGACTCGAATGGACTCTTTCGCCGGGTTCTCTTAATGGCAGCAGCGCTTTCGATGTCAGTTCGGATGGCAACGGCGGCGGCGACATCTTCGTCGGCAGTCTTGGCTCGGTCCGTCCGCTCTTGAATCTGGATACTAGCATTGAACTTATTGGAAGTGGAAGTTTAAGCAATCCGTATAGAATTAAATAATTTTAGCACATTATGTGCTTTTTTTATAAAATTAAGTTAAACATTTATAAAAAAATATGTGATTTAATGAAAATTTATATTATTTAATATGAAAGTATGATAAAATATATTTATAATGGTACAAAAATAAGATAGAGTTATTTCTAAATGTAATAGTTTTTGAAATAATGGATATCGTATTTATGAAAGAGAAAAGGGTAGTATGAAAAATAATATAAAGATAAATATTTATTCAATTATCGCATTATTAATATTAGTTGTTGTAGTAGTATCCGCAACATTTGCTTTTTTCGGATCATTTAATACAAACTTAAATGGCAATGTAGTAGTAAATATTAATGCTGTCTCTCCGGGTAATTCATCATTTACCACAAGTAGTTCAACATTAAATTTACAAGTACCTGGAGCAAATATGACTAATTTTGATTCAAATAATACAGTTGCTGTTGCAGAAAATACAGCAACAATTAATGTATCTTTATTAGGAACAACTAATATAAGTACAAGGTGTACATATGATATAGCATTTGAATATAATTCAAGTTCAAATGTATATGGACAAAGTCCTACAACTAAAACAAGTAATGCAAATAAAGAAATAACTTTTGAAGTTGAGGGCCCGACAGGAAGTAATAATCCTTTTGGTGGAGAGGCAAACATTGATTATAATACTTCAAAAGGATGGATAGCTAAAACTAGTACAACTGGTGCAAAAATAAAACTTGCAACTGGTGCAAGAATAACAAATAATGGTGGTACTCAAAGTACTCAAACATTTAAAATAACTGCTAGATATTATAATTTAAATGCAAATCAGTCTCAACTTGCGGGTAAAGCCTTTACTGGTAAAATATATGCTGAGAATTTAAAATGTGAAGCAGTAACCCCAGATGCCGAAGACTTTATAAAAAGTATAGCAAATGAAGGATTAAAAACATCAAGTCAAGATTCATCCACAAAGTATCTAGTAGCAAATGAGAACGGTTATAGGTATGAAGGCAAAGATCCAGATAATTATATATGTTTAGATAATAATTCATCTGGTACATGTGCCGAAGATAATACTTTTAGAATAATTGGTGTATTTGATGAAAAGGTTGGAACAAGCGAAACAAACACAAAACTTCAGCCAGTAATAAGGATAATTAAATCTACAAATTACACATCAAGTGGTATAGCATGGGATACAAATAGAAAGAATAATTGGAATAATTCATCACTTAAGGCTCTATTAAATGGAACATATTTAACAAGCTTAAATAGTTATAATCATATTGATAAAGTACTAAGTACAAGATGGTCATTAAATTCACTAGACCTTAGTACAGGAAAATATAATGAATATTGGCCACAAGCCCAAATATTTAATAATAGCGAAAAATATGGCGTTGTTTATGAGGGGAATCCAACATATACATATGCAAAAGTAGGATTAATGTATCCAAGCGATTATATGTATGGAGTAATGGCAAACGATTGTGATAGAAGTGTGGTAAGCTGGGCAAATGATGATACAGTTCCAAGTTATGTAAATACGGAAAAGTGTTCAACACAAAATTGGTTATATAATAAAAAATTTGATAAAACATTTTGGGACAATGTTTCTGGCAATGATTATTCGGCTGGACTCGAATGGACTCTTTCGCCGGGTTCTCTTAATGGCAGCAGCGCTTTCGATGTCAGTTCGGATGGCAACGGCGGCGGCGACATCTTCGTCGGCAGTCTTGGCTCGGTCCGTCCGCTCTTGAATCTGGATACTAGCATTGAACTTATTGGAAGTGGAAGTTTAGGTAATCCATATAGAATTAAATAAATAATTTAAAAATAATCAAATTTTCCAAAATTTGGTTATTTTTTCGTATAAATTTGAATAATTATTTCTATACTACTAGAGAAAGGAAAATGTTAATTGACAATAATATTTTTGTATGGTAGTATAGTAAACCATCGGGAGGGTTTTGGTTTATGAAAAAACTAAAATATTTTTTTGCTAGTGCAATTGTTCTTGTTGCAGTAGTAGTTTCAACTATGGTTTTTGCAGAATATAAAGAACAGAAAGGTGATTTAAGATTAGGTAATCAAATTAGTAATAAAAGTGTTACTGTAACTAAAGGTAGTTTAGCTGAAGATGGTGATGTGCAAGTTACTAAAACAGTATCTAAAACTGATGTAGAGGGTAAATACAATGTTACCTTTGAAGTAAAAGGTAAAAGTGTTAAAACAGAAACTTCAAATAAAAAAGATGTTTATGCTGTTGTAGTTCTTGATAAATCTAATTCTATGTGTAATAGTTATAATTGCTCTAAAGATGAAAAATGGACAAGCGCTGTTAATGGTGCAAAAACATTTGCTTCAACATTACATAAAAAATTACCAAACGCAAAGATTGCTCTTGTAACATTTGCTGATGAAGATGGTTTTTTAGGAATATTTGATAATGCCTATAATGATGCTAAAGTTTTAAGAGATTTCGATAATAAAGATTTCTCTAATGTAAAATTTGGAACACCAAAGGGTGGAACAAACTTACATGCTGGACTTTATGAAGCAAATAAATTATTAACAGCATCAAATGTAAAAAAAGACGCTATTAAATATGTTGTTGTAATAAGTGATGGTGAACCAACATTATATTATGATGAAGACGGTTATACACAAGGTCCAGGCTCATACATGGACGCTACTACTGAAGCCAAGACAAAAGAAATGGCTAAAACAGTTCAAAAAAGCGCTGAAGTATTTGCTATTGGATATGATTACAATGGTACAATACTAAGTGAAGTAGCTTCAGGTGCAGATCATGTATATTTATCAGATCCTACAACAATTGTAAATAAATTTACTGATATTGCCACTATAATAGGTAAAGCTGATGCTGGTACTAATGCAACTTTAACTGATAATATTGGTGCAAAATTTGTAATGACAGACGCTCAAGGCAAAACTTATACAAGTGAAAAATTTGACATTACAGAAAAAGGTAAAGTATTCTCATTTGATATTACAATTGATGAAGACAAAATTACTGATGATGGTTGGTATGCCACAAATGCTGGATTTACTTTAAGTTATACTGATTCACAAGGTAATGAAAAAACTATTACTTGTGATGAAAATCCTGAAGTATATTGGGAAGTAGATAAATACGATTATACTATCGAATATTATTATAATAATGTTAAAGATGCAGATTTAACAGAAACAGGCACACTTGCAAAAGGTAAAGAATTTGGTGTAACTGATGAAAAAATTAAAGCTAATACAAAATATGGTTATAAATTTGATAAAGCTACTCCAGATAAAACTTCTGCCATAAGTTCTGAAAAAGAAAACGTAATAAAAGTTTATTATGTTGCAGATGAAACTCAAACAAAAAAAATTAGTTATACAGTAAATTACTATAAAGATGGTGTTTTACAAACTAGTGATACAGAAAAAGTAACTAAGACAATACAAGTTTTAGAAACTACAGGAAAAGTAGACATTAGTAAAATTAATGTAACAAACAAATATGTTGGTTATAAATTTGATAAAACTAATCCTAGTGTTATTCCTGAAACTTTCAAAAATGGAGACGTAATTGATGTTTACTATGTTCTTGATGAAAGTCAAACAAAGGAAATTAGCTATACAGTAAATTACTATAAAGATGGTGTTTTACAAACTAGTGATATAGAAAAAATAACAAAAACAGTACAAGTTCTAGAAACTACAGGAAAAGTAGAAACTAGCAAAATCAATGTAACAAATAAATATTTTGGATATAAGTTTGATAAGACTAATCCAAGTTCTATTCCAGAAGTTTTCGAAGATGGAGATGTAATAGATGTTTATTATGTTACTGATGAAAGTAAAGTAAAAGAATTAACATATACAGTTGAATACTACATAGATGGTGTACTTCAAACAAAAGATACACAAGTAGTAACAAAAACAGTACAAGTATTAGAAAGTGATAATTTAACAGTAAATAAATTTGAAATTAATACTAAAGATAAATATGTAGGATATAGATTCAAAGAATCTAATCCAAGTATTATACCTGATGAAATTAAAACAGGTGAAGTTATAAAAGTATATTACATTCTTGATGAAAGTCAAACAAAAGAAATTAGTTATACAGTAAATTACTATAAAGATGGTGTTTTACAAACTAGTGATATAGAAAAAGTAACTAAGACAGTACAAGTTCTAGAAACTACAGGAAAAGTAGAAACTAGCAAAATCAATGTAACAAATAAATATTTTGGATATAAGTTTGATAAGACTAATCCAAGTTCTATTCCAGAAGTTTTCGAAGATGGAGATGTAATAGATGTTTATTATGTTACTGATGAAAGTAAAGTAAAAGAATTAACATATACAGTTGAATACTACATAGATGGTGTACTTCAAACAAAAGATACACAAGTAGTAACAAAAACAGTACAAGTATTAGAAAGTGATAATTTAACAGTAAATAAATTTGAAATTAATACTAAAGATAAATATGTAGGATATAGATTCAAAGAATCTAATCCAAGTATTATACCTGATGAAATTAAAACAGGTGAAGTTATAAAAGTATATTATATTCTTGATGAAAGTCAAACAAAAGAAATTAGCTATACAGTAAATTACTATAAAGATGGTGTTTTACAAACTAGTGATACAGAAAAAGTAACTAAAATGGTACAGGTATTAGAAACTACAGGAAAAGTAGATATTAACAAAATTAACGTAACAAATAAATATGTAGGTTTTGTATTTGATAAAACAAATCCAAGTGCTATTTCTGAAACTTTCGAAGATGGCGATGTAATTGATGTTTACTATGTAAAAGGTAAATATACTTACGAAGTTAGATATTATTATGATAGAGTTTTAGATGAAACAAAAACTGATACATTTGATGCCTTCTATGGCGATGTAATTGAAAGTTATACTGATAAATCTACTACTGACTATGTACTTGAAATGGTAGAAAACTTACCTTTAAAGATTACTGAAAAAGATAATATTATAAATGTTTATTATAAAACTGATGGAAAAGGTGTAATTGTTCCAGATGAAGAACCTCTTCCACCACACACTACAAGTAATGGAAGCATTTATATTATGCTTACTTTAGTAAATGCTTTAGGTGCTAGTGTACTTTTAAGAAAAAAAGAAAACTAAAAAAAATTGCGTAAAATATTACGCATTTTTTTTATGACTTAATTTCATATTTAATTAATTTTGCATGAACTACCATTTTTTCTGTATCATTATAACAAGTTGAAAGAGTAAGAATTTTATCATTACTTTGAAGGTCTACATTAAAATTAAATTCAGAACGATTTTTTATAGTTTCTAAAAAATTTATAAATTCTTCATCACTAGTAAAGCTTGTTTTAATATAATCGTTAGTAGTGGGTATTTTATAAGTACTAAATATTTGCCACATAGTCTTAATTTTTTCTGTAGACATTCTTATTATGTAGTTTTCTTCATTATTTTGCCATGATGGTCTTAATGTATCTTTTAAAGAACCAAACATTGTTCCATTTACTCTTCCGTGTCCATAAATAACTGTATTTTTATCAAGTGATAGATAACTATTTCGATAATCTAAAAATATCCATCCAGCATAATTAAATGTTTTATCAAAAGATTTAGTTAAATAATCCTCATTATTATCAGTTTGAACAAAAGGGTAGTTTATATTGGTGCCTTCGACTTTAAGCCAGCCCACAGTATCTTCGTTATATTTTTTTAATTTATCAAGATCTACATCAATTAAATTCATTTTAATATATTCAAAATAAGCATTAGTTTTGCTTTTCGTTTCTATAATTACTTCATTATCACTTTTTGTTTCTGTAATTTCTGTAATATTACTAGCAACTTTTATAATTTTATCAGTTTTTTTATTATCTATTACCCACATAAAAATTTTTACTAAACTAAGTATAAAAGTAAAAAACATTAAAACAAAAAATATAAGCAAAAATAAATTTTTTTTATTTAACTTTCTTTTCTTCATATCCTAGTAAATTATATCATATAGTCATCTATAAGTCACTTAACAAGTGTATAATGAATTGTATAAAATGGTATTTTATAATATAATTTTGGTAGGAGAGTAAAATATGAAAACAGAAAAACCCATTTTAAAGCTTGATAAAGTTAGCAAGTTTTATTATAACAAAGGAATGGTTTCTTCGGGATTTAGTAAAGTTTCACTTGAATTTTTTTTAGGAGAGTTTGTGGTTATTACCGGAGAAAGTGGTTCTGGAAAGTCTACACTTTTAAATGTACTATCTGGCCTTGATACTTATGAAGAAGGAGAAATGTATATTAATGGCAAGGAAACAAGCCATTATAGTAGCGAGGATATTGAAAATTATCGTAAATGCTATATAGGAAATATCTTTCAATCATTTAATTTAGTATCAAGTTATACAGTATATCAAAATATTGAATTAGTACTTCTTTTAAATGGATTTAAGAAAAAAGATGTAAAGAAAAAAATTCTAGATTTAATTAAAAAAGTTGATTTGTATAAATATCGTAATACAAAAGTATCCCATTTATCTGGTGGTCAAAAACAAAGAGTTGCTATTGCTCGTGCACTTGCAAAAGATGTGCCAATTATTATTGCCGATGAACCTACGGGAAATCTTGATAGTCGTTCTAGTCAAAGCGTTATAAGAATTTTATCTGAGGTTGCAAAAGATAAACTAGTTATTATAGTTACTCATAATTATGATGAAGTAGAAAAATATGCTACGAGAAAAATAGAGATGAGTGATGGTAAGGTTAGGGAAGATATAACTTTAAAAGAATATAATAAAAGTACTTTGACTATTCACGAGTATAAAGGAATTAGCTTTTTTAATAAAATTAGACTTGGTGTAAGAAATACTTTTAACATTCCAATGAAATTTATCTTACTTTTAATTGTATTTTTACTTATTACTTTAGCTTTTTTCGGAGAATATTCATCTATTAGAGTTTCTGAATATGAGGCAAATAAATTAGGCTATAATTATTATTTTAGGGATTTATCTGATGAAAGAATTGTTTTAAAAAAGAAAGATAATAGTTATATTTCTGATAGTGATATAGAAAAACTAAAAAAATTAGAGCATGTAAAAAAAGTTAATTTGAATGATATTATTTTAGACAAGGAATATTATTTAACAGACAATAGTAACTCTTATTGGTTTTATGGCTTTTTCAAAGAAGCCAGCGATATTAATGAAAAAATAATTGGTAAAATGCCTGAAAATGATAATGAAGTAGTAATGAAAATATATAAAAATAATTACTATGTAACTAACTCTAAAGAAGATATATTAAATACTAATTATAATTTATTTTCTACGAGTTCAAAAAATGCTTCATCATGCGTAGAAAATGTTAAAGTAACTGGACTTATTTTGACAAATAGTTTATCAGAAAATGAAACATTTTATGCAAGTGATAAGCTTTTAAATAATATAAAAACTTGTGCAAATGTTGATTATAGTAATATAAAAATGCTACTTAATAATAAAGAAATATATGTAGTATTTAGACCTAACGAGAATGTAAAACCAGGTAATGCTTATATTCCATATCAATTAAATAATTATTGTAATTATGGTAACTGCATTAATAACGAACTTTCTATAAAAGTAAAAAATCAGTATTATGAAAATTCAGTTAAATTAAATGTATCAGAAGTTTATACGAAAAATAATTTTTATGGTTTAGTAAATATTAAAGACTATGATAATAATAACTTTGTTATATATATATCAAATGATGATTATAATAGTTTATTTAATAAAGGAAATTATCAAGTATCCGTATTTGTAGATGATGTAAAAAATATTCAAAGTGTAAAAAAATATTTAGATAAAAGTGAATATCAAGCATTATATATAAAAGATGTTAAAGTAAGTTTAAATTATGGCGTTTCTGAGGTTTTGAAAATATTTAAAGTAGTTGCAGTGGCATTTTTATTTATAGTACTATTTTTCGTCGCATATTTTGTTATTAGAATAATTGAAAAATCTAGAAATGTTTATTATGCAACTTTACGTATTTTAGGAGCTACGAAAAAAGTGTTAAAAAATATGATTAGTATTGAACTATTTACTGTTTATCATATTGCATACATTTTAGTTATTTCATTTATCGTTTTAATTTCAAAAGATATTATAAATTCTCCGACTTTAAGTGATATGATTAATTATTTAACTTTAAAAGATTATATAATAGTTTATTTAGTTTGCTTTGTAATGAGCTTACTTATTTCATTAAGATATTCAAGAAAATTATTTAAATCATCAGCGATGAAAACATATAGAGACGAGGAAATATAATGATAAAGTTAGAAAAAGTAAATAAATATTTTAATAGACATAAGAAAAATGAATTACATGTTATAGATAATACTTCGACTACTTTCGAAGATAATGGACTCGTTTGTCTTTTAGGACCTTCGGGATGTGGAAAAACAACACTTTTAAATGTTATCGGAGGTCTTGACAAAGTAAAGAGTGGAAGTATTTTTGTAAACGGAAAAAGGGTTACTAGAAAAAGTACATATTATGTTGATAAAGAAAGAAATTTAAATATAGGTTATATATTTCAAAATTATAACTTATTAGAAAACTTAAGTGTATTTGAAAATGTTGCTATATCACTAAAAATGATTGGTATAAAAAACAAAAATGAAATTCAAAAAAGAGTAAATGATATTTTAGAAACGCTTAAAATTTATCGTTATCGAAATAGACCTGCGGGAATGCTTTCTGGTGGTGAAAAGCAAAGAGTTGCTATAGCAAGAGCACTAGTAAAAAATCCTAGCATCATTTTAGCAGATGAACCTACGGGAAATTTAGATAGTCAAAATACTATTGAAATAATGAATATTATTAAATCTATTTCAAAAAATAGATTAGTTATATTAGTTACTCATGAAACTGATATTGCTAAATTTTATGCAGATAGAATAATTGAACTTTCTGATGGTAAGATAGTAAATGATTATAAAAATAAACATGAAAATTCTTTAGATTATAAGATTGATAATAAAATTTATTTAAAAGATTTCAAATTTAAGGAAGAAAATAATAGTATTAATATTTATGCAGACGATAAAATAAAATCAAAAATTACTTTAGTAGTTAAAAATAATAATATTTATATAAAAACCGAAGGCAATGAAAGAATTATTGCTGTTGATGAAAACTCTAGTGTAGAGTTCATAAATGATCATTATAAACAGATTGATAAATCTATTTATGAAAAATATGAATTTGATATTAAAGAAAACAAAAATGAAAAACATAAATACTCTTCGATATTTAATATTTTTAAAGTAGTACATTTAGGATTTAAAAAAATTCTTGATTATTCATTTATAAAGAAATTACTTTTACTTGGATTTTTTGCATCTGGTGCATTTATTATGTATAGTGTTAGTAATATATTTGGACTTTTAAATGTTAAAGATAGTTATTTTATTGAAAAAAATAAAAATTATCTTGAAGCAAAAATACCTGTTATTAGCGTAGATAATTTTAATAAATATGTTTCTTATGAAAGTATTGATTACATTCTTCCTGGCTCCGGAGTAGCAAAATTTAAAATAAATTTTGATGATTATTATCAAACTTCTGAGTCATCAGCTTTAATAACTGGTGGTTTAGTAAAAAAAGAATATGTAAGTAATAATGATATTATTTATGGTAGTAATATTTCAAATGATAATGATGTAGTTGTGGATTCTTCGGTTTTATATAGTTTATTTACCTCTGATGAAAGATTTGCTATTCAAACGGGGCATAAGGATTTAAATGATTTAATAGGTTATGAATTACAATTAAAAAATATGACATTTATTATTAAAGGTATAACTGATAAAGGCGATCATAGTATATATATGGATGAAAAATATATTTATGATGTTTTATACTTATCAAGTAATATAGGTTATGAAGTAGATGACGAAACAGCTTCATATTTAAATTATAGTTTTGATACAACTTTAAATATTAAAAAAGGAAGAATGCCAATTAATGATTATGAAGTAGTGCTAAATTCTTCTTTAGAATATGATTATCCACTTAATAGTAAAATTGATAATAAAATAAATGATCAAAAACTTACAGTTGTAGGATATTATGAAGGTAGTAGTCAATACCACTATGTAAATGAAAATATGATTAAATATCTTTTGATAGCAAAAGAGAAAAATTTAACGATAATGCCTAAAGATGAAGAAAAAGCAATAAGTGATTTAAATAAGGAAAATTTAGAGGTTAAAAATTCTTATGAAGTAAGTAAAGAAAACTACATGGAAAGTAAGAAAGAAGCTGTTAATTCAGGACTTATAGTATCCTTGATAATTTTAGCCATTTCTTTTGTAGAAATATATTTAATGATTCGATCTTCCTATCTTTCACGTATTAAAGAAATTGGTATTTATAGAGCTATTGGAACAAAGAAAAGTGATATTTATAAAATGTTTTATGGGGAGATTATTGCTATTACCACTGTTGCAAGTCTTCCAGGAACACTTTTTGTAGCATATGTATTAAAAACATTACAAACAATAAGCTATTTTGAAATAAATTATTTAGTAAATCTATTTACTATATTATTAAGTATAATTATTATATATTTATTTAATATTATCGTAGGCCTTTTACCAATAATGAAAATAGTTTCAAAAACACCTGCTTCAATACTTTCAAGAAAAGATGTTGATTAAAATGTGTAAAGTTTAGACAAATAAATTTGTTTAAACTTTTCTTTTGTTTTATAATTGTACTAGGTGATAAAAATGAGAAATGTTGGAACAGTAGTAAGGGGTATAAGAACTCCTGTAATTAAAGAAAATTCAAACTTAGAGGATATTGTAGTTGATAGTCTTATTAAAGCTAGTGAAAGTGATAATTTTACTTTTCATGATAAAGATATTGTAGCCGTAACTGAGGCTGTAGTTGGTATAGCAATGGGTAATTATGTTACTGTTGATGAAATTGCTAAAGATATAAAAAATAAATTTAAAACAAATCATATAGGAGTAGTATTTCCAATACTTTCAAGAAATAGATTTGCAGTTTTATTATCTGCGATAGCAAGAGCAATGGATAAAATTACTTTACAAATATCTTATCCATCAGATGAAGTAGGTAACGATATACTTGATAAACAAAGATTAAAAGAAAGTGGTATTAATCCTTATACTGATGTTATAGATGAAACAACTTATTACGAAAAATTTGGAGATTGGAAACATATCTTTACTGGCGTAAATATGGTTGATTTTTATAAAGATTTAGTAGAAAAAGAGGGCTGCGAGATTGAAATAATTTTAGCAAATGATCCAAAGAAAATTCTTTCTTATGAAGAAAACGTTCTTGTTTGTGATATTCATACAAGATTTGAAACTAAAAAAACTTTAAAAGAAAATTCAAATGGAATTATTCTAGGTCTTGATGATATTTTAACTAGTCCAGTTGATGGTAGTGGCTATAATGAAAAATATGGCCTATTAGGTTCAAATCGTTCTACTGAAGAAAGAGTTAAATTATTCCCTAATAATGCTCAAAGTTTAGTTGATAATATTCAAAGAAAGTTACTTGAAAAGACTGGTAAAAATATTGAGGTTATGATTTATGGTGATGGCGCATTTAAAGATCCAATAGGTGGAATTTGGGAACTAGCAGATCCAGTGGTATCTCCATATTATACTAAAGGCCTTGAGGGTAGTCCTAACGAAATAAAACTTAAATATATTTCTGATAATAAATTTAGTAATTTATCTGGTGAAGAGTTAAATGAAGCAATTAAAAATGAAATAAGAAGTAAAGATGCAGATCTTAAAGGTACAATTGCATCTCAAGGAACAACTCCAAGAAGATATGTTGACCTTATTGGTTCATTATGTGATTTAACTTCAGGATCAGGAGATAAAGGTACACCAGTTGTTTATATTTCTGGATATTTTGACAATTATAGTGTAGACAACTAAAAAAATTTATGATACTATTGTAATGGCTTTAGCCCGTTGGTGAAGTGGTTTAACACACTGCGTTCTCAGCGCAGCATTCAGGGGTTCGAACCCCCTACGGGTTACCATTTGATAGTTTAGCCCCATATTTATGGGGCTTTTATTTTTCTAAACACACTTCTAAACACACTTTTTTTATAATTTATTTAAAATATCAGTCATTTTGTCCAATTCACTTTTAAACATATGAGTATATGTATTTAAAGTTATTGAAACATTTGAATGGCCTAAATATTTTGATACCAAAGCAATTGAAGCACCTTGATTTATTAATAAAGATGCACAACTATGTCTGAAATCGTGTATCCTAATTCTTTTCTTTGAGTCAGTTTTATTACAATAGTAATTCTTTCTTTTTTGAATAGTTGTTTCTGGAAACGGTAAAGTATTTCCAAAAACAAACCAATTATTATTAAAATCTTTATATTTTTTAGCATTATTATACATTATTTTCAGGTCATTTGAAAGCTTTTGAGTTAATGGTAATATCCTAACACTATTTTTAGTTTTAGGGCTTGATATAGTATATTTTTCGCCTTTAATTTTAGTTGTTAATGTTTTGTTTATTCTTAAAGTGCTTTTTTCCAAGTCAATGTCATCCCAAGTTAGTGCTTGACATTCACCTTGCCTTAATCCCAAATAGTAGAGAACTTCAAAAAAACAGTGAAAATCAAAATTATCAATCACTTTGTCAAAAGCAATATATTCATCATAAGTGAAAAATTCCATTTCTTTTTTTATTTCATTTATTTTAACAAAATTTTCTACATGCTTTAAAATTGAGTCACTTGTATTGTACACTTTATTAGAATAAATGATAATGTTCCTAAATAATCCTAAAATTTTGTTTTTATAGGCTGTTGATAAATTTAAATTTATATTTTTTAAAAACAAATCTTTATATTGTTTTAAATTTATTTCATTGATTTTTTTATTTTTTATTTTATCAAAATACCTATATAGTTTTTCGTCTTTTATTATAGTTTGTTTTTTTACTTTTTTACTTTTATTTTCTATAAATTCCATGTACGCTTGATCAATAGTTATATTAGATACATATGCTTCTTTATTATCAACTTTAATTCTGTACTTTGCTTCTTCACTTTCTGCGTCTTTCTTATTTTTAAATTTTGGAGAAGAGTAATCGTGTATTTCTCCAAAAATGTCTTTGTATTTTATTCTAAAAAAATATTGTCTTCCATCTTTAGTTGGATTTTTTGTTTTATATACTGGCATAATCATCATTCCTTTCTTGCTTAGGAACTTAATTTATGCTAAAATAATAGCATAGAAAAAAGTCCTATTCGTTATGGTATATTTTTTCTATACGGAGTTATCAGCTCCATACCCTTACTCTTTGCAGAGAGTAGGGGATTTTTTTATTTTTTTGATTTTTCATCATCTTTTAATACTACATCCTTAAAATAAGTTCTTGTTCCAGTTGGTTTAAAATTTTCCTCTAAAAATTCTTGCCAAGTCATATTTTTTGATGTTTGTCTTGCCTCGTTTTTTAAACTATTAATGTTCAAAAATGCTATAATGCTGGCAATGATTGATGTCCATAAATAGATGCTATAATAATCCAATAACCAATTTGTAATTGCCAAATAGTATAAATAAAGTAAACCACCCCAAAATGCTATACCTATTATGTTTATATAATCTTTTTTGGGAATTTTAATAAAAAGTATACCTAATATTTGAATGCCAGCAATAATGGTAATGATTAAGGTAAATAAGGCAACAAAGATACATAATAATATATTCAATATTATTCCTCCTTTCGTATTTGTTTTATAATAAAATAGGGGGTGCATAGAATGAAATACGATGATTTTATTATATTACTTAAAAGCTGTAATATAGATATAACCTTGTATTTTCTTCTAATTGAGGATTATTTTTGATCCTCTTTTTTTGTACCCTCTAAAATATCTGCAATTTTTAAAAGTTTATTTAAACTTTCCTCATTTATATTCTCATTTTCATCCATTAAGCCTTTTTCCTTTAATAGTTGTTTGTAATCTTTATTTTTCATTTCATTTATTTGTTTAGTAGAAATAAAACTACCAACATCAATATCAAAATAATTTGCTAGCTTGATTGCCCAATCCAATGTTATTTGCCTTGTGTTATTTTCCCATTTGGCAACAGTAGATGTATCAGCATTTAAGTCTTTAGCAAGTTTTGTTTGGGAAATACCTTTTTTCTCTCTTAAATATTTAACATTTAAATTTGTGAAATTTTCATTATTCACCATATTTTTTATCTCCTTTCACAAGCCAATTATACACTAAACATCAACTTTTTTCAATATTTTCTTGGCAAATTGTCAAAAAGTTATTGACATTGGCAAAATGCCATAATATAATGTAGATAGATAGGAGGAAAATATGGAAGCAATTAATAAAAATATTTCTGCAAAATTAAAAGGTTTAAGAGCAGAAAAAGGCTATTCTTTAGAGGAAATGGCTAGTAAATTAGGAATTCATAGAGAAACATTAAGAAAATATGAAAATCATCCTGAATTTATTGAAATCGGATTATTATTACAAATGTTGAATATCTATGATATTACTACCGTTTATTTTTTTGAATTAATATATGGCAAAATGCCAAAAGTGGAAGAAATTGAGTAATAATAAAAAAAGAAAGCACCTGCAAGTGCTTCATAACGAATAGGAGGAAATATGAAAACGAAAGAAGAAATATTAGAGCAGCCGTATATGACAGCAAAGGATTTAAAAATAATAATGCCAAGTGTTGGTATTAATAAGTGTATAGAGTACATAAAAATGTGCCGTGAAGAGATGGAACAAAAAGGTTATTTTATTCCATCAGGAAAAACATTAATAGCATTAACTAAAATAGTTAAAAAAAAATTTGGATTATAGGAGTAAATATGAAAAAGAAATTAAACAAGACTAATTTATTTATGTTAATAATCTTTTCATTAAGTTCATTAATAGTCATATCTGATTTACTTACTATTACAATAACAACATTTATAGGTAAGACATCTGGGTGGACCTGGTTCGGCTTTATATCATTTATGGCTGCATTCGTATTACTAGACTTATCAAGTCGTTATTTAGATAGCATAAAAAAAGAAAAATAGGGCTTTAAAATCTATTTTTCTGCAAGTAATTATATCAAATTTGCAGAGAAAAATCAAATCAGGGGAAGTTTTGGGTACTAGAGAAAGGATTTATATTTATGATAAATAGTTTTACAGCATATAGAGATTATCACGAGCTAATTACAATTCTTTCTGAAAAAGAACAAAAAGAATTAATTTGTGCAATCTGGTACTATATGTTTGAAGGTATAGAACCAAAACTTAATAAAAATCAAATGAAGATTTTCAATAATTTAAAAAGGCCATTAGACAAATCCAAAATTAAAAGCAAAAATGGTTCAATTTCTAAATCAAATGAAAATCAAAATATAAAACAAATTGATAATCAAAATGAAATCAAAACAAAATCAAATGAAAATCAAAACAACAACAAAATCAAATCACATCAAGATGTTGATGTTATTGTTAATGTTAATACTAATAATTCTTGTTTAGATATTGATACTAATAAGTATAATTTAAAAACTAGTAATAATATAGAACTTAGTAATAGTTTAATAGAGTTTGTGCAAAAAGAATTAGGAAGATTATTATCCAGCAGTGAAATAGAACTTATACAAACTTGGGAAGACAATGAACTTACTAGACATGCGGTTAAACAAACTACACTTAATCGAGCAACAAGTTTAAAGTATACTCAAAGCATTATTTCATCCTACAAAGCAAAAGGTTATACATCACTTGCTGAAGTTGAAGCAGATGAAAGACGATTTGAGGAAAATAAACTAAAAAAATCAAATGGAAAAACTTTAAACAACAAAGAAATTGTTGATCAAGCTTTAAAAGAATTAGGATTGCCTGATGACTAAAAAAGAAATAAATGAAATTCTTGATTATGTAGAATTAAATTACAATGACTTTAACGAAAATATGAGACTTGCTTGGGCAAAAAAATTAATATTTTATGATAAAGTCTTGGTCCTTAATGCTTTAGAAAAAGTTATGTCAGATGAGTTTTACCAGCGCAAATTACCAACTTTAACATACATACTAAGAGCAATACCAAAATCAGAAGATATTGAAAACTTTAATAAAGGCAAGGTGCTGTGTGATATTTGTAAAAGACCTTTTGAGAGCATTGATGATATGGACAAGCATTATCAAAGGTGCTGCTGCATTTCAACAATTAAAAGAGAAACCAAAAAGTATAAAGGCATAGATTTAAATTCGTATGAAATTGCACAATTGTATCAAATGAGTGATGAGGATTTTGAGGAAAAATACAGAAAATTAGCAAAATTTTTAATTGAAAATAGTGATTTAGATTGGCAAAAAAAAGTTATGGATTGTTATTTAAACCCACCAAGCCCTGAAAAGGCAAAAGAGGTTTTAGAAAGAAAGGAAAAATAATGAACCAATTAATAGTTGTGGGTCGTTTAGTTTCAGACCCAAAAATAATTGAAACTGAAAATAAAAAGAAAATAATAGTTACAATACAAATTCCAAGAAATTACAAAGACTTAAATGGAGTTTATAAATCAGATGTTGTGGACTGTGTACTTTGGGCAGGAATTGCACAGCAAGTTTGTGAATTATGCAAAAAAGGCGATTTATTAGCAGTTAAAGGAAGAATACAAAGTTCAGTAACAATTGATGATGGAACTACTTATGATGAAACAGTGAAAAATGAACTTACTATTGTTGCAGAGAAAGTTACTTTTTTAGCAAGTGGAAAGAAGGAGAAATAAAAATGATAAAAAAACCAAATGAAGTAGTTAGTACTACAAAAAAAATAAGAATTTTAATAGCAGGATTTCCTGGAATAGGAAAAACAACTTTAGCACTATCAGCGCCAAAACCATTACATATTGATGTTGATAGAGGTGTAGATAGAGTACAGGCAAAAAATAGAAAGGACTTTACTCAACCAGAAACATACGAGGAACTTTTAAACGATTTAAAAGGTAACTTAAGTGATTATGAAACCATAGTATTTGATACAGGTGGAAAGTTACTTGATTTAATGAAACCTTATGTGATTAGACAAGATAGTAAAAACGGTCAAAAAGATGGTAAAACATTATCAATTAAGGGTTATGGTGCTGTTGGAAAAGAATTCCAAAGACTTATGGATGAAGCCTTTTATACTTTGAACAAAAATGTAGTTGTTATATTTCACGCAAAGGAAGATAAAGATGGTGAAGCTACTAAATTAAGAATTTTAGTTGAAGGAAGTACAAAAGATAATGTTTGGCAGCCAATGGATCTAGGTGGTTTTATGGAAATGTATAATGGAAAAAGAACAATAGGCTTTAGTAATTGTGAAAGATACTTCGCAAAAGGTACACACGGAATTAATGGTGTTATTGAGCTACCGGACCTAGACAACCAAAATATTCCAAATGATTTCTTAACTCAATTATTCAAAAAAGTAAATGACAATATATTAGCAGAAGCAAATTATTTTGAAACACAAAAAGAGGAATATCAAAAACTTATGGATAATATTTTACCTCAAATAGAAAATATGACTTTTGAAAATATTAATGAAATTACAAATGTTATGAAAAATGCAAAGCATATTTTAACTTCTGAAAAAGAATTAAAACATAAATTCAAAGAAAAATGTGCTGAATTAGGTATTGTTTGGAATTCAAGTACAATGCAATGGGAGTTAAAGGAAAAACCTAAAACCGAGGTAAATGATGAAAAAGTATCTGATAACAGCAACATTGCTTAATAGTTGGAGATATGCAATAAGTTCCGATAATGAATATGGAACTTTAGAGGATTTTAAAAATGTACTTGCTAAAGTTCCATTTGAACCAACTGAAGCAATAATGAATGGCTTTAAATTCGAACAATTTATGATGGACAATTATGAACCAACAAAAAAAGGATGCTATCAAGTCAAGTTATCAAAAAATATTACAACTAAGACTGGTAGTTATGTATTATATGGAATTTTAGACTGTTTGAAGGCAGGAACAATATATGATTACAAATACAAAGGAAGTTATGAAGTTGGAAGTTTCTATGACTCATATCAACATTTAATGTATTTTGAATTATGCCCTGAAGCAAACAAATTTGAATATTTAATATCAAACAATTTCAAGGAAGATAAAAAACTAGAAGATATAAATATTTATCACGAAATTTATTATAGAGAAGAAATTAAAACTGATTTGTATAGTGAAATAGATAATTTTATATCTTGGTTAAAAACAAATCAATTATATGACCTATTTTGTGAAAAATGGGAAAGTAAATATTAAGAAAAGGAAGGTAAGATAAAATGAAAAAAACGGAAAAAGAAAAAATTATAAAATCAATAGAGAATGCAAAGTGTATGCTAGTAGTTACTAATAATACAATGGCTGCAGAAGGAAGTTTAGCAGAAATTATGACAATGATTATAACAGCAATTGAAAATCTTGCAAAAAATTCTCCATTAACAGAAGAAGAAATATTAAAAGAAATAAAAGATGCTTTAAAAATAAAAAAAGAATTTGATAAAAAAATTGGAGATAATTCATTAGAAACGGATAAAATGCTT
Source organism: uncultured Bacilli bacterium (assembly GCA_934101645.1). Taxonomy (GTDB): domain Bacteria; phylum Bacillota_I; class Bacilli_A; order RF39; family UBA660; genus UBA6448. The sequence continues at coordinate 71,936 of CAKORX010000001.1, read as the reverse complement.
GAAAAATTAAATGTTATGAAGGAATTTTTAGAGGAACTAAAAAAATATGAATAAAGTAATATTAATTGGAAATTTAACAAGAGATATAGAAATTAAATATACGCAAAGTAATAAAGCCGTAGGTAAATTTACTGTTGCAATTAATAATGGTAAGACAGCTGATGGACAAAAAATTCCTGCTGATTATATACCTTGTGTTGTTTGGAACGAACAAGCCGAGAATATAAAAAAGTATACTTCAACAGGTAGCAAAGTTGCAGTTGAAGGCAGAATAAAAGTCGATAATTGGGAGGATGAACAAGGTAAACATTATAGAACTTATGTGTTAGCAAGTAGAGTAATGTTTTTAAATTCAAAAAGTAACGAGCCATTACCTACTGACCCTAATCCAGAAGTTCCAGCACCAAGTAATAATGCACCTCAAACTTCTGATCCATATACTGAATTTGCAAACGAAAATGAAATTGATCCAAGCCAATTCCCATTCTGATTATGATAGGAAAACCCGAAGAACTATCAAGAGTATTATTTAATCTTGATAGAGATAAAGTTTATGAGATTAAAGAATATAAAAAAATGAGAAGTAAAGATGCAAATGCTTACTTCCATAAACTTGCAAACGAGCTTGCAAAATATAACCGTGCTAATGGATTTGCAGTATCTGATGAAGAAATGAAAATTGATTTAAATCTTGCATATGGAACTATAGCAACTGATAAAAATAATTCAGCAATTTGTGCTATAGTTCCGCAAGGTACTAATATGAGAGAGTTTTACCCTTATGCAAAAAGGTACAAAAGAGCCGATATGAAAGACTTTTATGTATTTTACAAGAGAACACACGAACTCAATTCAAAAGAGTTTTGGCAATTAATTAAAGGGGTAGAAAGTGAGTGTAAAAAAGTTGGAATAAAAACTTTAGATGATGTTGAATTTGAAAGGTTAATGAATAGTTATGGAAAATGAAATTAAAAAATTAAAAGATGAACTAGAATACTATAAAAGTGAGTTAGCACTAACAAAAAATGTAATAGATCAAAAAAATAAAATTATAAAAGAGTTAACAAAAAAGATTATAAAGCTGGAGGAAAAATTAGAAAAATGATATTTAAATCTAAATATCAGAGGGTTTTGAGAGAAGAATATACATCATTAAAAGATAGATTAAATTTAGTGGAAAAAGCAAATAAAGGACTTGCCGATGATTTAAAAGCAAGTCAAAATGAAGTAACTAAATTATCAGCATTACTTAATACATTACAAAATGATAAAGAAAAAGTCATAAAAAAACATAATGATTTATCTAAAAGAAAAGATAAATTAAGAGAACAGGTTATTGAATTTAAAAAAGAAGTAGCTAGTTTAAAAGAAGAATTAAAGTTAACAGAAGAAAAGAAATCAGTAGTTGAAAAAGAATATGCTGATTTTAAAAAAGACAAATGGTTAATTAACAAAATTCCATCTGGAAGAATTCCTAATAAGCAAAGAATAGGAGTTAAAAGTGGGGCAAAGACTAGCAGAATTATAAAAAAAGTAAAGGAGAATGTATGAAAAAAATTAAAGTGGTTTTATTAATTATATTTTGCAGTTTATTTTTGGCAGGATGTGATAGTGCAGAGACAGTTAGATACAATATAAGTCGAGAAGCTAATGAGTTTAAAGTTAAAAGAAGAATCACATTTATAAACTTAAGAACTGGAGAATATTTATTTCAGGCAACTGGGAATTGTAGTATTAAGGGTGGACTGGAAAGTGAAAATAATGAATTAGAACTTGTATGTAGAATTGGTGAAGATAAATATCAAAAACATATGTTATACGTGGCAAATGAAACAACTTATGTAGTAGAACAATTAGAATATAGTGATGTTTCAAGATATGATTATGAATTTATATTTAGACCAGAAGCAATAGTTCCAATTCAAATTAAAACACAAGTTGGTGAAGAATAATGATAAATGTAAATGATTTGAAATGGTATGAAGAAATACGTGAATTATTTAACAAAAAATATGATACTAAAGGCTCTATTTCAAATGATAAATTAAATGAAATGTGTGAAGATTTAATTACTAAAATCTATAAATTAAGTGACACAGTTCGTGAATTAAAGGATGATTTAGAAAATTATTATAATCCTAAAACACCACAAGAGTTAATTGAGGAACAAATTGGGGATTACAGGAGGTTTTAATGAAAAATAATTTAAGTGATGTAAATAATTATTTATTCGAAGAATTAGAAAGGTTAAACGATGATGAAAATTTAGAAAATGAAGAAAGTTTTAAAAAAGAAATTCAAAGGGCTAAAGCTGTATCTTCAATATGTTCTACAATAGTTTCAAATGCAAATTTAATATTAAATGCCAAAAAATACGCTGATGAATTAGGAATAAATGAAAAAGAAGTATTGCAACTAAAGGAAAAATAGTATGCATAGATATAGTGAAGAACAAAAGAAATTTATCATTGATAATTATTATGGGAAATATTCCAAAGAATTAGCGGATATGTTTAATAAACAATTTAACACAAATATAACTGCTAAAGAAATAAAGAGTTATAGAGAAAATCATAAATTAAATAGTGGTTTATCAGGTCAATTTAAAAAAGGACATGTAACTCATAATAAAGGTAAAAAACAAACTGAATATATGAGTAAGGAAGCAATAGAAAAAACAAAAGCAACAAGATTTAAAAAAGGTAATATTCCTCAAAATCATAGAGATATTGGGGAAGAAAGAATATCAAAAGATGGATATATATATATAAAAGTCAGAGATGGATGTTTAAATGACAATTGGGAATTAAAACATAGATATATTTATAAACAACATTATGGTGAAATTCCTGATGGATATAATGTAATGTTTGCTGATAAGAATAAAAGAAACTTTGATATTGATAATCTAATTTTAGTATCAAAAAGTGAAGATTTAATAATGAATAATAATAAATTATTGTTTAGTAATAAAGAATTAACAAAAACGGGACATTTAATAGCAAAGGTTATCGATAAAACAAATAAGGTTAAAAATGAAAGATTATGAACAATTATATTATGATCTACTTTATAAGCATAAAAAAGCATTAAAAAAATTAAAAGAGTTGGAACAAGAATTAGAAATCTTATCAAAATATAAAGATGTGAAAACTAAAAAATTATTATTGGAATCTTTTATTAAATTTAAAAAGAAAAAATAAAGTTATTTACGATGATAATACATAATCAGAAAAATAAAAATATTCAAGTTATACGAGGAGTGATAAATAGTGAATAAGGACAAATATGGTGAAATAATTAACGGAATAGATACTTATAGTGAAATAGCAAAGCAATTACTTTTGAATAAAAGCGTAGGTATCGGTTGGACTGATGAAGATAGTACTCATTTTGATATCATTTTCACTTTAGGTATTGCAAAATATGGGTTATTCCAAAGAGGTATAAAAGCCAATGATTTATTTGTAAGTATTATTGATTGGTCTTGTTATGGATTTAACGCAGATACAATTAAAAAGGGTACATACATACAAGAAAAATTAAGACTTGGCAATTATGAAAAACTAGGTGAAAAAGTAAAAGAATTAGTAAATGGGGTTATTGAATATTTGAATAAGGAGAAATAAGAATAATGGATAAAGAAATAATTGATAAAGTAATGTTTGATAACTTTTTAATGTCAGTGCCTACTATGGTTGTGGATGCTAAAGATAGAAAAACAATAAGTGCTTATGGAAACATTGATGTAAATGATTTAAGAAGTGCAGTAGATGCATTTAAAAAAGTTCCTGAATATGGAGAATTACTTAAACAAGTGAAAAAGCAAAAAGAAGTTATTGATAAAGCAATTCAATTACTAGAAGATGATAATATATGTGCTGATATTAGAAGATTGAAACCTAAATGGAATGAAAATAAATATGGTGTTGAATATGAATTATTAGATATATTAAAAGAGGTATCAGAATGATTAAAAATTTGATTTTAAAAATAGCATTTTGGTGTGATAAACATTTGAAATGGCACAATTGTAAAATGTTAGGAAATGATAGGTGTAGCAACTATGGAATATGCAAGTATTGTGGGGCTAAATGTTTGCAAGATAGTCAAGGCAATTGGTTTGAAATTTAGGAGTTGTCAGAATGAATAGAGAAATAAAATTTAGAGGAAAACATTTAAATAAATGGATATATGGTTATTTGTTGAAAGATGTTGATGATAACAAATACTATATTTCAGTAAGTTCAGATCAATTTTATCAAGTCAAAGAAGAAACAATAGGACAATATACAGGTTTAAAAGATAAAAATGGTGTAGAAGTTTACGAAGGGGATAAAGTTATGTTTGATTATGAATGGACTAATCCCAATGAAATTGGTGTTGTAACTTGGAATAAAGATACGGCTAGTTTTCAAATAAAAGGTCATATCTCCAGTTCTTCTATGAAACATTTAGATAGAATGAAAGTAATAGGAAACATTTATGAAACCGAGGTGTCATCATGAGTAAATTTAATTATATTTTAAATGATTTAGCGTTAAGTAATTTAATCACTAAATGTTTGTATAGTGAAAATGCAAATTATTGTGATAAAGAAGAATTGGAAAATCAGATAAAGTTAATTCAACAAGAAAACAAGCAACTAAAACAAAATTGGAATAAGTTAAAAGAAGATTTAAAACTTGTCATAGATTACGGTTCGGGTGATGAAGCTTCAAGATGGGACAAGATATATGGAGAACACGCTAAATCAACTTTGAAAACAATGCAAGAACTAGAAAGAAGTGATAGTAATGGATAATGATACACTTGGAGATTATTGGAGAAATGTAAAACCCATATTGAAACAACAAGCACAAGAAAAAAGAGAAAATTGTTTTAATGATAGGCTAGAATATGCTAAAAAACAATTTGAGGAAAACAATATACCTTATAAATTATGTAATGAGAGTATAGGACATTTTAATTTATTAGATAGCAAAGGAAAAGTATTGATGAGTTTTTGGAGTTATACAGGTAAATTATATATTCCAAGTACTGGATTTAGTGATAATGTAGGTATTAGAAATTGCATAAGAAAATATAAAAAAATAGTGGGAAGTGATAGTAATGTTAAAGATTAAAGATATAGATACTTTTACGTTACATATTGAAGATGGTTATTTATGCTGGGATGTGAAATTAAAAGATAGTATTACATATCAAATATTATATAGAATTGAAAAGCATGTAACACCAGCAGGAAATATGAGTAAAAGAAAAATATATTTTATTAGAAAAGATGATGAAGAATTAATATTTGATGATGAAGTTAAAAAAATGTTTAGTGGATTTAAAAGACCATATATTATAAGTGGCATTTAGAAAGTAGGTGATATTAATGAATAAAGAAGAATTATTAAAAGAATTATTTCAATTACCAAAAGATGATTTACTAGATATTTTTGAAATTTTAAATGGCTACAAAGAAAGAACAAATAAAAGTGATAAAGACACTTTACTTATGAGATGTATATTTATGAAAGGCTATCACAATACAAGAGAATTTTATAAAAAAATTAAAATAACAAAAGATAATTCTCTAGCCTCTGCCCTAAATTATGAAACGCCAAATATAAAAGCATATCTTAAATTAAAAAATATTTTAAATATAGATGATGAAATATTTAAAAAAATTATTGAAGAAATTGAAGGAAGTGATGATAACGTTAAAGATTAATTATAAAGGTTATATAATATCACAAGCAGAAAATAATCATGTAATGATATGCAAAGATAATCAAATGGTATTTCATGGTCAGGCTGATATAAGATTAAATAAAGATGGACTAAAAAATATACTGGAACATTATTTTAAATTAAATGATTTAGTAGATAAAGTGGAGAGTGATGAGTAAATGCTAACATTACCAATTAAAAAGAAATGGTTTGATATGATTAAATCAGGTGAAAAGAAAGAAGAATATAGAGAAATAAAACCTTATTATGATAGCAGATTTTTTCATATAAAAGTAAAACCTATAATTGATAAAAAAGAATATTCTATGTATGTTGAAAGCCCAAAATATATAATTTTTAGAAACGGTTATTCAAAAAATAGCCCATCAATTAAATGTGAAGTTGAAATTACTACAGGTTATGGTAAACCAGAATTAGGCGCAGAACCTAACAAACTATATTATGTATTAAAAATATTAAGTGTAGAGGAAGTGAAATAGATGGAGAACTTAAGTGAATTAAAAAATGGATTAGGTGTTGATGAATGGCTTGAATTAATAAAAGAAGATAAAAATCTAAATGGTGCTTATATTAGCATTGCACAATATATTTATCTAATCGAAAAAGAGAATCAAGAAACAAAAGAATTACTACATAAAATTATGGCAAGTGGAGTAGAAGAAAAAAGCACACCTGTATTAGATTTATATAAAGAAAACCAAGAATTAAAGAAACAACTTGAAGTTGGAGAACAACAATACAATGATTTGGTAGAAGAAAAAGAAAAATTAGATGCTGAAAATCAAGTTTTAAAAAATAATAAAAATATTGCTTTAACATATATGAAGAATTATTTGCAGATGGAATTAAGATATCAAAATAAAGATGTAGCAGAACATTTTAAAATAGTCATTTATACATTAAACAGAGGAAATAAGCATGGTAATTTAGGAGATATAACTGATTATGAAACTCAACAAAACAAATTTATAAAATATTTAAAAGATATGCTAGATAATGAAAACGATATATTTTCAGTAATTAGAGTAAAAGATGTTTTAAATAAATATAAAGAGATAATAGGGGATAAAGAATGAAATCATTAGAAGAAATTAAAAAAACACCTAATTTAGTCATTAAAGCAGAAGTAGAAAATCATGGTATTGGTGGTTATTATTACGATAGATTTAATAATAAAAAACTTAACTTCATATTTAGTTACCAAATGGGATGGGAACATTTATCAGTAAGTATGCCAAATAAAACTCCAAGTTGGGAACAAATGTGCATGATGAAAGACATATTTTGGAATGAAAATGAATGTTGTGTTGAATATCATCCAAGAAAAGAAGATTATGTTAATAATCATGAACACTGCTTACATATTTGGAAACCCACAGAAGAACATTTACCTACACCACCAAGCATTTTAATAGGTTTTAAAAATGAAACAGAAAAACAAGCATTTTTACTATATGCAAAAAAGAATAATATAGAAATAAACAAATGGAAATTCACTAAATAAATATAGGAGGGTAAGTGATATTAGAGAAGAAATTAACTATTAAAGAATTATTTGATGAAATGAAAGTACTAAAATGTAGATTAATTAAATTAGCTGAAAAAGAACATAGATTAATGAGTTTAGTTACAGCTATCACGTGGAAAGATATTGTTGTAGGGGGCGGTAAAAAGGAAGATATAATGTTAAATAAATTTGCAAAAAGAGAAGAATTAGAGAGTGAATTTGATATTGTGAAAGCATCATACGATTCTTACAAAGAACAGACAATTAATGAAATAAGAGAAATGATAAGATCCAAACCTATAGAAGAATGTATAGTTTATTTTAGAGATACATTAAAATGGAAATGGGGAGAAATAAGTAAAACATTTAATTATTCAACAAGACATTGCCGCCGTTTATACAGTAACGCAAAAAAATAATAGAATGTCACATTATGTCCTACTATGTCCTATTAATTTGGTATACAATGTTATTGTGGAAAATTACACAAAGAGTGCATTTCACAGGTTTTTATTAGCCAAAACTCACAGTCGGCTTATAGCCGATGTGGAAGATAATACGCAAGTTACTATTCTTGTAGTTTTATAAAATCTTAAATGATATTCTCCAATCTATCTGCAAGGTTTTAATTTTATGCCGTCTTAAATGGTGTTAAAACTAAAAAAATAGAAGTCAATAACGGTTACAGTGTAAAATGCTTTATTCATTTTATATCTCCTTTTAATCGTATTATCTTGCACATTGTCTATAAATGTTTTAGTTCTATGTCACCCTAAATGGTATTAAACTTTACAGCAACAATATTGGGGTGTAGCTCAGTGGTTAGAGTTGTGAGCTTATATCTCACCGGTCGTGGGTTCAAGTCCTACCACCCCAACCAAAATGTATTTAACAATCTGAACAGATTGTTTTTTTATTGAAAGGAAAAAATGAAAATAATAGGTACAATAATTTTAATAATTACAATAATCATAGCAGTTATTTTAAATATCTTAAATGATTATAAATGAAAGAGAGGTTTTTATGCTTACAGCAAAGCAAGAATTATTTGTTCAAAACCTTATTAAAGGTATGAGTCAACGAGAGGCATATAAAAAGGCGTACAATGCAAAATATAAAGATGAAGCTATAGATAGCAAAGCATGTATATTATTTAACACAGATAAGGTTCAGACAAGGTATAACGAATTATTAGAAAAACTTCAAGACAAAAATATAATGACTGCTAAAGAAAGAATGGTATGGCTAACAGGTGTTGTAAAAGGAAAAGTAAAACATACATCATACGATAGCAATGGGAATTCATATGAAAATGAAGCATACATCAGTGATAAATTAAAAGCTATTGATACTCTTAACAAAATGAGTGGAGAATATAAAACAATATTAGAAGGTAATGTTAATTTGTCGTATGAAGAAGCATTAAAATCTGTAAGTGATAAAAATGAGTATTAATACTAAACAATACATTGAAAAATACATTAAAATAAGAGATAAATCTGGTAAAATCATTAATTTACAATTTAATGAACCACAGCAAAGGCTATATGATATCATCAAAGAACAAAAATTGAAAAATAAGCCCGTTAGAATAGTTATTTTAAAGGCAAGACAACTTGGGTTTAGTACAATAGCGGAATCAATATTATTTAAAGAAACAACAACAAAGTTTAATGTTAATACTGGAATAATAACACATCAAGATGAAGCTACAAAAAACTTATTTAATATGAGCAAGTTAATGTATGAATGTTTACCACCAGAAATGAAACCATCAAAAAAAGCATCAAATGCTCAAGAATTAATATTTGATAATGATAAAGGAACAGGATTAAAGAGTAAAATACGGTGTATGACTGCTGGTTCACAAGGTGTTGGTAGATCATACACATATGATAATTTGCATGTATCAGAATTAGCCTTTTGGCCTGGAAATAAAAAAGCTACAATGACAGGGTTATTGCAAGCAGTACCCAATTTACCAAGTACAATTATAATTATAGAATCTACTGCAAATGGATTTGAATATTTTAAAGAAATATGGGATGGCGCAGTTGCTAGAGAAAATGATTTTATACCATTATTTGTTGGATGGAATGAATTAAAAGACTATCAAATGCCTTACACTGGATTTGAATTAACTTCAGAAGAAATTCAATTACAAAAAGATTATAATCTATCATTAGAACAATTAACGTGGAGAAGATGGTGTATTAGAAACAACTGTAGTAATGATATAGAACAATTTAAGCAAGAGTACCCAATTACCCCAGAAGAAGCATTTATTAGCACTGGAACATGTTATTTTAATAAAGAAATAATAATGGGAAGAATAAATAAAATAAAGAATATAAAGCCTTTGAAAAAAGGCTATTTTAGTTATTCGATAAATGGAAATAAAATATCAGATATTGAATTTATTTATGATGATAAAGGCTATATTGATATATATGAAGAACCTAAAAAGGGCCATCCATATGTTTTAGGTGGAGATACAGCTGGTGATGGAAGTGACTATTTTACTGGACTAGTAATTGATAATAGTAATAGTAAACAAATTGCTAAATTAAGACATAATAAAATTGATGAAGATGAATATTCTAGGCAAATATATTGTCTAGGCACTTATTATAATAATGCTTTAGTTGGATTAGAAAATAATTACAGTACATATCCTACTAAAAAATTAAAAGAATATGATTATCCAAAGATGTATATTAGAGAAGTTGAAGATAATATAGCAGAGGTTATTCAAGATAAATATGGATTTTTAACAACAAAAGCAACAAGACCAATAATACTTGCAATGTTAAAAGAAATATTTAGAGATAATATAAGTTACATCAATGATCTAGATGTATTATATGAAGGATTAGTATTTATAAAAAATGAAAAAGGCAGGCCAGAAGCAGAACAAGGCAAACACGATGACTTAATTATGGGACTAGCCATTACATATTACATTAGAACTCAACAAAGTTTTATTGTAGAAAAAATAGAAAAAGAAGAAAAAATAGAATTGCCTTTTGCATTACAAACTGATGATGAAGAAAGTGATGATATTATAGGATGGTGAATATGGAAATATTATATGGAATAGTTATTTTACTAGTATTTATAATGGGAATTGGAATAGGCGTATCTATTCCCTTTTTTGTGAAAAAATATGCAAATGAAATAATAGAAAAAAATAAACCTCAAATTATAGAAAAAAAAGAGGAAAATACCGAACCAATAACAGCAAAGAACTTAACTAAAGAAATCCAAGAAGAATGGTTTTATGGAAAATCAGAAAAGTCAGGAGATGATATAAATGAATGAGACAGAAAAGACACCTACAAAAGTATGGCAAGAATTTGAAAAAGGTAGGAATTATCAAAAATCTACTGGTTTGCTAAAAACTTGGGAAGATTGTGAAAATTTCTATGAAGGAAATCAGTGGCCTAAAGCTACGAAGAGAACAAAAGCATTGCCTAGACCAGTTTTTAACATATCTGCTATGATTGCTGATAATAAAAAAGCGGGAATATTAAGTGGCAATGTAAAAATGATTTATAAGCCTGCTGAATTATATGGTTATCAAATAGAAAAAGCCGAAAGAGGTGCCGAAATATTCACTAGATTTAGTGAAAGCCTCGTTAAAGAGGTAAAAGAGGATGAGTTAGATGACAAAGCAGTTAGTTATTCAACTCAATTAGGAATAGCATTTTATCATTATTACTGGGATGTTAATGTATCTGGCGGATTATATACCAATTATGTTGGTGCAATGCGTGGAGAAGTATTAAGCCCTAAAAACGTTATATTAAGTAATCCAACTGAAAAAGATATTCAAAAACAAAAATATATCATTATCGCCTCTAGTGAACCAATTGATAGCGTTAGAGAATTAGCCAAAAAGAATGGTGTTAAAGACTATGATAATATCAAACCAGATAATGAACTTCGTGAAGAAGAAAAAAATTTAGAAGAAGTAACTGTCTTAACTAAATATTCAAGACAAAATGGTAAAGTCGTTTGGGAAAAAGCAACAAAAGAATATTATCTTCAAAAGCCAACACTATGGGAACCACAAAAAGAAAAAGTTACATTTGAAGATGAGCAAGAGATTAATGAGCCTGATATTCATACTAATTATACATATGCAAGAAAGCAATTATATCCTATTGCTGTATTAACTCATAAAGAAAAAAATAGATGTATTTATGGAATTGGTGAGGTAGAACAAACAATTCAAAATAATAAAGCCCTTAATTTCAACGTAGCAATGATGTTACTATCAGTTCAGGATAATTCTTGGCCAAAAATGATTCAAAAAATAGGTGCGTTAGCAAATCAAAGTATAACAAATGAACCAGGTCAAATATTAACTGATTATACAAAAGGTTCTGGATGGGGAGTTAAATATTTAGATACTCCATCATTTAATGTTCAAGCACTTACTTTAACTAATTCTATATTAGATATTACAAGAACTGTAACTGGGTCAACAGAAGTCGTAACTGGCGAAGTATTAGGTGCAAATATGGCTGCAAGTGCAATTATAGCATTGCAAAACCAAGCAAAGAAGCCTATTGAAATGTATCAAAGAAAGTTCTATAGATGTTACAATCAAAAAGCAAAAATATATGAACAATTCTTTAAATATTATTATTCAGATGGAAGACTATTTGGATTTGAACAAGATAATGAGCAATATGTTGCTGAAATGAATGGAAATACATATTCAGACTTTGATTTCAATGTGGCAATTGAAGTCGGTGCGGGTGGTGTATGGAGTGAATCATTATCTATATCATTACTTGATTCATTAAAACAAGATGGAACTATAGATGCTGATGATTACATTGAATTATACCCAGACTCAATTATGCCATTTAAAGAAAAATTAAAGAAAATTAGGCAAAGAAAAAAAGAAGAATTATTACAGCAACAATTATTAATGCAACAAACACCAGTTGTAAATAATGAAGTCAACAATAATGAATTACAAGGCACTTTATAGTGCTTTTTAATTTGTCTTTATAACTAGACATTAAAGAAGTTAATAATTCGCAGGAATAGCGTAAAAATCCAAGGAGGAAAAATATGGAAGATAGCGAAAAAAAACTGGAAGTCGCTGAACCAGTTGAGGAAGTTGCCGAAGAAACAACTATTGTGGATGAGAAAACACAAGATGAGCCATCAGAAGAATTTACTGAACAAGAAGAAGAAAAAGTAGAAGAAGAATCTACTGAACCTTCTAAAAAGGTACAATCTGATGAAGAAAATGCTAATTATGCTCAAATTAGAAGAAAGGCTGAAGAGGAAGCTAACAAAAAAATTGAGGAAGCAAAAACCAAAGCCTATGAAGAAGGTAGGTTAGCTGCATATAAGGGAAAAATTAATCCTTATACTGGAAAACCTATGACAGATTTAGCTGATGCTGAAATCTATGAAACTATGTTCAAACTTGAAATGGAAGGTAAAGATCCAATTAATGATTTACCTGATGCATTATCAAGTAAAAAAAGAGAGGAAACTAAAGCAATTCAAGAAAAAAAAGACCTTGAAGAAAAAACAAGGCAAGAAATTGATGATTTCACTAGTAAATATCCTGATGTAGACCTTAGAGAGTTATTAGATGACTCTTTTTTTAAAGATTATATGCAGGGAAAACAAAAATCTCTTACTGAATTATATGAAGGGTTCAACAATTTTAAGAATGCTTTTAGAAACTCGGCAATTAATGTTGCAAAACAAACTATTGCCAATGCACAAGCTAGTCCAGGCAGTTTGAAAGGCGATAGTGATAATACCATCGATTATGCAAGCATGTCTGATGCTGAATTTGAAAAATATATTCAAAGAGCAAAAGATGGAGATTTATAAAAAATAAAAGGCCTGGAAGAAAGAGGTTAAAATATGGCTACACAAAGTCAAACAATTACAAATGTCTCAGGACAAAATCAATTATCTGCAGAAGATAAAACTTTTTATGAAAGGACTCTATTACAAAGATTATTACCACAATTAAATTTCTATAATGATGCTGAAAAGAAAAAATTACCTAAAAATTCAGGTACAACAATGAATTTTAGAAAATTTAATTCATTAACAGCACCTAGTTCAAGTTTAACTGAAGGTGTTACACCAGACGGAAATAATCTATCAATCACAACAATTAATGCAAAAGTTGCACAAGAAGGAGACTATGTTCAAATTACTGATTTTATTCAAACAACAGGAATAGATCCAGTACTTACTGAAACAAGTGAACTTCTTGGTGAGGAAGCTGCATTAGTTGTAGATAATAGAATTCAAACAGCAATTTCAAAAGGTACAAATGTATACTTTGCAGGAAATGCTACAACAAGAGCAGGACTTGAGTCTGCAACAACTAAAAATTTAACTGGTGATGATATTAAAAAAATCGTTAGAAAATTAAAAAATGCAAATGCAAAAAGATTTGCTGATGGTTATTACCATATGGTAGTTGATCCAGATATTGCTTATGATTTAATGAGTGATAATGCTTGGGTTGATGTATCTAAATACGCTAAACCAGAACAAATGGTTAAAGGTGAACTTGGAAAAATGCATGGTATGAAGTTCTTTGAATCTACTAATATTAAGGTAGTTGATAGTTCTGATACTGCACAATCTAAAATCAGTGTTCATGTTGCATTTGCTTATGGAAAAGGTGCATATAGTTGCGTTAATCTTGAAAATGGTGCTGGTAAACCTGAAATTATCGTAAAAGAAAACGGTAGTGCTGGTACTGCTGACCCATTAAATCAAAGAGCAACTGCTGGCTGGAAAGCAGCATTTACAGCTGTAATTACTGAACCACTTGCATTAGTAAGAGTAGAAACTGGCGTTAAAGCCTAACAAAAGGGGCTAAATGCCCCTTTATTTTAATATATGGAGGGATAAATAATGGAAAGAAAACCAAAAAAAGAAGAATTAGAACTAGAAAAAGAAAATAAAAAAACTTATACAGAAGAAGAAGTAAAAAAAATTCTTGAGGAAAAAGAAAAAGAAAGAATAGAACTAGAAAAAGAAAAAGAAAAAATAAAAAAATATAAAATATGTATTCCTGTTAGTGAACTTAATCCACAAGATAAATTTATTACTGTTGGTGTAAATGAAAAATATGCCACAATTGAACGTGGCGTAGAAACTGAAGTCGAATTAGCTGTATATGAGCAATTAAAAAATGCAGGGTTAATATAAATAACCCTTTATATCAAGTTAAAAGTTAGAGTAAGTGCAATTCTTACAAACTTGAAAGGAGAAATGAATTGTGAATTGGGGAGAAATCCAAATTGAAAGTTTGAAAAAAATGTTTTTAAACAATGATGATTTATCAATTGATAAATTAGATGATTATAAGAAAGAGAAAAAATACAAAACATATTTATTTGCAATGCCTCAGGCTTGCAATGAAGCAATTAATTATATTGTATCAAGACTAGGTTCTAACGAAAAATTATATATAATGGAAAAAGAAGATAATAATTTTTATGACTTATCACAAAAAATAACTGATTTTAGAATGTTAAAAGCAATATATGCTGATATGCCTTTAAATTGGAAAATAATCAACAAAAATACTGTTTATATAGACTTTTCTTCTAATGATAAGGCAATTATTTCATATGAAACAAAACCAATTATTATTAATGAATCTACTGACGAAGAACAGAAAATAGAAATAGCTAATGAATATGCTAATTTAATTCCACTGTATATTGCTGGTGAGTTATATAAAGATGATGATTTAACATTAGCTACAATGTATATGAATGAATTTATGAATCTTGTTGATAATTATGTAAATAATAGATATGGTGTACCAACTCCTACAATAGAAAGAATATATAGTATAGGTGATTAATATGTATAGCATACCTGCACAAAAAGATAAACAATATTATTCTATAAATGAATTTAAAGGAGTCGATTTTACTACATCACCAATTGACGTAGATGTAAGAAGAAGCCCAAATGCTAAAAATTATATCAATATTAATGGTTATAATGAAAAAAGAAAAGGATATGATATATTACATACATTTAATGAAAAAATCAATGGGGTGTGGAATATAGACACAAATCAAGGTGATTTATTTTTAGTTCATTCTGGTTCTTCCTTGTATCAAATAACCAGTGATTTTAAAACAAAAACATTATTATTAACTGGAATGAATGATAAAAGATCTTGTGGTATTTATTTACATAGTTATTTAGTTATTTTTGACGGAAAAAGAGCAGTAGTTTTTTCAAAATTTGATGGGACTAATTATGAAGCTAAATTTATTGATACTTGTGGTTACATTCCAACAACTTCTATTGCAAGAGATAATAATGGTGGTGGAACGGATTACGAACTTAAAAATTTGTTGAGTCCTTATTCAAAGAATACATTTTTAGCTTCGAAAATAGAAACTAGTTTAGATGAAGAGGGAAATCCAATATATGTAGACCAAACTACTTTTAAACTAGAAGAACAAAATGTTGATGAAATAACTTTAGTAAGAAAACTAACTGATTCAGGAAAATGGGAAACCGTATCAAATTTTACTTTTGATTTAGAAAAAGGTGAAGTGTACTTTACCCCAGGAGAAAGCCCTGTTTTAGGAAGAGATAATGTTGAAATAACATTCAAAAAAGTCATAGAAGATAATTACAGTAAAATAAACAATTGTACAATTGCAACTTTATATGGTTATGAAGGCAATGGAAATAGAATATTTATAAGCGGTAATAAAGATTTACCAAATTATGATTATTGGTGTGAACAAGAAAATCCATTGTATTGGCCTGATGAAAATTTTTCAAGAATAGGTGTAGAACCAATTATGGGGTATGCAAGATTAAATGATGGAACGCTTGCAATATTAAAAAAACAAAGTGATACGGATTGTACTATATATTATAGAAATTATAATTTGTTAAATAATGTTGAAATTTTCCCATTAAATGATGGTGTAAAAAATATAGGATGTATAAGTAGTAATTCAATTAATAATTTATTAAATGATCCATTAATGCTTACTTCACAAGGCATATATGCAATTATTGGCAATAATGGTGAAAAATTTGCAATGCAAAGGTCTTATTATATTAATGGAAAGCTTTTAAATGAAAAAAATTTAGAAAATGCAATTTCTATTGTTACAGATGGAAAATATTACCTAGGAATAAATAACCATATTTATGTTGCTGATAGTAGATATTTAAGTTACCCTAAGCATGCAAAAACAGAACAATACCAATATGAATGGTGGTTTTTAGATGGAATACCTGCAAGGGTATTTTTTTCTTGGAATAATAAATTATATTTTGGTACTGAAGATGGAAAAATATGTACTTTTGGTGAAAACTATAAAGATGAAAACACAAAGAATGTTGAAGCATATTGGGAAACACCTTTCTTAGATTTTGAAACTAATGATTATGCTAAAACAATAAAAACAGTTACGTTAGTTTTGAATCCGAAAACTGATTGTGATATTACATTAAGTTATGAACTTGATGATGGTACTAGTGAAATAATAACTAAAACTTATGCTAGTTTAAAAGATGGTTTTCCAAAAACAATAAGAGAAAAAGAGAGAATAAAGAAGTTTATGTTTGTAAAATTCATTATGGAAAGTAAAACAAATAATAAATCTACATTTGAAAGATTATCACTAGAATATGTGTTTTCAGGTAAATATAAAGGAGAGTGAGAAATATGAGTGATAGAGCAAAATGGATAAAAGAAGCAGAGGAAAATGCAAAAAAATACTCTGACTTAATTAAACAAAATAATCAATATCTAATTGATGAGTTAGTAAATTCAAAAAATAATTCTTTAGACCAATTACAAAAAGCACAAGATAATGCTATTTATAAAATAAATGCAAGTAAAAGTACCATTAATCAAAATAATGAAGATGCTGCAAAACAATTAAATATAAATAGATTACTTGCATTAAAGGATAATTCTTCATCAATGAATAGAGCTGGTCTAGGTACACAAGGTATTGTTGGAAGTCAAGTTAATTCAATAAATAATAATTATGGTACAAATCTAACTGAATTATTAAAAAATAGAACTAGTGAACTTAATAATTTAGAAATTCAAAAAAACGATGCTAATTTAGGCTATGATACTGATAGAATTAATTTATTAAATGAATATGGTAAAAATCTTGCTAATTTAAGATCGCAAATTGATTCTAAAGCTTTAAATCAGTACAACACATCATACAATCAATATTTAAATATGAAACAACAAGAATATGATGACGAACAAAAAGCGGCAGCACAAGCAGAAGCAATAAGACAATTTAATGATGAAATGGCATATAAAAGAGAATTAATGGCTCAAGAAAAACTTAATAATGATAGAAATTATAATTTGAGTTTACAAAAACTTTATGCATCATCAGGAAGCTCTTCTGATTTTACTGATAATACAAATGATTTTGATAACAACCAATTTCAAGGCACAAATTTAAATAGATATATGAGTGTTAAAATGTCAAATAAAACAGCACAAAAATTTAGTGATGAACTTCCAGAAACAATGAATTCTAGTGAATTGGAAAACTTATTAGCACAAAAACAACAAGAAGCCAAATTAAGTGATCGTGATATTGAAAAAATATTAAAAAGTTATGGGTATAAATAGGAGGCATTATGGCAAATTCATTAAGTGAAGCACTAAATAGAATAAAGAATAATAATACACAAGGAACTACTGATAATTCTAGTAGTTCTTCTTTAAATGGTGCAATGTCTAGAATACTTGGTGATAATTATAAAGATTACCAATATAAAAAGGCAAAAGATATTTATAAGCAAAGTGAAAATGAACTAAATTCATATAAAAGTCAAAGAGAAGATTTGTATAAGAAAAATACAACTCCAATATTAAATAATCAAATGAATATGCCAAAATATGATAGTTCAATTAAATTACCTACAGCTGGGACTAATGTTGCAGTAGAAACTGCTAAACCTGTATATGAGGAACTTAATAAAGCAAATGAATTACCTGAAATAAAAAAAATTCAGCAAGATATCAAAGATACATACAAAGAAACTGCTGTATCATATAATAATTACTTGAATGCCAAACTTGCAAATGATAATATAGGTTTTTTTGATAAAACTTTAGGTACATTTATTTCTGGTGTAGGCTCTATTATGCCATCTAAATATAAAATGGAAAATGAGCAAGGACAAAAATATAATATGCAAAATTATTCGGAAAGAAAACAACAAAAAATTCTTGATAGTTATAATACTAAATTGGGGAGAATATTAGGATCTGCTGCTTATGAACTTGGAAAAATTGGCGCAACTACAGTTGTAAATGCACTTGGCACAGCAGCTGGATTACCAGGAATTGGTACGGCAGTATATTTCACGGATATTTTTGCCGATACTTACAATAGAACGTTAGAAGATGGTTATGATAAAGACGATTCATTATTATATGCAACAATAAATACTGCATCAGAGGCAATTGTTGGTAAATTAATCGGTGGTACTTCTAAAGCTCTAGGAATGGGAAGTTCTGAACTTTCATCAAGTTTATCAAGTAAATTAACTGAAAAAATTCTTGCTAACCACCCTAGAATAGCGAATGCTATAGCAAGTGCAATTTCTGAAGGAAATGAAGAATTTGTACAAGAATTTTTGGATAAATTTGTATCGAGTGCTTTACTAGATAAAAATAGTACTAAAACAGCATTAAAAGACACATTTTCACTTGATACATTAGCAGATGCAATTTACTCTGGTGTAGTAGGTTCATTAACTGGTGCTGTAACTGGTTCGATGAATAATAATTATTATAATAAAGTTAAAATTAAAGATAAAAATGGAAAAGTTCACACTGAAATAATTGAAAGTTCAACAAAATTTAATGGAAATTCAATGAATGATAATGTTAATGTTATAAATGGGCAAAATGTTGATACTGATGTAAAAGAGGAAAAGCCAAATATTGATGGTGATATAAATAATAATGGAAAAGAAAATACTAACATTGACAACAAAGTAAATAGTGATATTTATAACAATGTTATTGAAAATACCTCCATTTCTAATAGCCTTATTAATGCAACTAATGACAATAAAACAGCATTTAAATATATGCCTACAAATGATACAAATGTAAATAATCTATATCAAAGCGCTTCAACATCTAATTTCAATAATAGCCCAGAAACAATACAACTTATAGATACTGCTACTAAACTCATAAAAGAAAAAGGATATAATATATTATTTGATAGAACAATTACAAATGATAATGGTGAATCAGTAAATGCAAAAATAACAACTAATTCAAATAATGAAGTTGAAATAAGAATAAATCCAGATTCTAAAAGTGCTGGAGAATTCTTAATGGTTCACGAAGTTTCACACGCTATAAAAAACAATGAAATGATAGAACTAATAAATGATTTTGCCAGTAGAAATGAGAAGTTTGCAGAATCAGTAAAAGAAATAGAAACAAAATATGGGAAAAATCTTACTTCTGAAGAAGTATTTGCAGATGTATGTGGTCAATTATTCGGAAATGAAGAGTTTATTCAGTCACTTGAAACGAAAAATACTGTAGAGTCTAAAAATATTATTAAACAGGTATATGAATTATTAAAACATTTATTAAATAAATTAACATCTGAAGGTAGATATAGAAATTTTGTACAGGATTTAGAAATTAAATGGAGAAATGCCTATAGAAATACAACTATGCAACAAACCGTTAATAATTTACAAAATGAAAAATTTCATTTAAGCAGAAATGCATTAAATGAAGTTAATGATGCATTAAATAACAAAAATACAGATATTAATTCTATGGTAAAATTGAGAGATTATACTCCCGAACAACTTGTATCTGTTGGTGTTAGCAATTTACCGATGCTAGTTAGAAAAGGGCATTTAAGAGAGAATATTTTAACTGATACTGAAGCTAATAATAAAGGTTATAGTACAAAAGGGAAACATTATCACGGATTAGGAATTGACACTTATATGAAAGCAATTGATTCTTTGGACGAACCTATTGCAGTATATCAATATACTGACAAAGGAAAATATTCTAAAGACAATTTTATTGTTTTAACAGAAGTGAAGGATAGTAGTAATAATAATATAATTGTTCCTATAGAAATTCATAAAAAAGGTCAATACAATAAGATCGAAGTTGATACAAATAGAATAAAAACTACTTATGGAAAAAGCAATTCTAATTATTTTGATAATATGGTAAAAAATGGTAGTTTGGTTGAAATATACAACAAAAAAAGAAGTGCTAAACTTCCCATCCAATCTGGGAACTTCAGCACTTCCGTTGAAAATAGTATATCACAATCTAATACTAAAGTCAATCGTGATACATCTACTAAATATTCTATGCAGTTAAATGAAAATAATACACAAGAGCTAGACAATAGTTCTTTTTCTTTGGAACAAAGAGTTTCTGGAAATAAATTATTGGATGCACAAGACTTAATGGAGGAAATAAAATCAGTAGGTGCAAAAGTAGATAAAAATGGTTATGTTACACTATATCATCAAACAACATCTGAAAATGCTGAAAAAATAAAGCAAAGTGGTAAAATGTCTGCTAAAGAACCTTATGTTTATTTTAGTACTTCAGAAAATGCAAGTCAGTCTGATGGCAGAGGAAATACTAAATTAGAATTCAAAATACCAGTTGAAAAACTAGAACTTGATGACATTTTTAGTGATAATGCTGATGTTAAAATAAAGTTAAATGGTAGCAAAGAACTAGATGTATCAAATTATATTGTAAATGAAGAATTAGAAAAAAAATCATCTTCTCAAGGGAAAAATACAAAATATTCACAAAATAATTCTAAATGGCAAGCGTTTTTAGAAGATAATTTTAAGCCAACCGGAACTAGAACTTATTTTAAAGATATAGTGCTAAAGAATAATGAAGTTTCAAAACCAAGTACAAAGTATAGTGAAAACTTAAATAGTAATAAGTCAAATGATGTCTTAAAAGTTATCGTTGATAGCAAGACTCAAAAGAAACTTGATCAATTGGATACGGAATTAAAAAATATTAAAGAACAATACACTAAAATGTATCCTAATGATAAAAAGCAAAGAGATAGTAAAATAAAAGCTAGAGCAATGGAAATATCTGCTCAAAAAAGAAATCTTATTCAAGGCGATTGGTTAATTCCTATAGAAAAAGGATTAACTTCTAATGAACTTAATAATAAAATTAATAGATTAAAAAGCAATTATGTTGGTAAAGAGGTTATTGTTGATAACAATAAAGGTAAAGTAATTGGTACTTCCTTTGGTAAAATTGGTGTAGAATTTGAAAATGGCAATACTAAATACTATGATGCAGCCTATATTAAGTCAGTTCAAGATATTGACTCTATAATAAAAGAACAAACAAAAAAATATAATCAATTAATTACTAAAAATAAGGTTGATACAACGAAAAAACTAAATCCAATAGAAATATCTAATCTAACCGAAAATGATGCTACAACAACACCAAAATTGTCAAAAACGGAAGATTCTAAAGTAGGTAAAGGTGAAAGCCATTTTTGGAATAATATAAATGAAAAAACTAATATGTTATCTGAAGATACAAAGAAAGCAATTCTTTCGAGAAATGATATAAAATACTATAAACAAATTACCAATAAAGAAAGTTTAAATGAAGCATTTGATAAACTAAATAAAGCCGGTGCTTCTGAATCTTTTAGATGGTCCAATATTAAGACAAATAATGCTACTGCTACTGATGTAGCCGAGGGTTGGATTTTACTTAAGCAATATAATGATGCAGGAAAATATGATGATGCTATAGTTGTTGCCAAAAAGTTGAAAGAAATGGGAACTAGTGCAGGCCAAACAGTTCAAGCCTTTAATATTATGGAACGAATGACACCGGAAGGAATGGTAAAATACGCTCAAAGTGAATTAACTGATGCTTATAATATAATGGTTAAAAATAAAACTAAAGAATGGATTGACAAATATAGAAATGATTTTGATTTGCAACCTAATGAGGTTAAATTTATTGTAGATACTATGAAAGAAGTCCAAAATATGGAAGATGGTTATAGTAAAAAAGTTAAATTAGCTGAAATTCAAAAAATGATGACAGATAAACTCCCACCGGATAAAAGTTCAAGAATTAAATCTTGGATGAGAATATCTATGTTATTCAATCCAAAAACTCAAGTAAGGAATGTTGTTGGTAACGCATTAATAATGCCTGTAAACTCAATTAGTGATGTTATCTCGAGTAAAGTTGACAAAATTATTGCTAAAAAAACGGGTGTAAGAACAACAGGAACTACTGATATAAAGGCAATGCTAAAAGGTATAAAAAAAGGTGCTTATGAAGCAACTAATGATTATAAAAAAGGCATTAATACTAAAGATATGGAAGGTAATAGATTTGAAATATCTAATCAAAAATCTTTTAGTGAAAAAAACCTTATTGGAAAGTCATTAAATAGAACAGAAGCATTATTAAATTATGTTATGGATGTAGGAGATAGAGTATTTAGTGAGGCAGCTTTTGAAAACTCATTACAAAATCAAATGACTTTAAATAAAACTACTGAAGTAACACAAGAAATGATTGATATTGCTCATACCGAAGCCTTGCAAAGGACTTGGAATGATAACAACAATTACACAAAGTTTGTTTTAGATGCTCGAAGAAATTTAAATAGAATAAAAGTTACTGGTTATGGTTTAGGTGATGTATTAATACCATTTGCTAAAACTCCAGCAAATCTAACCAAAGCTATTGTTGATTATTCCCCTGCCGGATTAGTTAGTACTATTACTAAAGGTATAAACTTAAAAAATTCTTTATCAAATGGCCAATATACAGCAAAAATACAACATCAATTTGTTCAATCACTTGGAAAAGCAACTGCTGGTACTATGTTATATGTATTAGGAATTGCTCTTGCAAAAGCTGGTATTACTAGTGGAGAAAGTGATGATGATAAAGATACTAGAGATTTTATAAAAAATGCTTTAGGAATCAGTTCATATTCAATTAAAATAGGTGATAAAACATTTACTTATGATTGGGCACAACCAATTGCTGCCCCATTATCTATTACAGCAAATGTAGTAAATTCTAAAAAGAATAAAGAAGCTGCACTTTCAGAAGCAATAATTGGCTCTTTAGACACAGCGGGTGCCATTTTACTTGAACAATCATTTTTATCAAGTCTTAATGATGTGTTGAGTGATAGTGCTGGCCCGGCATCAGGAATTGTCAATGAAATATTAGAACTTCCTTCAAGGGCTGTGCCAACATTTGCAAAGCAAATTGCAGATTTAGTGGATGACACGCAAAGGCAAACTTATGAATATGATAGTCCAATAAAGACTGCTAAAAATAAAATTATTGCTAAATTACCTGGCGTAAGTAAAACATTATCACCAAGTGTTGATACAATGGGAAGAGAAATAAAAAAATATGGTGGAAAAAGTACTATATTTAATGTTTTTTTAAATCCGGCAAATGTGAATACTAAAAATATTAGTGAAGGTGCTGAAGAAATTTATAGATTATATAATGCAACTGGAGACCAAACAATAATGCCAAGAGTTTCACCTTATTATATTAATCGAAATAATGAGAAAGTAATTTTAAATACAGAAAAACGTTCAAATTATTCTAAAGTTTCTGGGCAAATTATTGAAGATAATTTGAAAATATTACTTTCTAATAATAATTATCGAAAATTAAATGATACTGAAAAAAGTGAAATTGTAAAAAATATTGTTGATTATTCTTACAATGTAGCTCGTAAAGAAATTACTGGTATAGAAATGTCAAATACGTATAATAAAGTTAATTTTTATACATCAACAGGTGGAAAGGTTTCAGATTACTATTTGGCTAAAAACAAAATTGCAGAAATTAAAGAGGAATATGCTGGACAAACGGCAGCAAAGAAAGCAAATATTTTTAAATATATTAATGGTTTAAATCTATCTAAAGCTCAAAAAATATTATTATTTAATGCTACAACAACTTATAGTATTAAAGAATATAAGAATTATATGTTCAACTATATTAATAATTTGAAGATTACAAAGTCGGAGAAAGAAAAAATATGGAATGAACTATATGGAAAGGATTAATATGGGTACAATTAGAAATCCAAAATATGATAATGATTATATAACTAAAGGATATTTAGACGAACAATTATCTAATGAAAAAGATAATGTTGATAAAACAATAAAAAAGTTACCTAAAAGTTATAGTTCTCCACCATTAACGCCATATTACAAAGGCAGTTTATTAAATTATAATGGTAAACTATATAAGTGTATTAAAGATAAATTAGTTGGTGAATTTAGTTTTAACGACTGGCAAGTAATTGCTACTGATGATACTTCAATAAATAATTTTATTAAAAATACTTATTCTGTTGATAAACTAGAACTAGAAAAGCAAATTGATGATAAAGTTGAAAGTTGGTATCAAGAAGATGATCCAGAACTAAACTGGGCAACTGATATATTGAAAGCTAAACATGTTGGAGATTATTGGTATGACACTTCAACGAATAATCAATTTAGATATTCTAAAATGCCCACAAATCCAATTACATATAAATGGTTAAAAGTTGATGTTCCAATGGCTATTTATGACCAAATTAATAACAAGAAATCTATTTATACGAGTAAACCATCTTCATATAAAAAAGATGACTTATGGATTATAGAAGATTCATTATCAGATAGTGATTTACCTATTGGTGAAAGTGATAACCCAATTGCAAAAGGTGATTGGGTTTTTGCTATTCAAGATAGTGATTCATATAATAAAGATCATTGGGTAAAAAGAGATATGAATGTTTCTTTAGACTACTTGCAAAATCATTACTATACTAAAGAAACAATAGATGAAACTTATTTTACAAAAACGGAAGTAAGTTCAGAAATTAAAAAATCTAAGGATGAAATCGAATTAAATGTTAAAAATGAATATTCGACAAAAAAGGAAATAACCGAAATTGTTAAAGATTATGATGAAAAAATAGGCACAATAAATACTACTATTGAAAATCATGGAACAACATTAAGTGACTTATCTATTGAGAATGGTCAAATAAAACAATCTGTATCAAATATTAATACTGAAATAAATGAGAATTATCAAGAAATTAATAAGAGAATTTCTACAACAAATGAACAAGTTGCTCAAATTACTACTCGAATGGATGATGTTAACATCAGCGTTTCAAATTTAACTACTAAAACGCAAGAAATAGATGGTAATATTGAAGAAATAGAGCAAAAACTTGATGATATGAGTTATGACTTTACTACAGCAGGTTTAAAGGTAGGTAAATCTACTGATGACAATAATACAGTACTCGATAATAATGGTATTAGGTCCTATAACAAAACTGAATTAAATGCTATTTTTAATAAAAATGGTTCAGGTGTTGATAAATTAATTGTGACTGGCACAGCACAAATCGGTTATTTGAAGATTAAAAAAACTATTCGAAATGGTAAAAAGAGAACTTCAATTTATCATCTTGAAGAATTAATTGAAAATTTAACGGATTTGGAGGGATAATATGGAATTAACTAAAGATTATCAAAGCGTTGTATATTGGAGATGGCAATACAGTTCAAAATTGTGGTGTGATTTTTATTTAGAAGCCAAAGTTGATGATTATGATATTGCCAATAATAGAACTAGAATTTACACAAGGTTAAGATCTGAATTGACAGTTGGACAGATGAGTGGTTCAAAATATCAATTTACTTGTTCCTATGCACCAACTGTTGAAGGCAATGCTGTATGGTATTTTGGAAGTGAAACAATTACTGAAACCAATTCTGAACAATACGTTTATCACAACGATGATGGTAGCGCAGAAATAACATTAAGCTCTTATTTATATAATGGTTATTTAGGTTTAAGTCAAAATATTAGTGGCACAGTAACGTTGCCAAAAATTCCAAGAAGAGCAAAATTTACAGCGGCGGGTGGATTTAATGATGAAGAAAATCCATCTATTTATTATGAAAATCCAGCTGGTAATAGCGTTGATTCACTTATGGCTTGTATTTCACTTACTGGCGCAACTGATGATGTAGCATATAGAGATATTACTAAAACTGGTACAAATTATACATTTAATCTAACTGATGCCGAAAGAAAAGTCTTAAGAGAAAATACTAAAGGCAGCACCACAAGAAAAGTAACATTCTTTATTAGAACAATAATTGGCACATCCACTTATTATGATACAAGAGAAGTTGAATTTAATGTTGTAAATTGTAGCCCAACAATTGATACATATACTTGCCAAGATACTAATGAAAAATGTACTGCACTTACTGGTAATAATCAAAAATATATAAGATACATATCTACACCAAAGATGGATATGACTTATACACTCAAAAAAGAAGCCAAAATAAAGTCTACAAAACTTACAATTGGTTCTAATGGTGTAAATGGTACTACAGGTACATTTACTAACTTCATAGATGGCTCTAAAGCAATATTTGAGGTAACTGATGATAGAAATTTATCAGCAAGCAAGGAAATTACTTTAGATGTCATTGAATATCTAAAACTGGAAGTTACAAAATTTCAAATTGAAAGACCAGAGGAAACCTCTAAAGAAGCAATTCTTGATGCTGAAGGAACCTTTTGGCAAGGTAATTTTTCTGATGATAAAGCAAATTTACTAACTGTCAGTTGGGATTATAGAGAAAGTAATTCAGAAACCTGGATTACGGGAGGTACTATTACACCAACAATACAAAATAATAAATTTTATATTACTGATTTGACATTATCAAAAGATAATGAAACACAATTATTCGATTCTGAAAAAGAATTTAAAATTAAATTAAATGTCAGTGATTTGTTAATCGATTTAAAACCAATTGAAACACTGAATGTAGGTCAAGATATCATAGGTATTGAAAAAGATAAAATTTATTACAAAGGTATTGAACTGCTTGAATATGATGTAATTGAAGAGTGGAAATCGAAAAGAAAATTTAAATATAAAAATAATAATTATTTAAGTTCTTCTAGTATAGTTCATAATAAAATTCAATTAGATGAAGTTTTAGGAAAAGTATTATATGAAAATGCCAACGGAAGTAATGAAAATATAACTTTAAACGATAATGCTAAAAATTATAATTTTATTGAAATATTTTACAAAAGTAATGACAATGCTTATTCAAGTGTAAAAGTTGCCAATCCGAATGGCAAATATGTTTCTTTACAGGCATTTTGGAGTGTTGGTAATTATTGCTATGGAAAAGTAAAACAAATATCAATTAATGACAATAAAATTAATAATTTAATATCTCAACAAGTGGTTATGGCAGACGGTGCATCATTAGCAATATCGTTATCGAATTTTATTTACATTACAAAAGTTATAGGATATAAATGATTATTATTAAATAAATGAAAGGAGAATAATATGTTTAAAATTATAGATAATAAAATTCATTTAACAAGGGGAGATGCTGCAATTATAGAAGTTAAAGCTAAAAATAGTGATGAAACTGATTATATTTTCAAAAAAGATGATGTAGTTAGATTAAACATTTTTAAAAGCAAAGATTGCAGTAGTGTAATATTAACTAAAGATGTTACTGTAAATGAAGAAAGATTAAGTGTAGATATTTCATTAACGAGTGAAGATACTACAATAGGAGATCTAATTAATAAGCCTGTAAAATATTGGTATGAGGTAGTGTTGAATCCGGGTACTTCAGAACAAACAATAATTGCTTATGACTTAGAAGGACCTAAAGAATTTTATTTATATCCCGAGGCCAAAGAGGATGAATAATGATTAGTGAAAAAGAAACTATAACAGGCAAAGTTAATTCGAAAAGCAGTATTGTGGGAGAACTTAACAACGCAGTTAAATATGTTGACCCAATTACTCAAGAAAAAGAAGTAACACCTACTAAAGAAATTCAAGTTGTAGAACCTGACAAAGGCTACACAGGGCTTTCAAAAGTAACCGTAAAGCCTTATACACCAATAGTAGATAAGAAAACTATAACATCAAATGGTACATATAAAGCAAGTGATGATAATCTAGATGGATATAGTGAAGTAGAAGTTGCTACAAATGGCATTGATATCAATGAATATTACAATTTGGCAAAAAAAACAACCGGAGATTGTAGATATTATATAAAGAAATTACCTTTGATTGATACAAGTGATTATACAAACTTTACAAGTTTTTTTGAAGGTATGAGAGGATTAGAAGAAATACCATCGATAGATACAAGTAAAGGAACGAATTTTTATAGATTTATGTATATGTGTAGGGTATTAAACAAAATACCATTATTGAATTTTGCCAAAGCAATAAGCGTATCGAGCATGTTTAACATGGGAGGTATGTATATAAAAATTGAAGAAATTGGTGGATTTCAAAATTTAGGCATGGAATATTCAATTACAAAAGTTGCTAATAATAATGACTATACATTAAATATGGAAAATATTGAAACTTCACAAGAAAGTTTAATGAATGTAATAAATAATTTATATGATATAAAAACAAAAGGTGTAAAAACACAAAAACTTATTTTAGGGACCACAAATTTAGCAAAATTAACAGAAGAAGAGATTGCAATAGGAACTGGAAAAGGTTGGACTATTTCATAAGAAAGGAGAATAAATTATGGAAATAAGAAAATATGGTAATAAAAAAATATTAATTGCAGATACAAATAAACATATAAGAAGTATCAATGATGTATATACACCTGCAAAATATAATGAGCAAGGTGAAATAATAGAATTGGAACATTTTCCATATTATACATCAATAATCTTTTTAGCAGATAATTTTGATGATAGTAAATTAAATGAATTATATGTAGAAGAAGATATTAATTCATAATAAGGAAAGGAAATTATGGAAAAATTAAAAAAAGGTAAGGAATTATATCTCCTTATTGCATTTTTTGTTGGGTTAATTTGGGCTGCATTTAGCTTCTATCAAAAGTATTTGGACAATAATAAAGAAATACTTGAAACACTCAAAACAACCCAGCAAATGTCATTAAAAAGCGTAATTTGGAATGATAACATTCCTTTAGGCGAAAGGACAACTGCTTGTGATACTTATTTAAAGGCTGGGTATAATTCTTTAACAAAAAAACATTGTGAAAAAATTTTAAAAGAAAGTGAGAAAATATAATGAAAAATGCATTAATTAATTTATTAAAAGTAAAAACATTAATAACACTTGCTATAACAATTGTATTTTGTTATTTAGCAATAGTTGGTAAATTACCAATTGAAACGACTACTATGGTAATAGGTATGGTATTTACTTATTATTTCAATAAAAAAGATGTAGATAAGAATTTGGAAAACAAGGAGGAATAAAATGAGTAATTCAAATTTAATTAATTATGAAGTGCCTGCATATGAGGGTAATTATACTAAAGGAAGAAATACATCTATTAAGGCAATAACAATTCATCACATGGCGATGAAAGCAACTTCACAAGAATGCGGTAAGGTATTCCAAAAAGTTGGAAGAAAAGGAAGTTCTAACTATGGAATAGGCTATGATGGTGATATTGCATTATATGTAAATGAAGAAGATACACCATGGACTAATTCAAATTGGAATAGTAATTGTGAAAGTGTTACAATTGAAACATCAAATGATGAAGTTGGTGGAAATTGGCATGTATCAGATAAGAGTCTTGAAAGTTTGATTAAATTAATTGCTGATATAGCAATAAGAAATAATTTAGGTACTTTAGTCAAAAGTAAAAATTTAACTTGGCATCAATTAGTAGCTGACAAGAAGTACCCAACAGCTTGCCCTGGACCATATCTAATAAGCAAATTAGATTATATTATTGAAAAAGCAAATGAAATAATTAACCCACCAAAAGAGGAAAAACCTGTTGAAGAACCAAAATTTAGAGTAGGAGATAAAGTTAAGCCTTTAAAACTGGTTAATTACAATGGTACACCACTTGTTCAATACGACAGTGAATATACAATCATGGAAATTAATGGTGACAGAGTAGTTTTAGGTGCTCCTAGAGGTCCAAAAAGTGAATTGGAAATATGGGCTGCAATGAATATTAATGACATTGAAAAAATATAATTAGTTTTAAATTAAAAGAGTTTGGAATCAGATTTATTGTCTATACCAAACTCTTTTTTTTATGCCATAATTTGCCAAATTATTTACATATAATATAGTATTATGTTAGCATTTAGGAGGCAATTATAACTTGACAAAAATAAAAAATAGGCTAAAATATCTAATTGCATCGGTGAAGAGAATATGCTATGATTTAGATGATAGAAGGGTGAAATTTAGGATTATGGAAAAAGAGAAGGATTATGTTTTAGATGCTAGAACACTAGCTTGCTATATAAAAGAATATTATAAAAATAATCAATCGTTTCCAAATGTGGAAATATCTCCAATCAAATTACAAAAAGCTTTATATTTTTGTTTCGCATATTGGGGAGGATTTATTAGAAAAAATAAATCATTTAGTGATGAAGTTAAAGAAATGAATTTTAATTATAATGAAAGATTATTTCCAAATAAAATAGAAGCATGGGTTTACGGTCCAGTTGTTCCTGATGTTTATCATTCAGACAATTTAAATGATTTTAGAGAAGAAGAACCATTTGATGGAAATAAATATATAGAAGAATTTATAAATAATATTCTAGATGATGTTTTAAAAGCAAATGACTTTAGACTTGTCGATGTTTCTCATCAAGATAAATGTTGGCAAAAAAATTTCAAACCAAAATTAAAATTTCATAATTGTGTAATACCACCAGAAGAAATAATAAGTGAATATGCTAAAAACTACTAATACTATTAAAATTAGATATAATCGTTTTAAAAGTGATACTAGATTTGAAACAAAACCTGTTAAAACATTTAACTTTGAAAAAGGTTTGAAATCAATTGATATAAAAGAAGAGTGGTTTATTAATAAGTCATCAAGTTCTAATGAAGAAGTTTATGATATGGTTGCAAATATGTTCTTTAGATATTTAGATAATGATTATTCATTTTTGAATGATTTTCTTGGTGATGAACTTATATTTGATTTTAAAGCAGAAAGACTTTTAAGAATTTTACGTTTAACTCAGAATTCAAAATTTAATGTTAATGACTTACAAACAATTATTAAGTTTAATCATCATGAAAAAAAGGAATTACATTTTTTTGTTAAAAAAAGTCGAGATAATTATACATTATTATTAATAGATTTATATCATTTAGGAATTTATGCTGATAAAAAAGAAAACAACAAAATTATGCAGATACCATTGGAGAAAATATATAAAAGTAAAAGACATAATCAGTATTGTTTAGAAGAAATGTTGAAACTGAAATAAAAAAGATAAGTCACCTTAAAATGTAACCTATAAAACTTATCTTTTTTTATGTCATAATCTTCCCATTTCTTTTTCGTGATTATTTATTTTATTACTTTGCTCTAATTTAAAAATGTAGTCTTGGCCGAAAACTTTTATAAATTCTTCTTTAGTATGTGTTTTTAGATACTCTTTTTCAAATTTGATTTTAAAAGATAAATTCATTCCTAATATATCTTTGTGAAATTGTTTATGACAAAAGATACATAGAGGGGCTACCATACCTAACTTTATTGAAACTTGTCTGTAGCAACCCTCAAAGACTTCATTTTTTTCAATTCGTGTATATTGATTTATTCTAATATCAAAATCACCTGTTTTTAAACCACATTCACAGCATTTAGTTAAATCAGAATAGATTATACTAAATCTTCCTTTTTCTCTTTTAGATTGTTTGCTGGTTCGTGATTTGAAGGTCTTTTGATCTTTATATTCGACAATATCACATTCTTTGCAAAATAGAGATACTTCTTTTTTATATCTCGTACAATAACCATATTTTTTATAATTTTTTGTTCTAGTTCTATAATATTTACAATTCATTTTCTAAACACACTCCAAACACACTTTTATAGTGTTA
Source organism: uncultured Bacilli bacterium (assembly GCA_934101645.1). GTDB lineage: Bacteria > Bacillota_I > Bacilli_A > RF39 > UBA660 > UBA6448. The sequence continues at coordinate 39,623 of CAKORX010000001.1, read as the reverse complement.
TAGGGTTTCGAAGAGTACTTTATTATTATGTATTTGCCTGAAATATAAGGAAAAATATTTTAGGCAAATATTAATATTGTTCCCCTACGGGTTACCATTATTAATACAAAGTCTCTTTTATAGAGATTTTTTTATTTAATTAAATAATCTTAAATTGACAAATATACTAATTTACTTTAAAATATACGACAGATTAGGCAAAAAATCTTAATATATTAAAGGAGAAATCACTATTATGGATAAAAAAGTAAAAAGTTTTGTTGAAAAGAAATATCAAGGTATATTAATAAGCGAATGTATAGAAACTGAAGTGACAGAAAAAGATCCAATGAAAATTAAAAATGATGGTTATATGCAATGTTTTCGTTTTTACGATAGAACATTTATTACAATCGAAGGAATAAAGTATACTAGTGAAAAATGTAATTGTTCTAACTGGATTTATTTTGGTAAAAGACTGAGTTTTAGTGAATTTATAACTCGATATGGTAATAATCCAGAGTATAGAGATTTAATTATCAATATGGCAAATGATAATTGCCAATTTGTTTGTCAAATACAGAATGGTTCTTTTTTACCTATGAATAAAGGAGACGTAACTTTTGATGAATATGCTGATTATAGAAAATGGAGAGAGGAAAAATTAAAACAAAAAAATTTAGATGCTAAAAATGTTACTCGAAATGAAGAAAATAAAAAGCAAAAAGTTGAATCGGATGTTGATAAAGTGAAAGAAACCAAGACTAGAGCAAGTAAAACTACCACGAAAAATGTGCAAGATAAAAACTTAAAAACATTACCTGTAGATAATAGTGTTAATAAAAAAGAAGAAAACAAAAAAACTAAACAAACAACTTCAAGTACTGATACAAAAAATCAAATTAATGCTCCTGAAAAGCCTATTGCTAGTGAAAAAACTGATAAAGAGTCAGTTGCAAAAGCTATGTTTGATAAATTAGAAAAACATACCGGAGAAGAAGTAACATGTACATGGTGGTGGTATGGCACCAAGCAGGAAACAACAGACGAATTATTTTATGTTGAAAATTTCCTTTTGATTCAAATTGGCCTAATTGAAATTCCATTTGTTGATTATGGAATGGCAATATCTAGTATAATAGCAAAAAATGGTGAGGTACTATATTTAAATTCATATATTGAGGATGGATATAACATAACAGATCCAATAGCCATATATGAGTCAAAATCAAAAATATTTGGCAGTAAAATAGTAGAAGATGAAAAGGCGGGAAAATTGGAAAAATGGTCAGATTATAAAAAGAAATCTGATAAACTTGCAAGAGAAGAATCTGGTTACTATATATACTATGGATTTAATATGGTTAAACCTGAAAAACAATATCAATGGGCAGTTTTTTGTGCTAATAATCGAAATGAAAAATATTCAGAAATTGTTATTGAGGCAACTTTTGAAATGATAAGAAGGTTAAGGGTCAGTACTATTCCTTTTGAAATAGCAGAAAAAGAAGTTTACAATGAAATGTTTCATCTAAGTGGATATATGATTGCCTCCGTTGCAAATGCTGTGGTGTACTTTTCAGAGCGTGGCGAAGAATATGGAATGTATTGGAATGAACAATTTGTTATCGAAAATTCAGGAGTTAAAAGAATTAAAAAGTTTTATAATGCATAGTTACTAGAATATTTTACTTCATAAAAAAACCAGACTCACTGGAATTTTTATATTTGAATCAATCATCCAATAGTGCTTTTATAAGATTTTGAACATCGTTATATTTTTTCCTTTTAGAATTATTTGCAATTTTTTGTGCTTTTTTTATTGTTTTTTTTAAATCTTTACTTAATTTTGGTTCAGAAATTTCAAATGGAATAGATTGGCTTTTTACACATTTAGTTAAAAATACATATAAATTGAAAATACACAGACATACATAAACAAATAAGGTATAATAAAGAAGAGGTGATAAAGTGAACACTATTAATATAACTAATGCTAGAAACAATTTATATAAATTGGTTTCAGATGTAAATATTAATCATAATCCGATAACAATTATTAATAAAAAAGTAAAAACTGCAGTATTAATTTCTGAAGAAAAATATAAAAGTATGAAAGAAACTTTATATTTATCAAGTATACCTAATTACGTTAATAATATAAATAACATAAGAAAACATGAAAATTGGAAAGATGCAAATGAGCATACTAAAGGTAAAGAATGGTAAAAAATATATAATTAATTTTTTTAACAATTCTTTTGAAAAATTAACTGGTGATTTAAGTGGATTATATTCACGAAGAATTAATAGACAACATAGGACTATTTATGAGGTTACAAAATTAAAAAAAGAAATACATATTTTGAGAATGTGGACGCATTATGAATAAAAGAAACACTCATTAATTTGAGTTTTTTTGTGATTTATTATTTGTTAAATAAAAAAAGATGCTATTTTCTAGCATCAAATTTCTTTCTAAGCTCAGTATTTAAAATTTTCTTTCTCATTCTTAAATGATGAGGAGTAATTTCTACGAGTTCATCTTGATTAATAAAATCAAGAGCTGCCTCTAAAGTAAATATCCTAGGTCTTTTTAATACAACTGTTTTATCTGCATAAGCACTTCTTGTATTAGTAAGTTCTTTACCTTTAACAACGTTAACCGCAAGGTCAACATCTTTATTACATTCACCAACAATCATGCCTTCATAAACTTCTTCATTTGGTTCAACAAACATTGTGCCACGATCTTCAAGTCCACCAAGAGAATAAGCAGTTGCTTTTCCTTCTTCACTTGCTACTAAAACACCTAATTTTCTTTCGCCAATATTGATATTTTCAACAGGTTTAAATTCAGTAAATGTGTGGTTCATTATTCCATAACCTTTAGTAAGAGTCATGAAGTTTGTAGGAAAACCAATAAGTCCACGAGAAGGGATTTCATAATTAATTCTTATTAAATTACCTAAATGAGTCATATTTCCCATTATAGCTCCTCTTTGAGAAAGCTCTTCGAAAACGCCACCCATGTATTCATCTGTTATTTCGATTTGTAAATCTTCATATGGTTCACATTTTCTACCATCAATTTCTTTGATAATAACTTTAGGTTTAGAAACTTCAAGTTCAAAACCTTCACGACGCATATTTTCAATTAAGATTGATAAATGTAGTTCACCACGACCTAGTACCATAAAGTTTTCACTATCAATTTGTTCCACTTTTAAGCTTACATCTCTTTGAGTTTCTTTGAATAATCTTTCACCAATTTTTCTTGATGTTAAAATCTTACCATCTTTTCCAGAAAATGGAGAAGTATTTACACCAAATGTCATTTGAAGAGTAGGCTCATCAATATGTAAAATAGGAAGAGCATCATGTTTACCAACTTCTGTCAAAGTTTCGCCAACAGATATATCTTCAAGTCCAGCAACGGCAACTATATCACCAACTGTAGCACTTTCAATTTCAACTCTTTTAAGTCCAACATAACCAAATAATTTTTGTACTCTAAAGTTTTTTTCACTTCCATCAAGTCTTATACAGTTTACCATTTGGCCAACTTTAATATTTCCATTAAATACTTTTCCAACACCAATTCTTCCTACATAGTCATTATAATCAAGTAGTGCAGGTTGAAATTGTAATGGTGCATTTTCATCGCCTTTAGGTTCAGGTACTTCAGAAATAATTAAATCCATTAAACATTTAAAACCTTTTTCTTGATCTGCAGGATCACTTGAAAGAGAACTTGTTCCATTAGCGGCACTTGTATAAATCGTTTTAAATTCAATTTGTTCATCATTTGCACCAAGTTCAATAAATAATTCTAAAACTTCATCAACTACGGCTTTAACTCTTTGAGTTGGCTTATCAACCTTATTAATAACAACAATTGGTTTACAACCAGCTTCTAAAGCTTTCTTTAATACAAATCTTGTTTGAGGCATAGGACCTTCATAAGCATCAACTACTAAAAGAACACCATCAACCATTTTCATGATTCTTTCAACTTCACCGCCAAAGTCAGCATGACCTGGAGTATCTAGAATATTAATCTTGTAACCATCATACTCAACTGAAGTAGTTTTTGCAAGAATAGTGATACCTCTTTCTTTTTCGATTGCGTTTGTATCCATACTTAAATTACTAAGGTCTTCATTTTCCCTAAATGTACCAGTATATTTAATAATCTCATCAACTAAAGTAGTTTTACCATGGTCAACATGCGCAATAATAGCAATATTTCTTTTTTTCATAAAATAAATCACACCTTTTTTTCCTTTTGGTATTATAGCACTAAAGTAAAAAAATAATCAATATAAAATGTATTTTTTTGTTTATATAACCATATAAATATGGTAGAATAAGTTTTATGTTTCAAATTTAAAAGGATATATTATGAATAATAAAGATGTCACTAGATTAATGATAAAGGTATTTAAATTAAAAGAACTTGGCTATGACTTTATGGGGTATGATTTTTTAGATGTCAAAGATTTAAGTTTTCATCATTTAATAGTTGCTAGAAAAGATTGTACTCTTTTGGGTATTGGCGATGGATATGTATTTTGGAATGGAGCAATTTTAGGAAGAAAAACATCACATGAATATCTTCATTTAGTGGAAAGACTTGATCGTGATAGATTTAATTATATAAGTGGTTTATTAATTGATGAAAATGTAAGAAATCAAATAATTTACGCAAATTTAGTTAAAATATCCGAGTGTTTAGATGGCTTTGAACAAGAATACTCTGGAAAACATAATCCTGATAATAATAAAGTTTATATAAAAAAAGAATATACTCGAAGAAGATACAAAAGATAAATCTAGACTTTTACTTATAAATTTAGTAAAATTAACTTGGGTGTTGAAATTGAATTTTGTAGTTAATAATTATAATATTTTAGAAATACTACTTGTAACCTATATAGTGAGTTTTCTTTTAGTATTTTTAACAAAAAAAATTGCCGTACATGTAAATGCACTTGATTATCCAAATGAAAGAAAAGTTCATAAAAAGCCTATGCCAAGACTTGGTGGTCTTGCTATTTATGGAGCATTTTTGTTTGGCTATATTATGTATGGAACAATAAATACACAAATGATTTCAATTTTAATAAGTTCGTTTATCTTAGTTTTATTAGGGGTTTTTGATGATATTAAACCAATTAGAGCAAAAGTTAAGTTACTTGTTCAAATTGTGGTTGCTTTAATCGTAGTTTTATATGGCAAACTTTATTTTAGTGAAATTTCTATTTTAGGTTTAAAATTATTTTTACCAATTTGGTTAAATAAAGCTATTGCAGTATTTTTTATAGTAGGAGCAATTAATGCTATTAATTTAATTGATGGTTTAGATGGATTATGTGCAGGAATAAGTTCAATTTATTTTATAACAATTTCTATAATTGCATTAATATTAAATAAAATGAATGGTCTTGATACAATATTATGTATTATAATGCTTGGTTCAACGTTAGGCTTTTTAACTCATAATTTTCCTCCGGCAAAAGTATTTATGGGAGATTGTGGTTCAACATTTTTAGGCTTTATGATAGCGGTTATTGCTCTATTAGGATTTAAAGGAGCAACATTTACATCACTTGTTATACCAGTTGTCATCTTAGCAGTACCAATTTTTGATACACTATTTGCTATTTTAAGAAGAATAATTAAACATAAAAGTATTGATGAACCCGATATGAATCATTTGCATCATCAACTTTTGAAAATGAAATTTTCACCAAAGGTTACAATGCTTATAATTTATGGAATAGATATATTATTTTCTACGGTATCAATATTTTATGTCCTTGGAGATAACCAAGTATCTATGATTGTTTATTTAATAATGATGACACTACTTTTATATATAGTTGCAAATACGGATATTTTATATGAAAAAAAAGACAAAGGAAAAAAATAAAATTGATTTAAAATATATTTTAAAACTAGTGACTATTATTTTTTTAAGTAGTAGTCCTTTTTTTGATACGATTTTTTTCCATAGTAGAATTACAACTTTATGTAGAATTTTTGTAATTACCATGATTTTAATTACAACTTTATTTTTATATAAAGATAGTAGAAAACATTTTAAATATTTACTAATTTATTATGCGTTATGCATTTTATATTTGTTTTTAAATTATTATCATAGTAAAAATTTTAACTCTTTATTTCCAAATAATTTTAATTATTCATTTATAAAAGAGTTTTATACAATTTTAAAATTAATGATGCCTATAACTCTGATATATTCTTTATATTATCAAAAACTAGACAAAAAAGATTATAATATAATATTTTCTTCATGGACTTTAATAATTACTTTAATAATAATTATATCTGATATATTTTTGATCGGATACTCAAGTTATAGTAGTGAAGTCATTAAATATAATATTTTTAATTGGAAAAAAGAAGTGTATTATGTATTTACTGCTTGCAAAGGATATTTCGTTTATGCCAATCAAGTTGCTTTAACACTTTTACTTTTACTTATATATAATGTTTATAATTTGTTAAAAACTAGAAAAAGCATTATATTTATTACACTTATTTCAATTTCTATGATTATTCTTGGAACTAGAGTTTCTTATCTTGGGGGACTATTAACTTTAAGTTGCTTATTTTTAAGCTTTATGTTTTTTGTCTTTATAAAAAAAGAAAAGTTTACTAAAAATATTTTATATATATTACCTATAGTTTTACTATGGATTTTGATTTTACCATATACTCCTTATGCAAATAGAAATGTGGAATTAAATAAATATAAGACTACTTTAAATAATAATGATTTTGTTATTAATAATGAAAATTATAACGAAGAATATTTAACTAAAAAAGAATACATCGAAAAAAATATTAATGAAGAACTTATTCCAAAATCATTTTATAAATCATATTATTCTTATGAGTATGATCCTGACTTTTGGATTAATTTAATAAATAATACTGATGAAAGTAAAATAAATTATCGTTTTGTCGAAGAAAGTATCGTTAAAAGAATAATTCAAATAAATAATAATAAATATGACTTTTTACTAGGAATTTCAAATACAAGAATTCAAAATGTAGTAAATTTAGAAAAAGATTTCTTACTTGCATATTATGCTTTTGGAGTTATTGGCTTAATGATCCTATTATTTATCTATTTTTCGATGATTATTATATGTTTTTATAACTTTTTTAAATATTTTTATTATTTAACATTTATAAATTTAGTTATAACTATTTTATTTTGTTTTTGTGCTTATTTAACGGGAAATATAATAAATTCTATTTCAATGATGATAGTTTATAGTACTTTTTCTGGCTTTTCCCTTAAATGTGACAAAAACTAACTTTACAAATAGTAAATTTATGGTATTATATAGATAATTTTTGGAGGTAATATGAGTAAAAATGATGTTATAAGAGAAGAAAAAAAATTTAAATTAAATAGACCAATTACTGGCAATATTAAAAAAGATCGTATTTGGGAACAATGGTATGATCCTGAAAAAATGAAGGAAAGTCTGCCTAAAATGAATCAAGCAGATTATGAAGAAATGTGTAATAAGGATTACCCAAATGATTTTATTATAGATAATAGGGGAATGAAAAGAATAACTAATAAAGAATTTATTGAAATGCGTAATAGTTTTATTCGTTCACTTAAGGCTCTAGGTATTGGTAAAGGTGATATTGTTGCTTCAGTAGCATTATCTACTCCAGAACTTATTGCATTTAAATATGCATGCGCTTATGTTGGTGCAATTACTGTTCATTTGAATTTTATGGAAGATAAAAATGAAATGTATAATCATATCAAAAGATTTAATCCGAGCATGATAATGTTTTTAGACATTTTAGAGCCTAGTATCTCTGAGGTTTTAAATGAGAAAGAATTTGCTAGTATAAGAAAATTAAGACTTCCAATTAATAATTCAACTCCAATAGTAAATATAGATAGATTAAAAGTAGCTTTATTTAAACTTAATAATAGACTTCATAATAATAATGTAAATAACGCTATTGATTTAAAAGATTTTATAACTTATGGTGAATATTACAAACGAAGACTTGAAAGTGTTTATGAACCAGGACTTGCCTCAAATATTGCTCTTTCAAGTGGTACCACTGGAGAAAGTAAAGCAATACTACTTTCACATGATGCAAATAATGCGCTTGCAAAACAACATGAAATTGCTGATTTAGGTTTACAAAGAGGTGATAGAGACCTTGCACTTGTTCCACCATTTTTAGCCTTTTGGGATGCCGATATTATTGGAATGGCAATGAGCCTTGGTATTGAAAGCATTATCGAAGAAGATTTATCTTATGAAAGTGTACCTAAATATTTAAGAAAACATCAACCAGATTATGGTATATGGAGTCAATATTTATGGGATTCAGTTTTATATGATGAAAATAAATTTGAATATATTGATGCTCTTAAAAAAGTTGTTATAGGTGGAGAAAGACCTGATATAAATCAGGTTGATAGATTTAAAGAAGAAACCGGTATAATTCAAGAGGCAGGTTTTGGAGCAAGTGAAATGGATTCATGCTTTAGTGTTGCTCATCCAAATTGTAATATGGTTGGCTCTTCGGGTCTTCCACTTCCATTTAATAACGTAATGATAAAAGATAGTAGTTTTAATGATTTATCTTATAACGAGCCTGGTAGAATATGGGTATCTGGTCCTGCAATGATGAATGGATACTATAATAATAAGCGTATGACTGATAGCGTTATTTTTACAGATGAAGAAGGCGTAAGATGGTATAATACAAAGGATTTTGGATTTGTTCATGATACAGGAAGTCTTTTTGTTCTTGATAGAGATCAAAGCCCAATTACTATTAATAGTAAAGATGTTAATTTAATTTTAGTAGCCGAAAAAATAAAAGAGCTTTCTTGCGTAAAATTGTGTAAGTTAAATTATTCTGATAAAGGAATTATTTGCCATGTATCTTTTGATGATTTGTGTGGTAAATCTAAAGAAGAGTGTTTTGATTTATTAATGGATTTTATGGAAAGTACCTTAATTCCCGAAGAAAGGCCTTCTTTTGTAGCAGTATATGATTCACTTCCTAGAACTCCTCTTGGAAAAGTTGATTATCCGGCTCTTTCAGAAAATGCCAAAAATATTGAAACTTTAGGAAAAGATGAAGTTTTAGTAAGAAAACTTACAAAGAAACATAATGATTAATTTCACTATGTTTTTTATTTAAAAAAATAAAAAAATATGTTATTCTTATAATAGGTGAGTGGTATGACTGATAACATATTTTTTTCAATAGTAAGTTTATTTTATAGCATTATGCTAATTATTATTTATTTTTCTAAACAGAGAATAGAAACCGAAGAAAATAATATTTATAAGAAAATAATTTTAATTAACTTTTTAGGACTTGTAATCGAGATATTTCCCGCTACATTAGCAATAAGACTTATTAATAATATAAATCCTAAAATTGCTATATTTATATTAAAATTTATTTTATATTACTTTGTAGTTTGGCTTTCAATATTTACTTATTATATTTATGTAATAAGCACTAAAGATAGAATTAAAGATAAAAAAATTTATTTGAAAAAAATTAAACAAATGGAAAAAATTATTATTACTGAGGTAATTTTATCAATTATATTAATAACAATTTTACCTTTATATACGAAAAATGTTAGTTATACTTATGGGCCTGCAGCAAATTTTGTTTATTATTTAAGTGGTACTTTAATCACATTTTGGATATTCCTTTTGATTAGAAATATTAAATATATAAAACAAAAAAAATATACTCCGGTATTTTTATTTATTGGCCTGGGCATGCTTACTATGATAGTTCAGTATTTAAATCCAGAATTAACTTTACTAATTCCAATGGAAACTTTTGTAACATTTTTGATGTATTTTACAATTGAGAATCCTGATATTAAAATTCTTAATGAATTATATAAAAATAAAGAGATTATGGAGCAAAATTATGAAGACAAATATAATTTCTTATTTGAAATAACTCAGGAAAGTAGAAATCCCCTTAAAAATATTGAGGAGCTTTGTGCAGAAATTAAAGATGAAAAAGATATTTCTAAAATTAAAGCTGGTACTATTGCAATATCAGGTATGGCGCAGCAACTTGATTTTACCATTAATAATATTATGAACGTGTCTTCTTTGGATGCTCAAAAATTAAATATAATTGAAAAAAAATATAATTTGAAAAAAATATGTGATGATTTAGCTACAAGAGTTAAACTAGAAAATAAGAAAAGTATTGATTTTAAAGTTCATACAATAGTATCCGATTTATATTTATATGGTGATGATATGAAACTTAAACAAGTTCTTTATTCTTTACTTACTAATAGTATAGAAAAAACTAGTAAAGGATTCGTAGAATTTAAAGTTAACACCATTGAAAAATATGATGTATGTAGAATTATTTTTACAATTACAGATAGTGGTCCTGGAATTACAATTGATAAAATTAATGAAATATTATCTTCGACTGGTTCACTTGATAGACAAGAACTTGAAAATCTTGAAAAGAAAGAAGTTAATGTTCAACTTTGCCAAAAAGTTATTAAACTAATGGGCGGAAATTTAATGATTAAATCAAATCTAGGAACTGGTACAGAATTTCAACTTACAATAGATCAAAGAGTATACCATGATAAAGAAAATAGTATTTTAACAGAATATGAAAATATGATTAATAATTATAAAAAAGTATTAATTATTTCCCAAAATAAAAAATTAATAAACAAAGTTAAAAGTGCTTTAAATAGAAATGATATTACATATTCAATTTTATATTATGGCAAAGATGCAATTGATAAAATAAAACTTGGTAAAAAATATGATTATATTTTAGTAAGTGATGAAATGAATGAAATGAGTGGACTTTCTTGTTTAAAAGGTATGCAAAAAATTGATAATTTTAATATACCAATGATTGTTATGCTTGGAAGTGATAAAGATAAAATAAAAAAACACTATTTAGAAGATGGTTTTAGTGATTATCTTTTACTAGATGATATAGATAATGAACTAAATAAAATTATTAATAAATATTAAAAAAATTTGACTATAAAAATAGTCATTTTTTTATGTTCAATTTTTAAGCATATATTAGGCAATAAATTTTCTTAAATCATATACATTTAGGAAAAAACGTTCCCATATCTTCGTACTATTACAATCTAATATTATCATATTTTTATAAAAATTTGTATAATTATATAAATAAAATGTTAAAATTTAGTAAAAATTTATAATATTTTAATCTAAAAGCACTTAATTTTTTTTAAATTTCTAGTCAAAAAAATGGTCAAAAATTTTTATGATTTTTCTTTTGTATACTGACTAAAAAAGACATTTTCAAAAAATAATTTTTAATAATTTCTAGTTAAATTAATTTTATAATATTTGTTATTTCCCATAGTTATGCTTAAAAACAAAAAATTTTCTTAAATGTATATGTTTTAAGAAAAATGAACCCCGTATTTATGGGAGAAAATGAAGTATGAAAAAAAGAATTATATTATTGGTATGTGGAATAGTTGCTTGTCTAGGGATTTTATTTTCTTTTCAATTGAAAAATAAAAATAATTTGCAAGAAAATAATATAAAAAATAAAAATGGTTCTTTAGCAATTATGATAAAAGAAAATGGTGCTACAGATTATACAAAATCATCTTCGAATACTATTCCGGTAGGAGATTATATTTTAAATGAAGAAAAGACTTCATGTGAAAATGGCGGGAAAATAAGTGATTATAATTCTACCACTGGTAAAATAAAAATGGCTTTATTAGGTGCTGATAAATGTTATTTATATTTTGATTATAAAGAGTCAAAAGAATTATATAAGTTAATTGCTAAAAGATATAATAAAAATGATGCTTATGTAAAACTATATAATGGGTCTGATGCAAGTACTTATGCAAATCCAGTATATTATTTTAATGGAGCTGTAGAAAATAATAATGTTCTTTTCGGAGGCTTTTGTTGGAAAATGGTCAGAACTACTGATACTGGTGGAATAAAAATGATATATAATGGGGTGCCCGAATTTGATAGTACTCCATTAGCAAGAAGTGAATATACAAATTTAAATAATGATGCAACATATCCTTTTACATTTGACTCTACAAGTAGTTCTTGGACTAATAATCAACCAGATGTTTTTCCGGAAATTTCATTTAATGTCCCATCAAATGGAACTTATATTTTTAATTATAATATTTCTAGTAGTGGTGGGCAAATGCGATCATATTTAATCATTTACATAGATGGAGTTGAAAATGCACAATATGGCGGCAATGAAAGTGGTAAACTAAATCTTGGTAAATTAACAATTAATAATGTAATAAAAATAGTGTTTCAAAATCGAGGGGCTGGTTCTACAACATTTAATATTAACAAAGTGAGCAATACATTTAAATCATGTGATAATAGTGGCAATGATTCACAACTAGTAAGTATAAAAGCATTTAATAGTAGTTATAATTCTCTAGCATATGTTGGGTATATGTATAATACAGTTTATCCTGATTCACAAAAAAACATAATAAATTCATCATACTTCAGTGGTTCAAAGATAGTGGGAGATTCAGTAACATATAGTAGTAATACATATACACTTAATAATACATCAACAGTAAGTGTATCAAGTTCAAATATAAGTAGTGTAGTAGGCAAATATACATGTAATAGTAGCTCGTCTACTTCATGCTCAAGCCCTTATTATATAGTTGGCTATAGTGGTACAACAATTTATTCTTATGGATTATCTGGTGGAAACACTGACGGAACAAGTTATAGTAAAAATTATGTATTTGGTAATTCATTTACATATGTAAATGGAACGTATACATTAACTGATACAATAACAATTAATTCAAATAATTGGCCAACAAAATATAATACAATTAGTAGTAATCATTATACATGTTTTACAGATGGAACAACATGTACATCACTTTATTACGTATATTATACAACCAAAGTTTATTTGAAATATATAACATTAACAAATGGCAAATCTGCAAATGACGCATTAAATGAGATGTTATATGCGGATGATGTAAATAAAAATGATAGTACAATAAAATCATATATAGATTCATGGTATAAAGACAATATGACAAGTTATACAGATAAACTCGAAGATACCATATTTTGCAATGATAGAACTATGAGCAATCAATCAGCAAATGGATGGAATCCAAATGGAGGAAGTACAACGACAATATTGCGATTTAAAAATTATAATACAAATTATAATTTAGCATGTACAAATGAGACCGATAGATTTAGTGTAAGTAATAATAAGGCGAAGCTTACTTATCCGATTGGGTTATTATCAGCACCGGAAGTATGGCTAGCATATAAGAATGCTGATTATAGTACATATTATTTAAATAGTAGCAAATATTATTGGCTTATTTCTCCACGCAGTTATGAATACTATCCAATCAACATATATGTAGATTACACAGGCACTCTAAGCTACGGCGAAGCCCATAACTATGGAGGTGGCGTAAGACCAGTCGTTTCATTGAAACCTGGCACCGAGTATACAACTGGTGATGGGTCATATACTTTACCGTTTATAGTAGAATAATAATTAATCACTTAATTTTGATGTTAAGTGATTTTTTTGAAACTATGCAACTATATAAAATACCATTTTTTGCTTTAAAACTTGCTACATTAGATTAATTTTAGTATAATTATTTAGAGGAAATAAAGTATATGAAAAAAATAATTAATAATTTAAAATATGTTTACAAAAAATATTCTTTTTTGCTTGAACAACTTGTCTCAAGAGATTTTAAAGTAAAATACAAAAGAAGTGTTTTAGGAGTACTTTGGAGTCTTCTTTATCCCATACTTATGATGGCTGTTATGGCAGTAGTTTTTTCTAACGTGTTTAAATTTTCAACTCCGGGAGTAAGTTATCTTGCATATTTACTTATTGGGCTTACATATTTTAATTATTTTAGTGAAGCTAGTAACCTTGCAATGAGTAGTGTTGTAGGAAACTTTAGTTTAATTAATAAAGTTTATATTCCTAAGTATATTTTTCCACTTTCAAAATGCATATTTGTAGGTATTAACTTTTTACTTACATTAATACCACTTTATATCGTAATACTTGCTACAGGTACTGGATTATGTTGGCAACATATATTGCTTCCATATTCGTTTATTTGTTTATTTTTATTTACTGTTGGAATGGGATTTATTTTGTCTACTGTATCTGTATTTTTAAGAGACATGTTTTATATTTATGGAATTATTTTAACAATATGGAATTATCTTACTCCAGTAATGTATGATATAAGTGCCATAGGAAGTCATACAATTCAATTTTTAATGAAGTTTAATCCAATGTATCAAATTATTAACTTCGCAAGAACAATAATCTTGTATCATAATACTCCAACTCTTGGACAATTTGCTGGTTGCGGAGCTTCTGCACTAATTATTTTCTTACTTGGAATATTTATCTTTAAGAAGAAACAAGATAAATTTATCTATTATGTTTAAGGAGGTATTTATGGAAAAAGAAAATATGATTGAAATAGAAAATGTTTCCATGAAATTTAACCTTGGAATAGAAAAAGGTTTTTCTTTAAAACAATGGTTTGTTGATTTGGGTAAGCATAAAAAGAAAGTTAAAAATGAGTTTTGGGCACTTAAAAATGTAAATGTAAATATAAAAAAGGGTGAAGTTGTTGGTTTTATTGGTTCAAATGGAGCCGGAAAATCTACACTTTTAAAAGTTGTTGCTGGTGTTATGAAACCTACCGAAGGAGTGGTTAAAGCATATGGTAATATTTGCCCTATGATTGAACTTGGTGCAGGTTTTGACCCACAACTTACGGCAAGAGAAAATATTTATTTAAATGGTGCAGTTATGGGGTATTCTAAAGAACTTATTGATTCAAAATTTAATGAAATAGTTGAGTTTTCTGAATTAAAAGATTTTCTTGATGTGCCAGTTCAAAACTTTTCTTCAGGTATGGTAGCAAGACTTGCATTTTCAATAGCTACAATAGTTGATCCTGAAATACTTATAGTAGATGAAATACTTTCAGTTGGTGATATTGCATTTCAAGCAAAAAGTGAAAGAAAAATGATGGATATGATAGGTGGAGGAACTACAGTGCTTTATGTATCACATTCAACTGAATCAATAAAAAAATTATGTGATAGCGTAGTTTGGATAGAACATGGGGTTGTTCAAAAAATTGGCGGCAAAGAAGTATGTGATGAATATTTGAAATTTATGGAAGGTAAATAAATTTGAAAAAGGTAGCATTTTTTAGTAAAAATTTAGAAATTGGTGGTATGGAGAAGGCACTTGTTAATCTTCTTAATTCATTAGTAGATAAATATGATATCTACCTTTTTTTGGAGGATAAAAAAGGACCATTGTTACAGATTATCGATGCAAAAATTCATATTATTGAATATAAAATATCTACTTCAAAAAATGTTATAAAAAGAAAGATTATTAATTTTTCTAAAAGACTTGGTTTTTATTTAAAATATCATAATAAATTTTACTTTAGTTGTTCTTATGCAACATATTCAATTATTTGTAGTAAACTTGCTTTGATTTCTTCGAAAAATAATTCTTTATATATACATAGTAATTATGCTCAAATGTATAAAGATGATTTACAAAAACTAAAAAACTTTTTTTTGACATTAAATTTAACCAAATTTAAAAAAGTATTTTTCGTTTCAACTGAATCTATGGATAAAATGATAAAAATTTATCCAAGTTTACAAAATAGAGCATATGTAGTGAATAATTTAATTGATGGTAAAAAAATAATTGATTTGTCTAAAGAAAAATGTGATATTTTTAATAATAAAAAAATAAATATTCTTTATGTCGGAAGACTTGATAAAACATCTAAAAATTTTGATTTGTTAATTGATACCTTCAATAATTTAATTAAATTAAATAAAAATGCATTTTTAACTATATTAGGTTCTGGAAATGATGAAGGTTATATTAAGAAACTTATTGAAAAATATAATATTAATGATTATGTTAAAATGGTTAAATCTGATATTAATCCATATAAATACATGAAAAATGCTAGTGCTATAATATTAACTTCATATTATGAAGGCTTTCCAGTTATTTATTTAGAATCTTTGGTTTTAAATAAAAATGTTTATACAACAGTGCCTACGAGTGATGGCTTTATTGACACAAGAAATTATTTTAATATTTTAAGTAGTAATGCTAAAGATAATGCAAATATTATTAATGAAAATTTAAATAAAAAAATTGATTATGGATTTAATTATAAAAAATACAACGACTATATGTTAAATGAATTTATAAATAAGGTGGAGGAAGAATAATGAAAAAGTATATACATTACTGTTGGTTTGGGGGAAAACCTTTACCAAAACTTGCTAAAAAATGTATTAAAAGTTGGAAAAAATATTTACCTGATTTTGAAATTATAGAATGGAATGAACAAAATTTTGATGTAAATATGACAAACTTTTCTAAAAAAGCATATGAGGCTAAAAAATGGGCATTTGTAAGTGATGTAGCAAGAATTTATGCTTTAAAAGAATATGGTGGAATATATTTTGATACAGACATGATTGTAACCAAAAATGTAGATGAACTATTTAAAGATGAGGTTTTTGCTGGCTGGGAATCTGAATTTAATGTTGCTGTAGGAGTTTTATATTCAAAAAATAAAAATCATCCATTAATTAATAAATTATGGGACTTTTATAAAGAAAATGATTTTGATGAAGATAATATGTTTTCCTTCTCAATTCCAACACTTCTTGGAAATATCTTAAAAACAGAATATGGTTTAAAATACGATCATATGCATAATCAACTTTTAAAAGATGGAATAAAGATTTATGCAAGAGATTATTTTTATCCAATAAGCTGTTTAGATACAAATAATATGTTTACTGAAAATACTTGTATGATTCATTATTATATTGGTAGTTGGCTTCCTATGAAAGACAAAAAAAGAATTCAATTTGAAATGATTTTTGGTAAAAAAGTAGGAAATCTTTTAGTGGATATTTTAGTATGGGGAAAACATACTTTAAAAAATATAGCTAAAGTTATTTTATATCCTTATGTAAAATATCGTAGAAATAGATACAAAGAAACATTGAGAAATAATGCATTAAATTCATTTAAAAATGAATTTTCCAAATATAGTCAAGAAAAATATGTAGTTTTTTACAATAATAATTGGTTAGGAACTAAAAATGCTACGAAAGAACTATTTGAAAATGTGGTTGGTATAGAACAATATGAAGATGAAATACTTATTAACTCAATTGCACAAATTATTGCTGAAAGTAAAATTAGGTTAGTAGTTTTTAGTGCATTTGCATACGGCTGGGATAAAATAGCTAAGAAATTAAGAGAATTAAATTCTAAAATTACAGTAAAAGTTATTTGGCATGGAAGTAATGCTATGAATGTAGAATATTATGAT
Source organism: uncultured Bacilli bacterium (assembly GCA_934101645.1). GTDB lineage: Bacteria > Bacillota_I > Bacilli_A > RF39 > UBA660 > UBA6448. Next base: position 22,123 of record CAKORX010000001.1, on the reverse strand, counting down.
TTTGATATGTTTAAAACGATATTTAATTTACTTGATAATAATGTAATAAAAAGTATTTGCTTTGTTAAAAAGAGCATGTATGATTTTTATAAATTAAAGGGTTATAACGTTGAATTTATTTATAATACAGTTCATATTGATAAAGCTAAAGTAAATAAGAATACAAAAAAAGCTAATGGAACTAAAATAGGTTTATATGCTTCAGGTGATAGATGGGTTAAAAATTTTTATAATCAACTTGGAGCGGCATCTTTATTTGAAAATGCAAGAATTGATTGCGTTCCAATAAATTTTAAAACTGAAGTTATGGCTAAAGTTTATAACATTGCGATAACAGGGCTTCAAAACAATGTTTCAAGAGAAAAATTACTTGAAAGAATAGCAGAAAATGATATTAATTTTTATGTTACTTTCTCTGAATGTGCACCTTTAATACCACTTGAGAGTTTTGAACTTGGAGTTCCTTGTATAACTGGTAACAATCATCACTATTGGGATGGAACGGAACTTGAAAAATATTTGGTAGTAGACAAGGCTGATGATGTTTTAACTATATATGAAAAAGCTAAATATTGCCTTGAAAATAAAGAAAAAGTAATGAAATTATATAAAAATTGGAAAAAAGAATACGATATGCTTTCTGAAGAAAGCATAGAAAAATTCTTGAGTTAATGGAGGTAAAAATGAAATATGGTTTAGTAGTGTTTAAAGAAACAACAAATTTAGGTGATGATATTCAGTCTTATTCAATAAAAAAATTGTTACCTCAAGTTGATTATTATATTGAAAGAGAAAAACTTAATGAATTCACATCAACAAATGATAATGAAATAGTAAAAGCCATTATTGGTGGATGGTATAATCATGATAAATGTTCTTTTCCTCCATCACCATTTATTTATCCACTTTTTATATCTATTCATTTAACTGATGAATTATCAAATCAAGAGCCATGCTATTTTACAAATTATTTTTTAGATTATTTAAAAAAATATGAGCCGATTGGTCTAAGGGATGATGTAGTAAAAAAGTATTTAGAGGAAAAAAATATTAAAAACTATTTTTCTGGTTGCACAACTTTAACTTTAGAGAAATTTAAAGATGTGAAAAAAACAGATAATATTTGTTTAGTGGATTTGGATTATTTTACTACTGCAAATATAAAAGCAAAATATGAAAATGTTATAACTATGACTCATCATGTTGATAAGGAATATACAAATATGTCTTATGAAGAAAGATTTGCATACGTAGAAAATGTTTTAAAAACATATCAATCGTCAAAGTTGGTAATAACAACAAGACTTCATTGTGCACTTCCTTGTCTTGCTCTTGGAGTTCCTGTTCTTCTTGTTTATGATGGTACTGATATCGATATTAGTAATAGATTATCAAAATATACAAAAATGGTAAATTATGTGTCTAAAGAAGAATTTCAAAAAAATTATGACAATCTAATTAAAAACATAAAAGATAATCCTAATGAATTTGTAAAATATAAAAAGACTATTTTAAATAATATAAAGGATTTTTTGAATGAACCAATTAATAAAGATAAAGACTTAAATAGTAAATTATATTATGAATATTTTGTAAAACAAAAAGAAAATTTTGAAAAAATATTTAATGAAAAAGTTAGATTAATAACTTTAGAAAGTAATGAAAGATATGAATTACTTAAAGAAAAGGAAAAAGAATTAAAAAAAGAGAGTTTAATAAATGAGGCATTAATGAAAGAAAATGAATTATATAAAAATAATTTTCAAAAATTAGTGGATGATTTCGAGAAAACTAATGCACAGTTATATCAAATTACCAATTCCAGATCTTATAAACTTGCACTTAAATTTAATTCATTATTTTCTTTCTTAAGAAAAATTAAAAATAAATTGAGGAGGTCTAAATGAAAAAGAAAATAGCAATGATTGTTGATGCAGATAATTGGGCTTTTGCAAATATTGCTCGAAATGTGTCTAAAAATTTAAAACAATATTATGATTTTAAAATAATACCAACTCAATATTTTAATGATAATCTTGTTTCAGCATTACTACTTGCTGAAGATTATGATTTAATTCACTTTTTTTGGAGAGGAAAACTACTTGATTTATATATGGATTATTTTAAAAAATCCACAATTGCTTTAACTTCTTCGGAAGATGAGTTTTTAGAAAAATATTTTAATCATAAGGTAATTACTACAGCAGTGTATGATCATTTATATTCAACTACAGATGAAGAAATAAATATGACAAATAACATGCTAAAGATGTGTAACGAATATTATGTATCTTCGAAAAAATTACTTGATATTTATAGTGATGAAAAATTTATTAAAAAACCAAAATGTGAGATAACTGATGGGGTTGATTTATCCAATTTTTATCCAAAAAATTTAAAAAGATTTGATGATATAAAAAATAGAAAATTAGTTATTGGCTGGGTAGGTAATAGTGAATGGCAAAAAGGAAAAGAGGATTTTAAAGGTGTTAATACAATGATTAAGCCTGCAATTGAAGAGTTAATAAAAGAAGGTTATCCTATTGAAATGTATTTTGCTGATAGAAAAGAAAGAATGATACCTCACGATGAGATGGTAGATTATTATAGCAAAATTGATTTATATATTTGTATGTCTAAAATTGAAGGAACGCCAAATCCAGTTTTAGAATCGATGGCTTGTGGAGTTCCAATCATTACTACTGATGTTGGAATTGTTAAAGAGGTTTTTGGAGACAAACAAAAAAAATATATTTTAGAAGAAAGAACCAAGGAGTGTTTAAAAGAAAAAATCAAATATTTTATAAATAATTTAGATGATATAAAATTATTACAACAAGAAAGTGCCTGTCAAATACAAGATTGGCAGTGGAAAAATATTTCCTTAAAAATGAAAAAGTTTTTTGATAATGCTCTTAAAACTTATGGTGATAGGTTAAATAATGACAAAGAATAATTTAAAAAATGTATTAATTGTATTTTTATCATTTATAACGTATTTTTCATTTATTAAAATGGACATAATGGTAAGTTATAATGTGCTTTCATTTGCAGTATTTGTTTTATTTTTAATATTATATAAAAAATGGTTATTTGAAAATGATGAATACAAAATATCAAGTATCGTTTTAGCAAGCATATTTTCCATTTTAACAATTTTTGGAAGAAATTTTTATGCTTATTATAATATATATAGTGTACATATTTGGAAAGAGATTTTTTCTTTTCGTAGTCTAATATATTTAATAGGACTATTTCCACTTTATTTTTGTATTATTCATATCATAATACAAAAATTATGTAGTATTAATAGTAATGCTACATATAAATATAATAATAAACTATTTGTGATAATTTCTATGGTATTAATGCTAGGTGTATGGAGTATATATTTATTAACTTATTTCCCTGGTACTTTGTCTCCAGACTCTATCGGTGAATATTCAATGTTTGTAAATGGATTAAATATTACTAGTGACCATCATCCTGTTTTACATATTTTATTTATGTCACTATTTTATAGAATTGGTTATGGTATTTATGGCATTCCGAATATGGGAGTTTTATTCGTATCGATAGCACAAATGCTAATTTTATCATCAATTTTTACGTATACATTAGTATTTTTAAGAAAAAGAAACTGTCCTAAAATAGTAACTTATGCATTATTACTATTTTATGCATTTGCCTCAATGAATGGATATTACAGTATTACAATGTGGAAAGATGTTTTATTTGCGGGACTCTTACTTCTTTTAACTACAGAATGTTATAAAATATATGAGAATAAAGATAATTTACAAATAAAAAATATGATTTCATTTGGCATTGTATCATTATTTACGGTTTTCTTTAGAAATAATGCAATTTATGCATATTTAATTTTGGCTGTAGTAATACTCATTTTACTAAAAACGGATTTTAAAAAGCTCGGAATAACATTTTTGTCCGTTATATTAATTTTTATATTTGTAAAAGGACCAGTATTCTCTTGGTGTGGTATAAGCAAATCATCATCATCAGAATATATTGGTATGCCATTACAACAAATTGGTAGAGTTGCAGCTAAAGGTGAAACTTTAACAAAAAAAGAAATTAAAATGATAAATAAGCTTCTTCCTACAGAAATTATTGCAACTAGTTATAATCCTGTAGTCTCTGACGGCATTAAATTTAATAAAAGTTTTAATATTGATGAGTTTAATGAGAATAAACTTGGTTATGCTAAAATGTATACAAAACTTTTATTCAAACATTTTCCAACAGCTATGGAAGCCTATTTTATTAGTACTCTTGGCTATTGGTATCCAAATGTTGTTTATTGGAGTGTATCAAATACAACTTGGGAAAATAATCTTGGTATTACAATGAATACAAAAACGAATGATAAAGTTAAAGATATATTATCTAAAGGAGAAGCACGTGATTTACCACTATTTTGTATGCAGTGGAGTATAGGATTGTGTGTTTGGACAATATTAATTTTACTAGTTAGCTTTATTATTAAAAATAAAAAGTTTGGTATAATTCCATTTTTACCTTGCGTAACAATTTGGATAACAATGCTTATTGCTTCACCTGTATGGGGCGAATTCAGATATGTATATGGTCTATTTACAACATTACCATTTTTAATAGGAATATTTTTTGTAAATAATAAAAATAAAGAAAAAGCTAAAAAATAGAAAGATAAAAAAGTAATATAATTTATTTTGTTAATTTTATTAAATTTATATAGGAGAATAAATGATTAAAGTAATAAGTATATTTGGAACAAGACCGGAGGCTATTAAAATGGCTCCTCTTGTTAAAAAACTTGAAAAAAGGAAAGAAATTGAAAGTATAGTAGTGGTAACTGCTCAGCATAGACAAATGCTTGATAGTGTATTAGATACATTTAAAATAAATCCTAATTATGATTTAAATATTATGAAGCAAGGTCAAACTTTAGGTGAAATTACCACTAGAGCATTAACAGGCCTTGAAGAAGTTATTCAAAAAGAAAAACCAGATATTGTACTTGTACATGGAGATACTACTACAACTTTTGCAGGTGCTTTAGCAGCATTTTATAATGGCGTTTCTATTGGCCATGTTGAAGCCGGACTTAGAACTTATGATAAATATTCTCCATATCCTGAGGAAATGAATAGACAAATGGTAGACTGTATGACAGATATGTATTTTGCACCAACTTTAATGAGTAAAGAAAACCTTTTAAAAGAGGGTAAAGATAAAAGTAAAATATATGTTACAGGGAATACTGCAATTGATGCAATGAGTACAACTATAAAGAATAACTATACTCATCCAGAGCTTGAGTGGATTAAACAAAATGAAAAAATGATTTTACTTACAGCTCATCGAAGAGAAAATCTAGGTGAGCCTATGAGAAATATTTTTAAGGCAGTAAAAAGAATAACTGATGAATTTTGTGATGTAAAAGTAATTTATCCAATCCATTTAAATCCTAAGGTTAGAGAAATAGCAAATGAAATATTTGATGGTGATGATAAAGTTCACTTAATTGAGCCTCTTGAGGTATTTGATTTTCATAATTTCCAAAATAAAAGCTATTTAATTTTAACTGATAGTGGTGGAATTCAAGAGGAAGCTCCATCACTTGGTAAGCCTGTTTTAGTTTTAAGGGACACAACTGAGCGTCCGGAGGGAATTAAAGCTGGTACTTTAAAACTTGTGGGAACAGATGAAGAAACAATATATAATGAAACTAAAAAGTTATTAACTAATCAAAAGGAATATGAAAAGATGAGCAGGGCATCAAATCCATATGGAGATGGACATGCATCAGAAAAAATTGTAGATGCAATTGTTGAAAGATTAAATAAATAGTGCCAAAATATTGGTACTTTTTTTTTATCATGATATAATTAATTTAGATAAAGGAGATATATGAAAGAAAAAATAAGTAAACTTGTAAATGTATACAAAAAATATGGATTTAAGGGATTTTGTAAAAAATTAAGAGCCTATATAATTGCTAATTATTTAGATAAGATTAGTTTAAAAACCTTTTTTTGCAAAAGAAAATATACAAAAGAAATTAATGAAATTTTAAAAAATAATACATATGATAGAATCATTTTATGGAGAAGTAGTTTTGGCTATAATGTACCACTTTTTCAAAGACCTCAGCATATAGCAAATAATTTATCTAAGAATGGTTGTTTAGTTTTTTATGAGGTAACAACTATGACAGATAAAGTTAAAATATATAAGAAGTTTAGTGATAATTTATATTTAATTAACTATAATAATATTACTTTAAATAAAATACTTATGAAGTGTTTAAAGAATGTAAATAAACCAAAATATATTCAGCTTTATTCTACTGATTGGAAATTATCTGTAAAAAATATTGAGGACTATTTAAATAATGGTTTTAAATTTATATATGAATATATCGACCATATTTCTCCGGTACTTTCAGGTACGAAAGACCTTCCTAAAAATATATCTGATAAATATGAATACGTTTTAAATCATAAAAAAAATGTTTATGTTGTTGTAACTGCAGATAATCTTGAAAAAGATATAATTAAAAAAAGAGGTAAAGAAAATTTAATATTTTCATCAAATGGAGTAGATTATGAGTTTTTTCAAACAATTGACAAAAATTTTAAATACGAGGATGAATTTAAAAAAGTTTTAAATAAAACATGTATATGTTATTACGGAGCTCTTGCAAGTTGGTTTGATTATGATTTAATAAAAAAAATAAATGATACAAATAAATATAATATTGTTTTATTTGGAATTAAATATGATGATAGTTTTGATAAAAGTGAGATAGGAACTTTAAAAAATGTTTACTTTTTTGGTCCTAGGGATTATAAAATACTTAAAAATTATGCTATTAAAATGGATGTAATGATAATACCTTTTGTACTTAATGATATAACTAGTTCCACAAGCCCTGTGAAATTATTTGAATATATGGCAATGGAAAAACCTATCGTTACAACAGACATGCTTGAATGTAAAAAATATAAATCTGTTTTAATTGGTAAAAATCATGAAGATTTTATTAAAAAATTAGACTTAGCAATGGAAAAGAAAAAAGATAAAGATTATTTAAAATTATTAAAGTCTGAGGCTATAGAAAATGACTGGAGTCACAAAGCTAAAGTTATTATTGATTATATTAAAAAGGATGAATAATGAAAGATATTTTAAATTTAATATATCGAGATGATGAAAAAAAGTATTATGATTATTTAGAGGATTTACTAAAAAATAAACAAAAGAAATTTATAATAACTGTTAATCCAGAGATTATTATGAATTCATATAATGATGAAACTATTAAAAATATGCTTTTAAATAAAAATAATAGTTTAGTTCCTGATGGAATTTCTATTATAAAAAAAGCAAAGAAATATGGCATTAACATTAAAGAAAGAATTACTGGTGTAGATATTTCAAAGAAAGCATTAGAAATATGCAATGAAAAAGGACTTAATATTTATTTATTGGGTAGTAAACCTGAAGTTATTGAAAAACTAGTAGAAAAGATTAAAACTACTTATCCAAATATAAAAATTTTAGGTTATGATCATGGATATGTAGAAAATAAAGAAAAAGTAATGGAAAAAATAATTTCATTATCACCAGATTTAGTATTGGTGGCTCTAGGGGTGCCAACTCAAGAATTACTAATAAATAAATATATTGATAAAGCCAAAAAAGGCGTTTATATAGGCGTTGGAGGAACATTTGATGTATTAAGCGGTACTAAAAAAAGAGCTCCGAAAATATTTATAAAATTAAATTTAGAGTGGTTTTATAGAATTATTTGTGAACCTAAAAGAATAAAAAGATTTATTAAAAATAATGTAACTTTTATGTTAAAAAAATGATAGACATATTTTAATAAATAAACTATAATTTATTTAGAGTATATGAATAAAAGAAAATTAATTATTATGCTATTTAGTTTACTTATTATATCATTTATTGCAATGATACTATTTTATTTTTATAAAAGTAATAAAGATAAATCTAATAAGGAAAAAGAAAACGCTGAAATTAGTATAAAAGTAAATGATATATATGAAAAATATAAATCCTATATTGATGGTGAAAAAGTTAATAATAGTGATACTTTAAGCATTTATTTTAATAATAACATTGAAACTCATGAAAAAATAAATTCTATGAAAATAGAAAGTTTATCTATCGAGGATATTAAAAATCCTACGAAGTCATATGAACAAATTTTGAATGTTGAAAAAGAAATTAATTTATTAAAATATGAAGATATTGATAATTTCATTGATAAAAATTTAAGTCAAAAAGAAAAAGATGAAATTTTAAAAATATATAGTGAAAGCATTATAACAAAAAGCATTAATGATGATGAAAAGCAAAAAGAAAATTTATTATATAAAAATAATGTAAAAAAAGACTTTATTAACTTTTTAAAGGAAAATAATAAGGATTATTATGTTTATCAAAATAAAATAATTTATAGTAATGAAAAATTTGCTACATCATTTAAAAAATATAATACTGGATTTTCTTTAGTATCAGAAATATCTTTAGGTAAAAAGATTCCAATTTTAATGTATCATGCAGTTGATGATAATGCATGGGGAGATACATCACTTTTTGTTAATGTTAAGGACTTTGAAATGCAAATGAAGTATTTAAGTGATAATGGTTATACCAGTCTTTTCTTATCAGAAATAGACAAAGCTGATGAATATGAAAAGCCTATAATAATTACATTTGATGATGGATATAAAAATGTTTATGATAATGCTTATCCAATACTAAAAAAATATAATTTAAAAAGTTGTTTTTATATAATCACAAGATGGATGGATGGAGACACTTATGTAACTAGTGATATGGTTAAAGAAATGGATAATTCTGGTATCATGGAGATTGGTTCACACACTTTAACTCATATTAAGCTTGGTCAAAATAGTTATGAAAAACAATATGAAGAGCTTACTTTAAGCAAAAAAGATTTAGAAACTCTTTTAAGTAAAAATATTAATACAATAGCTTATCCATATGGAAGTTATAATAAAGATACTATAGCTATAACTAAAGAAAACTATGATTATGCAGTTACAGTTAATCCTGGATTTAATTATAGCAATAATTTATCATCAAAAGCGTTAAATAGATTTAAAGTTGGAAGAAATATGAATATTAATTCATTTATAAATATGATAGGAGGAAATAATGAATAAAATATTAGTTACTGGTGGTGCTGGATATATTGGCTCTCATACAGCAGTTGAATTACTTAATAAGGATTATGAAATTATTATAATAGATAATTTTGTAAATTCAAAACCAAGTGTACTTGAAAACATAAAAAAAATAACTAATAAAGATTTTAAATTTTACGAAGGTAATGTAGAAGATAAAACTTTGTTAAATAAAATATTTAATGAAAATAAAATTGATGCAGTAATTCATTTTGCGGGTTTAAAGGCCGTTGGTGAATCTGTTGAGATGCCACTTGAATATTATAGAAATAATTTATTTTCTACAATTAATTTACTTGAAGTAATGAAAGAAAATAATATTAAAAACTTTGTGTTTTCTTCGAGTGCTACAGTATATGGAACTCCAGAAAGATTACCACTTACTGAAGATTGCCATTTGAGTACAACAAATCCTTATGGATCTACGAAACTTATGATTGAAGATATTTTAAAAGATTTATATAAATCAGATAATTCTTGGAATTTAATGATTCTTAGATATTTTAATCCTGTTGGGTGTCATGAGTCCCATTTAATTGGTGAAGACCCTAATGGTATACCAAATAATTTAATGCCTTATATAGTAAAGGTTGCTACTGGGAAACTTGAATGTTTAAGTGTATTTGGTAATGATTATGATACTATTGATGGCACAGGTGTAAGAGATTATATTCATGTTGTTGACCTTGCAAAAGGACATGTTAAAGCATTAGAAAAAATTTGTGACAATCCTGGACTTGTTATATGTAACTTGGGCACAGGAAAAGGTGTAAGTGTACTTGAAATGGTTAAAACTTTTGAAAAAGTGAATGGTGTTAAAGTAAACTATAAAATTACAGGAAGAAGACCTGGAGATATTGCTACTTGCTATGCATCTTGTGAATATGCAAATAAATTTTTAGGATGGCATGCTGAAAAAAATATTGAAGACATGTGCAAAGATGCTTATGAATTTGAATTAAATAATAAATAAATTTGGAAGTATTATGAAAAGGTTAATTAAAACATTGTGTGCATTTTTACTAATTTTTTCTTTAAGCGGATGCAAAGAAAAAGAAGAGGTAAAGCCTAAAAAGAAGGATTTATACAAATATAGTAATGAAAATTTTGATTATTTATTACGTAAAGATTTAATGTATCAAATTGAATACACTGGCAAAGCTAATGGAGTTAGTGTAAAAAATAAAGTTACAATTATGGTTAATAAAGATGGAAGTTGTTTTGAAACTGACTCTAGTGAAAACACATATGGTGCAAATTATATAAATTCTACGAGTTGTACATATGACAAAAGTGGTGATAATATAACATTTTATATAAGTTTTAAAAATATATACACTTGTTATGATACGAGCAACCCAGTTTGCAGAACTGGTGAAACAACTTATGAACCGAATCAAGTAATTAATGGTACTTTTTTAGAAAAAGGAAAATATTTACAAATAGATGATTTAAAATATCCTAATTTTGCATATACTTATTTATGGAGAAACTACATTGATTATATTTTATATGATAAAGAAACAGATTCTGTTTATACTATGGATGGTTATCCTGCATTTAATGATGAAGAAGACTATAGAAACGAAAATAAAATAAATGTAGATGATTATAACATAATTGATGCAAGTACTTATGTTGATGAAACTGACATAAACGAAGATGATGAAGAAAAAACTGATATTGGCTGTGATGATAGTTCTCCCGTAGAAGGAAGAGGCTCATGCATTCCAGATAATTATTTCGAAGAAAATGCGGATTTTATTACTAATGCGTCTTAAAATGCATCAATAAGTGATGCGTTTTTTGTTGATTTAAGTATTTTAAAATGGTACACTATAGGTAAGAAGGAAGGTATTATGGATAAAATTGCAGTTTTGATTCCTTGTTATAATGAATCAAAGACAGTAGCTAAGGTTGTCAAAGATTATAAAAAAGCATTACCTGAAGCTACAATTTACGTGTATGATAATAATTCTAGCGATCATACAGACGAAATAGCTAGAAAAGCTGGAGCAACAGTTGTTTATGAATATAAACAAGGAAAGGGAAATGTTATTCGTTCAATGTTTAGAGACATTGATGCTGAGTGTTATATCATGATAGATGGTGATGATACTTACCCTGCTGAAAATGCTCGTGAAATGTGTGATTTAATTCTTGCTAAAAAAGCTGATATGGTTATAGGGGATAGATTATCTTCTACATATTTTACTGAAAATAAAAGACCATTTCACAATTTAGGAAATAAAATGGTAAGATTTTTTATTAACAAATTATTTCACAATAATGTAAAAGATATAATGACTGGATATCGTGCATTTAGTTATGATTTTGTTAAGGGATTCCCAGTTTTATCAAAAGGATTTGAAATTGAAACTGAGATGACTATTCATGCTGTTGATAAAAATTATCATTTAGTAGAAGTTCCAGTTAATTATAAAGATAGACCTGAGGGTAGTGTATCTAAACTTAATACATATAAAGATGGATTTAAAGTACTAAAAACTATTGCTACTTTATTTAAAGAATATAGACCAATGGCATTCTTTGGAATAATTGGTACACTTTTACTAATAGTTAGTTTAATTTTAGGAATCCCTGTTATGAATGCAGTTAGTGATCATTCAGTAAGATTTATAATAGCTAGTATGCTTTTCTTACTTACTTTAATGACTTATGCTTGTGGTATTATTTTAGGAGTAATTGCTAAAAAACATAAACAAGAATATGAAATTTTAATGAACTTAATGAAAGAAGAAAAATGAAAAAGTTAATTAATCAAATTTTAAAATTTGGTGTAGTAGGTGGCATAGCATTTGTTATTGACTATGGTATATTATTTCTTTTAGCAAAAGTAATAGGCTTAAATGAATTAATAAGTGCCGCAATATCATTTGTTATATCATTAACATTTAATTATTTTGCTAGTATAAAATGGGTATTTGATGCTAAAAAACAAACTCCGAAAGAAGTTATTATATTTGTTCTTCTTAGTGTAGTAGGTTTAGGAATTAATGAATTATTAATTTATTTTGGTACTACGAAAATGCACATTGATGTAATGATAGTAAAATTATTTGCTACAGCGGTTGTTATGGTTTATAACTTTATAACAAGAAAACTAATTATAGAAAAGCATAATTAGTTTTTTTTTTTATATCTTTTTGATATAATATATCTAGCATTTCTTGAAAAAAGAAAAATATTTAATGAAAGAGGGAAAAGTTATGGGTAGAGCATACGAAGTAAGAAAAGCAAGCATTCAAAAAACTGGTGCTGCAAGAGGAAAAATTTATACAACATTTGCTAAAGAAATTTATTTAGCTGCTAAGAAAGGTATTCCTGATCCTGATTCAAATATAGTTTTAAAAAGAATTATTGAAAAGGCTAAGAAAAATGAAGTGCCATCTGATATAATTAATCGTGCAATTGATAAAGCAAAAGGCATGGGACAAGATGAATATGAAGTTGTAACTTATGAAGGTTTTGGACCTGGAGCATCAACACTTATTATAAAATGTTTAACTGATAATGTTAATCGTACAGTTGGTTTTGTAAGAGCAGCTTTTAATAAAGTTCATAAAAGCTTAGGTGTTACAAATTCAGTTGCATATAATTATGATTATCTTGGCGTTGTTTCTTTTAAATATGATAATGGAGAAGAAGTTTTAGACAAATTAATTGAGGCTGAGATTGAACCAGTAGATTTCGAAGATGAAGATGGAGTAATTACAATCTCTGTAAATCCTACTGACGAAAATAAGTTAAAAGATGTAATTGAAAAAATTATTCCAAATGTAGATTATTTATATGACGAAGTAGGAATGTTTGCTAAAGAAAAAATCACTTTAGAGGGTGAAGATAAAGAAAAATTTGAACTTCTTTTAAATATGCTTAATGATGTTGAGGATGTATCAAATATTTATCATAATGTGGAGTTATAATGTCATTTTTTAGCAAAATTAAAGAAAAATTTTCTTCGAAAAAAGAAAGTATTTCAGCATCTGAAGAATCTCAAAAATATGATAAAGGTCTAGAAAAAACTCGAAAAGAATTTGTTTCCAAGCTAAATTTACTTGGAATTAAATATACAAAAGTAAGTGATGAATATTTTGATGAACTTGAAAATATTTTAATAAGTGCTGATATTGGTGTAAATACAGTATTTAGTTTTATGGATAGACTAAAAGATAGAGTTAAAAAAGAACACATTGAAAATACAAAATATTTAAATGAAGTTATAGTTGATGAACTTTTCATAATTTATGTTGAGGGTGAAAGTTTAACTGATAAAATTAATTATGCTTCCGAAGGTCCTACAGTAATACTTATGGTTGGTGTAAATGGTGTAGGAAAAACTACCACAATTGCTAAACTTGCTTATAAATTTAAAAATATGGGTAAAAGTGTTATGATGATTGCAGGTGATACTTTTAGAGCTGGTGCGGTTGAACAATTAAAACTTTGGTCAGAAAGAGTTGGAACATCATTTTATGGAAAAGAGAATATTGATCCTGCCGGAGTTATATATGATGGTTTAAATGAAGCAGTTAAAAATAATAACGATATAGTTTTGATAGATACTGCCGGAAGACTTCAAAATAAAGTAAATTTAATGGCTGAACTAGAAAAAATAAATAGAGTAATAGGAAAAATCATTCCTGGAGCACCACATGAAACATTACTTGTAATTGATTCTAACACTGGTCAAAATGGTATAATGCAAGCTATGGAATTTCAAAAAATAACTAATATAACAGGTATTGTATTAACTAAACTTGATAGCACTGCTAAAGGTGGAATAGTTTTAGCAATTAAAGAAAGTACACATATTCCAGTTAAGTTTATTGGCTTGGGAGAAAAGATGACTGATTTAGAAAATTTTGATATTGAAAATTATATATATGGTTTATTTAAGGACTTATTATAATGGAAAATTTTATTTATTATTCTGAACTTTACAATATTTATAAATGTTTGTTTACGGAAAAGCAAAGAAATATATTTGAACTATATTATAATGAAAACTTATCTCTTAGTGAGATATCTGAATTAAAAAAGGTTTCTAAAAGTTACGTTGGAAAAGTTATTAAAGATGGTCAAATGAAACTTGATTATTACGAAGAAAATATTGGTTATTATAAACTATTAAAAAAAGATTCATTTTAATTTGAATCTTTTTTCATGGCTTCATCGACAACGTTATTGTATTGTTTGATAATTTTTTCTCTTTCTTCTTTTTCAAATAAGTCGTTACGAGAATATAATCTATAACCTTTATCTGTATTTTCATATAAAATAAAGTAGTTATCAATGTCAGTATCAATATGACTATATAAATAATCATTGTTGGCTACGAGTAAATGAGTAAAATTATATTTTTCTAAAAATTTATGTACATCTAATGAACCATGCTCTAAATCATAGAACTCTTTGAAAATATCTGCTTTGCCATTATTTTTCTTTAAGAAGTATTCAGCACGTGGATCAATATATGCCTTGTAGCCTCTAAATTCTACATATCCTCCATCGTTAAATGAAGAATATACTTTAGCAGTTTTCGTATCTTTATAATATTTTTCTAAAGTATCTATTGCACCTTCGGCATTATGTGATAAGGCAACATTTTCTTTTGATGTTACATAAAAAAATCCTAATGCTCCGAAAGCTACAATTGAAAAAAACATAAAGATATAATTAGTTACTTTTTGAACAGGTTTTAAAATAAATCCTAAGTCTTTTGGCATCATGTCTTTGAAAAAATATGCAAGTGGGAAAAATGCTACCAAGATAAAATTACTAAATCCTTTTAAGGCCATAAACCCTAAAATCATGGTTCCACAGAATAAGCAAATATATCTTACCCTTATATTTCCTTCTCTGAAATAAACATAAATAAGTCCTATTGCTAAAATTATAATAGCCATATGTTTACATAAAGAAATATTCATACTAAATGGCAATAATTCTTTAATAAACATTCTCATATATGTATCAGAAAATGACCCAAATATAAATGTTATTGCTTTGTATCCATATGGATTAATAAGTCCCACTAGTATAGAAATAAGAATAGCAATAAATAATGGCTTTTTCTCGTATCCTTGAAGTTTTAAAGCAGGACATTTTATAGAATCAATAACATAACATAAAATAAATAAGAATAACATTATCCATAATGAAGCATGCATATTTATTTGAATAAATGAAATAATTGGTAACCAAATTAAATACTTTTTATTTTTTTTATGTATATAAAGTTCTAAAACATAAATAAGAGATAATAAAGTGATATAACTAAATATTTGTGGTCTAGATACAATGTAGTGAGTTAATAAAGTTAAATCACAAATAAACATAATTATTGTAGATAAAATTTTATTTTCTTCACTTATTAAATAACATATTTTATAAATTAATATACATATTACTGCGTTACAAAATACAATTAATGCAAGTATTCCCATTTCTCCGAAAAAGTCATAAACTATCCATAAAAATGAAGCTGAAAACCAGTTTTGAACAACTACATTTAAGCCTTCGTGCATAGATAGTGGGTCTACATGAAATATTCCATGTTTTAATATATATCTTCCTTCGGTAAGAAGATACCATAAATCGTTATCAAGTTTACTATTACTTAATACAACAAAAATAGATAAGAAAATAATAAAAAATATCGGTAGCCATTTTGAAGATTTATAGCTATCTTTCTTATCTTTTCCTTTTTTCTTTCTCAATATCATCACCTTCCATAAAAATTATATCAAATGCTTTAATAAATTCAAAATAAAATAGTAATTTTTTCAAAAAGATAATAATAAAAATTAGTATGAGGTGTTTATGAAAAAGATATTTATATTTGTATTAACTTTATTTTTGTTATTTTATTTTACTAATGTAAACGCTGTAGAAATGGAATTAGGTGCTAAAAGTGCAATTCTAATAGATCAAAATACAGGAAAAGTGTTATATAACAAAAATGAAAATGAACGATTAGCTCCAGCATCAATGACTAAAATAATGAGTTTAATTTTGATAATGGAAAAAATAGATGATGGCTCGTTAAGACTTGATGATAAAATAGAAATTAGTACTGAGGCATCCTCAATGGGAGGAAGCCAAATATTTTTAAATCCTGGTGAAAGTTATTTAGTTAAAGATTTAATTAAAGGCGTAGCTATGGCATCGGCAAATGATGCAGTTGTTGCTTTAGCGGAAAAAACCTATGGTTCAAAAGAACATTTTATTGAGGCAATGAATAAAAAAGCCGAAAGTTTAAATTTAGCAAATACTCATTTTTCAAATGTTCATGGTCTTGATGAAGAAGGACATTATTCTAGTGCATATGACATGTCAATTATGGCAAGAGAACTTTTAAAACATGAGCAAATTCTTGATTTTACAAAAGTATATGAAGAATATTTAACTAAACCAGATGGTTCACAAATTTGGCTTGTCAATACTAATAAACTAGTACGATTTTATGATGGAGTAGATGGACTTAAGACAGGATATACAAAAAATGCGGGTTATTGTTTAACTGCTACAGCTAAAAAAAATAATTTAAGACTTATAAGTGTTGTAATGGGTGAAGAATCAATAGAAAAAAGAAGTAGTGATACAGTAAAACTTTTAAATTATGGCTTTAATACTTTTAAAGTAAACTTAATAAAGGATAAAAATGTTTCATTAGGAAAAATAAAAGTTCAAAATGGTAAAAAAAGTAGTGTTGATGTTGTATTAGTAAATGATGCAATTGAACTATTAAATGTAAGTGATAAACCAAGTGATTATCAATTTAAACTAAATATTGATAAAGTAATTGCTCCAGTAAAAAAGGGAGACATCATTGGTAAGGTTAAAATACTTGATAGTAATGGCAAACAAATAAATGAAGTAGATATTACAATTAATGAAACTATATTAAAGGCCAATCTTTGGGACTTATTTAAAAGAAATTTAAAATATAATTTAGTTTGGAATTAATACCCGATTGGGTATTTTTTTATGTATTGCTACTCTTAAATATTAAAATGTTAATATGAATTAGAGAAAAATTGACAAATTTGAAAAAAACAAACTAAGAAAATTTAATTTATAAGAAGATATTAAAGAAGTTATAATCAATTTAAAAAATATTTTTATACATTTAAATAATTATGAAAAGAAAATGTCGTATTCTAATTAAAATCTGTATTAAATAAAAAAAGTCCGGTTTTAAAGATTAAAAAGTCCGATTAGAGGTGGAGTTTTTGATTACAGAATTCCGATTTTATATAAAAATTTAAATGAAATGATAAAAAACACCAAAAACTAATGTATAATAAATAATAATGGAGGTGTTTTATGAGATATGTTAATACTCAGGTTCATCATGTTGATGATGAAAATATGATTTTAAAAGATGTATTTTGTCCTAGATGTAATGAAAATATGAAAGTTATCAGAACCAGCAGAGGTACTAAATTATATCAGTGTTTAAATTGTAAATTTACTAGTGAAAATATTCCTGTGATTTATGAAAAAATGGATTGTCCAAAATGTGGTAAAAAATTATTAATTAAAAAAGCTAGATTCGGTGAATATATTGTTTGTGCAAGATTTCCAAAATGTAATTTTCAAGAAATAATAAATAAAAGTAGTACTAAAAGTAGTACCAATATTAATGAGCATAAAATAGAATTTAAAAAAGGCAAACGTGATGATATTGAGGAAGAGGTTATGTCTTCATGGGAAGCAAATATAATACGTTTATTTAATTATTTGCAAATAGATTATAAATATGAAAATGATGGATTTGTTTTGGATAAAAATGATTGCGATTATAAATATATGTCTTTTATGTATGTGCCGGATTTGATTTTAAATGATGGAACATTAATAGAGATTAAGGGTAATTTAGATTACAGAAGTTTGCAAAATATGAAACGTTTTAAAGAATTATATCCTGATAAAAATATAGTTGTTATTGATAGAGATATTTATTATTTGTTAGAAAAAAAGTATAGTACTTTGGTTCCTAATTGGGAAAATACAGCAAACAGCTTAAATTGTTATATTACTGTGGTCGGAATAACTTTAACAGAAAGAAAACAATATGTTGATAAATTAAAGGATAACGAAGAATTATATATTGTTAGAGAATTAGATAATAAGTTTGATACAAATGCTATAAAAGTATTAGATAAAAATCATAATCATATAGGATATATTTCTAGTGATTATGCTTGCTATTATGCTCCGAAAATAGATAAAGGTATTAAATATAAAATAATAATTAAAAAACGTGAAGAAAAAGTCTTAAAATGCTCTATTATTGCAACTAATTTAGATAGCTATGATGTGAGTCAATATTTTGATATATTTAAATAACTTATTTTAATAAATTTTTAATACTTTTAAAAGTAAACTAAATATTGATAGAGTAACTATTTCATTAAAAAAGGGGATATCATTGGCAAAGTTAAAATACTTGATAGTAATGGTAAACAAATAAATGAAGTAGATATTACAATTAATGAAACTAAAAGCAAATTTTGTGAATTTATAATTTAAAATATAATTTAGTTTGGAATTAATACCAAATGAGGTATTTTTTTATATAGTGCTACTCTTAAGTATTAAAATATAGTAAAATTAAACCAATAGTGTGTGTAAAAATAATTATTAAAATGATAATATTTTTATAGGAAGTGATAATATGGACCAGAAAAAAATTGGTAAATTCATTGCAAGTTTGAGAAAAGAAAAAAATATGACACAAAGTGAATTTTCGGAAAAAATGGGTGTAAGTATAAATGCAGTAAGTAAATGGGAAAGAGGAATTAGTTTTCCTGATGTTTCACTATTTAAAAAAATATGTTATGAACTAGATATAAGTATCGAAGAGTTAATTAATGGTGAAAAAGATAATAGTGATGAGGCTAAAGAAAAGGCAATTATTACTTCGATAAAAGATAAAGAAAAAATGAAAAGAAGAAATAAAAAGATATTTATCATAAGTTCAATAATATTTTTAATTGTTATAAGTCTTTTTATAATTTATAATTTCAAAATGAAAGTTAATTTAGTAAATGATTCAAATTATTTATATGATGAAGTAATTGACTTTCTTAAAAAGAAAGAATTTAAGGAAAATCCTGATGTAAAATATGAGGACTTTAATGTATTTTATAGCTATTATGGTTTTGGTATTGAAAAAGATGGTCAATATAAATATGCATATATGTGGATTTATGATGGAAGTTTTTATATAGAAAATGAAGAATATGGAGGTGCTTTAGCTTCTTCTTCGGGAAGTTCGATGCCAATAAAAGCAGTATTTAAAAATAATATTTTACAGGAAATTATTTACCCAAAAGAAGGTGATGAATATACCTCTTCGATAAGAAGAATGTTTCCTAAAATAATTGCTCATCAAGTTTTAAATTTTGATAAAGATAAAAACATTGATAAATTATATAATGAAGTAGAAAATAAAAAGAACATCTATTATAACTATCTAAATGTAGATATAAATAAAATAACTCTTGATGATTTAGCATATGGAGATTTACTATTTTCGGTTGAATCTGAAAGTACTTCGTGTATTCCTTTACTTTTAGATGTATACAAAAATAATAAGTATGTTTTACATACTAAATATAAGGCTTGTAAAAAGTGGGAAACTTGTCTTGATATACTTGAGTATACGGGTTCAATCGAAGGTAAATATGATTTTGATTTAATTGAAATTATAAGACATAGTTCAGATGCAAATTTACATACATATATTACGGGAGATTTTTCAAATTATACTATTACTTCGGGAATGGGTTATAAGTTTACTACGGATGATGATAATAAATATTTAAAAGAGTTCTTAAAGTCACTTAACATTAATTTAAAAGAGTGTGCACAGCCAAAATATAATAATTAATTTTTAAACTAATATGGCTGTTAAAAAAAATTGTAAAATTCTATATTAGTAATATTTAATAATTATTCACAAGTTTAATTTTTTTTACTATTTCTATTTTTGTGAAAAGAAAGTATAATATAAATAGAGGCTATATTTTTGAAATGGAGGACTAAAAATGAATAAAAAAATATTAAATATTTTAATATGTATGATTATGATTTTAGGAGTAGCTGGATGCAAAAATTCTAAAAATAAATTAGATATAGGAAATGTATCTGATGTAAAAATTTCACAAAGTGATGTTACTTTGTCTATTAAAGAGGGTACATTAACAAATGAAGGTGCAACTTTAATTTTAACTAATAATAGTGATAAAAACTATCAATACGGTTATCCATATACAATAGAGATAAAAAAAGATGGAAAATGGCATTATATAAATGCTCAACTTGATTTCATTTTACCAGCATTACACCTTCTTGCAAATGAGAGTAATGAAATTGAACTAAATTGGAAATCAGGTTATGGAAAATTACCAGAAGGTACTTATAGAATTATAAAAAGTATTGATTATGAAAAAGAAGAAGGACAATACGAAACTTTTAATGTAGCAGTGGAATTTACTATTAAAAAAGATTTAAATTCTAGTGATGATTTTGACTTTTATATTACAAAACCGCAAACACATACAGATATTAAATATAATGAATATTACACTTCCGATAATAATAGTATTTATTTAGCTGGTAACATCGGAGAATTTTATATTAAAGAAAGTGATAAAGATATAACTTTAAAAACTTATTTATCAACAGCATTTCAAACAATTGATGATGGTATAAAACATATTACTAATAAGTTAGAGTTAAAAGAAACTTTACAAGATGGATTGGTTCAAATATATAAGTCAAAAAATAAAGATATAACTATGATAATATGTAATACTACTAAAAATAATAAAAATATATTAATCGGTGACTATTCTATGAAATATAATGAAAATGACTGTAAAAACTAAAAATAAAACTAGAACTCTAGCTTTATTTTTTTATTCTTTAACAAGGGGATTAAAATTATCAATGGCTTCGACTAATTTAGGATATTTTATTACAAAATGAATTACAGGATTAGAACTTTTTGAAATTATCACATAATTACCATTTATAATTGTGGTTGTTATATTTTTAAATGTTTGAAACTCTTCATATTTAAGATGGTAATTAGTATTTTCTTTTTCATATTTTTTAGTAAGTTTTAAATGCTCTAAATATTCATCATAAGTGTAATTAATTTTATTATCATAAAACATATTTTCTAATGAAAGAGTTATATCAGTAGAAAATTCTTTTTCTTTTGTAACATAAATATAATCATTAACATTATTATTTTTTAATATATTATTCATATATTTTAATTCATTATTTTTATATTTAACTATTTCTTCGGTGTCTAAAATGCTCACTTTATTTCTTTTTAAAATCTTTTTTAAAAGTTCATCTGATATCGTAAATAATGGTAGGGAAGATAAAATCCTTTTTCTATTGCCAATAACTTTTTCATTATTTTTTAGGAAGAGTTCATACTCATTTTGATTATTTTCTCTATATATTTCCATAAGTGGTTTAGCTTTTTTTAATAGTAAATCACATTTTTCTTTATAATATTTAACTTCGTTTTTATTTGTCGTTAAATAGTACATTCCTTTGTTATGATAGCCTTTTATACATTCTCCAGTTAAAGCAGTTACCCCAGATACATAGTTTAAATGATTATAAACATTATTTTTTACACTATTTAAATAATATGGAGATATTTGACCTGTCATATAAATAGGTATCCAACTTTCAAGCCCAAGCATCATCTCATTAAATGGTCTATCTAAATTATGAATAATGTTTAAATGATGACCTTTTTTTAAACACATTGCTATAGCAAACATCCATTTCTTACCAAAATCAGTATCTTTTGCCAT